>CAVZFW010000001.1:0-452618 GCA_963774705.1 uncultured delta proteobacterium
TAGTTGACTTTCTTCCGAAGGTGAAACTCGAAATTATCGTATCGGACGACACCGCCGCACAGGTGGTGGAAACGATCGAACGCGCGGCGCGCACCGGCCGAATCGGTGACGGCAAAATCTTCGTTTTGCCGATGGAAGAGGTCGTGCGTATCCGGACCGGTGAGCGAGGCCCTAGCGCACTCTAGGATCAGTTCGGGCTCCAACAGCGCCTTACGATCCAATTCTCGACGCCTTACGAATTTGCGATGAGCGGCCCCGCGCAGATGCTCGGGGCGGGCGCACCAACCGGGCAAATCCTGTAATCCGTCCCAGCAACTCGCCAATTTTCCGTCGCGAAACCTGACATTTAAGCGCACGTCCATCCGTCGCACGGGAATGCCTCACGGACGTCAGGGGTAGAAATGAAACCTATCGCCTCGCTCTTGCGTCATAATGGTTGAGATGGCAATCCCAATGCGCAAACCGGCCGCTTTGCCGGAAAATCAGGATAGTGCGATGCCCTCTTCCGCGGCCATCAGCAGCGGATCGTGCGCTTGTGCCGAATGTTGCTGGGCAATCCGGATGACGCCGATGAAGTCTCGCAGGAAGTATTTCTCAAGATGCTCGGACAACGCGAACGCGGTCCCGAACCGGCCGACTGGAAGGCGTGGCTGACGCGTGTGGCGATCAACGCATGCCACGATCGCCATCGCTCGGGCTGGTGGAAATGGTGGAAGCGCGACGGGCGCGAATTGCTCGATACCGATTTGACCGCGCGCGACACGGTGCATGAAGCGATCAGTCACGAGCAAACCGAGGCGCTGTGGCGAGCCTTTCGCGAAGCTGACCGCCGCGCCAGCAGGAGGTCTTCGTCCTGCGCCAGGTCGAGGGCTGGTCAACGCGCGAGACCGCGGTCGAACTGAAGCTCTCGGAGCAGGCGGTGAAGCTACAACTTTTTCGGGCCCTGCGCCGTTTGCGCGAGGCCCTGCGGAGTCATCAATGAAGCCTTGTCTGGAAGACAGACGAATTGCTGCATCTGGTGGTCGCGGATGCCGGCGAATACCCTGACCATCGGGAACATCTGAGGAGTGTTCACGATGTGCTGCGCGCTACGAAGAGGCCGCGCGTGATGCGGGTATGATTACGAGCGCTCTGACGCACGCCGCCGATAATCTGATCAGCCGTAAACGGGTGGCTGAAACTTCTCTGCGGCGGTTTGCGACGGCTTTCGCCTCGCAGCAATCTTTACCGGGGCGACGGCCTTGGGCGGTGCGGCCGCCTTTGCACTGCTGCTGACGCTCGGCTGGCGTCCGGCCCCGCGTCCAACCAGCTCGCGCAAGCAGCGAATGAACGCCAACCTCCGCCAATGAGATAGCTGCGATCAATCGATCTGCGGCGCGAGGCCGGGACGTCTCCGCCAACGACACCACCGCAGCGTGGTCGCCAGGTGCGCTCCATAACGCCGAAGCCCTGACCAACGATCCACTCGCAGGTCTCGCGTACGGCGATTCGCTGTCGGCGGCAGATGCGAACGCGAACGATGACATGCTTTTCTGCGTACCCGAAGATGACGGCACCATCTGCTCCTCATCCGCGGACCAAGGATAGCCGAGTATAAAGGTCGGAGGCAATTCGATGAAACGTACTGTAGGCATAACTAGTCGCGGTGGCAGCATTGGTGGTATTGATTTTTGTGCCACGGCTGGTGCGCGCACAGATGCATCATCATGGCGGCATGGGCGAGTGCGGAATGGTAGGACATGGCGGGATGATGCGCCACGGCGGAATGATGGGAATGGGTCCGTTGCCGATCTTTTTGCGCGCCGCCAACCTGACCGCGGATCAACAGGCCCAGGTCAAGAAAATCATCGAGGACAATCGCACCGCGTTGCACAGTCAATTTCAGCAGATGCGTACGGCGCGCGAACAGATGGCGGCAAAGTTGTTTTCCACCGGCACGCTGACGGCAGCTGATCTCTCTACGCAAACCCAGCAGATCGCTCAGGCGCAGCAGCAAATGCTGCAAAACGAGCTCAATCGTGGCGTTACAGGTGCGGTCGATTCTGACGCCGGCGCAATTGCAGAAGGTCGCGCAGTTTCATCAGCAGTTTGAGAACCTGCATCAGCAGATGCGCGCGCTGATGAGCGCGAATGGGCAGCCGGCTGGCGGACTCCGTCCCCACCTGATGCGCCCGCCCCCGGTGTAACGATAGGCCGTCGCGCCTTTACGGCGTGATGGCGGCGAAGCTCGAATCCAGACCCACCTCCCCCCCGGAGGTCTGGAAGTCCGAGTCGGCGGGCTCCCGCACGGGGCTCGCCGATTTTTTTGGGTGTAGGACGTCAATTTTTTGCGGTGCACGCCGTGCGTCAATCGACGCTGTCCTTCGAAACGTAACCCTGCAAGCCCTTGCTCGCGCCGTCGAGCACTTCGATCTGGTATCCGTCCTCGTCGCTGGTCACGATCTTTATCGGGGTGCCGTTATCGACCTTCTTCGCGACCAGGCTCGCGCCAAGGCCTCCGATCATACCGGCCGGTCCGCCTTGGCTCTGCAGATTCTTCAAGCGTTCGAATGAGGCCTTGTCGGGGAAGACCGGGACGGTGGTATCGCCGCCGTGCGCGACCAGCTTATGACCGCATCCGGCTAGCGCCAGCACGGCGATTGCGATCACGGCTCCGAGGATTACGTTTCTGCCTCTCACGATTATATCTCCCTGAGTAGTCTCAAGTTCCGCCCCAGTGGGGTCCCAGTTGTTCGCTCTCTACGGTCCCGTGGGGACTTGCGCAAGCGACGTTACACCGCCAGGCGCCGGGGAAAGGCCAAATTGCCGCAGCCCACGGCGCATGATACTTTCTATGCTCTTATCCGGGAAAGTCCGGATGCCATCGTCATGCGAATCGGACTGATCTCGGACACCCACATACCCGAGGCCTGCGAGCATCTGCCGGCGGCCGGTCTTCGACGCTTTTGCGCGGCGTCGATCTGGTGATGCATGCGGGCGACGTTTATGTGAACCGCGTGCTCGACGAATTGGCACAAATCGCCCCGGTGATCGCGGCATTCGGCAATGGCGATGAGGGCCTCGACGGCCATCGCTTCACGCTCGAGCCGGACGAACGGGTGCGCAGCGGCTCATCTGCTGGAGATCGAGGGAGTGCGGGTCGGCCTGGCGCACGCGCTGCCGACGCCCGATGAGACCTCGGACGAGGTTTTCGCAGAATGCGATGCATCGGCATTTCGGCGGCATCGTCGACGTGCTGGTGATGGGCCATAGCCATCTCGAAGGCATCACGCGCTTTGGCTCGACCCTGGTGGTGAATCCGGGCAGCGCGACATTGCCGCGCAATCTGGTCGACGTTCCCGGCACCGTGGCAATTCTGGAAATCGCAGTTGGCGGCCGCGTTACCGCCGAAATTATCCGGCTTGGTTAGTGCCACGAGTCGCCGTGCGCGGCCGTCGCGCCCGAGTTCCGAGGAGGAATCTCTTTGTCCGTTGAAAATGCTCCCGACGTCGCAAGCCGCACCAGCACGCGCGGTCACGATGGAGAAGCTGGTCAATCTGTGCAAGCGGCGCGGCCTGGTTTTTCCGACCAGCGACATCTACGGCGGTCTCGGTTCGACTTTCGATTACGGTCCGCTCGGCGTCGAACTGAAGCGCAACGTCAAGGAGGCCTGGTGGCGCGAGATGGTGCAGCGGCGCACCGACGTGCTCGGGCTCGATAGCGCCATCCTGCAACATCCGCGGACGTGGGAAGCCTCGGGCCATCTGCAGAACTTCACCGACCCGCTGGTGGACTGCAAGAACTGCAAGCAGCGCTTTCGCGCCGACCATGTCAAGGGCGATCGCTGTCCCGAGTGCGGCGGCGAACTGACCGAGGCGCGTCAGTTCAACCTGATGTTCAAGACCTTCATGGGACCGCTCGAGGACACCGCCAACACGGTTTATCTGCGGCCCGAGACGGCGCAGGGGATTTTCGCCAACTTCGCCAACGTGATCGATACGCAGCGCGTGAAGCTGCCGTTCGGCATCGCGCAGACCGGCAAGTCGTTTCGCAACGAGATCACGCCGGGCAATTTCATTTTTCGCACCCGCGAGTTCGAGCAGATGGAGATGGAATTCTTCGTCAAGCCCGACGCCGATCGAGGAGCAGCGCTGGTTCGATTACTGGGTCGAGCGAGCGCTTCAACTGGTATGTGCGGTACGGTATCGCGAGCGATCGGCTGCGGTTGCGGCCGCATGCGCAGGACGAGTTGTCGCATTATTCGCGCGGCACCACCGACGTCGAATATCTTTACCCGTTCGGGTGGGGCGAGCTTGAAGGAATCGCGCGGCGCGGCAGCTTCGATCTCGATCAGCACGCCAAGTTCAGCGGCAAGGACTTGACCTACTTCGACGAAGAGGCCAAGGCGCGCTATCGGCCGTGGGTAATCGAGCCGGCGGCGGGCGTCGATCGCGCGATGCTCGCGTTCATGCTGGACGCGTACGATGAGGACGTCGTCGAGAACGAGACGCGCATCGTGCTGCGGCTCGATCCGCGGCTGGCGCCGGTGAAAGTCGCGATCTACCCGCTCTTGCGCAAGGGCGGCCATCCCGAAAAGGCGCAAGCCGTGCGCGAGACGCTCGCGCGATATTTCACGACGGCTTACGATCAGGCAGGGTCGATCGGACGGCGCTATCGGCGGCAGGACGAAATCGGCACGCCGTTTGGCGTGACCATCGACCATCAGACGATGGAAGATGACACGGTGACACTGCGCGATCGCGATACCACGCAACAGGAGCGGATGCCGATCGGCACGCTGGTGGCGACGTTGGTCGAACGGATCGGATGGTATCGCGAGGCGTAGCGAGTGCGGCACGTCACCTGATCCGAACTGAATGACGTGCGGCGTGCGCACGCACGATTATAATCAAGCAATCATGCCGGCGGCAGACCGGTGCGGGGAGATTGAGTGCGATGGCGCGGGTTCATCCTGAAATTTATTTTTTTGGCGCGGGCGTGTCCGAGGGGCGCTCGGAGATGCGCGATCTGTTGGGTGGCAAGGGCGCGAACCTGGCCGAGATGGCCTCGCTCAAGCTGCCGGTGCCGCCGGGTTTCACGATTTCCACCCGCGTCTGCAATTACTATTACGACCACAACAGCAAGTATCCGAAAGGGCTCGACCGAGGGCGTGGCGAAGAGCGTCGCGCGCATCGAAAAAGCGCTCGGGCGCAAGTTCGGCGACGCGAAAAATCCGCTGCTGGTGTCGGTGCGCTCGGGCGCGCGCGTCTCGATGCCCGGCATGATGGACACCGTGCTCAACCTCGGCCTCACCGACCAAACCGTGATCGGACTTGAGAAGCCGTCAGCGGCAGTCCACGCTTTGCATGGGACTCCTATCGGCGCTTTTGCCAGATGTACGGCGACGTCGTGCTGAAGCTCAAGCCCGAGGACAAGAACGATCGCGATCCATTCGAAGAATTGATCGAGCAGAAGAAGGCTGCGCGCGGGGTAGCATGAGGACGTCGATCTTTCGGTCGATGACCTGAAAGAACTGGTGGACGAGTTCCGCGATCTGATTCGCAAACGCGTCGGCCGCGACATCCCGCAGGATCCGAACGAGCAGCTATGGGAAGCGATCGGCGCGGTCTTCGGGTCGTGGAACAACGATCGCGCGGTGACCTATCGCAAGATCAACAACATCCCGGGTGACTGGGGCACCGCAGTCACGGTGCAATCGATGGTCTTCGGCAACCTCGGCACCGACTGCGCGACCGGCGTCGCGTTCACGCGCGATCCCTCGACCGGCGAGAAAGGCATCTACGGCGAGTTCCTGCCCAATGCGCAGGGCGAGGACGTCGTCGCCGGCATCCGCACGCCGCTGCAGATCAGCTCGCCGGCGGGACGCAAGTGGGCCAAGTTCGAGGGCGTCAGCGAGGCCGACCGCGCCGCAGCGCTTTCCGACGTTGGAGGAAAGCTTCCCCGCGGTCTTCAAGGAATTGCTCAAGATCGCCGGCCGGCTCGAAAAACATTTCCGCGACATGCAGGACATGGAGTTTACGATCGAGCGCGGCCGGCTCTTCATGCTGCAGACGCGCAACGGCAAACGCACGGCGGCCGCCGCGGTGCGGGCCGCAGTCGAGATGGCGGAGGAGAAGCTGATCGATCGGCGCACCGCGCTGATGCGCGTCGATCCGCTGCAGCTCGAGCAGTTGCTTCATCCAGGGCTCGATCCGAAATCGGCCAAGACCGTGATCGCGCGCGGATTGCCGGCATCGCCGGGAGCGGTCTCGGGCGAAGTGGTTTTCTCGGCCGACGAAGCCGTCATCGTGCATCAGGCGGGACGTCCGGTAGTGCTCGTGCGGATCGAAACGTCGCCGGAAGACATCCACGGAATGCAGGTGGCGGAAGGCATCCTGACGGCGCGCGGTGGCATGACGAGCCATGCGGCGGTGGTCGCTCGCGGGATGGGGAAATGCTGCGTGGCGGGCTGCGGCGCACTCGAAGTCGATTACGCCGGCGGCGCGCTCAAAGTCGGCGACCGGGTGATTCGGCGCGGCGAATACATCACGCTCGACGGTTCCAGCGGCGAAGTGATGGCGGGACGCGTGCCGACCGTGAAAGCCGAGATGTCGGAGCAGTTTCGCAAGTTCATGAAATGGGCCGACCAAGCGCGCGAACTCGGGGTGCGCGCCAATGCCGACACGCCGGGCGACGCCCGCACGGCGGTCGAATACGGCGCCGAGGGCATCGGGCTGTGCCGCACCGAGCACATGTTCTTCGGTCCGGGACGGATCGACGCGGTGCGCGAAATGATCCTCGCAGAGAATGCCGAACAGCGGGCGCGCGCGCTCGAGAAGATCATCCCGATCCAACGCGAGGACTTCATCGGGATTCTGCGCGAGATGGCGGGCAAGCCGGTCACGATTCGGCTGCTCGATCCACCGCTGCACGAGTTCCTGCCGAAAGACGACGAAGAGATTGGCAAGCTTGCGGTCGATATGGGGGTCGATCCAAAGCGGCTCAAACAGATTTCGGAGAACCTCGCGGAATTCAATCCGATGCTAGGCCATCGCGGCTCGCGCCTGGGTATCAGCTACCCGGAAATCTACCGGGCGCAGGCCCGCGCGATTATCGAGGCGACGCTCGAACTGCGGCGGGAAGGCGTCAACGCGCTGCCCGAAATCATGTTGCCGCTGATCGGCGAGGTGAAGGAGTTCGAATTCCTGGCGAAGGAAATCCGCGAGGTCGGCAGCGAAATTATCGGCAAGGGAAAAACCAAACTGACGTATCGAAATCGGCACGATGATCGAAGTGCCGCGCGCGTGCATGGAAGCCGAAGCATATCGCCGCGGTCGCGGACTTCTTTTCCTTCGGCACCAACGACTTGACGCAGATGACCTACGGCCTGTCGCGCGACGACTCGGTGAAATTTCTCGACGACTACCTGAAGCGCGGCATCTACAAAAAGGATCCGTTCCAGGAACTCGATGCCGACGGCGTCGGCGACCTGATGCGCATCGGAATCGATCGCGGACGCAAGGGCAACAAGAAGATCAAGATTGGAATCTGCGGGGAGCATGGCGGCGATCCAGCGAGCGTCAAACTATGCCATCGCCTCGGACTCGATTACGTCTCGTGCTCGCCGTTCCGCTTGCCGGTCGCGCGCCTGGCAGCGGCGCAGGCCGCGATTGAAGGACGCAAGATCAAAGCGCGAATTCAAGGATGTTTAGGTAATCGGAGGGGCGTCGCTAAATTTTAACTTCGCGCGCAGTGCGGAGTTGACGACGCTCGATCAGCCGAGGAAGTCGTCGATGATGATTGGCGGAGATCTCCAGGTTCTGAACCTGGTTGTTGCGCATGATCTGCAACCGCACGATCTCTCCCGGACGATGCCGATTGATGGCCTCGTACAGCGCCTTGCGCTCGTGGATATCGCGCGCCATCGGCGCTCAGCACGAGGTCGCCCTGACGCAAGTCCCGCCTTCTCGCCCGGACTGCCCGGCATCACGCCCGCGATGACGACGTGTTCGCGCAAGCGTGTAGGACAGCACACCGAGCCATAGGCGCGGCGGCGTGCTCACGCGATGGCCGTGGCGCAGCAGTTCGTCGCGTCCGGAGAGAAAACATTCGCCCGGGATGCCTAGAATCGGACGCACCAGGTCGGCGAAATTGAGATAGGAAACCGCGATTAGCTGTCCCTTCGAATTGCAGATCGGTCCGCCGCTCAGCCCGATATTGAGCGCCGATGCGGTCACGCAGACGCAGCGCTCGAGCACGAATTCCCACGCCGCATCGAATGGCCCGAGGTAGGTGATCACCCCGGTGTCGGCGCAGCGCTTTTCGCCGCCGAGGCTCGAAACGATGAAAATCTCCTGACCCAGTTCGCAGGTATCGGACGAGACCGTATCGATATGCGGATGGCCGCGGCCGTCGATTTGCAGTACGCCGAGGCTGGTCGTGAAATCGCGCGCGACGACGCGCGCGGGCACTTGATCGCCGTTGGAGCAGCGTCACCATGACGTTCTGCGCGCCCATGATCATGTAGTTGACGGTCACGATCATGCCGTCGTCGCTGACCAGCGTGCCGGTGCCGCGCCGATCGCTGCCAAGCCGATCGCGACCGACGGATGCGACTCCGGGACCTCACAGTGAATGCTCACTGTCGCTCGCGCAACCTTCTCCAGTAATGGTACCGACGCGTTCACAACATAAACTCCGGCATCACCCTAATCAGGCTCGTTCAGCTTAACCATTCCGAAACGCGCGTCAACGCAACGCACCATCGGCATCGCGCTTGACATCTGGCTCGGTGCGGGTTTACGCACAAGTTGAAGCGCTCGCAAAAGGTGGTGGCCGCGATGCACGATTTGATCATCAAAGGCGGAACGATCGTGGACGGCACCGGCGCGCCCGCGCGGCGTGCGGATCTGGCGATTGATCAGGGGACGCATCGCGGAAGTCGGCGACGTCACCGGCAACGCTACCGCGTACGCTCGACGCGACGGACTGATCGTCGCACCGGGCTTCATCGATCCGCACACCCATTACGACGCGCAGATTTGCTGGGATCCACTGGTGACCTGTTCGTCGTGGCACGGCGTGACCACCGTGATCATGGGTAATTGCGGCGTCGGACTCGCGCCGTGCAAACCCGCCGAGCGCGACGTCGCGACCTGGAACCTGGTGCACGTCGAAGCGATTCCGTACGAAGTTCTCAATCGCGGACTCACCTGGGATTGGGAGATCCTTCCCCGACTATATGGATGCGGCTGAACGCCGCGGCGTCGGCATCAACGTCGGCTTCATGGCCGCGCTTTCGCCGTTTCGCCATTGGGTGATGGGCGAGGAGGCGATGACGCGCGCCGCGACGGAGGTCGAAACCGATCGCATCCGCGGCTTGCTCGATGAGGCGATCGCGGCTGGCGCATTTGGCTTTTCGCTCACGGTGATGCCGCAGCATCTCGGCTACAAGGGCCAGCCGCTCGCGTGCCGACTCGCCAGTCATGACGAGTTGCGCGCATACTCCTCGGTGCTGCACGATCACGATCGCGGCGCGATCGAAATCGCTTTGACGAAGCAGCCATGCGCAGTCTCGGACAAGGAATACGCGCTGCTCGATCTGCTCTCAGTCGGCGAGCGGCCGCCCGGTAACTTGGCTCAATCTGCGCGATCGCGACGACGAACCCAACGCGTGGTCGGAAACGCTCACCCGCGTCGCCCCGCTACTCGAACGCGGATGTGTGCCGCAGGTCGCCGCGCGCCCATTGGTGATCGAGTTCCATCTGCGCAATCCGTTTCTATTCGGCAGCATGAACTCGATGAAGCCGGTCTTTGGCGACCAGCCGATCGAAGCACAAAAGCATTTTTACGCAGGCGCCGGACTTTCGCCGCAGTTTCCGCGAGGAATTGAAACGCCGCACCGTTTTTCACGACATCTGGGATCGCGCGCAAATCAAGGAAACCACTAATCCTGCGCTCAAAACATTGGAATGGAAGACCGTCGCCGAGGTCGCGCGCGAACGTGGGCTCGATCCGCTCGACGTCTTTTTCGATCTCGCCATCGAAGACAATCTCAATCTCGTCTACATGATGCCGCTACTCGACATCAACGAGGAGCGTGTCGCGAAAAAGTTCAGCGACCCGCGCACAATGATCGGCATCTCGGACGGGGGCGCGCACGTCGATATGCTATGCAACGCGGGCTACCCGACCTATCTCATCGGTACATTCGTGCGCGAAAAAAGCGCGCTTTCGCTGGAGCACGCGATCAAGCGCATCACGTCGGAGCCCGCCGCTTTCTTCGGCATCAGCGGACGCGGAACGCTTAGGCCCGGAATGGTCGCCGATATTGCTGTTTTCGACTACGAAAAAATCGGTTCGGCCGTGCGCCCGGAAATTCGCAACGACCTACCCGGCGGCGGACGACGACTGGTGTCAGAAGCCGAGGGTATCGCCTACACGATCGTCAACGGACAAGTGTCTGTTCGAGCACAATCAGCACAGCGGCGCATTGCCGGGCCGGGTACTGCGATCAGGGCGCCCCGAGATTAAAGCCGCGCGGCAGACGCGAGGAGAAGGTCCAATGGCTTCGTTCAAAGTGGTATCGGCGGACTCGCATATGACCGAACCCGCGGACCTGTGGGTCCAACGGCTCGACAAAAAATTTCGCGATAACGCGCCGCGCGTGATCAAGAACGAGAAAGCGACTGGTCCAGCCTACCTGTTCGTCGGGCCCGGAATTCATCCGCTCGCCGTCGCCGCCGCTTTCGCGGCGGGAAAGAGCGGACGCGAATTGCGCGAACACATGAATCACGGATACGAAGCGGCGCGGCCCAGCGGATGGGATCCGGTCGAGCGGCTGAAAGATCAGGATCTGGACGGCGTCGTCGCGGAGGTCCTCTATTCGACGCTCGGTATCGCGGTTTTCAACGTGAAGGATGTCGAACTGCAACTCGCCTGCCTACGCGCTTACAACGATTGGCTCGCCGAGTTCTGCAGGCACGACCCCAGTCGCCTCATCGGTATCGGGCTTTACTCGCTGGCGGCGCTACCGGACGTCAGCTGAGGTCGAACGCTGCGCGAAGATCGGCCTCAAGGGCATGATGATTCTCGCCTCGGAGAGCAACGATCTTCCATATAGCGACCTGCGCTTCGACCCGTTGTGGCGCGCGGCTGCCGAAAGCGGCCTGCCGATCTCACTGCACAAGCCGCTGGTTTCCGGGATGCCGTTGACACCCGCGATGCCCACGATGGCCGACCTGCAGATTCATGTCATCCACGTCGTCGAACAATGCATCACGCGACTGGTCTATGGCGGGGTCTTCGAGCGCTTCCCCAAGCTTAAGATTGTATCCGCCGAAAACGACGTCGGCTGGATACCCAATTGGGTCCAACGCCTCGATCATGTGCAATTCGAAGATTGCTAATCCGCAGCGCCTGCCGCTAAAGCCCAGTGACTATGTGAAGCGCAACGTGTGGGCTACCTTCCAGGACGATCGGCTGGGTCCGGCGACGTGGAAATTCTTCGGCGAGGACAATTACATGTGGGCGTCGGATTTTCCCCACGCCGATTCGACGTTCCCGAATTCCTTGAAGGTGATCGAGGATAATTTCGCTGGCGTTCCCACCGAGGTCACGCGCAAGATTATCTTCGAGACCGCGAACCGGCTCTACGATATGGGACTCAACTGACTAATCGAGATCGAGGCGCAGTGAGTATTCGAAGTCTAGCGGAATACGCACCGCGTGGACGAATGACGTCGTTCAGCCCGATTGCCACTTGCGATCGAGTACTTCCCTGACGCGAGCGCGCGCCAGGATGGTGTGAGCGCGCTTCAGGTTCGGCACATCGACCATCTGGCCCTTGAAGCGAAAGGCCCACTTACCCAACTTTCGATTTTCCTCGAAGGCGGCAACCAGTTCGCGGCTCTCTGCGATTTCCGCTGTCGTCGGGAAACACGCTTCGTGCACAACGTCGATCTGACTCGGATGGATCGTGATCCAACCGGTACAGCCCATCTCCGCGCTCTCGCGACACTCACGGCGCATCCGCTCCAGATCGCCGAGCAGCAGCACCGAGTCGATCGGCTGGATGCCGGCCGCAGTAGCGGCGAGCAGACAGAGCATCCCGGTTAGTCGGAATATTTCGAGTAAGTCGCCGCGATCGTCGCGAACGCGCCATGCACCGAGTGCGGCCGCCATATCCAGTCCGCCGCGGCCCCCACAGATCGCCACAACGCGCGGGCATCGCGCGATTTCGCGGACGTTCAGGACGCCCGCCGGGGTCTCGATAATCGGCAGGAGCTTGACCGTGCCGGACGCGTATCCGTAGCGCTGCTCGAGCGCGCCGATACGTTTATCGAGGTCACTTAATTCACCGACGTCGCCGGCCTTCGGAACCAGGTAACCGTCCGGGCGTCCCGCCATGGTCGCCTCGACATCGGCGACGCCCCATTCGGAGTCGAGCGCATTGATTCGTACGATACGCTCACGCGGTCCGAAATCGATCCGCTGGAGCCAATCGGTAATCGTCGCGCGAGCCGAATCCTTGTTATCGGGTGTCACCGAATCTTCGAGATCAAGGACGAGCGCGTCGGCCCTGAGCGGCAGCGACTTGCGCAGCATCTCGGCGCTCGCGTAGGGAACGAAATGAAGGACGGCGCGCGCCGCCCCATTTTGCGGTTCGTTCACGATGCTGCTGCGGCGGAATGCTCGGCGCGCACCTCGCCTTCGATAAATTGCCGCGCCTGTTTTTCGACGACCGTCCCGTTGAAGAAGTCGGGATTGAGACTCGCCCACAATCGAACGGCGTTGCCGAAGCTGAAAGCGTGGAAATCCTCCTCCGACATGCCCTTGTCTTCAACGAGTTCCCAAGCCTCCTCGAGCACCTCTGTCATATCTGGTACATCGAAGTGACTAATGTCCGAACTGAGTATTGCGCCCAGCTTCGCACCGAAAGGATTCGCCGGAGAGAAGGCGTAAGTGACAGTCGGATCGTCAGATTCGCAGCCGAAAAAGAATTTGGGCACGAATAGATCGCGGATGTCGCTCTTGCGCTCGATTCGCGCGGCGGCAAAATCGTCCACTTGATCGGGGGCCGCCTTGCCCATCCCTTTTTTCATCATCATCTCATCGAACTCCGCGAATTTCGCATTCATCTTTTCGCTCGCATACTGCGTGAAGTATGCTTTGAGTCCTTCGCGATCGAGGTTGGTGGGATTCAGCTCCTGGATGGATTCCTTGTTCCGCTTCTCCCAATGTGAGATCAGAGCGGCGAGCAGACCGCAGGCCCACGACACGCCACCCTCGAGGAACGCGAACCTGAGCCGTGGAAAGCGCCGAGTCACACCGCCGATGAAAAGCGCCTTGGCGACGGCGTCGCCGGCTTCGCCGAAATGGCCGATGTGGTTGTAAACGAAATTGCTGATCGAACTGCGCAAACCGAAATTCGACGCAGCCGAGTGGAAGGTGACCGGATAGCCAAGCTCTTCGCATTTGCGCCAGACCGGGTCGTAATCATAGAGGCTGTCGATACCGAGCACATCGAGCCAGCAGGCGTAGCGGCGGCTGACACCGAGCTTTTCGGCTTCGGGAATCGATCGTCGGATCAGACTGCCGAGCGCGACTGCTTTAATGCCGATCGCCTTGCAATGTTCGAGTTCGGCGATCGCCTCTTCCGGCGTGTACATCGGGACCGCACCGATCGGTGTGACGCGATCCGAATAATCCGCCCAGGTGTCGATCGCGAACTGGTTGAACGCATGGCATCCGGCGCGGCGCAATTCCTCGTCGCCGATGAACGGCGCGAAGAGTTGGCAATGAGTCGGATAGAGGATCGCGAAATCGATTCCCATTTCCTCCAACCGATCATGCATCAGGCGCGGAATAAATGAGGTCGCTAGGTCGATTGTGTTCTTGACCGGGAGACCCCACCAGGCCGGTTGACTCGCACGGCGATCGAGCCGCTCTTGCGGCGTCATCCTGGCGAAATCGCCTTCGCCCAACGCGCGCAATCGCGATGTCCAACGTTCGACGGCCTTCGCACCGGCCGTGTCTTTGAGGTACTCGAGCGCGATTGGCTCGAACTCGCGCCAGTGGCCGTCGGAGTCAATGATCGGATGGCCCAATCGATCATGAATGGCCTGTGATTTCGTTTTTCCGCTTGATGACATCGGCGTCGCCTCTTAGTTGTTGGACGAGCTCACTGTATCGGGCACCGGAGCACTCCAGTTATTCCAGCGCTCGCTGCGGCCGCCATCGCAACCTCGGTTCTGCCCGCGCGATTGAAGGAACTAGCCCGGTGGCGACGCTGTTATTTTGCGACGCCGAGACTCGAGTTTTCGAATTAAGCAGGTGCCGCAATATTGTCAACCGGCAGCGCTCGGATGATGCTGCTCGACGCGCAACTCCGGATGCGTTGTGCATGCTATTATCGATGGCTCGCGAGGAGTGTTCGGTCAGCCAGCAAGTTCCGCCGGAGCTGCCCGCTGAGGTTATGACTAACGAACCGATCACCGATGCCGCCCATTACAGTGCCGAGGAAGTCCTCCGCGATGGCGGCTCGATCCATATTCGCGCGATCCGCCCCGACGATCAGGAACGTTTGCTCAACCATTTCAAGGGCCTCAGCCAGCAATCGATCTACTACCGCTTTTTCGGCCTCAAACGCACCATGAGCGACGCCGAGCTGGCGCGTATGACTCATCTCGATTTCGTCAGTCACGTTGGACTCGTCGCCACGTTGCACGATGGCAGCGGCGAGCGTTTTATCGGCGTCGCACGCTATATTCGCGGCACCGATCCGGCGCGCGCCGAGGTATCGTTCGCAGTTCTCGATGAATATCAGGGGCGGGGCATCGGCAGCCTGCTGCTCGACCACTTGAGCCGCATCGCGCGATCCGGTGGCATCGTCGAGCTCGAAGCGGACGTGCTTGGCGACAATAATCGGATGCTTGAGGTCTTCTCCAAGAGCGGCTTTAAAGTGCGCCGCTCGAATTCCTCCGGCGTGATCCACGTTACTTTTCCCACTGAAGAAACTGAACTTTCGATTGAGGCGGGCAGCGCGCGCGAATGGTTCGCGGCCGCACGTAGTGTCGGCTGGATTCTCAAGCCGAAATCGATCGCGGTAATTGGCGCCTCGCGCGACCCCGGTAAGATCGGTGGAGCGATTATCGCCAACCTCAGACGTTTCGCCTTCAACGGGCCAATCTACGCGGTCAACCGCACGGCCAGCGAGGTCCAGGGACTTCCCGGCTATCGATCGGTGAGCGCGATCAATGCGCCGATCGATCTTGTTGTTATTGCGGTGCCCGCCGAAGCGGTTGAAGCTGAAATTGCCGACTGCGTGCGCGCCGGCGTGCATTCCGCCGTTATCATCAGCTCCGGATTTGCCGAAGTCTCCGACGCGGGCCGCGCCCGCCAGCAACGCATCTTCGAAACTGTGCGGCAGTCCGGGATGCGGATGGTCGGACCGAACTGCATGGGTGTGCTCAATACCGATCCCGCGGTCCGCCTCGACGCGACCTTTGCACCGTTCGAGCCGCCCACCGGTAACATAGGCATGTACTCGCAAAGCGGGGCCCTCGGCATCGCGATTCTCGATCACGCGCGCCAACGCAATCTCGGTCTCTCATCGTTTATCTCGGCAGGCAACCGTGCCGATGTTTCCAACAACGATTTGCTGGCGTACTGGGCCGACGATCCTAATACCGCGGTGATCGTGCTTTATCTCGAAAGCGTGGGTAATCCGCTCAAATTTGCGCGCCTGGCGCGCGAGGTCGCGCACAAAAAGCCAATCGTCGCGGTAAAGTCCGGACGTTCCGCGGCGGGCTCGCGCGCTGCCGCCAGTCATTCCGCCTCGCTGGCGAGTCTCGATGTCGCCGTCGATGCGCTCTTCGAGCAAGCCGGCGTCATCCGCACCGCCACGCTGGAAGAACTGTTCGATGTCTCCGCGATCCTCTCGATGCAACCGGTGCCCGCTGGTCCGCGTGTCGGCGTCATCACTAACGCCGGCGGTCCCGCGATTCTGCTTGCCGACGCCTGCGAGGCGCGTGGACTCGTCCTGCCGACGCCGAGTCGCGCGACGATCGATCATTTACGCAATTTCCTGCCGAAGGCGGCGGGTTTCACTAATCCAATCGATATGACGGCAGGCGCGGGCGAACTCGACTATGAGCGGACGATCGCGGCGCTCGGCAATGATTCGGAGGTCGATGCGATTGTCGCCATCTATATTCCTCCGATCGTCACTCGACCCAGGGCCGCCGCTGCCGGAATTGCGCGGGGCGCAGCAGCCATACCAGCGCACAAACCAGTGCTTACGGTGTTCATCTCCACCGCCGGCCCGCCAGCGGAATTGAATCAAGGTGCGCGTGGCGCAATTCCCTCCTACAATTTTCCGGAAAACGCCGCGATGGCATTGGCCGCTGCGACTCGCTATGGCCGCTGGCGTGAACGCCCGCGTGGTGAAGTTATTCGGCTCGGCCCCTTCGCTCGCGAAACAATTCGCTCGGTGATTGACCGCGCCCTCGAGGGCGCCGAGACCTCGCGCTGGCTCTCTCCGACTGATCTTGCGGTAGTGTTGCGCGCCGCTGGAATCGAGGTCGCACTCGGCGAGCGCACTTCGGTGGCCGACGCCTGCGATGTTGCCGAACGCCTCGGCTATCCGCTCGTCGCCAAAGCGATCGTCCCAGGACTCATTCACAAGAGCGACGCCGGGTGCGTGATCCTCGACCTCGACTCGACGACCGCGGTGGCGGAGGCCGTGCGCACGCTGCAAGCGCGAACCGCAGCTATCGGATCGACGCTCGAAGACGTTCTGCTGCAACGGCAGATTCGCGGCGGCATCGAGATGATGGCCGGCGTCACCAGCGATCCAACCTTCGGCCCGCTCCTGGTATGCGGTCTGGGCGGCACGCTGGTCGAGCTGCTCAAGGACGTCGTATTCCGTCTCCATCCGGTGAGCGATCTCGACGCCGAAGAGATGCTGGGCTCGCTGCATTCGAGTCGGCTGCTAGACGGCTATCGCGGCGGACCGGCCGGCGATCGCCAAGCAATGAGCGCGCTGATAATGCGACTCTCCGCGCTGGTCGAGGTAGTTCCGGAATTGACCGAGCTCGATCTGAATCCGGTAAAAGTTCTCGCGCCAGGCGAAGGTGCGATCGTCGTCGACGGCCGGATGCGCGTGCGCACCCACAGTTGAACAAAAACAAATCGATTGGCCGGGCTGACTCCGAAACGCCGCATTGCGTATCCCCCTTGCCGAGCAATCGCTTTGTGCGCAACGTGCTGGTCCTTGGTTCCGCTCTCGCGCACGGACCGGAAAAAGCACGATAGGTGATTGGTATTGGGCCAATCGCGGTCGCGTTTCCTGATCCCGAGGTCGCCGCCAAAGGCAATTCGAGCGAGTCCGCGAACGCAGTCAGCGCTCTCATCGGCAGCGGCGCCAATCCGCTAACGGTCAGAATCAGATCAAAATTGGGCGACTCGCCTGGGCTAGCTCCGTGAAATCGGTGCTCGAGGTATTTGTACGGTACGATTTTGTTTTGCTATCGTGAAATTATCTGAGCTTAGGGACGGTGAAACGCTCGAAAAGGAGTGACCAGATGGTCTTTAAGGTGATCTTTGCCGACGGGTCGTCAGAGTCAATTCATGCCAACACAGTTGCGGACGCCAGAACCTATGCGCGCAGGCAATTTCACGGTCGCGTAGTTGCCAGAGTCGAACGCGCCGGTCTCATGGACATGGCTACGCGACAGCTGTCGAGCACGATCAAGCCGAGCCCGTCCAAACAATAGAAATCGCAAATCGCCGACGTAAGGCGTAGCGAATGGGCGGTAGCAAGTTCGCTGACGGCGATTCAGAAAAATTCTCCGGAGGTCGCACATGCCGCTAGCGCGCATCAACGGAATCGAACTCTATTACGAAGTACATGGCGAGGGTCCCGCGCTGGTGCTTGCCCATGGCGGCGGCGGGAGCCATCTGTCGTGGTGGCAGAATGTTCCCGAACTCGCGCGCCGCTTCCGCTGCGTCACCTTCGACCATCGCGGCTTCGGCGCCTCGCACGATCTTGCCGATGGTCCTGGTCCCACGGCCTTCGTCGAGGACCTGCGCCAGTTGCTCGATCATCTGGGCATCGAGCGCGCGGCTTTGGCCGGCCAGTCGATGGGCGGATGGACGGTGCTCGGCTTCGCGGTCGCTTATCCGGCGCGCGTAAGCGCCTTGACTCTCTGCGACACCACCGCCGGTATGGACGACCCTGACGTCATTCGCGAGCAGGCCAAGTTACGCGAAATGAGCAAGGGCGGCCTCGCCAACATCCTCACGCGCGCCTATGCTGCCGACTTTCCAACGCGCGATCCGGTCCGCTGTTTTCTCTATCAGCAGATTTCCGGACTCAATACGCAGGTGCCAGCGAACCTGCTTTCGGTTCTCTTGAATACCAAGCACTGCGTCGATCCAATCGTCGATTGGCGCATCCCGACGATGTTGCTGGTCGGCGAAGAGGACGCGCTCGCTCCCGCCCGTGTGATGGAAATGATGGCGCAGCGGATTCCACAGGCGCGCTTCGTCAAAGTGCCCGGCGCCGGCCATTCGGCTTATTTCGAAAAGCCTGCGGACTTCAACCGCATCGTGGGAGATTTTCTGATCGAGACCGGCGTGCAATAGCTCGCGTTGTCAGAGCTCGCTAGCCTCGCCCGAAATCTCTCGTCCGTTGCGTCAATCGTCGCGGCAGCACATCTGCTCGACCACCTTGAGAACCATCGCTGGGCCGCGCTCGAATAAGTCCTTCGCAATCGATTCGTTGGGCTGATGCGCTTGTGCAAATTCGCCAGGACCGCAGATCAGCGTGACGATCCCTTCGCGCGCGAACCACGCACCATCCGTGGCGAACGGTGCTCCCAGCGCATGGTTGGCGCCGGTCACCTCGAACAGTACCCGCTCGAGCGTCGTGTCACGCGGCGACAGCATCGGCGGCGTGACGCCCGGCTTGCCGAGTTCGATCGTCGCGATGTGACTCAGTGAACCGTAATCATGCGTGTCGAGTTCGCCAAGGCGCCGTTCGATTTCGCGATATAGCGCCAGCGGGTCGGCATCAGGCAGCGATCGATACGTCACACGCAACGCGCATTGCTCGGCGATGATATTGTTGGCGATTCCGCCGGTAATCGTGCCGAAATTCATCACGTCATAGGGCGCGTCCGGGAAGACCGCGGCGAGTTGCCGGCTGCGGGTGTTACGGCGCTCCGCTTGAACGCGCCCGATAACCTCGATCGCTTTGCCCATCACGGCGATCGCGTTGACGCCAAGTTCCGGATTGCCGCTATGGCCGCCGCGACCGCGTACGCGCACTTCGAAAGCGCAATAGCACTTGTGCGCGTGGAAGACCGCGAGCGCGGTTGGCTCGCCGATCCACGCGAGCGTCGGACGCGGCACTTCGCCAAGCAGATTTTGCAACACCGGTGCAACGCTTGATGCGCCGCGCATCCCGACCTCTTCGTCGGCGGTAAACACGAATACCAGTGGGCGGCGCAGACGCTGCAAATCGATCGTTCGTGCCGCGTCGGCGCATTGCGCGAGAAACCCCTTCATATCTGAGGTGCCACGCCCATATATTCGATTCTCATCGACTTCCATCCGGAAGGGATCGCGCTCCCAACCCGGTTGCCCTTCCACCGGCACGGTGTCGAGATGCCCCGAGATGATTAGCCCGTCGGGTCGCGGCGGCCCTGCCCATGCGATCAGGTTCGCCTGCGGGACCCCGCTCACCTCGATTCGATGCAGCGCGGTTTCGAATCCGGCGCTATCGAAATCGCTCGCGAGATACTCCATTGCGGGCGTATCGCTGTGAGTACTCACGGTGTCGAAGGCGATCAGGCGTTCCAGAACTTCATAAAGATGCATACTCATTGCGCTGGCGCTTCCTCAGGGATCCCGAGTGACTATAATCCCACTGCCACGGAGCATCGGCGAGCCGTCGATCGCGCATACGGCCGACGCTCCCGCAATCTGCCGCTGTTCGGCGCGATCCGTCACCTGCCGCACCGCTTCCGCGATATGCCCCATCCCGTGCATGCGGCCTTCGCTCAGACTGCCGCCGAAGGTATTTACCGGCAGCTCGCCCTCGAGCGCGATGCGTCCGCTCTGCACGAACGACGCGCCCTCTCCCACCGCACAAAAGCCTGCAGCTTCGAGCCAGTAAAGCGTCGAGGGATTGAAGCCGTCGTAAAGCTCCGCCGCGTCCATCTCCTGCGGACCTAATCCGGCTGAGGCCCACAGCTTTTCTGCGAGCGAGGCACCATGCGCCATGTAGTCGTCGAGCGTGTAATAGAGCAGTGTGCGGCGGCTGGCCGTGTTCTGCCCGTAGCCTGCAATATACGCGGGAGGATTAGCCAGATCGCGCGCTCGCTCGGCTGAAGTGAGTATCAGGGCGACGCATCCGTCAACCGGCACATCGCAGTCGAACAGGCATAACGGCTCCGCGATCCACCGCGAATTGAAGTAGTCATCGCGCGTCATCGGCTCCTTGAAAAAGAATGCGCGCGGATTGAGGTTCGCATTGCGCCGGCTATTGAGTCGCGAGCGCTGCGAGCGCCTCGCGCGTGGCGCCATAGCGATGTGCATAGCGCTGCCATGCGAGCGCGTGCGTCTGCACGATGGAGCTGCCGCCGTATGGGGCGAGGAATTGCGCATCGCCGGACGCCCGCGGTGCGCCGCCGCCACCCGCTCCACCACCGCCGCGCGGGCGCGGGCGATGGAGCGCGCGCCACACCAACACATATTCGCACGCGCCGGCAATAAGCGCGTTAACCGCTTCGATAATCGGACTCGCGATCATCCCGGTCTCGATCTGCGCGTACCATCGCAGGTCCGGCGCGAGCCGCAGATGATTCATCATCCATGCGACCGTTACAACATCCTCACCGTCGCGATTCCCTGCACCGGCAAAAGGCGACTCCGGATACGTCGCGAGCCCGTCGATCTGCTCGGGACTCAGCGCGGCGTCGAGAATCGCGGCCCGGCATGCATCGATCGCCAGCAACCCCAGCGGCTTCTGCGGCCGTCGCGAAATCTCGGAATAGCCAATGCCCGCGATCGCGGTTTTGCCCCTACCCTGCCACATTCGATTGCTTCCGTTGCACCGTCGACCGACACGCATTCTCAAGTGATGCGGAACTGCGGTATCACGGCGCCTTCGCCTCGATCCTCGAAATATACTTCGACCGCCGCTCCGATCTTCACTTTTGCACGCTCTGCGATCGGCAGATTCGTAACCATCAATAGTTGCGGCTGCTCGATCAGCTCGACCACGATATTGATGAACGGCGCTTCCTCTTCGAATCCGGCAACGTCGCGCTGATGCATCACGGTGAATGTGTAAACGGTTCCGCGGCCGCTCACCGGAACGAAGGATAACTCCTGGCTGAGACACGCATCGCAATATGGCCGCGGCGGATGGTTGTAGTATCCGCACGATCCGCACCGCTGAACCTCGAGTCGCCGTGCTTTCGCGGCATCCCAATACGGACGGGTTAATTCATCCGCGACTGGTATTGGCTTTTTCGTTGAGGCACTCACTGGATATAACTCGACTAGACCGACCGCGCGTACCGAATGAGCCTACGCGGCCGACCATCCGCTATCCACTACGATTCGCAGTCCTGCGACGAGTTTTTGATCGCTCAACCAGCTTGTAGCAAGCTATTGTGCGAGGCGACAACCGCCGCGCGATCGACGCGGGTCAGACGAGGTTGCCGGGATCGAGCCGATCGCGCATATGATCGCCGAGAAAATTGAACGCCATCACCGCGATCGAAATGAAAATCCCCGGTACCAGCACCCACGGATAGTGTTCGATATTTTGCGGGTCCATCGCCTGCGATAGCAGATTGCCCCAACTCGAGGCCGGCTCCTGGATGCCCAGGCCGAGCAACGAAAGTGAGCTTTCACCAAGAATGTAGCCCGGAATCGAAAGCGACGCATTGACCGCGGCGAAGCCGAGCACCGTCGGAATTACGTGCCGCACCAGCAGTCGCGTGCGCGATCCGCCGAGCGCGCGTCCGGCTTCAACGAACGGCGCCGACCTCACCGACGCTGCCATTCCGCGAATCACCCGCGCGAATCCGGCCCAACTGATGAATGCCATGATCGCCACGATCATGAAGAAGGTCGCGACCGCGCTCATCCCCGAAGGAATCACCGCGGCGAGCGCGAGCAGAAAATAAAAGCTCGGCAGTGACATTTCGATTTCGCACCAGCGCATGATCAGATTGTCGATCATCCCGCCCATCAGGCCTGAAAATGCGCCGATCGTAATCCCAAGCGAAAAACTGATGAAGACCCCGACCAGGCCAATACACATGCTGACGCGCGCAGCCATAAACGATCCGCGAAAACAGATCGCGGCCGAGAGCTTCGCTGCCGAGCATAAAATACGGACCTGCCGCCGAATCGGTGGTAAACAGGTGGCCGCGATGAAAAAAACGAATCCATATTCGACGACTGCGATCCTCGGTGAAGCGGCGCGCCATCGCGTCCGTCATCGTCATCGGATACGCGAACAACAATCCGCGCGACCATTCGGACGGCGCCGCTGAGATGGAGTCGCATCGGCGGACAATCGGGCAAGTTGCGGTACTGATGAGTCGGATCATAGGGCGCAATCACGGGCGAGGCTGCGGCGAATAGATAAAAGACCAGCAGGCAGAAAATCGAGACGCGAACTGTGTATGGCGCCAGCCTCCATTCGCGACGCGCCGCCGGCGATGAGATCGCCGCCTGCGCGGACAGGTGACGCCGTCGTGACCGCATCGCCGATCGGTTTCGGCAACGCGCTCATTGCGACGCCAGCGTCGAAAAATCGACGCGCGGATCAACCGCGACGAGTGCGATATCGGCGATCAGGTTTCCGAGCAACAGGAGGATCGTGCCCATCAGCACCGAGCCCATCACCAGCGGAACGTCGAGCGATCGCACGGCGTTCAGCAGCAGCAATCCCAGCCCCTGCAGATTCATTACGGTTTCGACCAATGCGGCGCCGCCGAGCAGATCGGCGAGTCCATAGCCGGCCATCGTGACGAACGGATTGAGCGCGTTGCGCAGCACGTGCTTGTAAATGACCGTGCGCTCAGGCAGTCCCTTGGCCCGCGCCGTGCGCACGAATTCTGAATTCTTGATTTCGAGGATTTGCGATCGCATCAACCGCATCAGCGAGGCCACACCCGCCACGCCGAGTACCAGCGTCGGCAGGATCAAATGGTTGATGCGATCGGCGACTTTGCTCCACGCGTCGAGTGCGGCGTAGTCGGGCGAAAAGCTGCCACCCACCGGGAAGATGCCGCTCCACAGCGCGAAATCCATCGCGAGAAACGCCAGAAAAAAGGCCGGCACCGACATGCCGAGGAACGAAAAAAACGACAGGCCGCGATCGATGAACGAGTTCTGCCGCACCGCCACCATTATCCCAATCGGAATCGCCAGCGCCCACGAAAAGATCATGCTCGCCAGCGATAGCAGCACGGTGTTAACTGCGCGCGACGCGATCAGGCTGGTGACGTTGACGCGAAACGCCAGTGAAACGCCGAAATTCAAATGCAGCACCTGCCACAGCCATCGCAGGTAGCGGACCATCAGCGGCTGATCGAGGCCGAACTCCGCTTCCATCTGCTTGATTACGGCCGGCGAGATGTGCGGATCGAGCGCCAGGTTCGAAACGAAGTTGCCCGGCACCAGTGACATCGCGACGAACGAGATAAAGGTGATCCCGAGCATCAGCGGGATCATGATTAGTACTCTTTTGATCAGGAATCGCGCCATTCTCTCAATAGCTACTCGTGATTCGAATTCAAGTGACTATTGCGCTCGAAACTGAATCCATTCCGGTTTGTAAAATCCCCACACGGTCGGGTCGTAATTCTCCAGCGTATTCCGATACGCAATATAGTCCACTTGCCGCACGGTCTCGATTATCGGCAACTGGTCGTGCAGGATTTCCTGGATGCGCCAGTAGTAGGGCGCGCGCGCGCGCGGATCCATCACGGTCGTGCCCTGGTCGAGGAGCCGGTCGATCTCGGCTTCCCACTGTGTCGCCGGCTTCGGCTGCGACGGATTCCACATATGCAGGTTGCCCGAAGATCGCAGGAAGTCGGCGCCGTCGTTCGGCTCGAGACCACCGGTGAAGCCGATCAGCAGGCAGTCCCAATCGAACGACGAATCGAGCGCCTTCACCAGCGTGACGAATTCCAGCGGCCGATAGTTTACCGTGATGCCAAGGCTCGCGAGGTCCTGCTTGAAGATCGCGCACATCTGATCGCGCACGCCGACGCCGGTGTTAGTCGTCAGACTTGAAGATGATCGGATGGCCCTCGCGATCTCCGCGCACACCAGGCCGGATCATGCGATAGCCGGCCTCGTCGAGAATTCTTCTCGCCAGATCGAGATCGTAATCGTAATCTTTGAGATTCGGATTATAGAAGATTTTGTTCTCGGGCGAGACATCGGATACTGCCGGCACGGCGAGCCCATGAAAGCACAAATTGATTATCCCGCGCTTGTCGATCGCATGCGCCATCGCGCGCATGAAATTGATATCGGTGAACCACTTGTAGTGTGGGTCAATTACGCCCTTCTGAATGTAGTGGCGCGGATTCCGATTGAACGCGAAGAACAACGATCCCGTATCGATACCCACTTGCTTGATCGTCAGGTTCAGACGCTTGGCATCCTCTCGCAAACCGTAAACCTCTTCCGGTCGCGGCGTATAAACGTCTGTCAGGTTCGCCTTGAAGCGTAAGATATTGAGCATTCTGATCCGGCACGATCAGTACCACCTGCCCGTGCAGTCGCGGCAATTGTCCGCCGTGCTCGTCGCGCATCCAGTAGCGCGGATAGCGCCTGAAACGCGATCTGCTGCGCCGCGACGTAGCGATCCATTTGATAGGCGCCGAGCGAAATCAGCTTGTCGGGCGGCGTATCGATGCCCCATGTGTGGTTGAACTGACCGGCCGGGTAAACCGGTTCCAACACGTGCGCCGGGATGATGCCGAATCCGATCGAGTAGAAGAGCGGCGCGAACGGCCGCGGCATGCGCATCACGACCGTATAGTCATCGGGCGCCTCGACCTTGATCGGCTTACCATCGACCGTCATCGAAAATACCGCGCTGTTGGGAATCTTCGGGTCGTAAATCACGCGCATCGTGAAGACCACGTCGCGCGCGGTAAACGGCACGCCATCGGACCATTTGACGCCGTGCCGCAGATGAAACGTGATCGTCTTGTCGCCGTCGCTCAACTCCCAGCTTTCCGCCAGGCCCGGCTCTGGCAACGTAGTGATCGGGTTTATGCGGACCAATCCTTCGAACAGATCGCCCACCGCTTGCGCCGAAGACTGGTCGGTCACGAGGATCGGATTAAAGGTGCGCGGGTCACTGATGCGTCGAGCTGTACAGTGTCTGCGTCAGTGCATGGTCGTTCGGCGGCCGATTGACGCGGCATCCGGCGACCGTCGCGATCACCGCTGAAGCTAGGACGATCGCAACGCGATTCGAGCGGCCGCTCACGCGTGCTCAGCCTTGTGCGCTGCTTGCGTCGGCACTGCGCATGCCGATAGTGAGCTTCCGCGTTTCCGGGCCCGGCAAGAGTACAAAGGTGGAATCCGGCACATCCTGATTTATCGACGGATTTTCGAAGTGAAACTTCACCGTGGCGCCGGTCCTCGGAAACTTTGCGTCCACTTGCGCCGGAAACATGATACCGCCACCGGCATCGCGATAGTCACTATAGTGTACTTCGTACCCGATGCGTCCATCCGCGAACGTCTCGCGTACCATTTCGAGCCGTTCGTCGCCATTGAATCCGAGTTCATCGACGACCCCGCCCGGCTGATGGTAAGTAAGTATCTTGCCGTCGCCATTCACCGTCATCGAATTCGGCGGCATTGCAAGCATCGCGGTGTCCGGCGAAAGCCCAAGCAACAGGCGCGTCGCGGCGTCGGGCGTCATCGGGATTCGCGCGTAACGTTCGAGCGTCGCCGGCGCTCGCCGCACCATGCATCAACGTATTCTTGCCGAGATCGAAAATCGCGAGCTGACCGCCGTCGGCCGCCACCACCAGCGCCACGCCCGCCGCCGACATCACTTCGACGCGCATGCTCGCCGGGCGCTGCACGATCAAATTCTCACGCGCCTTGAAGTGCTGGCCGCCGCCCGCGTACTCCATCACCGCCGCTGTTTGCATCGAGTGCACAGCGTTGTCGCGCTGACTCAGAAATACGCTGAGATCATGCGCCTGCGATAACGGGATATTGACTGAAGGCTGCGTCGCGCAGGCGCTCAGACTCAGCGCTAGCGCGATCGTCGCAGACGCGATCGCGCGCCGCGCGATCGCACCCATGCGATCAATGTTGCGCGTGCTGTTCGTTCGCAACGGGGGCGGCAAGCTTCGTCTTGAGACGCTGAATCTGCTCGGCATCCTGGGTCCGTTTGAGCGCGTCTTCGTACTGGCGCTGCGCATCGCGCTCTTTACCGATCTTATTGTAGGCGTCGCCCAGATGCTCGGTGATCGTCGGGTCGCTGCCGGTCAGATTGACCGCGCGCTCCAACTCGTCAATCGCCCTCTGATATTCGCCCCTCTGGTAGTAAACCCAACCCAGGCTGTCGATATAAAATCCGTCTTCCGGCTCGAGGTTGAGCGCGCGCTTGATCAGCTTCTCTGCTTCCATCAGATGCGTTCCCGCTTCCGCGTATGAGTACCCCAGGAAGTTGAGCGCCGGCGCGTTGCTCGGATTAATCTCGATCGCCTTGTGCATCTCCTCGACGCCGAGCCGCTTCTGCTTGTCCTCGTCGTAGAGCGCCCCCAAGGTGAAATGGTATTTGTCGTTACGCGGCTCCAGCGCAACCATCTGCTTAGCCAGCTCGATCGCGTCCGCGTAATCCTTCTTCTCCTGGTAGACGCCCACCAGGTAACCCATTATTTCCGGGTCCTTGGGCTTCTTCGCGAGCGCCTGCTTCAAGTTGCTAATCGCACTGTCGTAGTCGCTCTGTTTGTCGTAAAGGTATGCGAGCTGCAGGCAGCGCTTCCACGTAATGTTCGTTGTCTTCGGGTATTGTCTTGAACTCGCCGATCGCCTTGTCGTTCTCGCCCAGCTCCGTATAAACGGTGCCGAGGTAGTAGTGCACGCGATAGTTATTCGGCTCGGAGCCCAATACCAGGTTGAACTCAGTCGCGGCCCGATCGAAATCGCCGCGTTCGAAAAACAGCAGTCCGATCTTGGTGCGGGTATCGGCTGGATTCGTTTCGAGCTGTTCCTGCCGCCGCAGCTGCTGCCCCACCGCCGCATCGACGCTCTTGTCGCCGCCATAAAGGACTGCCAGCCGCTTATGTACTTCGGCGTTGTTGGGATCGACTTGCAGGATCTTCTGATACTCCGCGATCGCGTCCTTCGGCCGATCCTGTAATTCGCGCAAGACCGCGAGATCGAGCAGCACCAGTTGCGAATTCGGATTGATGTCCAACGCCTTTTGATAGTAACTCTCCGCCGCCGGATAGTCCTTGGCCCCAACCATTACGCGGCCCGCGTAGTAGTAACCAAGGAAGGACGTCGGATCGAGCGCGATCAACTGCTTGAAAGTCTCTTCCGCCTTGCCGAAATCACCCTGCTTGGCGTAGAGCGTGCCGAGGAACAGGTAGGACTCCTGGTTCTTCGGATCGAGCTTCATCACCTCCTGATATTGCTCGATCGCTGAGGCCTCCTCGCCCTGCGCGGTGTCGATACCCGCCGCCAGGAGCCGCGCCCGCACATACGAACCATCCAGCGCGATCGCCTCGTTGGTTTGCTCGAGCGCCTCCTTCAGGCGTCCATCACGAACGTAAAGTGTGGCGATCTGCACGTGCAGCGCGGCGTTATGCGGGTCGAACTTTACGGCGCTCTCGTATTGTTTCAGGGCTTCCCGACGGTCCCCGCTCTGGGTTGCGAACTCCGCCTTCAGATATGCGCCCATCGCAAAGGCCGAGGGCGGAATTTGGACCGTTGGCGCGCCGCCAAACGGCCGGTCGCCGCCCGAGCTGACTGCCTGCACCGGCGCGTCTCGCATTCCAGCGCATCCAGCCAGCGGTATAGCCAGCGTTGCCACTAGCGCCAACGCCCATTGGGCAATTAACTTCATTTGGAAATGAAAACCTTGCGAATGCGTGCGCGACCTAGCTAACATAGCGAATTCTGACGGTCAACGTAACAACTTCCGACAAATGGGTTCTGATCAATGACCGGTGCGGCCCGTTGGCCTCGTCCGACAATCCACCATCTTAGTGTTGCGCGACGCGACGTTGAGGCGCAATCCCTCGATGCGAAATTTCCACCCTTCGCTTTAGCGCTTGACACTCGATCTTGAGCGGCCACCTCTGCCACGCGGGTCTTCCTCATGAACAACGCCGGACCGCGCGCCGAGATCACTCCGACGCATGACCGCGGCCCAGTCGGACCGCGCCCTTCTCGCAGGCTCAGTGCCCTTGCCGTGGTCGCCCTGATGTACCTCGTCGTGAGCGGCGGCGCTTATGGGCTGGAGGACGCTGTGCAGCTCGCCGGCGCGCGACTCACCCTGTTGCTCTGCCTCGTCGTGCCGCTCACCTTGAGCCTGCCGACCGCGCTGATGGCCGCCGAGTTGACCGCCCTGATGCCGCGGGAAGGCGGCTTCTACTATTGGGTACGCGAGGCCCTGGGACCGTTCGCCGCCTTCGTCGAAGCCTACCTGACGCTGCTCTATACCGCGACCGACATGGCTATCTATCCCGTGCTGATCGCGGCTTACCTGGGTTTCATCTTCCCGCTCGGCACCGCGGCCCAGCTTACACTCGGCATCGCGCTGGTATGGGCTTCGGGCGCCCTCAATGTCCTCGGCGTGCGTCCGGTCGGTAACACCTCGATCGTCCTGATGGGCGCGGTCGTCGCGCCCTTCGCCGCGATGGTCTTAATCGGGTTCCCGCGGCTCGTCCACTGGCACCTGCCCGCCCCGTCTATAAACGGCGACGGCCTTCTGGCGGCCATCGGTGGAGGGCTCACCGTCGTCATCTGGAATTTCAGCGGATGGGAGAACTTGAGCGTGGTCGCCGGCGAAATCCAAAATCCGCGCCGCACTTATGCGCGCGCGATCGCCTTCGCGTTGCCGCTCGTCGCGCTCGGCTACCTCCTGCCGCTCGCCGTCTCGCTCTCGGGCGTTACCTCGACGGCGAACTGGCGGGTCGGGTACTTCGTCGAGATCGGCCGCGGCATCGGCGGTGCGCCGCTCGCGATTGCGTTAGCCGTCGGCGGCGCAGTCTCGGCCTTCTCGATCTTCGACGCCGCGATGCTGTGGGTCTCGCGAATGCCCTACGTACTTGCGCGCGAAGGCTACCTGCCGCCCCGCCTTGCCCACGTCTGGGCAGATCGCGCGACACCCGCAACCTCCATCATCACCTGCTGCGCGGTCTTCACGATGCTGGTGCCGCTCGGCTTCGTCTCGCTCGTCGTGCTCGACGTGTTCTTCTATATGGGCGCGCTGATGCTCGAAATGTGGGCGCTGGTCCGGTTGCGACAATCCCACCCGGATCGCGCCGGCCTCTTCGTCATCGGCGGAGGACGTTGCGCCCTGCTCGCCGTGGTCGTCGCGCCAATCGTCACATGGATGGCGACGTTCGGTCTCGCGGTCTCGAACAACGGCGGCGCGACCGCCCTGATTATCTCGGTCGTGCTGGGCTTGGGCGCATGGCCCGCCTATGCGTTCCTGCGGCGTCGCTACGGCGGCCCCCAATCGACCCCAAGTTCTGCTTAAAACCGAACAGAAGGCGAAAATGTTTCACGTGAAACATGATCGCCTTAAATTGCGGGGAAGAATTGCACCCTCAGAAACGGGGGGCGAAACATTTCACGCTTGCGGCGCAGCGTTAAATGCGCGTTAAGAGCGCGCATCGAAATTGACTCGCGGCAGGTGCTAAGAGCACGGAGCGCTTTCAACCTAGCTGCAAAAGATGCGTGGGCAATCCGAAAACATCAGCCGCGCAGGCCGATACGAACAGCTTCAACCGACTCTCGATCGATCGCGCATTCGACGCGAAGTGCGGTCGCGCGATTCAGCGTTTTTACGAGGGCGGATGCTGCGCGCGATTCGTCAGCGCTTTGTGGAGTGCCGGCGCGGCAAACGTTGACGCGGCGCGAGGACGCGCGGCGGGGGGTTGTAAACGTCGAGGAAGGAGAACGCTGCGATCACCAGCGCGTGCGTGATCTTGCCGCTCGCAATCAATCCCTTGATGCTCTTGAGCGGCACCGTCACGACTTCGGTCTCTTCCGAGCCGTCGGGATTCGAATACGGCACGCGCACCTTTTTCACATTGCGGGCGAGGAACGAATAGCAGAAGTTCGGCTGGATTGCGGGATTCGGGTGGACCCGGCCGAGCGGGATGATATCCGTCGAATCGAAACCGCATTCCTCCATCATCTCGCGCCGGCCCGCCGCCGCCGGACTGTCGTCTTCCGGATCGATCATGCCGCCGGGGATTTCGAGCGTGAATGCGCCGATGCCGTGGCGGAACTGGCGCACCATCACGACCTCGCGCTTTGGCCGTGAGCGGAATTATGTTGACCCAGTCCGCCGGATCGATCACGAAGAAGTCGCGCTCACCGCGTTTCGCATGGACTGCACGCCGCCGGTGGAGATCGAAGATCGGAGTCGCGAAAACGCGCTCCGTTTTGAGCGTGCGCCACTTGCGGGCTTTCAACGAATTTTGTCCTCCCCTGAGACGGCCGGTCCAGGAAATCGCGGGCGCTCGAAGGCGCATCTCGATTCTCGCCGTTTTCCAGTACCCAGGGAAACTGAATGTAGTGTGTTGGCCGCCGCTAGGGAACCTCTGACCTGAGGAACCTCACCTAGGGAACCTCTGCACACGCCAGGTTGTCATTCTGCGCTTGCAAAGAATCCCGAAAAAGCAAAACGGGACCCATTTGCTACAGCAGCTTTCGAGCGCCCAAAAGTCTTGACTCGATTTTTTGACTTGCTCCGGGTGACACAATCCGTTTTGTGCAGAGGTTCCCGAGTCAGGCTGTCACTCTGAACACGGCGAGTGGGCCCGGATTCGATTCTTCGCTGCACTCAGATGACAAAATTTGGCTTGTGCAGAGATTCCTTAAAAGAGGCGGCGGTATTCGATCGCGGGACAACGATCCATCACGACTGTCAGGCCGGCCGCTTGCGTGCGGCGGGCCGCGTCCAGATCGATCACGCCCAATTGGCACCACAGAACTCGAGCGCCTTTCGCGATCGCCTGCTTAGCCACCTCGGCGACGAATTCAGAGCGGCGAAAGACGTCCACGATCTCGACCTGGTCCGGGATCGACGCGAGATCGGCGTAGCAGCGCTCGCCGAGCACACCGATCAAGCGCATCGGGCTTGAGCTGCGGATTTACCGGGATGACGCGAAAGCCCTTCTCCCGCAGCAACATCGCGATGCGCAACGATGTCGCGGTCCGGATTGTCAGAGCATCCCATCACCGCCACCGTGGTCGGACGCGAAAGGATCGCGCGAATCTGATCGTCGGTCGGATTGACGAATTCCATGCCGGCTAACCCTCGTGATCGTGATGCATCAGGCGGTCCACCACGAGCGGGATCAGGCGTTCGATCTCGCGACGGCATTCGCTGAAGACCAGGTCGCCCTGTTCGAACGGATCGTCGATGTCGCCGGCTTCTCCGGCAAACGACCGCAGCGTATGCACGATCAGCGCCGCGTCGAGCGGAAAACGCTCGACCAAGTCGCGCGCCTGCTGATCGGTCATCGCGATCACCAGGTCAGCCTCTTCGAGCAATTCGGGATGCCGTTTGAGGTCGGTCGAAGTCGCCTCGTCGCCGATATCGATACCGATATCGCGCAAGGTCATCCGCGTATCGAGCGAGACCAGAGCGCCGTCGCGCGCATAGGGGGCGATTCCCGCCGATCGCACGCGCACGTGCTCATGAATGCCGCGATCGCGCAGCTCGCGAACCATCAGATGCTCGGCCATCACGCTGCGCGCGGTGTTGGCCGCGCAAATCAGCAGAACGGATCGAAAGCGCGGCCCACGATGAGCCGCGCCTTGGGTCTGAATCGGCTTCGCGCAAGTTCAGACCTTGCCGGTCAGGACCTCGGCGAGACCTTCCTTGCCGGTGACGCCTCTCGCGAGTTGCTCCTTGATGTTCTTGCCGAGCTCCGCCGGATCCCAGATACTTGAGCGGGCCGGATTGCGTGACCTTGGCGGCCGAATGCCATCCCTTCATCAGCCATACGTTGCCGAGGCCGACGCGGAAGACTTCGCCATGGACGTCTTTGGCATCGTCGCTGCCGAGCCATGCGACGAGCGGCGGCGACATGCGCCGGGCTGAAGCGATCGACCTCGCCGGTCTTCGGCGTCGGCATCGTCGCCGCCGTCTGCGGAGTCGCATCGATCGTCAGGCGCGTGCGCGCGACCGGGGCGATCGCATTGGCGGTGACGCCGTACCGCGCCATCTCGCGATCGACGATAATCGCGAAGGTCGCGACCGCCGCCTTCGCCGTGCCGTAATTGCTCTGGCCCGCGTTGCCCAGCAGTCCCGAATCCGAACTGGTGTTGATCAGGCGTCCGTTCAGCTGATTGCCGTTCTTGTGCTGCTCGCGCCAGTAGGAGCAAGCGTGGCGCGCCAGGTTGAAGGTGCCCTTCAAATGCACCCCGAGCACCGCGTCGAAGTCCTCCTCGCTCATATTGAAGATCATCCGGTCGCGCAGGATACCGGCGTTATTGACCACGATATTGATCTTGCCGAAGTTGTCGGTCGCGCATTCGATAATCCGCTTGGCCGACTTGAAGTCGGAAACGCTCTCGAAGTTGGCTACCGCTTCGCCGCCGGCCGAACGGATTTCCTTGACGACGTCCTCCGCCGGTGATCGCGACTGCCCGGTGCCGTCGAAGTGGCCGCCCAAGTCGTTAACGACGACCTTCGCGCCCTGTTTGGCGAGCAGTAATGCCTCTTCGCGACCGATTCCGCGGCCCGCGCCGGTTACCAGCGCGACCTTGCCTTCTAGTAGTGCCATCTTGAGTGATTCCTCTTCCTTCGGGATTCGACTTTATTCGCGACCGTCTGCGGTCTGCCGTAACGCGTCGATCGCCTTAACGTAGTCTGTCCAGGTAAAAACTGCCAGCCGTTTTGGATAGACTGCCGCGCCCTGCGATGTCAAGGCGGCGGTTCGCCCTCGGCCATCCGGATTGTTCGAGCAGCCGGATCGGCGATCCCATACGAGATTTAAGTTAGCGCCACTGGATCCGAAAATGTGTACGCTTGATCCTTGCGACGCCGCGGACGATAAACGGCTCGCCGCGGCAGGCCCTTTCACTGCTGGCCTTGACATGACGGACTTTTTTAGAGCACTTGGGCAGGCTTGGGGCGGACGTTTCACGGGCGTCCGGCAAAATCTTTCAACTCGGGGACTTTGCAAATGCAGGGTGGTCAGTTCAGCATCATCACGATGATCATGCAGGGGTGGTACGCAACCTACCCATTGCTGCTCATCTCGGTCGTCTGCGTAACGATTATCATCGAACGAATCTGGACGCTGTGGGGCGTCAGCCAACGCGCATCGAGCAAGGCGGAAACCCTCATCGCTCCGCTGCGGCTAGGCAAGTTCAACGAGGCGTTAAAGCAGGTCGAGAACCCTCGCAATCCGGGCGAGCGCGTCTTTCGCGATCTGATCGCCGAGGCCGGTTCGTCGGAGCGCGAGCGGCTGCAGGACGTCGATGAGGAGCGGCGCTTCGCCGAACAATTGCAACTGCGCGGACTGATCTGGGTGCTGGCGACCTCCGGGGCGTCAGCGCCGTTCATCGGACTCTTCGGCACCGTGGTCGGCATCCTGGCGGCATTCCAATCGATGGCCGTGATGGGCACCGGCGGTTTCTCGGTGGTCGCGGCGGGCATTTCCGAGGCGCTGATCTCGACCGCGCTCGGTCTCGCCGTCGCGATTATCGCGGTTATTTTCTACAATTATTTCTCGCAGAAGGTCGAGCGCATCAACGCCACCATCCACATCTGCGCGGCGCGCCTGATCGACGCCGCGATGCAAGGCCAGAAAACCAGTGGCAATTAACGCGCCTTCGGGCGGCGGCGGGATGTTCTGGGAAATCAACATCACGCCTCTGACCGACATCTTTCTCGTACTCCTGATCATCTTTATGGTCACCGCGTCGGTGATGATCGAATCGGCAACGCACGTCGAACTGCCGCAAGCGCAAAACACCTCGCCGGAAAACAAGGGCGTGATTGTGACTTACACGGCCAATCACGAACTTTTCGTCAATTCCAAGGACGTGCCGGAGCGCGAACTGGAGCCGGCGTTGACCGAAGCATTGAAGCGGGTCGATGCTAAAATCGTCATCTTCCAAGGCGATCGCACCGTACTTCTGGGCGATATGGTGAAGATTCTCGACGTGGCCAAGGCGGCGGGCGCAGATCAGATCGCGATCGCCGCGAAACGCGCAGTAGGTGAGCCGGCGGTCGCGCCGGCAGCCGGCTGAGCGAGTTCGTGGAGAAAGCAGGATCGTAATGGCGATTTCAGGCGGCAACGAACAGGGCGGCATATTCGCGTCGATCAACATCACGCCGCTGACCGATATCTTCCTCGTCCTGCTGATCATTTTTATGGTTGCGACCGCGGTAACGATCGAATCCGCCGCTCACGTGCAACTGCCCAAGATGCAGGAACCGACGACGAACCAACCTCCGAAGGCAACCACGGTCACCTATACTGCGACGCACCAGATCTTCCTCGACTCGAAGCCGCTGACGGAAGCCGAACTGGCTCCGGCGCTCAAAGACGAACTCGCACATAAAACCGACAAGACGGTGGTCTTCGACGGCGACGCCCGCGTGATCCTCGGCGATATGGTGAGAATTCTCGACATTGCCAAGGGCGCAGGCGCGGACCAGGTTGCCCTTGCGGTCGGCAACAATGGCGGCCAACCTGCCTCGCCAGGAGAACCGCAGACGCCCGAGGTCGGACCCGCGCCCGAAGCCGTCGCACCCGCCGAAGGTGGCATGCCATGACGATGGCGCGGCCGCATAACCAGGAATTCGAATTTATCTGCGGAATTTCAGTCTGTTTCATAATAGGATGACCCGACCGCAACACACCCCGGCTTAATGAGCGAAACGATACTCATCGCTATCGGCATCTCGACAGTGGTCCTGGCGGCGGTGATTTACGCCCTCACCGCGCGCAATCGCAACGCGATCGCCGACGCGTCCGGTCAACCGGCCGAACGCTGGCGCGCTTTCAAAAACGCGTTGCGCTTCATGGAAGGGCCGCTGCCGATTTCGATCGCATTGCACGCACTGCTGCTGCTCGGACTGTTGTGGGGCGTGCATTTCGAAACCGCGCGAAATCTGATCGCGGTGAATTTCCAGTCGGGCGGCGGTGGCGGGAGCAAGGGCACCGGCGACGAGTTGAAGCAACTCAACCTGCCGGAGCTGCCGATGCCGGAGATGTCGGCGCCGCTCCCGATCCAGCGGCCGGTGGTCGCGACTTCGGGCACCCATGCGGTCGCCGCGGCAACGCATTATTTGCGCGACGTCAGCGGCGGCATGGGCATCGGCGTCGGTCGCGGCGGCGGCAGCGGTTCAGGCTATGGCCAGGGGGTCGGCGCGGGCTTTGGCGGATTTATCGGCGGCCTGCGGAAAAGCGGTCTCGACGTAGAGCTGGTGATCGACGGCACCGGCTCGATGAAGTTGATCATCGACGAAGTCAAGAACCGCATGAAGCAGTTGGTCCTCTCGATCCATCGGCTGGTCCCGGGCGCGCGAATCGGGATTACGGTTTTCGGCGGTCGCGGCGAACCGATTTTGACCGAGCCGCTGACGATCTCACCTGATCGGCTGATCGCTTTTCTCAATCGGATGGTCGCGCACGACGGCGGCGAATGGCAGGAGGATACGCTCGGCGCCGTACGCACGGCGGTCGATTCGGCAGGCTGGCGGCCGGCCGCGCACAAGGTCATCATCCTGGTCGGGGACACCCCGCCCTTCGACGAAGATAACGATCCGGTGATGCAGGAAATTCGCCAGTTCCATGAAGAAAATGGTGCGTTCAACACGGTTGACGTAACTGTCGAGGAGCACGAGGAATTTCTCAAGGAGTGGGCGCGCGAGCATAATGGCGTCATGCCCGCCGACACCGGTCTGCCCTCGTTCTATCTGCAAACCCAGCGTTCCTATCAAGCGATGGCGAATACCGGCGGGGGTGCGTGGCATAGCCTCACGAAGGATCAGCAAATCAATCAGCAGGTGCTGATTCTGGCCTTCGGCTCGCAATGGCAGTCGGAAGTGACGGCATTCGGCCGCGGCATCTCCACCACCAGCGACCGCTAGGAGATCGCGCGCCGCGGGATGAAAACCTCGCGCACTGCGGCATTGGTTGCGACGACGATCGCGCTCGTGATTGCAGCGCGGCCCGCCCAATCTCAGGAAGGCAAGACATTTCAGTTCCGGCCCGGCGCGGCCTCGCCCACCGGCGACCTCGTTGACTCACGCTATGCCGCGACCGCAACCGTGCTCGCCAATGGCCAGGTGCTGATCGCCGGCGGCGTCGCGAGCGAGAATTCCTACACCGCCTCGGCGGAACTCTACGACCCCAACACCGGCAGCTTCACTCGCACCGGCAGCCTCTCGATCGGGCGCGCATATCATACCGCTGCGCTACTCAAGGACGGCCGCGTTTTGATCGCGGGAGGAATCGGCGCCGACGGACAACCAGTCGCCGCGGCCGAGATCTACGATCCGGCGAACGGAAAATTCAGCGCGACCGGCAAGCTGATGGAGCCGCGTTATGATTTCACTGCGACCACCCTGCCCAACGGCAAAGTGCTGCTGGCCGGCGGCAATACGAATACGCAGGCCGCGGTCAATCTCGACACCGCCGAACTTTTCGATCCGGCCACTGGCACGTTCGGCGCGAGTGGCAACGTCACGCGCTATTACGACCCGAGCACCGAAAAATTCTATTACAAGGGCAAGCTGACCGCGGCGCGCGGTAAGCACACCGCCACGCTGCTAAAGGACGGCACTGTGCTGATCGCGGGTGGCGGCGATGCCGGTGGCACGGCGCAGGCCACCGCCGAGTTATATGACCCGACGAGCGGCAAGATGGTAAAGGTCGAATCGATGAAGGTCGCGCGGCAGGAACATCGTGCGACCCTGATCGCCAACGGCGACGTCCTGATGACCGGTGGCGTTGACGATCACGGTCAGGTACTCGCGACGGCCGAAATCTATCATCCGGCTACTCGCCGGTTCACGTTCACTACCGCAGCATTTCCGGGGCGCGGGACCAATCTCGGCCAAGGCCGGTATGAGCATGCGGCTGCGCTGCTGCCCAGCGGACAAGTTCTGATCGCGGGCGGCAGCGATGGCAAGGCGGCCACCCGCAGTGCCGAGCTGTACGATCCGTCTCGCGGCGCGTTTATTTGCATTGGCGGGCAACGCGATGCGACCGTCCCGACGTGCCCCGCGTCGATGAATGACTATCGCATCTCGACGGTAACCGCGCTGTTGCCCAACGGTGAGGTTTTGCTCGCGGGCGGTTACAATTTCCAGTTGGGACCTGCGCACAATATAGGTGCGTCGCAGAGCATGATGGGCGGGGCGACCGCTCCGTTCAGCGTGCTGTGGTCGGCGGAAGTGTATAACCCAGCGGCCGGTGTCTTCGTCTCGACGGTCGCGATCGCGCACGCTCATTTCGGCGGCTCCGGACATTAGCCGTTCTCCGCGATGAGTCTCGGTCGCGTCGGAGTGTTATCGAGCTAACTGCCAATTGCCTTGAAACGGATCGCGGACGGTACGGCCTGGGGATCCCGCCCCTAGAGTTCGCGACGCCCGCTGAGCGCGCTGCTGAGCGTCGCTGAGTCGCTGTATTCGAGGTCGCCACCGGCCGGCAGTCCCCGCGCGAGGCGGGTGGCCTTCACGCCCAGCGGCTTCAGCATCTTCGCCAGGTAGAGCGCGGTCGCTTCGCCTTCGACCGTCGCGTTGGTCGCGATGATCACCTCGCGCACGGGAGCGGAATCGCGCAGCCGCGCTAGCAGTTCGCTGATCTTGATATCGTCGGGACCGATGCCGTCGAGCGGTGCGATCGCGCCGTGGAGCACGTGATAGAGTCCGCCGAAGCTGCGCGCGCGTTCGATCGCCATCAGATCGGCCGGTCCTTCGACCACGCAGATCAAGTCATGGTCGCGGTCCGCATCGTCGCAGATCCGGCAGCGCGGGGCGTCCGAAAGCCCGTAACATTCGGCGCACAAACCGACCCGCTCCTTCATTTCGAGCAGCGCTTCGGCCAGCGCAATGACTTCGTCGCGCGGACGATTGAGCAGATTGAAGGCGAGCCGCGACGCGGTTTTCTCGCCGATCCCCGGCAGCCGCGAGAGTTCCTTGACCAGCCGCGTCATCGCGGGCGGCAGGCCGTCATTGCGCTTGAGATTTTCCGCCATCGCCGATGCGTGATAGAGCTCTAAATGAGCAGCCTCTAAGATTTGTTCCGGCAGGCCTAGTGATTGCCGCCGAAGAGTCTCGGAGATATCGATTCCACTCATCGGCGCCAGCTTGCGCATCTCCTCCGCGACCATTTCCTGGATCGCCGAAGGCCGTCGTTGACCGCCACAACGATCAGGTCTTCGATCATCGACTTGTCGTTGGCGGCAAGCAGCGACTGATCGATATCAATTCGCCGCACGCGCCCCGAGCCGTCGACCACGACCCGCACCATGCCGCCGCCGGAGTTCGCCTCGACGGTTTTCTGCGCCGCTTCTTCCTGCGCCTGCTTCAGTTTTTCCTGCAGGGCCTGCGCCTGCTGCATCACATTGAAAGATCGATTTCGGCCACTGACTTATCTCCTTCGCGCGATCGGTAAGCACCATCGGCGGTGCTAGGACTTGCGCGACGCGGAATCGCCCGCGGCAGGCTGCCGCCGTGCGCCCGAACCTCAACCAGACGCGCCTCGAATTCGTCGAAAATGCGCCGCACGACCGGGTCCCCATAGACTGCTTGCTGGAGATCGGCCTGCGTCATCGCGGGTGCCGCGCCATTGCTCGCTGCCGCGTCGCCATTGGTCCCGGGCGCATTGCCGTTGGTCGTAACCGAGTCGATCGTTGCGAGCGTCGTCTGTCGGACGCCCGGTTTCGGCAGGGTGGATCCCGGCCATGCCGAGGGCCGCGTCGCCCGCTGTAGCGGAAGGGATCGACGATGCGCCTGGCATGTCGGCAATCCCTTCCGCTACTGCTACAGGTACGCCGTTCTCGCCCGCCCCATTCGCGGCAGGCGACAGCGGCGTACCCAACGGAGCCAGTTCCGCACGGATGCGGCGGCCGTACAGTTCGCTCGCGAGATCCGCCAATCACACCGCGATTGTCGTTCAGATAACGAATGTAGATGTCGTTGCGCGGGATGATCGTCAGCACGTCGCCGTTCAAGGCGAGCGCCGCGCCCTGCTCCATGAAGCCGAAGAGCGCGGCGCGGCGGGCGCGAATAAAGTCGCGAAGATCCGGTAGTCCATGGGCGCAGCGGAAGAAAGCATACTCGACGACGATGCCGCATCAGCGTCAGTCCGCCGCGGCGCAGCGTGATAGACACTGCCGGCGCCTGTCGCGACGCGCCTTGATGCGGCGCCGCCTGCCGCAGCGGTGCCTCCGCTTTCACCTCGCCTTCGACTCGTATGCGTCGAGCCGGCGTCGTTGCCAGCACCGCATCCGCTGCTCCGGTCGGCGGGGCGGTCTTCGCCGTCCCGCCGACCGGAGCAATGGAACCCGCCACCGGCGGCGCTGGCTGAGGCGATGAGCCCGACGCATTACCGCCGCCATCTGGCGCTGCGCGCGATTGCGCGTTCGCGCCGATCGCGCGCAGCAACTCGTCGGCGTCGATCACCGGCGCCAGCGTCGCCATCCGGATTACCACCATCTCCAGCAGCAGGTCGGGATACGGCGACTCGAATCAATTGCTCCTGCGCATCGGCCATCAGCCGAAACAGGCGCATCACGATCGCGGTTGCTCGCGCCCGCGGCCAGCCGCATCGACTCGGCCGCTTCCTGATCGGGGAGATCGGCGAGCGGGCTTTGCGGGCCGTTCCCGTCGGGCAACTTCGCAACCGCGAGATTGCGCAGCAGTTCGAGGATATCGCGCCCGAGCGATTCGAGGTTCGCGCCGCCGCGATGCAGTTCGCGGACGATTCCGCAGCGCCTCCGCCGCATTCTTGCCGAGGATCGCCTCGACGATGCCGAACACGCGGCTGCGGCTCGCGACGCCCAGTATCGACGCGACTTCGCTCTCGACCACTTTGCCGTCGAGCGATGCGATCGCCGTCTCGAGCATCCGCTCGGCGTCGCGCATGCTGCCGCCGGCTTCGCGCGCGAGCATCCGCAACGCGGCCTCGTCGGCCGCCGCCCCTTCGCGCGACGCGAGTTCCTTCAGCCGATCGAAGATCACCGCGAACGGGATGCGCCGAAAATCGTAGCGCTGCAGCCGCGAGAGGATCGTCTCGGGCATCTTCTGCGGTTCGGTGGTCGCCAGGATAAACTTGACGTGCGCCGGCGGCTCTTCGAGCGTCTTCAGCAGCGCGTTGAACGCCTGATCGGTGAGCTGATGCGCCTCGTCGATGATGTAAATCTTGAAGCGGTCGCGCGCGGGCCGATAGCTCAGGTTCTCGATGATCGCGCGCGCGTCATCGATCTTGCGATAGGTCGCGCCGTCGATTTCGACCACGTCGAGAGCCGAACCCGCTCGAATCTCGACACACGCCGCGCACGTCCCGCAGGGCTCCGGCGTCGGCCCCTGCTCGCAGTTGAGGCATCGCGCCATGATCCGCGCCGCGGTGGTTTTGCCGACTCCGCGAATCCCCGTGAAGAGAAACGCATGCGCGATACGACCGCTCTTGAGCGCCTGCGCCCAGCGTCCGCGTGACGTGCTCCTGGCCGACCAGTTCGCTGAAGCGTTCCGGACGCCATTTGCGCGCAAGTACCAGATGGGATGACGGTGTCGATGCCATGCGTCTGTCAGAAATCCTGCCCGTCGAATGATAGCCAGGCACCCCTGCGGCACAGGGTTTGAACCGGTACCGTTGCTTCCTTCCGGACCTGGCGGGGTTCGCGGTCTTCCCTTGCGCAGGACCCGGCTATCAGCGGCGGGCAGGTTTCAATTTGCAAATCGTCGTGGCTCGCAATTGCGCCGGCGACGGGCTTCACCGACTCCTGCGCCGACTCGAACCTCACATTAAATTATCACACTCGCTCGACTTGCAACCGCCTCGCGGGAAATCTTTATCCGCGACGCGCTCCGCGATTGACGATTGATCGCTTGGAATCTCAGCTCGCCTGTGGAACTGTTTCGCTGCGCGCCCCGCGCGCAATTCTCCCGACGGAGCTTCCACCATGGAATTCGGCATCTGTTTCGACACGCACATCGATAAATGGGACCTCATCCGCTACGCCGAGGAACTCGGCTACGATCGCGCGTGGGTGCCCGATTCGCAGATGATCTGGTCGGACTGCTACGCCGTGATGGCGTTGGCGGCGCAGGCCACCAAGCGCATCAAGATCGGCACCGGCGTGTCGATTCCAGGCACGCGCCTCGCTCCGGTCACCGCACATTCGATCGCGACCATCAACGAGATCGCGCCAGGACGCATCTTCCTCGGCATCGGCACCGGGCACACCGCGATGCGCGTGATGGGCCAGCATCCGATGCGCATCAAGGAGTTCCGCGAGTACCTGCGCGTCGTGCGCACCTTGCTCAAGGGCGAGCCGGTCGAATACACCTACGCCGGACGCACGCGCGAGATTCAGTTCCTCCATCAGGACCTCCACTACCTCGATCTCGAACATCCGATTCCGATCTATGTCGCCGCCAACGGCCCCAAGGCCTGCGAGATCGCCGGGGAGTTCGGCGACGGCTGGGTCACCGCGGTCGGCAATCCCGCAGACGTCAAAGCCCAGCGCGCGATGATCGAGGAAGGTGCGCGCAAGGCCGGACGCAAGCTTGCCCGATCCCTTCGTCACCACGGCGCTGATCGGCGGATGCGTCCTGCGGCCGGGCGAAAAGCTCACCGACGATCGCGTCATCGACGAGACCGGTTCGTTCGTCTCCGCGATTCTCCATTTCGCTTACGAAATCTGGAAAGACATGGGCAAGAAGGACGAACTCATCCCGCCCTACTTCGCCAACGTCTGGGATCAATACCTCGCGCGCGTCGACGACATGAGCCTGCCCGAGCAGTCGCGCTTCCGCCAGATTCACGACGGCCATTGCACCTACCTCCAGCCGGGCGAGCGCAAATTCATGACGCCCGAGGCGATCAAGGGCAGCTGCCTCGTCGGCACGCCCGAAGAGATCGCGCATCAGCTCAACGATCTCGAACGCATGGGCATCAGCGGCGTCAGCCTGCTGCCGCCCGCGGAATTTCAGCGCAAGGTCTTTCGCGATTTCTCCGAAATGGTGATGCCGCTCGTCCGCTGAGGCGAATCACTAGTTCGCGTTTCGTTTGCAGATTTCATCGGCGCGTAACGCACACGCGAGCCTGCTATTCTTGAACGTGGTGGCATGCTTCACGCGCGGCTGCTATCACGATCACGATGGACGCGGGAACCCTTCGCCTCGGACTGATTCAGATGAATTGCGCGGCCGACCCGGCGCCGAATCTCGAGAAGGCCGCCAGCCGCATCGAGGAGGCCGCGGGCCGCGGCGCCACCGTGATCTGCCTGCAGGAACTTTTTCGCTCGCAGTACTTCTGCCAGTCCGAGCGCAACGAGATGTTCGATCTGGCCGAGCCGATTCCGGGACCGACCACCGAACGTCTCGGACGCGTCGCGGCGGCGCATAAGGTCGTCGTGATCGCGCCGGTGTTCGAGCGCCGTGACGCCGGCGTGTATCACAACTCCGCCGTCGTCATCGACGAAACCGGGCGCATCGCCGGGCTTTACCGCAAGATGCATATTCCCGACGACCCCGGCTACTACGAAAAGTTTTATTTCGCGCCTGGTGACCTCGACTTCATCGCGCATCGCACCAAGCGCGGCTCGCTCGGCGTGCTGATTTGCTGGGACCAATGGTTCCCCGAGGCGGCCCGTCTTACCGTGCTGTCTGGCGCGCAGATTCTCTTCTACCCGACCGCCATCGGATGGACTCCCGATATGTCGCCGGCCGTGCGCACCCGAATCCAGAACGCGTGGGAAACCGTGCAGCGCGGCCACGCCATCGCCAACGGCGTCTTCGTCGCCGCGGTGAATCGCGTCGGCGTCGAGGGCGACATCCAGTTCTGGGGCAACTCGTTCGTCGCCGATCCGTTCGGCGAGGTCATCGGGCGCGCCGACGCTGTGAAGGAAGAAATCCTGGTGGTCGATTGCGATTTGAATCTGATCGAGGAAACCCGCCGCAACTGGCCGTTTCTGCGCGACCGCCGTATCGACGCCTACCAAGATTTGACGCGCCGCTTCAGAAGTTGACGTGAGCGCACCGTTGCCGGAACATCAGCGGCTGCTGTCGTCCTTTCGGATGCCCGCCGAATGGGCGCCGCATCTCGCCACCTACCTCGTGTGGCCGCACAATCTCGACACCTGGCCGGGCAAGTTCGAGCCGATCCCGCCGCTGTTCGCGCAAATGGCCGCGGCGATCGCGCACTTCGAACCGGTGCGCATCCTGGTCAACGATGCGGACGTCATCGCCGACGTTCGTGCGATGATCGCGAATGCACCGACGCCCGATCACTCGCCCGCGCGTCTCGATCGCATCGACGTCGATCGCTATCCCGACCAACGACTCGTGGGTGCGCGACCACGGACCGATTTTCGTTAACCGCCGCTCGGATCGCGACACGAACGCGCGCGACAACTCACCTTCTCAAATCGCGCTGGATTGGCGCTTCAACTCCTGGGGCGAAAAGTACGGACGTTACGATCTCGATGACGTCGTGCCCCGGCGTCTCAGCGAGCATTACGGCTTCGACGCTGAGTCGAACCCGGCATCGTGCTCGAAGGCGGCTCGATCGACGTCAACGGCGCGGGCTCCCTGATGACCACCGAGGCGTGCCTGTTGAACAAGAATCGCAACCCGTCGCTGAGCCGCGCTGAAATCGAAGAATATCTGAAGCTGTATTTCGGAGTGACGAATATCTTGTGGCTGGGCGACGGCATCGCGGGCGACGATACCGACGGCCACATCGACGACCTCGCGCGTTTCGTCAACCCGAACACCATCGTCACGGTGGTCGAGGTCGATCCGGCCGACGCGAATTATCGCGTGCTCGCCGACAACCTCGCGCGCCTGCGCAGCCTGCGCGACGAGCACGGCCGCGCCTTCACAATCGAGACCGTGCCGATGCCGCCGGCGCTCTTCCATGAGGGCACCCGCTTGCCCGCCTCCTACGCGAATTTCTACATCGTGAACGGCGGAGTGATCGTTCCGACCTTCGATTGCGCCGCCGATACGATCGCAATCGCGACGCTCGAACGTCTCTTTCCGGGGCGCCGCGTCGTGGGTATTCCAGCCACCGATCTAGTGTGGGGCCTCGGCGCCGTCCACTGCCTCACCCAGCAACACCCTTCTGTCACCACCTGACGTCTTCTTTCGATGCTTGACGTTCGCGATGCTCGATTAGCCGGCTAAGTCATGTCTCAACGATAAAGCGATCTATTAGACACCCGGCTGCAGCGCAGCCGCAGCCGCGCGGACACCACCCGCGTCCAACCCAATGGGAAGTCTGAAACCTCCACGAGGTTTCAGTAAGCTTTAAGTTTTGAGTTCCTCGACTACTAAACCCCTTTTCCCATACCCCGCGTGTGTCTCGACGACGACGCCTTCGCGCAGCAGCGACTCGATTTTGTCCTGCGAGTAACCGCATTCGATCCGCAGGATCTCGCTGGTATGTTCGCCCAACGCGGAGGCCGGAACCGGATCTGACGGCGGAGTCTTCGAGAACTTGTGCGGCGACTTGAGCAGGAGCATTTCGTTACCATCGAGCGCGGAGACCTTCGCGACCATCCGCCGGCTAAGCACCGGATTCTGCGCGAATTGTCCGACCGAGAGCACGCGCGCCGCAGGCAGGCGCAATTCGTCGGCGAGAATTCGCACCGCCTCGTCGTCGTTGGGTAGCGTCGCGAACCATTCCTCGATGATCGATTTCAGCGCGGTCTGATTTTCGAAACGGCCGCCGGGCGTTTTGAACTCCTCGATTTCGAGCAGGTCTGCGCGCCCCATGCGGCGAACCAGCGCTTCCCATTGCGGTTCGGTGAAAATCCCGATTCCGATATAGCCATCCTTCGATTTGAAAACGCCGTATGGAAATGCGCCCGTGCGTTGCGTACCGCCGCGCTGCGGATCGAGTTCGCCGTCGGAGGTGCTGAAAGCGGCCAGTTGCCAGTCGTGCGAGTTGTAGATGCAATCGATCAGAGCAATATCGATGTACTGGCCCTCGCCGGTGCGCGCGCGATGGTAGAGCGCCGCCGAGATCGCGCCGAAGGTATTAACCGCCGTCAGATGGTCGGCGATCGCGGAGGCCGGATACATCGGATGGCCGTCGGGCTCGCCGATCATGTGGAGGAAGCCCCCCGCCGCCAGCGCGACCAGGTCGTTGCCGATCCGCGCCGCGTGGGGACTGTCCTGGCCGTAGGTCGAAACCGAGCACATCACGATGTTGGGATTCACGGCAGCGATATCGGCGTAGCTCAGCCCGTAGCGTGCGAGCACACCGGGCGTGTAGTTTTCGAGCAGGACGTCGGCCTTGCGCGCGAGGTCCTTGACCACTGCCGCGCCCGCCGCGCGCTTGAAATCGATACAGACGCATTTCTTGCCGCGGTTATGCATCGCGAAGTAAGTCGGCGGCGCGCCCTTGCGCCCGTCCTTCGGACTGAAGCGCAGTCGTCGTGAGCCTTCGCCGCCGGGCGGTGGCTCTATCTTGATCACCTCCGCGCCCAGATCGACGAACAGCCGCGTCGCGACCGGACCCGCCAGATATTGGGTGATGTCGAGAATCCGTACGCCGTCGAAGATGTGTTTGTGCATAGCCATCGCGGAGAATCCCTGATGCGAACGAATTGGCGCGTTCACTGAGAGAATCGACCGATTTCGATTCGCCTAGCAGCGTCGCGCATGATTTCGCCCACGGTTAACACAAATCCCATCACTTCAGTTAGTCCGACGCGACAGCCGGTACTGTCTTAATTTGGGGCTGAGTGTCTGAATTTGAAATGCAGAGTGGCTTAATTTGGTTTGAGGCGCGGATCGTCGCTCGTTACGCATAGCGAGCTGAGCGCTTGTAAATCAGTGATTCTTTGCTTGGTAGCGTTCGCTACTGGTTGAGCCTTCAGTCTGCCCAATGCGGCCTCTGTGAACATTTTAACCCTCGCCTCACACTGTGCCGCCGTGTCGAAAGCGAACCAAGTTTCCCACTTCGCCAACGGAGAATCCCTCTCGATTGGGCCATACCTGCCAGCTAGAGGCGGCACCATCAGATACCAGCCCACAAGCGTGAGCGCAGCGGCGTGGCGGGGCTTCATTCTTTGACTTTGTAGAGCTTGTCCACCGTCCGTAGAAATACACGCGCCCAGAGGTCATGTTCATCGCGCGTCCATTCGCCAGTCGCGGGTAAATCTTCTATTAACGCTGCAATCAGCGGATTAATTTCGCCTGTCTGCACAATTGGCGTTTGTTCCATCTTTCGGCTCTTTTCTCCGTTTGGAGTTGTCGAGTCGAGAGATACACCAGCGGGGAGTACAAGTCGATCCTTCTGATCGTTGAATACTTTCGCCTGTTCTGCGGACCGTTGAAGGGTTTGACGCGCACGATCTTTTTGCTTTGGTGCCACACCAAACGACTCGATCACGCCCTCAAGATCAACGTCTTTTGGAAGCGGGCCACCTTTGTATGTTTCGAAAACCTTGCGATACAGCGGAACCTGTAAAAACGCTTTCGCACGCGCTTGCACTTCGGTATGCGGATCGTTGATGTCTCGCCCTAGGGGAGTCAGCGATACCCGGTCTTTATCGACCGTCACCAATCCAAATGTTCGCGCGGTGGCGATCTTCACGCGGAAGGTACCGCTCTTTACAGCCTTGTGCTATCCAATCGACTAACTGATCGAACGTCGCAGTATGCCCGCCCCGATTATAAACGGCTTCACCACTTCGATTGCGCTATCGAGATCGGTATAGGCTTACGCGGTTAATGCCGCATGCAGATAATAATCGCATAATCTGATTGATGTCTAGACAGTAATGCGGATGAGCGCCAAAAGAGAAGGCCCATCCCATGGTGTCGCGGGCGACGGGTGGCCTTCCGATAAACCGACCGGCGTGAGTGCTTCTAACACTCGCGCCGGTCTCACTCCAACGCATCCGGGTAACGGACACAAAGCTGGCAAGATCATTGTCGCCTCGTTCGCCCGGTAGGTCAAACGGGGCTGGCAATGAACGTCCTACCATTCGAGAAACAAGTCCAAGTAATTAGCGCACTCACGGAAGGCTGCTCGATTCGCTCGACGGAGCGGCTGACGGGCGTAAACCGCAATACCGTGATGAGTCTTGGCGTTCGCGTCGGCGACGGCTGTGAGCGGCTCCACGACCGTCTAATGCGCGATCTGAACGTCGGAATCATCGAGTGCGATGAGCAATGGGATTTCATCGCCAAAAAGCAGAAGCGCGTGCGTCAGGGCGATCCGTCTGAGTTTGGCGATGTCTGGTTGCACGTCGCGCTTTCGGCCACGCACAAGGCCGTAATCTCCTACGTGGTCGGCAAGCGCGATGGAACGTACACCCAGGAATTGGCCGACGATCTTGCGCGGACGGATTCTCAATCGCCCGCAGATCACCGCAGACGGATACGCGCCGTACATCGGAGCGATTGAAGCGGCGTTCGGAACGGACGTCGATTTCGCGACCATCGTCAAGAAGTACGTTGGCGATTCAAATCTGCCGGATGCGGCGCATCGCTACTCGCCCGGCCACGTCGCGGGCGTCGAGCGGACTGTGATAAGAGGACGCCCAAAGCCCGAAAACATCAGCACGACCTACGTGGAGCGATTCAATCTGTCGTCCCGGATGCAGATGCGCCGCTGTACGCGGCTGACCAACGGATTCTCAAAGAAACTGGAAAATCATCGCGCGCGATCGCGCTCTGGATCGCTTCTACAATCTCTGCCGCGTCCACGAAACGCTGCGCTGTACGCCCGCGATGGCGCTTGGCGTGACCGATCACATTTGGACGATTGGCGAGCTGGTTGCGGCTGCGCTCGACAGCCGCCCCGCCTTGGCTTTCGATATGCGACTGCGATGATGCTAAGTAGTAGCGTCAGAATCGACTCGTGAGGAGGCCGCATCGTGCGCCGCGTCAAACCAATCCGCTCAGCCCTGTTCGTCCCCGGCAACCGCGAAGACCGTATTCTGAAGGCGCCCCGCTTCGGCGCCGACGCCTTGATCCTCGACCTCGAGGACGCGGTCGCCCTGCCCGACAAGGAACGCTCGCGCGGCACGGTGCGCCGGATGGTCGAGGAGTTGGGCGACAAGGGACAAACCATCTTCGTGCGCGTCAACGATTTTGAGACCGGCCTCACCTGGGCCGATCTCGACGCGGTCGTCTGCAAGCAGTTGTACTGCGTGATGCTGCCGAAGGTGACCGGCCCCGAGGACGTCAAACGCTGCGATACGATTATCGAATTCCTCGAGCGCAAGCACGGCATCGAACCGGGCACGGTGCTGATCGATCCGGTGCTCGAGACCGCGCAAGGGATGCGCCAGGCGTATGAGGTCGCCAGCGCTTCTCCGCGCGTTGCGCATCTGGGCGGGGTCACCGGCAAGGACGGCGACATAGCGCGCGCCATCGGCTTCCAATGGACGCCCGAGGGTCACGAGGCCTTCTACTACATCTCCAAGGTTCTGCTTGACGCGCGGGCGGCGAACATCGCGTATCCAATCGGCGGCCGCGGATGGTGGGACATCCAGGACCTTGACGGGCTGCGCGTGGAAGCCATTCGGACGCGTCAATTCGGCTACAACGGGATGCTGCTGATTCATCCGTCGCACGTCGCCATCGTCAACGAGGTATTTACGCCGACCAGCGAGCAGATCGAGGGATGGAAGGAGTTAATCGCGGCGGTCGAGAAATGCGAGCGCGAGGGTAGCTCGGTGGTGATTCATAACGGTGCGATGGTCGATACGGCGCATCTGAAGGTCGCCCGCGATATGCTCAAGTGGGCGAGCGAACTGGGCGTCGCGTAGAGCCTCGATCGACGGGCTGAACTCAGCGAGAAAGCGCACGGAAGGCGAAAATGTTTCACGTGAAACATGATCGCCATAAATTTGCGGGGAAATTTTTGGCGATTTTGTTGGTATTGACAGTCAAGCCAATCTCCGCTAATATCCTGTCATCATGCAATCCTTTGAACAATTCGACAGGCAATTCCCGACTGACGACGCATGCAGGGATTACATCGTGTCGCGCCGCTGGCCGAATGGCGTGCATTGTCCGCGCTGCCAGCGCAGCGGGCGAGTCTATGCGCTCAAGGCTCCGTATCGGTGGACTTGCTGCAATGCCGATTGCGGCGGACGCAAGGGCTATCGCTTCTCAGTTACCAGCGGGACGATCTTCCAGGACACCAAAATATCGCTGCGGCTCTGGTTCAAGATTGGCTATCTGATGCTGACCGCGAAAAAGGGCATGAGTTCGCTACAGGTGCGGCGCATTATCTTCGGTGAAGCGTCTGGCTCTGACTGGCGCACTACTTGGTATATCTGCCATCGCTGGCGCGCCTGCATGCATGGCGAGATGTTCCCGATGACTGGCGCTGTCGAAGTTGACGAGACTTTTCTAGGCGGGAAGCAGAAGAATCGGCACAAGAGCGCTCGCGCGAAGTATCATGGCGGTGGATCGCAGCATACCGGCAAAATGACCGTTATCGGGGCGATTGCGCGCAAGGGCAACATCGTCTGTGAGGCTATCGAGAATACCGACGCGGAGACCTTGAGCCTTTTCGTTGAGAAAACCGTCTCGGATAGGGTCTCGCTCATTGCGACCGATGAATACGTCGGATATACCGATCTCAAGCACTTCTATCCGCATCAGACCATTCATCACAAAAAGAGCGAATACGTGCGCGGCAACGTGCATACCAACAACATCGAGAATTTCTGGTCGCTCTTGAAACGTGGCGTCATCGGGACTTATCACAAGGTCTCGAAAGACTATTTGCCATTGTACCTGAACGAGTTTTCGTATCGGCACAACAATCGGAACAATCCAGACGCTTTCGCGAACCTTGTGGAAACGTGCGACCAGTAGCGGGAAAACTGTTCGGGCGCTAAAATGGCGCCGTGACGAACGCACCGAAAAAGAAAAAACCGCTCAGCGAGAAGCAGAAGCGCGCCGACGAAGAGCTAAGAGAAGAGCTGCGTCATTTCGACCTGAAAAAATTCGATAAGGCGCTAGATAAGGCTATCGCGCCGAAAAAAGAAGCGGCCAATCTCGCCAAAGATTAGCCGCTAACAATTCACGAAGGGTATTCGTGTGCTGTGAAGTCAATTCATAGATACTAGAGCGAGACCGAAAAATCGCCGAATTGACAGCGCCGCAACCCTCACTGTTCCGCGGTATTATTCGCAGTCTGCAAATTAGTCAAAGGAACTTCGAGCAACAAATAGTGATTGTCTCGCCTATATTTGAGGTTCGATATCTTGGAAACGATTCTAGCGATACGAGCATCCATAGCGTGCAGCTGCATTTGCTTAATTTAGGTTTGCATAGTCTTGTGGACGATCATGTTTGGCCGCTCAATGCCAGAATCATGGGACGACGATTCAATTTTGATCTTAAGGTTCCTAATATGAGCGATTTTGCCCAAGCGGAAAAAAACGGTCTGCTATGGCAATTCACGTTCAAGGACATCTTCGATAAGGAATATAAAAGCGACATATTCACGAGAACAAATTAAACTTCAGCGAAGTAAATCGGGACCGAATTGACGATGATTTGCGACTCAATTAACCCATAGTAGGGATCGGCTCGCGGGTCTTTTCGCAAATGCAGCGTAATAGCAGAGCAACAGACATCTGCTAGTTGCAAAGCACCGGATTGTTCAGAATCCCCAAAATACATTGTATCGACGATAGAGGATTGGGGTTTCATATCCTGAACGCCGCTATTGAGGGCTTCGGGAGCATTCTCTGCGAGTCGTTTAGTAAATTCGTGCGCGGCCCTCGATATGTTTTCATACCCGCTTTTATCAGCAATCCAAAGCACTCTTTCTTTTGGGAGTAGGGTGTAAATGTAGGTATGGACGGATCGCAAGCAAAACATCAAAGCCATGTCGTAGGAGCCGGTCCGATCATGTCGCTGCGCATGTCCTGAGCGATCAATGGCAGCATAAAAAATCGGAATGTGGTGACGCGCTGGGATAGAAAGAACGCCGCGCAAAATTGCATCGGCCCTAACTCGCCTTCTGCCATTGCGCAGAGCACGAAATAGCGTTGCTCCCTTAAATTCGCGTGCGTCGAACTTGGATCGCACGGCTTCTAAATCTCGATAAACGGGTTCCCATTGGCTATCGAGATTGAGCATCAGCGCAGTGACGATGGTCAGCGGCTCATCTGCGATTGAACCAGTGCCAGATTCATCGGAATAAACGACCCGCACAACGCTACACCGCTCGCCGTCCCTTAGGATTGCGGTTAGCGACGGCATGACGCACCTCGCTGGCGCGAAGCGCTGCTAATACTCGCTGGCTCATTGTCAGACTCTGGCTCTCCCGAAGAACTTGCGGCAATTGTTGCACAATCTGCGATGACTGTCGATTGCAACAAAATCGCCAAATTTTTCATCCCACACGTTGAAAGGGACGGTGGCCGAGCGAGCGCGTCCGCATCGTCCCACGCCTACCTCGAGTCTCACGCGGGTTTGCGCCGCATCATGCCGAGCCGCCGCGACTTGACCACGATTTCGCCGCGCTGATTCACCCCGCGATGTTCGAACTGCACGATCCCCCACTGCGGGCGCGACTTGGATTCGCGCACTTCGATAATCTCGGTCTCCGCGGTAATCGTATCGCCGATGAAAACCGGCTTGGGGAACTCGGTCTTTTCGAAACCAAGATTACCGACCGTAGTGCCGAGCGTGAGTTCGCCGACCGATAAGCCGACCACCAGTCCGAGCGTAAAAATCGAATTCACCAAGCGTTGCCCGAACTCGGTGTTTTTGGAGAACTCGGCATCCAAGTGTAACGGCTGCACGTTCATCGTGAGCGTCGAGAAGAGCAGATTATCGGTTTCGGTAACGGTGCGGCTCGGTTGATGTTTGAAGACATCGCCAACGCGGAATTCCTCGAAATATTTTCCTGCCATGTCAGCCTCGCGGATTCGGAGTGTTGTACTGATACCAAAATGAGCATGGCGCATGCGAGTCCAGCATGCGCCACGGCACGGTCGCGTTACTGGAAGGATCGGTCCTCAGCCAACATCTGATACGAGAGGTTCAGGCGATAGTTCCTCGAGCGTCTTGCCGCGAGTTTCCGGAACCAGCGTCAACAGCAGGACGACGCCAATCAACGGGCCGATGGCGAAGAGCGAGGCCGCCTTGCCGAGACCGCCGAGCGGAGCGGAAAGTTCGCCGACGGCGACCGGCGCGAGCATCCATCCAAGTTGTCCAAAGACCTGCACGGTGAGGCAGTAGCCGGTGGCGCGCGCGCCGGTCGGGAAGAGTTCCGATGACAGCGCCGAGGTGGCGGTGCGCGCACCCTGGTAGGCGAACATGGTCGCCATCATCGCCAGCAGCATGGTGCTGTGAGCGTCGCTGCGGAACAGAACGTACATCGTGCCGCTCGACGCGGCGAAGAAGAGTGCGGTGGTGAGGCGCCGCCCGATGCGATCGAGCAGGTAGCCACTAAGTAACGTGCCGACGGCGCCGGCCAGATAGGCGAGGACGATCGTATTGCCGATTTGACTCGACGTCCAATGATGGTCGCGCTTGGCGAAGAGACTGAAGAACGAAATTGTTGGACCGCCGACCAGCCCGAGACAATTGCATAATGACGCGATCAACAGCAGCCGCCCGCGATAGGACTCCTCGCCCGAGCGAAAGCATTGGCGCATCGGGGCGAAGATACCCTCGCGAGCGCCGGTAGTCGCGAAACGCTTCCTTTCCGCGGCGTCGAATCGCACGGTCTCGCGCATCCCGCGCCGCAGCCATGCCACGGCGAGCAGCGGCGCGATGCCGAGGAAGTACATCCCGCGCCAACCCCAGCTCGATTCGGCGACGTAACCGTAAAGCAGACCCGCCGACGCGACGCCGAGAAAGGCGACCATGTGCATGACTGAGATTGCGCGCCCGCGCAGCGCGTCGGGAAACTCCTCGCAGATGATAGTTACTGCGATACCGAATTCGGCCGCCAGAAATACCTGGGAGGCGCTTTGAAACAGCGTGAATGACAGCATTCCGGATGAAAGGGCTGTCATCAACGTGAAGAATGCGTAACACAAAACGGTGTTGGCGATGATCGGTTTACGGCCGTAGCGGTCGGCGAGCGTTACGACAAAGATCGACAGGATACCGCCAAACCGCACCGCCGTCGCAATCGCGCCGATAGCTCGATCATCGAGGTTAAAGGTCCGCGCGATATCTGGTGTGCACAGGTGAAATATGGTGATGTCGTAACCTTCGAAGATGGTCGCGGACATCAGCATCGCGAGCAACGCCCAGAGGTAGCGCCGCTCGGGCGCCATCGGAATGGTTATTTTGGGGTCTGCGGGCGCGAAGTTTAACGGTGCTGCGTTCATCGTGAGGTTTCGATGCGACCCGAATCGCCACTAACGTTTCAGATCGGTCACGCAGCCGCAAGCGACACCTTCGCGCCAGGACTCGAGTCCGCTTTGCGAGGGGCTTATCACGATGATTGACGCGCGCAACCGAGCCGGCCACGCACTATCAGGAACCGCTGGCGCGACGAAACGACGCGCGTCCGGCCTCGCTGAACATGCCGCCGTGAGAACTCGATTTAAGCGCTTCGAAGGTAGCCTGATAGTTGGTCTCACCGATTGCAAAGTCCAACGGTTGCGAGCGGGTCGAGACGTGCAGGGGCTGACCTTGATAATAACTGGTAATTGCTGCCGCCAATGCTTTGCTCGACCCTGACATCGCGACGCCCTGCCCCTCGCATTGCAGACGCGTCATCATATCCTGCTGGTCGCAGGCCGATCCCGGCGCATCGAGATTCACCTGATTGACGCTCAAATCCTCGCCCTGGCAGCGCACCGACGCATCGTAATCGATGGTTCTATACTCAAGCTTGCCGGCGACGTTCATGACGTTCTCAGCGCCAGTGACGACGATATTCTTTGCCGTCATAGTATCGGTGGCGCCTTCGATTGGAATTGGAATATCAAAGGTCGAGCCATAGAGGCGCAGAACCTGGTTGATAAAAGTATATTGCGCATCGGCGACTACATTACTCATTGCGGGCGCGCTCGCAATCTCACTTCCGATTACGGAATCCTTCAAGTATGTAATCGGATTACTCACATGACCACTCGGCAACACAATCAGAGTTATTGCTGATCCCGGGAAGCCGATCGCAAGGTCGAATGAAAGATTGTTTCCGGGTCCGGTGAGGATACGAATGCCGGAGGTATCGTACCCTTTGATTTGTCCGACGGCCTTGAGATTTGGCGCACTGAATCCTGGTTTCGCCGTGGCAGCCGCATCGACAATCGATAGCGTGAGACGCCAAGGCGTCCATGCGGCGCGAATCTTGATCACTTCGAGCCAGTCGGGCGCGGCGGTGGAATTCATCAAGCGGGCGGCAGTGCTCGAGAGCGAGCTCGTACAATCGCTGGCTGAAATTGCCGTCGCGGAAATTGCCACCGATGGTAATGCCGGTGCCTGACCGGGTACGGCGACGCCGAGTGCGTAAGCACCGCCCGTCGAATCAGCGCCGCAATACACCATCGCGACGACCGATATCTTCTCGGGCTGAAGCGCAGCAGTAGCCGCCCCCACCTCGAATATAATTGGCAACATCTGGCTAATCGCGTCGGGTATAAGACGCGGCAGAATCAAGACACGAAGCGGCGGGGCACCTTGCGCGAATGCGGATCGCGGCAAGGTCAGCAACTGTATCGCGAGGAAGCCAACAACCAAGGCCACCGTGAGCGGATGCGTAAGCGGATTAAGTCGCGACCGGCCAGGTCGTAGTATTTGGGTCATAGTAATGCGCGTCGCATGTCATTAATCACCAAACCGAGGTGCGTGATGAAGCGCGCCGCGGCGGCACCATCGATCACCCGGTGATCGTATGAAAGAGAAAGCGGAAGCATCAGGCGCGGAACAAACGTGGCGTCGCGATAAACGGGCTTTTGGGCGAGCTTCGACACCCCGAGAATAGCCACTTCGGGCGCATTGATGATCGGTGTAAATGCAGTGCCGCCGATGCCACCGAGACTGGACACCGTGAAACATCCGCCCTGAATGTCCGAGGGCTTCAGTTTTCCCTGGCGCGCGGCGGCGGCTAGTTCGCTGGTCTCGCGCGCAATCTGCAAGACACCCTTTTTGTCGACCTCATGCACCACCGGAACGATCAGGCCGTTGGGAGTATCGGCGGCAAAGCCAAGGTTGAAATATTTTTTGAGAAGGAGGTTGTCGCCGTCGAGCGACGAGTTGAATTCCGGAAACTCAGTCAACGAGGCGATCAGCGCCTTCAAGATGAATGCGAGAATCGTAACTTTGATTCCCGCATTCGATTTCGCAAGATTGATCTGCTCGCGAAACCCTTCGAGTTCGGTCACGTCCACCTCGTCGAACTGAGTAACGTGCGGAATCATTACCCAGTTGCGCGCGAGATTCGCTTTGGCCAGCTTCCTGATGCGCGAAAGCGGCCGTGTCTCGACTTCACCGAACTTGCTGAAATCGAGTTTGGGCCATGGGATCAGATCCAGACCGATCCCCGACCCTTTGGGCTTGGATAGTTCGACGGCGACAAACTTCTGAACGTCAACTCTGAAGATGCGTCCGTTGCGGCCGCTGCCTTTGACGAGGGTGAGATTGACGCCGAGTTCGCGCGCCATCTTGCGCACCGACGGACTCGCGTGCGGCTTGGGCGAGGGCGCGACCGCACCCTCCTGGAGCATCGCTGAAGCAGCCGTGCCACCGGTCGCGGGAACCGCTCGCGACGGTGCCGGCATGGAGGGCTCGGCGGTCGCTGGCGCAGCATCCGACGACGAGACCAGTCGCAGCGTAGCCGGTGCTTTCGCCTCTGAAGCTGCAGACGCCTTAGCGGCCGGCATGGAAGGCGCCTTGGCTTCCGGCGCCGCCGTCTCTGCCTCCAGCACGAGGATCAGCGAACCTTCAGAGACCTTATCACCCAGCTTGACCTTAAGTTCCTTGACCACGCCGGCCGAAGGCGCCGGCACTTCCATCGTCGCCTTCTCGGATTCTATCGCGATCAAGCGGATCGTCGACGTTTACGGTATCGCCGGGCTTGACCAGCAGTTCGATGACATCGACGTCGGTAAACTCACCGATATCGGGGACCTTGACCTCGACATTTTGCATGATGGCGACTCTCGACTTAGACCGTAGTCGGATTAGGCTTCTCCGGATCGATGCCATATTTCTTGATCGCCGCTGCGACGGTCGAGGCAGGAATCGATTCCTCATCGGCGAGCGATTTCAGCGCCGCGATCGCGACGTAATAGCGATCTACTTCGAAGAAGCTGCGCAGGCGCACGCGGTAGTCGCTTCGCCCGAACCCGTCTGTACCGAGGACGCGATAGCGTTTCGGCATGCACGGACGAATTTGATCCGCAAACGCCTTGATATAGTCAGTCGCAGCTATTGCCGGACCGGGTCGATCACCGAGGCAGGTTTCGACGTAGCTGCGTTTTTGCTTGCTCGACGGATGGAGCATGTTCCAGCGTTCAACTTCCAGCCCGTCGCGTCTGAGTTGAGTGAAACTAGGTACGCTCCAGACGTCGGAGATCACGCCGTAGTCATTCAAGAGCAGATCCGCCGCCGCAACGACTTCGCGCAGAATCGTACCAGAGCCCAACAACTGCACACGCGCACCTTTTCCTTTTCCGCCGTCGCGTAAGAGGTACATGCCTCTAAGGATACCTTCCTCGGCTCCTTCAGGCATAGCAGGATGCTGGTAGTTCTCATTCATCAGGGTGATGTAGTAGAAGACGTCTTCCTGATCCTTGAGCATGCGGCGCAGACCGTCATGAATAATAACCGCCAGCTCGTAGGAGTAAGTTGGATCGTAGGAGATGCAGTTTGGAATGGTCGAAGCGAGAATATGACTGTGACCGTCGGAGTGCTGGAGACCTTCGCCGTTAAGCGTGGTACGTCCGGAAGTACCGCCGAGCAGAAAACCGCGGCAGCGCATATCGCCCGCCGCCCAGGCAAGATCGCCGACGCGCTGAAAGCCGAACATCGAGTAGAAGATATAGAACGGGATCATCGGCAGGTTATGAGTGCTGTAAGAGGTCGCCGCCGCTATCCATGAAGACATCGCACCTGCTTCATTGATGCCCTCTTGCAGGATCTGCCCCTTCTGGTACTCGCGGTAGAACATGAGCTGACCCGCATCTTCCGGCTTATAGAGCTGGCCGACCTGCGAGAAGATGCCAAGCTGCCGAAACATTCCTTCCATCCCGAAGGTACGCGATTCATCGGGAACGATCGGCACCACCCGATTGCCGATGTTCTTGTCGCGAACTATCGCGGAGAGAATTCGCACGAACGCCATCGTGGTCGAGATTTCGCGATCGTCGGTGCTGCGCAATTGCGCGTCAAAGGCCGCGAGCGGCGGCACTTCGAGCGAGACCGATTTGCGGCGGCGTTGCGGGAGGCTGCCACCCAGGGCGGCCCGTTGGTCCTTGAGATACTGCACCTCGACGCTATCGTCCGGCGGCCGATAAAACGGAACCTCGGCAATGTGTTCGTCAGGCACCGGGATGCTGAAGCGGTCACGAAACTTCTTCAAGGCGGCGACATCCATCTTCTTTTGCTGATGTGTGATATTCATGCCTTCGCCCGCCGCGCCCATCCCATAACCCTTGACCGTCTTGGCCAGGATGACGGTGGGCTGCCCGCGATGTGCGACCGCCGCCGCGTACGCCGCATAGATCTTCACGGGATCATGGCCGCCGCGGCGCAGTTCCCACACCTCCTTGTCGGTCATCGCGGAAACCATCTGAACCAGCTCGGGATACTTGCCAAAAAACTCCGATCGGACATAGGCGCCGTCGCGCGCCTTGAAGGCCTGGTATTCGCCGTCCACGCACTCTTCCATCCGCTGGTGCAGCAGACCGGTTTTGTCACGAGCTAGGAGCGCGTCCCAGTTGCTACCCCAGATCACCTTGATGACGTTCCATCCTGCACCGCGAAAATCGGCTTCCAGTTCCTGGATGATCTTGCCGTTACCACGCACCGGACCGTCGAGGCGCTGCAGGTTGCAGTTGACGACGAAGATCAGGTTATCCAGATGCTCGCGCGTCGCGAGCGAGATGGCGCCGAGTGATTCCGGCTCGTCCATCTCACCGTCGCCCATGAAGGCCCACACCTTGCTGTCGCCGAACTCGGCCAGGCCGCGGCCTTGCAGGTACTTCATGAAGCGCGCCTGGTAGATGGCCATCAGCGGACCGAGTCCCATCGAGACGGTAGGAAATTGCCAGAAGTCCGGCATCAACCACGGATGGGGATAGGAAGGCAACCCCTTGCCATCCACCTCACGGCGGAAATTCAGCATCTGCTCCTCGGTGAGGCGGCCTTCAAGGAACGCGCGCGCGTAGATGCCCGGCGAAGAGTGCCCCTGGATGTAGATGATATCCCCCGGATGTTTCTCCGAAGGGGCCCGCCAGAAGTGTCCAAAGCCGACGTCATAAAGCGTGGCGGCCGACTGGAAGCTCGCGATATGCCCACCGAGTTCGGACGATTCCTTGTTGGCGCGCAGGATCGTTGCGACCGCATTCCAGCGGATGATCGAACGGATCTTCCGCTCGATTTCACGGTTGCCGGGCGAGCGCGCCTCCTGGTCGAACGGAATCGTATTGACGTACGGAGTATTCGCGTTGTAGGGCAGAAAGGCGCCGCCTTCGCGCGCCTTAACAATCAAATTTTCGAGCAGGAAATGCGCCCGGTCCACTCCTTCGGCGCTGAGCACCGCCTCCATCGCATCGAGCCACTCGGTGGTTTCAACAGGATCAATATCTTGAGGGGTTTCCATAATGATCGAATATCCTTGCCTCGTTGAAGTTCCTTCCGCCATCCCGCACCTCCCCACTGTCAAACAGGAACCGCGACGGTTGCACATGGCCTGCGCCCATGTTCACTTATCGCCCAGTGCGATTCCATCGCGGACTGAGCAATATCTATAAAGTATGGACCGAATCTCCTCTTAGTTCGAGTGAGTTCAGTCCAGCGAGGCTTTATTTTTTGCGGCCGGAAAAGAGCGCATCGGTACAAGTCACGCCGACGATGTAAGTCTGCGCGTGGCCGCCGTTGCCCGCCGCCTTCAACTTAAGCGAGAGCGGTCCAGTGATAACGTAATCGGAAGCGGCAACCAGTGCTCCAGAATTTGACGTAACCGAAGTGATCGAGCAGGTGGTAGTCAGTCCGCAGGCATTTCCGAAAGCGGATAGCGCATTGGGCGCGAACTGCACTTGCACCGTCAGGCTTTCCGACGAATGAATGCGAATAGCTATAACGGCCGCGGCGAATTGGGCGTACGAATGGCCAGCGCGGGCGTTAATCCGCTCAGCGACGAGAATTGAATCGGGAAAAGTAGCCGGGAAGCAATGACGCGAGCCGGAGCGACGACACCTCATCGACGTCGCCGGGCGCAACCTTGTCGAGTTCAAACGGCCCGTAGCTAATCCGAATCAAGCGAGTAACGCTTAAGCCTAAATGTTCCAGCAGTATCTTGATTTCGCGGTTCTTGCCTTCGTTGAGCGTCATCGTGAGCCAGCAGTTGGTGCCGCGACGGCTATCGATAATCGCGCGAACCGGACGATAGCGAATACCGTCGATCGTGACGCCCTTGGCGACCCGGGCGAACTCCGCGTCATTCAGAATCCCATGTGCGCGAATCCGATAGGTGCGCGAAAGTCCCTGCTCCGGATGTTCGAGATAGCGCGCAAGACCGCCATCATTGGTCAGCAGCAAAAGCCCCTCGGTGTTGATATCGAGACGCCCAACCGACACCACCCGCGGGAGGATTTTCGGAAGCGTGGCGAATACGGTCGGGCGGCCTTCGGGGTCGCGCGCCGTGGTGACTAATCCGGCCGGCTTGTGGTAACGCCAGATCCTCGTCCTTTCCGCGCGCGCAATCGATTTGCCATCGACTGCGAGAACGTCGTTCGCACCGACCATGGTCGCCGGATGAGCTACGATGGTGCCATTGAGGGCGACGCGACCCGCCTCGATCATACGCTCGGATTCGCGGCGGGACGCGACGCCCGAACGGGCCATGAACTTGGCTATTCTCTCCTTTACCACCGCTCGCGGCGTTTCATTCCGCACCACGGGAATTCTCCATGGCTACGATCCCGATGCAACGAACGTGGCCGCGACGCGACCACTGCTCGTCTGTTATCTCACTCGCAGCTCGCACGTCTCGATCTAATGACGCTCGAACTGCTTCTTGCCGTACAGAATGGAGCGTTCTTCCTCGGTCAGCGGTTGCACCGGCGTATCGGCCATCACCGCCATCCCCTTTTTCACCGCCGGACGCTCACCGATCGCGTCGATCCATCGCTTGAGGTTGGGACGGCTTGCCAATTGTTCGGGCTCGCGCTTGAGCGCCGCCACGACCCACGGATAAGTAGCTATATCGGCGATTGAGTATTCACCTCCCAGATAGTCGCTTTCATCGAGACGCTTATTCATCACGTCGCACAGGCGATAGGTCTCATTGGTATAGCGATCGATCGCGTACGGAATCTTTTCGGGCGCGGCGTTACGAAAATGTCCCGCCTGACCGAACATCGGGCCGACGCCCGCCATCTGGAACATCAACCATTGCACAACGCCATAACGCGCACGCATCTCGGAGGGCATCAACTTGCCGGTTTTTTCAGCGAGATAAAGCAAAATTGCGCCCGACTCAAAGATTGAGATCGGCTTGCCACCCGGCCCATCTGTGTCCACAATCGCCGGCATCCGGTTGTTCGGGCTAATCTTCAAGAATTCGGGAGCGAACTGTTCCCCTTTGCGGATATTCACCGGCACCACGCGGTACGGCGTTGCGGTCTCCTCGAGAAAAATCGATACCTTGTGTCCATTTGGAGTTGGCCAATAGTACAGATCAATCATCCTCAGCCCTCTCACTTTGGTTTTCTGTACCTTCGCCGAGAGCCTCGACGCCGTCAAGCCAGCTCTTGCGATCGCATCATTCACCGCGTTTCGCTTGACGACCGCCCCGCAACTGATTCATCAAAGGAACGAGCGAGAGAGGAGACCGTGATGAAACGCAGCACCGATCGGATTCTGACTACTCACACCGGCAGCCTGCCACGCCCGAGCGACCTATTATCGATGATGACCGCCGCAGAGAGCGGCGGCGGCGCCAACGCCAAGGAGGTTCAAACGCGTATCCGATCGGCGGTCGCCGAAGTGGTGCGCAAGCAAGTTCAGGCCGGCGTCGACATTGTAAATGATGGCGAAACGAGCAAGCCTTCATATTCCACTTACGTCAAGGATCGGTTAACTGGCTTTAACGGCGAGGCGGACGTGATGGCGATCGCGGACCTCGCCGACTACCCCGAATACGGCGAGCGCTTCGCCCGTCAGGGTGTGCTCGATATACTCAAACGCCCGGCCTGCACCGGGCCCATTACCTACAAGAATCTTGACGCGGTCAATCAGGATATTGCCGATTTGAAGGCTGCGATCACGGAATCGAAACCGGCAGAAGCGTTTCTGACTGCTGCCTCGCCTGGCGTAATTTCAATTTTCCTCGGCAACCATCATTACAAGACCCACGAGGCTTATCTCACGGCCCTCGCCGACGCGATGAAGGCTGAGTATAACGCGATTCACGAGGCCGGCCTGATTTTGCAAGTCGATTGTCCGGACTTTGCGATGGGCCGGCATATCCAGTTTCCCGATGCGACCGTTGCCGAGTTCCGCAAGCATCTCGAAACGCACGTCGAAGCGCTCAACCATGCGCTCGCCGGTATTCCGGAAGACCGCGTTCGTATTCATCTGTGCTGGGGAAATTACGAGGGCCCGCATCATCGCGACATACCGATTCGCGACATTATCGATATCGTGTTCAAGGCTCACGCGGCCGGGATCTCCTACGAGGGCGCCAATCCGCGCCATGAACACGAATGGGCCGTATTCAAGGACGTGAAGCTTCCGTCGGGCAAAGTCCTGATTCCCGGCGTGATCGACTCGACCAACAACTATATCGAACATCCGGAACTGATCGCGCAGCGCATCACCAATCTCGCTCGCGTGGCCGGACGCGAAAACGTGATCGCGAGCAGTGACTGCGGCTTCGCGACCGTGGCGGGTTACACACCGGTCGATCCCAAGATCACGTGGGCGAAATTAGCCGCCATGTCCGAAGGGGCAAAGCTCGCCTCGCAACAATTGTGGTAGCGCACCGAGTACTACCGCGCACTCGCGTCCCACTCGGCGAATAATTGCGCTTCGGAGGAACACGATCATGCCCATACAAACCGGCAACGATACCCATACTTACGAAATCATCGAGGGCTGGGGAATGTCCGATGCCACCGGCATTGACGGGACGTTCGATGTCGCCGGCGTGGGCGTGGACTCCAAGGGCGACGTCTATCTGTTCAATCGTGGCCAACGTCCGGTGATCGTACTTAACCAGAAGGGCGAGTTCCTCCGCTCCTGGGGCGACAAGAAAATGTTCCCGAATGCGCACGCCGTAACGATCGGTCCCGATGACAGCGTCTGGCTTACCGATACGCTCGACCACACCGTCAGAAAATGCACCCCTGAAGGCAAGGTCTTGATGACCCTCGGCACCAGCGGCAAGCCGGCGAAAAGCATGAGCGGCTTGCCGTTCTGCAGATGTACGCATGTCGCACTTCATCCTGCCACCGGCGAAGTCTTCGTTTCCGACGGCTACGGCAATGCGAGCGTGCACAAATACACTCCCGACGGCCGGTTAATGCACTCGTGGGGCGAACCGGGGAATCGGCCGGGGCAGTTCAACCTCCCTCACAATATAGCGACCGACCGTGATGGCTGCGTGTACGTTGCCGATCGTGAGAATTCGCGCGTACAGATTTTTTCGGCAAACGGCAAACTCGAAGATATTTGGACCGGTATGGCGCGGCCGTGCGGCCTGTACATTGATACCCGCGCTTCTCAGATGTGCTACATCGGCGAGCTATCATCGGCCTGGTGGTGTCAAAACGCCAAGGAACTGTGGGACATCTGTAATCAACCCGGATGTGGCCCGCGGATCAGTCTTTATTCGCTCGATGGCGATCTTCAGGCGACGCTGCTCGACAACGCGCAAGGCGACGCGCCCAACCAGATGATCGCCCCGCATGGAATCGCGGTGGATGGGGCAGGCGATATATATGTCGGCGAAGTATCGATCACCGCGGGGCTCTGGTTCCCGCGCAAGGATGCGTCGAAGCAGCTTCGCACGGTACTCAAGCTCGCCAAAATCAGGCAGCCAACATCGACGAACTAGTGGAAAAGAAAATGGGAATGCCCGGGAGGGCTGGAAACTAGAGCGACTTGTCACACGGGGATTTCGTTCGTCGTCGGATTCCGCGCGAGTAAATAAAGCGCGAGTGCGATCGCCAGGATCGCACCCGCATTGGCGGATAAATCGATCATCGCCTCACGAAATTTGTCCGGCGAGATCGTCCCACCCGCCACATTCATCTCTGCGCCAATCGCCAGTATGCGCCGCGTGGCCGAGATCGCCGCGATGAACAAGAACGGCTGCAATGACGTGCCGTGCTCCTGCAAGTAGGAGATAACGGTGCGCAACACCTCCATGATTATCATCACCAGCAACAGATCATTGACGAGAGTCACCACCGCCAAGGCAAAACCGATGGCGTGCAGGTTGGCCGGAAATGCGCTCAGGCTGTAACCGAGCATCCCGAGCGCCGCGACCAGAAATACCGATCCGACCAGTGCGTATACGATCGCATCCGCCGATTCGAGAATCGGCACGATCGTCTGGTGCACATGGTGTGCACCTGTAATCGGCTCCTTGTCCGGATCGGAATCTCGCCCGCCCGTGGTACCGGTGTTCGTCACTTTCCGATGAAGCGGCCGGGTCGCCGCTCGGCAACGGCCTTGATTCCCTCGCGATGGTCCTCAGTGCGCATCAACCAATCCTGCTCGACGAATTCGAGGTCGGTTTGTGCCCGTACGGCCTCGGCCAATCCCCGGCGAGTGGTTGCGCGAGTCGAGTTCACCGCCAGTGGCGCGTTTTCGGCGATCTCCGCCGCGAGTTCGGTAGCCGCCGTGCGCAGGCGATCGGGATCGACCAACAGGTCGGCGAGGCCCCACGCGAAGGCTTCCTCGCCAGTGATGCGGCGGCCAGTTAGAAACATCAGGTTGGCCTTCTGCACTCCGATCAGACGCGGCAGAGTGTGCGTCAACCCGAAGCCCGGATGGAATCCAATCTTGACGAAATTAGCTGCGAAACGCGCCTCGGGCGAGACCACGCGAAAGTCCGGCACCAATGCCAGCCCAAGGCCGCCGCCAATCGCCGCGCCCTGGATCGCGCCAATCATCGGTTTCTTGCAACTGAACAGCCGCACCGCCTCGGAGTACAGCGGGTTGCGCTTCTCGGCGCCCGGTTCGACTCCGGTCGCATTTCGATTCGCGAAATTGGCCCCGGCGCAAAACGACTTACCCTCGGCGCACAACACCGACACGCGGCACGCGGTATCCTCGTCCAAGGCATTAAACGCGTTGGCGAGATCCTTGATCAGTTGCACGTCAAAGAAGTTATGCGGTGGCCGATGAATCTCGACGCATCCAACATAGTCCTTCACCGCGACCGTTACGTCGCCGTATTTTGGTTCTGTCATTTTGCTCTCCAATGAATGAATCGTGACGCTCATAACCTTGTAGCTAATGCAGGGCCGCGCGTCACGTCCGCCATCGATTCTTTATGGTGTCTTTATGGTGCCGGCCCGACTGGACGCAAACGTTTGCAGTCGGGAATCGGGTGGCGGTAAGTTACGCGTAACTGGAGTGGCAATCCGAGACTTCTGCGCGGCGCGAGCCATTATGCAACGGGGGTTCGGCACATTTCCATTCAGACGAGCGGACTAAATAAGCACGAGGATCAGCGTATGCAATTCGAGACTCTGGCGACTGGCTATGGACTACTCGAGGGCCCGCGAACCGACGAACAGAACCGACTCTACTATAGCGACATCCGTGGCGGTGGGGTGTTCCGCCGCAGTTCCGACGGCAAAATCGAGACTCTCATCCCGGAGCGCAAGTCGGTCGGCGGGATCGCATTGAACCGTGGCGGAGGACTGATCGTAACCGGCGCGACCCTGGCTCATTGGGACGAGAAGACAGGGCACATCCGCGATCTCTTCGCACAATGGGAGGGCAAGCCGCTCTTCGGTCTTAACGATCTGACGATCGACGACGAGGGCAGCATCTGGAGCGGGACCTTCGGCTGCGACATCAGCAAGTTCGATTTCAAGAGCAAACCACCACCGGGTTCGCTGTTTCGCATCGACCCGCCCGGCACTGTCACGAAATTGTGGGAAGGCATCGAAGTGACCAACGGCCTCGGCTTCAGCAAGGACCGCAAGCTGCTCTATCATAGCGACTCGACCACCCGTGCGGTGTGGGCCTACGACGTGCGCCCCGATCGCACGGTCGCTGGCGACCGGCGTCTTTTCGCGAAGCTGCCCGAAGGCATGCCGGACGGCTTGACGGTTGATAGCGAAGGCGGCGTATGGGTCGCGGTGGTGGCAGGTCCCGGTGAGGTCGTGCGCTTCAAGAACGACGGGACGCTCGACCAGCGGATCAAGATCCCAGCCAAAACGGTGACGAGCGTTGCCTTCGGCGGCCCGGACATGCGCGATCTCTATGTCGTCACGTCGAACAACGACAATCGCGAATTGAAAGGAACCGTGTTCCGCACTCGCACCGAAGTTGCGGGCTTGCCGGTGCCGCAGTCCCGCTTCTGACGGAGTCGCGCCAATCCGGCAGCTAACGATTTACCTTCTGAGGAGGCTATCATGCATATAGGCTACGGGCTCGTTTTTCAGAATCCGAACAATCAACTCTCCGACCGCGAGGTCTGGCGCAACGAGATCCGGCTGGCCGAAATGGCCGAGCCGCTCGGCTTCGATTCGATCTGGTCGATCGAGCATCATTTCGACGACTACACGATGTGCCCGGATCCGGTGCAGTTCCTGACCTATATGGCGGGCCGGACGAAGACCGTGAAGCTCGGCTCGATGGTGGTGGTGTTGCCGTGGCACGATCCGATTCGGGTCGCCGAAGCAGGTCTCGATGCTCGACCACGTTTCGGACGGCCGCTTTATTTTCGGCATCGGCCGCGGGCTGGCGCCTATCGAGTACGACGGATTCCGGGTCGATCAGAACGAGGGGCGCAACCTCTTTGTCGAGCATGCCGAACTGATCATGAACGCGCTCGAAAAGGGCTACATGGAAGGCGGCGCACACACTAATCAGCCGCGCCGCGAAATTCGCCCGTTCCCCTTCAAGTCATTCAAGGGCCGCACTTATGCGGCGGCGGTATCGCCGGAGTCGATGCCGATCATGGCCAAGCTGGGCGTGGGCCTGCTGGTGATTCCGCAAAAGCCGTGGGAAGCGGTGAAGGTGGACTTCGAGATCTACCACCGGGTGTGGCGCGAGGTTAACGGCGCGGCGCCCGCGCCGAAGCCGCTCAGCGGTGGATTCGTCTTTGTCGACGAGAACAAGGATCGCGCCGAAGCGCAGGCGATGAAGTGGCTATCGACGAACTACAAGACGGTCATCAAGCATTACGAGATGACCTCCGACAAGTTCGGCACGTCAGAAAGGCTACGAATTCTATGGTCAGGTCAGCAAGTTTATCGCCAAGCACGGAATCGACGGCGCCGCCGCGGATTTTGCGCAATTGATGCCGTGGGGAACGCCCGACATGGTAATCGAGAAGCTGGCGATGATCCGCGATACGATCGACGCCAATGGCTTCATGCTCAATTTCAGCTACGCCGGTATGCCTTACGACGAGGCCGAGCGCAATCTGAAATGCTTCGCGAAGCACGTGCTGCCCGAAGTCAAGAGGTGGAAGACGGAACCGTTGCATGAGCCGACGCCGTTGAGCATGCCCGCGCACGCGACCGCGTAGCCCCACACGTTATCCCAGGTACATAGGGCAGCGCGCCGACGCGCTGCCCTAGATGCCGCGCGAAGAAATGGTCGAGGAACGCGGAACTGTAGTTTTCTTCTGAAACCTTAGTAAGGTTTCAGACTTCCCGTTTGGAAGATCGAGAACGATCGGCTAATCCGGGCGCGCTGAAGGTCGCGCTCGATTTTGCCTCGGGTAGTCAATTCGGTCGCCTTCATCCGGGCTTTATCGGCGATTGTCTAGATTTACCACTAAATGCGTACAGCTTGGCCTCGCGTAGCTCTTCGCAATCTTCGACTCCCAGGGTGGCCGCAGCCGAATACCACTTGAAGGCCGCAACAGGATTGGCTGGAACGCCTAGTCCTCGCGAATAAATGCGAGCGAGTTCAATTTGAGCGAAAAATTCGCCAGCATCAGCGGCTTCCTCATAAAGCGCATTCCTTTTGATAAGTCTTTTTTGACACCCAGTCCTTCAGCGTACATGCGAGCCAAGTTAGCCTTCGCGCGCGGCGCACCGCGCGTCGCAGCGGCGGTCAGGAGGCGCAACGCTTCGTTGTAATTGACTTCGACGACATACCCGTCCAAATAGCAAATCCCAAGAACCGACTGAGCAACGACACTGCGTGCTTCGGCTTCTTGCCGTAATTTAGAGATGTCCATTGTATCGAAGTCCTAACTCAAACGTATTCGCTCATGGTTTCGACTTTAGCGAATTGATGATCGGCTGGAAGCCCGAGAATACCGCGCGCATCTTCGAGGGCTGTTTCGCGGCCGATATCCATTGTTCGATAGCCGCACCATAGCCACAGGTGATCACTTGCCAGATCGTATATGCAGATGGGCCAGGTATGCACATCGGTGGTCCATCCGTGCATAAAGGTGGCTGCCTTTTGATAGTCCGGAAAGGGCTCGCGATAAGCTACGTGGTGCGATTCGTAAGCGGCGATATAGGTACTTTGAGCAGTGGTCATTAGTTAGCTCCAATGCGGCTAATGATGGATGTCGAGAGACTCTACTTAATCGTTCGAGCTACGTTAGTCCATATTAATCGTCTGGCGCTTGTCCACTCGACGCCTCCGAACAATCTGCGGTATCTCTAAATTCGCGAGACGCCTCGGAGGATTTCGCGAGGGCGTATAGTCGACCGGTTGACTCTACGAACCGATCATATTGGAGGCAACATGCTCCCTGTCGGATATCTGCCATGCACGCAGGACCCGCCCGCCGGCAAGAACATGGCCCGCGTCATCGATGAGATGATCGTCGAAGCGCAGGCGGCCGAAGCGAATGGCTGGGACGGCTGCTTCATCACCGAACATCATCAGCAGGAGGACGGCTATCTGCCAAACCCGCTGCTTATGGCTGGCTTGATCGGGATGAAGACCGCACGGATCAAGGTCGGCACCTGCGTGTTGCTATTGCCACTGTATCTGCCGGTGCGGGTAGCCGAGGATTGCGCGGTGATCGATCAGGCGACGCGCGGACGGCTCATTCTGAGTGTCGGCGTAGGGTATCAGCAGCATGACTTCGACGCCTTCGAGATACCGATCGAATCGCGCGCCCGCCGCACCGAAGAGGCGCTCGAAATTCTGCGCCGAAGCTGGAAGGGAGAGCGTTTCTCATTCACCGGCAACCATTTCAAACTTAGCAACACCCTGGTCACGCCGTCGCCGTTCCGCCCGTCCGGCCCGCCGATCTGGATGGCTTCATGGACGCCGCCCGGCTTGCGCCGCGCCGCGCGAATCGCCGACGGATGGATCGCGGACCCGGTTCAGTCGCTGCCGGTCATTAAGAATTTCGCCGATCGCTATCGCGCGGAATGCGCCAAGCTTGGACGCAAGCCGTTCATCTGTCTGATGCGCGACGCGGTTATCGCCGACAGCATGGCAGCTGCGAAAGCGGAGAGCGGACCGACCATGGTGACGCATCGGTTTTACTACAGGTACGGCGCTTACGTTCCGGACGAATATATCAAGGACGTGAAGAGTCCCGAGGATTTCAGTTTCAAGATTGCGGCGAAGGATCGGTTGATCGTGGGCTCGGCGAAGGATTGCCTGGAACAACTCCAGATGTGGCAGGAAGCGATTCGGCCTGACTATCTAATCCTCAGAATTCGGCAGCCTGGAGGTCCCTCGCACGAACGGGCGCTGCAGGCGATTCAGTCCTTCGGCAAATCGGTGATCCCGCGTTTGTAAGTTACCATGCAGAACTGTCGAATAGTCAGGTCATTTTCGAGAGCTGCCGTCACCCGCGTTCGCGACGCTCACGCGAGCTCTCCCTCGGCCAGAAAATGTCTCAGAAAAGCCACATCGACCAAGTATTTGAGAAACAGGAGCTAACATCATGCTCGAAAGATCAAACGCACTTTCGCTATTCGCCCTTGTCACGACTGTTGCGTTCGCAAGTCTGATGTCCGGATGCATCAACTCAGAAATCGCAGCCGGCCGCGTGGAACTAGAAAAGGGCAATTATGGCGTCGCCCATGAGCGCTTCGTTGCCGCAAGTCATTCGAGCAAACTCTCCGCACGGGAGCGGCGCGAGCTCGCCGACGGACTATGCGTGACGGAATCAAAGCTTGGGACGCCGCGATACCCACTCGCTACGCAGCGCAGAACTTGTGCGGCGGCCGTGGCACTGGGTGGCAGCGCCAGTGGTCCGGTCCTCGAGAGAATCGATACAGCCGAACGCGTCAAGACCGCAACGGCGGTTAGCGAGGCGCTGTCCGAAGGCGATATCGCAGGCGCAGAAGCTACCGTCGTGGGCTATCAAACCTTTCCGGGAGCCGATCAAAACGCGATCGCCGGATGGTCGAAGCAGATCTGGGCGAAGATCAACAACACGCAAAAGCAGGCCCAAGGCCACGACCGTCACCTGGCATCGGCAATCGCCGCGATTAGTCAGCGTTATCCAGATATGCGAACGATGAACGATCCTGCGTTCAGACGCTGGGTGATGAATAGCGCTAAGGTGTCGGGCACGCCGCTGGTCGAGCGGGTTGTCCTTCGCGATCGAACACTGCACCTCGAGGTAGCGAGCCGCAATTTACCCGAGGTTGCCTTCAATCTCGATCACTTCATTACGATCAATGACGCAATGGTGGCGCGATGCCGTTGCGACGGACGGACTAATATTGCGGTTCAAGGATCCGGTCTGCCGGCGTACCTCGTGCGCGTCGATACAGACACGCGCACCTCGGCTGCGCTCGTTATGCCGCAGCCACATTGAAGGAAAGAGAAAACCAATCGTGAAATCGGAGAAGATTCGTGAAACCTTTGAGAGGTTTTTGGCCGATGGCCGGAAGAAGGCGTGAGTTAGATCTTTTGGGTTGACCTAAAAGCCGAAGATTCAAACTGAACCAGTGCCAACTTTTGTTCTTATGACATTCGGAGAAAGTGTCGGTAGCAATCGACAAGGGTTCTGCAAGGCGTAGGCCGCGTATTGCAAATGGGAAGTCTGAAACCTCGCTGAGATTTCAGAAAAAGTATCGGTTTTGCGCTCCGTATCCACTGTGCTCGCACTGGCCACTCATCGAGTGCTCGTCATCCGCTGGCCGGGCGCCGGGCATCCGCCTGTGTCGGCACTCGGCATCCACCTGCGTTCCTCAGCCTACTTTGCAGGGCGGTTGGCATCCACCTGTTCTCGCGCCATAGCGGGACAGAATGAGACGTTCGGCATCTTCCTGGCGCGCGGTTTGGCAGGATAACGCTCAAGATCAAATTGAGAACGAATCGCGTCAGATCTGGAAGTGGATGGCGCTCTTGCGGCGTTCGGCCAGCATCTGCAGCGTCGTGCGGCGCAGGATCGTCGTTGACGCTGTCGCGGACTTCGCACCACACCGTGCGCATCGCGCAGGCGTCGCCGCGATGACACGGCGAGTTGCCGTTTTCTTCGAGACATTCGACCGGCGCGAAATCGCCCTCGACAATCTGGACGACATCGGCCATGGTGATTTTGGCCGGGTGCCGCGCGAGCAGATAGCCGCCGCTGGGACCCTTCTGGCTGGCGACGAGACCGCCGCGCTTGAGCTCGATCAGGAGCCGCCTCAGGTAGTTTTCCGGGATACCCTGGGCAGCCGCGATTTCCTCGACGCGCTGCGGCTGAACGTTCGGATAACGCTCCGCGAGGGTGATCAGGGCCTTCAGACAGTAGTCAACGCCGACACCGAATTTCATAGGCTTACTGGTCTGTTTGTAGCATAATCGAAAAGAAACCGGAATAGCTGACTCATTACTCATTTATTTAGTTGACTAAGTTAGTCTTCTAAGTTAGGTTTTCACGATGACGCGATGCGGGAGTATCGATTAGCCGTGCCAAAACGAGAAGCGCCCTCGCGGGAAATGGTCTTGAAGCGCAACTCGGTCGAGCGCCTCAAGCATGAGCTTTTCCCCACCGAACTGACCAACCAATGGAATCGGTTGGTCGAGACGCCGTACGAGAAGTTGCCCGAAGAGGACATCGTGCGGCTGCAATGGTTCGGGATGTATCACGACAAGCCGAAGATCGGCACCTTCATGATGCGCGTGAAGATTCCGAGCGGGATCCTGAGCCCGGCGGGGCTCGACGCGATCGGCCAGATTTCGGAATCGCTCGGGCGCGACCAGGGCGAGTTGACGACGCGCCAGAATATCCAACTGCATTACATCACGCTGGACGGCTGTCCGGAGATTTTCGCGCGGCTGAAGGCGGCCGGACTGACGACGATGGGCGGTTGCGGCGACGTCGTGCGCAATATCACGGGATGCCCGGTGGCGGGCGTCGACCATGACGAGTTGTTCGATACGACCGGGCTGGTGACGGAGACGGCGCAGTTTTTTTACGGGAATCGCGAGTACTCGGACCTGCCGCGCAAGCACAAGATTTCGATCGCGGCGTGCCGCTATCAATGCAACGCGCCGGAGATCAATTGTATCTCGCTGGTCGGGATGATTCGCGACGGACGCGAGGGTTACGCGGTGCGCGTCGGCGGCGGGCAATCGTCGACCCCACGCCTCTCGCGCCACCTGGGCGTTTTCATCACGCGCGAACAGGCGATCGAGACGCTGCGCGCGATTATCGACGTGTGGCGGCGACGACGGAATATCGCATCTCGCGGGTCAAGGCGCGGCTCAAGTTCATGATCGACGATTACGGCGTCGAGGCCTTTCGCGCGCTGGTCGAGACACGCCTCGGGCATCCGCTGGAACGCCTCGAGACCATGCCGCTCCCCGACGCGGAGAGCGATCACATGGGGATTCACGAGCAGAAGCAGGCCGGGCGCTTATTACGTCGGCTTTCCGGTGCGGCTCGGCCTGATGAGCGGTGCGGCAGATGCGCGCGATCGCGGCGGTAGCGTCGGAGGTCGGCGGCGATATCCGGCTGACGCGGCGGCAGAATTTTATTCTCGCCGGAATTCCGCAAGGCGCGGCTTGACGAGACTATCGCACGCGTCGGGCGAATTGGGCTTTCCCTTGGATGTCAACGGACTGTTATGCGTCGTCGATCGGGTGTATCGGCGATCCTCATTGCAATTACGCGGTGACGCCGACCAAGGAAAAGCTCGCGACCGTAATCGATCGGCTGGTAACGCAATTTGGCGATAAGGTCGCCGATCTGAAAGTGAACCTTGATGGCTGTCCGCATGCGTGCGCGCAGCATTGGACTGGCGATATCGGCTTGCAGGGAACCACGGGGCGCGGACCTAACGGCGAACCGCTGGAGGCGTTCGACGTGATCCTGCGCGGCGGACTCGGTCGCGATGCGGCGATCGGCAAGCCGTTGCTGCGGCGGGTGCCGTCGGTGCGAATCGAGGATACGGTGGCGCGGCTCTTTGCCGGGTATCTCGAGCAGCGTCAGCCGGGCGAATCGTTTACGCGATTTTGTGTGCGAACGCCCGATGCCGCTCTGATGGCGCTCGGCAATGGAACCACGGTGGCAGTCGCTGCCACACCTGATTAACGATCTGGCGCGAAGTGTCCTCGTGACGAGGGAAGAGTCAGCGATGGAAGCGGAAACCGAACGTTACCTGATGGACGAACTCGAAGCCGGCGAAGCCGCGGTCGAACTCGACGACAAGGAACCGCAGGAAGTGCTGGCGTGGGCGATCGAGAAATTCGGTCGCCGACTGGGTATCTGCTCGAGCTTCCAGGCGGAAGGGCTGCGTGCTGATCGATATGGCGTGGCGGATCGATCCGGGTATCCGCGTGTTTACGATCGATACCGGTCGTCAGCCCGAAGAGACCTATCAGCTGATCGACAAGATTCGCGACAAGTACGGAATCCGCACCGAGATTTTTCTGCCCGACACCAAGATCGTCGAGCAGATGGTGACACGAGCACGGCAACAACCTGTTCTATCGCGACGTCAACCTGCGGCTGCTGTGCTGCCAGGTGCGCAAGGTGCTGCCGCTGCGGCGGGCGCTGATGCATTTCGACGGCTGGGTGGCGGGCCTGCGCCGCGACCAATGGGCGACGCGTTCGAATATCCGCAAAATCGAAATCGATCACGATCACGGTGGCGTCGTGAAAATCGCACCGCTGGCGGACTGGACCGAGGACGAAGTGTGGGATTACATCCGCGCCAACGACGTCCCATATAACGAGCTGTACGACAAGGGCTATCCGTCAATCGGATGCGCGCCATGCACGCGTCCGGTGAAAGAGGGCGCGGACCCGCGCTCGGGCCGCTGGTGGTGGGAGACCGGCGCGCCAAAAGAATGCGGGATGCATTGCTCGATCGAGACCGGCGGCTTCGAGCATGAATTGGCTGCACTGCTCGGTAAGAATGGCGCGAACGGCAACGGTCATGGCGGCAACGGCTAGGCGCGCGTCAGCGAGATAACGGCAAAAGATCGCCGTACAGAAAGAAGGTCGCTTCACATCATGGTCGCGGCGATGCAATAGAAGGCGCCGAGCCGCTGAAGCTCGAACGGTTGCATCGCGACATCCTCGCACCGCAACTCGAGGTTTTTATCGCAGCCGCGCAGGACGCTACGGCGCGCGCGCCGTACGAGGCGCTGCGCGCGGCGCTCGATGCGCTCGAAGTGCCGCCGGAATTAACGGCTCGCCTGGGCGCAATCGCGGAGCTTGCCATCACCAGCGGCCGGGTGCGCGACGCATACGGTCCGGGCGCCGAACTCGCGCTTTGGGCGTTATTTCAGAAGACTCCGCGCGGGACGCGAGATCGCGGCATCGGTCGCGGCGTTGAACACGGCGATGAAACCATTGGTCGGACAAACGATCGAGGGCGTCAACGCAATTGCGCGCGCGCCGGGCGCTTATGCACTGACGATCAAGACGGACCAGTGCCAGTTGGTGATTCGATTCGAGCCCGCCGGCCTGCGAATTGAGAGTCTCGAAGTCGGTTGATCTCGCGCTAGAATCCCATCGTTGTCGGCCCAGTCGGCCAGTTCCGGGATGCGATAGCGTCTCGCCTTTATACGCCTTGTACATCAGGAAGACCCAGAAGATCGCGAAGCCCAAGGTTGGTCACGCTCTGCAGGAAACGAACGATCCCGCAGAGCGGTCCTGGCAGTACCGCGACGAATACGCTCAGGATGATGTTCACGACGAAGCAGGCGACGAAAAGACGATCGATTGGCGCGCGTGAAAGCGGACGAACTCGTCCTTGTCGAAGGGTTCGAGGTAGAGAAAGATGACTCCTGTAACGAAGCCCAACAGGTAGGTCAGAGCTGCGATCGGCCTGCTCTGCGGCCCAGTGGCCTCTCCGTTCATTGCACTATCCTCCCTGGATTCTCATTTTAGCGCGCAGCCGTAAAGCTCATTCGCCCGGATTGCAAGCTCGCGTAATCGCGACACCCGGAGACCATCGCGCGTTACATCCAATCAAGCAGAAGGAACACATCGCGGCAACGCCATTAGCGTTCGGTGCGGGCCACGCCGTCAGGCGTGTTAATTGACCGGTGGCAAAGCGGGCAGCAAAATCAGCGCGCCCGAAGTTCGAAAGTTCGCGGTCTGAATGCTAAGAGGGAAGCATTCAGCACGGAGGGATTACGATGGCGCTTCAAGTTAGCTGGGACAAGGACGTGTGCATCCATTCGGGGAACTGCGTCAAGACGCTTGCCGCAAGTCTTCAAGGTCGAGCACGGCAAGTTTGTGATCGATCCAAGCGCAGCCGACGACAGTAAGGTTCGCGCGGCGGTCGCTGCGTGTCCGTCGAAGGCGTTCAAGATTATGGAGTGAACCGCGCGGACGGCAATGCCGCCGGGCCGCAGGCGCGCTCGATCGGGCAAGTTTAACTACTTTTTACCATCGGGATGACGCGTGCTCGAGGTTGCGCAGCGCGACCTCGGTTGCGCGTCCGGTGGCGATCGTCTCGAGCTGCGCCCGAATGCGATTGGCGAGTTGGCGGCGAAATACCGGCTTGGCGAGAAAATCGCTGACGCCGAGGCGCATCCCTTCGGCGCGAGCGTCGAGGTCGTCACGCGCGGTTATCATGATGACCGGAATGTCCGCGGTTTCGGGATCCTGCTTGAGCGCGCGACAGACTTGGAAACCATCCATCTCGGGCATCATCAGATCGAGCAGGATGACGTCGACGTGATATTCGTGAACGATGCGCAGACATTCGGAGCCCGAGATTGCCTCGATCGCGGCGAAGCCCTCGCGCTGCAGATGGCGCGCAAGGATCGAGACCGTGTCGGGGTCGTCGTCAACCACCATTATCTGCGGCATCCGATTGGTTGATTCCATATATTCCTTAGAACCTCTTCCGCCTCGTTCGAACTTGACGGTGCGATGACGCCACAGCGGCGCAGTTTAGCGGCGAAAGTGGTTCGCTTGAGTCCCAGCAGCTTGGCGGCGGCCTGTTTGTTGCCGCCGGTCTGCTTGAGCGCCTGATTGATCATGCGCCCTTCGAGTTCGCGGACCATGAGAGTGAGGTCGATGCCGTGCTTCGCCAAGCGCGGCCGGAATCAGCGTTTCGGCCGTCCGGGTACTGTTGCTCAGATGGGAGGGCAGGATTGCGGTGTCGATGATCGAGTCTTCGCACATGATGACGAGGCGCTCGACCATGTTGACCAGCTCGCGGACATTGCCGGGCCAATCGTAGGACCACAGGTTGACCATCGCTTCGCGCGTCACCGTCCAGTCGCGGCCCGGCAGCCGCTGGCGCATCCGGTCGAGGAAGTACTCGATCAGAATTGGAATGTCAGAGCGGCGTTCGCGCAGCGGCGGAATGAAGATCGGAACTACCTGCAGGCGGTAGAAGAGATCTTCGCGGAAGGCATTGCGTTTCACGGCGGCCACCAGGTCGTTGTTGCTGGCGGCTATCACGCGCGCGTCGATCTTGACGGAGCGATCAGCGCCGACCGGGCGGACGATACCGTCCTCCAACACGCGCAGTAGTTTGGCCTGCAACTGCAACGGCATCTCGCCGATTTCGTCGAGGAAGATGGTCCCGCCATCGGCGGTCGCAAAGAGCCCCTGACGTGGAGCGGCCGCGCCGGTGAAGGCGCCCCGTTCATGGCCGAACATTTCAGATTCGAGCAGTTCGTGGGGGATGGCCGCGCAGTTCACCGGAACGAAATTGCGACGCGCGCGCGCCGATTTGGCGTGAATCGCGTTGGCAACGATCTCCTTTCCGCTGCCGCTCTCCCCAGTGATGAGCACCGTCGCATCGGTGGCGGCGACACGACCGACCAACGCGCGCAATTTGACGATAGTTGGATGATCGCCAACCAGAGCGCGTTCAGCGGGTGAGCGCGAGGCTGCTTCAGCCACCATATTTGGCCCTGGTTCGATCCTCAAGATTATCTCCCCCATCACCGAATCCACTTACTGCGGGATGAGACCGAATCTTGTCACGTTCCTACTGTAGGAAACAAGCACAAACTTCGGTTGTGAAGCCGCGAGGAAGTCAGTTAGGAAGTTGGACTATTAAAGAACGAAATAGGAAATTATAGGCTGTCGTACGCTACGTCAGAATTTCGCAATTTCTTCGCGGTAGATCGCCATCTGGCCCGGCCCTTCGGCGACCGATATCTCGAGTGACATTATTTCAGAAAGTGCCTCGCCGGTTTTAAGCGCATCGTGCATCTCGTTCCAGATGTAGCGGGCCAGCTCTTCCGCGGAACTGTGTGCGATTGGCAGCATTGCGACGTCACTGACCGGAAAAGCAAAGCTGTCCTTGCCATAGACGACCATAAGCTGAGTATCGATGCGCTCGATGGTCAGGCAATCGCTATTGACGGGAATGATCGTACGTTCGTCGAGCCGGTCCACAATCTCCTTGGCGATCTTCTTAATCAGGCCGAAATCGAGCACGTAGCCGGTCGCACCCAGACGGCCCTCGACGCGCACGCCGACCTGGTAGTTGTGGCCATGGAGAGGTTCGCGAAAGCCTGGATACGCGATGAAGTGCGCGGCGGAGAATTTGAGATTCTCCTTGGTAACATAGATCGAAAATCCGGAATTCATCGGGCGATTCTCAGGCCTTGTCGGCGCCATTAAGGAACCGTTCCAGCGAGGCATGCGGAGTGTCGCCGAACGCTCCGCGATAGCGCGACTCGTCGAGGGAGGTCGCGCGCAGAAAGCGTTCACGTTCGCCGTGAGCGACGTGAGTGATGCGTGGATGCAGGGTCTGCCGGAGCTCCTGATCGAGGTCGCGAGAGAGATCCGCAATCTCGAGGCCGTGAAAACCGCCGAGCAGGCATTCGACGTAGTAACCGACCTGGCCGTCGCGATCGAGATCGAAGGTGTCGATGCGCAGTGCTTCGGCCAGCGTCAGCAGCCGATCCATGCCGTACTCGTGCCGCTTGGAGCGCACCGCCGGATCGCCGCTCCCTTCGAAGCCCGAGCCGATTGCGGCCACCGCGATGCGTCCGTCACTGAGCGGAATCGGATGAAAAATGTAACCCTCCGAAGTGTACCCGAGCAGATTGAACAGCTCGCGGCGGTATGCGAGCAAGTTCCAGCGCGTGCGAAGCGCGATTTCCAGCAGGAATTCGCCGAGCGATTGTCCGGCACGATCCGCATGCTCGATCAGAGCGACGAATTTCCGCTCGTCGTATTCCTCGCGACGCGAAATGAGCGGCGCCCATTCGCGATCGAAGACCAGGCCGAGCGCGCCGATACCCTCGTTGGTAGCGGCGGCGGCGTGGGCGGAAATCGGCCGCGTCGCGTCGATCGGTTCGAGGTCCATCGCCAGGTAGTGGCCGTGGCTGGACGGCTTGGCGAGACCGCGGCGCGCGTTCAGCAAGCGCACCGGAAACGCGTCGCGCGCGACCAGCCGGCTGCCGCCGCCGCGCCTCTCGGCCAACATCCCGTACCCGCTTAATAGCGATCCGTAGCCGATAACGATCAGCGTTTCATTCACGGTCTTCGACAATCGCACATACCTTCCTTAGCTTACCGATAGTAACCGGTGACGTTGGCTGCGTCGATGCGTCATATAGTGCGGCTAGCCGATCCGCTTTCTGGCGGCTTAGATCAACAGCAGATAACCATTAGCAGGCATCGCGGTCGCCCGAGTGATGGCGCGCAGGTACAGCGCGAGTTGCGTACGATACTCGGCGCCGCGCCGGTCCAGGTCGAAATCTGTCTTGAAGTCCACGACGATCCATCGTGCGCTGCCGTCGCGATCTTCAACGAAGGCCAGATCGGCGATGCCCTCGACCATCGTTGATGCCGGCAGGTCGGCGCTCTCAGCACGATTCACAATCGCTTCCATCTTGAGCAGCAACGGCGCTTCGCGGCGCACGATCGAGGCCGCTGCGGCCCGGCGCATCAGCGGCGACGCGAGCGCATTCGCGACGGCGCCGATCGCCGCGCTCACCTCGCTTGAAGTGGCATCGAATGCACGGCCAAAGAAGCTCGCTTGAGACGCGACCGCGGTCGCGCCGGCGTCGAGCGGAATCTGCGCGAGTACCGCGTGGACCAGCGTACCGAAGCGCTTGCCGCGAGGGCGATCGGCCGCTCGCGCCACCTGCTCGATCTCGATCTGCGCGGCCTCAGGCATTGCGGGCAATTTCCCGCCGATTGCAAGCTCGGTCGCACTTGCCACGTGCAATGCCGGCCGCGCGCCCGCCGCGATAATCTCCTCGCGCCGACGCTGCCACGTCGCGTATTCGCGGGTGCCGCGCTCGGAACGTTCGTTCTGTTTGTCGGCTTCGAGCAGCTTCGATTGCCGCAAGCCCATCGTCTCGCGCGCGTCGAGCTGCAGGATGCCCGGGTCCCACCACACCACCCGATGCGCTCCGGCCTCCGGAACGTGCAACCCGGGCGTGACCCCTGGCGATCGCGTAAAGGCATTTTCGGGCCGCGTGCCGGCCAGCTCGGCGTGAAACTCGGGACAACCTGCGGGCCGCCGTTCGAGTGGAGTGCGCCCGTTGCGCGTTGCCGGATAAAGCGCCGGGGTCAGCCGCGCCAGCCAGCCGTCGTGACGTTCATCGCCCACTACCGGCGCGACGATCAAATCGCGCGCGCGGGTCGCCGCGACGTACAGCACGCGCACCGACTCTTCCTCGTCGCGGCGGGCTTCGTCTTCGGCGTGATCGAGCAATTCGCGCGGCGCCTGACCGGCCAGCCGTTGGGCACATAAGCGGCGCGCCGGATCGACGAAGCGGCGCGGCTCGGCCGCGGTCTCGTGGCACGTGAGATCGGCGAGAATCACCACCGGAAATTCGAGCCCCTTCGCGCGATGCACCGTCATGATGCGCACGCCCTCGGTGCCCTCTTCGACCACCGGCACCTCGCTGGCCTCCTCGCGTTCCGCGCGGGTCTCGAGGTCCTCGACGAAGCCGCGCATCGAGGTCGCACCGCTGGTCGCCTCGTAGCGCCGCGCCATGTCCATCAACCGCATCACGTTGGTCAGCGCCTGGTCGCCGGTCGGCCAAATCGCGAAGCCGGCGTGCGCACGCGTAGCAGCAAGCAGGCGTGAAATCGTGTCGGCGAGCGGCCGCCGGTTGCGCCCGCGATGAAGTTCGCGGATTACCTTGAGCGCGTCGGCGATTCCCGTGAGCGCAAGCGGCAGTTCCTCGGGCAGCCGCTGAAACGGATTGAGACTGCGGTAGGCCTCGCGAAAACGCAGCAGGGCGCCGTCGGCGATCGCGAAGAGCGGGCCGTGCAACGTCGCGAAGACCGCTAGTTCATCGTCGGGCCGTTCGATCGCGGCCAGCGCGTTGCGAATCGTTTCGACTTCCTCGCGCAAATGAAAGGAGCCGCCCCGAATCAACACGTGCGGCACGTGGCGCGCCTCGAGCGCGCGGACGTAGGAGCGCGTGACGTCGCGCCCATAGGCGCTCAGGCGGCGAAACAGGATGCACACGTGGCGCGGGCGAATCGGCACACGGCGTTCCGGCGACTCGCGCTCAGTCACTGTCCATCCGCTTTCATTGACCAGCCAGCGCACGAACGCCGCGATCGCCTCCGGCAGCGATTCTTCGATACGCCAATTTGTAATACGCCCATATTGACTGTAAGGCTCGGGCACCGGCAGCGCGACGATCGCGGGCTGGTGATCGAGGGGTTCGCGATACGGTTCGAGCGCGGCATAGACGGGCTGCGTCGGCGTTTCGGCGGTCATCAACGGCGCGAACGCCGCGTTCACCAACGACTGGATGTCAGGGGTCGCGCGAAAGCTGACCGTGAGATATTCGAGCGCCGCGCCCCGCATTAACAGCCGGCTTTTGATCTCCTGGTAAAGGGCGACGTCGGCCCGCCGAAAGCGATATATCGACTGCTTCGGATCGCCCACGATAAAGAGCTTGCCGGCGCGCGGCCGCGACTCGAGCCAGTCGTTCTCCGCCGGATTGTCGGCCGCCAGCAGCAGCAGAATCTCGGCCTGGAGCGGATCGGTGTCCTGGAATTCGTCGACGAAGATATGCGTGAACCGCGCCTGCAATTCGCCGCGCACCGAGTGGTTGTCGCGCACCAGGTTGCGCGCGGTAAGCAGCAGGTCGAGAAAATCGAGGCGTCCGGCGCGCTCCTTCAATTCGCGATAAATCTCGACCACGGGCCACAGCTCGTCGCGCAGCAGCGGGGCGAGGCTGGCACCGGCGCGATCACGGAATTCATTGAGCCGCGTGCGCAACGCTTCACGCCGCGCGAGGATTTCACCGCGCTGGAACTGGCCGAAACGATCGCCGGCACCGCGCCATCGCCAATGTTGATCGCCGCCGCGCAGGAGCCGCAGCAGCGCCGCTTCGAGCGCATCGTAATCGCGATCGCGCACTGCCTCGAGCCGCGTCGCTTCCGCGATCGGGCGGCTGAGTCTCTCCAGCGCACGCCGTAGCCAATCGTCGGGGTCGCCTTCCGCCGCGAGTGCGCCGAGGGCCGCGATCTCGTCAACCAGCGCGTCGATTTCGCGATCACGTTCGAACGGTTCGTGCTGCCAGGGCGCATCGAAATCGCGCCATTCGAGCAGTTCCTGCGCCGCGGCGCGTAACAGCGGCCGGGGGCCCTCGCGATCGGTCACGTCGGGACGGCGCAGAATTCGCCGCAAGCCTTCGCCCGGGGCGGCGAGCGCAACTTCGAACCAGCGATCGAAGGCGGCGTTGAAGAGTCGCGCCGGCGGCATCCTCGGCGGCGACCTCGAACATCGGATCGACTGCGGCCTCAACCGGCCGCTCGCGCAGCAGGTCGGCGCAAAACGAATGAATCGTGCCGATGCGCGCCTCTTCGAGTTTTCGCAATGAGCTATCGAGGCGCGCGCGCGCCGCCGGATCGGGATGCTCGTGGCGAGCGCGTTCAATCTCCGCGCGCAGCCGCAGTTTGAGTTCGCCGGCAGCCTTCTCGGTGAAGGTCACGGCGACGACTTGATCGAGTTCGGTGCGGCCGCTCGCGACCACCGCGACGATCCGGCTGACCAGCGCCGTGGTTTTGCCCGTGCCCGCGGCGGCTTCGATAATCAGCGTGGTCTCGAGATCGTTGCGGATACGCTCGCGCACCGCTGATCGGCGGGCATTGCAGCGATCGCCGTCAGTTCAATTATCGGAGGTCGCGACGCCTGACGCGCCGGCGGTATTTGCGTCGCTCATCGGAGTCTCCCGCAGGCGCTGCAATTCGAGCCAGCCGATCGGAGACCGACTTCGCCGCGGTCTTATACTCGACCCGACTATGCTCGTACGGGCCGCACACACGGCGATAGTCGCAGTAATCGCATTCGCGTTCGCCCGGTGCGGCCGGGCAGAAAACCCTCGTCGAGCGCTTTGCCGATGATTGACGCGCAGGCGGCCATCGCGCCGCGCGCGGCCGCATCGATCGTCACGACGCGTTCCTCGTAGCCGCCGGCCGCCGTGCAATAGTAGAGGCGGCCCTCCTCGATCGGCTGCCCCAGGATGCGTTCCGCGGCGAGCGCATAGAGCACCGGTTGCAGAGTTTTGCCACCCCCGATGACAACGTCGCGATCGGCACGCACACGGCCGGTCTTGTGATCGGTTACGCGGAGCGAATTGTCCGCGCCGCGTTCCACCAGATCGATCGAGCCGCGCAGCGTGACGCCGCTTTCGAGAGCGATCGGGTCGGCGACGCTGGCCGGATCGGCGTGGGCGCGATCGCTCAAACCGAAACTCAGCTCGAAGCGCTCGGGACGCCACCGCGCGGAATCCTCGGCCGTGCGCCGCAGCCATTCGCGCAGATCGGCGCGAATCGAATCGATGCCGTCGATCCACACGCGCTCGATCGCCGGTGCAAGCTCGATCGTGGTATTCGTCTGCGACCCTGGCGAGCGTCGTCATCGAGCGTCGCGTGCGCCGCCTCGAGCGTCGTCGGAGTGACCGGCAGACGGCCCGAATTGCGCAGCGTAGTCAGGATCTCGAACTGGACTTCGTGGAACAGAGCGCCGCGGGTGAGCGGGTCGATCACCTCGATGCCGTCGATTTCTTCGCGCGGCGCGAGCCGATGAATCGCCTGCAGGAAGAACCGGTACGGGCAGGCGGCGAAGTTTTGCAGTGCGGTCGGCGAATATGAGCGCGCGGTCAGCTGATGGCGCGCGAGCGCCGCACGTTCATCCGAGTCGGGATCGACCAGGCCGTCGTTCGGCGTCCAGCGCCGCAGCCACCGGCGCGCGCGAGCGCGCAGCGCCCGCCCCAGATGGGGATTCGCGTCGAGCAGGTAATGCGCCGCGCCGACCGTCGCCGCCGGATCCGCATCGACCAGCTTGTCGAGCACCGCGAGATCGAATTCGGCTTCGTCGATCGCGTCCGCCGGGCGCTCCGGCGCGGGCCAGCCGAGGCGCGCCGGACGGTCGCCGGCGGCGCGCTTCGCTAGTTCCTCGAAACCCGGCAGAGAACCCTCGGCGGCGCGAAAAATCTCCAGCGCATAGAACGACGGCACCCGCGGACGGCCCTGATCCAGATCGACGCGCGGATACGACAGGATCGTGCGCCGGCGCGCCGCGCCAACGGCTATCCGCAAGGCCAGCCGTTCGCCTGCGACGCGATCGGCCTGCAACGGCAAGGCCGCCGAGAGGCGCCGGCGAACGGCGTCGGGCAGCGTCGGATCCTCGACCAGCTTCTTTGGGAACACCCGCTCGACCAGGCCCGGAACGATCGTGATGTCGAAGTCCATTCCACGGATATATTCCGCGGGTGCGACGTAAACCGCGCCATAGCGGCGACGCGCGGGCCGCCGGTCGAGCCGCCCCAGCCGTTCGCCCAGCACCAGGCGAATCTCGTCGAGCGTGACCGGTCCGATCGGGCTGAGCAGGTCGAGCTCGGCGAGCTGGCCCATCACATGATCGCGATCAACGATTGCGAGCGTGGTGAGCGCGCGCAGATGCGTCAGCCATTGCGCCCAGGTCGCGAGCTTCGGCAATCCGGCAAGCGCGTCGATCAGCGGCATCGCGAGCGTCCGCAGATGGACGAGGTCGGCGAGCTGCCGATCAAGAAAGCCGGCTTGCGCGCCGTCGTCGTCCTCCAACTCAGTTCGCCGCAAGCGCAGCTCGGCTTCGAGGCCGGCGAGCCGGCGATCCCAGCGCGCCCGGCTGCCGATCACGGCTGCATCGACCAGCAGCTTTTCCCATCGCCATGGGGCGCGCGCCCCGCGCTCGACGCCGGGATTCGGATCTTCATCGTGCGCGGGCGCTTTGCTCGCCGCGTCAAGTTCGGCGCTCACGCCGCCGATGCCGAATTCGCCGGTCGGCAGAATGAACTCCGCGTCGCTCGCATCCGGTTCTGCGCCTGCGTCGGGTATCTGCGCCAACGAAAGATATTCGGCGAAACGCCGCGCCGACAGATTTTCCGCAGCGCACGCGAGCAGCGCGAGCAGGGCTCGTCCACCGGGTTCGGGTCGCGACGCACTGCGCGCGAAGTAGGCGGGCACGCCCGCGCGCTCGAGCGCTTCTTCGAGATAGGGGGCGTAGCGCGACGGTCCATGCAGCACGATCGCGATACGATCGAAGGGCACGCCGCCGCGCGCCTCGGTCTGAATCCGCCGCGCGATTTCGACGCACTCCTGCATCTCGCCGGCCGCCGAGAATACCATCACCGTGTCGTCGAGCGCGCGCGCGGGCGGCGCCGTCCCGGCAAAAAGATAGTGCTGCAGGCGCATCAACGACGACGCCTCGGCGTTTATGGCTTCCGCTTCAACCAACGACGCCGCTTCGATCTCCAACGCCCGTCCAATCAGTTCGCTGGAACGTTCATCGCCGGCCGGAATCGTCGCCAGAAAGCGCGGCGAGCGTCCGGCGATCGCCGCAACGAAATCGTGCTCGCACAGATTTTCGATTGGCACATCGAACAGCAGTGTTGGAATTCCCGCCAACGGCGATGCCGATGCGTCACCCAGCGCCGCGATCGCATGGTCGATCATGGCAGCGCGATCGATCAGCTTCGCCTCGATGAGTTCGCGATCGAATTGGCGCAAAATGGCTGCGAGCGACGCCCCAGCGCCGTCGAGATGTTCGAGTTCACCCGGCCCCAGCCGGTTCAGCGTGAGGTCGCGGCGCGTCGCCGCAATCGCCTCCGCAAACCCCGGATGGTTCATCACGCTGTCGAAGTATGATTTCTCGCCGCGCGCCCTGATGCTGAATGCGGCACGGGCCGCGATCGCCACCTCGCCAAACCTCGTCACCGGCGAGACGCCGAGCGCGGCGAGCCGCGCGTTGGCGAGCGTGAAGATCAGCCGGTTGAGCGTGACGCGATGGATGCCGAACGCGGCGCCGTGCTCATTCGCCAGCGCTCGCACCAGGTCGTCCGCCGCGGCTGGATTGTCCGCGATTACGAGCGCTTCGGACGCTGACCCTGCCGCCTCGAGAAAATCGCGCGCGGCGTGGATTCGATCCGCCGCCCGGGCCGCGCGGATAATAGTTGTCGTTTGACTGCGTGGCATCGAAAGGCAGCGACGCTGCAGACCAATCGTCGTCGCGGAACACCCTCGCCGCAAGTGGGCTGAACCTACTCAATCCACAACGCGCCTGTTAGTAGCTCGTCGCCCGACCACGCCACCAATTCGGCACGCGCGGAAGTCCGACAGGTGCGCTTTGCTTATGCGGCGAGAAACACCGGGTCGCCGAGGCGCACGACGCCGGTCGCTCCCACCGACGCGAACACGCCCACCATCGCCTTATGGAACTGCGCGGCCGCGCGGATGATGCGCAAATCGCGGCTGAGATCTTCCTGCCGATGCGTGGTCATCACGCAGCGCAGCGCTGGTTGCATTGCGATAATCTTGACGATGCCGCCGTTTGCGTTGTCGCCGATTTCGAGCGTATGTCCGATCCATTCGTCCTCGACGAAGCCGTTCGCCGCCGTGCCGGTATCGACGACGATATTCGGACGAAAGCGGCGGGCGTCGAGTTGCGCGCCTTCGCCGACCAGCGATCGCATGTGGGCGAGCGTACCGGTCGCCAACACGTGCATCGTGGCGGAGTCGAAAAAGGTGCCGTTCACCAGCGAGAAGGTATCGGGCATCGTGGCGACGGTCAGCTGCGGCATCACGTTTTCAACTGGGACGTCGCCAAAAATCGTGCTCGGGTCGATCCCGGCGCGGGTGTGCTGGCCGGCCTGCGCGCGCTCGATCATCACCTCGCAGCCGAGCACCGCGGAGAGCGTCGCGCCCGCGTCCGCATCGGCGGCGTGCAGCGTGCGCCCGTCGGGCAATTGAATCTCGATCGGCGCTGACCCATCGTCACGCGGTGGCGACTCGTAACTTGCCCGCAGATCGAGCATCCGGGCGAACTTCTTGGCGCTGACGACCTTGCCCTTCGCGCTTTCGCGCAAGGCCCACGCGCGATCGCCGATGACGCCGCGTTCGCGGACCTCCAGCCGCTCGAGCCGCTCGCCGAGCATCGATTTCACCGGGTAGCGAAAGAGTTCCTTGACCGTACCGATTTGCCGCCGCGCCATCTACTCAGCTCCTGTTGCCATCTCGCAGAGAAAAACCGGATCGCCGATGCGCACCATCCCTTCCGCTTCGACCGCAGCGAAAATGCCGGCATAGGCCTGGTGGAATTGCCACGCGGTGCGGAGGATCGCCGGGTCGTGCGGCAGTTCGTCCTGCGGATGCGTGGTTATCGCACATCGCAGCGCCGGGCGCATACCGGTGATGCGTACGGCGTCGCCGATTTCGAGTCGTCCATTGAGCCATTCGTCCTCGATAAAGCGGTCCGCGCTGTCTCCGGTGTCCACGATTATATTGGCGCGAAAACGGCGCGCGTCGAAATCATGATCGCCGCCGCTCAACGCGCGAAGATGCGCCAGCGTGCCGGTCGCGATCAAGTGGATGACTTCCTCGTCGAAAAAATCGCGCGCCGGCGGCAGCGCGTCGCCGCGCATGATCGCCTCGCGTTCGGCCGGCGTGATCGGCGCGGTGCGGATGCGTTCGAGACGGACTTCACGTTGCAGAAAGTCCGACAGCGTCCGCGGGGCAGCGGGATCGTCGGAATTGACGCTAGCGCCATCGGGGAGTTCGATGCGAATGCGAGCGTCACTGACGGTGATGAGATCGCCCGCGGCGCCGACGGAGTCTTCCGAGCGGACGTTCGCGCCGTTGGGCAAATCGATCCGGACGCCTACATCTTTAGCGGGGACCGGGTCGTCTATGCAGGTCGCCCGCAACTGGAGCATCGCAGGCCAGGTCCGCGCGCTCACGAGACCTCCGTACGCGCATTCGCGCAATGCCCAGGCGCGATCGCCGGCGACGCCGCGCTGAGTGATCGCGGCGAGCGGGAGCGCTTCGCCGCGCATCGATTTGACGGGGTAGCGCCACAACGCGCCGACCACGCCGATCTGCCGCCGTCCCATTGGTTTACGGGTCCATTCCCTGCTTTACGAACTCACTCCCGCCCTACGGGGCGCTGCCCGGCTTTTACCGGGTCCGGACGCATCCCTCGCACACCGCGTCCGCGCGCGACTGATTGTCAAAATCTACGAAATCAGCACACCGATGCGCAATTCCTTGATTTTGACTTCGCGCGGGCCGCGCTTGCGGTTCACCCGCGTTGGCATCGATTCTCTGTTTTCAGAGGGATGGTGCAATCTGAGATTCGAGGCTACTGTAGCGTACTTGTGAGTACTAAAAGGCGCCCTGAAAGGAACCTTTCCGCGACTCTTCGGCGCTATCTAGGACAGCGGACGGTCTTGGGAGTTGCAATACCGGTTCTATCCGGCCATATCGACGCTCTGAGACGCGGCCGGAAATTCGAGGGCATGACAGAAGAACAAATTCAAGCAGGATTCAAAGAGCTAGCTCGGAAATACATCAGAAGCGAGTACCATTCTACATATGTTGATCGTCGGCTAGGGCGTCGAGGTTTTCTGGAATTATCCGAAGAGAGATATCGAATCCGGGCGCCGCTGCTGCTCGGAATTGAGTTGGACGAACTTGAGCAGCTTCGAGGCGATCTGCTTGACTCGTTGAAATCAGCGTATGAACAACGCCAAGCAGCTATAGAGAAACTTGAAAATGCATGTTCGCTACCAGATGAGTGCGTAGATGAGCGTCACGCTCTGATCGATTCCTATCTGTCGCAGATCACAGGCAACCGGGGCGAAGTCTTCGAAGTCATGTCATTCGCCGTTCTAAGAGAATATTTCCGTACTTTTGGATTTTCATTGCAGCGCTTCTCTACAACTCACGCCAATGACGGAGGGATGGACTTTGTAGGAGGAGAGGCCATTTACCAAGTGACTACTGACGAGAGCCCACAAAAGGTAATGAGAGATCTTGCCAAGGCGCCTGGAACAAAACGTGTGCTGGTCAGGCCAACCATGACTTCGCAAATCAAGAGTCTCTGCCGAGGAGATGTGCTCGAAACGGTCGAACTAGCTGACCTCCTGAGCCATTTCGTTGGGTGGTTACTGTCGCGTGACTCTCGATCTAAATCGGCTGGGCATCTTCAGCAAATTTTGCAGATTGCGTTGCGCGAATTCCGGCGCGAGAATATTGCAGCAGATTGAGAAAATCGCACTTTCTTAAAGCCTTCGACGTTTCGGGCGGGATAAATTATGGGGAACCTCTATTTTGTGTCCGAGCGCGCAGGTAGTGAAAGGGCGTTCGACGTAATGCGGCAAACCGGTCCGCGTTCCAGTATCAACATTCTGCCGAACCTTAAGGTTAGGACTATCGCGGAGTGCATAGCTAACGAATTGAATAGTGCCTACAGCCTCGGGAAACGACGAGGGATACGGCAAGTTAGATCAAAGACGCTCTGACATGAGTGATCGGGTTGCACGCCCAGTAATTTAGATGAGCCGCATTTACTAGAAGACCTGCAATATATTCCGCTAGGGTCTACTCCTAGCCGCTCTCATGATTTTGGGCTTTTTCAGCAAATCTTTCGGTTTTGCGAGCGTGATCAACTTCTTTCAAACCGCTGGTGCGCAATTCGCGGGACTTAATTGCGGTCAAGCCGGTGCCCGGGACCCCGCCTTGCCGGGGCGCTTCCGCTGCGGCCATAATAAGAACGATCCGAAGAAGAATCTGATCGCCGGAGACGTGCTTGATGGCCGAGCGAAGCTGCGCGATGGTAGTCGTGGGCAATGAGATCCTGTCCGGCAAGGTCCAGGACAGCAATGCCTACTTTGCCGCGCGCGAATTGCGCAAGCTCGGCGTCGAGCTCAGGCGAATCGCGGTGGTGCCCGACGAAATCCCCGCGATCGTCGCCGAGGTCGCCCATTGCGCGAAGACCTTCGACTTCGTGCTCACCTCGGGCGGCGTCGGCCCGACCCATGACGACATCACGATCGAGGCCGTCGCGAATGCGTTCGGCCGCAAAGTCGTCATAAACCCCGACCTCAAGCTGATCGTCGAGAAATATTTTTCCGGCGGACTCAATGCGGCGGGGCTCAAGATGGCGCAGGTGCCCGAGGGCGCGGTGCTGATTGCCGCCGGCGCGGCGGGCGACGTGCGCTTCCCGACCGTACAGCTAGAAAACGTCTATGTCCTGCCGGGAATTCCGCAAATCTTCGAGGCCAAGCTGACCGCTCTGGCGGGGCGCTTCACGACCGACCCGTATTTTATCAATGCGATCTATAGCAGCGCCGGCGAGGGACTGATCGCCGATCATCTGAATGATTGCCTCAAGCGCTATCCCGAGCTACTGCTGGGTTCATATCCCCGCATCGGCAATGCCGAGTACCGGGTCAAGCTGACGCTCGAATCGAAAGATCGGGACTATCTCAAACGCGCGTTCGATTATCTGCTAGGATTGTTGCCGAGAGACGTGGTGGTGAAGACCGAATAAGAATCGGGAATCGATTGAATCGATTTAGTGGGGGGAGGAGGACGGATGATGAAAAACCGAACGATGATGATCGCGACAGCGGTCGCCTTCGCGCTGGCGTTGCCGATCGGCGCGCTGGCCCAGGACAACAGCGGTAACACTAATGGGCCAGCAGTGGTGTCGCCGCTGCAATTGCCCGGCACCGCCTCGGCGCCACAAGCCCAGGTGCCGCAACCCGCGCCCGATCAAGGCGTCAACTGGAAAGGCGTCGGCGTCGGTGCCGGAACGGTGGTCGGCAATGTGCTCTACGTGCCCGCCAAGCTGGTTTACGGGATTCTCGGCGGCATCGCGGGCGGCGCCGGATGGGCGCTGACCGGCGGCAACACGCAGGTCTCGAATACGATCTGGCGCAGCTCGCTCGGCGGCGATTACGTGCTGACGCCGAATATGGTCGCGGGTCAGGATCCGATTCATTTCAGCGGTCCGACGACGACCGCATCGCAGCCGCCCCTGCCCCAGGCAGATTCCTCTGCGAGCGGCAGCAACACCGCGATGGCGACCGGTGCGAATCCGCTACCCCCGTCCAGTCATCCGACGAGCAGTTCGACGGGCAGCTCGATGGGCGGCGTACCGGCGAGCAGCGGGACTCATCCCATAGATAGTGGTGCGGGTCCGATCGGCAGCGGATCGTCGCGATCCTCGAGCATGTCGGGACCCTTGCCGAGCACCAGTATCGAGTAGTTCGGCTGGATCGCGAGTTTGTTCGTGGAGAGCATCGGAGCGCAGCGTCGCGCAGGATAACCGGCAATGAAAAAGGCACGCTTCATCTGGAAATCGACCTGAACCACCTGCCGCAACGCCAGGAGTTTCCTGCGCGACGAACTGCGAATGGAACTCGACGAACGCGACTACGCCAAGGAGCCGTTTTCGCTCGAGGAATTGAAGGCGCTCTTCAAGGGTGTCGACCCGCGCGACTATCTGAATCCGAAGAGCCCGGCGTTCAAGGCGATGGGGTTGCGCGGGAAGACATTCTCCGCGACGGACGCGCTCAACTTGATGGCGGAACAGCCGAATCTGATCAAGCGGCCGATCGTGATCGCGGGTCGCGCGATCGTCGCGGGTTTCGATCGCGACCGCTACCGTGAACTGAAATAAGCTCAGGGATGGTCATCGCCGAGTTCCAGAACCAAGGTTCTTAGTTCCTCAACCACTTGATGCCGTATTGAGCGTGTCCCATGCGCGGGCTCACGCTGATTTCTCAACCTTATCGAGGCGCTCGGCCTTCTCGGCACGTTCGCTGTGATCGCCCTTTTCGTTGTTGCGCACCGGATGGCCGCCCGGGACCTTGACCTTGCTGGTCGTCAGTACGTCGATAAACTTGCGCACCGCGGGCGAGAGTTCGCGTCCGCGCTTATAGATGATAGCGAGCGGACGTGTAAACGGACCCTTCGTCGAATTCGAGCACCTTAAGCGAGTTGCGCGCGGTTTCCAGTTCGACCGTCGAACGCGGCACGATCGCGATTCCCTGGCCGATCTCGACAGCGCGCTTGATGGTCTCGATATTGTCGAACTCCATCGTGTAGTTCGGCTTGACGCCGTACTCGCGCAGGATGCGGTCGGAGGCCTTGCGCGTTGCGATATCGCGTTCGTAGCCGACGAAGCGCTGTCCGGCGAGTTGCGCGACCCCGACCTTGTGATGCTTCGCCAGCGCATCATCCGGCGGCACCACCAGCACCAGTTCGTCGTGGCGAAACGCGATCGTGACGATCTGGCTGCGCTTGTTCGGATAGGCGACCACGCCCAGATCGATCTTGCCCTCGACCAGGTCGTCGTAGATCTTGTTCGAGCGCAGGTATTCGAGATGGACGTTGACCTGCGGAAAGGTGCGCAGGTACTCGCTCAGGTAGGGCGGCAATTCATGCAGTCCGACGCTGTACACCGTACCGACGCGGATCGAACCCGCGATCACCGAGCCGATTTCGCGCAGGCGGTTTTCCAACTCGATGAACCGCCGCACGATTTCCTTGCTCGAATTGTAAAGAATCTGCCCGGCCGGCGTCGGTTTGACGCCGGCCCGCGCGCGCTCTAACAATCGGCATTCGTACTTGTCTTCGAGGCTTCGGACCTGCTGGCTGACCGCCGATTGAGTCACGAAGTTTTGCGAGGCAGCATAAGAAACGCTGCCGCTTTCGATAATGTCGCAGAAGACCTTTAGCGTTTCGATGTGCATACAACTACGTCGTTTTATAAGGGTATTTGATGGACTGGCTGACGCAACGGGGGTTTACGCTGGAACTGTTCGATGATGAGCCAGATCGCCCGGTGCTGACTTTGCCCGATCACTGTCAATCACAAGGCGCGACGGCGACAACAGTGGGCAGGCCAGGTGTGAGAACGTCTAATCATAATAAAATCATGTTTGAAGAGTTGGGAAGTGAAAATGCCAAGTACATTAGCGGATTTGGACTTCTATAATCTTGACGAATTGCTCAGCCCTGAGGATAGATGACACGCGATGCGGTTCGGCAGTTCGTGCAGCGCGAGGTGATGCCGAACATCGAAGGCCATTTCGCGGGTGAGAGCTTTCCGCTCGAGGTGATCCCGAAACTGGCCGAACTGGGAATCTTCGGCGCCAATCTCAAGGGTTACGGATGCGCCGGGATGAACAACGTCGCCTATGGGCTGATTATGCAGGAGCTCGAGGCGGCCGACTCGGGGCTGCGGTCGTTCGCGTCGGTGCAAAGCGCGCTCTCGATGTACGCGATTTATGCGTGGGGTTCCGAGGAGCAGAAGCAGCGCTACCTGCCGGGCATGGCGCAGGGCAAGCTGATCGGATGTTTCGGGCTGACCGAGCCCGACCATGGCTCCGACCCGGGCGGGATGGAAACGCGGGCGAAGCCCGACGGCGGCGGCTGGATTCTCAACGGCACCAAGCGCTGGATTACCAACGGCTCGATCGCCGACGTGGCGATGGTGTGGGCGAAGATCGACCAGGGCATCACCGGCTTTATCGTCGAGAAGGGGACGCCTGGCTTCACCACGCGCGATATCCACGGCAAGTTCTCGATGCGCGCGTCGATTACCTCGGAGCTGCATTTCGACGATGTCAGGCTCGACGCCAAGGCGCAGTTGCCGGCGGCGCGCGGACTCAAGGCGCCGCTCGCGTGTCTGACGCAGGCCCGCTACGGCATCGCCTGGGGCGCGCTCGGCGCGGCGCGCAGTTGCTACCATTGCGCGCTCGATTACGTGAAATCGCGCAAACAGTTCTCACGGCCGCTCGCCGGCTATCAATTGGTGCAGAACAAGCTGGTCAATATGCTGACCGAGATTACCAAGGGCCAACTGGTCTGCCTGCGGCTCGGCCAGATGAAGGATGCGGGCACGATGCGGCCGGAGCACGTGTCGTTCGCCAAACGCAACAACGTGCAGGCGGCGCTCGAGATCGCCCGCTCCGCACGCGACATGCTCGGCGCCAACGGTATCGTGAACGAGTACCCGGTCATCCGGCACATGCTGAACCTCGAAACCGTCAACACTTACGAGGGCACCTACGACGTGCATACGCTGATCCTGGGGCGGGACATCACGGGCGCGAGCTGCCTTCGATTAGCGCGGGCACACGAAACGCGCGCCCGCGCTGAGGAAAAAGCAGACCGGAGATTTCAGGAAACTGAAACCTCATAAGGTTTCAGACTTCCCGTTGGGCTAAGCGCGAGCGACATGGGGACGGCCTCGGCTGCGCTGCAGCCGGGATGCTCATATAGCGTTGGCGTTGACGCGAGGCTTAGCCGCCTTCGCGAGTTCACGGCCCGCGCAACTTCGTCTTCGTATCGCTTTGTAGCATTTCATTAGCTTTCTATGTACAAAATGGTTGGCTCGCCGCGTCCCGATATTACATTGCCGGCGACCTAATCATGCCAACTAACGTAGCGAAAAGCCGTCTTACCCAAACGTTCGAGTTCCTGAAGGAACTGAACGCACTGCGGAATCCGGTCCCGCGAGATTTATCAAGTTATAGCAGGGTGCTGAGCATCGACGATTGGCCGGCACACCCGTTAATCGAGGTGCGGCGAGGCGACCGTAAGGAGGAGAGCGATGAGGAGGGCGCCGAAGCGCAGCCGGAACCGCTGATCCGCATCCGGCGGGCTGAGCTGACGCCGTGCCCCAAGCCGCCTGAAGTGCTCGATGGCTGGTTGAAACCAGGCTGGCAGTCTGTCGACGCGGAGGCGGAAGTGCTCGCATCGCGCAACTTCCCGGATCGCGAGAAAGGCAGCATTACAGTTGGGTTTGAGGATGACGATCAGCGCGTTACGAGTCTGAAGATATGGGCGACGGCGCGAACGAACTGGGCGGCCGCAGAGCAGCCGGCGGTTTCGGCCAGGAAGCTCTTCGAGGAAATTCACCTCCTCTGGACTACGATACAGCGTGAAGGTGAGCGCACGGAACTTACGCTCGGCGATGGGATTCTCGAGGTTTCGGGAGACCTTATCAGACATCCCGTCCTTCTCCAGAGATTAAATCTGAGATTCGATCCGGCTGGCCCGGAGTTCAGCTTTGATACCGGAACAGAAAAAGTGGAACTGCACCGCGCGCTGTTGCGGCTCGTATCCAGTATAGAGCCGCGGATGATTGCGCAGTTCGACAAAGAACTCGAAGCGACGCCCGTAGAACCGCTCGGTGGTGAAAGCACCACCGGATTCCTCAGGCGCCTGGTGCAGGGCCTATTTGCAACAGAGGGCGAGTTCCTCGAAGGCGCGAAACGCGATGTCTCCTCAGACTGCCCGAGCATGCGGCGGAAGCCCGTAATTTTCCTGCGAGCGCGCACTGCGGGATTGGCCACTACTCTCGATCACATAATCGAGGACTTGGAAGGAAACGACACGGCGCCTCCGGAAGGGCTGGCGCGTATCGTTGGCGTAGACACTGGCGACGTCGAAGCGGCCATCAGGAACGTGGGAGACCACGAACATGAGAGGGCAGCTTCGGGACCCGAACCGGATATTCTGTTTAGTAAGCCCGCTAACGCAGAGCAATACGAGATCGCAATGCGGCTGGCCCAGTCGAATGCGGTTCTTGTGCAAGGGCCGCCAGGGACCGGGAAGACTCATACAATTGCTAACTTACTGGGGTGCCTGTTAGCGCAAGGGAAAACCGTACTGGTGACTGCGCACACTACAAAGGCGCTTCGCGTATTGCGGGACCAGATCGATGACGCGTTGAAACCACTTTGTCTAAGCGTGCTCGACAGTGACGCTGAAAGCCACGCTCAACTTTCACATGCGGCTCAAGAGATCGCCGGCCGGTTATCGACCTCAAATGCGGCTAATATGCGACGCGACGCCGGCCTGCTTCGCGAGAAAAGAACCAAGCTTCTTAGTGTGCAAGAGGCACTCCGACGGCAGCTACGCGACGCCCGGTTCAGCGAAGTCGATGAAATAGTTATCGGTGGCGAAGCTCTTAGTCCCATCGACGTGGCCAAGCGCGTCAACGCAGACGCGGACCGTGACCGATGGATCCCCGGGCCGGTCGAACCCGGCGTCCTGTGCCCACTCACGGAAACGGAGGTGCGCCGGCTCTATGAGTCTAGCGCCACGCTCACACTCGGGGACGAGAAGCAGCTCTCAGTGCAGCAACCGGCGCTTGCGCAACTTGTTTCGCCGGCAGATTTTCGTGTGCTTGCTGTGGAAAAGATGGGTGCAGATTCGCGCAAGTTGGCGCATCGCCCGGAACTCTGGGCTAACAGCGGAGGCCGCAATCTGTTGGCGGCCGAACTTCAACCGCTCCATCAGCGCGTCAAGGCAGCAGCATCGGTTCTCGGCGAGGAGCATCTCTGGTTGCGAGAGGTGCTGTTTGCCGGATGGTCAGGCGGCGATTTGTGCGGAATGTGGCGCGACTTGCTCTCGGCTGTAGACGCACTTGCGTCCGAAGCAGCGACCGCCCGACGACTTATCGTGGAATACGGACCAGAGTTGCCGGAAGGATACTCGGTCAGTGAGGTTGCGCAGGTTTCGGGTGAAATTATTCATCATCTCGAGAGCGGCGGAGCGCTCGGCTTTAAGACGAGGGTGACACGCCGCGCCTGGCACACATTCCTCGAAATGTCCCACATCGATTTCCGGGCGTCCGACGCCTCCGACAAAATCCGCGCGCTGCAAGCGAAGGCGCAACTTGAGGTAAATAGGGGTCGCCTTTCCGATCGCTGGCGCCGACTCGTCGAGTGCTACGATGGACCATCTTTCGCTAGCTTTGGCCAGCGACCAGAACTGACTGCGCAGGGTTACGCGCACGAGATTCGCAAACGGCTGGAATGGCGGACAACTATCTGGGAACCGCTCGTTGGAGAGTTGCGCATCGCTGGATTTCGTTGGGAAGAATGGTTAGCAGCATTCCCTCCAGTAGTAGGCGATCACGGAGAGTTGACACGAGTAGAGCGAGCGGGCTCGCAGGGTTTGGCGGAGGTAGTCGAGGCGCAAGCAGCACTGATGCGGCAGGCTGAGCTGAAGGCGGCGTTGTCGGAGCAGCGAACGTATTTGGCGACCTTCCCGCAGAGCGAAGCTGCGGGTGTCTTACTCCAAGCACAAGACGAATGGAACACGGAGATTTACGATCAAGTCTATGACGAGTTGGCCCGACTAGAAGGGCTCAATGGGACCTACCATACTCGCTGCGCTCTGTTAGCTCGGATCGAGGACGCTGCTCCAGCTTGGACGCGCGCCATCGCGCAGCGGCAAATGGAACATGGACGGGCGCAGCCGCCCGGCGATTCTAAAGTCGCATGGCGCTGGCGGCAGTGGTATCAGGAGTTGGAGGGGCGTGCCTCGGTATCGATACCAGATCTCCAAGACCGGCTTAATTCAACGCAAGACGATCTACGCAATTTGGCGGCGGAAATCATCGAAGATGAGACGTGGGCGGCGCAACGCGAGCGCACAGCTTTGCAGTCGCAGCAGGCGCTCATGGGCTACGTGCAGGCCATCCGCTAGGCTGGCAAGCGCACCGGCAAACGTGCCCCGGAACTCCTTCGCCAAGCGCGTCAATTGCTAGCTTCAGCACGGCGCGCAGTTCCCGTGTGGATCATGCCCCTAAGCCGTGTCTATGAGAGTTTCGATCCGCGCGAAACTCGGTTCGATGTGGTTATCATCGACGAGGCCAGTCAAAGCGATGTCACCGCGCTCGCTGCGCTATACTTCGGACGCGAGCACGTTGTCGTAGGTGATAAGGAACAGGTGACACCCGACGCCATCGGCCAGCGCATCGATCAGGTGCAACGCCTAATAGACACTAACTTACAAGGCATTCCGAACAGCCACCTTTACGACGGTCAGACCTCGATATACGACCTCGCTGAGACGGCCTTCGGAGGCGTAGTCGCTCTACGTGAGCACTTTCGTTGCGTTCCCGAAATTATACAATTCAGCAACGACCTCTCCTACAATTTGACGATTCGTCCCTTGCGCGAGCCGATGTCTGCCGGGGTGCGGCCGGCTTTGATTGCCCACCGCGTGCATGGCTTCCGGAGCACCAACAGGCAGACGAATCATGTCGAGGCTGAGGAGATCGCCTCTCTGATGGTCACATGCCTCAGCGACCCAGCGTATGCCCTCAACGAATCTGGACAACCAATGACCTTCGGTGTCATCTCGCTTTTGGGGGATGACCAGGCTCTCCTGATTGAGGAGATGCTGCGGCGAAGGCTCACCCCCAGCATCTTCGCGAAGCATCGGCTGCTGTGCGGAAACGCTGCGCAGTTTCAGGGTGATGAGCGAGACGTGATCTTTCTTTCGATGGTCGATGGGCCCCCGGAGGACGGACAGTTGCCTATCCGTGAGGAAGGTCCAAGGGGTCTCTTTAAGAAGCGCTACAACGTTGCTGTCAGCCGAGCGCGAGATCAGCTGTGGGTCGTGCATTCGATAGACCCGAGCGCACACCTCAGACCCCGCGATCTTCGGCGTCGGCTTATCGAGCATGCTCGCGACCCCCAAGCGCTCTTGCGCGCGATGGAAGTACAGGGCAAGCGGACCGACTCGATCTTTGAAAAGCTGGTGCTCCAACGATTGCTCTCAGCTCGTTATCGAGTGGAAACGCAATATCCAGTTGGAGCGTTTCGGATCGACCTAGTTGTCAACGGAAACACTAGACAGCTTGCCGTCGAATGCGATGGCGAGAGATGGCATACGGCGGAGCAGCTTCAGCACGATATTGATCGGGAGGCGATCCTTCAAAGACTCGGGTGGAAATTTGTCCGTATCCGGGGAAGTGTTTTCTTCAGAGACCCCGATGCGGCGATGGCTCCGGTGTTCGTGAAACTCGATCAACTTGGGATCGAACCGCTCGGAGAAGGCGGTACAGCGCCGGATCCGAATGCCGATGTCGAGCGAATCAGGCGACGAGCCGAAACATTGCGAGCGCAGTGGCTCAGAGAAAACGAAGACGCCGCTTTATAGCATAAAGCGGCGATCAACCTATCCCCAGTGGGGGTGTCGGTTGAAACGCTCGGTCTGAACCCAATGGGAAGTATGAAACCTACTATAGGTTTCAGTCTCCGAATCCGCGGTGCTGCGTGCTTCCTTCGGTGTGTTGAGATGTAGGAGGCGACCTCCTGGCGGCTGGCGCCCATGCGCAGGAGCGCACGAACCATCAAATCGATGCTCCGAGGGATCGGCCGCTGCCATCTTCGCGATCCCTGATTGGCTTGAGCCGAACAGGCGCCCAAGTTGCTCCTGCGTCAACCTCTGCTGGCCCAGGGCTGTCAATCCACGCCCCGAAGGAGTATATTCGTACAAGAGGGCGACCAGCGCGCGCTGACCTCGTTCACTCACCCTGCGGCCCGTGCCTGGCGCTGATGCGGTTGGACCTGACCTCGGAATCTCGCGGCCTTTTACTCGTCGCGACCGCCCGCCGCGTCGTGGCGCCTGCTTCCAGCTCCCCGGCGCTGCTATCCGGGATATCAACAGGAAAATGACCCCCGTCCGTTACCACTATCCCACTTCGAAAAGGAAGGCCGTATCTCAGCGGTATTCCCCTGACCTCGAGTTCCCATCAGGAAAAAATCTGGTCGTCCATCAGCGTTACTCACGTGACCTCGAGGTGCCAACCGAAAACCGCCTCGCTCCGCAGGCGGAGCATTGCCGGGAAAATCGCCGGTACATAACAAACCCAATTAGCCCGCGGATTTGCTGGGATAATCGAAAATCGAGTGGTCAAAAATTGTCCTTTAATTGCCGCGTGCGCGCGAATATCGCCACCGTTTCGTCACCGATCGACGGATCGATCTTCTTCAGGTTCGTGCGCCACTCGGCCGGCGGCAGCGTGGGAGGTGTCGGTTGAAACGCTCGCGCTTAACCCAATGGGAAGTCTGAAACCTCATGAGGGCAAATATATACTAGGCTCACCAAACAGAGAAGTGTATGGTTTGGTGAGCCCATGCAGGAGCGCAGATAGATGCTCCCGCAACTTTACCTTGATGATGAATTGCAGATTCTCTGCATGGAGCGGCTTTATTGTGGCCTATCTCCCCATGTCGCCCAACGGACGGCTTGCGTGATACTTCAGGCTTTTGCGGACGATTCGGAGAATGCGGAGTATTTTATTGTCGCCGGATATGTCGCATCACTTCAAACTTGGACGAAGTTCGCCCCGCAGTGGCATGAGGTTCTGAAGCGCTCGCCGAGATTGGGATACTACCGAACCAACGAAGCAATCGCTCGTAAGGGCGACTTCCAGCATTTCGACGACCGATCTAGGAATGAAAGAATCGCGGCACTTGCCAGCGTCATCCCTAGCGGACTCGACTGTTTCGCGGTAGCTTCTTGGGTATCAAAAGCTGAACTTCAAGAATTTTGGAGTTCTAATTTCCATGAAGGATGGAAAGACCCCTACTTTTTGTGCGCAATTAATTTGATTCAACGCCTCTCTGCGGATTTCCTGCTATCAAAACCTCTCGGGCCTAAAAAAGTTGATTTCATCTTCGATAGACAAGGGAAAATCGGAGATCAATTAAGGTCCGCATATAACGTTGCGCTTAAGCCGATGTCGTTGAGTCGATTTCCTTTTCTAGGGGATGTCAGATTCGAGGATAAGCGAGAATTTTTACCATTGCAGGCGGCTGATATGCAGGCCGGATGGATGAAGCGCGGCACATCAACGATTCGGTTATGGACAAGCGCAGATGTTCACTTGTCGAGAATTACGCAGTTTCACTATCCGATTACGCGCGATTTTCTGGTTGACCTAGAGGGCCCAAGCCCGAACGAATTTAAAGGATATGGACGCGTTCCGAAAGTTTATTGAGGGCGAACTTAAGGCAGTACAACAGCGGAAACGGCCTCGCCGTCCACGAAGGCTGACTTAGCCTTGCAATTCAATATTTTTATCGGAATCAGGCCTTTTTCTTCGACAGCTTCGGTTTACTCCGTTGATGTCGGTTGTCAGCGTTTTGGATCAGTGTCTTCTTCGGCACCGCAAACAACGCCTTTGCCAGCGCCTCGAAACGCTGGAAAGGGGAGAGGGAATTGGACCGGTCGTCTTTCACTATTCACCCACCCTATTCTTGCTTCGGGCGCAGCACTAAGTCTGCGTCCATGTTTACCGCGACCTTGCCGATGGTCAACTGAGGGGCTCGCCTATCGGTTCAGTTTTGCCGGTCAACTCCTTGTAGGGTCACTCGCCGTCCGACGACTTGCGAAAGCGTCGTGGCGAATCGCCCACCGTCATCGTTCTTGCGCTAGTTGTAGCGAAACGCTTGCTCGTCCAGATAGCGGAACAGATGGAGCGGCTCGACACTTACGTAAGTACCTTTCAGGCCGCGCTTCAAGAGCGACCAGAAATTTTCGATGGTATTAGTGTGGATGTTTCCGTCAACGTAACGCTCCGCGTGATCGATCACTTGATGAACGTAGTCGGCAGACAAGCCGTTGTACGAGCGCCAGGCATCGCTGAAAATATAAGAGCCGCCTTGAACGTACTCGCGCACTACTCCTTGGAGTGTCGGGCCGCTGGTATCGGCGACATGGCGCAGGCGAATCTTTTTGGTCTTGCGATCCAGCAAGCCCATGACTACCGCCTTGCCGCCGCCAGTTCCGCCAGTGCCGGTGATCTTTACCCTCTTATTCTTATGCATGAAGCGGGCGGCTCCGCCGATGAACGACTCATCAACTTCAAAAACGCCGATCGCTTTCTCGAACGTACCGTCCTGCATGGCCTTGCGAATACGGTGAAGCATGAACCAAGCGCTTTTTTGAGTGACGCCCAAAGCGCGCGCAACCTCACAAGAGCTAACGCCATTCTTGCAGTTGGAAATCAGCCAGATCGCCGTAAACCACTTATCCAATCCGATAGGCGAATCCTCGAAAATCGTTCCGACTTTAGCGCTGAATTGTTGCTTCGGATGTTTGGTCTTGCATTTCCAAATGCGGCGGGTCGCCAGCAAGGTAACTTCCGTGCTCCTGCAAGTCGGACAAGCGATCGCGCCGTTCGGCCAGCGCATCGCGATCGCCATTTTCATGCAGTTGTCGGGGTTAGAGAAATAGGAGATCGCCTCATGAAGCGTGTTCGGAATGTGAGCGTCCATGACTCTAAAGATAGCGCAAAAGGACGCGGTGAGTCAAGTATATATTTGCCCTCGTGAGGTTTCAGTTGAAGTAAGGTTTTGCGCTCCTCGACCACTGTATCTGCATCCTGCATTACCGAGCTTGTGTGTACCGCCGAGCTGGTGTCTGCACCGGCGAGCTGGGGTCTGCACTGGCGGACTTGCGGGCGGGGCGGGGGATGGATTAGAGAGGGGTGAGAGCGTAATGCGCGGGGCAGGTTATCGACCGGGGCGGATGACGAGTCCGGGGAGGAGCCGAATGATTAAGACGACCATATTGAATCACGTCGCGGTGAGGGTCACCGACGTCGATAAGGCAAAAGACTTTTACGAGAACGTAATCGGGCTGCGCAAGCTGCCGCGGCCGAAGATCAATATCCCGGGCGAATGGTACGGCATCGGCGACAACGCGTTGCACATTATTGGCGGCGAGCCGCGATCGGAGGGAATCGACCCGACGGGGCCGCATATGGCGATCGAGGTCGAAGATTTCGAGGCGACCAAGGCGCGCGTCGAGGAGCTGGGATTGCCATATCTGGACGGTGCGAAGATGGTCGCGAAGATGACGCCGGAAGCGCAGAAGATGGTTGGCCGTCAGCTATGGATTCGCGACCCAGACGGCAACGTAATCGAGTTGCGTCAGAGCGCGAAATAGGCGCGCATCGAAGAGCGACGTAGGCTGGGAGCGCGGTTGACTCCACGGGTCGGTTACGGTTAGTTGATAAGCCTCGCCTAGGCGGTGGGGCTGTAGCTCAGTTGGGAGAGCGCCTGAATGGCATTCAGGAGGTCGACGGTTCGACCCCGTTCAGCTCCACCAATAAAATCAAGCACTTAAGAATATTAAGACCCGCACCCGTCGCTCTTAGGTAGCAAGTAGGTAGCAAACTTTTAGAGGTGCCCGATTGAAGCCATTGATCATTCAAGCCCGAAAATATCACTGAGCGGTCGCTGTCCGACCGATCACCACCGCGGCTTAACGTCCATCGCGGACGTCAACAGTGGAGCTGCAAGGCCCCTCCGCAAAGCTACGGAAGCGGGTGCTGGCGTGCATTTCTTGAGGACATCCGGGCGCCACGTATACGTTCTCGATTAATTCGTTCGGTTCAATTGGAAAAGACCAACCTGCACTGTCTATCTGCGCACGTAAGCGTCCAGGGTCAGACATTGGAAGATCGCCCGTGACGGCCCTTAATTCGTTTTCGAACGTGTATTCCTTGCTCTTAAAAAAGAATGGATAGAGCGAATGTCCATCCGGGATGCGGTCCCGCCTGTAGTCGATATATGTGACGGGGTGAATGTGGACAAAGTCCGGTAGGCATGCCCTCAAACGACCAATCGTTGATTGGATAACGACAGCCTTCTCAGTTTCACCGTAGATCTGCCATAGGGCGGCGGATTCGTAATCACTGAGATGCCAGCAACGGACGAAAGTGAGATGTTTGTTCCACTTGGAATGACCTTCGATTATCTGCCTCTGTTCTTCAGAAACGTTAAGTTCTTCCCACAGCCTGTCTCGGACAATTCGGTTTGCATCAGGATATGAGCCCTCTCTGGGATCGCGGAAAAGATCGGCATTTGGAAGAAAAAGCGCACGGTTTTCTAACAACGCAAAGAATTTTTCCGGCGTTAGGTATCTCCAGATTTTAGTTAGGGGATCACGCACACTCGGCAGGTCAGTGAAACATTCAAGATCACCATCTTCCATCGCCCGAAAGCCCTCCTCGATAGGTCCATTTGTCAACGCCAGTTGAAAGTTGACCCACTATGGCGAGAGTCGCCGAAGCAAACCAGATCCACCTGGCGCGATCCGATCAGGGGGATTGTGAGGGGGATCGCCCCCTCACCATTCCCTTTAATGACTTCCCAGTTTTAGTCGAAGCGGCAAATGTAGAAACCCTTTTTGACCGTTTTCTCTTAGCGGGTGAACCGGTCGTCTCCACCTCTTTGTTATTATCGGTTTGATCAACTACCGGTGGCTTCACGCTGGCGATTTGGCATCGAAGGCCGCCTATGAGCGCTTCGACATAAAGGTTAAAGCCTCCTGCGAGCGGAGCCTCCATACCGCTCTTCCACCGTACGATAAACGCACGATTGGCTAACCTACTAAGATTGGCGACAAGGTGGGGGTATTCGCTCGGGGACAGTGAACGTATCTTGCGTTCGAATGACTCCGCCCAGCCGTACGGATCGTCTATTGGCAGCGGCGCCAGCTCGAGCGTCACGTATCCAAGCATAGCGGCGATCACAGCATTGTAAGCATCAACTAGCGTTTCACCCTGAAAACCTGCCGCGTCGAGCGCTGACAGCGCGCGCTCAACGAGCGCCGGATCGACGCCAGCGTTCGAGACGAGTTGTGCGCCGAGCAGTGGAGCTACGTTCGGATGGCACCGCAGGGAATCGCGGTATCGGTGAAACAGGGTGCGGATCCAATGAGCCCAGTCATCTCCTGCGACAAACCGCGGCGCGACATCACCTAGTGTCGTTGACGCGACCTCTGCAAGAAGGGCGTTCCTGCCCCCGGAGATATGCCAATAGACCGCCGTCGGGTAAACGCCAAGAAGACGGGCAACCTCTCGAATGCTGAAATTTTCGAGACCTGCTTCGTCGATCAACTTAAGAGCCGCTTGGACGATCCGCTCGCGACTCAGCGCTACCGGCTCCGGCCGAGGACTTCTCGCGGCTCTGACGGTTGCTCTCCTATGGTTGTTCGGTTTTAGATCTTTGTGACGGCGAGAAGCCATTTCAATTTCCACGCTGCCGAGGCTATACACGCCGCCCCACAGAACCTAAGCATAAGCGGCGCATCAATTTCTTCCATCGGGACTCCACTGCATTAATTGTACGGTTGACAAGACACGTTGTACATCGTACAAGAGGTCGTCATTAGCGTGCCACGGGATTTTGAGAGAGCACTCTCAAGATGTCGTTGAAGGCTTATTTGACTTTTATGCATGTGACGGAAACGCTGATTATGCCTCCTCACGGGTTAAATACAGAGATCGACGCCGCTTTAATAGCTGCGCGTGAACGGTACGCCCGCCGCAACCCACGCAGCCGGTTGCTATATGAGGACGCGTGCACGGTGATGCCGGGTGGCAACACGCGTTCAACACTATTCTATTCGCCATTTCCGGTGGTCATCGAAGCCGGCCAAGGATGTCGTATCCAGGATGCGGACGGTCACGAATATGTCGATCTCTTAGGCGATTTCACGGCTGGCCTCTATGGGCACGCGAATCCGTTGATCCGCGCCGCCATCGACCAGGCCCTCGATGGCGGCATCAATCTCTCTGGACCCAATTCGCGGGAGGCCGCACTGGCACGAGTGATTTGCCAGCGCTTTCCATCGATTGAACTCGTTCGATTTACCAACTCGGGAACCGAGGCGAACCTGATGGCACTGGCGACCTCGCTGGTCATTTCTGGTCGCCATAAGATCCTCGCGTTCTCGGGTGCCTATCATGGTGGCCTGTTGAACTTCAGTGCAGCTGCGGTCTCAACTAATGTTCCCCATGACTTCGTAGTGGGTCGCTACAATGATTGCGCTGACACAAAACGTCTCCTCGATTTATATGGGGCACAGCTCGCGGCAATTATCGTCGAGCCGATGCTGGGTGCCGGTGGCTGTATCCCGGGAGAGCCGACTTTTCTCGGGATGTTAAGGGATCGGGCTACCGAGTGCGGCATCACGCTCATATTTGATGAAGTGATGACCTCGAGGGTGGCCCCCGGCGGTATGCAGGAATCCCTTGGTATCAATCCAGACCTCACTACACTCGGCAAGTACCTTGGCGGCGGCCTATCATTCGGCGCTTTCGGTGGGCGGGGGGCTTTGATGAAGCGCTACGATTCCCGTCGGCCAGATGGACTGCAACATGCAGGTACGTTCAACAACAACGTGCTGAGCATGTCTGCAGGTCACGCCGGTATGACTCAGGTATTCACGCCCGCAGTTTCACGTCGCTTAAACGCAAGAGGCGACGCTCTGCGCCATCAGCTGAATGTTCTCTGCCACACACATGACACGATTCTGCAGTTCACAGGAGTCGGATCACTGATGACAGCGCACTTCTCTTCGCTGCCGGTTATAACACCTGACGATGTTGCCGCAGGCGATCAGTTACTGAAGGAACTCTTTTTCTTCGACATGCTTGAAAGAGGTATCTATCTCGCTCGTCGCGCTATGATCGCGCTAAGTCTGGAAGTTCGTGACGCCGAGTGCGACCTATTTGTCGATGCAGTGGAGGAGTTCGTTAAGAAGCGGCGCCTGCTTCTGTCGAGACACACGCCTATAACGACTCGCGGACATCACGGTCTAGGCAAAGAGGAGGGTCTCTAATGAGTCGCATAGGCGAGGATACCGTTGTAGTCGGTGGAAGCATCGCGGGGTTGATAACTGCCAGCGTTCTTTCTGCTTTCTTCGAACAGGTTACGGTCCTCGAGCGCGATCAGATCGACGACCGTCCAGGAATTCACAAATCGATTCCGCAGGGTAATCACCTTCATCTTCTGTTGCTGAGCGGACAGCGAATTTTGTCGAAGCTATACCCGGGCTTCACAGACAAATTGCAGAAACTGGGCGCTGTACGTGTGCGTTGGGGAATGGACAATGCCACTTTGCTGCCCGACCGGAAGTCCTATTCACCTGGTGGCGCCGTCCTAGAACCGCGCGATCTCGGCATTGATCTTTATTGCCAAAGTCGCGGTCTCCTCGAATATTGCGTTCGTCAATGCACGAGAGAACTGACCAACGTGCGTTTTCAGAGCAACTGCAATGTGGAGAGGTTGATTTACAGAAACCAGCGGGTGAGCGGCGTAGTTTACGAGCACGAAGGAGGATCGCATCCGGTTACCGCGGACCTCGTAGTGGACACCGGCGGGCGCGGCGCGCCTGCGCTGCGTTGGCTCAAGGAACTCGGATTTCCGGTGCCGAGGGAAACGAGCATCGGAGTTGACGTCGCATACGCAAGCACGAAGTACGAGATTCCGAACTATTCCGAACCGGAGAAATTACTGGCCGCAAATGTTGCTGGCTTTCCGAATCTGGGCGCGATGGAAGAAATTGAGGGCAACGTATTTCATCTGACCGTGGGAGGGCGTTTCGGAGATTATCCCCCAGTCGATGAGGCTGGCTTTCTGGCATTCACCAAATCACTCTATACGCCAATGCTTTACGAGCTGGTCAAGGATGCCAAGCGGATATCCGAGATTACTCCGCATCGATTTCCGACCGCCATGCGCCGCCACTACGAACGGCTCGAGACTTTCCCCGAGGGATTTTTGGTACTCGGCGATGCAGTCTGTAGCTTCAACCCGGTCTACGGCCAGGGGATGAGTTCAGCGGCATTACAGGCCGAAGCACTGCAGGGGTTATTGAATGAGCGAGCACAAGCGGTTGCTCGACTGGAAGGACTGCCGCAAGAATTCTTCGCTCGTGCGGCAGAAGTGGTTTCAACGCCCTGGACGTTGGCAGCCAATGCCGACTTTGTGTATCCGCAGACCAAGGGCGAACGGCCCAAGGACCTGGAGGAAGGCGCCAGATATTTCATGGCGTTGGAGGCGCTCAGTGCGGAAGACGTCAAGGTGCAAACCCTTGTGGCGGAGGTTCTCAACCTAGTGAGGCCGCTGTCCGACTTATCGGCCGAACCGTTACGCACCCGTGTGATGGAACAACAAAGCAAACGGACGAATGGATGAAGTATGAACTCGCTACCACACTCTTAGCGGGGGTGACACCGAGTGTCTGAATTTGCCTATTCCAGTGCAATCGCCATTGCGGAAGCAATTCGACGGCGCGAGGTCTCGAGTCGAGAAGTACTGGACTACTTTCTCGCGCGCGTCGAGAGACTTGATAAATCAATCAATAGCGTCGTTACCCTCGACGTCGCCCAAGCCCGCCGCGAAGCTGACGCTGCCGATGCCGCTCTAGTGCGCGGCGAAATGAGGGGTCCCTTACATGGGGTGCCCATGACAATCAAAGATACATTTCAGACTGCCGGCATGCGAACGACATCGGGCGCACCTGAGCTGGCTCAATTCATTCCGAATGAAGATGCATGGCCAGTGGCACGCTTACGCGAAGCAGGCGCCATTATATTCGGGAAGACGAATCTCCCGATCTATGCGGGCGACTTGCAAAGCTATAACGAAGTTTTCGGAACCATCAATAATCCCTACGATCTGTCGCGCACTCCAGGCGGATCATCGGGCGGATCGGCAGCGGCATTGGCAGCTGGGTTTACTCCGTTGGAACTCGGAAGCGACATTGGCGGCTCGATTCGTCTGCCATCTCACATGTCTGGAGTTGTTGGCCATAAACCGAGCTATGGAATCGTGCCCGTTCATGGGCAGATTCCCGGTCCTCCAGGAACATTAACTCTCTCCGATCTGGCGGTCGCAGGGCCAATGGCGCGCACCGTTGAGGATCTCGAACTCGCACTCGGCATCTTGGCTGGGCCTGACCGCTGGCAACATCCGGCCTGGCGACTAGAATTGCCGCCAGTCCGTCGCGAGACGCTCAGAGAATACCGGGTAGCCGCCTGGCTCGACGATCCTGCCTGCAGTCCGGAACCAGAAGTACACGAACTCCTCGAGAAAGCGTCCGAGGCGCTGGCTGCTGGCGGCGCAAGAGTGGATCGTAACGCGCGCCCCCCGTTTTCGCTGGAAAAGGACAGAGAGACGTTCTCGGCCCTGCTGCAAGCTGCGCTTGCTGGCGGGGTGGCACGTGACCGACTCGAGGAATACGCAAGCACCGTCGGCGACACGCCCGTCGCGCACACACGACAGCTATTTGGCGATGCGACATCGCGAATGGTTGAGTTATAACGAACGACGCTTGCAGATGCGCAAACGTTGGGAAGAGTTCTTCGCCCAATGGGACGTCATCCTGATGCCCGTTATGCCTTGTGCGGCCATTCCACACGATCATTCGATGCCGATTGCGGGACGAACGGCGCAAATTGGCGACGAGCAGCGCCCCTATTTCAATCTACTGACATGGATGACTCCAGCAGGTGCCTGCTATTTGCCATCAACGGTGGTACCGATCGGATGTTTGCGTAACGGACTGCCGGTCGGCATTCAGGTTGTCGGACCTTATCTGGAGGATCGTAAAACGCTCGATCTCGCCAAACGTCTCTTGGCTTTGCTGGGCGGCTGTCCACGTCCAACGGGCTTCTGAAATCTCGGTCCGAAACTCGCTGCTCTGCAGCCTCTATCGAAGGATTGAACCAGGCGCGGACCATGGAAAAGAAAATCTCGGTTTGTCTGACTTTTGACTTCGACGCTATGTCGCTATGGATCGGTACGTTCCGTTCAAAGTCGATGAGTGCGATTTCGCGAGGCGAATTTGGCCGCGTCGGTGCCGAACGGCTGCTACGCATGTTACGCGAATGGGATATTCGCTCGACCTGGTACATACCTGGCCACACCGCCGACGCCTTTCCAACGATTGTCGCTATAATCCCCGAAGAAGGCCATGAGATTGGCCATCATGGATATTTCCATGAGCGCGCGAAAACGCCGGCGGACGAAGTGCTCGATTTCGAGCGCGCCATCGCCGCGCTGAAGCGTGTAAGTGGCCAGGAACCGGTAGGCTATCGTTCGCCAGCCGCCGATCTGACACCGACGACGCTCAACTGCCTGATCGAGCGTAATTTCCTTTACGACAGCAGCCTGATTGGCAACGATTTCTCACCCTATTATTGCCGTGTCGGAGACGAGGCTCCTACCGATAAGCCTTTTGTATGGGGTCGCGAGACCAATCTGCTGGAGCTGCCCATTACCTGGGGACTCGATGATTTCCCAGCATTCGAGTTCGTGATGACGCGAAATGGCACTCTCCCGGGCTTCGCGGCTCCCTCGCAAATGTATGAAATCTGGGTTGGCGACTTTGACTATTTGTATGACCGGCAGGGCGAAGGTGTCTACATCCTAACGATGCATCCGCAATGCATTGGCCGGGGTCATCGATTGCTTATGCTCGAACGCTTGGTCGAACACATGCGCGATCGCAGCGGTGTAACCTTTAAGACCATGCGTGAAGTTGCGCTCGAATTCAAAAAGAACAATCCACTCGAAACCTCTGACATTTAACTCTCGGGGAGGCTGTCAATCGGCCCGAGGTATAAGATGAGCGTTCGCGATGCAGCAGGCAATGAGTACCACGTCATAGACGGCGACGGTCATGCATGGGAAATGCCACTTGGATTGTGGGACAAATACCTGCCGTCCACGCTACGTGGCAGAGTCTTTCGAAGCGGGATCGATCCGAATGGCTATTGGCGAATGCTTTTCGACGGCCGGCTCACGATGGCGCATGAGAACGGCCTTGTCCCGACGACGCAATCGCACGCGATGAGTTACTCGAGCATCATACCCGTCCACGCGCGACTCCTACCGGCTCGCGTGCCTCATTCGATCAAGTGCCGCGCGGCCATCCGGAGAGCCCGGCCGGTCGCCTCGCTGACATGGATATCGAGGGTATCGACACGGCTATACTCTACCCGAGCATCGGCTTGGTGTGGCTCGCGACCGCTAAGCTCGACCTCGCGATCGCCTGTGCCCGGGCCCAAAACGATCTGCTTGCCGACTTCGCGTCCGATTGCGGCGGTCGCGTCCGTCCCGCATTGAGTCTGCCGCTGGTCGCTCCGACGCGCGATTGCGTCGATGCGGCGCTAAAGGAACTGGCGCATGGCGTCAACGACCTTGGGATGCGCTCGGTGTTCATGCTGCCGAGCGTGCGACGCGCCAACCTCGATGAGCCATTTCTCTATCCGTTGTATGAAGAGATCGAGCGTCTCGGACTGCCGATCGGAATTCACTGGGGGGCAGGAACCTGGCTGCCCGGAAGCGAGGAACGCTTCAAGCCCGACCAATTCGTATTGGCCCATACGATAGGTTTCCCGCTTGAAGCAATGGTCGCGCTGGGATCAATCGTGTGCGGTGGACTGCCCGAAAAGTTCCCGCGACTAAAGTGGGCGATATTGGAATCAGGCGTCGGATGGATTCACTACTTCATGGAACGCCTCGACGAGCATTACGAAAGATTGCCTCAACTACTGCCCGCAATGAAACGATGGCCGCGCGAGTACCTGAAGAGCGGGCTCATCTATTACTCATGCGATCCCGACGAGGCCTCGCTGCCGTTCATCCTGGAGATGATGGGCGACGATCTGATCTTTTACGCCAGCGACTATCCGCATTGGGACGGACGCTTTCCCGAATCCGTAGCGCCGCTACGCGACAATCCGAAGCTCACGTCGGTGCAGAAGCGCAAAGTCCTGGCGGAGAACGCCGCGCGCTTCTACGGCCTCGGAACGCAGGCTGATCCTTGCCGGATTTCCGGTGCACAGCCACTAGAGGGTTAAAACCCGCGGCAGATAGGACATCTGAGTGCATGCTCTCCAGCGATCAACATCAAGAAAACATCTACCATCGCGCACGAAAACTCATGCCCGCTGGGATTGGCGGCCAGAGCCAATATCGTCCACCCCATCCGATTTACCTGCGCCGCGCCAAAGGTTCCCGCGTTTACGACATGGCCGGGCACGAGTACATCGACTATATGATTGGTGCAGGGTCCTTGAGCCTGGGCCATGCCCATCCCACCGTGGTGCGCGCGGTGCAGAAGGCTTTGAAAGCATCAGTGCCAAATCTTGCGGCCACCGAAGATCAACTCGAATTCGCGGCACGTCTGCAGCGATACTTTCCGTCGATGGAACGGATTCGCTTCATGCCGTCGGGCACCGAAGCTAATCAGGTATTGATCCGCCTTGCGCGCGCGTTCAGCAGGTCGCGATCGAATCGCTAAATTCGAAGGCGGATATCACGGACAAGCTGAAAACGTATTGGTCTCAGTCGATGCCTATGAGCCTGCGCGCGGGCCGGCGACGCGCCCGAACCCGGTTCCATACCACGGTCGTATCCCGCAAGAGATTCTGAACCTCACTACCGTACTGCCCTTCAACAACATAGAAGCCACAGTGCGACTGATCGAGGAGCAAGCCTCAGAGATCGCGGTGGTGCTTGCAGAACCAATTCTCGGGTTCGGCGGCGCGGTCGCTGCGGATCCTGACTACTTGCGCGCGCTGCGCGATGTTACTCTCAAGTACGGCATCCTGCTCGCCTTCGATGAGGTAATCACGGGTTTTAGATTTAGAATCGGCGGCGCGCAGCATCACTACGATGTGCAACCGGATTTGACCGTGCTTGGCAAGGTGATAGCCGGTGGATATCCGCTGGCGGCCTTGGGCGGTCGCGCAGATGTGATGGACTTGCTGTCAATCGAGAGCCATCCCGATGACTACATATTTCAATCGGGCACCTTTAGCGCCAGACCGCTCAGCGTGGCCGCGGGTTTGGCATCACTAATGATGATCGAGGACGGTAACGTCTTCAGTAAGGTGAATGCATTAGCAGAGCATCTGCGCGCGGGTCTCAAGCGGGTGATTGAAGGGGCGGGATATTCCGTTCAGGTCACCGGAGTGGGGCCGATGTTTCATACCCATTTTACCGGACAACCAGTGCGCGATACGCGTGCCGTCTGTGACGCCGACGAAGCGAAATTGCGTGATCTTCACCTACGGCTTCTGAGCAAAGGAATCTTTGTTTATCAAGGACACGTAAGCTTCGTTTCCGCTGCGCACAATCTGCAGGATATTGAAGACACGATCACAGCTTACCGCGATGTTCTGAGCCAGATGCGGAGCGAGCAGCGAGATTAGGTTGTCAACGCCGGTCGAAGTCTGACCCGCCTTCGCTCGGATCGCCGAAGTAAAACTGACCCACCTGGGCTCTGGCTGATCAGGGGGAGCGCGAGGGGGATCTCCCACTCGCCGATCCGTCTAATGCTTTGGCTTCTGGCCGGAGCAGCGAGCAGCCCGGCCTTGCGCTTGTCCTTGAGCCGATAGCTCTCGCCGTTGATGCTGACGATGATGGAGTGATGCAGGAGGCGGTCGAGCATCGCGGCGGTGAGCACGCTGTCGCCGGCGAAGGCGCTGTCCCAGCTGCCGAAGGTCAGATTCGAGGTGAGGATCATCGCGCCGCGTTCGTAGCGTGCGCTCGACGACCTGGAAGAACAGGTTGGCCTGTTCGCGGCTCAGCGGCAGATAGCCGATCTCGTCGATGATCAGCAGCTTGTAGGCATTGACCGCGCGATGCATGACCTCGCGATAGCGGCCCTGGCGCTGCGCCGCCTCCAGCATCAGCACCAGATCGGCCGCACTGAAGAAGCGCGTCTTGTAGCCCTTCTGGGTGGCGAGGTAGCCGAGCGCGATCGCCAGATGCGTCTTGCCGACGCCCGAGGGCCCGAGGAAGACCACGTTCTCGGCGCGCTCGATGAAGGCCAGGCTGGCGAGTTCCATGATCTGCTTGCGCGGCGCGCCGGTGGCGAAGCCGAAGTCGTACTGGTCGAGCGTCTTGATCGCCGGGAAGCCGGCCACCCGCGCGAACATTTCGCGCGCCCGCGCCCGGCGCGACTCACGCTCGGCCACGCAGTAACTCCTCGAGGAAGTCGGTGAACGAAGTGCGCTTTTCGGCCGCGTTCTGGGCCAGTGCCGGATACTGCGCGGCGATCCCGCCCAGCCGCAGCTCGTTGCACAGCTCGATCAGGCGTTCGTGCTGTACGCTCATCCAGGCTCCACCGCGGTGATCAGTTCTTCGTAGACCCGCAGCGGATGCTGATACCCATGTGGCAGCGGCGCCGGACGCTGCGGAGCAGCAGGCTGGAGCGTTCCTGGCCACGACGCGGGAATCGGTTGCAGACGCTCACGCTCCTGCTCGAGCCGCACCCAAGGGATCTCGCCGGTGGTCGCGTGCACGCGAGCGTTCGCCACCTCGCGCAGCCAGGTACCGACCCGTGCAGTTGGCGGTCTCACGATCGACCTTCAGTCCTTCGCGGCTGAGCTGGCTCGCCAGCGGCACGTAGAAGCTCGTGCGCAGGTAGCGGATGAAGCGCTCGACCTTGCCCTTGGTCTGGGCTCGATAGGGCTGGCACAGCCGCGGCACGAAACCGTGATGATGCGCGAAGTCGAGGAAGGTGCGGTTGTAACGATGCAGACCCGGTCCGTAGCGATCCCGCTCGGTCACCACCGTGCGCATGTTGTCGTAGAGCACCTCGCGCGGCACGCCGCCGAAGAAGTAAAACGCGCGCTCGTGGCAGCCGCGCAGCGTCTCCATCCGCTCGTCGGTGACGAACTCGACGTAGGTCGCCCGGCTCCAGCCCAGCGTCGCGATGAACACCGCCAGCCGATCCTTCCCGCGCCGAATGGTCGCGAAGTCGACCTGCATCTGGCGCCCTGGATCGGTCTCGAACCGGATCAGCGGCTCCGGCGTGGCCACCGGCTTCAGCGTCGCGAGGTGATCCTTCAGGATGCTGATAGCCGCCCGCATAACCGAGTGCCCTCAGCTCGCGCAGCAGCACCGTCGCCGGAATCCATTCCGGCGCGGCGGCCCTTACCCGTTCAGCGATATACTGCTTGTACGGATCGAGCTTGCTCGGCCGCGCCTTAGCGCTCATAGCGCGGCAGTGCCTCACCTCGCAGATAGCGCCGCACCGTGTTGCGCGAGACCTCGAGCATCCGCGCGATCTCGCGAATGCTCTTGCCCTTGCCGACTCAAGACCCGGATCTCCACCGCTTCCTCCGCCACCAGCATGAGGCCCTCCGCTGCGGAGTACCCCACGCCGGGATGGGTCAGTTTTCAATCGGCGACCCGGGTCAGTTTTGCACCGGCGGCTACAAAGCAAAGTCGCAATGGTCGCGGCATGCGGAAACGTTCGCTGGTATCTGGAGCGTATCAAACAATCGGCGACCATTCGTTGCACGGCTTGATGAGATTGTCCCTTTGACCTAGACGTGCCGTACAAATTCTCCTTCTCGGGTGACGGCGTTTCACCCGTACGGCATGTTGTTTGCGCACCAGTCGACCGAGGGAACGTGAGGGACTACAACAAAGAGGACACGGTCAATATACAAATCGGTCGCCGCGACGGTCTGCAGACTAACATGACAGAAGGGATTCCAATCAGTGAGTGGTTCAATGGACACGGGATGGTCGGCGCTTATCGTAGATGATGACCCGGGTGTGCGACAATCCGTGCGTCTGTGCCTGGAAGCAGACAACGCGCGGGTCATGGGGGTTGGTACCTCAGCGGGTGCTTTAGAGGCCCTTGAGCGCACTAGATTCGATGTAGTTTTCCTCGACCTTTGGCTGCAGGCTGAGTCTGGACTCGCTGTCCTCCCGGAAATCCTGCGTCGTCAGTCGGGAATCGGCATCGTCGTGATCACGGCCTTTGCCTCTTTCGAGACCGCAGTCGAAGCGATGAGGCTCGGTGCTGTCGACTATCTGCCCAAACCCTTCACGCCGGAACAAGTACGTCACGCCGCGCGACGAGTAGTATCTGCTAACGTTCTGCGCCGGCAGCTGTCCGAACTGCAGGATCGCCTCGATGAGACCGAGGGCGAGGCAACCTTCGAAACGCGTAACCGGGCTTATGCCGCCTTTCTTCAAACCGCGGCGCGGGCTGCGGCTTCGGATACCGCAATCTTGCTGCGCGGTGAGAGCGGTACCGGCAAGACAGTCCTCGCACGCTGGATTCGCCATCATAGCAAGCGCGCTGATCGGCCTTTCGTCACGGTCCACTGTCCCATGCTTTCGAGCGAACTGATGAGCAGCGCCCTGTTCGGTCATAAGAAGGGGGCTTTTACCGGCGCGATTTCCGACGTGGTCGGGAAAGTGGACGTAGCGGAGGGTGGTACGCTGTTTCTCGACGAAGTAGCCGATCTCACACCGGACGCTCAAGCGCGCCTGCTTCGCTTTCTTCATGATCGCCGCTACGAACGATTGGGCGATCCGACGGAGCGGAGGGCCGACGTGCGCCTTATTGCAGCAACGAACAGACCTCTCGAAGAGGAGGTCAAGGCGGGCCGATTTCGCGAGGATCTGCTGTTTCGTCTCAACGTGATCGCTCTTACTGTGCCTCCGCTGCGCGAGCGACGTGAAGATGTCCTGCCTCTGGCCGTGCATTACTTGCGCTTTTTCGAGCGCCAGCAAGCACGTCAGCAGCTTTCATTTTCTCCCCGCGGCGAGGACTCCATTGTTGATTATTCGTGGCCCGGTAATCTCCGAGAACTGCGCAACGCGGTCGAACGCGCGGTAATTCTATCACCCGCGAGTATTTTGCAACCGCAAGATCTTGGTCTTGAAGCGCGCTCGGATGAGATCGGTGACGAGACCGCCTCAAACGGACAGGGATCCCGGCGATCGGCAACTCCCATTCTCGGTGAAGAGTTTTCTCTCGCTGAAATCGAGCGGGAACATATCGCACGGGTCGTTGCCAAAGCCCCATCCTTTGAAGCGGCGGCCCAAATTCTTGCCATTGATCCCACCACGCTGCAGCGCAGGCGCAAGCGTTACGGTCTTGCCTGAGGTCTGGACGGAGTGGACAGCGAGACAGAGACCTGAATGAAAATACGGCACCTACAAACCCGGTTCATCCTGGCGGGGGTCCTGCTGGTGATGACCACGATCGTTTCGGGCATTTGGAGCGCTTGGACATTCGCGCGCTTGACTGCCGTTGCCGGCAAGACGCTGGAAGTGAGCCAGCGAACCATTGACCTGACGGCGGTCCTCTCGGATGCGCTAGAACGCGAGGATGATGCTCTGCTGTTAGCGGTAAGTGGCAATCGCGAAGAGGCCCAAGGAAGGCTGCGGGCCGAGCGCCAGCGTTTCGCGGGATCGTACACCAGTTTGTTGCAAACTCTCGACCAAGCGGACGAGAAGCAGGCCGCTTCGGCATTGGAGCAGCACGCAAGCGAGTATCGCGCAGCCGGCGATGTGTTGTTGTCGCGAGCCGGACAGCGCGACGCGATGGCCACGTATAATCAGCGTGTGAATCCCGCGCTGCGTAAAGCGGTCGCCGACTGCGCGAGCATTCGCGAATCCAACTTCCGATCCATGCAGCTTGGGGCGATAGTCGCCCGCGATGAAGCGCGGCGGGCGACAATGATGGTTGCGGCGATATCGGCTATTGCATTGATCATTTCAACGCTTGTGGCTCTCGGTTTGGCGCGATCGGTGCTGCTCCCAATCCAAGAGCTTGGCAGTTCCGTGGAAGCGCTCCGCGCGGGAGATTTCGAGAAACGGGCGCGCGTATCTGCGAGCGATGAGCTGGGCAGTCTGGCGGTCGGTTTTAATCGTATGGCCGAGGCTCTGGCCGAATTCCGCCGCCTAAATTTGGGCGAGGTCTTGCGCGCGAAAGAGACGCTTGAAGCCACACTTCGGGCCTTGCCCGACGCGGTGCTGGTGATCGATCCACAAGGTACCATCGTCGCCTCGAATCCTCTGGCGAGGTCGGTGCTCAGAGCCAGCGGCGTGGAAAATGCGCAGCGTATGGCCGAACTACCGCTTCCTTCGGCCAGCCTGTGGGCGGTTGATGCCGCGCTTCGCGGCGAGCGCGGCAGCGAGACGCGGGCGGAGTTCAGCCGGGCACTATCTGTCTCCCTCGACGGTCTCCGGTGCAAGTTCATGTTTACCGTGATACCAATCCCGGAGTTCTCGAAGGGACGATTTGGGGCTGTCGCGATTCTTTATGACGTGACCGACTTCGCGCGCCTCGACGAACTGAGAACCGAGTTGGTCGGCGTAGCCTCCCATGAATTGAAGACTCCTCTGACGACCCTGCGGATGAATCTCATGCTCCTGGCGGAGAAGGCCGACAATCTGACCGCGCGTCAGCATGAAATTCTCGATACCGCCATGCTCGGATGCCAGCAGCTTGCCGACACGATTGATGAGTTGCTCGACTTGACGCGGATCGAAGCGGGCCAGCTCCGGCTCGCCCAGGAAACGGTGGACATGCGCGCGATCATTGAGCGCGCAACCGCCTTGCTTCGTCAACGATATGAAGATGCGGCCGTGAGGCTGCGGATGCCGCATGATGCAGAGCAAGCTCTCGTGCGGGGCGATCCAGCCCGGCTGGGCATGGTCTTCACTAATCTCTTGAGCAACGCTCTCAAGTACACACCGAAAGGAAGCGCAGTCTCGATCGGCATTGTATCGGAGCGAAGTGCGGCGAATGGAGATACTGGTCTCGTGCATATCGCTGTGACGGATACCGGCCCTGGCATTCCCTATGAGTTCCGCGAGCGTGTGTTCGACAAGTTCTTTCGCGTTGAACCGCACGTAGAGGCTAGCCAAGCCGGAACCTGGGGTTCAGGTATAGGGCTCTACCTTTGCCGCCAAATTGTAGAGGCGCACGGTGGGAAGATCTCATGCGAGGCGGGGGAGGACGGTGTAGGAACCCGGATTGTCGTTGATTTGCCGAGTGTCACTCTTCCGGCTGGCCGATTTCTCTCGGCAGGCAGCACTTGACCGAAGTTCCGTCCATGCAATACGCCGGACTATGAAGCATGCTCCACCCGCATTTTGCCGAGACAAATCTTTCTCAGGAGAAAACAGGCTTTTTCTGCAAATGCGCAGCTCGGAATCGCAAGCAGTGGCCCATCGAAGAGGAATCGCTCCTGCAAGTTGCCGGGACGAACGTCCACGCTGCTGTGCTGCAGCACTAGGTTAATTACATCCGATACCGTTTCGCCTCGTCCATCCAACGCGATTTGATACCTCTCGGTGGCCACGAGGAGAATTGCTGCCTGAGGGCATGGCGGCACGCAAATTGCGCTGAACGCGTCTAGAAATTTGGCTCAACATAGGCCGCGACATACGTCTGCCTGCGCGGCTTGGTTACTAAACGTCACCGAACCGTAACATGGCAGAGGAAGCGAAATGGCCCAGGAACCCAAGACGCTCTAGCGTTCGGCGGCAGAAACCAGGCGAGGCTTGCTAGGGGAGACGATCATGGAGTTGATGCCCCAGGTCGGATGGCGCCGGGAAAATCAACGAAATGAAAGTTGTATTCTTCAGTTTTCTCGCTGCGGGATTGGTGCTGGCGCTGCCCGGTTGCCGCACCGGAAACGCGAGCATTCCGCAAACGGAAAACATTCAGCGGCAGGGGCGCGCGATCTTCATCCCGGAGAATTCGCCGCTTCGTCACCAATTGGTCCACTCCGTAGCGCAAAGCGAACAGGTTAAAGCCCGCCTCGTCGCCCCAGCATCGGTGGAAGCCGACCCGGTTCGCTTCGCGAGGATTTTTCCACCGCTCTCTGGACGTATCCAAAGGCTCTTCGTCGGATTCGGCGACCCAGTAAGGCGGGGGCAACTTCTTCTGACACTCGACTCCCCCGACCTCGCGGCGGCTGAAAACGATTTCGTGAAGGCTCGCAGCGCGGTCGAACTGACGCGGCGCGCTCTCACTAGACAGCGCGACCTATACGATCACCATATTGCCGCCCGGCGTGACGTCGAGCAGGACGAGAGCGACTACGCAACAGCGAACAGCGAGTTGGAACGCGCTGAAAATCGCTTGCGGTCGCTGGGGTTGAATCCGAGCACCATGAAGTTTGGCCAGCCGCTGGCCATCTACTCACCGCTCGACGGAAGGGTTGTGGATCTGACTGTGGCCCAAGGAGAATACCGTAACGACAACACCGCCCCACTGATGACCGTAGCGGATCTTTCGACGGTTTGGCTTACAGCCAACGTTCAAGAGAAGGACTCTCGTTATGTCTTCAAGGGCCAGCCTGTCGAAGCCGTTTTTTCCGCATACCCCGAAGATACTTTCCACGGCAAAGTTCTGTTTGTTGGCGATCTGCTCGATCCCGATACTCGGGCAATCAAGGTTCGCGTAGCGTTTTCTAACGCTGATAGAAGGCTCAAGCCAGGGATGTACGGCGCGGTAACCTTTGCAGAAGCCACCGATCGGCAGGTCATGGTTCCGACATCAGCGGTCTTTCAACTGGGTGACACCTCCAGTGTTTTTGTGGAGACGAAGCCATGGACGTTCCAGCCTCGTCCGGTAGTCATCGGCGCTGAGCAGGACGGCAAGACGGTTATAAAGAGTGGCCTCGAGGCCGGCGCCACCGTCGTGTCGCGGGAGGGGGTGCTGCTCCAATGATCGACCGCTTCGTCTCGTTCTGTCTTGAAAATCGGCTGCTCGTGGTCGCGGTCTTCGTACTGCTGATAGCGGTGGGATACTACTCGTGGACGCAGCTTCCGGTCGAAGCGTATCCAGACATCGCGGATGTCACTTCCCAGGTCATCACTCAATATCCGGGACACGCCGCGGAAGAGATCGAGCAGCAAATCACCATTCCATTGGAACGGGAATTGGCTGGCATTCCCGGACTGCAGGTGATGCGCTCGAAAAGTACCTTCGGGCTCTCCTTGATTACGCTGGTCTTTCGAGACGGCGCGGAAGACTATTGGTCGCGACAGCGAATACAGGAACGGATCGGCAATGCTGTCATGCCTCCCGGTGTTCAGCCTGGGCTCGATGCATTGACTTCACCGATCGGTGAAATCTACCGCTACACTCTCGAATCGCCACTACGCGGGGAACGCGAACTAAGGGATCTCCAGCAATGGGTGGTCCTTCCGAAATTCAAGCAAATCTTTGGCGTGGCTGACGTCAACAGTTTCGGTGGGGAGACCACGCAGTTCCAGCTTCTGCTCGATCCCGCCAAGCTCGCGAAGTACAACGTCACGATTCAAATGGTGAGCGCCGCGATTCAAGCCAACAATGGCAATGCTGGTGGCAGTGTCCTGGTTCACGGAGAGCAGGGCTTCGTCGTGCGCGGTATCGGCCAAGTGCGTTCCCTCAGTGACCTCGGGAATATCGTCATCACACAAAAACAAGGAACGCCGATCTTTCTGCGCGACTTAGGCGAGGTGCGGTATGGAGCCTTGGAACGACGCGGGATACTCGGCAAAGACGACGACCCCGATGGTGTTTCAGGAATCGTCCTTCTGCTCAAGGGAGAAAATCCCTCCGCTGTGCTCGAGCGCATTCACGCAGCAGTCGACGAGTTGAACTCCAGTGTGTTGCCGTCTGACGTGAAGGTCGTCCCCTACCTCGATCGCACGACGCTCGTTAATACGACGCTTCATACGGTCGGCCAGACTCTGACTGAAGGCTTCATACTCGTGGTGGTCGTGTTGCTCCTCTTCCTGGGCAGTTTGGAAAGCGCGTTGCTGGTGGCTGTGACCATTCCGCTTTCGCTACTGATCGCCTTCACCATGATGCATCTCACGGGCATTCCGGCAAATTTGCTGTCCTTGGGAGCGATTGACTTCGGGATCATCATCAACGGCGCCATCGTGCTGATGGAGACCATTCTTGCACGCCGCGAGGCCGAGCCGAACGCAGAACTGACGGTCGATGATATTAAGGATGCCGCGAGCAACGTCGCGCGTCCGATGTTCTTCGCCACCCTAATCATCATAACGGCCTACCTCCCGTTGTTCACTTTTGAGCGAGTCGAGAAAAAGCTCTTCGCCCCAATGGCCTATACGGTCGGGTACGCGTTGGGAGGTGGGATGCTGGTTGCGTTGGCCCTGATACCCGGCCTGGCGTATCTGGCGTTCAGGAAGCCAAAGAAAGCCTACCACAATCCGGTCCTGGTTTGGTTGCAGTCGAGATACGAGGTCGTCCTAGAGCGGATAATAGAGCGACCATCGTTTGCGCTTGTACCTGGTGGCGCCGCGACAGCGCTGGCGATCTTGCTCGCGCTCACCTTGGGACGCGAATTTCTACCCTACCTGGATGAAGGTTCGCTTTGGCTGCAAATCCAAATGCCTGCGGGAATTTCCTTGCCCAAGGCTAGCGAAGTTGCCGGCGAGTTGCGTTCGATCATCCGATCCCAGCCCGAAGTCGCGCACGTCGTGACCCAGTTGGGACGGAACGACGATGGCACTGACCCGTGGACGCCCTCTCACATCGAGACTGCGGTAGTTCTCAAGCCGTATGACGAGTGGGGCGGCGACAAGCAGGCGCTGATCCGACGCATGGACGCATTACTTAAGCAGATGCCAGGGATCGATGTTGGTTTCTCACAACCGATGATTGACGGCGTTAACGACAAGATCGCAGGCGCCCACAGCGAACTCGTCGTGAAAATATTCGGGCAAGATTTCGCCAAGACCAGGAAGCTAGCGGAGCAAGTAGAGGAAGTCCTGAACACCGTTCCGGGCGCGGCGGATCTCGCCATCGACCAGGAACCACGGCTTCCGCAGCTGCAGGTTATTGTTAATCGGGATGCCGCGGCACGATTCGGTATCAACGTGTCCGATATCACTGATCTGGTTCAAATGGCGGTCGGCGGTGCGCCCATCTCCCAAGTCTTCGTTGGTGAACGCCGGTATGATGTCGCGGCTCGCTATATCGAACCTGTGCGCAGCACCGCGGGATCGATTCGTGATCTAACTCTTACCACCCCTTCGGGGGCGCGAATACCACTATCGCAGGTGGCGGACGTAAGAGTCGCGTCCGGTGAAAGCACGATTACCCGCGAGATGGGCCGACGGCATCTTACTATAAAGCTGAACCTGAACGGGCGCGATTTATCTTCGTTCTTGGCCGACGCACAGAACAAGATCGCCCACAGCGTCAAATACGATAAGACGGAGTATCAAATCGCCTGGGGCGGCCAGTTCGAGAACCAGCGCCGGGCGCAGGCCCGTCTGGCGATTATCATGCCGATGGTGCTCGGGATCATCTTCCTTCTCCTATACGGCAGTTTTGGGAACGCTCGTCAGGCGGGACTGATCCTCCTTGTTCTGCCGCTCGCTTTGCTCGGCGGCGTGATTGCGCTCCATGTACGTGGGATGACGCTAAACGTTTCCAGCGCGGTCGGCTTCATCGCGTTATTTGGCGTCGCAGTCCAGAACGGCGTGATCATGGTCTCCAATTTGAATCGATGGGTCGATAAGGGAGCACCGCTGCATGAAGCGATCATCCGCGGCGGGAGTGAACGGCTTCGGCCCGTTTTGATGACGGCGACCCTCGCAACATTCGGTCTACTGCCGGCAGCGTTGGCGCGTGGTATCGGCAGCGACGTGCAAAGGCCGCTGGCCACGGTTGTCGTTGGAGGCCTGACCTCGGCGACGCTTCTGACGCTGCTCGTGCTACCAGCCTTCTACTACGTCTTTGCGAGACCTAATGCAAAGAGCTGAAAGGCAATGGACCGAGTTGGCGATTTTGATCGCTCAGTGTGGCACGCCGGACCCGCTGCGCGCTCAGCGACTCTTCAGACAAGGACTAGCATGCGCAGCTTAATGACGGTGGTGTGGTGTCTCATTCTTATGTCCGAACCAGTTATTGCCTGGTCGCAAGCGCAACCCACCGTCCGCGGATACCAAGCATCTCAGCTCACCGCACCAACATCTGAACGACAGCCTCCAACCAGAGACGGATCGGCAGGAGCACGGGTTCCTGCGTTGCAACCCATGCCGCCAATTGCATCGCAGATTCAATTTCAGACGCAAGAGATTTCTTTCAAGACTTTCCTGCAGGAAGTGGAGAGGTCGAATCTCGACTACGCCGCTCAGCGCTACAGCGTCTCCATTGCCGAGGCTCAGGTAACAGCGGCCAGAGTGTATCCAAATCCCACTTTGCAAAGCGGCTACAGCACCGATGTATCACATGAAAAGCAGGCGACGGCCTACGTAGGCGGCATAAGTCAGACGATTCTGCTGGGAGGGAAGATCCACGCACGGACGGAGGTCGCGAAAAGCAATCTCTCCGTGAACGAGGCGCAGCTTGAGGACTTCTTCCGCAACCTGCGGGCCACTGCCGCCAACGCCTATATAGATGGCTTGTCGGGTCAGCTTAGCCTTGAGCGGAAAAAGCGCTCGCTGGAAACGCTCGAAAGGCTAGTTACCTCGAACCAGGAACGGTTGAGGGCCGGCGATATCGGTGAGGTTGACCTCCTGCAATCTCGCGTTGCGGCCTTGCAGGCGCGCAGCGATTTCCTTGCCGCGGAGTCAACCTTCGAACAAAGTCTGATTGGGCTGTCCGATCTGCTCGGCAATCGCGATCACCGGGTGTTGTTGAGTCCGACAGGTACACTTACAGCGCGCCCGCTTTCATTGGGACTGGAAGGCCTTATTGCTTCGGCTCTGGCGAAGCGAGGCGACGTTCTGGCGGCCGAGCAAGCCCGCGAATTGGCGCGCGCCCAGTACAACCTGACCAGGACGAATCGAGTTCCTGACGTGGATGTTGGTATCGGAGTTGTACACAGCACACGGATAACAAATACGATCGATCCCGCACCCTCATGGAATGCACTTGCCCTCACGCTGTCAGTGCCGATTCCTCTTTCCAACATTAACAAGGGCGACCTGATGGCGGCGAAATTCGGCGAGGCACAAGCCGACAAGGCCGCCGAGGCAATTGAGCTCAAGGCAGTGACGGAAGTGCGCCAGGCATATACCCGATACGATCTCGCACGCGTGGCCGTCTCCCAATACTCGGGTGAACTGTTACAAGACGCTGACAGCGTGCTTGAAGCCAAGCTGTTTAGCTACCGGCGCGGGAGTGCCTCCTTACTAGAAGTGCTGGATGCTCAGCGCGCAAATAATGACACTTATCTCGCCTATTTCGACGCACTTAGTGAGCAGGCGAAATCGCTGGTCGCGATCGACCAGGCTGCCGGCATTTGGGACATTGAATTTTGACCAATTTGCATCTACTAGGCCCAAACAACGCTTCGAACGCCCAGCAGGTGTTCCAAGGAGCGCGTCGTCGACCGCCATCCTGTTTACGTGCGCGCCCACTCGGCCCCTGGGTCGGGCGCGCAGCAGACCTGGAGGAAGGGCAGTGAAGAAAATCGAGGCGATTATTCCTCCTTTGAAATTCGACTCAGTAAAAGCAGTGCTCGACCAGCGAAACTTGGATCACTTCATTGTGGCCACGGTCGATGTATCAGACGGAAATCGGGGCTCGTGGTGAGACGAGACGCGATGAATGACTGCGCATAGTCAATTGAACATAAGGCACCAAGTCGATCCACGGATGACCAACGTTGAGACGCTCAACGTAGCGGTCGAGATATTTAAGGGAATACTCAAGCTGAAGATTGCCGAACACGTCGCTGTTCGCGGGCCCCTGAATTCTGCCTGTGTACCCAACTTCGGCCTGCACAGCGAGGTGATAATGGTCCGCACCCGCGCATAACACTGTATCCGGCGTTATGACGGCTGCGCCTGTCAATACGATGACGGCTAGTACGTACGGAAGTACGGCTCGGCTGAACCAGGCATCATCTTACGCTACGCTTCCTCACGAGATCTTCTCCGATTTCGCAGCAGCCGCGGAACTTTTCGCCTATTCGGTGCGATCGCGGCGACCCGTATGCTCGCGATTGTCCTCAGGACTTGCGTCCTCGTCCGAGAAGCAGACTCGTTGTGATATGCCGCGTCCTTACCTCTATCAGCGAATCTCCCTTAACTTGTCGCCACTACTTGATCAGGTTGACACCACTTAAGATGGATTGTGGCGCTCCCAGTCTTGGATGTCGTGGAAAATGTGTCTCAGGATCCGACCGTGTTAGAGAGTTCTATTCCGTGATTCGCAGTCAATACCCCGGTTCTGACCAACTCGGTCGTGGCCGTCGCGACACCGTGAAGGTCGAAGTCTCGAAGCCCCTCCCGTAGCAACGCGATGGCCGCCTTGGCCTTAACCTCTGTCGTCTCCATAGTTGCTGTTTCCTCGCAGCTGAACGGTCAGAGCTTTCGAGCTGGTCAATCGAATGCCTCGGGGCGCCTATCCGAAAACGATGACGGTCTCTGCCTCGACTGAGGGCATCCTTTGCACCAAACCCCTCAGCGAGCCGCCCGCCGCTCATGCATGTCCATATGACTAATCTCCTTGCCATCAACTATAAACATCACCACTTCGGCGATATTGGTCGCGTGCTCTGAGATTTCATTCAAGTCCTTTGACAGGAAGGCCAGTTTGGTGTCGTGCGCAACTCGATCGGGGTCTTTTGCCGCCGAGGTGAGCTTCGCAAACACCGCGCCATAGAGCGCGTCAAACTCGTTGTCCTTCTCAAACACTCGTTTGGCGACCGAACTGTCCGCTCGGGAAAAAGCCATCAGGCTACCGCGGACCATCGCGAGCGCGAGCGCCCCCATCTGCGAGACTTCAGCATGGGACGTCAGGGGATCGCGCTTGTCGCGATCGTGAACAGCCTCGCAAATGTTGACCACCCGGTCGCCAATTCGCTCCAGTTCGGTTGTAATTTTCATCACCGCGGTTATGAGCCGAAGGTCTCCGGCCACCGGCTGATGAAGCGCCAGGAGCTGCAGACACATTTCTTCGAGATCAATATCCATTCGGTTCACGTCGATGTCATGCTCGATGATAACGCGGGTGCCGTGAACATGATGTTCGCTCAAACACCCGAGCGCCTGGTCGAGCTGCGCCATGACCATGTCTCCCATCTGACTGAGCTTTGTTCGCAGATTGAAAAGTTCGGGGTCAAACTGTTTGTCCGTATGTTCCATGGCTGAACTCATAAATGGAGAATGATCACCTACGCGGCCTTCGCGAGAGTGCTCTCCCGTGCTTCAGCACTCGTCGCAGGCTTGCTGCGCGGCTCGGAGTGCGGCAGCAGCCGCGCCGAATTGAGGATAAAGGCCAATTCCGAGGACACATGAACGAAGGCTGCGAGCGTCGGACTTAATAAGCCAACAGACGCGAACGCAATACCGATCAAATCGACTCCGAGGGTGCCCGCGAAATTCCACCAGATGATCCGGCGCGTCCAGCGCGCAATCGCCAGCGTTTCGGTGAACTTCAGCAAGTCGTTGCCGAGCAGCACGACGTCCGCGCTCTCACGGGCAACATCAGTCCCCGAGCCCATCGCAACACCAACGTTCGCTTCTACCAAAGCGGGAGAATCGTTAATGCCGTCGCCGACCATCGCCACCGTGCGGCCGGCCGCCACGAGACTTTTAATGCGCGCGAGTTTCATCTCCGGTAACAAGTCGGCTTCGACTTCACTGATTCCGAGCTCGCGGGCGACCGTCTCGGCGACCGACCTGGTATCTCCAGTCAGCAGAACGCTCCGGATGCGCATGCGATTCAACGCTTCGATAGCGCGCTTCGCCTCTGGCCGCACCGTGTCGGCGATTGTGATCGCCCCAAGAAAGCGTCCGCCACGCGCTACGAAGACTTCCGAGGAGTTATCACCGCTGGAAGCAAAGTTGCGCGGCACTTCTATTGAGTGTTCCTTCAGGAGCCCGCGGTTACCGACGAGAATCGTTACGCCGTCCACCACCGCTTTGATCCCGCGGCCGGGCACATAGTCAAAACGCTCAGGCTCATGAAGGGATCGGTTTTTTGTCAAGCAAGATTAACGATCGCTTTGCCCAGCGGATGCTCGGAGCGCATTTCTGCCGATGCCGCTGCATCCAGAACTTCGACTTCTGAAACGCCGGCGGTCGGAACAACCGCCTGCACTCCGCTTCGGCCGAAGGTGAGGGTGCCGGTCTTGTCGAGAACGACGGTATCTACCTGGCCCAAAGTCTCCAAGTAAAGGCCACCTTTGACAATCGCACCAAGGCGCGCCGCCCGACCGATGCCTCCCAGAATCGCCAGCGGCGTGCCGGCAGCGATGCCGCACGCGCCCGCAACGATTATCACCGAAATCGTCGAACGCGCATCTCGCGTGATGATGAAGGTAATTAGCGCGGCAGCGAGAGCGAAGTAGACCAGATATCCAGCCAGTCGATCAGCCAACTGTTGTACCGGTGCGCGCGAACGCTCGGCATGCTCGACCGCCTCGATAATCCTGCCGTAGCTCGTATCGCGCCCGATCCGCTCGACGCGAATCTCGAGCGCCCCCGATTGGTTGATCGTGCCGGCATACACCATCGAACTCGGCAGCTTCTCAACCGGCATCGACTCGCCGGTAATCCGGGCCTGGTCAACAAACGAGTGACCACTGATCACGATACCGTCGATTGGCACCAGACCGCCGGGATTGACGAGTACGGAATCGCCGACTCGTAGCTCGTCGGTGGAAATCTCGCGCACGCCGGTGGTGCCCCGAACGATGACTGAACGCGGAAGGAAATCCATCAGATCGCGGATCGCGCGCCGGCCGCGGGAAACGGTCATTCGCTCGAGCACTTCAGCGACCAGAACGAACAACGTGATGATGAGCGCGGTAAAGTACTGCGAGATACCGGCGGCCGCGACGATCGCGATGCTCATGGACAATTCCATGGTCATCCGCCTTGCAAGAGCGTTCTCGGCCGCCTCCTTGAAGATCGGCCAGCCGCCGATCAGAACACCCAGGACTCCGATCAGGCTGAACCGCGGCAGTGGTTCCCATACGTGGAACCACATGACGGCAGCGGACATCGCGACCACGATAATTCGCGCCGCTTCGACCCGGCTTAAGATATGGTCGCGCTCTTGAGCAGCGGTAGCGGTTGTTCCACCCTCTCCCTGGTAGAGGAGAGTCGGACTCCCTATTCGTTCACGCTGATCCATTTGAGAGGCCCCCGGCTACTTCAGGTATGCCTGAACGATTTCGATCAGCTCTTCTGCGCCCCTGGCGCGGGAGCCTCGTTCATGATCCGGATCGACAACATGCATCCGGATATGGTCCTCGATGATCTCGGCCATGAGGCTGTTCATCGCGCCGCGCGCCGCGACGACCAGGTGAAGCACGTCGGCGCAGCCTTTTTCTTCCTCGACCGCGCGTTCAAGCGCTTCCACCTGCCCGCGAACGCGTCGCACCCTGTTCAGGAGCTTGGTTTTCTCTTTGATCGTGTGTGCCATATCGAATGGGAACCTATACCCAAGGGGATACTGTAATATATGACGAACCAGGCTGACGTGTCCAGGCCCGTCCAGTCGAGCGTATATAGCAATCTGTTGAGATCACAACACCCTATGGGCTATGGGGTATGATGTACTCTGTGGAGAAAGACCGCGAATATGTTGCTACCTTATGAATCACCTTACGGGAGCAGTTCACACCGACCCAAGCGACGTAGGGGGAGATCGGCACACCAGCCTTCGGGGGCTCAGGCCCCACCTCAAATAGGTGAACGAGACTTTCGGTCAAGGAAGATTTGTCCTGGCCGAATAGTGATCGAGACGGAGAGATCGTTCTTTAGAGAGCACGCAAACCGTAACGTCGAGGTTTGCACGCTGTAGCTATATGGTTCTGGAGACGCCGCATGAATCTGCACGCCGGTTCTATTCTGCCGAGAAACTTCAAGCATCCCGATAGTGTTATCCAGGTCTCGCCCCGGCTGGTGCGGATCGCCGCGGCCGAACAAGCTGGCGTGTTCGCGGAATTGAAGACGGGAGAATCAGGTCTCAGTGCCGCAGAAGCTCGGCGACGCCTGATTGAGTACGGCCCAAATGCGGTGGGTGGCGAGCAGCGCTTCACACGCCTCAAGCTGTTTATCAAAGCGTGCGTGAACCCTTTGGTGATCTTGTTGTCGGTACTGGCAACGATTACTTTCGCCACCGCGCATACTAAATCCGACATGGCGGGCGGAGTGCTGATGCTCATCATGGTGGCACTTGGGGTCTCTCTGCGCTTTTTTCAAGAAGCCCGTGCCGACACAGCCGCTGCGAAACTGAAAAAGATGATTCATGTGACGGCGACCGTGGTCCGCGACGGCGGCGAGCGCGAAATTCCGTTGGCAGAACTGGTTCCGGGGGATTTAATCCGGCTCGCGGCAGGCGACATGATACCCGCCGACGTCCGCCTGCTTGATTGCCGCGACTTATTCCTGACGCAGGCGAGCCTGACGGGTGAAGCATTTCCAGTGGAGAAATTTCACGTTTGCGACACAGTCACCGGGAAAACACCACTGGAGCTAAGGAACGTCTGTTTTCTTGGCACGAGCGTCGAGAGCGGTACGGCTAGCGCCATCGTGATCGAGACCGGCGATCACACGTACCTCGGCAGCATGGCCAGTACTATCACGCAGGCCCCACCACCCACCAGATTCGATCGGGGAGTCGCGAATTTCACCTGGCTGATGCTCTACTTCATGGGGGCGATGGTGCCAGCGGTCTTTCTGATCAACGGATTCGCCAAGCACAACTGGGGCGAAGCGTTCCTGTTCGCGCTAGCGGTAGCAGTCGGCCTCACGCCCGAGATGCTGCCGATGATCGTGAGTGTATGCCTGTCAAAGGGCGCGCTCCTGATGTCGCGCAAAAAAGTGATTGTCAAACGGCTAAATTCGATCCAGAACCTCGGCGCGATGGACGTTCTGTGTACGGACAAAACCGGCACGCTAACGATGGATCGCGTTATCCTCGAGCAACATTGTGACGTTGCTCTCAAGGAGGACGACGGTGTATTGGAACTAGCCTTCCTCAATAGCCATTTTCAGACCGGACTCAAAAACGTTCTGGACCGCGCTGTGCTGAAGTACGAGGAGTTGCATCAAACGCTAGGGACGGGGGATTACGTAAAGGTCGACGAAATACCTTTCGACTTCAGCCGCAAGATGATGTCGGTCGTTGTGGGCAAACCCGGCGGCTTGCATCGGCTCATTTGCAAGGGCGCGCCGGAGTCAGTGTTCGGCATCTGCACGCAGTTCGAGTTGGACGGAGAAATTCTGCCAATGGATCTCCTCCTGCTCGAAGACCTCAAGGAGGAATACGACAAGCTGTCGGCCGACGGCTTCCGCGTCCTCGCGATCGCGTATCGCGACCAACAACCGCAAGCCACCTATCACAGAGAGGACGAAAAGGACCTAATTCTAAAAGGCTATATCGCATTTCTCGACCCTCCCAAGGAGACTGCGGGACCTGCCATCGCCGCGATGCAAAAGCACGGAATCGCCGTCAAGGTACTCACCGGAGACAACGAGCTGGTCTCCCGCAAGATCGGCAAGGAGGTCGGCCTTTCGGTGGAAGCGGTCCTGACGGGCGCCAAGGTCGAAGCGCTGAATGACTCCGAGCTGGCCGACATCGCGGAAAAGACGGCGTTGTTTGTGCGGCTTTCACCGGCCGATAAACAGCGCATTATCAAAGTGCTCCAGGGCAAGGGGCACGTCGTCGGGTACATGGGCGACGGCATAAACGACGCGCCGGCACTAAGGGTAGCCGACGTCGGAATTTCGGTAGACAGCGCTGTGGACATTGCGAAGGAGTCGGCCGACATCATTCTGCTGGAAAAGAGCCTGATGGTGCTCGAGGAAGGAGTCATCGAAGGCCGTAAAGTCTTCGCCAATATCGTCAAGTACGTGCGCATGGGTGCGAGCTCGAATTTCGGCAACATGTTCAGCGTCCTCGGCGCCAGCCTGTGGCTGCCGTTTCTGCCGATGTCGCCGATAAAAATTTTGACCAATAATCTGCTCTACGACTTTTCGCAGGTGCCAATCCCCACCGATGAAGTGGACTCCGAACAGGTGGTCAAGCCGCGCCCGTGGGACATGGACGAAATCGCGCGCTTCATTCTTTTCATTGGCCCGGTGAGCTCGGTGTTTGACTACACAACGTATGCGGTCATGTGGTTTATCTTCAAGTGTAAGTTGCTGAGCCTGATGCCTCCGCCGGAGCTCGCCGCACACTTTGCGCATGCCACGGCCACAAATCCCGATTCGACATACGCCGCGGCCCTGTTTCAGACCGGCTGGTTCGTCGAGTCCTTGTTGACCCAGACGCTTATCATCCACGTGATTCGCACTAACAAGATTCCGTTTCTGCAGAGCAGCGCCAGCTGGCCGTTGATCGTAACCTCAACCGCGATCATGCTGATCGGGGCATGGTTGCCGGCATCGCCGATAGGATTGTGGGTCGGGTTTGTTCCGCTGCCCGTGCTCTTTTGGCCGATATTAATGGCGACGCTGGTGGCGTATGTCGCGCTGACCCAAGTGGTAAAAACGTGGCTGGTTCGCAAGCGATGGATCTGAAGGTTGGCACTGATTAGCCGTTCTACGCGCCGCGTGCCCCGTGCCTTCGCTCCAGGTTTTGAGGAGCCAGGCTCAGAGATTTCGAGCGCGAGCATATTTTACGCGTGCTGGCTGAGAGCCCTACTTTGGAGCGGGCAGCGGCAACTCTCGGTATCAATGTAACGACGCTCTGGCGCAAACGCCGGCATTACGACATTGCCTGAAGGAATCGTTGGATTGAACGTATATGTGGCGGATCCTGACGCGACTCTGGGATGAAGGATCGCAATACCGGCGAAATATCGAGACCTCGCTCGCCTTGCATCGCCGGGGCGAGGTTCGGCGACACGGGCTTCGCCTCAGGAGCGCCATCAACCGCCTTGAGGTCGAGTGGGTCGCGCGCGACATCCACCCATGGGATCGCGAGCTTCAGCCAGCGGCAAAGGCCACCCTGTTCGTCGGGCAGTGCCTTTCCGATACCGAGCCGCGATTTACCGGCTGTTCGATCGGTTGCCTTCGATCGACCTGATCGACGTCAGGGTTCTGGATCCCTCCTGCGAATACACCATAATCGGCGGTTGTGTTCTACGCACCGAGCTCAACAAATCGAAAGTGCTGTCTCCAGCGATGCGGGTCAAACTACTGGGCCTGAACTACCGACTTTTGGGATCGCACTTCGAGGCGCTCGACCCTCATCACGATCTGAACGGAACGGGGTTGACTGTATCTAAGGCGAGCCCCCACGAAACCGATGCCTCACTTCTGCATCCGTATCAACTTAATTAGCGCCTCATTGATACTGGCGAAAATTCCAATTTCCCCTTCAATTATTCCGGGCGGTAATCATCCAGGCGAGCGCTAAGCGGCGCTGCAGGGCTCCAACCCTGCGCGCCAACTATGGTCTGATGTAATGGAAACAAAGACCAATAATCTACGCGAGCCTCTAACTTAGATGCACCTCGATCGGCTCTCGCTCTTCGGGTTGTTTGCCGTATCCGCCATGCTGGTTTTCTATGCGCTGGAAAGCCGTAGCCGCGCGTGGGTTTTGGCGCTTGCCGGGGCTTGCGTATTAGGATCGGATACGGCTTTCTTCAAGGAGTGTGGCCGTTCGGTATCGTAGAGGCGGTCTGGTCCGCGGTCGCCGTACGCCGGTAGCGGCTCACCGATTGATTTCTTTGGTTCATAATCGTGTGACGAGCTGATCGCTTCGGGCGAACCTGTCATTGCCGAGCTCTTGATCGGCCTTACGGGATCTTCTCGAATGCAACAATTTGGTGGAAGCTTTTTTTGCTCCTCGCCCCGATTTTTTTGAAGGATTCGTCGGTCGCGACTTAGAATCCGACCGACGGCCTGCCGCGTGGCGGATCCTGAACCTGAGCTCGGGATTGTTACCCAGACTTCCAAACTACCTTGAATCAGGGCAGTCTTTACCCGAAAGTGAGGCAGAAGCGCTCAAAATAGGGCAGTACCGCGAGACGAAGAGCTTGAACATCACGAAGATAAGCAGGAAGGCGATGAAGAAGAAGAGGACCACCGGCACCATGTCGCGCACAAGACCGAGGACTCCACCCTGGATGGACGCAGACACGCTTGAAAGCCGCCCAAAAAAAGTTCGATTCATCACCGGAACTATCGCTCCTTAGGCGTCGCTGAAAGCTTTGCGATCTCCTCTGCGAGGATCGGCACGCCCATATTGCACGCCTGCACGCCCTGCACGACGCACAACTTCAGCACCTCCATGATCTCTTCCATCGTCGCACCAAGGTTGAGCGCAGCCTTGATGTGGCGGCGCGTCCCCGGTGCGTACATGTGCGTGAAAGACGCATCGCAGGCGATGCTGAGGAGCTCGACCTCCTTAGGTGGGAGCACGCCGCTCTTATACATCGGGATCGCGGTTGCAAAGAACTCATCGGTCCACATCGGATCAAGCTCGAAGAATGGATCCCATGCCGTATTCCACTGTCCAATCGCGCGCATCGCGTCGCAGGCTGGCGTAGCTGCTGCCGTTTTCGCGTCGGCGTTACACCCGCCGCCTTGGCTTCCTCAAGAAGTATCGGCGCGCCCAGGCTGCATGAATGGATCGACATAAGGGAACCAGCCTTAAGAACGAACAAGATTTCGTCGCGGGTGGCGCCAGCCTCTAGCGCGGCGCGGATGTGACGGCGCGTGCCGTCAGGATTGAGATTGGTGCAGGCCGCATTTATCCCGAGGCTGATCAACTCGATCGTCTTGCGCGGCAGGACGCCCGAGCTCCACGGATTGGTGGTCATCTTCACGCAAGCGGCCGCCCACGCGGGATCCCATTCGCGGATTTGCTCCAGCGCCGCATCCCACGGCCCCGTTTCCGGCATTGGGTCTTTTGTCATTGTGGTCTCCTCCAGATGCGTACCCGAGGTTACAGAATGTGCGTCGGATTCGAAGGTCCAGCCGGTGCCGCCTTCGGGATCCGCCCGTCGCTGTCGTACACGAGGAAGCCCTTCTGACCGTCCGCTCGGCTGGGCGGCAAGCCGAGGTTGAAGAGCGTCTCCTCGACGGTGTTGTACCAAGTCCCGATCTTCATGATCCGGCGCGCGTCTTCAGGGGTCGCGATCTCACGGCCAAGCTCGCGTGCGATCCGCACGTTCTTTTCGATCATCTGCACCGATGTGATGCGCTTGCCGCCCTTCTTCGCGTCCCAGAGGTTCTCCTCGATGCCGGCGCGGGTGTGTTGCCCGAGTGTGATCATGAAGGAGGCGAGCGGCCAGCTGTAGCGCCACATCGTCTGATAGGTCCACACGGAGCCGTGCGGCGTGCGGCGGATCAGCTCCATCCAGTCGATGGGATTGGCGCCTGCACAACCCCCGCCGACCATGCTGAAGAACCCGTTCATCGGCCCCATGTAGACACCCTGGCGGATGAGACGCTCCACGATCGCCAGTTGGTAGATCGAGGCGAGCGCGAAATAGGGCTGGATGGCGCTCTTCCTCAGCCGCCGCAGGTGCTCGATATAGAACTCCGGAGTCGAGTCGGCGACCATCTGGGCGTACTGCCACATGGCCTTCGGACTTGCGATGTGAGTCCCTTCGACGTCTTCCAGGGTCGTGAGCGGCGTCATGTCATACAGTGACGAGCCGATTGCGACCGTGACCTGATCCGGCTTCGGATCGATCTCGGTGAGCATGTGCCGTGTGTCGTAGCTCTGCCAGTGCGCCGCCTCGTCGCCCTCCGGAGCAAACGAGATCGAGCCGCCGACTTGCAGGATCATCTTGGGCACGGCCGCGCGCAGACGCCCGATCTGATCGCTGTACTGCTTGAAGTTCTTCGAGATGTGGCCGGTCTCCGGATCCCGTACGTGGACGTGCAGCACCGTGGCGCCCGCGTTGTAGCAATCGACCGCCTTCTGAACCTGGGCTTCCCAGCTCACCGGAATGTCCTCGGGGTAGTCGGCCGGCATCCAGACCGGCCCGTATGGAGCGGCGGTGATGATCAGCGGTTCCTGATTCTCCGGCAGCAACGAATCGTCGGTGAAATACATAAACAATCCTCCTCGAAAAATCTGTTCTGTTCGACCATTACCGCTTGAATTGATTCGGTGTCTATCGGACTTCGGACAAAACAGCGCAGTGCATCCAACGGCGATCGGGCAACCCACGAGGCTGGCCCTCGGGTCGGTGTTCTTCGATTGCACTGCAAACAGTGGGGCGAGGGGGAAGGTCCCCCTCGCGCTCCCCCTGATCAGACGACGCCTGGGCGGGTCAGTTTACTTCGGCGACCTCCTCGCGAAGTTGGTCAACATTCAATCGGCGTTGACAACTCGGCGGAGCAGCGCCACGAAGAGAGTTCCGGACTACGGCTCGCCGAGCATCCCTTGCTGTCGAATCTGGGACCGCTGGCTCTCATCGTGCGAGAAAGCCCCACCGCTGGTAAAGCGGTCGAGGCGCTCTTCAAATACATTCGTTTGCACAACGAGGCGATCAATCCTCGGATCGACGAGGAGGACGGCATCGTACGGTGAGACCGGAGCTCAGGTCCGAGAGGCCAGCGCCGGTGCGCCAGGCGGTCGAGTTGTCTGTAGGCGTCCTTGGCCGGACGCTCCGCACCTTTCTCGGCGATTCATGGAGACCTCGTGCGTTCTGCTTCACTCACGGCGCGCCCGTTCACAAGAGAATCTTCGGTTTGCGTGTGGAGTTCTGACGCGACTTCAATGGCATCGTGTGCAAACGCAGAAGATCTGAAACGGCCAGTTCCGCATTCAGATCAGCTCATGGCGCGATACGTCCGCCAGTATCTCGATGCGCTTCTAATAAATTGCGAGCTGAGCATGAGTGATCGAGTACGTGAGCTGCTGTGGATTCTAGCGGCAAGTTACTGATCCCGAATGCAAACACGGTCCCTCAGAGGCGGGCAATGCTCGTCCCAAAGGAGCAGAAGCTAGACTGTTCCGGGAAATTCATCGATGCATTCGCAGCGACCAACCGAAAAGAAGCAAGCCGGTCGCCGCGATCCAACTGCCAGCGACACGCACCGCGATCCGCATCCACGCCGCCCGGAGCGATATCACCTCACTAGCGCCGATGGCGACGACGACGAACACGACGGTCGCAGTGCCAAGAAGCGGGATCGCTGTAAGTCCCGACTGTGACATCGCGACGCCATTAAAGGCACCGAGCACAACTCCGGACGCTGCCGCGAGGATCGTCGTCACAATGGGGGGCAGAGGTGCGTCCCCAGCCACCAACCCGCCAAGCAGAGTAAACAAGATCGCGGCGAGCACAGTGGGTGAGCTATCTCTTGCGGGAAAGCTGAACATAGCGCCTAGCAGCCATGCGGCAGTGAGCACGAACAGTGCCCATCGCGAATGTATTGGTCCTTTCAAGCCGACCAGCAGGGCGATCGCGACTACTGGCACAAGAATATCGGGCGACAATGCAAGGTGGTAGACACCGTCATAAAAAGGCCCCAACCCAGTCGAGACTAGATGCGCCTCGCAGACGGCTGGAGCCATCGCGAGTCCAACTCCCGCAAACGCGGCAACGAACCAACGAATCGTGAGGATACGCAAAGCGTACCGCTTTAAAATGCTTGCCACAGAAAGACCGCTCCTGCCGTCGCAACAGCGCCACCCGCGAGGCGTAGCGTGGTTTGGCCCCAAGTCCAGCGGTGGATAAGTCCGATGGCAATGCCGATTGCATGAAGGCACCCCGTCGCGATCACAAACCCCATGCTGTAAAGCAGTGCACTTTGACCCGCGGGTAGTTCAGCGCCGTGAGCGTAGCCGTGAAAGATTGCGAAAAACGCAACGAGCACTGCCGCGAGACCGAGCGACGGGCGAGCCTCGGTGGCCACTGCCGCTCCAAGTAACAACGCGGATAGTGCTATTCCGATCTCCGCTCCGGGAAGGTGAATTCCCAGCAACCCGAGCATTCCGCCAAACGCCATGACTATGGGGAAGGTAACGGGCAGCACCCAGATCGCGGGCGCTCCCAGTTGTGCTCCCCACAAACCCACCGCGACCATCGCCAGCACATGGTCTGCTCCGGAGATCGGGTGCTTGAAGCCGCCGACGAAGCCGATGGCTTCTCCCTTTTGAATATGGGCAAGTGCTTGCCCTGCCGATAACAACACGACCACCGAACACTGCGACGCCCAAAATAACCACATTCGGCGGCAGCCGCTCATCGCGCGCTCCCGATCATAACGGCTACACGCTGTATGGTCCAAAAGGCTCCGAGAGAACCCAGTGTGTAGACCGGTAACTGTTCGATCGCCCTGGGCCATTGAATCTCAAGGAGACGAAACGCGCGCTCAAGTAGCAGCACGAGGGCTACGAATATCAGTTGTCCGATTTCGACTCCGACGTTGAACAGCAGCAGAGCGAGCGGGATATCGGTCTGCGGTAGTCCCATCGAAATAAGACCGGTGGCGAACCCGAATCCGTGCAGAAGGCCGAAGGCAAATGCTACGACCCAAGGGTGATCAATGGTGAAGCTCGATTCGCCGCGCTGTGCGCGAACGACCTCCGGCGCCAGGAATAGTATCGAAAGCGCGATCGCCGCATTCAGCGGGGGGCCCGGTACCTGCGCATAGCCCAAAGTAGCGACGGCCAGCGTGATACTGTGTGCGACGGTAAAAGCTGAAATCGTTTTCAGCAGCATCCACCGGTCCTTCACGATGAGCAGCAGTCCGAGGAGGAAGAGGAGGTGATCGACGCCGAGAAGGATGTGCTGGATGCCTTGGACAAGATAGGCGCCGGCTTCACCGATCAATCCCCTCGACGCGGCGACTTCGATCCAAGGTTGCGAAGGATGAACGATCGTTATCGATCGCGAACCATCATGCAGGCTCACTCGGACCATCACGTCAGTGATAGTGGCTTGCAGGCCGACAAACTCGATACGCTTGCCGGCAAGTCCATCCGGCACCGCGATCTTCCAGCGCTTCATCCGCGAGCCCGGGACGTCGAACTCAGTCGCAGCGTTTTCTTGAACTGCTCCAGCGGGAAGTCTGAGCACCACCGGTAGCTGCACCCCCGAGAGCACGGGCTTTCGCCAGGTCAGGTCGTAATGATTGAGCGAGGTCTCATCAATCTGGAGGTAAGCGGGGCGCACCTCGTGAGCCAACGCGCCCGGCGGATAGAACAGCAATCCGAACAAGAAGATCGGAAACACCAGACTGAACAGGGTCAACCTTGGAAACCGAATCATTGAGGCTCTTCGCTTACTGGGAGCTGGACCGGCGGCACGTTCAAATGGGCGAGGTCGGTAGGGGACGATTTGGGCAGAACGACAACGTACTGCGCGCGCATCGTCTCATACGCCTTTTGCTGGGCTTGCGCGGCCCAGTCGGCAGCCCATGCGTCCCTGACATCGGACTTCACATCATCGAATGAAGGCACATGCTCGGGCGTGATCGACTCGATCCACACGAGATGCCATCCGAGACCCGACTCGATTGGCCCCTGCCAAGATCCGGGCTTGAGTTTAAAGAGCGCTTGAGCGAACTTCGGACCGAAATCCTTGGCCAACTGATCCGGCGTACGGTCCGGATAGTAGTCCTGGAACATGAACCGATCGGCAAGAGCGGCGGTCGTCGGTGAGCTTTCCGGCTGGCCCCGAAGCGTTTCCAACGCTTTTAGCGCATCGTCACTGGCATGCGGGCCACGTTTGTCAGGGGAAAAGTAGAGGAGCCGGAACGTCGCACGAGCAGGTAACGCGAACCGCTCGGAATGCTTTTCGAACCAAGCTTGCAGTTCCGCAGTCGTGGGCTGGCGAGTTGCGGCCAGATCCTCGGCGAGGAATCCCATTTTTTGCGCCATTCGGCGCCTTACGATGGTGTCATCCTTGTCCAGACCGAGCGCCAGTGCCTCCCGGTAGAGCACCTCCTCGCGTACGTGCTCTTCGACCAAACCGGCCAATTCCTCTGTATTGGGTGCGCGTTCCCACTGCGCTGCAAAGGCGATCTCCAATTGACGGAGGTCATCCACCGTCAGTTCGATCCGTTTGGGATCGGCCCTCGGAGCGGAACTCGGATACAAAACGCCGTAGACCGCGAACAAGAGTCCGCCTATGGCCAGGAAGTGCACCAACGGCTCGCGCATCCAGCGCCAGAGGAACGCGGAACCTACAGTCTGCGTCGGCACGAGGCGCAAGGACGGACGCATGTCCTTACTGACGGGTTGCGGAAACCCGATTGTGGCACTTGGTCCCGAGCCATCGGCTTCGGCTTCAATCTGGCTCGCCACGATCCGCCTCGAGTGGGACGTGTACCTCTTTCCCGATATCCTTCAGGTTCGACGGTGGCTGTATGATTTCATAGTTGGCGTATCCGAACTCGTTGCTGCGCGCGCCAAGATATTTATCGCCTTGTTTATAAACGGCTACCTCGAAAGGCGTGCCGGCGAGTTCAGTCACGATCTTACCGCCCTTAATCGAGTACGCGGTCGAGTTACCCAAGTAGCCACTTTGCGCCAGATCTCCAACCTCACTCGGCTGCGGAACATTGTTGCCAATGTGGTACACGATGCTTTGACCGCTAGTGTCATAAACGACCCTAAACTTCTCCCCGGTGACCGTATTGATCACCCAAATGTATTTGCCGACGACCAGTTTTTTCAGCGCAGCGTCATCGAGGGCCACTGCGCCGCTGTGCTTCAGCTCTGCCACTGTAATTCCACGCGTCCCGGCCTTGCGCGCGTCCTCGGTTGGCGTGTACCAGATGGGTGAAGTCCACGCCCGCTCCTGGACCGTCGGAGAAACGACGTCCGGCGGCGCGACGCCGAGTTGATGAGCCTGGATAGTCGTCCAGCGGGGCGTCGGTATCTCTAACACTCGAGTATAGTAGAACGCATACAAACTGGGATCGAAATCCGGATCAGTCCAGACAGTCTTCAGTTCGACGGACCCGATGGTGTTGGTATAAGTCGCGTTGTCGATGTCGACTGTACTGCCGATCGGCGGTACGATGCCAGTGAACTTGTCGGGCTTGCGGTCGCCCGCCCAGACTACATCGTAGACCTTTTCGAAGCTCTGTCCGTCCTTCGTCCAACCCTTAACGATTTGGATGCGGTCGAGATTGCCTGAGGTAGGGTCCTTGACCGCCCAAACCACGAACGACGGCGCCTTGGCCTTGGCGGGCGGCAAATCCCCGCCCATAGGCACACCGTTGGAATAACCGGTCTTTATCCAGTCTGCTTGATTGAAAAGGCTCTTGTCGTAATCCCAACCGCCGAACAGACGTACCTTGATATGGGGCCCGCTGACGCCAAAGGTCTCTTTGCGCCACATCGCGTCGAACAGCGAGGCGCGGGTATTCTCCTCGGCCCACACGCCGGTCAGTCCACCGGGATTTTCCAGTCGCGTGTCCAAACCAGCAAACAGATGACCCGACATGCGCGTCTCGATCAGTCCGTCTAGATGAGCATGGCCACCGAAAAAGTTGTCCTGCCGATAAGGTGACGCCGAGTTGTGCGCATCGGATCCACCAACCATCCCGAACTTGTACGGGTTATAACCCCTCGTATCTTGCATCGCGATGCCGTCTTTCAGAGCTTGCCGGGCATAGCTACCGACAACGTGATCGAAGCGACCCTGAGGATCACCCAGCAGGTAAGAGAGGATCTCATAGTTGGCGAACTCATCGTTCGGTGAGAGCAATGGATGCGTTTCTGACTGACCCTTGATCTGCTTGATTTCGACCAATCGTTCGTTGTGATCGCGCGATGCCGCCCATGCAGCATCGATTGGTCGGCCTTTGCTGTCGACGTCGATCGGGTACATGTAACCGTCGCTAAGGTTGGCATTGTGCGATATCGCCAACAGCTCATTGCCTTGCTTGCGCTGACCATCCATCCAGTTCCATAGATCCTCGGGGTGGGACGAATCTACTGAACTGAAAGGCATTTCCGGTACTTTCGCGCAGTCCTTGAAAAAGACGTTGCGATGCATGTTGCGGAAATCGGGAGTCGCGGTCCATTCGTAGGAACAAAACGCAGTGAACTTGCCAGGCTCGTTGGCTTTGTCGGCGATCTGGTTGTTTTCCTTCCATACGTTTCCGGCAATCTCGGGTACTAAGAGTTCGTGAATGGGATGGCCTTCGATCATCGCAGTGCCTAGCCATAGGTAAATCCGCTGGATGTCAGCTGCGTCGTGGACCACTAATTTTTTCGCGATTGGCATCTTGCTCAGAAAGGAGCCGGGCTGGTTTGCCAGTCTGACGGTTCCTACATATTCCGAGTGATCCGTCACACCCATCCAGTCAAGTGGGGTATCGATCTTGATGTCATAGCCTAGCGGGTGCTTGATCGTCTGCCCTTTGGCGTAGTCGTATGCCTCGGCCGGACCGGTGAGATGGTTGCCGAAAATGTAAGCGTCGAAGGACCAACTTGTATGAAGGTGCGTTTCACCAAAATAGGCATTACGCTCCGGATTCGGCGACTCCTGGGCGAGGACGGCCACGCTCGAAAAGCAGAGGAAGCCGAATGACAGCAGAACCTTACCAACGGAAGACATCCTCATTCTTCCACTCCCATCGTGGTGTTCAGATCGATTTGCGAAGGCCCGTCGCGCACCGTATCAAAAATCCTGCCCTGATTCCAAGATTTCGTCTCCTCGTGTCTTTCGGAACAAAACAACGATTCCGGCGATCGGCGCTCGGGGACAGAACAACCAACACTTCGTCTAACTCAGAGCGGTGCTCGCAAACTGCGGCACAAATGGCCTTCGATTGGTCGCTACGCTCCAAACTGCTGCGAGCAACTTTCGCATCGCCGCAACGAGTGCTAGTTTGCGGGGCTTTCCCCTCGAAACCAACCGGTCATAGTAAGCTTTCAACCACGGATTGAATCGTACCGCCGTCAGAACCGGCATCCAGAGTGCCTTCCGGTGCATTGCCAAAACGGACGACGGCGGTTCCGGCAAATCGCCGTTTGCCAGATTGCCGTAGCCTCGGAGCGACACCAACGTAACTCGCCAAGGCAGCAGCGCTACGGAACTTCCTAGGATCGCCTAGTTCACCGATGAGATAAGCTGCCGTTTGCGAGCCGATACCGTTAATGGTCGTCAGTAGTTTACCCAGATCGTGCTGATCAAGTTTTCGCCTGATGTCACGCGCGAGTTCGCGAAGTCTTCCTCGCAAGGCAACGATATCCTGACAAGCATAAGCAATCTCGCGTCGAAGTGTGTCTGAGTCGTGACGCCCCACCGAATTCTTCGCGGTCTCCAAAAGAGTGCGAGCGAGCTGCTCGCCGACCTGGTGTCGGCGGTCATAGCAAAGCCTCGCGAGTTTCCGTAAAGAAACGCTTTGAAACGTGTTCGCCGTTGGATAACGCGACAGAATCGCGATCGCAAGCTGCTCTCGAGGGTGCGAACGTGATTCATAAACTCCGGAAACCCCAGGTATACGGCCCGATGTAGCTGCCTGAGCCGATCACCAAGATCTCTTAGTTGACGCTCACGGAGCCTGACCAACTCTCTCAGTTCTTCATCGGCAGGTTCTGGAAGCAGAGTTCGCGCCGGCCGCTTCTGCGCGGCAAACCGAGCGATCCCAATTGCATCTATTGCGTCGGTCTTAGTTCGTTCCAGTTCTTCCTCGGCGAACCGTCAGGTCCGCAAGGGATTAAACAGTGCGACGGCATATCCCTTGGCTGTGAGGGAGCTGAAGAGATTGCGCCGATAGTGCCCTGTTGCTTCGAGCGCTACTAAACATCCCTCTGACGTACCCAGCAATTGAAATAAGCCTGCGTAGCCGGCTGCATCCTCACCAATTGAGCTGGGTCGACATATCACTGTTTCTTCCTCGTCTACTACGGCCGCTACGTGGCGCTCAGCCGCAACATCGATTCCTACAAACCTCATCTACCACCTCCATCGTTAACTTGGCTTTCCGAGACCTCGATTCCGACGCTTCTGCTCATGCTTGTTCATTCGAGGACGCAACTTGCGCCTCAGGATACCGTTCGAGCTTTAAGCCCCGGTCGAGGGGGCCAATCTGGCGCACGAAGATTCATCTTCAGCCCTGCGGACGGCGACACCTCTCCGGGAAACCTTCTGCATCTTAGCGGACTCATTCTTCTTTGGTTGGCTCGTCGCGATCGGCGTCGTTGGCCAGGGAAGAGAGTCCTGGCCTGCCTCCGCAGATCGTCGCGGCTTCGCATCTCGGATTCTAAACCCCTCCCCACGCTCCACCACATTTTTTCCTCGGCCTCCAGATTGGGCGATAGGCCGAGGGAAAAAATGTTCAGTTCTTCTTTCACTATGAGCTAGTAGGAACATCGGCAGTGGACACCATACAAGCCCATCGGGCCGCTTTCGCTCTGGCACGTCCTGCCGCCCGCTCCGCTCGCGCATCTAGAAATCTGCGCACGGACCTCCTGTTCGAGGTGTAAGGGCCGCGCGGAAAAAAATGTGGCGCGGGAATGAAAGCAAAGCGCAGCACGCCCTGCCCGATGACGGGAAGATACCGTTAGGTCGAGTCAAGTCGGCCAGGCGTCAGAAAATGATAGAGAAGCATACGGAAAATGATTCCCCAGGAAAACTGTGCCATGAAACGAAACTGATCAGAGGCCAAGAAATGAACCCAAAAGCCCGCGACCACTAACTCACGAATGGATACTCAAAGTTTAGGCGTGACGCGGGGTATCGTCAGATCGAAATCCGGAGCTCGTAACTGCCTTGCCGGCGCCAGTCGAAATGGAAACGTACCAAGGCACGAAATATGGTACCGGCCACATCGTACTGTCGGCGGCATAGGCCACTGTACCAACGAACCGTCGGCGCTCCGAAGAACGGCACGTGATATAGACGCCGGAAACCACGCCGCAATGACCCAAGGTCCAACCGAAGTCATCGTTATGCTGCTTCATTCTCCACCAGCTATCCGCGACATCGAAGGGACGCCAATCGTTCTAGATTCGCCCGCAGATATAGAGATGCCAGCTTAAAAACGTGCCGAGTGTCATATCCAGATTATTGTTAACGTGAATAATCGCTGCACAACACTGTGCAGCAGCTATTCACGCCAGGGCCATGGAAAACTTGAGCGCTGCAAAGGGCGCCTCAGGATCGGGTTGTTCTGAGGCGGGATATGCGAGCCGAGAGTCGGATGTTTAGCAAGGTAAGCGATATTCCCTGTCACCGGCAGACCGAATCTTAAAGTACGCTCGGCAAAGAAATGAGCATGCGCTTTACCTCAACGCCGTTATGTTTAGAACATTGGAGGTACCCTTGATGAATTGCATGAAGACTATCGCGGGAAGCGGTTTGGTGTTGGTTTTAGCGTTTACTGCGCCGGGCGCCTGGGGCCAGTCAGTACCTGAAAACGCCGCCGCGTCCGGCTTCGCTGGGTCTATGCGAGATAGTGTGTCTCTGCTGGATCAGAACTCCCGACGGAAACAGCAGCTGGTCGTTGACGGTGACCTAGGGGCGCCTCGAAGATTTATTTGAGTGCGACCAAAGTGGGAGCTTAATAAGCGATCATGAGACGAGAATTTAAACAAGCCAAAGCAATCTCCTGAAACTCCCGTCAATCGTGAAAACGTAGCCCTTGATTCGGGATATTTGGTTCTTCGGGTAACCAACCAGAGAAGTGTAATAGGTAGCAGTTAAAATCGACATGAACTAGGGTTATTGAACAAAGACCCGGTAAAAGGTCCCGTGCGCAGAGCCAAAGGCGTCGCCTTTGCGTTCTGGCCAGTGGAGCCTCGAAGAGAGGTGAGTCATGAAGTACCATGGCGTTCTGGTCGTGACAGTCCTTCTCATCAAAGCAGAGCACTTCCCTCTTCAACAATTCGACCGGCGAGTTTTATCTCGCCGTCCGCGACCTAATCTGTCGATCAAGGCGTGGAGTTGAAGAGCGAGGGGGGCGGTGGAAGACAAAGGTCAAGCAGATCAAGATCAGCGTCGAGGGCGCCGACGTAGAGATCACGAAGGCCGTTCTCATTTGGGACAATCGCCCCGACGATACGATCACGGATATTGGAGTCCTGAAAGCAGGAGGATCGACGACTCCGAAGGATGCGCCGGGTCGAAAGGCCCGGCTCACTGCGGTGACGGTTCAGTATAAAATCGTTGGTGACGCACCTACGGCGGTGCTCAAGGTCTTGGGATACGACTGAGCGGAATAGGCACAATGAGAGAAGCTCAAGTGTGAAGTCAAAAGGAGACAAGCATATGAAGTCAGCAGCCGCGATTCTGGGAGCATCCGGGTTGGTCTTGGCTCTCTCCCTACCCAGCTGGGCGCAAGTCAAACAACTCCCGACACATACCGTCACCCTTTCGGGCACCGTGGCGACCATCGATCATAACAAGCGTGTGCTGAACATCAAGACGGCGGATGGCAAGTTCGAGACGCTCGACGTGCCCCAGAGGGCGAAGCGGTTCGATGAGCTCAAGATAGGGGACAAGGTGTCGGCGACGTATAACAACAATGTCTCAGTGAGACTGAAGCCAGCGGGCGAACCAGCGGTCGATACGGCTAGCGCGTATACCGGTAGCGCGTATACCGGTCAGCCCGCGGGCATGATAGCTGCTGACAGGACGATGACCGCGACCATCGACGCAATCGACAAGGACGCGTCATCGATCACCTTCGTTGGTCCGAACGGATTTAAATACACCAGACTTGTCGTCGATCCGACCGTGTTCGATCAGGTCAAAGTTGGCGACAAAGTTGATATCACCTGGAACACAGACGTGACCTTCTCGGTGGATAATTAATGTCTTAGTCCGATTTTCCGGGCGTCCAAGCCCTGTAGTCTGAAAAGCGCAGGGTCACGCAGCGAAGCGTGGCCCCTGCGCGCTTGAAACGTGAAGTAGTCCGGAAACAGACCTCAAAGCTTCCTTCGCCAACGGAAATGGAGGTTTCAACGAACGATCGCTGGACCAAGGAGAACCGCATGCAACGAAAGATGAGGTTTTGGAGAGGCGTTGGTGTCTTGGCCGCCGTCGTGGTGCTCGCTGGCATCGCGCCGGTGTCCGCGCAGACGCAAGGCATGGAGCGTCGCAACGACCGGCGCGACGACCGTGCAGGAGCCCGGTCCGCGAAGCAGGCCTGCAAAGCCGGCGATGAGAAATCCCGCGCGGATTGCCGGCAAGTGAAGCGCGAGGTCAAACAGGCGGGGCGGAACGACCAGGGCGGCACCGCCAACGCGGTTCCCGCGGCGAAGCCGGCGCAATAGTGCTCCGAGCGGGGGCTACGCCCACTTCTGGGTGCCGTCAGGGTTCACCGCGAAGGAGCCGGTGAAATGGTTCCATCGGCACCAACCGCTGGCGATGACAACCCAGAGCCGACAGCGAACGTCCACGTCTGCAAGCCGGGGTTTGGGCTGGTGTCGTACTGGCTAAGCCCCGTATGCCTCTGATCGTGATGGAACGCCGGCCACGGCGATGTGGCCAACTGCGCGTGCGTCACGGTCAGGGTCACAACCACCACCATCGCGAACGCAACCACACCCACGGTTGCGACGAGGCCGGGACCGCGACCGCCCCGCAACCGCCGCCGAAAAAGTTAACCGCGCTGGACCGTCTACGTGAGGAATATGAGACCTTCCTGTGCCAACAGCGCGGACTGGCCGAGTCCACGATCGACAACTGCACGCACTATATGGAGCGGTTCCTGGCCTTTCGCTTCGGCAACAAACTCCGCGATCTGAACGCGATCACGCCGGACGATATCGTCGCTTTCCTCGGCAAGCTCAAGGCCGGGTCTCGGCCCTACCGCTATAAGGCGCTGCCGTCCCATCTACGCAACTTGTTCAAGTTCCTATTCTGGAGCGGCAAGACCAGGTCTAATCTCGCCAGCAGTCTGCCAGGCGTCGCCCAGACCAATCCCGACAAGCTGCCGCGCGCTATCTCAGTCCCGAAGAGATCCGACGGCTGATTGAAGCGGTCCGCACGTACGACGCCATTGGGCGGCGCAACTACGCGATGTCGTTGCGCATGGCGCGGCTCGGGCTTCGCGCTCCCGAGGTCATTGCGATCCAGGTCGGCGCCGGCCCCGCGCTTGCGGCGGCCCTCCGATGCAGTCTTCAACATGGTTCCCCTCCAACCGGGATAGAACCCGGTCACATTGAGCGATCGCTTCATCGATCGCGGCGAAAGTCAGGCGTGAGGCATTGCGCATAACCGCGCAGTTGCGCCCCCGGCGCTCTCGCCAGTACGGCGCGTGTTTCGGTTCGACCACGAAGTTGGCGCAGTCGAGGCAGACCGCGGGACTGCGCCCGGCAGGATCAGGAGCCAGCTTGCCGCCGCAGCGGGCGGTCTCGGCCTGAAACACGCACCATCCGTATTCGCAGGCATGGATGCTCAGATCGGTCTCCTCGAGTACGAACTTTATGTAGTCGCGTCGCACCTGCTCACCGGCGCGGCCACGGAAGGAATCATTGCCGGCAGCGATGCGCTCGCCCATTCTGCCGGCGAGTCGATCGGAGGAGAGAAAACGGTCGAGTGCCGTGGCCGTCTCGATCTGACCTTCATGGTCGACGAGCTGTTGCATATCGAAATCGGTAGCGACGTAGCCCTTGGCGGTCATCGCCACTGAGACGTGCTTCAGATGATCGGCCAGAGCAAGGAGCTGCGAACGGTCGCGTCGGGCAATGAAGCGCGCGAAGGTCTTGCGGAACTGATGAGTCGAGAACGGCCATGCCCGTCCCTCGTGATGGCGCACGCCATTGTAAGCCGCGAACTCGCGAATCCGATCATTAATGTGCATGTTGGTGATGCCGATCACCTCGCAGTACTGGGTGTTGCGCGTCAGGAAAAGTTCGTCGCGTCCGGAGGCGAACCGGAGCGGTTCGCTGACGCGCTCCAATACCTTCACTGCGGTGACCACGGGCACCGGCGCGAGCCAGCGTTCAAGGCGTCCCCCTACTTCGGCGGTCTTGAACAGGCGTGCGACGAGATAGGCCTGGTTGGCACCGCTCGTTCCGAGCGGCGAATACTCTATCGCGCCGGTCCGGATCGACAGGATCTCGCTCGCCCGCATGCCAACGAATCCGCCGATGACAATGAAGCAGGCGTCGACAAGATACTTTAAGCACCGATCGATATCGTGCTTGGTGGTGATCAGGCGCCCGCCCGGAGCGGGCGGATGCGGCTCTTTGAGCCGCACACGGATCGCGTGGAAAGCGCACCGCCGGCACTCGCGTTCGCTGATGCGACGACCGCGGGCTCGCAGCAGCGCGTCCTGATAGCGGTCGCGCAGTTCGAGGATGCCGCGCGAACGAGAGATTGGAACACTACGGCGCCAGCGGCTCCTTCGCGTAGGCGTAACCGTCGATACCTAGCGCGTATCGGTTGTCCGGTCGCTCGAATCAGGCAGCAGATTGAGCCGTCCTGGGCGGGAGCGATGCTGAGGGAATCCATTCTGGCCAGTTTGCCCCTCCTAGGGGCAAACTGGCCGAAATCAGCCATATCGGGACATATTCCGAAGGGCAAAATCCCTGATTTTACTTGGCATTGCGAGGTCTGCGCGCGGGTTCAAATCCCTTCTCATCTACAGCTCCCGTCGCGGACTTTGCGGCGATCGAAAATAACGAATCTTGTGCCCAATTTTGTGCCCAGTGTGCCCGAATTCGTGCCCCAACGAGAGATCATATGGTGTCGGTCGATAGCGAACCGTGGGATTCGGGAAATGTACAGTAGGCCCTTGTGTCACAAGGGTTGCGCTAATCTGGAATGGTAAGGAACGGTATCCGCGGCTACTGGCGCGAGGACCGGAGCACACAAAATACCGGCATCAACCGACCACCGACGTCAAAAATTCTACTGCCGGTCGGTATACTTCCGCGGGGCGGGTCAGATCGATAATCAAGCCGCATATGTTGGCGGTTGGCTAAAAAAGCTTCGAGATGATCGGAAGCTCGTAGTTCATGCCGCCGCCCAGGCGCAGCGCGCTGCGGATTACGTTCTCGGGAAAGTGCCGACAGCCGTCTGAAATTTTCGGCATCCCTCGGCTCTCCGCCGAGCGATGCCATCGCGCGTGGACATTTTGAGTCAGAGTAGCCAACAAAATCTAGTGGTTGCGAACTTGGCCGCTATCTAGCATGATGCCTTGTATCATTCGCCGATTTCCGCAACGATCCAAGGCACCTGACAGCTGTTTCAACATTTCCCCGAGTTTGAGTAGCTATGAATTCTGAGGCACATCCATCGCTTCCTTAATCGTCGACCACGGAACATCCTCACCAATCTCTAAGTCTTTAATGACATTATCTACCTTTTCCTCGTCCTCTTCGTAAAAATCAGATTCGACAAGGTCGTCATTTTCAGCCGTCCTTTGCGCATCCTCCTTCAGCTCCTCTCTGGTGTGTTTTAGCTTTTGAATAATTTCAGCGGTTTGTTTCTTAGAAAATGCCTTGGGCGGAACTTCGAGCGCGTCTTCAATCTCTGCTTGAGGGACGGTGAAGCCGTTCTGCAGCTCCCTGATCGCGCGGTCGGCTTCGTGTATTTGATGCCGAAAATCCGATACTTCACCGGGATCAGTGATGTGGTCCTCAGCGCCTTCTTCGTCTTGCTTTTTTGCCGTCTCGAGGCGTTGAATGAGCAGTCCTCTTTGCTCTGCAGAAAGTTGCCTCGATCCACACGAGTAGCTGGCGAAAATGATAATCAACATTCCGATAGTGCAAATTCGCACCTCTATAGTTCTTGGAAGCACCTTTGTCACCTCTTCAATCAGATCGTGAGCGCGAGCCCCTTTTTTCGGCACTGGCGACTAAATTGCCAAGAATTGAGGTTAGCGAGACAAATGTTCGCTAGTGCGCAGAATCAATAAGGACTGTAGGGAACCTGCAGTGCCTCTTTGATCGCAGACCAATGGACGGGGGCACCTATTTTGAGATCCGTGATAACCGTATCGACTTCCTGCATGCGCTGGTCGAAAATTGCCGTGTCCACAGGCGCGGCGGAACGTGACCACGCTAGATTGTTAAGCATATTTTGTTCGTTCTGATCGTCTTGTTGTCTTACCTGCTTCAACTGACGAATTAACTGTGCCCGCTCTTCCGGGGAAATGTGTTTTGGAGGAACCCAAAGTGCGTCTTCGATCTCGCCTGGCGGAACTGCGAAACCATGACTGAGTTCCTTTGAAGCGCGGTCCGCTTTGTTCATTTGATTCAGGAAAGTCCCGTGCCTCACTGGTGAAACGCTCGGATCGAGAGCCGCGCTCCAATCAGTCTGTTTGACAACTTCCAGTTCCTGTATGAGTTTTGCGGTCTGTTGCGACAAGGGGCTCGCTGTCGTCGAGGATTGATCTGCCGCAGGCGATGGCGGCGCGCAGAACACTAGTACAATGGAAGCGATTAATGTAGTCAAAAATAGTTGATGTTTATTGTTGATCATTAGAATCCTCGCTTTCGGTGCAAAGTTGAAATGCTAATAAGCAGTGCTGCGAAACTGCATTAGCCGCCGGGAGACCGATTCTGATTGCCTTTATGGGGCGCGTTCATAGTTCATTTCAGTTGGTCCTCCTTGCAGGGGTTGTGGAGCATTAAGCTTGGTGAGGCGTACTCGGAGCGGTCATGCGCCAAAGGGTGGACCGTCCTTGCTGCAGTCGATACAGCACGGCGTCATCGAAAGAGCGCGCAGTCGTTCGATGGATATTCTACTTCCGCAACGGTTACATGGCCCATATTGGCCGTTTTCCAGAGGGTTGAAGCCCATCCATATAGCCGCATACCGGCCGTCAGCCAGGCCGATGAAACGAGGGCGGAATGTGAGCCGTGGTTGCCGATAGCCTGGGCCCATCTGGTCACCCTGGACGCCCGTGCCCGTTCCTAATTTTGCTCGCATAAGATGGTTGATCGTCTGGACTTGATCATCGCGCATTGTGATCAGAAGTTCCCTAAGCGCATAGCGACGAGCGGCTTGACCGGAAAGCTGAAATTGATCGAGGGGTCGGAGCGTTGATTTTGATACTTTATACATAGGACGTTCTCTATCCGCAGGTGAAAGACCTCACTAGGGGAACTCCGGAACCTGCAATGCCTGTTGAATTTCTGACCACGGAAGCTCCTCGCCACTTTTTAAAGCCTTCATAATGCTATTCGCGCGATCCCGTTGCGTCCTGTATGAATCCCAAGCGAGCCAATCGTTTCCTGGACCGTGCGTCTGCTCGCCCAGTTCGTCGCGTTTTTCCGCTGTCGTGAGCTCCCTAACCAACTCGCTTCTCGCGTCCGGAGAAATCGATTCGGATGGAACATCAAGAGCATCATCAATCTTCGATTGAGACACATCTTCACCTCGTCTCAACTGACCAATAATCGTTCGTGCCTTCTGTGCCTGATACCAGGAATCAACCGCTTGAGTCGGATCAGTTTTGCCATTTGAGAGGTTTTCGGCATCGATCGCTCCAGCCGCTCGGATCTTCTCAATCAACAGATCTCGTTGTGATGAAGACAATCGATCCGGCCCGCATCCGAGCAGAGACCATACAGCGAGCACGGCTCCGACGAGACGGCGGTGAGCTACTGCTCGCTGGCCAAATGAGTGAAAGCGCGTCATTCTCCGCCACTTAGTAAGGGCTCTGAGGAACCACTAACGCCTCTTTGATCGTTGACCAATGAACATCCTCACCGATTTCAAGGTCCTTAATCACGCTTTCGGCGAGCGCCTTTTGCTGGTCGAACGTGAACGTATCTATGGGGCCAACGGAGCTAGACCAAGCAAGATCGTTCAACATCGCTTGCTCGTTGCGGTCATCTTGCTGTACGGCTTCCTGAAGCTGCTGAATCAGTTGTTTTCTCTTATTTGATGAAAGATACTTGGGCGGAATCACTAGCGCTTCGGCTATATCCGATTGCGGTACCTCAAAGCCGTGTGTTAGCTCCTTGATTGCACGATCGGCCTTATTCATCTGGTCGAGGAAATCCTCCTCTTCAGACGGCGCAACGTGAGGATCGAGAGCGTTGCTCCAGTCCTGCTGCTTTGCCGATTGCAATTCTTCGACCAGCGTCGCCTTGCTCCTCGTTGTTGTCTTCGGCGTCTGAAGTTGCGCCGCTGATCGGGTGCAGGCGGATAGCAGAATCGACAAAAATACCGCAAGCAAGTGCGAAGGCTTCAACAAAAGTGAACTAGTGCGACTTGCCAACATGGTACCAATCTCCTGATTTACCTATTGTCGACGGTTCATAGCGCGGCTTTTACCTTCCGGCTTCTCGGGGTAGAGATGCGCCGGTTACGCGCTCCAAAGTCGCTTTGGTGACGGAATAGGCGTATAGAGCGTCGACGTACGCGGCGTCGTCCTGGATATAGAAACGCTCTGCGTCAGTGAGTTCGATAATATTTCCAAGGCCAGCGTTGTAACGTTTTTCGGCGAGTTCAAGTTGGCCAGATGAAGCCGCCAGCGTGTCTTCGGCTTGGTGAATTCGCTCGATAGAAGTCTGAAGTTGCAAATACGCGCTTTTTACCTCCAGCCAGATGCGAAGCTGAACATCTTTGATCGCATAATTGATGGAGTGTTCCCGCGCCTTGGCCTCATCGATTTGATGCGTTGTGAGAAAACCATTGAAAATGGGCCAGGTTACTACTAGCCCGACGTTGAAGTTGTTGGCGGCTGGGAGTCCGGTTCCCATCGCGTTGTATCCGGCCACTGCCTGGCCGGACGGGAAGAAGTCACTGTAAACCTGGGTGACCTGGGCGCCGGCGGCGCGAGCCTGGGCTCTAAGTAGCGCGAGATCGGGACGATGTTCTAAGGCGAAATTGAAGTAGGATTCGATGGAACCGCGAATCGACTTGTAGGTGAGGACGTCGGCCAAACCATAGTACGGGGCGTTAGGACTTATCGCCATCGTATTGTCGAGCGCGACCCGCTCTGTCGCCTGCTCATCAGAGGCCACGAGAAGGTTGGCTTTTGCCCTAGCCAGCGCGGCCTGCGCCGTAAGTACGTCGATTTGAGGAGTAAGGCTCGCCTCCGCCTTTACTTTGGCGTCGTGCAATTGCTCGGTGCGCTGCTCGACCGCCTTTTGGTAAACCTTTAATTTTTGTCCGGCCGCGAGAAGCGCGAAATAACGCTGAGTTGCTTCGAAAATCAGGTTAAGGTCGGTGAGCTGAACTTGTGATCCCGCAGCGTGTGCTTCCTCGGTCCGTTCTTGTATCAGGCCCGGAACTCGTCCGAAGTCGAAAAGGTATTGCTGTCCGCCGAGCGCCGCCAGAAAATTGTTAGTACTCGAGAAGCTTTGGTCCGGATTAACTGAACCACCATGAAGCGTACCTGTGATTCGAGGAACGAAGCCCGGATTAAGATAAGTGGTGTTGCCGATCGGATTATCGGTGGAACGAAGATATTCAGCGGCTGAGAATACCTGGGGCAACAGTGCCGATCGTGCTTCTCCGATGCGGGCGCGAGCTGCAATGGCCTCAGATTCCATCTCGAGTCCGCGCGGATGGTTCTGGAGCGTCAATTCGATGGCCCGCTCCAATGTGAGCTTTTCCCCAGGATTGATGGTTTCGCGCGACCACGAGTTTGCGGCGGTCGCGGGCAGCAGACACAGAAGTGCCGCCACGATCGTTGATCCATATCGCTGTCGCCAACGCACGATCCTGCTTCGTCGCTTAGTCACTGCTCGTGACCGCCTTGCCTTCACCTGCTGAACTCGTCTTCCATGGGACGGGTGTCACGCTCTCCCCGCTAGTAAGAGAGGGATCCAGCGCGGCAACGAGTTTCTCGTCCCCACTCAAGCCTTTGGTCACTTCGACTAAGTGTCCCGCGCGAATGCCCACACTGATTTCTCTTCTTGAGAGTTTTCCGTCGCGAACTGCCAATACGTAATTGCCCGTTGAACTTTGTCCGATCGCGGAATCGGGAACTTGAATGACCTTGGGGTGGCGTTCGAGTTGCAGCGTCACGTTCGCGTACATGCCCGGATAAAGCTGATGTTGTTCATTGTCGAGATCGATTTCGGTGAGCATTGTGCGGGTCGAGAGGTCGAGCGAAGCGGCGAAGCGTGTGACCGTCCCGAGAAATGGATGTCTTGGAAGGTCCTGCAGCGTTATCGTCGCGGGCGTTCCGCGCTTGATGAAGCCGACCACGCCTTGTGGGACGTAAACGTAGATGCGCATGGTATTGATCATCGCGAGGCTCACCACCGGCGAAGCCGCCCCCACGGGATGCGTGGAACCTTCATCTGGACCGGAACTCGGCTGATCACCGCCGGCTTTGATGAGTGCACCCGGATCGACGAAACGGCCGGTAACGATGCCATCGAACGGGGCAACAATTTTGGTATAGGAAACCAGCGCCTGCAGTTCGTCGACGTCGGCCTTGGCTTCGAGGTACTTACCCTGAGCGATATCGACGTCTTGGCGCGCGACCAAGCGTGGGTCGCTCTTCCAAACCTGTTCGAGGCGCTGATATGTAAGTCGCTGCACGTCGAGGCTGGCCTCGGCCCGCGCGACCCGCTGCTGGAGCTCCGGTACTTCGATAGTGGCGAGGACTTGCCCTTTCTTTACCCAATCACCCTTGTCGACAGAGATACTCTGCAAATAGCCAGTCACCTTTGCGTAGAGCGACGATTCATAGAGTCCGACCATGTCGCCGGGCAGCGTGATCGAACGGATTGCGGTGCCGCGATTTGGACTGACTACGGCCACGACCGGCGGCAGATCAGCCGGCGCGCTCTCCGCCGGACGTGTACAGGCGGTCGTGCCCCGGGCAAGAAGCAGGAGTATCAGGGCGAGAATCCGCAAGTTCATTCCGACACCTGTTGGCGGCTGTAGAAGATCTCGTAGAGTGTGGGGACCAGGAACAAGGTAAGCAGTGTCGATACCGCGAGGCCGCCGGCAGCAGCGCGTGCAAGCGGTGCCGAAGCCTCCGAACCAGCGCCAAGCTTGAGCGCCATCGGCAGCAATCCCACGATCGTCGCCAGGGTCGTCATAATGATCGGACGCATTCGTATGCGTGCCGATTCCACGATTGCGCTGCGCAAATCTTCTCCGCCGCGGCGGCGCTGGTTGGCGAAATCGACCAGCAGGATCGCATTGGACACAACAATTCCGACCATCGCGATGATGCCCATGAAGGATTCGATGTTGAGCGTGGTGCCGGTAAGGAGCAGCGTCCAGACGACCCCGATCAGTCCCATCGGTACCGAAAACATGATGATGAAAGGGTCGAGGAAAGAGCGGAACTGCGCGACCATTACGAGGTAGAGCAAGACCACCGCGAGCAACAGGCCGTATCCGAAGCTCTGAAACGATTCCTGCATAGCTTCGACCGAACCTCGAATGGCTATCCGCGTTTCCGGCGGTAGTTGCACGTCCTTGAGAGCGCTGGCGACGGCGGCGCGCGTGCCGCCGAGATCGTCCGACTTGGGCGCGACGAGCACATCAACCACCCGCTGAATGTTGTTAGGGTCGGCCTCGGCCGGATGCTTCTCCCGCACGATCGAGGCTACGTCACGCAAAAGGAGGGCATCGTCGCGCGATCGGGAACCATCGGCGCTGCGTACCGGAATGTTGCGCAACGTCTCAACCGAATCGATGTTATTCTCGGAATACTGTGCGGTCAGGAAGTAATCGTTGCCGGAGTGCGGATCGATCCAGATCGAAGGCGCGATCATCTCGTTGGAGGTCAATGCGGTAATCACGTTGGTGATCACGTCGCGTTGCGAAAGTCCTAGCCGCGCGGCCTTTACGCGATCCACATTGATGCGCAGCGTCGGATAACCGGACTCTGCGGCAACGAAAGTCCCGTCAACCTCAGGTAAGCCCTTCAGCCTTTGTGCGATTTGCCGAGCCGCCGGAAAGAGCGCCCCATAGTGCGGCCCGGAAATTTGCACATCGATTGGGGCGGCGAGTCCAAAATTCAGCACCGAATCGACAATGCTGCCGGACGAGAAGAAGGTCTTCAGTTCGGGAATTTTCGCCGGCAGCTCTTGTTTGAGAGTACGGACATAATCCCAGGTCGAAACTTTATGATCGTCCTTTAGCGCGACCATCACGAAGCCGGAATCGCTCGCCGCGTTCGGCGAATAGATCGAAGAAAAGCCGGGCGCAAGGCCCATGTTTGATACAACAGTTTTGAGCTGATCAGCTGGAATTACCTCTTTGATTGCGTTCTCGAGTCGCTCGGCGAGCTGTTCGGTGAGTTCGATCCGCGTGCCGACCGGCGCGCGGAATTGAATCACGAATTCACCGGCGTCGGTTTTGGGAAAGAGCTCGGTCCCCAGCAACGGAAACAGCGCGATGCTGACCAGGAAAAGCATGGCCGCCGCACCGATTACCGACAGTTTGTGGTTGAGCGCGCGATCTAGCCAGCCCTCGTAGCGATGGGCGAAACGTTCATAGCCTTTGATGAATCGACCGAGGATGCTGGCGCCGCCCTCTTCGGCCTTGCGGCCTTCTTCGGCGGTCAAAAAGCGTGCGCAAAAGATCGGCACCACCGTCATTGCGACGATGTATGACGCCGCCATCGAGAGCACCACTGCCAACGACAGCGCACTGAAAAGGGATCGCGCCACGCCGAATAGGAACATCACGGGCGAGAAGACGATTATCGTGGTGATGGTCGAAGCGAGGACGGCGAGGGCTACCTCATTAGCGCCATCGCGAGCGGCATCCGAAGGCACTTTGCCTTGAACTAGATGTCGATTGATATTTTCAAGAACGACGGTCGAGTCATCGACCAGCCGGCCAATCGCAAGCGCAAAGCCACCTAGTGTCATGATGTTGATGGTTGAACCACTCATCATGAGCCCAAAAGCGCCAGCTAAGATTGACAGCGGAATCGAAAGAAAAATTGCGATGGTCGAGCGAAAACTGCCGAGGAAGATCAAGATCATCAGCGACGCGAGTACCGCGCCGGAGACCGCTTCGTGTTCAAGGCTTTCGACCGCCGCCTTGATGTAGGTATCCTGGCCGAAGATCGCGTTGACCTTCGTTCCCTTCGGTAGGTCGGTGATCTGCGGCAGTACGGCTTTGACCCCTTGAACAACTGCGATCGTGTTTGCCGAGCCCTGCTTCATCACCGGGATGTACACAGAACGCTGACCGTCGATGCGCACGATGTTTTGCTGGATCTCGGCGGCGTCTTCGGCGTGGCCGACGTCCCCGACGAACACCGGCGCCTGGTCCACTCCGATCTTGACTGGCACCTGGTTAATGTCCTCCGGGTTTTCGATCATACTGTTGCTGTAAACGAAGTAATCAGTTGAGCCGATCTTGGCGTCGCCGGCTGGAATAATCAGGTTCGCTGCGTTGAGCGAGTGAACCACGTCCATCAAGGTGAGCCCGCGGGCCTGCAGCGCGTCGCGATTGAGGTACGCCATGACTTGCCGATATTTGCCGCCAAACGGTGGTGGCACGGACGTACCGGGAACCGTCGCAATCCAGTTACGAATGTTGTATTGGGCTTGGTCGCGGAGTTGGGCTTCAGTAAACCCTTGGCCCGACACCGTAACGAGCGTCACCGGCAACGCCGAGGCGCCGGACTTGAGGATGAGCGGTGGCAGGGTGCCGGGAGGCAGATGGCGCAGGTCGGCCATCGCCAGATTCCCCAGCGTTGATGTCGCAACGCTGAGATCGACGCCGGGCTGAAAGAAAACCTTGATAATGCTCACGCCGGGCAGCGAACGGGATTCCATGTGCTCGATGTCGCTGCCGAGCGTAAAGAACCTTTCGAAGCGCGTCGTGATGTCGGCCTCGATGTCGAGCGGCGGCATCCCCGGATAAAACGTCGCGACCACTGCTACCGGAATGTCGAGTTGCGGAAAGACGTCCACCGGCATCCGCAGAAGTGCGACGACGCCAAGGATGACGGTAAGAATTGCCCCCACAATAACGACGTGGGAATTGCGTAACGAGAAACCAGGCACAACCAAAGACCTCGCGCGATCCGGCCCGGGACCAATATCCTGTGACCGTTGAGTTCACCCGGCGCGTGGACGCATTGGTCCACGGCAGCGAGAAATCAGCCGCTATTTTCGAGGTCTAGAGCAGTGGGTCTTGGCCACCCGAATGGACGGAGCCAAGCTTCAGGCGCGCGAGCAAATGAGAGATCGGAACTTGCGGAGAGAGCTTAAAGTCGACAACGGGCTTGACCGCATCCGGCGTCTCAACCGATTCGAGGATAGCGGGCATCACAGCTTGATTTGCGATGCGTTCGGCGGTTCTCGCTTCTGAATGTGCGACGAAAGTGTGGCGTTCGATCGTTCGGCGTATTTCCGGCGCGCGCAAATGATTCGTATACTGATGAACCCGCTCCAGCGGAAATGCCAGCAGCATCAGCATGCTCACTACGCAGGCCGCCAGATTCAAGAGCTTCGCCGCACGGCGCGTCGCAAATTGAAAACGAGTACTCATCGCTCTCGGGTGAAGATAGCTCCCGCCGAATCGAATCTCAAGTATGGCCGCACAAGTATGGTTGACGTGTCGCTGTTCACAATATTCAAGAGTCACGGTCACTGATTTTCAATCGGCCGACGATTTCTTCACATCCGACGTCCCATCGGCTCCAGCCGCTTTGAGGCGAGGATCGTCAGTTGCCACACAGGCAGCCTGCGCAGCCGCTGCAACATAGAACCGCGACCAGAATTCGGAGTCAGCAAATCGGTGACTAATCTTGCTGTAAGTGTGTTGGAACTTTTTGCGATTTTTATCGAGCTCCCCCTCACAGGTCTTTGCCTGATCGAACGATTCCGCGATGGTCCATTGAGAAATCGGTGCCTTGCCATCAGGCCATGGGAGTCCATTCGGCTGTTGCGCTGCCGGGGGCAACATCAGATACCACCCAAGTAGCGAAAATGCGATAAGATGACGTCGATCATTCATGTTCTCGGCCTCCCGCGGGGACCACGAGGCAAACGGTTGCTCGCCCGCGTGGTCCCCGGTCTGTTGCAGGATTAGTAGTTGAACTCGACGTTCAGGAAGATCGAGTGGGTATCGAATGGAACGAGGTTCGGGATCGAACCCGTCTTGGGTAGAGTGAGCCCGTTAATCTTGCTGCCAGGTATGTAGTTGAATTCCTGCAACTGTGCGACGCTCATAGACCTCTGGTTGTGGTAGAAAAGCGTGTTCTGGCTATCCAGCGCGAAGCGCAGGAACTCGTTGTATTGGTAACTTGCGCCAACGACGAAACGTTGAAAGTCCAACGGATCAGTCGTGACTTTGTCGTTCGGCAAAAACCATTGAAACATTCCGAAAGCCGTTAGTCTCGTGTTCGGAATGTGGTAGTGGCCGAATACATCCCAGCCAATCTCACGAGCTTGGCCGTTATTCAGGAGTGCGTTCCAGGCGGCGGTCTGAGAGCTGAATCCGCTATTCGGGTTGGAACACGGCGCCGTTGGCGAGCAGATATTGCCGCTCTGCATACCACCTGTGACGGCTTTACCGGTCGCAGTGCCGAATTCGTCTGCGGGACCGCTACCGGAAAACAAGTTGCCGGCGCTAAAGGCGTTGTTCCCGTAGTCGAACTCCCCCGCCAATCCCCATTGCTCGGCCGTATAGTGCATCAGTGCCGCGATCCTTGTTATATGAGCATTGGGACCCTTCAAAGCTGTCGGAATGCTTGCTGAGTCGGGCACCGTGTTGCCGTGGCCATAGTCATAAAACCCGGTTAGGCCCAGTCCTTGGAAGCGCCAGTCGGAGCCAAACGGATATAGTGTCAGCCGAGCCATTCCTTGCTTAGTGTCGGTCTGCTCGTACGCGTGAAAGCTGGAATTGTTATAGATACCAAAGCCATAATCCGCATACGTCTTGCCATCGCTGAAAGGCTTGATCGGTCCCTCGAAATGAATACCTAGCTGCGTCGACGAAAGACCTAGGTAATTCCAAGGCGTCAGGTTGACGTAGCGATACCCATACAGGTCTTCTTCCCATCCGACCAGTGGGTTAGCTGTCTCACCAATTAATACCGATCCACCCTTAAGCTCGGGCACATGGAGCTTGTCCCACAGAGCAGTGTACTGAAGGTTCGCGTATTTCATACGGACGCCGAGGTTGCCGTCGAGATTGCTTCCAAATCCGGTGTTCTGGCCTACCTTGTCATTGGACGAGCCGATCGTTTTGTAAATGTTTGGCGTCAGCCTGATCGTCCAATCCTTGGTCGGAAAGAAATAGAAGTTCAGATAGGTTCGAGTTATATCGAAGGAGTTATAATTGTTGTTCCAAGGCCCCGGATTGGTTATCTGCGTCAGTTCCTGAGGCTGGAATCCGGTATGCGTATAGAAGCGGTAATCGCCATAGACCAGCGTGCCGATCCGGAATTTGTCCTGGAAATTTTCGATGTAGTCTCGCCACGCAGGCCTAATGTCGGAAACTTGCTTGGTTAGATCGAAATTGGCGGCCTCAAGCTGCTGATTGCGCGCCGCGAGCTCCGCAACCCGCGCCCGATCCTGATCCAGCTTGCGCTCCGTCTCGTCCTGGCGCTCTTCGAGATTACGCGTTGACAGCGCCGAGGTGGGGACTTCCGTCAATAACCTGCGGCCACGGCCCGGGACGGTGTAGACAATATGCGTCTTCGGATCGACGTAGAGCTTGAGCATCGGATCCGAATCATCCGCATTCTGCGCGAGTATACGTCCTGCGAACCCGAGCGTCGCCAAAAACGACACCGCCAGCATAATCTTGAATTTGATTTTTCGATTTCTCATTTCTGTCTCCCGATTGAGTGTCGTCAAGGTAATTCGGTTTGGCGCTCAACCGCCGTGGTTCTTCTCCCAGTCCTGCCGTAGCTTCAGGAGATCGAAACTCGTGTACACCTTCCCGTCGCACGCGTACTTGGTGGGCGAGCCGATGCTGACAATCCCGCAGTTCTGAACCATCGGCGGTGGACGATCCGCCGCTGCTACTTGCTGATACGCGGAGCCGCTGCCATGCGGTTGCATCCCGGCGCAGCCCGCCAGCGCGATCGTCGCAACGGCAAGACTGCCACGCAGAATTTTCCTCTTCCATTTGACTCTCATTGGATTCACTCCTCTTCGGTCGTGGTTCGACGATAAAATACTGTCGCTATTAGGTGCGGCCGGTTGCTCCGGCGCACGGCATATCGTTGGGACCTGGCTTGTGGGCCGCACCGTAGCGCAACAAGGGAACCAGATATCGCGATTAGGTTTGGAGCACCCTTGCCGACACTAGTTCGGCGGGTGAACGAGATCTCAGCGGCACGGGGCGGACGTCACCGTCCGCCTTCGCCGAAAGATCAGCGATCGATGATGGGATTAAACAAACGGATCTTCCCCGCCAGCAGGGGAGGCCCCCAGCTTGAGGCGGAGAAACAGACGTGTGGGTGAAGCTTGTAGAGCTAATTCAATATTGCTTATCGTCGCGAACTTCGTCTTGAAATCGAACAGCAGTGGCAGTGGGTTCGGTTGAATACCCAGACGCACGACACTCTTCACTGTGCCATTCTCGACCTCTGCCACCTGCGTGTGCCGCAGAATCGACCGGCGTACCTCAGGAGTGCGGAAATGATCGGTGAACGTGTGGGGCTTTATCGTCGGGAAAGTCAACAACATCGCGACACTTGCGATGCATGCAATCGCACGAATGATTGCTGCAGCCGTTCTGAGCATCGCTGTTAGCGGCGTTTGCATCTCAAAGGATTTTCAATCCGACCCCTGCCACGTAGCGTCAGGTCCATATCCAAGTCGCCAGAATCTACTCCTTTCAATCGAAATTGCGACGCAGAATACGCACGCATTCGTTAACGCATGATTACGTCCGAGTAATTGTTCAATTAACTGCAAACTGGACTGGGCATCGCGGCTCGCAAGTATGTTCGCATCGGCGGGTAACGAATTCGCCCCGGCCGGTCGAGTTCGGTGCGCCTCCTCCGCCATTACTTTTACACGGACGACCCGACCCAACTTTCATAAGGCGAGGATCGCGTACAGTTTCGTGATGCTATGATACTTGTCGCAAGCCACTTCAAAATGGCATAAAGCCAGGCATCATGAAATCCGGATTGACGCCGCTCATCACCGTACTCAACGCTGCCACCGCCATTATTTGCGTTGCCATCATCTTGTTCCATGCGATCCCAAGTGATGCAGAGAATGGTCCGATTGTGTCGAACGACGCGTCCCCGATCTCGGCTATCCAAGAATACTTCGCCGATTGGTTCCCGCGCGTGACGCGGATTCAAAGCGAACAGCCGCACTGGGTCACCCCGCTGGTAACGGTGACGCCACGCCTTGAGGAGGAGTTCCGCTACGACCAGTTCTGGCAATCGCAGCCTCACGGCGTGACCACCGATAATTTTGGCGGCGGCAAGGGACTCGAGCTTATCCCTTTCCAAAATGTCGAACTCATTCTCGGTGTACCTGCTTGGATTGCGCACAACGGAGCCAGCCAGCACGCGAACAAAAAGAAGCACACGAAGCCGCCAAGTGACGGTTGGGCCGACGAAACTTTTCTCATCAAATACCGGATCGTCTCGGCCGATGAGGAAAGCGGCAATTACATCGTGACCGCATTCATGGGCTTCAGCGCTCCAACTGGAGATGACGGAAATAGCAATCATCACGGTATTTTCACTCCGACGATCGCTATGGGAAAGGGATTCGGTAACTTTGCGGTTCAGACGACTGCCGGAATTTCGCTGCCCGATGGCGGCTTGCAACGGCTCGGAATGCCAGTCGCATGGAATACCGCGTTCCAATATCGAATATTCAGATTTTTATGGCCCGAATTCGAAGTGAACTATACTTGGTGGCCGAATGGGCAGCGCGAGGGAGAAACCCAGGTGTATCTAACACCGGGCCTAGTGGTGGGAAGAATTCCAATTCACGACCGTGTTGGTTTGACGTTGGGTGCTGGCTATCAGGTCGCCGCCACCAATCATCCAGCCTACAATCACAACGTTGTGTTTTCAGCACGAGTTCCTTTCTGACGCCCGGGGATGCGCAGGCCCTGTGGGCCGACTGGAGTAGCGGTTACTTCAGCGTCCGTTGAGGAGGCCTTTGACCGCTCCTTCGACCACGGTGCCGTTGAAAAAGCTGGGATTCATGCTGGTCCACAGCCGGGCTGGATTGGCGAAGACGAAATCGCGAAAGTCATCTTCACCGATGAGTCCGTGCTCGACCATCTCATAGGCTTCCTCGGTCACCTCGGTCATATCGGGCACATCCCAATGGCCGATATCGGAACTGAAGATGGCGTTGAGGCGAGCGCCGAAAGGGAGCTTGCGTGTGTCGAACGCCATTGCGTTGATTGGATCGTCGGCCTCGCATCCAAAGTAAAAGTTGGGTACGAACAAGTCGCGGATATCCTCGGCCCTGTGGATTCCGCAGCGCGACCAGTCATCGAGTGCGTTTGGATCCTCTTCCGTGCCGCCGATGCCCCAGCCCGCGCCATGGCCGTCAAGCCGGTCGGTGACAAGCTTGCCGCCGTAGCGGCGCGCAAGGTCCTGGAACAGCTCGCGGTCAAGGTTGGCGGGATTGTAGTTCTCCATCGCCTTGCCGTTGCGTTTTTGCCAATGGCCGATCATGTCGGCGTAGAGGCTGGCCGCCCATCCGACCCCGCACTCGAGAAAGGCGCATCGAAGTTGCGGAAAGCGCCGGGTGACCCCACCGAAAAACATCGCCTTGCACAAGGCCTCGCCGGCCGAGGCGAAATGGCCGATGTGATTGAACATATAATTCGAGATCGAACCGCGGCTGCCCCAGCCCATGCCGGGCGAATGAAAACTTGGTGCGACGCCCAGCTCAATACATTTGGCCCATACCGGGTCATAGTCGTACTCGCTGTCGAGCGCGAAGAGGTCGAGCCAGTAGGCATAGCGGGTCGGATGCGGCACCGTCGCCGCGACCGCGGGAATCGGCCGGCGCACATGCCCCGCCATCATGATGACCTTGAGCCCGAGCGTCTTAACCGCATGTTCGATTTCCTCGATAGCTTCTCGCGGCGTGTGCATCGGGATGATCGCGGCCGGCGTCAGGCGGTCGGAATACTCGCGGAAGATATCGGCGTGGTAGGTGTTGAAGGCGCGACAGGTCGCCCGCCGCAATTCGTCCTCGCGGATATGCGGCGCGCCCAGTCCGGCGGTGGGGTAGAGCACGGCGAAGTCGATACCGGTCTGATCGAGGCGCTCATGCAGGAGTTTCGGAAAGGTGGCGGTGGCGCGGTCGAGCGTGTTCTTGGTCGGGAGCGCCCACCACGGCGGCCGCAGCGGCCGTTCGGCGCGCCGCTGATCCCAACTCATGCGGTACCAGTTGGCGCCGTCGGAGCGGTAGCGTCCGGCTAGATCCGGTCCGGCGACCTGCCGTATATAATCGCGCAGCGCGGGCTGAAACTCGACCGTGTGGCCGTCCGAATCGATCACCGGATGCTTCAGCCGCGCACGCACCAGCGCCGATTTCGATACCGAAACGCTGCTTGACGTACTTGCCGCCATGGGCGTTCCCTCCGTTAGACTGTTGACGGGCGTTACGCTACACGAGAGCCTCAACTGTCTCAGCCCACCTGATTTCCACTATTTCCACGTACAACTCGATCTAACAAGCTCAGGCGCACCCGTCCCACGCGCTGCCACTCCGTCCAGCCCCCGCTAACCCTTTGCTTTGTTTTCAGTTTTCCGCGATGCCCCCGGGAACAGCATTCTAGCGATGTTGGAGAGTATGGTGTCATTGGTGATCCCCATGACCACTCCGGCCCGGGCGTCGCGGAGATACCGGTCGAAGGGCAGGCGGCGCGCATAGGCGGCGCCTCCTCCCATACCCATGATCTCGGCAGTGACGTGAACGGCCGTCTCAGAGCAAGCCACCTTGGCCTGCGAACAAGCCAGAACACTCGTCGGCTGATCGTGATCGAAAGCGGAGGCCGCGGAATACAGCAACGCCCGCGATCGCTCAATCTCGACGCTGAGTTCCGCCATGCGATGCCGGATCACAGGATTGTCGATCCGAGGCTTATTGTCCTCGTCGCCGTACTCGAGAAACTGCCTGGCTTCTTCGAACGCTCCGGCCGCGACGCCCAGGTAAACCGCCGCGTAGGTGCTGGTGACCACCGGAAGGAACTTCCGCCCCTGGTCCTTCATCACGGTGTGTTCCTCTCCGATGAGATTCGCCCTGGGGACGACGCCGTTGAAGATCACAGGACAACTGTTGTTGCCGCGCATCCCAAGTCCGTTCCAGGGCTCGTCGATCTTCCAGTCGATCTTGTCGCGTTCGACGATGAGGAGGCTCACCTTATCGGGGGTGGCGTCCTTACCGATCCTGCACAGGAAGAGGTGATGAGTGGCGATACCTGCCGAGGTGACATAGCTCTTACGAATATTCTCGAGGCGGTAGCCATCGCCGCTCGGGATCACTGAAGACATGGCGTTGTTCTGGGCGAATGCGCCGCCACGCCCGGCCGCCTCAGAACCTGCCACAGTATAGAACGCAGCGCCGGACACGATCGGCCGCACCAGACGCTCCATCTGATCCGGAGTGCCGATCCGGGCTACGAGTTCCGAAGCCTCGAGGTGCATTTTGTAGCATAGCGACGTGGAGGCGCAGCGCTTCGCCAGCGCCTCCGTGACGAGGACCGTCGTCAAGAGACTCTGCTCCAGTCCTCCGTGCTCGCGGGAAACGCGGAGCCGCCAAAAGTCCTCCTTCTTGAGTGCTTCCAAACCGTCCGATGGGAAGGTCCCCGTCCGATCGGTCTCTGCCGCACGTGGAGCGAGCTCGCGCTGCGCGAGGTCTGCCGCGCGAGTAGCCCACTCTTGTTGTTCGCTCGTCAGAGGAAAGAAACCGTCTGCCATGTGGGTCTCCTCGCGCTGCCCTAACCGGGATGCCGATTGTTGTTCTCGAACTAATTACAATTTTTTCGCGAGGAAGATATCTTAGCCATGAGTATTCGGGAATGGTTCATGAGAACTTTGATGTGGTAAGGGTGTTTTTTCGAAGGTGAAGGGGTTCCAGGTGCTGGGGCTCCGAGAAATTCAGCAGATCGCCGCCATAAATATGGATTGCGCACGATACGGGGTCGCGGATTCGCGATCGCGTGAATCGCGTCTTTACCGAGCACCACGACATCGCCGGTTCTCAAATCTTTGCCGCTCGCCTTTTCCAACCCCTACCGAGCTGCGCCGGAAGAAGCGGTTGTTTTCTGCCAATCGAATTGACGATCACCGCCCACATATTGTGATTGTGCGGCGGCGTTTTGAATCTGGATGCGTGGCGGTCTTGAGCACCGCCTAATCTACGAGCCGGAATGCACCTGCCGTGCGTCAATGTTTTCCGCGTTCAAGTAGCTAACCGGTTGAGCGGGGGAAGGCATCGAAGTTGAAAAGGTGGCGGACGATGCAAGTCGCCTCGGCCCGCAACTGGTTCATCGGCGCAGCAGGAATATCTGGTGGACCGGATTTCTCACTGGCAACTTCTCGAATCTCGTGAAACCGGCTTCTTGAGCCATCGCGCGCGCCCGATCTGCGCCGATCACCGAACCGAGGCCCTCGCCGCCCTGTGCCAGCGACACCGTCATGCAATGCATCGTGCTCGACGCATACATCGTACGCCCTTGCGGGGTGAAGTTTTCTTCCATGCGGTCGCCAGCGTGCGCCTCCGACCATAAAGCGGCGCCGTCGGGCTTGACTGCCCGGCAAATCGCAGCCAAAACGCCGCGCGGCTGGGCCATATCGTGGATGCAGTTGAAGGCCATCACGAGATCGAAGCGAGCGGCGAGCGACAGTTGCTCAGCCCCGATTCGCTCCAAGGTGACGCGATCTGCAACTCCCGCTTGGGCAGCCTTTCGACGGGCGCGATCGATCGATGCCTGGTCCACGTCGTACCCAAAAAAGCGGCTGTTCGGATAGGCCATCGCAACCGGGATGATACATTGCCCGGCGCCACACCCGACTTCAGCCGCTTCACCTCCGGCGAGCAGGCGCTGATGAATATCCGGGACCGCCGGAATCCATTGCTGAGCGACCCAGGTCTCGTATCCGGCATGAAAGAGCCGCTCGATCGCTTCGACGATATCGTCGCCAAAATCGGTGAAAGGAACGCCACCGCCGTGCTCGAACGACTCCATCAGTTTGGGGATCTGGCGAAAACACGCGACCGCGTACTGAAAAGCTCCGCCCATGAAAAAAGTGTTATCCTCGCGCGCCAGCACCATCGCCTGTTCGCGGTTCAATCGAAACGTCGCATTGGCAGGGTTGTAGTCGAGGTATCCGGACGCCGCCATGGTCGCGGTCCATTCGCGGACATAGCGCTCGGTCAGCCGGGTACGTTCGGCGAGCTGCGCCGAGGTCATCGGCGTATCATCGGCCAAGGCTTTGAAAATCCCGAGGCGGTCACCGACGTAGGCGAGAGCGACCGTCAGGGCGGCGCCGAAATCAACCCCAACCTGACGGGTTAGCTCGGCGGTTTTTTTTCGATCTGGCGTGCTTTCATCCATAGTATTGCGACTGTAGCCATCGGGGCTGCCGGCCGTCAAAAGCCTGCTTGACGGATCACCAAGAGAGAAAGCGCAACGGTGTGCGGGTCAACAAGGTGCGCTTGTGCGGGCGCGACGACTGTGATTCGACTCGCGCCTTGAGCATGGCAGCGAGAAACCACAACCTCGTCGATCACGCCTACATTGTGGATTCCTGATAAAGCGGGCCGTAGTGCTAGACGCGCCACCGCGTTAGTCTGTTCTTTGCGGTCGCTCATAATTCAATCCGCCACGGAGAAGTCTCATTGGGTTTCATTGATGACGTAAAGAAAAACGAGGAACGGAAGCGCCGAGAGAATCAGGAATTCCATCAACGAACGACGATCTGGGCTTCGGCAGTCAGTCAACTCAACAGGTTTATCGGCCAGCAGCTACAAGGCAATTCAGGTTCCGCCAATCAAGTTCGCGTCGAATGCAATGATGACCACCGCGTTGATGGCTTCCAGATGGCTCGGCTAACGATAAGGTATGAGGGCAAAACCGTAACCACGACGCCTTTATCGCTTAACGATGCGCGAGCAAAAGTCGGGGGGTGTGTAATCCTTGAGGCCCAACATGGCGGCGAACATCGCTTGCTTTGGGATGGACAGAACGCTGCCCCTCAGGGTCATTGGAATATCGTTGAGACGGTCAGTAATTCTAAGGTGAAGCTGCCGCCAACCGCTTTGACGGCAGAAACATTCAGCGCGGCCTTGAGTGTGCTGTTCGGATTACCTGCCTCATGAAACAAGTCAGTGGCCGCTGGGACAGCAATCAGCGGGATCGCGACCGATGGCAAGTCGAGAGGGGGTGAATGCGTAAACTGATCATTGTGATTGTGTTTGTGACGCTCGTCATCGCGCTGGCCGGATTGAGGAAGGTTCTCGCCTCGTGCGGGGCAAGCTGCGATTCGACTTATCAGTCAGATATCGCGAGCTGTCATGTGATGTATGGCGATGATCCTGACGACGCCGATGATTTGGCTATATGCATCCAAACCGCTCGCGACGACTATCGCAACTGCGTCGAAGAATGCGCCGATCAGGCTGATTAAGGTTCTGGCGCTGGCGGTGGCTACAGATCGCGTGCGATTTGCCGGGGATACGAGGGCCGCCGCCGGGTTGCTGTTGGGCCAGCGATCTCGCGTCAGAATTTTCCCAGCGGCGGCGGATGCTTCTGACCGCCGCCCGCTGATCGGGCATCAGATCGCGGTGGATTCGTTCTCGCTCAGTTCTTTAACTTTAAGCAGAATTTTTCGAAGGTATTCTTCCACGTATTCCGCAGGTGCCGCCTCAACCGGAATGTATTGCGGATATTTGACGAGCACCCGTCTATTGACCTCAAGGATCTACCATGCAGACGCGAGATCGTATCGCCGAAAGTGTCTATTAGAAACAATGAGTTGCTTTCGTAGTGAAGCATCCAACCAAGGGCATGTATCCATAAATCTTGAATCGGCGACCCCATTTCGGTGAGCGACGACGTTCCTCACCCCCCAAAGCTCAAGCAGGGTACGTTTAATGAGAGGGCTAACAGCGCCGCCTAAACCGAATTGTTCCAACAGCGATTCAAAACGCGCGATCCCAACCTGCCTGGGACCGCCGAGCTCTTTCTCCAATAGTCTCAGAATAACCGCTGCCTGTTCCGATTGAGAAGACATCAAGAAAGTCAAAAGTGGCCCTTTGAGTTCTTTCAATGCCTCAAGGGAGTGCAACTCCGGAAATACAAGAAGCATGTCATGGCACAAGTCCTTAACGAATGTTTCGAGTATCGACCATAACCTTAAGGACGCGAGGCAGTAGAGATAAGAAAACTCTGATTCGCCGTGAACCTTTGCGAATTTCTCCAACGATTCTGCGTGCTCTATCTGACTTTGAAAAATAAGGTCGTTTCCCGTATCCTCCGATTTTTTCCTATTCAGAATTGTGACGACTTCTTTTGCGTTTTGAGCATAGCTAAACCCCTCAAGAGAGATTTCGACAAAAAAATTCAAATCCTCGCGAGCGGCAAGGGCTACATTGAGCGCCACAAAAGGGTCAGATTCAATTTTTCGATTCAGTGACATTATTTTTCCTATAAGTTGCGAAGTCCATCACTCTCGATTGAGAGCGGCGGGACCGCTAACTACGGCGCCGTTGCTGGCATCTCCGGTCATCAACTGGTCGGCGTAGGTTTCAACCACCGTCCGTATCGGATCGTCGGCCAAAAAACCGTAATGTTTTTCGGTCACGCCGATGCTGTGATGGCCCAGCGTTTTCGATATCTTCGCGATGCTCGTGCCGGATTGTAGCGATAGCGATGCCAGCGTGCGCCGCAGATCGTGGAACCGTACCCCCGGCACGTTGCAGTCGGTTTGGAGCCGCCGCCAGTAACGTCGCAAACTCATCAGCCCGCGATCTACGCCCGGCCATAACGGCCCATTGGTGGGGCGGCCCGCTTCGTCGTGCATCGTTTTTAGCATCGCCAGCAACGGCCCGGATAACGGGAACGGATCGGCATCGCGACCGTTCTTCATTATGCTGGCGGGCCGGTGCCAGTAACCCGTCGCAAAGTCGATCTGTTCCCAAGCCGCCCCCAGCACCTCGCCGCGCCGTGCGCCAGTCAGCGCTATCGTCAGGACTTGCCGCTGAGGCTGGCCCGGATGGTCGCGTAAGTAATGCACCAGCGCCGCCATCTCGCCCGCGTTCAGCCATCGGCTGCGCTCCGTTTCGATGTTGCGAATTTCGCTCGCGATGTCGGCGATGGGGTTCGTAGTACCTTCCGGCAACCAGTGCAGGCCATCTATCCGCCCGCCGCGACCGCGCTTCGGCTGGACGCCTTTCGAAGCGAAGTTCCAAAGTGCGCTGGTCAACGACAGCACCCGGTTCGCTTGGTATGGCGCAGTGGCGCTAATCGTCTTGAACTGCGCGCGTACCGCCGCGCTGAATGCCGCGCGACCCGAATCATGGCCCAGCCGCGCGATGCTGAATTGACCCAGCGCAGGGATGATGTGCTGGGTCAGTAGCGATATGTCGTTACGGATGGTGCGCTTATCCGCCCGCCGCTCAATCCATTGCGCCGCGACATCCGCGAACGTATGTCCGTCGCGCCGCTTGGCCGCCGCCTCATCGAGCGCATGCTGCCGCTTGAATAAAGGATCGTTGTTTTCGCGGTCGTCCTTGAGTTGCTTTTTCAGCACGCGAGCCTTCTCGCGATAATCGGCGGGGTCGTCGCTGATGCGCTGGTCGGCGGGTGGCTTGCCGGTATCCTCGGGCCGGATGATTGCGTCCAGCGTAAATTCGCGCTGACGGCCCTCGGCATCGCGATAGGTCATCACGAAGCTCGCCGCCCCGGTTTTGCCGATGCGACAGGCGAAACCGCGCAGGCCGGTATCCCGAATAACGCAAGGATGGCTCCGCCAGCGCCAGATCAGCCGAGCGTCCAGCAGCGCTTTTTGGGGGGGTAATTTGGGTTGCCTCAGCAGCGACTCAGCATTTTTGTGGTTGGGATTTCTCTCTATTGCCGCCATACGGGCAAGCATAGCCGCAGATTGTCGAGGAAATCAAAGGGTTTGTGGGTTTCGGTGGTGGGCCGTTCCGGGCTCGAACCGGAGACCCGCTGATTAAGAGTCAGCTGCTCTACCAACTGAGCTAACGGCCCACCAATACCGGGATGTCCTTACTAGCAAGATGTGTGGGGTGAGTGAAGGGACTTGAACCCTCGACCACCGAGGCCACAACCCGGTGCTCTACCATGCTGAGCTACACTCACCGCCCTCGCAATCTTTACCGGTAGCGCCGCACGACTCGCACCCGACGACAACGGCACTCCTGGCGCGTCACAAGGGCCTCGAACCCCTGACCCGATGTTTCGGAAAGTTTATACCATGTCTGATCCAACATGAGAAATCGGCGCAAACAAAGGGCTCGGCGCTGCGCTAGATCGGTGGATGAACAGGAATTCCGCAAGCGTAGCCATTGTCGCTCCGACGACATCGACGTCAGGCCACCGGGTCCAATCGGTTTTCCAGACGCAACGTGGCCATATGCGCAGGGGAATCGCGACCCCTTGCTTCGTTGTTTTCTGCTCGGTTGCGAGATTCTTTGGAATGCGCCAGAAGGGACTCGAACCCCTGACCCGCGGCTTAGAAGGCCGCTGCTCTGTCCACCTGAGCTACTGGCGCGATCGGGGCGAGCCGATTTGAACGGCCGACCCCCTGCTCCCAAGGCAGGTGCGCTACCATGCTGCGCTACGCCCCGAACGCATATCGATTAACACACCGCCGTCCGCCTCTCAACTCGATGCCGATCCGAGGAAGCAACAGCCTGACTTCCGCCCCTCCGTTCGGTTGTCTGCCTTGAACGAAAGCAAGAGCCTAATGGTTCATTTGTTTCCGGATCTGGATCTTCTCGAAGTTGATGCGAATTGGCACCCGTGCCAGAAAAAATGGCACATGACTGCCTCCGACGGCAAATGGCGAAAATCCGCCCTCGACCATTAAAGCTTTGTAGCAAACTGCGAATAGTATTTAGAATTAAGGAGTTACAGCGATCTGTTTGACTGTTCGCAATGAACGACTCGCATTATAAGAAGATCGAAATTTCGAACTGCCACTACTTCCGCCTTTTTTTGGACGGTACCAAAATTGCTTTTTTATTGGTCGGGCGCTGTCATCTCCCCCCGAGAATTCCAGCGCTTTGTCCCCAAGCAAGGCCGGGCTGTTGAGACCGTAGGTCCCCCCAACATGCGGTTGCTAAGGCAGCCCGGCCGTTTTTTTGGACTCCCGCGCCGCAACGACCTCACACCGAGCGAATCGAACCGCCGTCCAGGCGAATCAATGACCCTGTGATATAGCCTGCCAGCGGGCTCGCCAGAAACGCCGCCATCGCGCCGAACTCCGACGGCTTGCCCATACGCCCAACCGGAATTCCTCGCGCCACCCGCTGGGCGACTTCTTCCATCGTGATCCCCTGCTGCGCCGACGTCGCCCGCTGCACCTGCATCACGCGGTCGGTTTCGAACGCCCCAGGCAGCAGGGTGTTGACCGTGATTCCCTCGCGTGCGACCTCGCCTGCCAGGGTTTTTGCCCAGCCCACCACCGCGCCACGCAGCGTATTCGAAATTGCTATGTGCGGGATTGGCTGGACTACCGATTCCGAGGCGACATTCAGGATTCGGCCCCAGCCGCGTTTGCGCATATCGGGCAGCACCATCTCGGTGAGGCGAAAGAATACCAGCACCATCGCCCGAAACTGCGCTTCCCACAGCTCCGGCGCGACCCCAATCACTTTCGCCGGCGGCGGCCCTCCCGAATTGTTGAGCAGGATATCGATCGGGCCCAATTGCTCGCGCGCCTGATTCGCCGCCGACTCGACCGTGGGCCAGTCGGCGAGATCCGCCGCAAGCCCGATCGCGCGTCCGCCGTTCGCAGTGATCGCGGCGGCCGTCTGCTCGAGGGCCTCCTTGCCACGTGCCAGCAACGCGACTGCGACGCCTTCGCTTGCGAGCGCCTCCGCTACCCCGCGCCCAAGGCCCTTGCTGCCGCCGAGCACCAGTGCTGTTTTGCCTTTAAGACCGAGATCCATTTTGTCGCCTCCATTACTCGCCGCTCGCCACGATAGGAGCATTCGGAATTCCTCGTCGCGATAACAGTCTTACTTCGCGATCTGCTATGCCGATGTCAAGCGTGGCCCCCAAACCGTTCCACCAGTTTGAGGACCCCCCTTTGCGAATTTGCGCGATGTTTTTCCATTCTCAGTTGGGATGTAGTTTGACGCCGTCGCGATCCGGATGTTAGTAGCCGCGAGCGCGGTCTTGGGTCGCAAGCGCACATATTGAGCCGATGACGGAGGTTACGATGAATGAGAAGAGACCCGGTTCCAATAGCATTCCTCAAGATCATCCGGCTGCCGGCGATCGTCCGTTGACCGGCCCCGAGTTCCTCGAAAGCCTCCGTGACTCGCGCGAAGTCTGGATATACGGCGAACGCGTCAAGGACGTCACCGCGCATCCGGCCTTTCGAAATTCCGCGCGGATGCTGGCGCGCATGTATGACGCGCTGCACGATCCGAGAGGAAATTCTTCTATTATCACTGCTACCGACACTGGTAACGGCGGTTTCACCCATAAGTACTTCAAGGTCCCGCGTAGCACCGACGACCTTATCGGCGGTCGCGATGCCATCGCCGAATGGGCCAGGATTTCTTACGGCTGGATGGGTCGATCGCCCGACTACAAGGCGAGTCTCACGGGTACACTGGGGGCCAATGCGGATTTCTACGCACCATACCAGGAGAACGCGCTCAACTGGTATCGCAAGGTGCAGGAGAAATGCCTCTTTCTGAACCACGCAATCATCAATCCGCCCACCGACAAGAGTAAGCCGCCTGACGAAGTCATGGACGTCTTCGTCCATGTAGAAAAGGAGACCGACGCCGGCGTAGTCGTCAGCGGTGCAAAGGTAGTAGCTACTGGCTCGGCCCTGACTAACTGCAACTTCATTGGCTTCTATGGACCTACTCCGCTTGGCCGGCCCGAAATGGCCTTGTTCGCGATCGTCATGATGGACAGCCCCGGCGTCAAACTCATTTGCCGTCCATCCTATGAACTGACCGCGGCGACAATGGGTAGCCCATTTGACTATCCGCTCTCCTCTCGGTTCGACGAAAATGACGCCATTCTGGTCTTCGATAAAGTACTTATTCCGTGGGAGAATTTATTTGTCTATCGCGACCTCGAGAAGGCCAATAGTTTCTTTCCGGCTTCCGGATTCGTCCCGCGTTTTACCTTGCATGGGTGTACTCGACTCGCGGTCAAGCTGGACTTTCTGAGCGGCCTCATCATCAAGGCGACCGAGGCCATCGGTTCTAATGAGGCCCGCGCAGCGCAAATCCAGGTCGGCGAAGTGATTGCCTGGCGCAATATTTTCTGGGCCTTGAGCGACGCGATGGTTAAAAGTCCCGAGCCCTGGGTCAACGGAACCGTTCAGCCCAACGCCGCGTTTGGAATGGCGTATCGCTTTCTTGCGCCCATTGCTTATCCGCGAATCAAGGAAATCGTCGAGCAAACCATCTCGAGCGGTCTGATTTATCTCAACTCTCACTCGATCGATTTCAAAACCCCGGAGCTGCGACCTTATCTCGACAAGTACCTGCGCGGCTCCAACGGCTATGATGCCGTCGAGCGCGTGAAACTGCTCAAGATACTTTGGGACGCCGTCGGTACTGAGTTCGGGGGCCGGCACGAACTATATGAAAGGAACTACGCCGGCAATTACGAAATGATCCGACTCGAGAATCTGCTGATGTCTCTCGCCAATGGCGACGTTGATGGTCTTAAAGGCTTCGTGGAAAAGTTTATGGCCGAATACGACCTCGATGGTTGGCGTGTCGCGGATCTGATTGATCCGAGCGATGTCAACCGCCTCTCCGCGAAGAAAGGAGGTTCGTGAAACCTTTGAAAGGTTTCGGGAGTATATACTTCACGCAAATCTGAGACGGATTTGCGCGGTCTTAGTACTTGTCGCATTAGTCAGCGCATCCGCCGCTGTCGAATTGGAACCGCCCTTTTATCGTTCCTCTCGCAGCGAAATTGCGCTTCCCTTGATCCGTAACGAAATACTCCACCGCACAATAATGATGCCGCTTAGGCGGGTCAGCTACCAAGTCGGTATATACGATACATACGTACAGCATCGCCTGTACAGAATCGCTCGCCTTGACATTGCTACTATGGGTCCCTTCGGGGACTGGATAACCGATTTCAGCGCCCGGGGGAACTGGCATCCCGGCGGCCATTTTGCCGATAGATTCCAGCATGCCGCCAGGTTTGCAATTAAACAAACTTTTCCAGCGAGTCAAGCTCGCAATTATATTATCGGTCTTGTCAACGGTGACGGTCGGCCATCCGACAACATCAACCGCAGTCGAATTCCCGGTATTTTTTATTGGAATCCTCAAAGTGTAATTCGCAGCACCGGACGTAGCTCCCGTTTCGTCAAAGAAAAAGGGCTCAACTATCTCCGCTGGCCTTACGGATGCTATCCAGGGTCGATGCGATATTTCCAGTTCCCGCCTGGCAGTATCGGCTTGAATCTTTGCAGCAATCGCGGCTTGCAATGCCGCCGACGCCTCTTTTTTTGTTGCAGTCAAAGTTCCGTAGAGGATGGCAAGGGTGGACAATCCAACGACAGCGGCGACGCCAGTTATCCAATTCAGCCATTTCCCCACACAAAGCTGCCTTTCCCCTATGCTTTTCTGTGGGGAGCGCCCTTGGTTGTCTTCGGCGTGTGGCTGAGCGGGCGAGCGATTGACCGTGGACAAGTCGCCGCTCTTGTTGCCGGAGACGTGCATCTGATTATTGGTGGCCTTTTCGTGCTGGCTTCGGCTGTTCCGTTTTTTGCCCAATTTATTTCGCCCTAAATATAACCTAAGAAGCGCGGTCTCGTTCCAGGAGTCTTGAAGATCGAAGGTATCGATTGGAAAGCCGCGATCAAGAAATCGCTAGCAAAGAAACCGCCCGCTAAAGGCTGGCCGAAAGACCATAAACCCAAGGGGTGAACATGCCGCTAACCAGAGGCCACCCGCTGGGCCTTTACAGATTTGCGTCAAGTACACACTCCCGAAAGGTTTCACACTTCCCACAGTAACTAGCGAGAAACCGGTGGCCAACGCCGATTACGCTGCGCGCGCATTTGCAACGACAAATTAGAATTTACTGTGTCTACTAACGATTGATTCTATTTGACGAAGAGATCCTGCTTCGACGATTGTAGGTTGCCAAGCACCTAGTGCCTGCCAGGCTCAAGCGAGCTCATCGTGCAGAAACCGCTCACCAAATAGCAATCATTTCGCTTACTCACTTAGTATTCGCCGAGGCTTATGTTAATTTCGATCACTCGATCCGGGCCTCTCTGAACGACCAGCCCAAAGGCCGCCCGTTTTCTCGGCGGCACCTTGCGCGGGGCCGCGTTTCCCACCCACGGGAAGTCTGAAACCTGACACTAGGCGAGCTTGCGAGCCGAGCTAACGAGTCTCTGCGAGCCGCGTGAGCTGCGCGAGGTGCGTTAGGATAAACCGTTTCAGGAGAAATTTTAGTTCCTGGTTCTCCGACTACTCGCCCTGCTTCCCTACGCCCTGCCGTACACCGGGACGACCGCACCCGACGTCACCTGGTTCTGCTCCGAGCATAGGAAGGCCAGCGTGCGCGCGATATCTTCCGGCTTCACCCAGTTCTCGTGCTTGGCTTTCGGCATCGCCTTGCGATTCGCTTCCGTATCGATCGTGCTCGGCGCGATCGCGTTGACCAGCACATTGTCGCCGAGGACTTCTTCGGCCAGCGACGCGGTGAAGGTCTTGATCGCGCCCTTCGCGATCGCATACGCGGCGAACTCGCCCGCGCCGGTCAGGCCGGTGCGGGAGCTGACCGATACGATCCGGCCGTACTTATTCTTCTGCATCATCGGCACAACCGCCCGGCAGCACAGAAAAGTCGGCTTGAGGTTGATATCGAACATCGCCTGCCATTCGGCCATCGTGGTGTCGGCGACGGTCTTGAAGCCCCAGAATCCACCCACCAGGTTGATCAGGATATCGACGCGCCCGAACTTCTTTTCGGATTCCTTCACGAACGCGGCCACCTGGGTTTCGTCGCCGAGGTCGATTTTCCCCAGATGGATATTGCCGGCGGCATAGCGTCCGCCCATTTTTTCGTGAAACAGCGGCACTTCTGCATCGATAATATAGGGCACCGCGACTTTCGCGCCGTGCGCCAGAAAATGTTCGCTGACGGCGCGTCCGAGCGCGCCCGTTCCACCGGTAATCATTGCGACACGGTCTTTTAGCAGTTCCATTGGGGCAGCCTCCGCTTTAATCGGTTTGGCGCGCGGTCTTCGATTCGTACTCAGCAGACCCTGATCAGCGTCCCGAAGATTACCGCTGCGGCAAGACCGGAACTTACAACGCGCATGGCCCACCGCGCCAGCCCAGCGCCCCTCCAAAATCAGCGCCGCGACTCCGGTGGCGGTCTAAAGCAGGAATCTCATGGCGCACATCCGGCTCTCCGCGGACCACGCGGCCGCGCGACGACAGCTTGGTTTCGCAATGGACATGGCGGCTGCGCCGCGATGGCATATCTACGGTCAGCCTTGGCCCGAAGGCGAAAGGCCGGTTCGCCGTCCGAGCCAAGGTGAACCCGACGAGTCCTCTACCAATCAGGGAACATGCTGACCCGGTGCGCGATTCTGGCGCCTGCTAGGAGAACGCTCCAAATAGGAGTATCCTGATACTGATAGGCGGTACCAGACGCCACGCTTTCCACTCTGGTGCGTGCTGCGGCTAACCGCATCGCTTGCTTCCGTTCGGTCAGAGCCTTCGCATGACCACCTTTTCAGCGCCAACCACGAACCACCTCTTCTCGCCAGGCGTGAACCCACGCCCTTCCGCGGACCGTGAACCGCCGCTTCGTCTCGACCGGCCCCGATCGCGAAATGATCGACTATTTCACTGGACGGCATCGCGCCGGTTTTCTTCGCGCCGGCCTCCGGCGGTCAGCACGGATGTCCCTGAACATAACGAAGCCAATTTATCGAGCCGTTCCGGGCCTAATTCGATTTTGCGGTGGTCGATTTCGCGCTCTTTTCGGGATGTTTCGCGGCGTCATCGAGGTATGCCGCGAGGTCATCGACGTGGCCGTCGAGCCACGGCAGCGCCCGCATCGTATGCGACTTGCGCTGCGGCACATAGCCGGGCGGATACGTTCCGTGAAGCACCCGCGCTTCGATCAGCGACCGCGACGAACCGGCGATCGCCGGACCCATCGGACCCGAGACACCGGGGTCGCGGTTATGACACGAGATGCAATTGGTTCGGTACACCACTTCGCCGCGCTCGACGGCCGTCAACTCTCGCGGTTTGTTGCACGCCGCAATCACCGAGGCCGCCGCAACGCCCAGCAATGCCGCGCTCACGAGGCCGAACACATACACGACCGCCCCGCTCACGATGCGCACAAATTCAACCCGGTCGATCCGCTCGACAATCACGCGAAAGCCGCGCGCACCAATCACACTCAGAGCGCACTCGTGCGCCCGGCTCCAGATGCGAGAAAACCCAACCCGGCTCACCCGCGTGACCCTCAGGCGGAGCGCCCACGCGACAAGACGGTGGATAGGCGACGGGACAACGCAGTTCAGGATGTGCGCCAGCTCAATGCGGTCGACTCGCGCGACGCAAAGGCGGAGCGCGCTCTTACGGCTCAGGATGCGTGCGATCGAGTCGCAGCCGTCACCGCATTGGCGCAAGCGGCGCAATCGCGATGACGGCCGTGGCAATCTACTTCAGATTTGCGGCCGCGAAATCCCAGTTGACGATATTCCAGAAGGCCTCGACGTATTTCGCCCGCGCGTTGCGATAGTCGATATAGTACGCATGCTCCCACACGTCGCAGGTGATCAACGGGGTCTTGCCGTGAACGATCGGGCTGTCGGCGTCATGAGTGCCGACCACGTCCAGCGCGCCGTCGGCATTCTTCACCAGCCACGCCCATCCGGCACCGAAATGGGTCACCGCGGTCTCGGTGAACTTCTTCTTGAAGGCCTCGAAATCGCCGAACGCCTTCTTGATTCCGTCGGCGACCGCACCGCTCGGCTCACCGCCGCCCTTGGGCTTGAGCGACTTCCAATAGAAGCTGTGATTGTAATGCTGCGCGGAGTTGTTGAAGAGGCCGCCCGGGCTGGCCGACTTCATAATCTCTTCGACCGACTTGCTTTCGTTCGGCGTGCCCTTGGTCAGATTATTCAGATTGGTGACGTAGGTCGCGTGATGTTTCCCATGATGGAACTCCAGCGTCTCTTTGGAAATGTGCGGAGCGAGTGCGTCGAGCGCATAGGGCAGATTGGGCAGTTCGAAGGCCATTGGAGGTACCGTCCTTTTAGATTGCTAGTGCGTTATGTGACCGATGCGCGCCGCCCGGATGGACCGTCGCGCCCGGCGATCTCATCGACCGAATCCTTGTTTGGCGGAGACTTCGCACCGTCAGGATTATCAACAAATACTAACGCCCGCCGCGCGCGCCTTGCAAGTTTGACCACCATGACAAAGCCGCACCGGTTCCCAGCAAGACCTCGCATCTGGGTGCCGTAACGATACCTCGAATCGGTTAGCCCGCTTGGCTCATCGATTCGCATCGCGAGATCGGATAATCGCCTCGAAATCGAATGGCGCGACCGCGGGACCCGTAGCGATGTCGATTTCAAACTCTAGCTCAGCGCCGCGCGACGGCGTTCGTTGCTCGCGGCATCGACCAGGCTGTGGAAGCGGCCATAGAAAAAGTAAATCGCCAGGCCGGCGGCCATCCAGAGAAAAAATCGAATCCACGTCACCACCGGCAATTGGAACATCAGGTATGCGCAAAAGAGCGCGCCGAGAATCGGCACCAGCGGAACCCACGGCGTATGGAAGGGCCGCTTCATCCCCGGCTCGACATGGCGCAGGATCCACACGCCGAGACACACCAGCACGAACGCGAACAGCGTTCCGATATTCGTCAGCTCCGCGATTTCCTGGATCGGCAAGAGCGCAGCAGTGACACCGACGACGATTCCAGTAAGGGCGGTGGGAATGTACGGGGTGCGGAAGCGTGGATGGACCCGGCTGAAGGCGGGCGGCAGCAAGCCGTCGCGCGAAATCGCAAAGAAGATTCGAGATTGGCCGAGCAGCAGCACCAGCATCACCGAGGTCAGTCCCGCCACTGCGCCGGCCGAAACGATTCCAGCAACGAAGTTCATCCCGCGCAGCACGAAGGCCGAGGCCAACGGCGCCTTGATGTTGATCAGATGCGCCGGAACCATGCCGGTCAGAATGCCGGCGACGATGATGTAGAGCGCGGTGCACACGAACAACGACGCGAGGATCCCAATCGGCAGATTGCGCTGCGGATCGATCACCTCTTCGGCGGCCGTGGAGACCGCGTCGAAGCCGATGTACGCGAAAAAGATTATCGCCGCGCCGCGCATCACCCCGCCCCAGCCAAATGGTGCATAGGGCGTCCAGTTTGCCGGCCTTACATAGAACACTCCGACCGCGATTACCACCGCGATCGCCGACAGCTTGACCATCACGATGATCGAGTTAAGCCGGGCGCTCTCGGAGATGCCGACATAGAGGATCGCCGTCATGATCAAGACAATCAGAAGCGCCGGCAAGTCGATCTGCAGGAGATGTCCCGTTGCCGGCGCATGGGTCAACGCGAACGGCAGATGAACGCCCATGCCGAGGAGGATGACGTTCAGATAGCCCGACCATCCGACGGCGACGGCGGCCGCCGCGACCGCGTATTCGAGCACGAGATCCCATCCGATGATCCAGCCGACCAACTCGCCCATCGTCGCATAGGAGTAGGAATAGGCACTGCCGGCGACCGGAATCATTGCGGCGAACTCGGCGTAGCACAGCGCCGCCATCGCGCAGGCAAAGCCCGCGATCACGAACGACGCGGTTACGGCCGGGCCTGCATACTCGGCCGCGGCCACACCAGTGAGTACGAAGATGCCTGCGCCAATGATCGCGCCGATGCCGAGCAGCGTCAGTTCGAACGCACCGAGCGCGCGTTTGAGTCCGCCCGCGTGCGGCGCGGCGTCGGCCAACAAGGCCTCAATCGGCTTGCGTCTGAAAAGTTGTTCCCTCATCCCCCACCTCACCTCCGTCGGATTGGCGATCACGCGAGTCACCGATTGCCGAGAGCAGTACCTGTGGGCGCAAACCAGTACACATCGGCTGCGCTCGATTGTCGAAGAGACGGATTATGCTTGGCGGGAGGGAGAGTCAATCGCGCTCGGCGGCCGGACGATCACCACGAAGCATAGCCGCCGTCGATCGAAAGTACGGTGCCGGTGACATAGCTCGCGGCCGGGCTCGCGAGATAGATCACCGCGCCGCGTATCTCCTCGGGCAGGCCGAGGCGACCCAACGGCGTCGATCGCTCCATCCGCTCGCGGTTTTGCGGTTTTGCCATCCCGGCTTCGTTGGCTTCGGTCGGAATCCATCCGGGCGCGATCGCATTGACGAGGATTCCATATTGCGCCCATTCGACGGCGAGCTGGCGCGTCAGATTCGCGAGACCCGGCCTTGGTCGCGGTATACGCTGAGAGCCGGTAGATCGAACTCGCGACGATGCCGTAAATCGACGTCATATTGATGATGCGGCCCGGCTTCTTCGCCTCGATCAAACCGCGGGCAACACGCTGCGCGAGCATCATCGGCGCGGTCAAATTTGTCGCCATCGCATCGTCCCAGGTCGCACGCGGCAGGCTCTCGGCGCGGCCCGTCGGCGAAATCCCCGCGTTGTTGACGAGGATGTCAGGAAGGCCCAGCTTATCCGTGCAAGTCACCACGAGGCGCTCGAGATCTGCATCCTCAGTGATATCGGTCTGCACGCCGATCGCACGCACGCCGTGGGATTTTTCGATCTCTGCCGCAAGCGGTCCCAATCGATCGCCGCGGCGCGCCGCCAACACGACGTCCGCACCCGCCAGCGCAAGTGCATGAGCGCACTCGACTCCCAGTCCCGACGACGCGCCGGTCACGATGCCGACGTGTCCGCGCATGGAAAAAAGTTCGTTCAATGAATTCATTCGCGATCTGCTAATCCTTGTAGGCCGGCTCAATCGCCGAAGACTTCGCCCGCGGCCTCGGCGGCAGCTGCAACCACGAGATCGATGTCGCGCCGAGAAATTCCATGATGCGTGACCGCGCGAAAGGACGACGGTCCGCGCGCGTGCGCGATAACGCCGCGCTCTTTCATGGCTGCGGCGAATTTCACGCCAGTCGCCGCGCCGCCATCAACCTCGAACATCACCATGTTGGTGCGCCGCTTGACCGGACGGACGTTGAGACCGGCGACGAGGCCCAGCCCCTCGGCCAGTGCGCGAGCGTTGAGGTGGTCCTCGGCGAGGCGATCGATCATGCTCTCAAGCGCGACGATTCCGGCCGCGGCGAATACTCCGGCCTGGCGCATCCCGCCGCCGAGCACCTTGCGCATCCGCCGCGCGCGGCCGATGAATTCGCGGCTGCCGCAGAGCAGCGAGCCGACTGGACAGGCGAGTCCTTTCGAGAGGCAGAACGAAATGCTGTCGGCATTCGAAGCGATATTCTTCGCGGTGGTTTCGAGCGCGACGGCCGCATTGAAGATGCGGGCGCCGTCTATATGGACCGGCAATCGATGTTCGCGCGCAAGCTCCGCGACCGCCGCCATGTGCGAGACTTCCACCGCCGCGCCGCCGCAAAGATTGTGCGTGTTTTCCAGCGCGACCAGGCCGGCCTGCGCGAAATGCGCGTCGCGACCGCGTCCGAGGTCCTCGCGCAGCTCGTCTAGATCGAGCTCGCCGTTATCGGTATTGCGGATTGGCGTCATCACGATGCCGCCGAGCGCCGACGCGCCGCCCGCCTCATAGAGGTAGGTATGCGCGTGCGCGCCGAGCAACGCTTTCGTGCCGCGTTCGCAATGCGTTAGCATCGCGGCGAGATTGCCCATCGTGCCGCTCGGTACCAGCATCGCGGCTTCCATACCGACGACATCGGCCGCCATCCGCTCGAGCCGGTTGACGGTCGGGTCCTCGCCGTAAACGTCGTCGCCGAGTTCGGCGCGCGCCATCGCCTCGCGCATCGCAGGCGTCGGCAGCGTCACCGTATCGCTGCGCAGGTCTATCAAAGAGAACTCACTTGCAAAACAGGCTCTCGTGTTCGCGCAACGGGCAATCCTATTCGGGCATGATCGCTTTGACGACTTCGTCGATCGCGCGTTTGCTATCCTGCTCGTCGGTCAGCGACCAGGTCACCGCGACGGTCGCCGCGCGCCGCGGCGAGATACCCTGCTGGATCAGATCGCCCGCGTATATCAGCAGGCGCGTCGAGACGCCTTCCTCGAGTCCCGAGGCCTTGAGATGGCGCACCTTTTCGCCGAGCAGCGCGAGCTGATAGGCCATGTCGTGCGTGACTCCGGCTTCGTGCGCGATAATCTCGACTTCCTTTTCGGCCGGCGGATAGTTGAATTCGATCGTGACGAAGCGCTGACGGGTCGAATGCTTGAGATTTTTCTGGATGCTCTGGTAGCCGGGATTGTACGAAATCACCAACAGGAAACCGTCGTGCGCCTCGATCGTTTCGCCGCGCTTTTCGATCGGCAGGATGCGCCGATGGTCCGACAGCGGATGGATGAGGACGGTGGTGTCCTTGCGCGCCTCGACGATTTCGTCGAGATAGCAGATCGCGCCGCGCCGGACCGCCTGGGTCAGCGGCCCATCGACCCAGACCGTTTCGTCGGCCTGGATCAGGAAACGCCCGACGAGGTCGCTGCCCGTGAGATCTTCGTGGCACGCGACGGTGATCAATTCGTTGGGGCCGTTTTCGAGCGTCGCCAGGTAATGCGCCATGTGCTCGACGAAGCGCGTCTTGCCGCATCCGGTTGGACCTTTGAGCAACACCGGCAGCCGGGCTCTGTAAGCCGCCGAGAAGATCTCCACTTCGTCGTGGATGGGCAGGTAAAAGGGAATCGCCGCAGGGTCGAGATGGCGGACTTCGGGCCCATCGTGGGTGCCCATCCGCGTGTCGAATTTTTTCAGTTCAATCGCCATCGCTCACCTATAGCGTCTTGAGGGGATTTTGACGACACCCGCGCGGGATTTTTGTCGCGCGATTGTAGGAAGGCCGTCGCGCTCCGTTCAAGACCGAAACTGCGTCATACTCAGGAGCCCTTGGGGCGAACCGTCATTGTGCCGTCACGATTATCTTTGACTTCATAGTCGAGGGACTCCAATTCTGCGCGCAGATCGTCCGACAACTTATAGTCTTTAGCTCTGCGAGCTAATTCTCGCCTTAATTTGAGCGAGCGAACGTTTTCAGGAAGAGCATGCGAGAGAGCAGCTCTGCGATGGCCTTCGAGTCCCAAGCCAAGCACTGAGTCGAACTTAGCGAGTGTAAACCAAGCGCTCAAATCTCCGCTCGCATATGATTTTGTTATGAGCTCGTGCGCAATCGCTATTGCTTGCGGAGTGTTGAGGTCGTTATTGAGCGCGTCGTGAAACTGGATGATCAGATCGCTCGTCCATTCAGGTTGGCTTCCCTCATCGTTTAATGTCGCCGCGTTTTTCGCGAACTCCTCGAAGTAATCGAGACTGCTCAGCGCCGCCCGCAGCCCCTCATCATTCAAGACAAGCTCGGAGCGGTACTTCGCTCCCAGACAAAATAACCGAAATACGATCGGTCGAATTCCAGTTGTCGCAAGATCCGCGAGCACCGGGAACTTGCCCGCGCTCTTGCTGATCTTCGCGCCGGCCATCCCAGTCAAAAACGCATTGTGGACGAAGTAGCGCACGAACGGATGGCCGCTGGCGCTCTCCGATTGTGCAATCTCGTTCTCGTGATGCACCGGGATGTGGTCGAGGCCGCCCGAATGTATATCGATGGTCTCGCCGAGATACTTCATCGACATCGCCGAGCATTCGATATGCCATCCCGGATAGCCGCGGCCCCACGGCGAATCCCATTGCATCATGTGATGCGGCTGGTTGAGCACCCACAGCGCGAAGTCGTGCGGGCTGTGCTTGTCCGGCGAATGCTCCAGGCGCTGCGCCGTGCGCTGCTCCTCGAGACTCTGACGCGAGAGCCGTCCCATGCCGCCGGGACCGCGCCATTTCTCGACGTCGAAGTAAACGCCTGACGGCGTCACGTAACCGTAGCCGTGCGCGATGATCTCTTCGATCACGCCGATCATCGCCGGAACGTTGTCGGTCGCACGGCAGAGGGCGCTCTGCGGCGGATGCGGTTGGTCGTGCGGCGCCGCATCGGGCGGCAGCACGATATTCAGTTTCGCGCAGTCGGCCTTGAACTGCTCGATATAGAAATTCGCGACTTCGAGCGGCGTCTTGCCCTCGGCGCGTGCGGTTTTCTCGATCTTGTCCTCGCCCGCATCCTCGTCGGAAGTCATGTGGCCGACGTCGGTGATATTCATCACGTGACGCACGTGGTAACCGTTGAATTCGAGCGCGCGGCGCAGTGTATCGACAAAAACATAGGCGCGCATATTGCCGAGATGTTGCGGCAGATAGACCGTCGGCCCGCACGAATAGAAGGTGACCGCGGGCGGATCCGATCGGTCGAGCGGCTCGAACTGCTCGACGCTGCGGCTGAGTGTGTTGAAGATCTGGAAGGGCTTCACGATTGCGAAGTGTCCAGACGAGCGGCGGGTTTGAGTGGACGGCCGTCGCAATCGACGCCGTAGCGCGATCGTGCGATGCGCTTGTACTGCCAGTCGGCGAGCCACGCATAGCCCGGAATGTACCACAGGTACGCAAGCAAGCCGCGCAAACCATGCTGCCAGCGCAAGACCTCGTTGACCGCGCGAGCGCCGCGCGTCACGCGGCCCTGATCGTCAACCACATGCAGCTCCTCCATCAACGCCTGGATCGTCAGCGCCGGGAATTGCGCGCGGGCGTCTTCGTCATGGAGGTCGATCAAATCGATCGCGTTGGAGTTATCGAACATCCGCACCGCCTCCGCGCTGATGCGGCAGAGACTGCAGTTACCATCATAGATGACCGCGATGCGCCCCGGGCGCGCGCGCCCGCCGGCTGGTTGAATCGGTGCGAGTGGTGCGGACTTCTCCACGGCGTAGTCGATACGCTCGGGAATCAGCGCTTGGTGTGCGACGGGATGCGGCTCATGCGATGGAGCCGGGCGTTCTCGCGCACGATACGCCATTCGTAGCCGTCGACCAGCGACTGCCAGCGCGCCTCGATCGTGTTGGCCGATTTCGCGAGCGTAGTCCACGTCAGGGCGCCGTCCGAAAACTTGTTGACCGCGATCACGTCGGCTTCGGTCGATTCACCGGTCGCATGCGCGTAGGTCTCGGTCACCTTGACGTTAGCGAGAAACGGAAAATATTTCAGCAAGGCCTTGCGCAAAGCGACATCGAGGGCGTGCACGACGCCGACGCCGCGAGCCGCCTCGGTGTCCTCGACATCACCGATGCGGATTACGAGCGTCGCGTCGCAGGTCATCCGGCCCTCGTTGTAATCGTCGATTACGCGCCGCCGGATTATCTCGAAGGGCGCGACATAATCGGGCGAACTCTTGAGTTCGGCCAACTCGCGCGAGGCCTGCGGTGCTTCCTGCTCTTCAAAAATACTGTCTCGTTCGGTCACCGCTTGATACCTGTTTTGATTATCGCGAGCGTTGAATTGCGGTTCAAGTTGGATTCGACCCCTAGTCCACAGTGCGATTCCTACCAGCTAATCCGATCGCTACATCGCGAGTCCACCATCAACCTGAATCACCGCGCCCGTGATGTACGCAGCCGCATCGGAGAGCAGAAAAGCCGCCATCGGCGCGACGTCCGCCACCTGGCCGAATCGGCCGAGCGGAATCATGTTGAGCGCAGCCGCGCGATTTTCCTCGGGCAATGCTGCCGTCATGTCGGTCTCGATAAAACCGAGCGCAAGCGCGTTGACGCGCACGCCCAGCCGTCCAACCTCTTTCGCCATCGCCTTGGTCATCCCGATCAGCCCGGCCTTCGACGCGGAGTAGTTGACCTGTCCCGGCATCCCGACCAGACCGCTGATCGAGGTCATGTTGATTATCGAGCCGCGCTTCGCCTTCATCATCATGAAGACCGTGGCGCGCGCGAAGTTGAAAGCGCCGGTCAGATTGGTGCGGATGACCTCGCCCCAGTCGTCCTCGCTCATCATCACCAGCAGCTTGTCGCGGGTGAGGCCGGCGTTGTTAACCAGCCCGTCGATGTGGCCGAACGTGCTTTTCACCGCATTGACCATTTCGCGCACTGCCTTCAGATCGCCGACGTCAACCTGCGCCGCAATCGCCTTACAGCCGAGCGCCTCGATCTCGCGTTTGAGCTCCTCGGCAGACTGCTCGCTCTTGAGGTAATTGAAGGCGATGTTCGCGCCGCGGCGCGCGGCTTCGAGAGCGATCGCGCGCCCGATCCCGCGCGTGGCCCCGGTCACGATGATGCCTTTGCCTTCGAGGTCCTTCACTTACCGCTGCGCACTTCTACTCTCTGTCAGCCGGAAGACGCCCCCCGCGTTGAATTTTTACGTGGACAAGAGTCCGCACACGGTCAGGGCAGCGCGCCCTTCCGCACCGTCTACGACGCTCGATGACCGCTTATGCGCTGAACGACGATCCGCATCCGCAAGTGCGGCTGGCCCGTGGATTGTCGAAACGAAAGCCTGCGTTGTGCAAACCCTCGACGTAATCCAGCGTGGTTCCCGCAATATAAGGCAGCGAAATTTCATCGACGAAGACGTTGACGCCGTCGAGCACGGTCAGGGTATCGCCGTCCTTGCGGCCGTCGAAGCCGAGCGAATATTGGAAGCCCGAGCAGCCGCCGCCAACGACCGATATTCTAAGGCCCTGGTCGGCGCTGAGACCTTCTTTCGCGATCATCTTGCGCACTGCTTCGAGCGCTTTTGGCGTGAGATTCACGCCGGGCAGTTCGTTCGCAGCGTTGTTGGTGCTGTTCAGCTCCTGCTGATGGAGTTCCTCTGACATGAAGCCTCCGATGGAAAGGGCGCCCAGCTACCTGCCGACACCCGCATCACGATCTAATCTTAACTCAACTAGCGCGTTCGCGCATCAGAGGCTACATGAAATCCTGAACGAGGTTCCACACCTGCGGACTGCCCCATCCGGTTACGTAATCCCAACCTGCCGCGGCTCGATAATATCCATTGAGGCCGCTTGTGATGTCGTTGAACGCGGGGTACGTCTGCGCCAGCGTGCCGTTCGCCAACGCATACAGATTCGGTCCCGCAGCACCGATCGCGGCGCCACGCGCACCATTCACCAGGGCGATAATGGCCGCCCATTGCGGCGCCGCAAAGCTGGTCCCGCCATATTCGCTCCAGGATCCATTGAAATAGATCGGGTAGCCGGTTGCCGGATCGGAATCCATCGCGACGTCTGCCAACTGCCGATTGCCGTTCGAGCTCGAATTGGACACCCCGGGACCCGTCGCGAACCAGGGTTGAGTGAACACCTCGCTGATTCCCCCGCCGCTCATGCTCCATCCGGTCTCCGAAGAGATACCACCTGCAGCGGTTAGCGTCAGGGTGGTGCCACCGACGGCGGTAACGTTGGGATCGGAGGCGGGATAGTCGACGCCTATCGACGAATAATTGCCGCAATCATACGCGCCCAAATCGCCCGTCGCGGCGAACCACGCCTGCCCCTGCGCGGCCGCCTCAGCAAATATATTGTTGTCGAGCGTCAGTACCGCTGCCGGCATCTGCTGCTCGCAAAACCCCCAACTGGTCGTCACGACGGATGCCGTGTTGTCACTCACGATGCGGTTATAGACGCCTTCGAAGGTACTTGCGCGGCCGTCGAAGCCTTCGTACACGAGAATGTTCGCGCCGTAGGCCATTGCGCCCGCACGCTCGAGATCGAGAGTACTCTCGGGATCGGCCCGATGACTGTGCCGGCCGACTGGGATGATGGTGTAATTCGGTGCGGGAATCCCGAACGTGCTCCAGAACGTCGCGACGTCCGCAGCATTGACGGTGCGCGCGGTCGCGATCGCAAGAGTTGCCCCGGCCCCGGTATAGCCGTTCTGATAGGCTGACGCGAAATCATAGGCCGAGGCGATTTGCTGCGGCGTGTAGCCAATCGGTACGGACCCGTCGGTGCCGGCCGCGGTGGACGGCGCGACGTGTGAATGCGGGTGTAACTCGACCAAATCTTCGAGGCCGGCGACCGAGCCGATTACGTCCGCCAGTTCCGCCGGCACCTGGGGATCCCGATCGTTCGCTACGAATGTCTGGCCATTGATCGCATAGCTGTTAACGCTCACATTGAAGGTGCGTTCGACCTGTTCGACGGTTCCGCTTACCTCTATCGCCATCCGATTCCGATAGGTACCGATGACCTGTAGCCCGCTCTGGCGCAGGAATCGCGCGACTTGGGCGTAGCGGTGGCGATTCGGCGCGAACTGCTCGGCGAATTGTGATGGAGTCAGAAACTGGCGATAGTTGGCGGAAGCCGAATCATAGAGGTTAATCAGCAAGGCATCGAGCGCCGCACGATTGCGCAAACGGAGCCCGACCACGAGTCTCAGTACACGATGACGCGGGGCTCTGCCCACAAATTGTGCGCTGCCGAGCGCAGGCAGTGTATTGCTCTCGATAGTAGTCGCACTGGACGCTGCGGTTGCCACTTTTGCAACAACCGCCGTGAACACTATTGATATAATGAGTACTCTAGAGATGAGTCGTATAGATGATCGGAGGGTAATTTCAAGTACTCTTCGCACGGCTTTCGTTCTCTAATTGATGCTGATTACTGATTAAGATGCTATTAGTCGCTGATGACTGTACTGATAGCCCAAATGCACCTCTTGTTGCAAGCATGAAACAATTTAGCGCGCGCGCAACTCCGCAACAGTCGGCCTAGGCCAGCGCGACATCGATGACTTCGGACAAGCAGAAAATCGCGGCGGTGGCGCAGGAACAGGGTTTTATCTTGACCGGTTTCGCACCCTTACGACCTCTGAGGGACAGAAGGGAGTTCTTCACCCAATGGCTGGCCGAGGGTCGCGCCGCTGAGATGGGCTGGCTCGCGCGTCAGCCGGAACGCCGCCTAGATCCAAGGGTTATCGACCCGCTACTACGGTCGGTCGTGAGCCTCGCTTTTCCCTATACGCCGCCCCGCCCGCCCGATCTCGACTGGCGGGCCGAGCTGCGCGGACGCATCGCGGCCTATGCGCTCGGTCCCGATTATCACGATGTTGTGAAGGCCAAAGCTCGGGTCGTCGCCGCGGCCCTGACCACCGCGATTCCGGGCGCAATTACCCGTGTCTATGTCGATACGGGCCCGGTATTCGAGCGCGAATGGGCGATCGAAGCTCGAATCGGATGGTTCGGGCGCAACACCAACCTGCTCAATCGCTACCACGGTTCCTATTTTTTCCTCGCCGAGATCCTGACCGACGCCCAATTCGAGCCGGCCGGCGAGCCCTATCGCGAGCACTGTGGAACTTGTCGCCAATGCCTGGCCCTGTGCCCGACGGGCGCGTTGACCGACGGTTACCGGCTCGAACCGCGCCTGTGTATTTCGTACCTGACAATTGAACATCGGGGACCAATTCCGCCCGCGATGCGCCCCCAACTCGGCAACTGGATCTTCGGGTGCGACGTCTGCCAGGAGGTTTGCCCGTGGAACGACGATCACGCACGCGCCGCCCCGATCAATGAAGCCTTGATGCCCTCGCTGGCTGACTTGATGGAGCTTGACGACGACGACTTTCGACGGCGTTTCGCGCGCAGTGCAATCAAACGCACCAAGCGTAGTGGACTCTTGCGCAATGCCGCGATCGTGCTGGGCAACAGCGGCAATCCCGCGGCGATTCCGACCCTTGTACGCGCGCTCGACCGCGATCCGGAACCGCTGGTGCGAGCGCATGCCGCGTGGGCGCTCGGACAACTCGGCGGCGCCGATTCGCGGCATGCACTCGAAACGGCCCGTGCACGCGAGCCGGACGCGTCGGTGGCGGCTGAAATCGTACTCGCCATCGATCGCTAATGCTGCGACTGGGCCAGGCGCGAAACATCGGTGACGCGGTCGGCGACTCGACCATGCCGAAGCCCGTCACGACGGCCACAACGCTTGCGCTCGCTCACCCGCGATCGAAGCAGGCGACGCCTGCAGCAGGTGCGCTGCTATTCCCACCCGTGCTACCGCTGCGTGCACCCGGTCGCTTGACTCCGTTCGAATCATAGGAGAGCATCCCGCGACTACTCACAAATCGAAAAAGGGGACTAATGTCCGCATGAGCCTGAACAAATTTCTGACCGCCTCCGCCGCCGTCCTAATCGCCAGCGCTCTTGTCTGCGCCGCCACGGCCTTCGCCCAGGATCAGTCGGGTGCCGCGCCAGCGCAGGGTGGACCATCGCAAAAGCAACTCGACATCGCGGCCGCACGCGCCGAGCGCAAGGCGGTGGTCGGCCAGAATATGGATCTGACCGAGGCGGAGTCGAAGGTGTTCTGGCCGTTGTACGATGAGTATGAAGGCAAGATGGATCGGATCGAGGATCGGCACATCCGCGAGATCAAGGAATTCGCCAGCCATTACCAGACCCTGACCAACGCCGATGCTCACAAGAAGCTCGACGAAGTGATGGCGATTACGGCGTCACGGCTAAAGGCTCAACAGGATTACATTCCGAAGTTTCGCGCGGCTCTCCCGGACATCAAGGTGACGCGCTTCTTCCAGATCGACAACAAGCTGCGCGCGTTGGTGCAATGCCAGATTGCCCAGATTGTACCGTTGGCGCAGCCCGCGGGCGGCGGAGCCTCCGGCGGAAATAATATGTAGGTAACCTGGCGCGGGAGTCTCGAGCCACGCCCGCCGACTTCCAAGGGCGGCGCCCCGCGCCGCATTGGTGCTCCCCGAATACACGACCGCCCTCGCCGCGTCACGACGAGGGCGGTCACATTGAAGCTTCGTTCACTCGCTATTTCGCTGCACCCCGCACCCGCGATCGGCGCATTCTTCGCAGGCGCGATTTGGCCTGGCACGGATCGTTTCTGCGCTTGCGCGAAAGCCTGCGAAGGCGGCGATTACGTTGCCGGGATGCCGGTGTCATTTTGTCTCCTGCGTTGCGTCGTTCATGATCGTACTTCGGGCTGTGCCTTCGACCGTTGGCAACGGCACCTGGCGCGCGACTGCTTCCGATCCGACTGCCATCGGCGACACCACATCCACCTTCGTCATCACCTGATCGCCGTTATGCACGATAACCTGACCGAGCGGCGCTCCGAGTGCAATCGGTCCCTTGACCGTTGGTGGCACACTATATTCCAATTTTACGTCCGCAACCTGGCTCTTGCGCAGCACCATCGTCAAATCGGTCTCCGGCACCGGCTGAATCGTCGGCCCTTGATCGACTTGCACACTCACCGGCAGCGCCTGACCGCGTTTGAGCAACTCCACCTTGGCGAAGTTCTCGAAGCCCCAGTCGAACAATTTCTGCGTCTGTGCAAAGCGCTGCTGATTCGACGGCGCCCCCAGTATAACCGAGATCAGGCGCATATCGCCGCGTTGCGCCGTCCCCGTCAGATTGAAGCCCGCCTCGACCGTGAACCCCGTCTTGAGGCCGTCGCAGCCTGGGTAATGTCCAATCAGATGGTTGGTGTTATGCAACACTGACGCGCCATTGTCGAACAACGCGCTCTCCATCCCTGACCATCGCAAGAGGTCGGTGGTGTGTATCAACGCGCGCGCTACCGTCGCCAGATCCAACGCCGACGTGCGGTCCACGTCGTGGCCGGGCGTCGGCGGCAAGCCATCGACCGTCTGGTACTCGGTGTTCGCCATGCCCAGATTTTGCGCCTTCGCGTTCATCATGCGCACAGCGCCTTCGACCGATCCGCCTATTGCTTCAGCCACCGCGACGGCGGCGTCGTTGGCCGACTTGATCAGCGCCGCCTTCATCAATTCGCCTAGCGGATAGACGTCGCCGGCGTGTAATCCCAGCCGCGATCCGTGCGTCATCGCCGAGAGTTGCGAAATCCTCACCGGCGTATTGTAGGAAACTCGTCCTGACGCGATCTGCTCACTCGCCACCAGCAGCAGCGTCATCTTCGCCATCGACGCCGGAGGCCATACCAGGTTGGGATTGTCGGCGTAGAGAATGCGCCCGGTATCCGCATCCTCGAGCAGCGCCGCATGATACTTCACCACCGGCCCGCTCGCGCGATAGACGCGGTGATGATGCGAACGCCGATGGTGCCCAACATTGCTCGCCGCCTGCGCCGGCGACGCGCCCACCGTCAGCGCGGTTATGACGCCGATCATTGCGCCCAGGCTCACGATCGGCGTCATAAGCAAAAATTTCAGTTTAATCAGCCCCCGCCGTCTGCACATCCACTCAGCCTCCCCTCCGTCCACTAATCCACCACACCGCCGGAACTCCGGCCGCATTCGTTCGTTCATCGACCATGCGCGAAGTCGGTCAAGCGCGCCGGCCCCTTGATTTCACCCCTCTCGACCCGCTCGAGTATCGCGAGGTTAGCGCGCGCGGGCGTATAGTCTGGAACCGATCCCGCAAGTTCCGCCCATTCGTCATGTGCGCGCGAATAATTCCCCTCTTCCGCGTAAATCACGCCAAGTTGATTTCGCGCGTCGGCCTGATTCGGGTCCAGCCGCAGCGATAGCAGGATCTCCTGTTCGGCCTGCCGATACATAGCGCTACGCTCGTAGGCGAGGCCCAGATTGAAATGCGGCTCCGGATGATACGGACCGAGCAGTGCCGCCAGGCGCAACACCGCGATGGCGTTATCGATATGACCGCCGTCCAGGTACACCAACCCCATATTCAGGAACAATTGCCAATCGTCGAGGCCTAGCTCGACCGCCTTTTGGTAGTCGGCCAGTTCCGCGCGATGGTCCCCGGTCACACCGTAAGAGAATCCAAGGTGATAATACGCGAGGGCGTTAGTCGGATGTGCTTTGATTACTATTTCGTGCCGTCTGATAGATTGCGGATAGTCTTCCATGCCCAAGTAGTAATCCGCTAGCGGATCGCATACCTGCTCCGAGGTTTCACCGCTTTTCGCAGTGGCATGCCATGGCCTCGCGCACTGCATAGCAATGACGAGCCCCAATGCAATAACCAGTCGTAACCCACGAATGGGAATCAATTGAGTATATTTCCCGGTTTCGCATGCGGGCGCGCGGGATCGATCGGCGATCCTATCAGCATCGCCACAATATAAGAAGCACGCAACGCCCCGGCGCGTCGCGTGCTTCCATTAAATCTTGAAGACGCCCGGCAGGCCGCAGTTTTTCCGCCATTGCGGTAAATCCGCGGCCCGAACGGGCGCTATTCTCGCGTAGAATTAACTGATATCGAGTCGCTTAGGACGCTGCCGGCGCCGGAGCTGGTGCCCCTTCCGCTCCGGTCGCGCCCGTGGCTCCGGTATCGCCAGTCGCACCGGTTGCTCCGGTCGCCCCAGTGGCTCCCGTGGCGCCCTTGTGATGATGATGGCGGGCGTGATGATGATGCTTCGCCGGGGTGGCCTCGGGGGCCGCCATCGCAGGCGAGGCTTCCGGAGCGGCCGCTCCGCTTGCTCCGGTTGCTCCAGTCGCCCCGGTGGCACCAGTCGCCCCGGTGGCACCAGTCGCCCCGGTGGCGCCAGTGTCGCCCGCAGGGGCCTGTGCGAATGCGGGCATTGCCAACGCGCTCACGAACAACGCCGCAGTCAAGATTGATACCGTACGCTTCATTTCCATCTCCTCCAGTCGCTTTTTTCGGTTATTCGACGATCCATTCGCGGATCGCTTCTCTTGTAAGCTCATGCTAACCACGTGCCATCCGGGACTGCGGTTAAAACCGAGCAACAATACGGTGTTTATGTTTACAGTGCCAGCGATCGGATAGACCAAATCGCGCTGCGCTATACGCTTTGCGTTGTATTCTCCCCCTTTTGATGCGCCCTTCGACGCGCCCCCGCCAGCCTCAATTCTCTCTGGTCTCACCCCAGCGCGCCGCTTTCAAATCGCGGTATAAGGCGAACATCTCTCTGAACGCGTGCAGTATCACAAGCGGGCTATTGCCGGTCTGCTCACCCGCGACCCGCGGCAGATGCGTCACGTCCACCTCGCAGATCAGCGCTTTCCGACCGGCCAGCCGCGCCATCAACTCCGTCGTGATCATCGCACTGTTCGAATGCAATACGATCCCCGCCACGGCCTCGCGCCGAAAGAGCTTAAACCCGCAATCCATATCGGTTATCTGAAGGCCAAACAGCAGCCGTGCCAGGCTCGTCCACGCCTTGCCGTTGATTCTGCGCATAAGGTTATCGGCGCGTTGCGCACGTCGTCCGATGACCACATCATAATCGTCGATCCGCGAGGTCAGTTTCGACATCTCGGACGGATCGAATTGCCCATCGCCATCGGCCAGGAGCAAAAATGGCTGCGTGCCACTGTGCAGCCCGGAATTTACCGCCCCGCCATAGCCCAGATTTTTCGGGTGATGCACGACCAGCACGTGCCGATTCCCAGCCGCCAGTCGATCCGCGATCTCCCCAGTGCGGTCGCGACTCCCGTCATCCACCACCACGACCTCATAATTCTCCGCGACCTTGGGTAATTCCGCCAGAAAGTCGCCGACCACGCGCTCGACGTTACCTTCTTCGTTATGCGACGGCAGAAAGACCGTCAGCCCGGCGAGCCGCTTCGAGTCCGTCATCGGATGCTCCACGTCGCCGAGTCGATTGCCCCTTCGGCCGCCAATGACCGAAGATATCGGCGTTCGGACGCCCTTAGCTTGCGAGGTCTCAAAGTTGGATACGGAACCGATTCGCGGAACTGCTAGCTTGATTTACCGGATGGATTTCGCGAGGGGAATTCAGCGACTCAATCGCCGATCGCGCGGTAGCCGCCGCGGTAGAACACCAACGGCTTGCCCTCGCGCACTTCGGCCTCCTGGATCTCGCCAAGGTACAGCGAATGGTCGCCGCCCTCGTAGGACGCGTACAACGTGCATTCGATATGCGCCAGCGTGCCGTCGAGTATCGCCGCACCGTTAGCGCCTCGCCGATACGCCACACCTTCGAACTTGTTCCCGCCGCTCACCGCGAATTTGCGCGACAGCGCCTCCTGCTCGTCGGCCAGGATGTTAACCGTAAAGACCTTGCTCTCCTCAAAGGCGGGATAGCTCTCGGCCTTCTTATCGACCGAGATCAGCAGCAGCGGCGGCTCCAACGAGACCGACGTAAACGCGTTCGCGGTAAGCCCATGCATCTGCCCGTCCTTATTGAACGTGGTGATTATCGTCACGCCCGTGGCGAAGTGGCCCATCACCTGGCGGAGCTGGTTCTTTTCGATCGGCATCGTTGGTCTCCCGCGCGCCGGATGCTAGCAAACGCCTCTCGCCCCCGTCAAATTACCGGTCTTCCAACCCATCTCGCTTGATGGCGCTAGACAAAACGGGGCGCGACCTTGAGTCGCACCCCGCGTCGTTGCGATGCTTCCCCTAACGGCTAACGCATGATCTGCATCAGCCCGCTCGGACTCCCGTACTTGACCCCGTTGAAGTACTCCTTCGGTGCGTTGCCATCGAGGTACGGTTTCCGCTTCCACGGATTTCCGAAGCCGCACCAGATCGTCTGATGCGAGTTCTGGAAATCCATCGCCGACGAGGACACGCCCTCCCACATGTGACCCAGTCCCGGCACGTCGCCCGCGTTGTTGTAGTATGAGATCGATTTCCACAGCTTATTGTTCGAATCGAACAGGTCCACCCAGTCGCCCAGCCAATGCTCCTTGTCGGCATACATAATGCGGCTGGCGTAGCAGTAACCGGCGGCCTCGCTCGGTATCCGATGGATGTCGTCGATCGCCATGTCGCGGACTTCCCACTTGCCCCACGACGGCTTCGGGAAGCCGAGCGGCATTATGTAGCCCCCGGGAAAGATCGCCCCGTCCTGGTTGAAATGCGCGATCGTCAGGATCTTGCGATCGCCGAGAAAATCTCCCGTGTAAATCGAAGTGCTGCCATTGAAGCCGTTGCCTTTGGCGTCGTCATAGCTCCAGTCAAATCCAAACACCGGCGCGCAACGAGCGGTACTGGCAAGGCGCAGCGAACGGCGCAACGCAGGGACAAACACGAACGTATCTGGAAACGGCTGCTTCTCCTGGTCGATGTAAAAGAGTTCCAGCGAGGCGGTGTAGCGCGCCTGTTCCGGCGATTCTTCCATCGCCCACTCGGTGTACCAGGTGCCCGGCGCATAATCGAGGCTATCGGCGGGAATCCCTGGATCGCTGATGTAGTCGCTGGTGCTGACTCGATAGACCACATCGAAGGTACTCGCGTTGACGTTGCCGAAGCGGTCCATCGACCAGACCGTACCGTAATTGGTCGGCGTATTTACGTACATCTGCGGCCCGGCCGGCCAATTGACATTAGCCAGGACCTTCCACCCTTTGTACGGCTCCTCCGGATGCGGGAACGGGGTCCCGCCGTGGTAGTTCTTCAACACATAATGCCCATTGGGCAGAACCTGCACGGAAACCTGCCCCGAATACTTTTCGGTTCGCTCAATCCAGCTCTTCAACAGAAAATCATGCACGGCGGGGCCGACTTCCAGTACGGCGTCCGGCGGGATTTTCCAGTAATAGACCCCGGCGAACAACTTTTGCATCCCCAGCGGCAGAAATGCCTTGTATTGCTCCCAGTTCTTCGTCGTGATCCTGGTGCCAATCGGGATGTCGCCCTCGTTGGCGGATGCCTTTATCCACTGGTCGATTTCGCTGCGATCGGTCGCCACCTGCGCCCATCCCGGCGCAGGCAGCATCACCAGCAGCAATCCCAACGCCAGCAATGGTCCCAATCCCAGCAGTGCCTTGGCGACGAGCCTGGAAATCCTGGTCTTCATGCGCTTTCTCCCCATTCGGCTGGGCTCCGCGGCTCCGAATTGAAAGGAGTGCGAGCGGAGCGTTGATGACTCCCCCGACTTTTCCGAACAGAACGATTTGCCTACAGCCAGTCTTATTAGACGAATAAGCTAAACTGTCAACCCGAATATTGATCGGTGATTCAACCGTCCGCGACCGTCCCTCGTGATCCGGCGGGTGCCAATCGCCTCCGGTGAGACTTGCGGCAGGATTTCAGGCCGAACGCGAACCCTGTAGGTTCGGTGCGTCTACGCGCCAGCGATGCTACTTCAGGCCTGCCTTGCGCAAATCGTCCTGCATGTGCTTGTTCCAAGGCTACGTCCTTGGTCCAGCAGGTCGTCGGTGGCGGCACCGTGAACTGCGGGCTGATGCGCATGACCTCGACCGCTTCGGCGCGTGCCTCCTGGCCACGGCCCAGCGCAACGTACGCACCAAACCAAGCCGAGATGCGCAACCAGCATATTCGGGTGCGCTGTGACGGTCATTTTGAACTGCTCAGCCGCATCCTCGTAACGTCCCATCGAGCTGTACGCGTTTCCCGCGGCATAAGCATAGAAATCATGGCTAGCGGGGTCGAGGCGCATCGCACGTCGCGCCGCGCGGAGCGCCTCTTCGGGCTTTCGATCATTGATTAGCGCATCTGAGAGAGCCAAGTAGCCCTGAGCGTAATTGGGATTGATGGAGACCGCGCGTTCTCCATCGGCGACCGCCTGATCGAATCGACATTGCATCCAGTCGAGATCGCTTACCAATGCGAGGGCAGTGGCATTCGAATCGTCAAGAGCGAGTGCCTTTCGCGCCGCTGTCATCGCATGCTCCAAATCCCCCAGAGGATTCGCGCTCCATTGGTTCCAGGCGTCATCCAAATACGTCCATCCTAAAATGGCGTAGGCTTGCGCGAATTTGGGGTCGAGTTCGAGCGCTTTTTCGGCCCACTCCCGCGCCTTGGCGTTATCGTCCTTGGTCGCGCGAAAGATGTTTTCAAGTGAGCGTAAAAGATCATCGAATGCCTCGAGGTTTTGAGTTGGCTGCGCATGCCCACCCTCGGGAAGGTTCATTTCGTCGAGCTTAAGCAGCAGACCTAAGGTTGTAACTACCTTGCCGACGATCTCGTCCTGTACCGCGAAGATCTCCTTGAGCGGTCGGTCATAACGCGCCGTCCACTTTTCCGCGCCCGTGCTCGCATCGACCAGCTCGACTCCGATACGGACTTGGTCAGCCTCCTTGTGAACGCTGCCTTCCAACAGGTACTTGACACCCAGTTCCTTCCCAATTTCATGCTCTTTAGTCGTCTTGCCCTTGTAAGCGAAGCTGGAATTTCGCGCGATTACAAAGAGCCCGGAGAGTCGCGAGAGGTCATTGATCAACTGATCGCTGATGCCGTCACTGAAGTAGTCCTGCTGCGGATCGCCGCTCAGGTTGGTGAACGGCAGCACTGCAATCGACGGAATGTCGGGCAGCGGTAGCGTCGGCTTCTCCGGGGGCGGAAGTGACGCATCAGTCGGCTCCGGCCTGAGCGATAGATGCTGTACCAGCACAATCGTCGCGATGACGATCCCGAGGCCCGCCAACGACAGCACACCAGCCCGCCGATACTTACCCGCAATCCGCTGCGTCCTTTTCGGCGCCGCCACCGCGCCATTCAACAGCACGCGATAGACCCGCACCGGCTCGGCGATGTTCTTGAGCGCTTGTTCGCCCAGGTCCTCGCAGTTCAGTGGCAGCTTGTTCCGGATGTTTTCGTGCACCGTCCGGGAGATATAGATGCCGCCCGGTTCGGCTAGACCCTCCAGCCGCGCCGCGACGTTGACCCCGTCGCCATGAATCTGATTGCCCTCGACCATCACGTCGCCGAGGTTTACGCCGATGCGAAATTCCATCCGCCGCTCCGGCGCCAGGCTCTCATTCTCGACCTTGAGTCCCGTCTGGATCTCGACCGCGCAGTTCACTGCCTCGACCACGCTGGCGAACTCCGCGAGCACGCTGTCGCCGGCCTCGTTAACGAAGCGCCCGTGATGTTGCTCGATAGCCGAATCGATTAACTTTCGATGGGACGTAAGCGTGCGCAGCGTCGCCTCTTCATCTTCCCCCATGAGGCGGCTGTAGCCGTAAACGTCGGCGCAGAGTATGGCGGCGAGCTTCCGCTCCACTATCCACCTCTAATGACCTACTATAATCCTCTCACCGCACTTAACTTTGTCAAATAGGACTGTCTGTGAAAGTAATGTCGCGTACGCAAACAGCAAGATAACGTCACCGTCCTGCAATCGCGATCGCAACAAGACGGGGCGAAGAATCTCTCATCCCGTCTTCAAAGGCTCGAAGATGCGGACCTGAATTAACGCACCATTCACCATCCTGTGCGATCGCGCGCGACCACTCCCTTGCCGCCGACGTAAACGTAGTCGAGATCGAGCGACGTCAGCGGCCGCTCACCCGCTCCCAGCCGCACCCCTAGCGGCTCTCCTACAAAGATGGTATGATCTCCTACAGTCAGGCTCGCACTGACCCGCGCCTCAATCGAGACCATCGCGAGCTTCAGCCACGGCACCTTCAGCACGGGCGACAATTCATATTCCACCTCGGTCAGATTGTCGGACCGTCGCGCGCGCGCCGAATAAAAGTAGTCCTCCAACGCCTTGCCGCGAGCACCCACAACATTCATCCCGAACACCCCTGTGCGCACGATCATCGACCGCGAAAAATGCTCATTGTCCACGGCCGCGCTGAACAACGGCGGCGTCCCCGAAACCTGCGTCACCCACGACGACGACATCCCATGATGATGATCGCCGTCCGCGACCGTAAGCACGTAAATTCCAGTGGTTAATGCTGCCATCGCCAACATCGACGGATTGTCCATTTATGGCCCACCCTCACTCATGCATAGCAACGTCACGCCAAAGCTGCGCGATCCGGCGAAACTCGATAATAATTTGCCGGTACATAACAAACCCAATTTTTTAAAGCGTAGTTGCAATTGACCAGACGGCCAACCCTTCTCACAATGAACCTCGCGGCAAACGCAGGTGGATGTGGGTATGGGCAGGCTCATCGGCAACTTGATAAGCAGGCGGACCGGTCAAAGCATCGGGCGAACTCGCTGCTGCTTCGGGCGGCGAATCAAATCGACCGTCATTCTGTTGGCGCTCGTCCTCACACTGGCGCCACGGATGACGTCGGCTCAGCCCGCGACCGGCTCCCGGCAGGACTCTCGACTGCCTGCGGTTGCCCCCGTCTTGCCAGGCCCCTCGCTCACGGCGTCGCCAACCCCCGCCTCCACGGTCAGTCCGACCGCTGCGGCCACTCCGGCTGTCGCTCCTGCAGGGTCCGCAACCCCGGTTGTCACTTCCACGCCGATGGGTTCAGCGACTCCCCACACCCGACCAATGGAAAGCACGCCGCACGCGAAAGCGACGCCGGTGCTCAATGTTCCACCTTCGATCGACCATGTCTTCTATGGCCGCAGCCCATCCCAGGGCGCCTCGAATTCAACCTCGACGACCACGCCGGCCGCAACTCCGACCTCGACCGCTCCGGTGACGACCCCGTCTCCAGCCCCACCTGCAGCCCCTCCACCGACTTCGAAGTCAACCGCAACACCGACTCCAACTGTGTCGCCGACGCCAACCACGACACCATCGTCCACGCCCTCACCGTCGCTGACTGCAACACCGACCCCTGTCTCGCCCACTCCTACCCCGACACCGGTCGCGGCCCCTTCGCCGCAGGCCTCGAGGCCGGCCCCAAAAGCGATTACGCCACTCTCAAAGGCGGCACGCGTGCTCTCCGAACCGCCGTCTATAAATCATGTTCTCTACGGACGCCGACCCGGCTCGCAGCCGGCCGCCGCGATGACTCCGGCGGCACCAAATTCGCCCGGATCGGCCGCACCCGCCACACCGAACGCGCCGCGCGCGGCCCCATCGACCACGACCGCGGCGCTCATACCGCCCGCCCCTTCGGCGCAACCCACCACATCGACGACCGCGCCCGGTACGCAGCCGTCAACTCCCGCGGCTTCGACTTCGCCGGCGGCCGCGTCAACGACGGCACCCGCGACTCGGGCCCTTGACGGCATCAGTCTTTATCTGTCCGATCCGGAGTCGGCGACGTCGAGCTCATACAACTGGTCGGTGACCGCGTCGAAATCGCATCATCAAATCGAAGTCTTCTACAAGCGCCACCTTTACAAAACCTACCATGCAGTCTTCGGCCGCAGCCGCTTCGCCGGGGCCAAGCAATGGGAAGGGGATCGCCGCACGCCCGAGGGCAACTATCTGATCGTTTCGAAGCATCCCAGCGCGCGCTTCCGATGGTTTCTCAAAATCAACTATCCCAATGCGATTGACGACGCCAATTTCGCGCGCCTTGAAGCGGTCGGCGACATCCCGCGCAGCATGCGTGAAGGCGGCAGCATCGGCATTCACGGCACCGACCTTCCCATCCTCAACAGCGGCAACGTGGATTGGACCACCGGATGCATTTCGGTTTACAACGCCGACATCAGTGAGCTCGCACGGCTTCTGCCGCTGGGCACTCTCGTGGTAATCAAGCCGTGAGGCATCAACGGAGGAACTTCTGATGAGCGCACCTGTCGGCGAATTCTTTTTTACCCAGCTCGAAAAAGTCATCTTCGGCCCCGGCAAGATCGAGGCTCTCGGCAAGGATCTCGAGCGCCGCGGTCTCAAGCGCGCGGTCGTCGTCACCGGCAAGACGTTGGGGAAGTCGAAGTTGCTCGACCGCGTGACCGCTGCGATGGGCTCGCGCTGCGCCGCTGTATACAAGGGCGCCGCTCAGCACGTTCCCGCCGCCACCGTGCGCGAATTGACCGCAGAGATGAAGCGCGTCGATGCCGACAGCGTGGTCAGCTTCGGCGGCGGCAGCCCGATTGATACGGCCAAGGTCGCCGCCGCTTCGATCCTGACCGATCGCGACGCGACCAGTGCCGCCCATGGCATCGATTTCGCCGGCGCGGTCAAAGGTGGCGACGGCCGCGACCTCATCCACATCGCAGTGCCGACCACCCTCTCGGCGGGCGAATACACTCCGGTCGGTGGTGTCACCGACGAGTCCACGTTGATCAAGGGTGGCGTGGTCGATCCTCGGCTGCAGCCGCGCACCGTCATCAACGATCCCGCACTTAGCGTCGAAACCCCCGACTGGCTTTGGGTTGCCACCGGGATGCGCGCGCTCGACCATGCGGTCGAGGCCATCTATTCCATCCGCCATCAGATGTTGACCGACACGCTCGCCGCCAAAGCAATCGCGCTCCTGACCGAGCATCTGCCGGCCTCGATCAAGACCAAGGGCGACCAGTCGCTCGACCATCGCGGCAACTGCCAGATGGCCGCGTGGTTCTCGATTTTCGGCGGGATGAACACGCGTTTCGGCGTCTCGCACGCGATGGGCCATCAGATCGGTCCGAAATGGGATGTGCCGCATGGCGTGACTTCGTGCATCACGATGCCGCACGTCATGCGCTTTATGGCTGACATCGCACCGCAGCGTTTCGGACCGATCGCAGAGGGCCTCGGCGTCAAATTCGATGTGAACGACGCCCGTCCGGCTGCGCTCGAATGTGCGGATCGGGTGCAGACGTTTATCGCCCAATTCGACGTCCCGCACACGCTGAAGGATGCCGGCGTGAAGCGCAATGAAATTCCCGAAATAGCCGAGCCGGTACACTCGGAAATCGAACACGCGAAGGTGGTCGATCGGCCGGTCAATCGCGAGGAGATCGTCGCCCTGCTCGAAGCCGCGTATCATTAGCCATTCGCGAGCCATTCGCGCCAAAGGGAGGCGGCTTCGTCGAAATAAAGCCGCTTTTCGCCTCGCACGAATGTTCGGTGACGAGTGTAATCAAAACTGTGAAATGCCGAAATGTTTATTCGTCGGCGCGAATCGCAAATCGATCAGTGCATCGTCAGCACGCCGCAAAACACCGCGATCGATGCCAGAACAGTTACCGCGATGGTCATCCCGGCGCCGGCCTGGCGAGGCGTCGATGCGCCCAGCGACCGACTGAGTCCTAACGCGCTGAGTGCTCGCGCCACCACCAACACTCCACCAAGGAGGTAGATAATCCACGATCGGATACCGGTCATCTCGGCCAGCCCAATCAGAATGAGCGCGAGCGGCACCTGCTCCGCAAAATTGGCATGTGCACGAATCGCCTGCGCCATCTTCGGCAATCCGCCATCGCCGCTTAGAACATTCAGACGAACGCGGTTGACAATTACATTCACCGTCAGCGCGGCGGCCAGCAGACCAAGTACTGCGGCATAGGTGGCGGTGATTAGGGGTACATTCGACATCGCGAGGCTCCTCATTTCCTACCGATTGGATCTAACGAGACGGCACCGTACCGTTCGCTCGCGCCGCCTGATGCGAACGCGGCATTTCCTGCCTCTTAGTCGAATTAGGTGTGCCGAAATCGACAAATGCTGAAAAAATTTCCCTCAGGCGTCGCGGTGCACGAGCTGCCGTTGGGGGTGATGCCACGGCTAATTCGTCAACCGATGCCGGTGCGAGTGCCACGGCTTCCGCAGTCTGCAAAGCGATCGCCAATGCCAATCACGATTCTGGTGCGGATGCCGAATGCTCGGTGGGCGTTGGCGGCAGTGCCAAGGCGACCGCCAACAAGAACAGCGGAGCCACCGCGATTTCAATGGAAAATTGCCTCGCAACCGCAAGCGCGGTAAACAACGCCTCGGCCGATGCGACCTGCACCACTAATGGCGGCTTCGTGAAGGTAAGCGCCAGCAACGGCGGCTCCGCCAAAGGCTCTGATACCGGACTGCCGACGTGCGATACCAGCGGTGGCGGAAAGGCCAGGGTGCGCAGTAGCGGCGGAAATTGCGGATAACGCAGGCGCAGCTTTCAGCGATTGTAGATGCCGAGCCAGCGTCGCCGATCCTCGACGATCGGGCGCTGACGCTGCATCAGCGCGTACGCCTCGTCGAGCGTCATCGCGCGGCGTCGATGGAGGAACCATGCGACCGTCAGGGGCGCGCGCTCGCAGCCTTCCTCGCAATGCACCAATACGCGTAACCCTAGTCGTAACGCATGGTCGATAAGCGCCGCAGTGCTCTCGAGCGTCGCCCAACCATTCTTCAGAAACGGCATCCATACCGCATGCGCCGGCTCGGCCTCGAGCCAGTCCGGCAACACCGAAATGATCATGCCCGAGAATTTCTGCGCGTCCTGCAAATCGCCGACATAAAGATGCGGGACGATCTCGCTCGCGCCCCATTGACCCTCACCCACGCCGTGCCTCCGCGGGATGAGGCTAACGCATTTTCGGGGGCCGCTCGATCCCGTAGCTCCTGTGATCCGGCCGGTTCAGGAGCGTGTTTTCGTGCACCTTTCAAAGCCTTCATCTGGGACGCGCTCGCTCGATTCGCCAACTCACCGAGGCCGCAGCGCTAGGAGTCTAATTCTTGGTACGCATCTGGTGTGCTCCGGCGCCGCTGCGCTGAGTGTCAGGCGTCCGGTTCGCCGTCGAAATAGCCGACTTCCGTGTCGCGCCGAAAGACCGCCGTCAGGCGCCGTTTTGCTTTCGGGCCCCCGGGCGCCGAGCCTGCAAAAAAGCCGACCTTGTGCGAGTCCATATACACCGCTATGTCAGGCTCGATCATGGTGGAAAAGCAAAGATACTTGAACGCTCGCTGCGATCGATTGTCGATGCGGTGGGCATGCTCGCGACCGCGCGGCAAGGCGATAAAATCGCCGGGCCGCACGGCGGTTTCCGACTCGCCGACCCGGAGGACGCCCTCGCCCTCGAGGACGTAAATCGCTTCTTCATTGGCGCAATGATAATGGCGCGGAAAAGCGGCGGCGCCGGGTTCGATTTCATAGATGCTGGCGCCCAGCCGCTGCATGCCGGCCGCCGCGGTAAATGCCTTGCGCCGATAGCGGAACTTGCCCTGGGCGGCCTCAGTCCATCCGATTTCGTCCTGATTCAGTACATTCTCAGGTTTCATGGCCAATCTCCTCAATGAAGTATAAATCTTGATATCACTTTATATATCTTGATTCAATTCTCTTGGAAAGGCCCCGCAATCATGGAAGTAGAATGCTGAGCCGAGTCAAATGCGGTTTACCTGCCACCGCCGCAGGCGCGGGCCGATTGCCACTGGCAACGCCGCCTATTGCGCAGTAGTCTCAGTCAGGCGATTCGAGGTGAATCAGCGCGATGTCCGATCGAGAAGCAGTCTTGAAGGCCAATCAGGCGTTCTACCGCGCCTTCGAAAGCCTGGAGATCGCACCGATGGAACGGGTGTGGCTGCGCGATCAGCGAATCGCCTGCGTGCATCCCGGCTGGCGCCGGCTGACCGGCTGGGGACCCATCATGACCAGTTGGGAGCGTATCTTTCAGGGCGCGTTCGAGATGAAATTCGAGTTGCGCGACGCCGCTGTGACGGTGAACGGCGATCTCGCCGTCGTGCTGGTCGAGGAAGTGCTGACCCAGCGCAACTACGACGGGGCTTCGCGATCGCACGTGCTTGCGACCAACGTATTCGAGCGCGCGGGCGGCGAATGGCTGATGATTCTCCATCATGGATCGCCGATCCTTGCGCCGCCCGACGACGAACCCCCGCTGCAATAGCGCAGTCGCACCTTCAGTCGATAATCTCGTTCGGGCCTTCGATGACTGGATGGATATTTCCGTCGCGACACACGCCAGCCGATCCACGACAATAAGCATCGAAAGCGGCCAGATTCCATGCGGCCATAAGATGAAAAACGGCGGGCGGCGTTATGACCACCCGCCGTGCCTCGAACCGAAGTAGCTATAGCGACGTCAGCTTAAGGTCCCGCATCGTGCGCATCAACCCTGGCCCTTCATCGCGCGCGCGAGGATCGCGGCAATTTCCGGACGCGTGTACTCGGGCGGCGGCGCTTGGCCCGCGCGCAGCATCTCGCGGACCTTGGTGCCGGAGAGCAGCAGACGGTCGGCGTCAGTATGAGGGCAGGTCTTGAACGAAGCCATGCCGCCGCACTTCGAGCAGTAGAAGGTGTTCTCGAAATTCAGCGTGGTGATGCCGATTTCGCCGGGCGCATAGCGTTCGAAGATCTTCTGTGCGTCGTAGGTGCCGTAGTAGGTGCCGACGCCGGCGTGGTCGCGCCCGACGATAAAGTGCGTGCAGCCATAGTTGCGCCGGATGATCGCGTGAAGAATCGCCTCGCGCGGTCCGCCGTAGCGCATGTGCGCCGGCATCACGGTGAGCATCGCGCGATCTTTCGGATAGTAGAGTTCGAGCAGTACCTTGTAGGTTTCCATGCGGACCGCGGCGGGCACGTCGTCGCCCTTGGTCTCGCCGACCAGCGGATGGAGCAGCAGGCCGTCGCAGATTTCCAGCGCGGCCTTCTGGATGTATTCGTGCGCGCGATGGGTCGGGTTGCGAGTCTGGAAGGCGACGATTTTACGCCATCCGAGTTCGCGGAACTTCGCGCGCGTCTCACGCGGATCGAGCCGATACTCGAGGAAAGCGCGGCCCGGGATATCGGTCAAACAAAATCACCTTGCCGCCGAGACAGTAGGGCGGTGTCGAGGTAACGTTCTTGGCGCCCGGATGCGCGTCCTCGGCGGTGCCGAAAACCGCCGTCAGCCTCGAGCTGGCGATCGACCTTGGTAAATCTCGGTGAGCTTGAGAATCGCGAGGCGCGCACGCCGCCTCGTTCGTCAGCGCGACATCTTTGCCTGGCGCGAGCGACCTCGCAGTCGCTTCGTCCACGCCGAGCGTGATCGGAATCGACCAGGGAATCGCCAGATGCGAGGCGCAGGTCGTCGCGGCTGCGAAGGTAGTCAGCCTCGCCCATGAAGCCGGTGAGCGGCGAGAACGCGCCCGACGCGAGCATTTCGAGGTCGGCGATTTCGCGCGCGCCGAGCGTCACTAGTCGGGAGATTCTCGGCATGCGCGCGAAGGCCCGCCTGTTCGGCAGCAGACGCCTTCAAATCGACGAGTTCGCCGCCGCCGTGCGCGGAAATCGGGTCGTTGGCGACACTACTCATCGCGCGACTCCTGTCGGGTAAATGAATTTCTGCGCCTCGAGGGCGGCGAGCAGACGGGCGAGGCTTTCCTCGACCTTTTCGGTGTCAGAGTTCAGGATGAGCTCGGGCTTCAGCGGCTCTTCGTAGGGGTCGGAGACGCCGGTGAAGTTCTTGATCTCCCCGGCGAGCGCCTTCTTGTAGAGGCCCTTGACGTCGCGCTCGGCGAGGGTCGGAATCGGGCACTGCACGAAGACCTCGAAGAAGCGGTCGTGCATCGCGCGAACCTCGTCGCGAATCTCGCGATACGGAGAGATTGCGGCCGAAATCGCGATTACGCCGTTGCGTGCGAGCAGCCGGCAAACCCATCCGATGCGGCGGATGTTGGTGTCGCGATCTTCTTTGGAGAAGCCCAGACCCTTCGACAGATTGGTGCGAACCTCGTCACCATCGAGGATTTCGACGCGATGGCCGCGGCGGCGCAGCTCGTCGGCCACGAGATTAGCCAGCGTTGATTTGCCGGCACCCGACAGGCCGGTGAACCAGAGGGTAAAACCTTCGCTCATGTTGTGATGCAATGCTCCGAGATAGATTACTTGGTTGGTCGCATAAGTTATATAAATTTTTGGTCCGGCGCAACCGGGGTGGCCAACTCCTGCGTTTAGTCTACACCGCGTACTGGCCGTAGGTTTGAGGTTGAGATGAACTCGCAGGGCAGTCGGTGACGCGAAGACCTCGGCGCGCACCTGCAGCGCTCAGACGGTGCGAGCGGCGTCGGTGATGGCGATACCATAAAAGCCAAGGCCGGCGGCGCGAGCCGCGCCGAAGTCCGCGTCGCTGTCGCCGACGAAGACCGCTTGGGCCGACTGGGCTTCGGGCGCCGACGAAGACGCGATGGCTGATCGGCTCATCGTTGGCGGGCGGTGCAGGGTTCGCGAGGGGCGAAGGCGCGCGAATTCCCGCGCCCGAGAACCATCTCGGGCGAGGGTTTCAGCGCGAGCATGCTGTCGCGGCCGACGATCGCCTGGACAGATCGGCTGGTGCCGTGAATTTGAAGCCATCGGGCAACGGTGCGGGAGGAGTTCGAGGTCACGATGACGACGACGCTGCCCCGGGCGATCGAGCGCCTTGAGCAGTTCGATTGCGCCCTCGGTCGGCCGCGCGCGTTCGACGCCGATGAGTTCGTGACGTTCAATTATCTCGGAGGCGCCCCGCAGGAGCGCTTCGGCGATTTCGCGCGGCGGCTGTTCAGTTGGGTCAATCGACTCCAACGATGGGGTCGTTCTCTCCGTCGCGCTGGTGTAGTGCGGCTCGAAGGCCCTCACTCGGATGGGGAGAGTGTTCGCCCCCGCCGTTGGCACATTCACTTGAGGCGACGGATTGCGCAGCCAGCGGGCGTGAAGCGCGGCGTAGAGCGGCAGGTTGCCCTTGGGAATTTCGGCGAAGATTTTGTCGTCGATACCTTCGTCGCGCAGAAAAGCTTCGAGTTCGCGACGGCTGCACGGCCAATCGACTTCGCGCTCGAGCGCCGCAAGGGTGTTATCGAAATCGAAAAGCCACAGGCGGGCGTCGGGATTCGGCGGATTCATTGGTTCGCTTTCGGTGCGCGCGCCGAGCGGCAACCGCATGCGAATCCCGCGCTCGAATCGAGCGTTCGCATCGAGGCTCGATAGCCGTTGAATTCGATCAGCATCGGCCGCGGTGCGGAGGCATAGCAAGTGAGCAATTTGATCGCCTCGAGGGCGGCCAGCATCGCGATGAAGCCGGCGTTTTCCAAGCGTGAGCCGATGGGCGCGAGGAGTTCTCCGGCATTGGCGCATTGGAGGCACGGCGGACGCGACGGTATCACGGCGAGTTTAGCGGGGACGTCGAGGCGCGCGAGCACGAGCGCAATCTTCGACGCGTGACCATAGATTGCTCGAAGTCGCGCGAGCATAACGTCATCGCCAACGATCGCGATGATGAGATCGACATCCGTTATATCGGGTGCAGCGGGGTCTCCAACGGCGACGGCGCAATCGGAATTGAGATCGCGCATCCGGTCGGTGATACTGTCGCGCGCCGCGACGTCGAGCTTAGTGTGCAAGTAAATGTTTCCAACTCCCGCGCCCACCAGATATGCGAGCACCGCTTCCGCGTCGGCTATGTCTGCGATCAGCAGAACGCGCGACGCGAGCAGTCGCTCCTGCGCGAGCACCGCCAAATTTATCGACGATTATCTGCCGGCTGTAACGTTCGATCTGTCGATTGGTCAGCGCCACGCGATTGATTCGGCGCGAGCAGACTCAGCTCGCGCGCACTACTCGATGACGTTCTTCTCGATCGGCTCGACCGTGACGCCGGTCACGCGCAGCCATGCGATCGCGCGCTCGATCTGATCGTTGGTGCCCTCGAACTCGACCGCGACGAGGCCCATATCCTCGGAGACGCTGGCGCCGCGGATATTGAAAACGAGGTCGAACTTCTTGACCAACTGGTAAAGAATCGGCTCCCGAATCAGCGCGCGCGGATAGCTCAGGTAGTAGCGTTCGCGGATACGTTCCATTTACGAACCAGGCGCTGCAGATGCTCGCGGCGCCATTCCTGCCATCCGATCCAGAGATTGGTGGAGAGATATTTTTCGCCGAAGTCGGCGAAAAATCGTCACGACGGTGCCCTCGCGCAGCGAACTCGCGAGCTTGAGCGCCGCGACCATCGCGGCGCCCGACGACTGGCCGACGAGGATGCCCTCGAACTGTCCGAGCGCATAGACCATCTCGTAGGCGTCCTCGGTGCTGACCTGGATTTTGTCGTCGAGTTCGCGCTCGTGATAGATGCCGGGAACGATCGACGTCGCCATGTGCTTGAGGCCCTCGAGTCCGTGCATCGCGTCGTCGGGCTCGACCGCGATCACTTTGACGCGGGGTTGCGCGACTTGAGATAGCGACCAGTGCCCATGATCGTGCCGCTGGTGCCGATGCCGGCGAGAAAGTGCGTGACCGCGCCCTCGGTCTGACGCCAGATTTCGGGACCGGTGGTCTCGAAATGGGCGAGCGGATTGGCCTCGTTGTTGTACTGGTCCGGCTTGAAGTAGCGATCGGGATCGGCGTCGATTATCTTGCGGCACAGCACGATCGCACCGTCGGAACCTTCGAGCGGATCGGAATAGATCGGCTTGGCGCCGAAGGCCTCGATAATCTTCTTGCGCTCGCGACTGACGTTGGACGCCATCACGAGTTCGACGGGATAACCGATCGCCGCACCGACCATCGCCAGCGCGATGCCGGTGTTGCCCGAGGTCGAATCGAGGATGACTTTGCCGGGTCGCAGGTCGCCACGCGCCAGGCCCAGTTCGATCATCTTGCGCGCGGCGCGATCTTTCACCGAGCCGCCCGGATTGAAGCCCTCGAGCTTGGCGAAGATGCGCACGCCTGGACGGAGCAGTCCCGTCGGTCAGCCGGGTGATTTCGAGCAGCGGCGTATTGCCGATCAGATCGAGCACGCTCATCGCGCGCGCGACCGGCGTGACCTCGCGGCTAACGTCCGCCTGCGATCGCCGGAACGATTGAGATGTCGTCGCCATCCTTGACCTTGGAGCTGAGCTGGTTGAGGAAGCGGATGTCGTCGCCGTTCAGATAGACGTTGACGAAGCGGCGCAGCTCGCCGTTGTCGTCGAGCAGACGCTCGCGGATTCCGGGATGGCGACGTTCGAGATCCTCGAGCACGGCCTTGATCGAATCGCCCTCGGCGGTAACTTCATCGACGCCGGCGGTAAAGCGGCGCAGCGGGGTCGGTACTCTAACCCTGACAGCCATGATGCGTGAATCATACCTCCTGAACAAGTCGGTAAGGGCGAACTTCAACGCTTATGCCAGGACCGCGACGCTCGCAAGGTCATGCGGCTCCCGCGAGTGCGCGACGAGTTCCGCCGAGCCGCTCGTAGAGCGCGTCGAATTCGCGCAGCCGAGCCTCGATAATGAACGGCTGCTCGATGCGATTGCGCCACGGCCTCGACCGTTTTGTAGCCGTTGCCGGTGATTGCGATCGACCACGCTCTCGTCGGGCTTGATGCGCTTTTGCGCGATCAACTTCATCGTCACGGCGAGCGTGGTGCCGCCCGCCGGTTCGGCGAAGATGCCTTCGGTGCAGGCGAGCAGCTTGATCGCGTCGATGATTTCGGGGTCGGTCGCGACGTCGCCCCATCCGCCGGATTCGCGCACCGCTTTCAGGACGTAGAAGCCGTCGGCCGGATTGCCGATCGCGATCGACTTCGCGATCGTGTTCGGCTTCACCGGCGTGATCAGGTCGGTGCCCTTGTGCAGCGCGTGGACGACCGGGGCGGAGCCGGCGGCCTGCGCGCAATGGATTTTGAACTCGCTCTCGCGCAACAGTCCGACTTCCTTGAATTCCTTGAAGCCCTTGGCGACCTTGGGCAGGATCGTGCCGCCGGCGGTCGGCAGCACGATATGGTCGGGCGTGCGCCATCCGAGTTGTTCGGCAACCTCGAAGCCGAAGGTCTTGGCGCCCTCGGTGTAGTACGGGCGCAGGTTGATATTGACGAACGCCCAGCCGTACTTGTCGGCGATCTCGCTGCATAGGCGATTGACGTCGTCGTAGTTGCCGCGAATCGTGATCACGCGCGCGCCGTAGATAGTCGAGCCGACGATTTTGCCCGTCTCGACGCCCTCGGGCATGAAGATCACGCAGTTCAGGCCGGCGCGCGCGGCGTGTGCGGCGACTGCCGTCGCGAGATTGCCGGTCGAGGCGCAGGAGACGGTGGTGAAGCCGAATTCGCGCGCCTTGCTGATCGCGACTGAGACGACGCGATCTTTGTACGACAGCGTCGGATGATTGACGGTGTCGTCCTTGATGTAGAGCTTCTTGATGCCGAGTTCGGCGCCGAGTCGTTCGGCGCGCAGCAGCGGAGTGAAGCCGGAACACGGTCCGATTTGCGGCTCGCCTTCGACCGGCAGCAGTTCGCGATAGCGCCACAGATTGTGCGGGCGGCGTTCGATCGTCGCGCGCGAAATCGCGGCGCGGATTTTCGCGTAATCGTAGCCGACTTCGAGCGGACCGAAGCAGGTTTCGCAAACGTGGAGCGGGCTGATCGGGTATTCCTGGCCGCACTCGCGACACTTGAGATTGGTGACGTAACTCATCGCATCCTCGTTACCTGGCCGACGCCGTAGCGAGCTCCGGCCGCGAGCGTTCGATTGAGCGGCGCCGCATCGACATCCGATACGTGCCGCGATTGGAGTCAGGCGAATTCGCCCGATATTAGAACCATCAAGGGTCAGCATGTTGCCCGCGAGCGCGGGCATTCGACCGTTCACGAAACTGAGCGCCTCGGCCGCTTGCGCTTCGCCAATCGCACCGGCGACCGGGCCGATGATACCGGCTTCGCGGCAGCTTGCGACCTCAGCCTCGTCGGGCGGCTCCTCAAAGAGACATCGCAGGCACGCGGTAGCCGCGGGGCATCACCGTCATCGCCTGTCCGCTAGAGTCCGAGCACGCCGCCATAGACAAACGGCCGGCCGAGCTCAATGCAGATGTCGTTGATGAGGAACTTGGTGGCGGGATTATCGGTCGCGTCGATCACGAAATCGAAGCGCGAAATGATTTCCGCGGCGTTGGCAGCGTCGAGGCTGGCTCTGAATCGGTTCGATCGCGATGCCGGGCGAAATCGACAGCCAGGCGCCGGGCGGCCGCGATTACCTTGGGAACGCCAATATCGTTTTCACCGAAGATGATTTGCCGCGGCAGGTTTGAGAGCTCGATCGAATCGGAATCGATCAGGGCGAAACTCCGGATTCCGGCGCGCGCCAGCGACCAAGGCCGCAGGCACAGCCGAGTCCGCCGACTCCGACGATCAAAATTTGCTTCTTCGCCAACACGTTCAGCGCGTCCGTCCTTGCGGCGGGTTTGCAGAAAGTCCGCCGGCGGGGAAACAAAAAACCCTCGTCCATGGGATAAGACGAGGGTAATTCTACTCTCGCCTTATCTACCAAGGCTCCCAAAACTTCGGGAACCCCGCAGGACTTAGCACCAGCACCATGAGAGGCCGGTTGCTGCGGCATCGTCGGGCCAGTCCCTCCGCCGCTCTGGATAAGGCCGCAAATACTGAGCTACCAAGGTAGCGATACAAGCTCGACGGCTATGTCAATCCGCGGACCATGCGGTCAGCCGTCATGCCGAAAATGAGTAACCCGATCGACGTTGCATCTGGACTGAAGAAGGTCGCACGCGATTTCCCTTGCGGGAGCGAGGCGTGGGTGCTTTAATGAGCCCTGAACGCGAACGACATCACCGAGTAAGTCTGCGTAACTTCACATGCGGACGCGCCAGCGCGATGCAATTCGCGCTCGGCGGCGCGTGACGAAGACTGCGGCTGCGTCGCCATTCATCGAACATTGGAGAGAACTGATCATGCGAGTTGGATTTATTGGATTGGGCAACATGGGCGGACCGATGGCGCTCAACATGATCAAGGCGGGGCACACCCTGGTCGTGAACGACATCCGCCGCTCGATGGCCGAAGCGCATCTGGCGGGCGGCGCGCAATGGGCCGACACGCCCGCGGCAGTCGCGGCCAAGAGCGAACTGGTGGTGACCTCGCTGCCGGGACCGAAGGAAGTCGAGGCGGTGGCGCTGGGCGAAAACGGGATCCTCAGCGGGATGCCGCGAGGGCGCCGTTTACGCCGACCTTTCGACCAACTCGCCGACGGTGATTCGACGCATCCACGACGTCTTCAAAGAGAAGGGCATCGCGATGCTTGACGCGCCCGTCAGCGGCGGAATTCCAGGCGCGCGCAACGCGACGCTCGCGGTGATGGTCGGCGGCGATGAGGCGGTGTACGAGAAGATCAAACCGGCGCTCGACGCGATCGGCGACAAGGTCTCGTACATCGGCGCGATTGGCGCCGGCGCGGTCGCCAAGCTGGTGCATAACATGATCGCCATCTGCTCGACGCAGTTGCTGGTCGAGGCATTTACGATGGGCGTGAAGGCTGGCGTCTCGCCCGAGGCGTTGCTCAAGGCGGTGTCGGACGGCGCGTACGGTCAGGGCATGATTCTGAAGGGCGCGTTGCCGAAGATGATTTTTCGCGGCAATTTCGATCGCGTGACCTTCGCGCTGAAGCTCGCGCGCAAGGACCTTGGGCTCGCGACCGAAGTGGGCCGTGAGCTGAACGTGCCGATGCCGCTCGCGGCGATGGTCGAGCAGGACTTTCTCGCCGCGCTGGCCAATGGACTGGGCGACAAGGATTCGACCGCGGTGGTGACGATGCAGGAAGATCGCGCGGGCGTCAAAGTACGCACTTGAAGCGCGATCGCATTCAGCTAGTTCGCAATAGTACATTCGAATAGCAATCAGTTACGGAAGTGGAGTAGATCAAGATGGCTGATGATCTCGCAAAAAAAGGTCTCGAAGTACGCACCAAGTTGTTCGGCGAAAAGGCGGCCGTCGCCGGAAATGAGTTTCTGAAATCGTTCGACGAAGGTTTCGCGACATTCCTGAACGACCAGCTCTTCGGCGGAATCTGGGGACGGCCCGGACTCGAGACCAAAATCCGCTCGATGATCACGATGACTGCGCTGATGGCGTTGGGGCGCGGACCTGAACTGCGCCTGCATATGCGCGGCGCGCTGAACATCGGCGTGACCCAGCAGGAAATCAAGGAGATGATCATTCACATCTCGCAATACAGCGGCGTGCCGACGGCGGTCGAGGCGATTCGCGCGTTTCGGGAAGTGACTGAACCGAAGAAGTCCTGACCCGAACGATTTGAGAATGCGTGTCGATATAGTTCATTGGCTATTCGCGAATGACTATCTGACGCCGGTCGAATCGGCTGATGAACGGTAATTACTATGAAAATCGGAATGCTCGCCGTGGTGAATGAGTATAGCGTCGATCCCGCGACACTCGCGCGCAAGGCGGAGGCGCTGGGCTTCGAGTCGTTGTGGCTGCCGGACCATCCGGTCATGCCGGTGCATACGACGACGCCGTTGCCGGAAACGCCGCCGGGCAAGGGCGAGATTCCCGATCATTACTCGCGCATGTGCGATCCGTTCGTCGCGATGGCGATGGCGGCGGCTGCGACCACGCACCTCAACGTCGCGACCGGCGTGTGCCTGGTGCCCGAGCGCAATCCGATCATGACGGCGAACGAAATCGCGACGCTCGATCATTTCTCGGACGGCCGCGTGCTGTTCGGGATTGGCGCGCGGCTGGCTCAAAGAAGAATCGGAGTTGCTGGGCGCCGATTTTCCGCATCGCTGGACGCAGACCAAGGAATACATTGCGGCGATGCGCGAGCTGTGGACCAAGGACGAAGCCTCGTTCGAGGGCAAGTACGTCAAGTTCCCGCCGGTGCGATGCTTTATCCGAAGCCGGCGCGCAAAGGCGGTCCGCCGGTACTGATCGGGAGCAAGGATAAAAACGCATTGCGATGGGTCGCGCAGTGGGGCGATGGCTGGTGTCCAATACTGCTTTCGCCCGATCAGATGAAGGTCGAACTGGCCAAGCTGCGCGACGAATGCGGCAAGGCCGGACGTGACTATTCGACGCTCGATCTGACTATCATGCGGACGCTGCGCGGAAATCGCGACGAGGTACAGGCGGGCCTGCGCCAATATGAAGACCTTGGAGTGCATCGCGTTCGTGCTGATGATGATCGCGAATCGGCTCGGGCCCGATAATTACGCGACCGAACTCGGAACGTCAGGCATCGCTTTACGTCTGAGATCGGCCGGCTGCCGCGTGATGCAATGACTATTGCGGAATCACTTGGTGGAAGTCCGCCGGCGAAGGAATAGCTAATGGCACTCGATCACCGACATGAAGGCATTGCTCGATCAGATGGCGGCGGCGAAGCTGCAATCGTTCCATCAGATGACGCCGCCAGCCGCGCGCGAGCAGATGGCGCGCGCGTATCGGCGCGGCGATCCGGTGCCGGTCAGCGCGCGTCGAAGATCGCACGATTCCGGGACCAAATGGCGAAATTCCGATCCGCATCTACACGCCGGAAGGCGACTGGACCGTTCGGTGCGTTGGTCTATTTTCACGGCGGCGGATGGGTGGTCGGCAATATCGAGATGACCGATCAGCCGTGCCGGATGATCACCAAGGCGGCCGGGATGCGTGACGGTCTCGGTCGATTACCGACTCGCACCCGAGTATAAGTTTCCGGCTCGGGCCCGAGGACTGTTACGCCGCGACGAAGTGGGTCTCGGACAACGCTGCGGCGCTCAACTGCGATCCGTCGCGAATAGCGGTTGCGGCACCAGTGCCGGCGCGAATCTGGCGGCGGCGGTGGCGCTTGATGGCGCGCGATCGCGGCACGCCGAAAATCGCCTACCAGTTGCTGGTTTATCCGGCGACGCGGCGCGAACTGGATACTCCTTCGCATAAGCAATTCGCGACCGACGGATACTACATTCTGTCGCGCGCCGACATGGAATGGTTCTGGGGATCATTACCTCGCGAGCGATGCCGATGCGGCCAATCCCTATGCCTGCCCGGCGCAAGCGAAGACGCTCGCGGGATTGCCGCCGGCATTGGTGATCACTGCGGAGTTCGATCCGCTGCGCGATGAGGGCGAGGCCTATGCGGCGCGCCTGCGCGAGGAAGGTGTCGCGACCGTGCTCAAGCGTTACGACGGCGTCACGCACGGCTTCTTCGGGATGCCTTCGTGTGATCGAGAAGTCGCGAGTCGCGATCGCAGAAGCGAGCGCCGCGTTGCGGCCGCGATCGGCTCGTGACGCGAGGGAAGCTCTATACAATTCAGGTTTTGTCGTCACTCTGGACGAAGCCAACAAACTCGATTTGGGCCGGTTGCGTACGCGAATGGGTGCCAGCGACTCGTCTCGTCGCCCATCCGAAAGTGAGAGTGTAGGAACTCGCTGGTCGCAAGGAATGGTGCAAGCGCTCCTATTTGCGGCGCGCGATGGGTTCTGACCCATGATGTAGCCGCCGAGATCGGTTGCAGTCTTTGACCTCGGACACCGAGTCGTACAGCCCGACTTGGCGTGATCGCCTGGTGATGATTGTCGAGCGGCGACAAGGCGATCATCTTTCGCTGCGACCGCCTCGGCGAGTTCGTATCCGGCCGCCATTCCTCGTCGCACCGCCGCGAACCATCGTCGTGACGAAATCATAGCGATGCCAGTAGAATAGTGCGCTGCGGCACGCCCGCGGGATCGCTGAGGAGATGTTCGTAGGTCCACTTTTCGTTGTGGATGTGGCCGAACTCCTCCAACTCGACCGGACTGTTGAGGCTGCCGACGGTGCGGTCGGGCGTGCCGAGCATTGCGACGACTTGTTGCGGGTAATGCGCGAACTCATACTTCGAAGCTCTCCGGGAAGGGACATTTTTTGGCCTCGATATGAGCCTCGTAGTCGGCGCGGAACTGCTTGAGGAAAGCGCGCGACGCCCACGACGCACCGTCGGCCAGCGCGCAGATGCATTTGCCGTCCATGAAGTTGAAGGTGTCGGCCAGCGTGTCGAGATCCTGCGCGCGGCCTTCGCCTGCCTCGATGCGTTTCAGCGTGCGATAGGTCCAGCCGGTGCCCTCGCGGCATTGGGTGCACTGGCCGCACGATTCGTGCTCGAAGAAGCGCGCGATCGTGAGCGCGGCGCGCACCATGCATGAGCGATCGTCCATCACGATGGCGCCGGCGGTGCCGAGCAGCGAGTTGACGGTCTTGAGCGATTCGTGATCGACGGCGACGTCGATCTGATCGCCGCGCAGCACCGGCATCGAGAGGCCGCCGGGAATCACCGCCTTGACGGTGCGGCCCTCTGCGAGTCCGCCGCCGTATTTGTAGATCAGGTCGCGCATTTTGACGCCGAGCGGCATCTCGATAGATGCCCGGCGTTTTGACGTGTCCGCTGACGCCGAAAAGCGTGTTGCCGGAACTGTTCGGCATGCCGATTGTTTTGTACCAATCGGCGCCGCGATTCATGATGATCACCGGCACGTGCGAGCAGGTCTCGATATTTTCGACGGTGGTCGGCCGCTGCCAAAGACCGCGCACAGCCGGGAAGGGCGGCCGCTTGCGAGGCTGGCCTTTTTTGCCCTCCATCGATTCGAGCATCCCGCTCTCTTCGCCGCAGATATAGGCGCCCGCGCCGGGCTGGATATGGATGTCGAAGCGGCGATTGAAGCCGAGCGCATTCTCGCCGAGGATGCCGGCGGCATAGGCCTCGCTGATGGCGTCGCGCATGATGCGATAGGCTTCGACATACTCGCCGCGGATGTAGATGAAGGCGGCGTTGGCCTGAATCGCCATCGCGGCGATCATGATGCCCTCGATCGGCAGATGCGGATTGCGCTCCATGATCTGCCGGTCCTTAAAGGTGCCCGGCTCACTTTCGTCGGCATTGACGGCGAGGTAGCGCGGACCGCCGTCGGGGGGCGGCATGAACGTCCACTTGAGGCCGGTGGCGAAACCCGCACCGCCACGTCCGCGCAGACCCGCATCCTTGACCATCGGCGGCGATGTCCTTGGGTTCCATCGCGCCGGCCTTGACGACCGCCTGGTAGCCGCCGGCCTTTTTGTACTCGTCGATCGGTCAGACGCCTCTGCCCGTTGGGCGGCAGCAGGTAGGCCTCGACGCCGTCGGGAATCTGCGAGATCGAGAGGCGGCGGCGGATGCGCATCGATCGCGGCTTGCGGCGAAGTGAGCATCGACGCCAGGTAATCGGGCGTCGACGCGCTCGATATAGTGGATTGCGATTGACCTGAACGACCGGCGCGGTGCCGCACGACCCGAGACATTCGACTTCGACGATCGCGAAACGGCCGTCGGCGGTCGCGGTGCCGGACTTGGTGCCGAGCGTCTTTTCGGCCTGACGAACGAGTCCGCGCGCGTCGTTCAGGCAGCATGGCAAGCCCGGTGCAGACCTGGATTGATCGCTTCGGCCTTGGGCTGATTGAACAGCGAATAGAACGAGGCGACTTCGGCGACTTCGCCGGCGCGCATGCCGAAATGCTCGCCGACTTCGGCGAAGACGTCCTTGCCGAGCGCGCCGGACTTCGTCGCGTGCCACGTGCAGCGCAAAGAGCAAGGCGCCGCGGGGGTTGGGAAAATGCGCGATCTCGGCGCGAATTTTTTCGTGGGTCGCAGCCGACAATAGCATCAGGTCACCGGTCGCATTCGCCGCCGATCATGTTGATCATTCCGAAGGTCGGCACGACGTCGGCAAGCTGCCCTCCGGTTATCATCTTCGAGAGCGGGGAAATGTTGGAAAAGCTGGGGGCGCGGCAGCGGCATTTCCAGGGCTTGCCGGTGCCGTCGCTGACGATATAGAAGCCCAATTCGCCGTTGGCCGCTTCGACCGCGTGATAGACCTCGCCGACCGGCGCCATGCCGCCCTCGGTGACGAGCTTGAACTGATCGATCAGTTCTTCCATGCGATTGAAGACGCGGCCTTTGGCGGGCCATCGCACGCGCGGATCGTTGGCATCGACCGGGCCGTCGGGCAGCTTGTCGAAGCATTGCAGAATCATGCTGCGACTCTGATTCACTCTCGGCCATGCGCACCAGGTAGCGATCGAAGTTGTCGCTGTGCTCGCCGACCGGAACCTCGAAATCGAGATCGCCGTACGCGAGATACGGATGAACGCGGCGAATGTCGTACGGCACGCCACCCGCGCGCAACATCGGACCGGTTACACCCCACGCCACGAGGTCTTTGGGGCTCGAGATGTCCGGTGCCTTCCATGCGGCGGCGGAAAACCGGATTGTCCGTGAGCAGCTTGTGGGCATCGTCGACGAGCTCGACCGCGCGATCGATGCGCGGCAGCGCGAAGTCGCGAAAGTTTTCAGGCAGGTCGGCGGAGACGCCGCCGATGCGCACGAAATTGGTGGTGACGCGCGCACCGCAGAGTGCGTCGATCAGGTCGAGCATCAGCTCGCGCGCCTTCGATCAGATAGAGCATCGGTGTGAACGCCGCCAACTCCATCGCGGAGGCGCCGATGCAGAGCATGTGATCGGCGAGCCGCGACAGCTCACCGGCGATTACGCGAAGGTAATCGCATCGCGGGGGCGTGACGATGCTGAAAAGCTTCTCGACCGCCATGCAGTAGCCGACGTTGTTGAGGATCGGCGAACTGTAGTTGAGGCGATCGGTGTACGGAATGTTCTGGTAGTAGTAGCCGGTCTCGCATTCCTTCTCGAAGCCGCGATGGAGGTAGCCGACCTCGACCTCGGACCACACCACCTGCTCACCTTCAAGGTCGAGGGTGATTTTGACGGTGCCGTGGGTGGCAGGATGCGACGGACCGAACTGCAACCGCATCGGCGGCGTGTGCGAGTTCTTCGATCGCACGAAGGTTCTCCGCGCGAGGGTTGCCGTTAATGGGGGCGACGAGGTTCTTTTGCGCCTGGTCCGACATATTCCTGGATGCGGCTGTTCGCCGTGTTTTGCGTAATCTTTTCTGAGCGGGTGGCCGACGAATTCCTCGTAGAGGTAGATGCGCCGCAAGTCCGGGTGTCCCTCGAACTGGATACCGTACATGTCGAAGGTCTCGCGTTCCAGCCAATTGGCCCCCGGCCAAAGTGAGGTCAGGCTGGGGATCGACGGGATCGTCCTCGGGCACGCGGCACTTCACGCGCAAGACGTGCGAATGCGTGGTCGAGGTCAGATGATAGACCACGGCGAAACGCGGATTGGGACCGCGCGGCGGCAGGACCAGTTCATGACGGCGCTGCGGTTGGCTGGCGCATCGTCGCGCGATTCTGGTCCCAGACCTGCAAATTGGTTTCGAAATCGTCGGGCTGACCAAGGTAGTCGATCGCGGTGACGTCGAGGAGCAGGTCGAAGGAGAGTTCCGGATCGTCGCGGAGGATGCGCAGCGGCGTCGAGGATCTTTTCGCGTGCGACGTGAATGCGGTCGTCGCCGAGCGCGCTCTTGTGATCGTGCACGAGGTCATCAAGCCGGCCAACCACTTTCTGCAGGAGCCGTGAAAGCTCCGGCTTCGGAGCAGCCGGCGTTTCGCCGTTGTTATCAGCGGTCATAGTGGCGGCGCAGGTAGTCGGTTCGGGTTTTGAGTTGACTGACGGGCACCAGCAGATCCTGCTTGTGCCAGAGCGAGCCGGCGCGCGAGTAGCTCGCGATTTCGATCTGCCGGCTCATCACGATGGCCTCTTCGGGGCAGGCTTCCTCGCACAGGCCGCAGAACATGCAGCGCGACATGTCGATATCGAAAATTTCGGGATAGCGTTCGACCTCGTCGGCGGTTTCGGCCGGATAAATCGTGATGCAGGTCGTAGGGCAGGCCCATTCGCAGAGGCCGCAGGCCACGCAGCGCTCCTTGCCGTTGTCCATCTGCACCAGGACAGGCATCCCGCGCAGGGCGGGCGGCTGGACGAGGCGCTGTTCGGGGAAATGAATCGCGAAGTCCTGACGGCCGCGGGCGAAGAGCGAGAGGTTGTGGAAGAAGTGACGCGTCGAAACCCACAGGCCCGAGAGAATTGCGAGCAGGGGATTTGCCGACGACATCGATTGCGTCGGGCGCAAGACCTTTACGACCTGAACAGCCATCGGGCGTAGTCTAGCGCGAATTACGCGACGGTAAACCCTTTGAGGAGGGATTCATTGGGGGCGCGGAGAAAAATATTGGCGGCGGTTGAGGTTGAACAAGATAGAGATGCCCTCACCCGCGTTCGCGATGCTCACGCGACCTCTCCCTGGACAAGGAGAGGTGCTGGAGGGGCCTTTTTTCCGCGCGGCCGCGTGCGTTTGAGAATTAGCGAGCTGCTGCATGCGCAAGCTCTCAAGCGGGCATCGGCGGACCTGAGGTTAGCGGCCGGCGGCGTGCGCGGGCTCGCCCGCGGGCATTTGCGCCGCGCCGGCGGGGCGCCAATGGCCGCGAATCGCAAGCTGCGAGATCAGGAACAACGCGGTGCCCGCGACCATCGCCCACATCCAGGTATCCCAGCCGTAGTGCGCGGCGACCCAGAGCATCAGCGGACCGGAAAGGGCGATCCAGATGCGGTAGATCATCTGGAAAAACGACCATCCCGTGGCCTGCAGGGTGGGCGAGAGATCTTCGAGATACTCGGAGAAAAACGCGCACCAGGGAATGTAGGCGGTAGCGAGCGTCGCTCCGAGGACCACGGTTATGATGCCGAGGGCGTGCGGCGAAAGCGGCGGAAAGAAATTACGCACCCACCACAGCAAGAGCAGCAGACCGAAGGCGGTCAACACGACCGTGATCGATTTGCGCATACGCAGCCAATCGGAAAGGAGGCCCGCCGGCACCAGCATAATCAGGTTGACGAGCCAGAAATTCGCGGTGGCGCTGGCGGCCTGGGCCGGCGTGTAGTGATAGGCCTCGGTGAACATCAAAGGGCCGAAGGTCTGAATGGTCAGGGCGGTGGTCAGAAAGGCAACCGCGCCGAACACCAACACCCATGATTCCCAATGGCCGAGCAGTTGCCTGAACGCATCCATCGCACCGCCGGGGGCGGCAGAGGCCGGCTCGCCCGATTCGAAGGCCGCACCCTCGGTCTCGCTATCCATCACGGTCGCGCGCAGCTTGGGCGAGAGATCCTTCAGAGACAAAAACACCGGGATGAACAAGCCGGTCGCGAGCAGGCCCATGATAATGATTTGGGATTGCCAGGTATGGAAAATCGGCAGCGTCCAGGCGGGCACTTCGTTCCACAGCCAGAGGCATGCGACGGCGCCGAGCGTCAGCAGTCCAAAAGCGGCGCCTCGGCTGACTCGCGGCGACATATCGCGGGTCAAGCCGCCGAGCGCTCCCCAAGACAATCCGGCGACCATATTCATCAGGCCGCGGATAATCACGAAGGACCAGAACCCGGTCATCAGGAGGTTGCAGAAGGTCAGCAGGATCATCACGGCGAGGCAGGTATCGATGACCACGACGCGCCCGTGACGGTCGGCGAGTGGGCCGCCGTACATCGCGGAAAAGGCCGAGAGAAAAACCGCCGCGGTGAGAAACCAGCCGAACTGCTCGCGCGTGAAATGCAGCGACGGCAGCCATAATGGAAGCAACGCGGAGAAGCCGAATTCGTAAAACGAGATGACGGTGGCCATCACGGTGAGCAGCAACATCCACCAACGGCGAAAGCCGGTCGGGTAGACATCGAGCGTCCGATGTTCCGCGAAGTAAGCCTTGATGCCCCCGGATTGGGCCTGCGGTGCGTTTGCCATATGAGCCTGTCCCCTTGAGTTAGCTCGAGCAAAACCACTGGTGGTATGACGCCACGATCGAAACGGATGCGCGGGCCTGATCCCCTAAGGCCTGCGCGAATCAACCGGCGGCGTTCACGATACACTCAGCGCGCAATTCGGCTATGAGCGCTCACCGTCAGAATGTCAAGAGAAAGTAAACTCAGCGCCCGCCGGCGGGAACGATCGCGGTGCCATGCGGACCGATCTCGTCGAGCTTGAGTCCGGCGAAAGCGCGGCCGTCGCGGGTCATCGCCGCCCACACTTCACCCAACTCGAAGCGATCGCGGCGCGAGCCCACCAGGTTCAAAATCGAGGTGAAAATCTCGCCGTCGGCGACCCATCCGGGCGGCGGCTCGAGGACCCGTTGAATTCGTTGCACGCGGCCGGCGTGATTGGTGAAGGTGCCGTCTTTCTCCGCGAAGGTGGTGGTGGGCAGCACGATCGTCGCGCGGCCGAATTGCGAACGTAGCTTCAAGTCCTGCACGATCAGCAATTCGATTTTAGCGAGGATACCTTCGAGGCGCTCGAGCGGCACGACGTCGAGCAGGTCGTCGCCACAAATATAGAGCGCCTTGATTTCTCCCGCTTCGCACGCGCGGAGCAAATCGTCGAGCCCGTCGTCGTCGCCCTTGACCAGGCCGAGTTCGCGCACGCCGCGCGCGTTGGCGGCCTTCTCGGCCTTAATCAGAAAATCGTCCTGCTTGCCACGCCGGACCGCCATCGCGACGCGATCGGCGCCGATCGCGCCGAGCAATTCGCCGAAGCGATAGTTCTCTTCGTTGGTGAGATGCGGCGAGACGATCGCGCCGAAAGCCTTGCCGCCGTTGCGCTTGGTGAAATCGGCAATCGCGGTCGCGGTGTGCTCGAGCGCGCTTTGCCAGGGGTCTCGGCGAGACCATCGGGACCGCCGACCATCGGCGCGCGCAGCCGATCGGGGTCGTCAACGAACTTGTAATTGAGGCGGCCCGCATCGCACATCCAGGTGTCGTTGACGTCGTCGTTGCGGCGGGGGATCAGCCGCCAGATTTTGCCGCGGGCAGAGGACACCATGATGTTGCAGCCGTTGGAGCACGACGGGCAGACGCTGGCGGTCTCTTCGAGAAACCACACGCGCATCTTGTGATGGAAATCCTTGGTCTCGAGGGCGCCCACCGGACAGACGTCGGCGACGCACATGGAGTAGTCGTTATCGACGCGGCGATCGTAGATATCGAGCACCGAATGGTCGCCGATATTGAAGACCGCGAGCTCGCCAGTCTTGGAGATTTCGCGGCAAAAGCGCACGCATCGACGGCACAGAATACAGCGCTCCTGATCGAGCAGAATCTGCTCGCCGATGTCCATCCGTTTGCCGTGCTTGCGGCGGGGCTCGATGGTGCGCGCGGCGCCACTGCCGAAGCGCATCGCAAAATTCTGCAGCCAGCATTCGCCGGCCTTGTCGCAAATCGGGCAATCCAGCGGATGATTGAGCAGCAGCAGTTCGAGCACGCCGCGCCGCGTGCTCTCGACCTCCGGGTCGAGCGTGGTGACCTTCATGCCGTCGCGGACCTGCGTATTGCAGGAAATCTGGAGCTTCGGCATGCCCTCGATTTTGACCTGGCAGAGGCGGCAACTGCCGTCGATGCTGAGCTTGGGGTGATAGCAATAATGCGGAATATCCATCTCCGCATCGAGCATCACCTGGAGCAGGGTTGCGCCTTCGGGGGCCTCGATTTCGCGATTATCGACGGTGACCTTGACGGTTTTCTGGGGGCTAGCCAAGTTTGCGTCCGCTGCCGTGGAGGTCGAGGCCCGGCCAGGTCTGACCGGGGCGTTCCGTTTGTACGCGATGTTGCAATTTGATCAAGCCGTCGAGGACGGCCTCGGGACGGGGCGGGCATCCGGGGATATAAAGATGCACGGGGACAATCCGATCGATGCCTTGCAACACGGCGTAATTGTCGTAAGGGCCGCCGGAACTGGTGCAGGCGCCGAAAGAGACGACCCATTTGGGCTCGGCCATTTGGTCATAGACGCGGCGGAGAATCGGCGCCTGGCGCTGGGTAATCGTACCGACGACGAAGAGCAGATCGGCCTGGCGCGGAGTGAAGCGCGGGAGCGCAGCGCCGAAACGGTCGATATCGTAGCGCGGGCCGGCGACGGAGAAATATTCCATCCCGCAGCACGCCGTCACGAACGGATAGGGAAAGAAGGAATACTTGCGGGCCCAATTGATCGCGTCGGCGAGCTTGGTGGCGACGAAACTTTCGGGAAATGCGCTGCCGTCGTCGACCGCACCGTTGCGCGATCCCGATCCGTTCACAAGAAAGCTCTCGAGCCTTCGATTACCAGGCATTAGGCCACAACTCCTTGGGTTCCACTCTGCAATGGTAGCAGCACGCACAATATCGACGTGCATAGCGCATAAATCGACTACAGTTTCATACTGATCGATTTGCGAAACAAGCGAAAGGGCATAGGCAATCGGCGCGGATCACCAATGGCGTCGAGGCAGTGAGCGAAGATCTCGAAATCGCGCGCCGGTCTCGATTCGGTTCTCACGATTCGGGGCGATCGAAATCGTCGGTTTCGAGATTCAGGAAGGCCTTAAGACGGCGCTTGAGCCGGCTCTCGATTTGACGCACGCGCTCACGGCTGATGCCGAAGCGATCGCCAACCTCCTGCAGCGTCGGCGGATCTTCCGCTAGCAGGCGGCTGCGGAAGATTTCGAGTTCCTTACCTTCGAGCGTGCCGGCGAACTCTTCGACTTTTTCGTGCGCGAAGTTGCGCCATTCGGCACGCGCGGTGGCCTCCTCGGGATTGTACGAAGTGTCGGGAAGCGCGTCGATAAGCGTCGTGTCGTCGTCGGCGCTCGCCGGCTGATCGAGCGAGACCTCGCTTTGCGACATGCGCTCCTGCATCTCGCGCACCTCGCTTTCCTTCACGCCCATCCGCTGCGCCAGCAGCTTGGGCTGCGCGCCGTAAGCCCTCGGCTTCGAGTCGTTCGCTTTCCTTGCGCAGGTTGAAGAAGAGCTTGCGCTGCGCCTGGGTCGTGCCGATTTTCACCAGCCGCCAGTTGTTGATCAGGTAGCGATAGATGTACGCGCGGACCCACCAGACCGCGTACGACGGAAAGCGAATGCCGACCTCAGGATTGAAATGCTTGACCGCTTCCATCAGGCCGATATTGCCTTCCTGGATCAGGTCGAGCAGATTACGCGTCGCGCGGGCAAATTCATTCGCGATTTTGACGACCAGCCGCAGATTCGCGGTGACTAGCCGATAGGCGTCGTCGGGTTCGTGAAATTGGGCGTAGCGCTTCGCGATTACGGTTTCTTCCTCGCGTGTAAGCAAAGGAAAGCGGCGGATTTCGGCGAGATAACGGCTCAGCGGATCGAACGGGACGAGCGAACCGCCGTCCGCACCGAGGCTGCGATCAGGTGCCACTCCGTCGATTCCGGGTATTGCGAAAGCCGGCGCCTCGTCGTCGCGATCTTCGGTGCTATCGGCGTCGATAGCGACCTGCGCAAGATCATCAGCGGCGGCGTCGGACCCGAGGACTGGGGCGTTGGTCTCATCAGCCGGCGGCAAGGAATCCGCCGCCGGTTCCTCATCAATTACGTCGGCGCGAACCTCGATCGGCTCGTCGTCAACTGGGGGAGTGTGGACTTTGTGGCGGCCATCGGTAAGCACCGCGGATTTGGCCTTACGGGCTTTGACAGTTTTGCGCGCCACTTGGAACTCAAAACGATTGGGCCGCTGCGCTCCCGGCGATCATAGAGGTCGCGGGCGATACGAACGGCGGTCGCTCATCAGATTTTCGGGACCGCCGGCAAACTATGACGAAATGCCGACGCGATGCTATTTAATTTCGGGTTCGACCAGCGAGACCTTCCGGGAGGCGATCTCGCGCAGGGCCGTGACGACTTCCTTATTATCCGATTCGACCAGCGGACGGGCGCCCTTGAGCAATTGTTTGGCCCGGCGCGCGGCTCCGAGGACCAGTTCGAATCGATTCGGAATCTGTTCGAGACAATCTTCTACAGTTATACGAGCCATTGTTCTATGATTTTCCGGCCCTGCACCGCCATTGTCAACGAGCGAAGGTGAGCCAGAGAACGAGTCCCTGCGCTATTTCTCAGCCGGCAGTCCGTAGGCCGTCCATTCGGCGTATGAACCGTCGAAGAGCCTCGCGTCGAAGCCGGCTGCCTTCAGCGCCAGGTAGCCGAGCGCGGCGCGCGGTCCGCTGCGGCAATAGGCGATGACCCGGTCGCCGCGTTTGATCCCGGCGGAGTCGATCAGCATGCGCAAGTTTCTCCGCCGGCGCGAGAAATTCTTCGGGCGGATTCGCCAAGTCGCGCCAGACGAGGTTGAGCGCGCCAGGGATATGACCGGGCAGGTCGTTGCCGATCGCACGTTCGCCGCTGAATTCTTCGTCGGCTGCGAAAATCGACCAGCTTCAGCCCAGCGCCGTCGCGCACCTCGTCGAGCGTCGCGCGAATCGCCGGGCTTTCACGCAGCGGTGAACTTCGTCGCCGCAGCGGTGACCGGCTTGTAGCGGACTTCGCGGCCCTGCCCCTTCCAGTTCTCGAAGAAGCCGTCGAGCAATGACGACATCGCGGCGGCCGAGATATTCGAGAATCCAGGCGAGCATCGCGGCGTTCTGGCCCTCGGGCGAATCGTAGAGCACCGGCGTCATCGCCGTCGCCGAGACCGCGCCGCCGATGCCATTCAGCGAGCGCCGCCGGCTCGAGCAGGTTGCCGTCGGCGCCGAACGCCCGATACATCGGGAGATTGATCGCGCCGCGTCAGATGGCCCGACAGATACTTCATCGGGCGGCGCGGATCGACGACGATCACGAACTCGGCTGTTCCCGACCCACTCGGCGTCAACCAGTTTGCGCGCTGGCTCAAGGCGTATCATCGAGCGCCAGATCGCGCCGCCGTCAGACCTTCTCGAACTCGGTGACGATCTCGGTCGGGCGCGCGATCGGTCTGCGTCACCGGCGAGCCATCGACGGCGGCCTGCCACAATTTCTCGCAGGGTCTTTTCGTCGGCGTCGGCGCGCACGAAGCACTTCGCCTTGATCGACGGATAGCCGGGATTACCGTTCGGGCGCATGGCCGGCCCACTTCAGAATGTTTTCGAAGTTGCCCTTCGAGCGCGATCTCGAGGTCGTGGATCTTGCACGCCGCGCTTGGTCGCGTTAAGCACGTAGCCGACCGTCAGGCAGCTGCCCATCGCGGAGAGCAGTTGCTCGTGCGCGCTCGCGGCCGAGTCGGTGGCGTCGAGTCCCTCGGGCTCGTCCATTGCGACGATGTGCTTGCGCATGTAGGCCTTGGCGCTTGAAAGCCGCCCTGCCATACCACGCGCGACTTCCACGGGCCGGTGACGCCCTTGAGCACCTCGGGATCGTCGCGCATCGAATCGAGGATCGCGTTGATCTTGTCGACTCGCAGTCCATTGAGCATCTTTTCGTCCGCCATATTTATTACTCCTGCAAATTTCAGCCGTGATTAGGACCGGTGCGCACTTGCGCACGACGGTCTTCACCGCAGTCTTTCCAGCCGCAGTTATCTCAGCCGCATTCCGCGCAGCATCTCGGCCGCTTCCGAAATCGCCTGCAGCTTGCGATAGGCGATGTCCGGAGAGGTGTTGACGCAGCGCTCGGCGAACGTGCCGAAGCCGCAGTCGGGATTAAGATAGATCTTTGTCGGGGTCGAAGTATTTCAGCAAATCCTTGACTCGGCTCACGATCTGTTTCGGGGCGATTCGATCGTGTCGGTGCGCGGATTGCGACGCCGAGGCCGATCTCCTTCTCGTTGCGATATTCCTTGAAGACTTCGATCTCGCCGGCTCGCGGCGTCGCCATCTCGAGCACCAGTTGATCGACGTTCATGCGCATCAGCCACGGCAGCAGCGGCCCGTAGTTGCCCGCGAGCAGCACGTTCTCCTTGCGGCTCCAGTTGCCGCGGCAGACGTGCACGCCGAACTGCACGCCGTCGATTCCGTCGACGGTCTCGTTGACCAGGCGCACCGCGAATTCGAGCTCGGTGGTCGGATCGGTGCGCGAACCGAGCGCCGCGCACATGAAGGTCTGCTCGGCCTCGTCGCCGTACACGACCTGCGAGATCGAGGGCTCGTCGAGCTGGATGAAGTCGATGCCGATTTCCTTGAGCGCGCAGGACCTCGCGACGCAGAATCCGCACCACGTCCTTCGCGAGGTCCTCGCGCGTCGGGTAGGTCTTGTCCGAGAGGCCCTCGAACCAGCTCGAGCGGGTCAGCAGGTAGGGGCCGGGAATCGGCATCTTGGTCTGCGCGATTGGTGTGCGCGTTGCAGGAATTGCGCTTCGTCGACGCACGAGGCCCTCCTCGCGCTCGCTGCACTTTATCGATCGCGATCGGGCTTTTGATCGCGAACGCCGGGACGTCGAGCCCGCGCAGGATTTCCTCGAACCCGGCGCGATCCTTCATGTAGTCGAGCAGCTGCGAGAGCTTCATCAGGCGCATGCCGTCGAGCTTCTCGACCACGAAGGAATAGAAATTGTCGCGGCGCATCTCGCCGTCGGCGACGATATCGACGCCCGGCGTCCTCCTGATACTTGATCGCGGCGAGCACCGCGTCGTCGGCGATGCGATCGAATTCGTCGGCGGTGATTTCGTCGGCCTGGCGCTGGCGCAGTGCGTGCACCAGCCATTCGGTGGCGCGTCCACGATCCGACCATGGTCACCGGAAAGAGCTTCGATTGTGCCATCTACACGCCTCACAGGCCAAAAAACGTCCGCCTACTTTTACAACGCGGACGCGCGATCGCAAGCGCTCGCGTCCGGGGGATGGCGAATTGCGGTGCAAAGGGCGGAGCGTTCAGCGCCCCGCCCTTCAAGGTCCGGTTTTCTGTAGCTGTGACGACGCGCCTGCTCTCACATCGCGCAAGCGCGCGCCCGCTCAATGCTTCGGCGCCACCGGGGGCGTGGTTTCGCTCATGCGCTGGAAAACTTCCTCATCGGTCATGGTGAAGATCCGCTCGCGCCCTGGCGGAAACTCCATGGGCGGATTCTTCAGATCGACCGGCGGATTCTTGACCGCACCGCCCTTCGATTCGAACGCCGACGGACTCTTGTAGCGCCGCAGATCCGACGGGCTGATGCCAGCGAGCTTCGCGACCTCGGGATCGATCCACGCCTCGGCGTCGATCGGCTTGCCCTCCGAGGTCGAGAATTCGAGCATGACGCCCTCGGGCGCCGCGAGGTAAATCGACTTGCAGAAGCCGTGATCGATCGGCCCCATCACCCAATGTCCGTGAGTGCGGACGCGATCGCGAATTGCGAGCAGGTCGGCCTCGCTGTCCACGTTGAGCGCCAGATGCTGCATGACGCCCGCCGCTACCGGCGCGGCCGTCCACGCCGGATGCGAGACGCCCTTGATGGCTTGAATTTCACCGATTTCCGGACCCTGCACGAAGGCAATCGAGCTATTGCCCATCCGCACAAAGCCATGGAAAGTCTTGTCCACGCCGTGCATCCAGTAGAGCGCCGCCAGGTCCATCCCAACGACCTGCGTGTAGAACTCGATCTGGCTCTTGATGTCCTTGGTGCAAATCGCGAGATGATGAACTCCATTCGGCAGACTACCCATCGGCTAATCCTCCTGGTGGTGCGGTGTTGCGTGCAACCGCCCTCACTGATTCGTCGCGCCAACGACTAATGCGTGTACGTATCATTACTCTTATCGCCCGCAGGCCTTTCAAGCGCAAGAGCAGCATCGTCAAGGGAAGGACACGACCGCATTCTCCGCGGGGTAATCATTGGTGAACGGCTTCAGCTCTCCGATACCCTTGAAGAACATTTGATCGTGCGGCTTGGCAATGTATTGCGTAGCGCCCGTCGCTTCGAAACGATCGAATTCATAGGGCACGCCCTGACCGGCAAGGAATGACGGCTGATCGACGATATGCGCATGCAGGTGCGGTTCGGTCGAGTTACCGCTATTGCCAACATGCCCGAGAATTTCGCCAGTAGTTACCTGATCGCCAACCTTCACCTTTACTGTGCCGGGCCGCATATGAGCATAGAAGGCGTAGAGGCCATAGCCGATATCCACTACAACGTTGTTGCCGCCGGCATTGAAGAAGTTGACGTCGATCGCGATCTTTCCGGAATGCGGAACGTTTTCCGGAATACCGTCGAGCATTTCGATCACTTTGCCCGGCGCCATGCTGTAAATCGGTGAGTCGTAGCAGAAGTAACTGGAGTTCTTATCCTCGGGACCGGACCAGGTCGTTCCCAGGCCATCTACCAATCGATAGCGGACCCAATCGATGGCATAGCGCTGAGCGATAAAGGCCTTCCCGCCATTGAGTAGAATCGCCCGGCGATGCGCGGCGTCGACACCGTTGTGCATTGAGTCTCCGGCGAGCCAATCTGCACCGCGCAAGGGTGGCGCCACGACTATCGGCGCGCGCTGCTGAACTATTAACGGCTGCACAGTTAGCGCGTGCTCCATGCCGTCGGGCGATCGCATATGCAGCGTATGAGCTATGGTCGTTGGAATATCTGACGCACCTTTGAAGTCGAGGGCAAAGAAAACAATTACCGTGTGACCACCTTCGAGGGTACGGCTTTGCGCAGATTGCGCGACAGCTCCCGCCAGCCTCGTCATGTTCCTCAGCGTGTCGCCGGAGTAAGAGAATTTTTTCGCGCCGGCGCTGACCTCGATCGAATCGAGAGTATAGGACGGTGGTATGTAGTTGGTGATCACCATCTCGTAGGCGAGCCATGCGGTACCGTGCTGAATCAGCGGACTCGGCGGATAGATGAAGCTCGCGGTCACTTGCGGCGGCTTGGGATCGGCCGTGGCCGCGACCGCCGGGCGGATCGGCGCGAGAGAAAGCAAAATTGCAATTACTAGGTACGTTGCGGTCAGCCTTAAGTTCATCGCGATATACATGGCGATCGTCTTTGGAAAGAAAATGCCCGGCCACCTTTTCTGCAGCCGGGCATTTTGTCGTCAAACGAAAAAGGTACTTACTTGTTGGGCTGCGGCGTAATGCGCAGGTACGGCTTGATTTCCTTCCAGCCCTTGGGGAATTTCGCTTTCATCTCAGCCGGATCCTTCAACGACGGCACAATCACAACGTCGTCGCCGTCCTTCCAGTTGCCGGGCGTCGCCACCGAATGGTGGTCGGTGAGCTGCAGCGAATCGATCACACGCAAAATCTCGTCGAAATTGCGGCCCGCGCTTTGCGGATAGGTGATCATCAGGCGCACCTTTTTCTTCGGGTCGATCACAAAGACCGAGCGCACCGTGGTGGTGTCGCTCAAATCCGGATGAATCATGTCGTACAGCGTCGAGACCTTCTTGTCCGCGTCGCCGAGGATCGGGAAATTCAGCTTGGTGTGCTGCGTCTCCTCGATATCGCCGACCCAGCCTTTATGCGACGCGACGTCGTCAACGCTGACCGCGATGCACTTGACGTGGCGCTTGTCGAATTCCGGCTTCAGCTTCGCCACCAGACCAAGTTCGGTCGTGCAGACCGGCGTGAAATCCTTCGGATGAGAAAACAGAACCGCCCAGCCGTCGCCGATCCACTTGTGGAAGTTGATCGTCCCTTCGGTCGATTCCTGGGTAAAATCCGGTGCCTCGCTGCCTAAATGGATAGCCATGGTTCCCCTCCAATAACGAACGCCTCAAATTTGCTTAATTGATCTACCAGAAGCTCTACCATCGATAAGACTTTACAGCTAGATGGATAGATGACTTAAAGAGTCTGATTTATCATATATGAACTCTCTGACCTTGTGAAGCCGGTTCGCGTCGAAGGCAATAGCCTATCAACGAATGCGGCTCAAATCAGGTTTGCGCTTTTCCAGAAACGCGCTGACGTACTCCTTGTGTTCTGGACTAGCGAAGCACTGGTTGAGGGCGAACCCCTCGAATTCCATAGCGCTCTCGAGCGTTCCGTTGAGTCCCTGATGGAGCGCGCGGCGCGTCAAGGCCAGCGATGCCGGCGAGCCGAGCAGAATTTCAGCGGCCAATTCGCGCGCCTTCGCGCCGACCGCGTCGGCCGGAACCACCTGGCTCACGAGTCCCATCTGCAGACATTCGGCGGCGCTGTAATGCCGTCCGGTCAGCATCACCTCGGCCGCGCGCGATGCGCCAATCAGCCGTGGCAGAAAATACGACGAGCCGAGTTCGGGCATGAGTCCTACGCGGGAAAAGATAAAGCCTATTTTTGCGGTATCGGCCATAATCCGGATATCGCACGGCAGCGTCATCGTCGCACCGATGCCCAGTGCGATACCGTTGATGGCGACGATCGAGGGCTTGCTGAGCGTGCGCATCAACGGCGGGAATTCAAGCATCCCGCCGCGGCGCTCGGCGTTGCCGCCACCGCCGCCTTCGCGAGCCTTGATATTGTCGGCAAAACCGCTGATATCGGCGCCGGCGCAAAACGCGCGCCCCGCGCCGGTCAGGATAATTACGCGGACCTCGCGAGCGTCGTCCGCACGATGTATCGCATCGACGATCTCGTGGCCCATCGTTACGGTGTAGGCGTTGAGCTTCGCCGGGCGATTCAGCGTGACGGTCGCAATCTCGCCGGCGACTTCGTAGAGAATCGTCTCGTATGCCATCGCGGAATCCTCGTAACTGCGTGCGTTGAACAGGCGCGCTGCCGACCTCGCTCGCGAATTGCAAAAGCCCCTAGGCGTGGGGCAATCGCCCAGACTCGTTGAGCGCTTAACGCTTCTTTTTCTTGTGCGTGCGCGCCTCGCGGATGATCGCCTTGAGCCGTTTTTCCCGCCGCTTGCGGCGGCGTTTGATTTCTCGCTGTCGTTCTGAAGCCATCGTTGACCGTCTTTATTCCCGTCGTCGTTGAGGTTGCGTTGTTGCGATTGCCGTACCGTGTTGCGTCGAGCATCATCATGCGCCCCAACGCCCGTCGAAGACCATAACCCGCGTATCATAAGACCGACCGCCCTCCTGCGCCAGTACCTGTCAGCAGCACGTGGTTTATCGGATCGGATCAGAACGGGCTTGGCGATCCTTGAAAGCGGCGGGCGGCGCGGGTTACAAGCCTGATTGACGAAGCCTCGAGTCCGCCGAGCCGAAGGAGTTTGCCGATGGGTGCCAAGATTATTATCGAGAAGAATATCGAGATTCCGATGCGCGACGGCTGCGTATTGCGCGGCGACCTCTACCGTCCGGATGGCGCCGAGAAGCTGCCTGTCCTGCTCAATCGGACGCCCTACGACAAATCCTTTCCGCTCATCTCGGCGCTCACGCTTGACGCGATCCGCGCGGCGCAACGCGGCTATAACGTGGTCTTCGTCGATTGCCGCGGATGTTACGCTTCCGATGGCACCTTCAACTGCTTTACTGACGAGGCCCAGGATGGTTACGACACGATCGAGTATCTCGCCCGCCAGCCGTGGGCCGACGGCAAGGTCGGGATGTTCGGGGCCTCGTACATGGGCGCGACTCAATGGCTGGCAGCGACGACCAGTCCGCCCAGCCTGAAAGCGATCGTGCCGTCGATTACGGCGAGCGATTACCATGACGGCTGGACTTACCAGGGCGGCGCCTTCGCGCTGTTCTTCAACGTGAGCTGGCCGATGATCACGATTGGGCTCGCGCGGCTGATGCGTGAACGGGAGACCAATCCAGCCGCGGCGGAAGAGCTCAACGCCGTGATGTCGTCGATCGACAGTATGCGCGAGAAGATGGACGTCCTGCCGCTCAAGGAGTTTCCACTGTTCCGCAACGGCGCACCCTACTTCTCCGACTGGCTCAACCATCCGAACTACGACGACTACTGGCGCAAGCTCTGCATCGAAGAGTCGCACGCGAAGATCAACGTGCCGGCGCTCAACCTCGGCGGCTGGTACGACATTTTTCAGGGCGGGACGATTCGCAACTATCTCGGGATGAAGACGCGCGGGGCGACCGACGCGGCGCGGCGCCAGCGCCTGATGATGGGTCCGTGGAATCATGCGCTACCGTTGCCGAGCCTCGTCGGCCAGGTCGATATGGGCTTTCGCGGCGCCGGGGCCTCGGCCGATCTCGACGGCGTGCAACTCGACTTCTTCGACTACTGGCTCAAGGGCAAGCAGAACAGCGTCGCCGATAGCGCGCCGGTGAAAGTCTATGTCATGGGACTCAAAGAGTGGCGCGAAGAGACGGAATGGCCGCTGCCGGGCACCGAATGGCGCCGCTACTATCTGCATAGCCGGGGCCGCGCCAACAGCGCCTTCGGCGATGGCGCGCTCTCGACCGAGACGCCCGGCGTCGAGCCGGCTGACAGCTATCTCTACAATCCGCTGAACCCGGTGCAGACGATGGGGGGCGGCTTGTGCTGCTACGCCAACTCGCAGCCCGGCGGCGCGTTCGATCAGGCGGCAGTGGAACATCGCGGGGACGTGCTGGTCTATTCGACCCCTCCCTTGCCCGAAGATCTCGAAGTGACCGGACCGGTGAAGCTGACGCTGTTCGCCTCGTCGTCGGCGCCCGATACGGACTTCACCGCCAAGCTGGTGGACGTTGAGCCGTGCGGCTTTGCGCGTAACCTAACGGACGGCATCATTCGCGCGCGGGTACGCGAGTCGCAGTCGAGTCCCACCTTGATCACGCCGGGCAAGGTGTATGAGTTCAACATCGACATGTGGTCAACGTCGAACCTGTTCAAGGCGGGCCATCGGATTCGACTGGAAGTGAGTTCGAGCAACTACCCGCGCTTCGATCGCAATCCGAATACCGGCCATGATTTATTCACCGATGCGGAGACGCGGCCGGCATTGCAGACCGTGATGCACGATCGGGCGTTCGCGTCGCATCTGGTGTTGCCGGTGATACCGGCTCGCCGCTAGCCGCGAACCGAGTTGGTGGCTCGGCGTTTGGCGCCAGGGAAGCTCTGCACAACGCGGATTGTGTCACCCTGAGCGGTCCTAAAATCGGTCAAGACTGTTGGCCTGCTCGAAAGCCGCTGTAGCGATAGGTCCCGTTGCCGGCTTTTTCGGGGATTCTTCGCAAGCTCAGAATGACAACCTTGGCTGTGCAAAGGTTTCTCAGCGGCTCAGAGTGAGCAGGCCGATCGCGTGGTCGGCGGCGCGTAGATAAACCGGCGACGGGCTGAGCACATATTCCGACAGGCACGCTTCCGTATATTTGATCGCGTGCTCGTCGCCGCTGCGAAGCGCACGGTCGATCAGGTCGTCGTCACGCACGATGGGGCGCAGTGCGTCTTCCGTGGTCGGCCGAGGTTTCGTTCCCAGCACGGTGTAGAGCGCGGCGGCTGCCTGCCATCCGTATCTCACCGCGGCGCGCGCAGTTTCATTACTCAGATGCGGCGATAGATTCCGCACCGCATACAAAGCGGTCAGACAGTGGATGAACGCGATCGCGAGTAATGGCGTAGTGGCATTGGCGAGCAGCACTTCAGCGAAGCCATCAGTCAGTTCGGACAGTACGGCGGCCGGGTCGCGCGGAACGTCGATGGTCGAAATGACTCCGCGGAAGGAATCGAAGGTGTCCAGCTCGGGCAGCGCGCCGGTGAGCGATTTAAGCACGCCGCGCCGCGCGACCGGCAACAGCTCGATCGCCTCGATCGCCCGCGCCGGCGTCATCGTGTTTGACATCATCGAACGGCGTGCAAGGTCTGACGCGCCGGGCGACATCGCGGCTCGTTGCGAGGATTCGGACGGGCGGCTCGGCATCGCAGATCCGGTCTCCGGATCGGGCGCACCGGGCAGCGTCTGATATTCGGCGGCCCAGTAGGCGAGTCCGGCGGCCAACTCGTAGAGCCGCGCATCGTTCTGAGCTGCGGCGAGGCTACGCGCGGAGTGAGCGGTGCGAATCGCGCCATGCGCCGCGGCCGCGATGATGCCGGGTGCGAGACGCGCGACCCAATGGTCAAGGACTTCCGACCACTGACGTTCGGCAAGCTGGTTGGCGAAAAATGCCTGCCAGTCGGCAACGCGATCGCTGTGCCCGAGCGCGTCGCGCCACTCGGACTCGCGAATGATCGAGTGCGCGGTTAGCGCGGGTTGCAAGCTGCGCCGGTAGCGATCGACCCAATCGATAACCGCGTCGCCGCGGCCGAGCGCACACATCGCCTCGGCCGCCATCGGCGCGTGGTTGGAATTACCGTTGTGCAATTCGCAACCATACGGCCGCAGCATATCGAGCGCTTCATCGAGTGGTGCATAGTCAGGGGTAGTCGTAGGCATGAAGATAGCGGCTATTGTTCGATATATGGGCGCAGCCAGAGGCGGCGGTCCTGAACGATGGGGCGTTTGCGTTTGAGCAAGTCGTAGGCGGCATCGAGCGACATCGCGCGGCGGCGATTGAGGAACCAGGCCACGGTCAGCGGGGCTCGCTCGCTGCCGGCGCCACAGTGAACAAGCACGCGGCGGCCGCCATTCAGAGCGTTATCGATCACCGAAGCCGTGATGTTGAGGCTGTCGATACCCTCGGCGAGGAAGGGAATCCAAGTCGCATTAGGCGGCTCGTCAGCGGGCTTAACGTCGAGTACACAGATGATGAGTCCGTCGAAGTCCGCCTGCGCGTCATTGAGTCCGCCGACGAACAGGTTTTCGATTATCTCGGTCATCGCGTCACCGCCCCCCACCGGCAATTACCAGAATAGAGTCTCGCATCACGTGAGGGAATCCTCTTTGAGCCGACCCATTGGACCCCCAGCCGCGCGCCATCGTGCAATCGACGGCTGAACGCGCTAGGAGATGAAAGACGACAATCCGGATCACGGAGGCAATGAGAATCATGAGTGCGGAACAGAATGCGGACCTGATCAGAAAGACCTGGGTGGACGTGGTGGCGGGCAATGCCGATGCGGCGGCGGCCAACATGTCGGACGAAGTCAGCTGGATGATCGCGGGCAATCTGCCGGGAGTCTCGGGGACCAAGAAAGGCAAGGCGGCGGTCAAGGAGTTTATCGGCGGAATTCGCAAGGCCTTTCCGGCGGGACTGAATAGTCAGATCAGCAAAGTGCATAGCGCGGGTGACACGGTGGTGGTCGAGCTGACGAATACCGGTAAGGCATTCAACGGCAAGGACTATCGCAACGAGTATTGCTTCATCTTCGAGGTCGAGGCGGGCAAGATTCGGCGGATTCGCGAGTACGTGGACATGCTGACGGTCAAGGAAACCCTGATGTAGTCGATCGTGAAGGCGCTGGTTCTGCGTCAAAAGCAACCGGCGCCGTGCGCATTTGAGCAGGCACAAATCGGGAAAGTCCTTTTGCCTAAACGATAAATTGGCTTTGTTATGTTCACAGCCTTTTGGCTCTCGGCGCGGAGCTTCGTCGGAACGATGCGCGATCAGGCGGCAATTCGGCGAATATGACGATTCACGGAGCTCACTGGTAACCGGGCGCGGCCGAGTAGTGGCGGGCTGGCGATGACGGCTGATTTGGAAGGGGCGCTCGGTGTTCACGGTTGCTGTTGTGAGAGGTCCGCGCTGAACAGGCGGACCGGCTGAAGACTCGGGCGAACTTCCCTGGGGCATCCTGGAGGACGATTCGCCTACGAGTAGAACTATACTCCTTTACGAAGGTGCTCGATAGGCTCCGGGCGAGCGAGAGAACTTAGGGGGGCGAGCGAGGAAAAATGGCAGACGGAAGAATTGCGGATCGGGTGGCAATCGTAACCGGCGGCGGCTCCGGAATCGGCAAGGCGACGGCCGAGCTGTTCGCGCGGGAAGGGGCCAAAGTGGTGATCGGCGACTTGCCGACCGGGGGTGGCGAGGCGGTCGCGAAGGCGATCGGCGCGACCTTCGTGGCGACCGACGTAAGCGACGCCAAGGCGATCGAGAAGCTGGTACGCGCGGCGACCGACAAGTTCGGCCGGCTGGATATCATGTTCAACAACGCCGGCATCGGGATCGTTTCGCCGCTGCTCGAGACGACCGAAGCGACCTACTCGAAGACGATCGGCGTGGACCTGGACGGGGTGTACTGGGGACTGAAGTTCGCGGGGCAAGTAATGGTGGCGCAGAAGCGCGGGGCGATCGTCAACACGGCGTCGGTGGCGGGGATTCGCGGGAGCGTCGGCCTGTCGGCCTATAACGCGGCGAAACATGGCGTGGTCGGGATCACGCGGGCGGCGGCGTTGGAGTTTGCGCCGGCGGGCGTGCGCGTCAACTGCATCTGCCCAGGAATCATCGATACGCCGCTAGTGGCGACAGCGTTCGGCGCGACGGAGGCGATCCGCGAGACGATGCATCGGTTCCATCCGCTCGGACGGATGGGCAAGCCGGAAGAGATCGCGCGATGCGTATTGTTCCTGGCGTCGGACGAGGCGTCGTTCGTGACGGGTCATGCGCTGGTGGTGGACGGCGGCGCATCGGCGGGCGTGGGCAGCACGGAAGGCATCACGACGCACTGACGGGTTGCGGTGAGTGGGTACAGTTCGGCGCGACCGAGCAGACTGTTCCGCTGAAGACGCGGCTCACGCTGTAGCGAGGTGTGTCGATAATTTTGACCTTGAAGCATCGGACTCATGCCCTACAATCAATCAGGAATGTGAGGGCGATCTTCTCGGCGAGGTGAGTTTGTGGCCGATTACAACTACACGGTGTATTTCGAGCCGCTCGAAGATGGCGGTTATCAGGTGATCGTGCCCGCAATTCCGGAAATCTGTACGTTCGGCGACACCCTCGAAGAAGTCCGCGAGATGGCGAAAGACGCCATCCGCTGTGCGATCGAAAGTGCGCTCAAGGAAGGCGAGCCAGTTCCGCAGAACGCTGATCCGACGAAAGAGCTGGTTACGATAAGCATCTAACTTCACTTGGGCCCGGCCGGTTGGAAAACCGGCCGGGCTTTGCGTTCTCGACTTAGAGAATCAGACTAGGGGCAGGTCACGGTCAGATGGAACGGCTCGTCGGTCGGAGTGCCGGTGATATCGGTCGTCTGAACCGTCACTCCGCCGGTGGTTACGGCGCTGGAAACGCCGATCATGCCCAATGGCGGAGTCGCCGTGCCGGTGTCGCCGAGCGTCGCGGCGTATGCACAAGCGCTGACATCGGCCGCGAAATCGACCTCATACAAACCGGTCGCGGGGGTATGGGTGGCAACGCTGACGGGGCCCGCGGCACTGTTGGATCGAACCAGCGTGCCGTCGGCACCGACCACCGCGAAGCTGGTATTGCCCAAGCCCGAGACCGAGGCTTGCAGCGCCTTGATCAACGCTTCGTCGGCGGTGACGCGTTTGGCGAGCGCGGGGAGGCCGCCGGCCTGTGATCCACCGCCGCTGCCCCCACCGCCACCACCACCATGCGGGTTTTTCGCGAGAGCTGCGAGCGGGGCCGAGAGGGCCATTCCGGTCATCAGAAAAGCCACTATCACTTTTTTACGATTCATCATTCTCCCTTTCCCAACTGAGTTTCCTGAAGCAGTTCAGGTTGTGATCCGAAGCTGGTCACAATGCGGAAAAGGAGCAATTGAGGAGCCATCATGGCGCGATGGCGAAGGCGTGCCACATTTGAAAGGTGTTAGCTGACTCACAGTTAGTCTGATTAATCCGGAGCTATCTAATCCAAGTACCTGTTACAGCGGTCGCGCGGCCGTCATGAGTTCCAGGCAATGATGATTGGCTATGACCAGCAAAGGAGATTGCTAGTTAATCTCGGATATAGTTTCCCACTTTCGCGAGAACCCATTGCGGAGCGAGTGTAACGAGATCGATTAGCGTTCGCGCAACGCCTGTATCAGAAACGATACGGGCGTTAACGAAATTGAGCGCCTGTTCATAATCCCGAGTGGGGGCGCTGGAGGTACCAGTAAATGGGGGCGCCGCTCAGTGCGATCAGGAGGCCGGGCCAGGTGTAGGCGGGCTTCATGATGAGCAGATCGGCCATCAGGGCGGTCGCGGCGACGATGTAAAGCGCGGGCACGAGCGGGTAGCCCCATGCGCGGTAGGGACGGGGCGCTTCGGGACGCCGCGAGCGCATCACGAAGACCGCGGCTACGGTCAGTACATAGAACAGTAACTGCGCGAAAATGACGTAGTCGAGCAACTGCGAATAGGTGCCGGAAAGGGCCAGGAGCGCGGCCCATCCACCTTGCATCACGAGCGCGACGGCCGGCACGGCGGCGACATTGAGGTTGCCGGCGGAGGCGAAGAAGACGCCGTCACGCGCCATCGCATAGATGACGCGCGCGCCGGTGAGGATGAGTCCGTTGGCGCAGCCGAACGTCGAGACCATCACGAGCATCGCAGTGATGGCGGCGCCGGCGTGGCCCCAGACGATTTCCATCGCGGCGGCGGCGACGCGGTCGCTAGGGGCGTCGGCGATGCCCCGGGCGGGAAGCTCGCAGAGATAGGCGACGTTGGTCATCAGGTAGAGCGCGATGACGATCGCGGTGCCGAGGGCGAGCGCGCGTGGCAAGTTGCGCTCGGGGTCGCGGACCTCGGCGGCGGCGAAGGTGAGGCCGGCCCAGGCGTCGGCGGAAAAGAGACCCCCGACCATTGCAGCGCCGAAAGCGGCGATCAGGCCGCGCGAAACGGGCCGGTCACCGAGGAATGAGTTGGCGCTGCCGAAGTTCGCATGGATGGCGGATGCGTTCGGCGCGACGACGCAGCCGATTGCGATTATCACCAACAGTGAAATCACCTTGCCGCTGGTGAAGACGTTCTGCACGACGCGTCCGGTATCGAGGCCGCGCAGGTTTACCGCGGTGAGGGTGACGATGACGGCGATCGCGCCGAGACGCTCGCCCGAGAGGCCGACGCCGCCGACGCCGAACCATACGCGTGCACCGAGTATCGGGAAGATGACGCCGGCGAAGCGCGCGAAGGCGACAGCAACCGCGGCGATGGTGCCGGTCTGGATGACGAGGAGCAGCGTCCAGCCGAAGGCGAAGGCGATCACGCCGCCATAGGCTTCGCGCAGGAAGACGTATTGTCCGCCGGCATCGGGCATCATCGCGGCCAACTCGCCGTAGGCGAGCGCTCCGGCAACCGTCATCAGGCCGCTGAGAATCCATACGGCGAGAAGGCCCGCGGGCGAGCCGGTCTGGCGGACGATGTCGGCGGAAACGATGAAGATACCGCTGCCGATCATCGAGCCGGCGACGATGGTGGCGGAGTCGAAAAGCGAAAGTCCGCGCTTGAGCTGGTGCGCTTGCGTCATCCGTCGTCAAGCGCGCGACTCAGGTCGGCGCGGATTGATTCACGTACGAAGGGCGCTCGGCGCAATCGCGTTTACGGTGAAGCGAGAAAAGACGCGGCGGCGAAATCAATCGATCAAATCGGCGTCAATCGGGCGGATTGACAGCAATGCGGCCAGGATCCGAACGATCCGAGAGAAGGGAAGCAAATCACCGGCGGAGAGACTGTCGCCTGCGCGCCGGAAAAAATACCAGCGCGCAGGGACAGGATCGAAAAAATAAATCCGAGCCTCAGGACGCTGCGGGAGAAGCCGCCGGGCTGGTCTCAGGAGCCGCCGGGCTCGCCATGTCGCTCGCCGCGGGGCTCGCTTCAGGGGAGGCAGCGGCCGGGCTCGCTTCTGCCGAAGCCTCGGGGGCCGGCGTCTCCTCCGACTTGGTGCAAGCCGTGGCTGCGAAGACCATTGAGAAAAGAGCCAGAATCAGGAATTTTCGCATCACTACCTCCTAGAACTTTCTTCGAGCGCTGGCCAAGCGCTCAGCGTTTTTACGGCGTCAACAATACTGTAGCAATCGGACGTTGACAAGCTGATGCAGCGGGGTAATTCCACTGGGGTAAATTTTCCTACGAATCAACAAATTTTTTGCGTGTTACGAATACACTGTGTACTATTGCGTGACAGAGTAAATAGTTGCTGGGGAGGAGGATTGTGGAGTGGCGGTGGTAAGAACGTTCATCCCTTCGGAGCGGATCTCCAATCCCGGGCCGGGACGAGTGGTAGAGCACGAACTCGATATGAACCGGATGGGATCGCAACCCTCGGTCGCGGCTTCGCGGCTGCGCGAATGGCTGCGGTGGCTGATGCCGGGGACCCATGCGGTGGGTGCGCCCATGCGCTCGGTCGATCGCGAGTTGGAGGACGTCTGGCCCTCGGGTAGCCGACAAACCTGAACGCGGCCTCGCAAGCGGCGCCGCGCATGGAGCGGACGCAATGGCGGAAATCTCGCGAATAGCCAGCGGCGCGCCGTGGGAGCCAATTTTCGGCTATACGCGGGCGGTCAAGGCGGGCGGCTGGCTGGCGGTATCGGGCACTACCGGGTTCGACGAAAACGGGCTGATCGTCGGGCGCGGGCAGATGTACGTGCAGGCGCGGCAGGCGATCGCGAATATCGCGATGGCGCTGGAGCGCGCCGGAATGACGCTCGCCGAGGTGGTTCGCACGCGAATGTTCGTCACGGACATGGAGCGCTTCGGCGAAGTCGCGCGGGCCCATCTGGAAGCGTTCGGCGCGAATCCGCCGGCGTCGACGATCGTGGAAGTCCGGCGGCTGGTAAATCCCGACATGATGATCGAGATCGAGGCGGACGCGTATCGCGAGGCGGGTGAGGCTTCGCGCGGGTCTGGGGCGCTGGCGCCCCAGACCCACGCGAAGGTGCGGGGCACCGCGAAGCCGCAGGCGAGCGGGAAGCCGGCCGCGGCAGTCAAGGCCGCGGCCAAGAAGGGGGCGGCGAGCACGAAGCCACAGGCAAGTGCGAAGCCGCGGGGCGTCGCGAAGAAAGCGAAGCCGCAGGCGTCGCGCAAGCCCGCGCGCAAAGGGCGTTAGCCGGGGCGCAGTCGCGAATGGTGAAGCATCGAAAGATGCTTCACCTTCCGACTGGGTACGAAACGACCGCACGACTGGCGCGAGGCATCGCTAGCGCAGGAGGGCGGTCGTTTTGAGTGCGGGACGGCCGGCGGCAGCGGCGAACGCGCTCCGCGACGCGTCCATGTAGGACTGCGGAAAGAGCCCGATGAGGATCGTACCGGCGAGGCCGACCGCCACACTGATTAACAGAGCCGGGCGTGCGCCGATGCGTTTCACGGCGATTGGAGCGCCCTCGCCGGCGTACATCGTCACGATCACTCGGACATAGTAGTAGGCGGAAATCGTGCTGTTGACGGCCGCCAGAATCACCAGCCAGACGAGACCCGCGTTGAGCGCGGCCGAAAATAGATAGAACTTGCCAACGAAGCCGGCGAGCGGCGGCACGCCAGTGAGCGAGAGCATGAAGAGCGCCATCGCGGCGGCGAGCGCCGGATGCGACCGGGCAAGACCGCGAAAGTCGGTGATGCGATCGCGGACCTCGCCATGACGCTCAAGTGCAATGACCACGGCGAATGCGCCGAGATTCGTAAATGAGTAGCCGAGTAAGTAATAGAGAATCGCGCCACCCGCCTGATGCGATGCTGCGGCGGCCATTCCGAGAATGAGATAGCCCGCATGGGCGATCGCGGAGTAGGCGAGCATCCGCTTGATGTTCTCCTGCACCAGCGCGACGACGTTGCCGATGGTCATAGTCAGCGCGGCGATCACCCACAGGACGGCGGTCCATTGTTCACTCACGGGACCCAGGTGGACCAGGAAAATGCGCAGGAAGCCGGCGAACGCCGCGAGCTTGACGCCAACGGCCATAAAGGCGGTGATGGGAGTAGGAGCGCCTTCGTAGGCGTCGGGGGTCCACATGTGAAAGGGGACGGCGGCGACCTTGAAGCCGAAGCCGATGAGCATCATGCCCACGCCCATCAGGAGCAACGGGTTCGACGCCATGTCGGCGGAAACTGCAGCGCGCACCGGGTCAAGGCGAATGGTGCCGGTGGCGCCGTAAATCAACGCGATGCCGTAGAGCAGAAAGCCCGTCGAGAAGGCACCGAGCAGAAAGTACTTGAGCGCGGCTTCGCTGGAACGCGAATCGCGGCGCATGAAGCCGACCAGCGCGTAGACCGCGATATGGACATCGTTTCGAGTCCGAGAAAGATGATGATGAGGTCGCCGGCCGCCGCCATCAACATCATGCCGAAGGCCGCGAACAGCAATAGCGCGTAGTACTCAGCGCCGGCGAGGCCCTCATCGGCGACGTAGTCGAGCGACATCCCGATCGTCACTCCGGTCGCGGCCAGAATGACTATTTCAAAAAATCCGGCGTAGTTGTCGACAGCCAGTGCACCGCCGAAGGCCAGCGTGTTCTGGCCGAGCGTGAAGAGCGTGAGCACGAAAGCCGCGAAGACCGTGATCAACGCGATCAGTCCGAGGCCGGCGCTGTCATCGTCTTCCACGCTGGGACCGACCATCATGATGATCATCGCGCCGACGGCAACCGTGATGAGAGGCAGGAGCGGGAGCCAGGCGAAGTTAACCGCGGCAAGCGTGAATGGGTTCATTTGTCGGCAACCGTTCGCATCGGAGCAGGCAGTGCGGCGAGGCTCCGGGCGTGAGCGGAATCGAGGCGCGCCTGCGCGGCCTGAACGCGGCTGAGTAGTGCGTCGATCGAGGGCTCCATCCGAGTGAGTAATGGACGGGGATAGAGACCCATCAGCAGGATCAGGGCGATGAGCGGCACCATCACGGCGATCTCGCGACCGCTCAAGTCCTTGATGGTCTGATTCACGGTCTTGGTAATCGGGCCCCACATGACGCGCTCGTAAGCCCACATCATATAGAGCGCGCCGAGCACCACGCCGAAAACGGCGACCTCGGCGGCGCGCTGCGACTTGAAGAAGGCGCCGAGCAGGATCAGGAATTCGCCGACGAAGCCGTTGAGGCCGGGCAAACCGATCGACGACAGCATCACGACCATGAAGACAGCCGCGAACATCGGGACGGACTTCCACAGGCCGCCGAACTCCGAGACTTCGCGGGTATGCCGCCGCAGGTAGATCATGCCGACCAGGAGGAAGAGCGCGCCGGTCGAGACGCCGTGATTGAGCATCTGATAAACCGCGCCCTGGACGCCCTGGGGATTGAGCGCGAAGATGCCGAGCATCACGAAGCCGAGATGGCTCACCGAGGAGTAGGCGACGATGCGCTTCAGGTCGGGCTGCACCATCGCGACCAACGCGCCGTAGATTATGCCAACAACCGCGAGCGCCATGAAAATCGGCGTGGCCTGGATCGCGACCTCGGGAAAAAGCGGAATCGCGAAACGCAGGAAGCCATAGGTGCCCATCTTGAGCATCACGCCGGCGAGCATCACGGAACCGGCGGTCGGCGCCTCGGTATGTGCGTCGGGGAGCCAGGTGTGCACCGGCCACATGGGGACTTTAATCGCGAAGGCAATCGCGAAGCCGGCGAACAGCCAGCGCGCTTCGGTCTGACTGAGCGGCACCCGGTAGAGATCAGGCAGGTCGAAAGTGAGATGGCCAAGTTGGGCGCGCGCGGCACCGACCAGGTACAGGATCGCGACCAGCATGAGCAATGAGCCGATCATCGTGAAGAGCACGAACTTGAAGGTCGCGTAGATTTTGCGGCCGTGGCCCCAGATGCCGATCATCAGGTACATCGGCACCAGCATCACTTCCCAGAATACGTAGAAGAGAAAAAGGTCGATCGCGAGCAGCGCGCCGATCAGCCCGGTCTCGAGCATCAGCATCATGAAGCAGAACTCGCGCGGGCGCGTCTCGATATCGCCGCCGCCCGAATAGAGCAAACATAGTGAGATAAGCAGAGTAGTCAGTACGACGAGGAACAGACTAATGCCGTCCATGCCGACGTGGTAGGAGATGCCGAATTGCGGAATCCAATCGTAGTGCTCGACGAACTGGTAGCTCGCCTGAGTTGGATCGAAGACGGCGAACAGGTACAGGCTAAGGGCGAGCGGAATGAGCGAAAAGAGAAAGGCCGAGCGCCAGATGGATTCCTCGTCGCCCTGCAGGAGAACGCCGAACGCACCGAGCGTCGGGACGAAGATCAGGGCGGTCAGCCAGAACCCGGCCATCAGCGCATCACCAGGTAAACGTAGTAGCCGGCCACCGCGACGACGCCGATCAGATAGACGAAGGCGTAGTGTTGCACGTTACCGGTTTCGATTTTGCGTGCCGCTTCGCCGCTGCCTTCGACGGTCGCTCCGGTGCCATCGACGAACCCGTCGATGACGTTGCGGTCGATACCCTTATTGAGCAGATTGGCCGAAGCCCAGAAGAGCGGACGCGAGATCAGGTGATCGTAAAGCTCGTCGATGTAGTATTTGCGCCAGAGCAATTCGCGCACTGCGCGAAGCCTTTCCGCAATCAACGCGGGCAGTTCGGGGCGCCGGATGTAAAGCATCCAGGCGAGAAAGATTCCGATCAGCCCGGCGGCCAGCGCGGTCATGCTCAGCGCCATACTGTTGGAAAACCGCTCGACATCTAGCATCACGACTGGCTGACCGAATTGGCCATGTAACGGTCGCGCGACAATCGGCGCGAGAAATCGTTTGAAGACGTCACCCCACAACAGCCAGCGAGGCAACCCGACCCATCCGCCAACGATCGAAAGCCCTGCCAGCACGATCAGCGGAATCGCCATTACCGGCGGAGATTCGTGGACGTGATCGGCCTTGCCGGGATCGAGCCGCGACGCGCCGTGGAAGGTCATGAAGATGAGCCGGAACATGTAAAAGCTGGTAATGCCGGCGGTGATGACGCCGATCAGCCACAGCCAGACGTGGCCGGTGGCGAAAGCACCTTCGAGAATCAGGTCCTTGGAGAAGTACCCGGCGAAAGGCGGCACAGCGCTAATTGCGAGCGTGCCGATCAGCATCGTAGCGTAGGTGATCGGGAGCTTGCCGCGGAGCGCGCCCATCTTGTTCATGTCCTGCTCGCCATGTAGCGCGTGAATGACGGAGCCCGAGCAGAGAAACAGCAGACCCTTGAAGAATGCGTGGGTCATCAGATGGAAGGTGCCGGCGGCGAACGCACCGACCCCAACCGCGAGCATCATGTAGCCAATCTGGCTGATGGTCGAATAGGCGAGGACGCGCTTGATGTCCGATTGCACGATCGCGATGGTGGCGGCGAAGAGCGCGGTGACTGCGCCGACGGTCGCGACGACTTCCATCGCGGCGGGCGCGAGCATGTAGAGGAAGTTGAGCCGCGCGATCATGTAAACGCCGGCCGTGACCATGGTCGCGGCGTGGATCAGGGCGCTGACGGGGGTCGGACCAACCATCGCATCGGGAAGCCAGACGTAGAGCGGAATCTGCGCGGACTTGCCGGTCGCGCCAAAGAACAAGAGCAGGGCCGCGGTAAACGCGACCGGTTGCAACAGCGCGGCGTGGTGCTGCATCGCGGCGAAATTCAACGTCCATACGCCGTGCTGCGCCAGCGCGACGACGATCGTAAAGATGCCGAGGAGGAAGCCAAGGTCGCCGACGCGATTGACGATGAAGGCCTTGCGGCCGTTGTAGGCGAATTGCGGATTGTCGTACCAGAACGCGATCAGCAGGTAGGAGCAGAGGCCGACGCCTTCCCAGCCGATGAACATCTGGAGCAGGTTGTCAGCGAGGACCAGCACCAGCATCGAGAGCGCGAACAGATTCAGTAGGTGAAGTAGCGCGCGTAGTCCTCGTCCTCGGCCATGTAGCCGACCGAGTAAAGGTGGATCAGTGCGCCGACGCCGGTTACGACCAGCGTCATCACGGCGGAGAGCGCGTCGAGGCGAAGACCGAGTTCGACGTGGAAGGAGCCGGCGACGATCCACGGCCACAGTTGGCATTGGAGCGACGGCACCGGGGGGCAGTCGCAGCAGGGTGATGAAGACCGGTGAGGGCGACCGCGAAGGCGACGACGATTACGCCGGGACCGACGAAGTTGACCGCCCGCGCGTCCAAAGCGCCGTCCATAGAACAGATTGAACAGGACGCCAAGCGCGGGAAAGAGCAAAATGAGGATCAGAGCTGGAAATTGGTAGGTCATGATCAGATCGCGATTACCAGCGCAGCAGGTTGAGTTCGTCGGCGTTGACGGTATCGCGATTGCGGAACATCGAAAGGATGATCGCGAGGCCGACCGCGGCTTCAGCCGCCGCCACCGTCATCACGAAGAAAACGATGACCTGTCCATCCATCGAGCCGATGCGCCGCCCCAGGGCGACGAGCGCGAGGTTGACAGCGTTGAGCATCAATTCGATCGACTAGGAACATCACGATCACGTTGCGGCGAACGAGAACGCCGGTAACGCCGATCGCAAAGAGGATCGCGCTGAGCGCCATGTAATAGCTAATCGGTGTCATCGTCAGGCGCTCTTCCGCGCGACGTTGGGAGCGGTTGGCGAAGGCGTGGCGGGCGTGCGCGACGGATCCGGCACGACCAGCATCAGGGGCTGCGCGACGCGACGCGCCAGCGCAATCGCCCCGACGATCGCGGCGAGCAAAAGCACCGACGTCACCTCGAAAGCGACCAGATAGTCAGTGAAGAGCGCGCGCGCCAGCGCGGCGACCGAACCGAAATTCGCCGGTAGCGAGCTTACCTCGCTAATCTTCGGAGCGTGGACGATGATCACGGCAAATTCCGCGGCCATCGCGGCCGCCGCGATCGAACCAAAGAACTTCAGCCCGAGATTGAGGCCTGCGCCGGGATCGGCCTGGATATTCAATAGAAATATGATGAACAGGAACAGCACCATGATGGCGCCGACGTAAACGATGATCTGCAGGAAGCCAACGGTGACCGCGCCGAGGCCCATAAAGAGGACGCCCAGATCCATCAGGACGAGCGCCAGTGCAAGCACGCAATGCACGGGGTTGCTCTGCAGGATGACGCCGAAGGCGCCGATCAGCGCGAGGGCGGCGAGGAAGGCGAAGATTCCGATCGGCATCGTCACTTACCTCCGGCGACGACGACCACAAAGGCGGTCACGACGAGGTTGATCAGACCGAGCGGCACCAGCCCCTTCCATCCCAGCCGCATCAACTGATCGTAGCGAAAGCGCGGCAGGGTCCAGCGGATCAGTATCTGAAAAAGGCAGAAAATGATGACTTTGACCCAGAAAGCGACGAATTCGAACAGGGCGACGACGAGATTTGGCAGTCCGAGATGGGCGCCGCCGGGGAAATGAAACCCGTCGCGAGCGAGCCACGGCACCTGCCATCCGCCGAAGAAAAACGTCACGATCAAGACGGAGACGAGTAGTACTTCGGCGAAGTCGGTCATCATGAAGACTGCCTGCTTGCCGCCCGAATATTCGGTGAAGTAGCCGGCGACCAGTTCGGATTCGCCCTCGGGAAGATCGAACGGGACGCGCTTCGATTCGGCCATCCCGGCGATCAACAGGATGATGAACGAGATCGGCTGCAGGAGGATGCCCCAGCGCGGCAGGAAGCCGAACCACACCCCGCCCTGACTGCGGCACATCTCCTGAAGATCGAGCGTGCCGTAACAGACGACGACTGCGATAATCGCAAGGCTCATCGCGATCTCGTAGGAGATCATCTGGGCGCTGGCGCGAATGCCGCCGAGCATCGCCCAACGATTATTCGAGGCCCATCCGCCGAGCGCGATGCCGTAAACTCCGATCCCGATGGTCGCAAGCACGTAGAGCGCGCCGACGTTGAGGTTAGCCGGTTGCAGATCGATGGTATGCGATGCCGACTTGCAGATATATCGCCCATCGGCGCGACCGCGAACGTGATCAGCACCGGAAAGAGGGCCAGAAATGGGGCGAGCGCATGGATGAAGCGATCGGCGCCGTCGGGCACGAAGTCTTCCTTCGTGAACATTTTGATCGGATCGGCGAGGACGGTGTTGATGATGCCGAAGTTGGGCAGTCCGAAACGCTTGCCGATGCCGAAGATATCCGCGCGATTGGCGCCGATGCGATCCTGAATCAGCGCTGAGCCCTTGCGCTCGAACCACAGCATCAAGGTGGTCAAGCCGAGCACGAGCACGACGATTACGAGCGCCTTGATCGCGCCAATCACGAGTTCAGCGGTCACGAGGATCCAATCCGCTCAAGCTGGCGAAGAATGGGGCGCTCTCGCAAGCCGCAATACGGCCTGCCAAATCGCGGTTTTCCGGAAACGCCGCCGGCAGAAAATCGAAAGCCGGAGCGGCGAAAAATGCGGACACTATAAAGGAACCTTCAGAGCCGGTCTTGCCCAGTTTTGGAATCCTATTCTAGGTAACCTAAATTCCGAACGCGCGAAAGAGTCTTACCCATGATGAGGGCCGCACGCAACAAAACTGTCTCCTTTCGAGCCGGGACATCGGCTTGAGCGGTCACCCGCAAATGGACTATCTCTAAGACAGGCGGCGCGCACTTATGAATGATGACGTCAGGCGTGAATTTTCCACATTGACCGCGCGGGAACCGATTCCGTTGGCGCGTGGTGCGCTGTTGATCGCCAAGGAGGAATATCCGGATCTCGTGATCGAGAAATATCTCGATCAGATCGCGGACCTCACGCGCGAGGCCGAACCGATCGTGCGCGCGGGCGAGGACACCATCGAAAAGGTGCAACTGTTCTCCGAGTTTCTCTTCGGGCAGAAGGGGTTCGACGGTAATCGAGACGCTTTCGGCGATCCGCGCAACTCATTTCTCAATGACGTTCTCGAACGCCGCCTTGGCATCCCGATCACGCTGGCGGTCCTTTATATCGAGATCGGACGGCGGCTCGGTCTGAACCTTTTCGGCGTCTCGTTCCCCACGCATTTCCTGGTCAAGGCGGTAGACGAGCGCGGTGAGCTTATCATAGACCCGTTCAACGCCGGGATGATTCTCAGCCTCGACGAGATTAAGGCTCGCCTGACACAGATTTACGGCCAACCGGTCGAGGTGAATCCGGCGATGCTCAAGGCGGTCGGCGCGCGGCACATCCTTGGCCGCATGCTGCGCAACCTGAAAAACATTTATTCGAGCGGCGCGGATTGGACGCGCGCGCTCTCCGCGCTCGATCGCATCCTGCTGCTCGAGCCGCGCGCGATCGACGACCTGCTCGAACGTGCGACGGTGTACGAACGGCTCGAATGTTTCGCCCCCGCGCTCGAGGATTTCCAGAGCTTCATCACGCAGGCGCCCGAACATCCCAACGCCGACGGCGCGCGCGAATCGGTGATGCGCCTGATGCGCCAGGTCGCGCGCATCAACTGAGCCCCGCGCTCCGCGATCGATCCGCACGAAAGCGCCGCTCGGATTACTCGCCGGGTCATTTTGCAGATACAATCGCGCCATGGCCGCTGCTAACGCCGTTCCTGATTTTCTCGAGACCAGCCGCAAGGGCGTCGCCGACGCCGATCTTCGCCGCAAGCTGGAAAATTCCACCGGCCGCCATCTCGATCACGTCGCCCACATGCGCGCGCGAATTTCCGCGCTACGACGACGAACGCGACGCCGCCCGGCGCATCAAGGAAGACGCCATCGGCCGCCTCGACGAATTACTGATCGACGCTGAAGCAAAAGCTCGAAGCCAACGGCTGCAACGTTTTCGTCGCCGCCGATGCGGCCGAGGCGCGCGACTACATCCTTAAGGTTGCGAAGAAGGCGGGCAGCCAGCACGTGGTCAAGGGCAAGTCGATGACCACCGAGGAGATCGATCTGAATCCCGCGCTCGAACGAGCCGGGAATGAAGGTGGTCGAAACCGACCTCGGCGAGTACATCGTGCAACTGCGCCGCGAGCGTCCGTCGCACATCATCACGCCGGCGATTCACCTGTCGAAGGAAGACATCGGGCAGCTCTTCGCCGAACAACTCGGCATCCCCTACAGCGCCGAGCCCGAGGTGTTGACGGCGGCGGCGCGCGAACGCCTGCGATCGATATTTCTCGGGGCCGACCTCGGCATTACCGGCGTCAACTTCGCGATCGCGGAGACCGGCACGCTGGTGCTGATCGAGAACGAGGGCAACGGCCGTCTGACCAGCACGCTGCCCGAAACCTTCATCGCCGTGATGGGCATCGAGAAGGTGATTCCGAGGCTCGCCGACCTCTCGCATTTCCTCGAAATCCTCGCGCGGACCGGGACCGGCCAGAAGCTCACGACCTATACGAATTTCATCAGCGGACCGCGCCGCGAGGGCGAACTCGACGGGCCGCGGGCGATCCACGTCGTCATCCTGGACAACGGACGCAGCGCGATGCTGGCCGATCCGGTAATGCGCGAGGCGCTTTATTGCCTGCGCTGCGGCGCCTGCCTCAATGTCTGCCCGGTCTACCGGCGCATTGGCGGGCACGCGTACAATTCGCCTTATCCCGGTCCGATCGGATCGATCGTCAGCCCGAATCTGTTCGGCAGCGCGGCGGCGAAACTGCCGTTTGCCTCGACCCTATGCGGCGCGTGCCGCGATATCTGCCCGGTCAAAATCGATATCCCGCGCATCCTGCTGCATCTGCGCTGGAAGGCGAACGTCGCCGAGCCGCCGACCAAATGGCCGCGTGATGCCCGAAGCGCTCGCGCCGGCGTGCAGCGCTTCGCGCGGATGGCGCGCTATCCGCGTACCTTCCGCCTCTTCAGCCGCTTCGGTGGATTGATGCTGCGGCCGTTGGCGCGCGATGGCTACCTACGCCGCATGCCCGGGCCGTTCAAGAACTGGACGCGGTGGGGCCGTGATTTCCCTGCGCCCGGCGCGCGCCGGAAACCGCCGGCAAAACCGTGAAAGCGGACGCGACGCTTCGACCCCAATGAGCGCATTTCACAAAATGATCGCGACGGTGAAGTCCGCGCTCGAGCGCGCCCCGCGCGCCGTCCCGGCGCATGGGGCCGCGGCGAGCCAGGTCGTTCCCGTGGCGCACGATGCGCGCCGCGCCGAGCTGCTCGCACAATTCGCGCGCGAGCTCGAAGCGGTCGGCGGCGCTTTTCTTGGCGCTTTCGCGCCCGACGAAATTCGCGCTCGCACCGTGGCTCTCGCACGCGAAATCGGCGCGCGCACCGCCGCGATCGGGACCGGCGTCACACTTGACGCCGACCCGGTTGCACGCGCCCTCGAACAGGCGGGCATCGCCGTCATCCGGCCGCCCCGCGCCGCCGAATCCGACGACGCCGCGCGCACGGGCTTTCGCGATCGCCTCGCCCGATGCGACCTCGGCATCGTCGAAGCCGATGCCGCGATCGCTGCAACCGGGACGCTCGCGGTGGTCGGCGGGCCAGACCGGCCCAATTCACTGACGCTTTTGCCGCCCGCGAACCTGATCATTTTTCACGCCGATCGAATGCACCCCGACCTTGCCGCCGCGATCGAAGCCATCGGCGCCGAGACCTTCACTACGAAGCGGGTCGCACTGATCACCGGACCCAGCCGTACCGCCGACATCGAGAAAATGATCGTGCTTGGTGTGCACGGGCCGAAGAAGCTCTACGCCGTCGCGATCTGGCCCAACGAAGCGTAATCCCTCGACGGATACCCGCGGATGACTGAAGTCAGACTCTTTTCGACCTGCCTCGCCGAGGAATTTTACCCGTCAGTGATCGAAGCGGCGACGCTGGTGCTCGAGCGTCTCAAGTTAAAAGTCCGCCCGATACGCGGGGCGTTCTGCTGCGCACAGGCACCCTTCAACGAAGGGTTGCGTGACTCGGCGATCGATCTTGCGCGGCGCTTTTTGAAGGCCTGCGAACCCGGCACTCCGGTCGTAATACCCTCCGGCTCGTGCACCAGCATGCTCAAGATTTTTTACTCCGACCTGCTCGTTGACGAGCCTGCGTTGGCGGCCAAGGCCCTCGCGATACGGCCGTGGCTGTTCGAATTCTCGCAGTTCCTCGTCAACGTCCTGAAAGTGAAATACGTCGGCGCGCGCTTCGAACGCACCGCCGTTTATCATCCCGCCTGCCATCTCACTCGCGAACTGCGCGTGGTGGACGAACCGCGCCTGCTGCTCGGCGCCGTGCAAGGCCTGCGGATGGTGGATTTTCGCAATCCCGAAGAGTGCTGCGGCTTCGGCGGGCTATTCTCGGTAAAACTGCCGCATATCTCGGCGGCGATGGTCGAGGACAAGATCGTGCGCATCCGCGAGAGCCGCGCCGACGCCGTCATCGCCAACGACTGTGGATGCCTGATGCAGATAGGCGGCGCAATGCATCGCCAAGGCCTCAAGATTGAAACCTGGCACCTCGCCGAGGTCCTCGCCGCCCGCTGATCACCGTGCCATCCCAACGCGGAAGCCGTGGGCAACTTGCGCGACGGCCAATGCGCCGGACCTCGCAAGCCCGGCGCAATCGACACTGGGCCGAGCGATCAGCTGAAACGATGCGCCTGCTGAACGAGGGTTTGCGTAATCTTCTCGACCCGCTGGTCGAGACGTCCAACGATCTCTTCCAGATGCGTCAGCTTGTCGCCATCGTGGGCGCTGCCGTTGCCGTTCGCAGCCGCATGATTTGCTCCCGCCTGCTCGTCAGCGACCCGATTTGCCGCCGCTGCCTCGGCGCTGCGGCTCGAAGCTTCCTGCGCCTCGGCCTGAGCCTGCCGCGCTTGATCTTCAAGGCGTTTGAGCCCCTCGGCCAACTCACCCAGCCGGTCCTCGACTGCCTTGAGCCGCGTATCGAGTTCCTTGTTCAGCACCCTGCCAGCTGCCATTACCCTTTCCTCCCCCCGGCGCAATCCGCTACCGGCCCGCTTTTCAAATCGCGGGATTAGCTTTCCGCTCGGGCCGACTGATGCACGTAGCGGCCCGGAGCGGGTTCAATTACCTCGTAACCATCGCCACCCAGCGCCGTCGGCGCCGCACGCTTGTCACCCGATCGCTTATCCATCCAATCCAGCCAATGGTCCCACCAGGTGCCCTTGTGTTCGGTTGCGGCTTTGAACCAGGCATCGGGATCGGTGCCGGTGCGATGATTGGTAAAATATTTCGCTTTGAAGTTCGCGGGCGGGCACACCATGCTCTGCACGTGGCCGCTCCCGCTCATCACGAATTCGGTGCGGCCGCCAAACAGGCGCGACGCGCGATGGCATGCGCGCCACGGGCAGATGTGGTCGGTCTGCCCCGCCAGTATGTACATATCGCAATCGACCGCACCCAAATCGATCGGAGTACCGAGCGCGGTCAGCGCGCCCCGCTCGATCAACGGGTTGCGGAGCATGATGTTGAGGAAGTCGGCGTGCAGCCGCGCCGGCAGGTTGGTTGAATCGCCGTTCCAGTAGAGGATATCGAACGGTGCCGGATTCAGGCCCATCAGGTAGTTGTTGATCCAGTAATGCCACACCAGATCGTTCGGGCGCATCCAGGCGAACGACCGCGCGAGCGTCGCCGCATCCATCACGCCCTTTTGTCTCGAGCTTTCGATCGCCGCGGCCACGCTCTCTTCATTGGCGAACATGCCGGTCATCGATGGTTCGCTCGAATCGAGCATCGTCACAATCAGCGTCGCCGCGTTCACGCGTCGATCGCCGAGCGCCTTCAAATGACCGAGCATCACCGACGAGGTGATTCCGCCGGCGCACACCGCCAGCAGATTGATATCCGGACTCCCGGTGATCGCCGAGACGATCGCGGACGCCTCCTTGCACGCGCCGACGTAATCGTCGAGGCCCATCTCGCGATCATCCGGCCCGGGATTGCGCCAGCTCACCGTGAAGAACTGAAGCCCGTGGGCGACGGCATACTCGGTAAAGCTGCGCTTCGGCGCCAGGTCCATGATGTAGTATTTGTTGATTTCGGGTGGGACCAGCAGCACCGGCCGTTCATAGACCTGCGCCGTCGTCGGTTTGTACTGAATCAACTCGCAGAGTCGGCCGCGATGCACCACGGCACCCGGCGTCATCGCGAGATTGTGGCCGACCGCAAACGGGCGCTTGTCCACCTGCGACGGCATCCCGCCGTTGGTGAGCAAATCGTTGACATAATTGCGCAACCCATCGAGCAAGCTGCGGCCGGCGGTATCGAAGGCGCGTTTGAGCGCGGCCGGATTGCCGAGCAGCGTGTTGGTGGGCGCCAGCGCCTCGGTCAATAGAGTCACCGCGAAGCGTTCCTGGGCGGGCAATTTCCAATCCTCGCCGGCGATCGTTTCGGTGCTCAGCCCGACCAGATCGTGCATCGCAGAACGCCACGCCAGATACGACTGCATCAAGCGCAGATAAAATGGATTCTCACTGAACGCCGGGTCGGCGAAACGGCGGTCATTTGCTTCCGGCTTGATTTCCGAGGTCCCGGCCGCCACTTGCATGAGTTCATTCAAAAAGCCCGAAGTCCGCGAACTGAATTGTTCGGGATGGGCCGCGAGATTACGCAGGAATTGGCCGAGCGACGAAAGGACGTCGCGAGCGCTGATCCCGACGAACGGATTCGCCCCAAGTATCGCGTCAACCGCGGGGGCATGCTCCTCCGGGCTGGCGAGTTCAAACTCACGTAGCGTCGCGGCACTCATTTGGACGCCTCTAAAAGGTATAAACCATTAGATGTCATCGCTAGCAAACACATATAGCAATCGCAAGCTCCTTTGCGTGTGTGCCAAACTAGGACATTTGTAGCCTAACCAACGCTATCCACTTTGTTAAATCGCTGAACTTGGACTCAGCGGAGTCCTCTTTGGGTGACGGTTACTTACTCCGGGGAATCGGCGTCGTCTGACCGGGAAAGTCGCGAGGGATTCGCCTGGCCTCCGGGGGCAAGTATGTAGCCGCTTTTTCGCCGCTGCCGGATCGGGCAGGCGGCCTGGCCGGCGGATCAGCCGATCAGTTCACGCCCGCGCCGGAAAAAAAGCTCGGACGACAGCGCAATGTCTTCCCAGGTCGGATCCGGCCGCTTGCCCCGTCGATGCAGCATCAGGTTGAACGCGGTGATCGCTCCAAAACGGTAGCCCGCAAACGCGCGGAACCAGCGCAAGTCCGCGTCGCTCACTCGCCAGCTCACCGACGAACGATAGATGTCGGCAAGCTCTTCGGGAGTCTTGACGTGGGACGGCAATAGCTCCTGATCGACCCAGCTCGAGCGATCCGAGAAGAAGCACAGCCATCCGAGGTCGATCAGCACCGCACCGATCTGCGCCAGCTCCCAATCGATCACGATCTGCACGCCTTCACCCGCGACCAGCGAGTTCGACCATTGGAAGTCGCCATGAACGCATCCTATCTGATGGGTGGCCGGCATCGTTGCGCGCAACCGTTCGCGCAATTCGGCGGCGCCAATCGTCGTCTTCGGATCGAGCTGGGGACGGTCGAGGAGCCCGTCGCATCGTTCGAGCTCCTGAATCAGCGGGAGCGGCTCGCCCCAAATCGGCCGGCGCGGTTCCCATGGCACCGTATGGAGCGCGCCGAGCGTTCGCACGATCGAGCGCGCGAAACGGTCCTGGTCCGCCGCCGGATACACGCGTTCGCCTTGCGCGAGCTTATCGCCATGGACGAATCCAACGACAAAGTACGGTCGCCCGAATGCCGCCGGGTCCGCGTCGAGCCAGCGTACCGGCGGCACCGGCACCGCCGTCCCGGCGAGCGACTTCATGATGCGCGCCTGGCGCACCACGTCCGCCGTCCCGACCGGCCGCACACCCTCCGGCGCCAGCCGCAGCACCAGATGCTCCCGCTTGATGCCCGCTCCGGTCCCGGTTTCGAGCTCGAAGCCGTAGCTTTGCCCCGCGTGACCGGGCAACGCCGAAACGCCGCTTATCCGCGCGGACGGATCGCCGGTCTTGTCGCGCACCAGCGCGCTCAGTTGACGGATGATTTCTTCGTCTGATGCCATCGTTTAATGAGCATCTGGCCGCGCGCGATACTGCATAGAGCACGCACGCACCGCCGACCTCTTGGTTCTAATCTCGCCTGCGGGTCGTCTCAGCCACGCATTTTGAGCTGCGCCGATGCCGGATGCAGGCTCGCCGCCGCGCTCGGACGTGCTTCGACTCGCTTGAACCACGCGATGACGTTGGTGTCGGCCGCATCGATCTTCTGTCCCACGCCGGACGCGAAATCCAGCGCACAGTACAGAATGATGTCCGAAATCGTGAAGCGGTTCGGCACGATATAGTCGCGCCCGGCGATCAGCTTATCGAGCCACTTCAAGCGCGCCTGCACGATTCGCTTGAGTCCCGGCCCCGCTTCCGGCTCGCACGGCACACGATCCTTGAACAGCTCGAGCCCCTCGCAGAAGCGAAAGCCGTTGTAGAGATTCTCGGTGATATTCTGCTCGACGCGCCGCTGCCATTGACGCGACTCGGCCCGCTCCTCCGCATTCGCTCCAATCAGTACCGGTGTCGGATGCTTCTCCTCGAGATATTCCCAAATCGCGACGGTCTCGCCGATGCACTTGCCGTTGTCGAGTTCGAGCGCGGGCAGTTGGCCGCCGGGATTGCGATCGGTGTACGGCGGCTTGCGATTTTCCGCCTTGAGCAAGTCGATTTCCTTGGTCGGAATCTTGATCCCTTTTTCCGCTAAATACATCCGCATTGCACGCGGATTCGGTCCAAATGAGTCATAAAGCTGCATAGCAATTTACTCCCGATAAGGTGTGCGTCGTCTTTCGTTAACCGGCGGCGACTATACAGGAAGCGACCGCCGATTTGTAGCGATGTCCCCCGGCCGCATGTACCGGACGCCCATCGCGAGTGGCGGTCACGATCGATTTTCAATATCCTCGGTTAGATGCCCGCACCCGAAAATACTCTCAGTTCGAGGTAACTGTGCGCTTTTGTCCTCAATGCGGTGCTCCGATCGTTACCGGCGCCCGCTTTTGCGTCGAATGCGGCGAAAATCTTGCCGCCTTGAGTCCTGAAACCACCGCGTCTCCCACGTCCACGAAGGCGCCCGCTGATTCCTTTGCTTCGCCGTCCTCGACGCCGGGCACTACGATGCCGCCGTCCTTCGCACCGCCATCCGTAGCCGCGACCGGTACGCTGGCACCGTTCGCCGCCGTGTTCGGCGGTATCCTTGCAATCGGCGTAGTCGTCACGATTCTCATCATGCGGCAAATGCCCGCACAGCCGACCGTTCAGTCGAGCGCGCCGCCGGCTGCGCAAAATACCGGCGCTAGCGACAGCCGTGGCTTTCCACCCGGTCATCCGACTGTGCAGATTCCAAAGGAAGCGCTCGATTTCATCAATCAGGTCACCCAAAAGGCCAAGGCGAATCCCAAGGATCTCGCCGCTTGGGACCAGCTCGGCGACGTGACTCTGCGTGCCGCCGCCTTCGATCCCTCCTACTATCCTCGAGCTGCCGACGCCTACGCCCACGTCCTCAAACTCGATCCCGAGAACCTCGACGCCCTGCGCGGGATGGGCAATATCGACTTCGACCAGCGCAAGTTCGACCAGGCAATCGCCGCTTACGAACATTACCTCTCGCACAAACCCGACGATCCCGACGTGCGCACCGACCTCGGCACGATGTACCTTTCCACCTCCAATGCGGACCAGGCCGTGGTGCAATATCGCAAAGTTCTCGCGGCACATCCGCAGTTTTTCGAGGCCGCCTTTAACCTCGGTGTCGCTTACAGCCAGATGAACAAGCCGGCCGATGCGCAAACCGCCTTGCAGGCCGCGCTCAAAATCGCCCCCGACGCCGACGCCCGCACTCGCGTCAACCAGATGATCGCTTCAATGGCCAGCGCGCCGCCGGCCTTGTCCGTTAGCGCGGCCGCCGACAGCACCCCGCCCGCTATCGCGTCCAGCAATCCACCCGCTGCGGCTGGCACCTTCCAGCAATCGATCGAGCAGATGTTGCGCGGCCTGCCGATCGCCGGGCCCAAAGTCGCGTCGTTGCAATGGCCTTCGCCCACCAAAACGCGCGTGCTGATGGATAATTTCCCGATGGATCAGATGCCGCCGTTCGCCGCCAACAAATTCATGACGGACCTCAAGGCCGGCATCGACGAGGTGAAGACCGCCCACCAAATCAAGGGTCAGGTCGAAGTCGATATCTGCGACGCCGCGAGCGGCCGCGTGATGCAAACCGTCACCGAGTAGCCGCCCGCTTCATCCCCGCCTCTCGGTCGCGACCGCGACCAGCCCCGCGGACGTTCACGGGTCTCCGGTCTGCGCGACCCGGCTCAATCCTTCGAGCCAATTCTGATGTTCACGCAAGAGCCCGCGCCGCAAGTACCAACGGCCAACTGTGGTCAGCGGACCGACTTGCGTCCCCTCGGTGATTACCCGCGTCTGTCCAGCACCGGCGGACTCGAAGCGCCATCGGTGGTAAGCGCGCAAACCAAAGGCCGTCGCTTCCCAGCCCAGTTCCGACACTGGCTTGTAGGTCAGGACCTTGCTGCGTACACGTACCCCGAAAGTCTTCCAGACGAATTTCACCCCCGGCCCGAGATCGGGGCCTGGATGATCGCTAAAACGAATCCATCCGCAGTTGCCGTACCATTCCGGCCAGCGCTCGGCGCGGCATAGCCAACGCCAGATGCGCTCGGGTTCTGCCGGAATTACGAGTTCGTTGCGCGCATGGACGGTCGATTGCTCTGCTTGCATGCCGCTTGGCCATTGCATCGCGAACGCCTTCCTCAGGCGCTCCGATTACCCGCTAAAGCTTCAACGCCGAGGTACATCGCGACTTCGCCTTGTTTCCTCGGGCACCGAGCCGCTGTTTTCAAGCCTACGAATTGTCCCGTTTGGATACAGTAAGTATAGGCGACCGCATATCATGGCCCGTCAGGTGCGCTTTGGCAATGGGTTATTTTCGCAAGCTACGATCTTCCTACTGGTATTCGTCCACTTACGCATATCTATATCAATCTACCGTCTCTCAGCTAGGACTATTCTCCCCAACTAAAATTGTTCTTCAGGTAACAATAAAACGGGGCCGGGATTACTCCCGGCCCCTTGCCGTCCCCACATCCGCCACCCCGCCGCACACTCATCCGGCGGGCCCGTGCTGCCCGCCGAGAGCTTCAAGCGCCCCGCGCCGATTAGCTACCCGTAACATCGACCCCGGAGAAGCTTCACCGCCGCAACTACATCCACCGCCCGCCACTCCATCCGTCCGCCACTCCACGCCTCTCCGGGGTCCCCACCCCCGCCACGACCGGCACCCCCTCTTCCGCCTCTCAGCCCCTTGCCGGTTGCAGCAGGCTCCTGCGCTTCGCCGCTACAAGGATTTGCCCCGCCGTGATTCCCGCCGCCGCACACCCCACCAGCGCATGGTCGCGGGAGTCCGGACTCAATTCCCAATGATCGGTGCCGCCCGTATGCCACGCCAGGTTGTCGAACCAGAAGATCCCGCTGCAGCGCGTGCATCGCACCTGCATCTGCCACGGCACGTCGCTCGCGCATGTCAGCGTTGCACCGCCAACCAACTCATGCCCACGGCCCCGCAACGCCACGTAATCCGCTGCTCGCTCGAGCAGCACGCGGGCTTTCGCGTTTTCAACCAGGAAGTCGGTCAGGTCCATCCTCACACCCCCCCTTCATGAACAGCCGCTGGTCGCACCCCAATTGTTAGCTCTCAGTGTCTTCCAATGATCGTATAGCCTCTGCCGCCGCCGAGTGCTTGCGCTGCGTATGGCTCTGGATCGGACTTCGCAAGATTGGGCGTTGAATCCAGCGATCTGTTCGCTCAATACCCATAAGGACGTGGTTCTATGAACGGGCCTTCGAAACAGCATTACTAACCCGCATAGGCGGCACCGATACTGGACACCGAAAGGCAGATCAACGAGTGGGGAGCCGTGAATCGTCGCTTCGTCAAGTTCATGGCCGAGCGTGACCATCCTTTGAAAATCAGGAGAGGATCTCAATTGCTCTCGAACAAATTCTAAATCCATTTACTCTCCCTCCTCATGAACAGCCGCTGGTTGCGCCGCAATTCATGCATTTGTAGCAAGCGCCGTTGCGCACCATGATGCATCCGCAATCGGGACACGGCGGTGCATCCGCCTGATTGATAAACGCCTGCCGCAGACTCGAGCCCTTGCCCTCGCCGAGATCGCCCGCCGCATGATTCGCCTGCGGCGCCGGCGCCAATGCCAGCTTCGGCGCGTTTTCCCCGTGCGGCTCGGCCGTGCCGATTCCAATCGCTCCGCTCGCCTGCGCCGCGATGATTCCGACTTCCTGGCGCGCCTGTTCGTCGAGAAACTTCGACGCGAGCCAGCGGAACAGATAGTCGACGATCGACTTGGCGTACGGAATCTGCGGATTCTTGGTAAAGCCCGACGGCTCGAAACGCATGTGGGCGAACTTGTCGACCAGAAACTGCAACGGCACTCCGTATTGCAGCGCGTACGAGATCGCCGTCGCGAACGAGTCCATCAGCCCCGAAATCGTCGAGCCTTGTTTGGACATCGAGACGAAGATCTCGCCCGGCGCGCCGTCCTCGTACATCCCGACCGTGATGTACCCTTCGTGGCCCGCGATATCGAACTTGTGCGTTATCGAATGGCGCTCGTCGCGCAGCTTGCGCCGATGTGCCCGGAACTCATCCACCGAGGCCGCGACCGCTGCCGCCGCCTTCTGCGCGTCCGCCGCGTCGGTCGCCTTGTTGCCGGTGTTGAGCGGCTGCGTCCGCTTCGAGCCGTCGCGATAAATCGCCACCGCCTTCAGCCCCAGCCGCCAGGCCGTCACGTATGCTTCCGCAACTTCATCGACCGTCGCTTCCGACGGCATGTTGATCGTCTTCGAAATTGCGCCCGAGATAAACGGCTGCACCGCGCCCATCATCTTCAGATGGCCCATGTAATGAATCGTGCGCGAACCGGCGCGCGGCTTGAACGCGCAGTCGAATACCGGCAGATGCGCGTCAGCCAGATGCGGCGCGCCCTCGATCGTATCGTGCTCGTCGAGGTATTCGACGATTTCCTGGATCTCGCGCGAATCGTAGCCCACCCGCTTGAGCGCGCGCGGCACCGTCCCGTTAACGATTTTCAGCATCCCGCCGCCGACCAGCTTCTTGTACTTGACCAGCGCGATATCCGGCTCGATCCCGGTGGTGTCGCAATCCATCATGAACGCGATCGTGCCGGTCGGCGCGATCACCGTCGCCTGCGAATTGCGAAATCCCGCCGTCTGGCCGAGCTTGAGCGCGCCGTCCCACGCTGCCCGCGCCGCCGACAACAGATCGAGCGGTACGTACGTGCTGTCGAGTTTCGAGGCGCATTCGCGATGATGTTCGATCACCTTCAACATCGCCTCGCGATTCACCGCGTAGCCCTCGAACGGCGTCATCGACTCCGCCACGCGCGCCGATTGCAGGTACGCCTCGCCAGTCATCAGCGCCGTAATCGCGGCGGCGTAGTTGCGCCCCTGGTCGGAATCGTACGGCATCCCCAGCGCCATCAGCGTCGCGCCGAGATTCGCATAGCCCAGCCCCAGTTCGCGAAACGCATGCGCGTTCTTGCCGATCTCTTCGGTCGGATACGACGAATTATCGACCAGAATATCCTGCGCCGTGATCAGCACATCGACCGCGTGGCGAAACGCCTTCACGTCGAACTCGCCGCGCTCGTCGAGGAACTTGAGCAGATTGAGCGAGGCCAGGTTGCACGCCGAGTTATCCAGATGCATGTACTCGCTGCACGGATTCGACGCGTTGATCCGCCCGCTGTTCGGGCAGGTGTGCCAGTCATTAATCGTCGTGTCGAACTGCATCCCCGGATCGCCGCAGGCCCACGCCGCCTCCGCGATCATGCGCAGGATTTCGCGCGCGCGCTTTTCCTCGGCGATCTCGCCATCGGTCACGTAACGCGTCTGCCAATTGGCGTCGTTGACGATCGCCTCCATGAACTTGTCGGTCGCCCGCACCGAATTGTTCGCGTTCTGGAAAAACACCGACCCGTACGCCGGTCCGTCCAGCGAGGCGTCGTAGCCCGCTTCGATCAGCGCCCACGCCTTCTTCTCTTCCTCGACCTTGCACTTGATAAAATCGATGATGTCCGGATGGTCCGCGTTGAGCACCACCATCTTCGCCGCGCGCCGCGTCTTGCCGCCCGACTTGATCACGCCCGCCGACGCGTCGGCCGCCTTCATGAACGAGAGCGGTCCGGAAGCGGTGCCGCCCGCCGACAGCTTCTCGCGCTGCGAGCGCAGCGCCGACAGATTCACGCCCGACCCCGACCCGCCTTTGAAGATCATGCCTTCGTTGCGGTACCAGTTCAGGATCGAGTCCATGTTGTCGTCGACCTTCAGAATGAAGCAGGCCGAACATTGCGGCTTGGGCTCGATCCCAACGTTGAAATAGACCGGGCTGTTGAAGGCCGCCATCTGATTCACCAGCAGATAGGTCAATTCGGCCTTGAAGGTGTCGCGCTCGGCCTCGTCGGCGAAATAGCGCTGCGTCTCGCCCCACCCCGAAATCGTGCTGACCACCCGCCCGATCAACTGGCGGACGCTGGTCTCCCGCTTCGGGCTGCCGAGCGGGCCGCGAAAGTACTTCGAGACCACCACGTTGGTCGCCGTCTGCGACCATACGCTCGGCACCTCGACCTCGCGCTGCTCGAACACCACGCGGCCGTCTTCGCCCGAAATCACCGCCGAACGCTGGTCCCAATCGACTTCCGCCATCGGGTCGCTGCCGGGATTCGTGAAGTAGCGCCCGATTACACCGCGGCTTGTAGCGGATACCGGCGGCCTAGCGGTCCCGGACGGGTGCTGAGCACTATCGGTAGTATGTATCTTAGGTTTTTCTACGCTCTTCGCCATACCCAATTCCCCTTCCGCCACCCACCACGCCCGCTCAGACCTTTCTTATCGCGTCATGACATGCGTTCTGGCATCAATTGTCAGCCAGACGATATCTGCCATGACGATGTGTTCCTGAATTATTACTGCGCGGTGTCGTTGTCAAGGGACACCCACCACCGATAGTGTTGAAGACCTGTGGATAACACTATATCAAGTTGTGGATAACTTTCCCAACATGATGACCGTAGATGAGAATTTCCCGCGATCGACAGTCCAGAAGTAAGAGAACCCGTCAAACTGTTTGAACCCACGCAAGATGAAGTTCAGCAGGTTAATTACTAGCTCTAGCGGAACTAAGACAAACGAAGGAGCGCCGGCAAATGCCGTCAAGGGTGCCCCAGAGAACGAAATCGGTAAATTTATTGGCGGTGGCACACCAGCCGCCCCTTGCGAATCTCGTGTTCTCCTTCTGTGAAAGTATGAGTGCGGAGATCGTTAGCGGCCTTCGTTAGCTAACGCACGACTTGGCCGCTCACCGAGCATCGCGAAAAAATCTGGTCAAGACTGTTGGGCTGCTCGTCCCACCCAATGGGAAGTCTTAAACCTCCCTGAGGTTTCAGAAGCGAACTATCTCCCCTGCTCCGCGCTTACCGCGCAGAGCGGCCCCACGCCTCGATCAGGCTCTCGAAGGCGCGCCGCAATTCCGCGTCCTTCAATTCGGGCAGCTCGATCGAACGCCGCGTTTCGCGCGGCACCGAACGCAATTTGGGCCGTTCGCGACGGCTCAGGCGCCCGCTCATGAAGCGCACATCGCGCACTGCGTCATTACCCATTGCTTCGCGCAGACGGCCGAGAATTTGCGGTTTCATCAGGTTGAGTTCCTGGATCCACATCGCGCCGGATACTTTTACCACTGCGGTATGGAACTTGAGGCCGCTTATCTCTGTGCGCCGCGCGATCGTCTCGCCCACCACGCCGGGCCACAAACGCATCAGCCGCACGATCTCGAAATGACCCTCGGTATCGAGCCGCGCGAGGATTTCCTGCAGCGCACCGCCGATTTGCTGGGGAGATCTTCGCCGTCCACGCGCCGCCATGCGAGTTACGATAACCTTTCCACCGCGCCGCGCAAACGCATGCGGTCGTTGAAACCACGCGCGCTCTGCATCGTATAATACAGGTGGGAGACTTTAGAAGATATGAAACGGACCTTAATCGCACTTTCGGCCGCACTTTTGACCACTGCTCTGGCGACCCCGCTGATGGCCCAGCCGGTGCCGCCCGTCAACACCGCGTATGGCGAGCATCACCCGAACGTCGAGACCTTCGACTCGTATCTCGACGCAGCATCCGGAGCAGCGTGCGGAACTCAGCAAGAACCCGGCCCTGATCGACAACCCGAGGTACGTTGCCCATCATCCGGAGCTGCAGACCTTCATGCATGATCATCCGGACGCGACCCACGCTTTCCGCCGCCATCCCTACGTGTTCGAGCATCGCGAGCACGTCTACAATCGCAGCGAGCGGCGTTGGGACCGGCGTCACCACGTCCCGGTGGATACGCACTAACCGCGCGATGGAATCGTGAAGCCGTCGCGGAGTTCGCGCCGTAAAAGGGCGGCCAGCTCCGGACGGCCAGGCGGCTGTTTTATGTCTCCCAAAAGGAGTATAGTTGTACCACGAGACGCGCATCGCTCGCGTCGCCCCAGCCGCCCGGCGCAGCTCCCGCGCCGTCCCCTTCGGGCCGGACTCGCTTTGCAATCGCCGCGAAACATAACGAACCCAATTTCTTCAGTATCCGCACCGGATATTTGGCTTTGCCGTGGTTGAATCCGGTAACATTTTGGGCGCTCAACGCTCGCTTCATGCCCTGAACCGGCTCGCTTTCGGCCCACGCCCCGGCGACCTCGCTGCCGTTTCACGCGTCGGCGTCGATCGCTACCTCGCGCAACAACTCGATCCGCAATCGACTCCCGAGCCCGACGATCTGACTGCCCGGATCGCCTCGCTGCGCACACTGCGGATGACCCCGGTGGAATTGTTCCTCGAATTTCGGCAGCCGTTGCGCGAGGCGGCGAAAGGCGATCGCGACGCGCTCAAGGCGGCGCGGCGTGAAGCGCGCCAGGTTATCGTCGAGGCGGTCGAGGCCCGCATCCTGCGCGCGGTCTTCGGTCCGCGCCAACTGCACGAAGTGATGGCGGCGTTCTGGTTCAACCACTTCAACGTCTTCGCCGGCAAAGGTCTGTGCAGCATCTGGACCGGCGCCTTCGAGGAAGAAGCCATTCGCCCCCACACGATGGGCCGCTTCCGCGACCTCCTCGGTGCCACCGCGAAACATCCAGCGATGCTGTTCTATCTCGACAACTGGCAGAACAGCGCACCCGATTCTCCCGGCCACCGCGGCAAGTTCGAGGGTATCAACGAGAACTACGCGCGCGAGCTGATGGAACTGCATACGCTCGGCGTGAACGGCGGCTATACGCAGACCGACGTCATCGCGCTCGCGCACCTGCTCACCGGATGGGGCCTGCTGAAGCGCGGCGCAGGCAATCAAGGCAAGCAGAATTTTACCGCCAACGATTTCCAGCCGCGGCCGCATGGGCAGTTCGGAGCGGGCAGGCCCTTTCGCCCATTCGGGCTGTTCGGTTTTCGCCGCTGGCGCGCGCGCAATCAGGATAACCAGCAGCAAACCCCGCAGCAGAACTCACGGCGCCAGCGTGGAGTGATGGGTCAATACGGTTTCTTCTTCGACGCCGGCCGTCATGATTTCGATACGCAGAGTTTCCTCGGGCGCTCGATCCCGGGCGGCGGGATTGAACAGGGCGAGCAGGCCTTGGACATGCTCGCGCGCAGTCCCGTGACGGCGAATCATCTGAGCTATCAACTTGCGCAATACTTCGTCGCTGACGATCCACCGCCGGCCCTCGTCAAACGAATGGCTAAGCGTTATCTCGCCGCCGACGGCAGCATCCGCGACGTCCTCGCGACGATGTTCGCGAGCGATGAGTTCTGGGATGGGCGCAACTACGGCACCAAGTTCAAGACGCCATATGAATATGTGATTTCGTCGGTGCGGGCGACCGGCGCACCGATCCTCAACGTGCTCCCGCTGGCCGGCACGATGGCGCAGCTTGGGATGCCGATTTACGGCTGTCAGACTCCGGACGGTTACAAGAACACCTGCGACGCCTGGCTCAATCCCGCTGCGATGATGACGCGGTTGAGCTTCGCCACCGCTCTGGGAGCCGGCCGGTTGCCGCTCGAACGGCCACCGAACGGTGATTTAGGCGCTGGCGGCGGCTTCCGGAAGTCAGGCCAGGTGCGGCCGGTTAACTTCAACGGGCACATGGATCCGCCCGCTCCGGAAGTACTGGCCACCACGATGGGCAACCAATTTTCGTCACGCACCGCAGGGGCAATCGAGTCCGCGCCGATACAATTACGCGCCCCACTCATCCTTGGCAGTCCGGAATTCATGATGCGCTAGACGGACGACGTAAGCTGAATCGAACTAGCTATTGCAGAAACCGCGACTCACTAATCGAAGATTAATCGACTGACTATTTGGCAAATCAAAAGACTCACGCTCGAAAATCATGCAGAGAATGAAGCTGAGCTAGTTAACCGTGGCTAATCGAGACGATGACATTCAGCGCGCTGACGTTCCGGCCGCCGCGCCGATCGGACGGCGCGAGTTCCTGCGCGCCGCGGCCGCATTATCCGCCGCCGGCGTATTCATTATCGGTCCGCACGCGTGGGCAGCCCGAGCGCTCGACGGCGACCCAAGTCACAGACGGCTGGTCGTCGTTTTCATGCGCGGCGCGGTCGACGGGCTGAATGTTGTCGTGCCGTATGGTGATTCGCAGTACTACGAACAGCGCCCCACTCTCGCGATTCCGCGAACCGGCGGCGACGGTGCGGTGATCGATCTCGACGGCCATTTCGGCCTGAATCCCGCCCTCACTTCGATCGTGCCGATGTGGCGCGACGGCACCCTCGCCTTCGTCCACGCTTGCGGATCGCCCGACCCGACGCGATCGCATTTCGACGCGCAGGATTACATGGAGAGTGGTACGCCGGGACGCAAAAGCACCGGCGACGGCTGGATGAATCGCGTAATCGCGGCGCTGCCGGGAGCACATGGCCCGACCGCAGCGGTGAGTCTGGGACCGACCGTGCCGCGAATTCTTTCCGGCCGGATGGCCGTCGCGAATATCCCGCTCGGTCGTGGAGCGGCGCGGCCATTGCCCTTGGACAATCCGAAAATCGAAGAAGCCTTCGACCGTCTCTACACCGGCGACGATCCGCTAAGTCGCACTTATCATGAAGGGCGCGTTGCGCGCACCAAGCTGCACGCCGAGCTGATGCAGGATATGACGGAAGCCAATAATGGGGCGCCCTCGCCCGATGGTTTTGCCGACGACACCGGACGATTGGCGCGGCTGATTGCCCGCGACCCGAGTATCCGTCTCGCCTTCCTCGCGCTCGGCGGATGGGACACGCACGTGAATCAAGGCGCATCGCAGGGGCAGCTCGCGAATCATCTGAAGCCGCTTGGCGCGGGGTTGGCCAGCTTCGTCAAGGACCTCGGCGCTGCCTATGACGATACCGTCATTCTGGTGATTTCAGAGTTCGGCCGCACCGTGCACGAGAACGGCAATGGCGGCACCGATCATGGCCACGGCAATGTCATGTGGGTGATGGGCGGGCCGGTGCGCGGACGCCGGGTGTACGCCAAGTGGCCCGGCCTGAGCCCCTCGGCGCTATACCAGGAGCGTGACGTCGCCGTGACCACCGATTTTCGCGAGCCAATCGGCCAGGTGCTGCACGCCCACCTCGGCCTGCCACCGACTCAGATCCAACAGATCTTCCCGGAACGCCCGCGCGACAGCGGCAACACCGCCGGTTTGATCAAAGTGTGAAATGCGACGCCGCGACTTGATCAATATTGTTTGGACTGGGCCTCGGCGTCCATCTTGCGCAACTCCGAAAGCTTCTCGTCGGTCGGCTGCTGGAATTTGCGCTTCTCCGCGTCCACGACTTCCTGATGGCGATTCGGCAACTCGCCGTCGATCTTCTCGAGCGCCTCGCGGGCGAGCTTGCGGACCATCGGGCTGGGGTCTTTCGAGACTATATCGATCAGCTCATCGTTGGCCGAGGGATCGCCAATCTCACCGACGGCGTAAACGGCTGTGCCGCGACTGGCGGAATCATCGGTCTGCTTGAGGTAGTTGACGATGGGCATCGTGCCGCGCTGATCGCCGATTCGGCCGAGCGCAGCCACCAGGTGAAGCTTCTCGACGGGCGGAGTCTCGCGCAAGAAGAGTTCCTGCGACATGATCGGAACCGCATCGGAAACGCTGCGCGCGCCAAGCACATCGATCGCTTTGATGCGCACGCGGACGTCCGTGTCGGAGATCCCGCGAAAGAGAATCTCGTTGGCATCGTTGCTATCGACGTAACGCAGTTTCTCCAGTCCATCGACGCTGACGCGCGGATCGGCATCGGCGAACTTGCGCTTGGCCTCTCTAATCGCCTCGTCGACCGATTTGCCGGTATTCCGCAGGCTGCCCGGACCGGCCTGCTCCAGCGCCTGCAACGGCATCGTACCATTACGCTGACCGTTCGGACCGCCCAGCATCTGCGCACTCGCTGCCGCAGGAATTATCATCGCGCCGGCCAGCAACGCCGTCGTCATCATCGAACGTGCTTTCGACATTTCAACGCCCTCCACAATTGGGCACAATCGACGGCCATAGTGTATTCGATATCGAACATGATGTCATCCAGCGCCCATCGCGCCCGCGTCGCCCGCCGACGCATCGCGGATTGGCCGCGCCCGCTACTACCGTGGCAATACTCGGCGCCGTTCTGGCATTCGCGGCGCTCTGCGCCGATGCCCAGAGCGATCCGCACCGTGCTCCCTCGCGGCGCCCGGCGCATCCGCGCGTTGTGCCTACGCCCGCACCCTTGCCACTACCGGGCAATCTCCACATACCCGCTTACACGCCCGGGCCGAGTCCGTTTCGCGATGGTGAGACACTGCTCTATCGGGCCTCGTGGATGGGAGTGCCGGCGGCCGACGCGCGCGTGATTGATCGCTCGCAGCAAACTGCATCCGGAATGGTGGACGGGAATGATGTTACTCAACACCAGCCCGGTGGTGGATATCGTGTACCGGATGCGCGACGTTTTCCGCGAGAATTTCGATTACATTTCTCTGCGCCCAAACGATATCACGATTCTGCAGCATGAAAAGCAACGCCTCGATCAATGGCAGGTAACTTTCGATCACGCCAATCATCTGGTGACCGCGATCAAGACCAGCCGTCACGGGAAGATCACGACGCGGCGCTTCAGCGGCGGCGATCCGCTCGGACCGTTCTCGGGCGTGATGATGGCGTTGTCGCAGCCGCTCAAGCCCGGCGATAGTCCCACGTTCGATGTTTTCAGCGGCGGCAATCGTTACGTCTTTACCTTCAAGGTGCTTGGCCGCGAGCGGATCACGACCGCCCTCGGCACCTTCGACACGCTTAAAATCGAGCCGTGGGTGCTGTGGCTGAGCGAGGGCAGTTTCCGCAGCCAGTCGCGCGAGACCCGGTGTGGGTGTACGGACGACGGACGGCATCTGCCGGTCCGCATATCGTCGGAGGTATTTTTCGGCAGCGTGTACGCCGACCTGATCCAGAAAAGCGGTGGCCGTGCGACACCCGCGGCGCCCACGCACGCTGCTCAATAGCGGAGCTGTACTGCTCGGCGGCTTACCCGATCGCGCACGCGCTGTGCTATTTTCGGCGCAGCAAAATTCCGTTGTAGGGAGCGCCATCGATGGCCAAAAAGCTCGAGTTCTTTTACGACTGTTCGAGTCCATGGACGTATCTCGCATTCACAAAGATCGAGGAGGTCGCGGCGCGCCATAACGCGGAGCTGGTGTGGCGGCCGATCCTGGTCGGCGGTGTGTTCAACACGGTGAATCCGTCGGTTTACGAATCGCGCGAACGGCCGGTGAAGGTCAAGGCGCGCTACTACAGAAAGGACCTTCAGGACTGGGCGCACCTGTACAAGATCAAGATCACCGATCCGTCGGAGCTGGTGATCTTTCCGGTGAATTCGGTCAAGGCGATGCGCGGGGCCTTCGTCGCACTCGAGCATGGCAAGATTTCGGCATACTCGCGCCGCGTGTTCGAGACTTACTGGGGCGCCAATCGCGACATCAGCAAGGACGAAGTCCTGCGCGACATGGTGCGCGAGACGGGCCTCGATGAAGCAGAGTATTTCAGCAAAATCGCGCTGCCCGAGTACAAGGAAAAGCTCAAAGCCAACACTGACGAACTAATCGAGCGCGGCGGCTTCGGGTCGCCGACGATGTTTGCGGACGGCGCCATGTACTTCGGCAACGACCGCCTGGCGCTGGTCGAACACGCGCTCGTGCATAAGCACTAGCCGCCGTCGGGGTGCGTAAGCACCTTCAGAGAACGGCATCTGAGCGATCGTGATGATGCCCGATCGCGTGCGCGCATTCGTCGCGATCCGAATGGACCCCGCGGTCGAGCAGGCGGTCATCGACTTTATCGCGTCGATGCGGACGACCGGGAAATCGAGCTGCGACGGCGTACGTTGGGTCGTCCGCGCCAACCTCCATGTGACTTTGCGTTTTCTCGGCGATCGCGCCGCAGGGACGACACTCGATCGACTCGACGGCGCGCTCGGCGAAATCGCGACGGCGACAACCTGCTTCGGCATCGACGTTCGTGGTATCGGCGTGTTCCCCAATCGGAGGCGTCCCCGCGTTATCTGGGTCGGGTTGGAGAGCACGACCCTGCGGACCCTGGCGGCGCAGGTCGAAGGCGCTGCGGTTTTGGCAGGATTAGCGCCGGAAGAGCGCACTCTTCACGCCTCACCTGACGATCGGCCGCATCCGCGACTTAACCGATTGGAACGAACTGCGACACCCAATCGAAGCCGCACAGAATCGCCAGTTTGGCCTGACCCAGGTGAAATCCTTGATACTCTACCGGAGTATCCTCGGCCGCGATTCTCCCACGTACGAAGAGCTGGGGCATTATCGCTTCGCCGGCAGTGCTGAATAATGCGGTGAGCATCGGAGAGGCGAAAATTCCCGACCTTGGATTTCACGGCGCGGCCTTCGCGGCGGCGCGGGCGAGTCCGTCGCGGTCGAAGGCGATCACGAGTTGGCGCATGAAGGTCTCGCCGTGTGGCGGGTCGGTAAATTGACGCGGATAGGGAAAATAGATTCGGGCCGCGTCGCCGCGGTACTTCGCGATTAACGGACGCAGCGCATCGATTGAGCCGACCACACCGACGCCAATGAGACCACCATCGAGCGCCCCGAGAAAAAGCCCATTGCTGGTGCGGACCGCCGCCTCGTTGGTCGAATGCGGTGGCAAAAGATCGAGTGATTCCGCACTACGCGGACTCAGTCGCTCGAGATTGCCGCCGCCGGTGAGATACTTCCGCGCGGCGACCAGCAGCTCATCGAAGCGTGCGGCGTCGCATCGGCGTTCCATTTCGAGCGCGGACACCTGACGCCAGGGCGCGAGATCGGCTGGAGCGAAGTGATAGAGCGCGACGCCTCCCGTCTCGATTGGCGACAGATGCAACGGCGCCAGCACCGGTTCCCATAACGGACGCTCGCGATCCGCTATGATAATCGTGGACACATCGTGATGTGCGAGGAACGCCATCAGTTGGTCGGTGAAGCCGGGAATATAGCTACGGTACAAGAGCGCTTTGACGATCGGCCAACTCTGGAACTCGCGCGGCATGATGCTGGTCCATCCACCGGCCATGCGAAAGTACATCGCGGACTCGGCTTGCCAGAGCATGCTCGGACCACTCGGGCCGTATGGAAGGATCGCGACGGTCTCGCCGGGTGCGAGATAGCGACTAATATTGCCATCGGTAAAGAACGTGGGCAGATCGACTGGTGCAACCCAAAAGCGCGCCGACAAATTGGGAATGAGAAAGATCGCGAGCGCCGCGACGCCAGCGAGTTTCGCGCCACGAGTTACCGCCTCCGAGCCCAGCCACAATGCGGCGACAATCGCGAGTGCGAGGAAGACGTACATCGGGAAGCGGCCGGGCAATGCGTTGTTGATCAATGGAAGATGCTGGAACAATTTCCACGGCAGTCCGAACAATTCGATGCCAGCTATGTGGAGGCGAGGGCCGAGTGACGCGAGCATCGCAATCCCCGTGAACCAACACAGGAGTCGAGTGCGCGTTTCGGCCCAGTTGATGCGGAAGAAGATTAGCGCGATCGCGAGCAGCGGGAGGCCGAAGCATGCGCCGGTCTCGACCATCGCACCCGCAAAGCGCCGTGAGATCGCAGGGAGCGGGCCGAGCGTACCGAGCGTGTCGGCTGGCGTCGGAATAACGAAATTCAACAGATCGGCCGAGTAGGCGTTGGGCGAGTTCACCGGCGAGCGCGGAAAGCCCGGTTGGAAAAAGTAATAGAGATACGGCGAGACGAGGGCGAGGACGATCAGATAGACGAATGCCAATTGCGGCAGCAGCGCGTAGATGCGGCGTCGACTTTCATCGGAACTGAGCATGGACGCAAGGGCGAGCGCGAGCGCACCGAAGAGGGTCATCGTCGCGAACATCTCGATCGAGAGTAAAAAAGACGCGGCAAGCAGCAGCGCCATCATCGCGACGAAGGTAGTGGCGCGAATTTCAGCTTCGAGTCGGCGCAGAACGAGGATGACCGCGAGTGGGATCGGGAAGATGAGGATGAGGAGTAGATGCGCTCGAATCTCCGCGAGCATGTAAGCCGAGAAGCCAAAGATGTAGCCGCCCAACAGCGAGGGCCAAAAGCGTGCGGTGATTCGCCGACTGAGCATAAACGCGGTCCAGGCGGCGAGCGCCGGAGCGGATAGGCAAAGCAGGTTGTAGGCAACGACCGGGCCGAAGCGCGCTGTGATCGGTGCGGCGATTATACCGGCAAGTGGGAGACCGGTCGTCCAGGTGAGGTTGAAGCCACCGGGAGCCCAGAGCAAATTGGTCACGAACGGATTAAGGCGGTGCGCAAGCGCATACGGCCACCAGACGAGGAACCACATATAAACCGAGGGATCGGCAGTGAGGCCGACGAATGAGCCGGTGGGATCGCGTGCGAGACCGCGGCCGAAAAAGAACATAGAGAATGTGAGATAAATGGCGAGGGCGCCGAGGCCGAAGCGATCGCGCGGGTTCCGCAAGCTATTTCGCAAAGCTATCCACCGCGGAACTAGTCGCCACCCAAGAGATTGCCGGACGACGCCTGCCGACAGATTAAACGGCATCGCGGGTGCGTCCAAGCGCTGGTCACTTGCTTTGCCGGTGCACGTTGGGCAGTTAGTTGTGACGGTCGGGCGATATTGCGCTCGCCGCTTCCTCGGATTGTAGATGGAAACCAAATCGGAACTGCTGCCACTGCTCGATACGCTCTACGAATCGAGCAACCCGACGCGCAAGTGGCTCCATTGCTCGCGGCGCGATTGGATCATCGGAAAGATTCGCGAGGCCGCGCATGAGCGCCCGGGACGTGCGCTCGAGGTCGGCTTCGGCGCTGGGCATTTATCTGCCGGCACTGGCCGAGGCCTTTAACGAGGTGGTCGCCGACCGACCTCGACCAGGCCCATCTCGATCATGCGCGCGGCATCGCAGCGAAGTATCCGAACCTGCGCCTGACTCCGTGACGACGTGATCGATTCGAAGCTGCCGGAGCACAGTTTCAGCCTGGTGCTGTGCAGCGAAGTGATCGAGCATATTCCGAACTCGGAGAGCGTGTTAGCGGCGATGCATCGGTTGCTCGAACCCGGCGGCATTCTGGTGCTCTCGACGCCGCAACGATGGAGCCTGATGGAGATTGCGGCAAAGGTCGCGTTCCTGCCAGGCGTGGTGAATCGTGGTGCGGCGGATTTACGGCGAGGCGGTGTTCGACATGGAGCATATAAATTCGATGACGGCGCGCGAAGTCGAACGACAATTGAATCGTGCGGGGTTTCGGATTCGCGAACGTTACAAATCCGGAATGTATGTTCCCCTGGTGGCGGAATTCGCGGGCGAGCGCGGCCGTAGATTCGAGGAATGGTTCGAGCGTCGGATCCGCAGCAATCCGTTGAACTGGATGTTGTGGACGCAATACTACGTCGCCCAGGCGTGAGAGCATGCGCACCCGGCGAACGATCATTTGAGTCTGGGCTATCGATGGTGTGGGGTGCGCTCGAATAACACGCGCGGGCCGTGGCCGTCGACCGAAGGGGATTCGAGAATCGGCTTGAAGCACTCGCGATTGGCCAACGGCGATGCGTCGAAATCGATCTTGCGCGCAACGACATAATTGAACATGCCGGCACCTTCGTCGCAGCGCAGATGATAGATCGGCGTCAGCGGCTGCGGCGAGTAGAAATTGAGATCGCAATCGCTCAGCCCAAGGTGTGCGACCGGGGCGCCCGCCGAAACTGTGCGAACGACTTCACGAGCGAAATCGCGCAAGGTCTCACGCTCTTCGAGCGCCGGATTCATCACCGCGAACCAAAACAACGAGCCGGCCGCGGCGACTATGAGTACGCCGCTCGCCTGAAGGTCTGCGTTGCGCTGCCGCAATCCGACAATCGCTGTGACGCCCGCGGTAACGCACGCCGCGATCAGCGCGAGCATCCCTGAAGCCCTGCGCACTGCAAGCGACGAGAAGATCTCGAGGAATCGGCGGTCGGTAGGATGGAGCCGTAGCGACCAGCCCGAGGGCACACCGTGAATGACCGCGGCAACTGCGGCAAGCGCCATTACGAGCGAGGCCGCGGCGACGACGCCGGTCGCAATCGCGAATACCGTCGTAAAAGCGCGATCCAGTACCTTGCCTGATGGTGGTTCTTCGTTGCTCGATTCCGAATCCTTCATTGCGATTTCGTGCGGCTCAGGCATCGCTGCGGTGTCAATCGCGACGCCAGTCAGAATCGCCAGCGGAGGAAACGCAGGCAAAATGTACACCAGGCATTTGCCGTGTGAGGTTGAGAAAAAGAAAAAAATCGCAGCGAACCAGCAAAGCGTAAGATACGGTTGAATCCGGCAGTTGGCGGCCTCGTCGGGGCCATGCATAGATCGCGACGGCCGGGAGATAAGAGCTCCAGGGGATGAAGCCGGTAGTCGTTTGCGGCGTGAAATACCAGAACGGATGCACGCAGTAGCCGGCGCCGCCGGCTTCCGCCGGGATGAACCGGCTCCACAGATTCATCGCGAGCTGCCATTGCAGAAACTTCTCGTCCGCCGACTTGGTAAGCCGCAAAATACCAGGAAAGACCAATCACCAGCGCCGACAACGAAGGTAAGGATCAGATCGAGGCGAAACAGGTCGCGCAATCGCCGGCGGACGACGAGATAGAGGCCGACGACTAGACCCGGCAGCAGAATCCCCAGAATTCCCTTTGTCAGAATCCCGGCGCCAATCATGATCGCGGCGAGTGTCAGAGCGCTCCGTCGCCGAGTGCGGATCGATTGTGGTATCACGGCTGGCGGCATGGCGCGCGGCATTCGGCACCGAAAGGTCGTCGTCCGACAAGCGCAGCGCGCGTTCGAACGCGATAGCGGCGGCTGTAACGAAAAGCGCGAGCATCGAGTCCATGCGCGGCTGACGGGCGGCGTCGAGAAAGAAATGGCAGAAGAGGAGTGAAGCCGCAGCCCAGAAGGCGACACGGCGATTGAGCGCGATCGGCGGCCCACAGAAAGACGATCGCGCAGGTCAACGCCGCCGCGAGTATCGAGGGCATCCGTAACGCGACCTCGCTCCATCCGAAGGCATAGACTCCGAGCGCGGCTGTCCACCAGTAGAGCGGCGGCACGTGAACCATCGGACCGGGCATGAATCGCGGCAGAATTATGTTGCCCGCGAGAACGTCGCGCACTGCGCCCGATTCGCAAACGCCGAGTTCGCGCGCGAATGGCGCGGAGGGCGCGAGCATCAAGAGAAAGGCGAAGGCCGCCGCGAATATCGCGACGGACTCCGCGATAATCCGTCGGCGACTAACTGGCACTGACGGATGGGATCGGAACTGCGACCGAATCGGCTTCGACAGGTGAGCGGGCGACCGCGATCAGCGACACGCCCAAAGGAACTCGCGCGCGGCCGATGAGGTGACGCTCGCTCGAGAAAATCCGCTGCAGGATGACGTTGATCGATCGCGATGGCATCGCGAGATCGTGACGGCCGTCGGCTTCGATGCGATTGCGCAGCTGCAAACGTTGCAAGATTCGAGCGCCGGCAATCATCGGAAACAGCATGAAGTTGTAATAACTCAGGTAGGTAACGTCCAGGCCGGCACCACGGAGGAGAGTGCGCAATTCCTTCGCGCCGTAGCGCCGACGATGATGATGGGTGACGTCGTGATCGCTCCACAACCAGGGCATCGCGGGCACCGTCATCAGGAGCCATCCGCCGGGACACAAGCGCGCACGCAAAGCGCGCAGAGCGCCAGCTTCGTCATCGAGGTGTTCAAGAACGTCGGTCATGAGAATGAGGTCGAAACGCCGATCGCCAAACGGGATTTGATCTGGCAGCGCGCCTCGTTCGACCTCAGCCAGGCTGCGGGCCCGCGCAAAACCAACTGCACTCTCGTCAGCATCGAGCGCGAACAAATGGCCGCGACGCGCGAGCATTGCGAAATTGCCACCCGTGCCGCATCCCGGCTCGAGGATCGCAGCGTCGCTGGGCAGGTTCAATCGATCGATAATGTGATCGACGATGGCGCGGCGCGAGGCGAACCACCAGTGCGCATCCTCGACCTCTGCCATTCGTGGGTACAGACTCGGATCCATTGGGCTAACGCGACTCTTCCTCGAAGCCCCATCGATCGCGGACGAGATACAAAGGCCGGCCCTTGACCTCGCTATACATACGCGCGAGGTACTCGCCGATTATGCCGAGCGAGATCAACTGTACGCCGCCGAAGAACAATACCGCGACCATCAGCGAAGGATACCCGGGCAAATCGACCCCGCGAAAGACCTTCAGGCCGACGAGGAATAGCGCAAATATAAAGGCAAATAGCGAACAGGCAACGCCTATGTAGCTCCAGATTTTGAGCGGCATCGAACTGAACGACGTGATCGCGTCGAGCGCGAAGTTCCACAACCGCCAGTAGCTCCACTTGGTCTCGCCGGCATGGCGCGGCTGGCGGTCGAAAGTGATCGAGGCTTGCTTGAAACCGACCCACGCGAAAAGTCCTTTCATGAAGCGCGTGCGCTCGGGCAGGCGCACAAGGACGTCCACCACGCGGCGATCGATCAGTCGAAAATCGCCGGTGTCGTGCGGGACCGGGATGTCGGTTATGCGATCGAAGATCTCGTAGAAGTACCGTGCGGTCTTGCGCTTTAGCCAGCTGTCACCCTCGCGCCGCTTGCGCCTGGCGAAGACGATATCGAAGCCCTCCCGCCACTTGGCGACCATCGGGATAATCAGCTCGGGCGGATCCTGAAGGTCGGCGTCGATCGGGATCACGGCTGCGCCGCGAGCGTGGTCCAATCCTGCGCTGAGCGCGACATCCTTACCGAAGTTGCGCGAGAGACTGATGACCTTGACGGCCGGCGTTCGACGGTGAAGCTCGATCAGGCGATCGAGGGTAGCATCGGTACTGCCGTCGTTGACGCAGATGACTTCCCAAGTGGTGCCGATGCGCTCCAGCACGGGAATCAGTTGCGCAAAGAACTCATCGATGCCCGTGATTTCGTTATGCACCGGGACGACGATCGAAATTTCGACGGTCGCGATCGCCACATCGGGCGCGCCAATAAAGCGTGTGGCGCAGGGCATGGTTGCTTCAGTTCGCATCGCAGACTTGAGGATCGGAGCATAACGAGCGAATCATTTCGAGCGCCGGACCTCAAACAGGTCGTAATAGGCCGCTCCATAACGGGGATAGCGCTTCACCAATGAGATGCATCGCGGTGGCGTGGTGATTGCCAGGCGCCGCTCGTCGTGATTGTCGAGCGCGAGATATCCCGCGCCGCTTTGCGCTTGAAGCCAGATGCAAATATCCCGAATCGAATCGGTGGGCAACAGGATGAACGCGCACTGCGCGTAGTAAGCGAAGCGCCCATCGCGCGCCACTACCGCAGTGGGTCTTCCGCCGGTGCGCCGCGCGATTTCCTGGCCGGCGTAGCGCACCCCACGCATGTCGAACCCGATGGGCCAGAGGGTCTGTGGCAGCAGGACCAGTGCGATCGCAATCGCGAGGGCGTACGGGGGGAGGCGCGAGAATCGCGTGCCCGCGATGACACGACTCAACCCTTCCGACATCGTCATGAGTCCGATCATTACCCAACCGAAGGAGAATGGAATCAGGTGAAGCATAAAACGCGCACCGGTGTACGAGAAAGAGAAGGCGACAATGTAGGACATGGTCAAAAGCGCGAGCAACGCCTCGCCCATATTCGCGGGAATTGCGCGGCGCCGCGGCCAGAGCCCGACGATTAGGCAAATGGACAGCACAGTGCCGAGTGCCTTGCTGAAGCCATAGAGCGATGCAAAAAAATCAGCGCCGACCTTTTCCAGATACAACCTCGGGCTTGCAAACAACGGTGCGAACGGCGACACGCTGTTGGAATAGCCCAGGCGTTGCCAAGCGAGCCGGTCGGGCGCGACGGTGCCCATCCCATACATCATCGCGGCAGTGAATTCTCGACCGACACTCCAGTGGCCGGTCGTTTCACGGAGATAGATCAAGTACGGCGCGGCGACGACGAGGAACATGGTCGCGAAAATCGTGCTGGCCGCGATCGTCCAAATAAAACTCCATTGCCGCCACCACAATGCCGCCGTCAGCACGAATCCGATGCCAACTATCAGCAGTCCAAACGCTTCGGTGCGATACAGATAAGCGAGTCCACCGACGAGGCCGGCCGCCGCTACGAGGGCGATTCGCTCTCGCTTGAGCCCGGCGATCAATAGCCATACGGCCGTCGTCAGAAGGAAAATGAAGCCAGCTTCGGTACGCACCGAAGCGGAATATGCGGCCATTTCGGGATGGATCGCGACGAGGATAGCGGAGCCGAGCGCGAGGTCGCGACGCTCGAAGACTTCGCGCGTCATCAGGTAAACGCTGACGACCGCAAAGCTGCCGAGAATCGCCGAGACACTGTTCCCCGCCAATTCCCAGTCGGAAATCACCCGGTGGACGATTGAGATAATCCAAGGGTATAGCGGCGAAAATACCGACGCTAACGCGGCCGCCGTATCGCCGGCGCCGAACTCCCGGGCCATCGCAAGGTAGGCCACGCCGTCACCCGCGATGCAATAGCTGGTCAGGCAGAGGTACAGTCGAATCCAAAGGGCTAGGGTTACGATCAGCGTGAGCGCCGTCCGTTCAGGACAGTCCACCAGCGCAGACGGGAGCCACTCGGGATTCCCAGTACAACTGGAGCGATTTTGCATCTCCGGCCTATCCTATTTGACGCGACGCGGCGCTCAAACCGCGACAACGCCGGACAGACCGGCACGGATGCGGCAGTTACCCGGCTCGCTCGGAGCTTGCGGCCAGAGCGCTATCGCGCATCACCTTGGCCGCCTGCAATCCCTTGGGCCCTTGCGCCACGTCGAACCGGACCTGTTCGCCCTGTTCGAGCGACCTGAATCCGTTCCCATCGATGGCGGTGTAATGGACGAAGACCTCCTGGCCGTCATCCATCGTAAGGAAACCGTAGCCCTTTTTGGGGCTAAACCATTTGACTACGCCGATAGCCATTCCCCCGAGAACCTCCATGAGGCGTGCCTCGATTGTCCCCGCTGCGCGGAAGTGGCCCCCCGGCCCCGTTCGCACGCGGTAAGGGCGCATATAACACACGGGTTGTCAAATACAAAATGGTCGGTTAAAGCTCGGAAAGAACGCAATTTTGCCTCAGTCGCCATTTGCTCGGCTAATCCCGTATCGCTACCGAGCTAATCCGCAATCGCGGTGCCCGATTGTGCGATCAGCCGCGCCAACGCTTCGGCCGCGCGTGCATGTGACAATGGTCAGGAATCTGGCGCATCACACCGTCGATGATGAATTCATCGTCGCCGTATTTCGATCGCGCGACCAGCGATAGCGCCTCAACCATGAACGCACGCTCTTCGACTGTCGGCCCTGCGCGATGCTCGCCCAATACCGCCATCGGAGTATCGCATGAATCGCAATCCAGAATGGTAAAACGAAACGGCTGGGTGAAACTCGCGTACCAAGGGGTGTATTCTTTCAACTCACACAAATCGCACTTAGACATGATGCATCAGTGCTTAGCCGTTAGTTCGGCGCGCGACAAGTCTGGGAAGTAACGCTGACTCAGTGCTACAAATGGTCGCGACACGATAGCGAATTGACGTAGTGGAGGATCCTGGATGGACGCCAAGGCCGCGGCACGGGAAAGATTCGGAGAAGCCGAACAGGAACTAATCGAACTAAGTCATCGGATTCATGCGCATCCGGAACTGGGCTTCGAGGAGGAACGCGCCGCACAGTGGATGTGCGAGACGATGGCGGACGCGGGCTTCGCGGTTGAGCGCGGCGTGTGCGGGATGCCGACGGCATTCGTCGCGCGGGCGGGCTCCGGACCACTGCACATCGCGATTTGCGCTGAGTACGATTGCCTGCCCGGCATTGGTCACGCTTGCGGGCACAATATTATCGCTGCGAGCAGCGCCGGGGCCGCTATCGCCGCGGCCAGGGTCGCGGACGACGCCGGATTGACGATTACGCTGCTTGGCACCCCGGCAGAAGAGATTTGTAACGCTGGCGGAAAGATCCTGATGCTCGAGCGCGGTGCCTTTGACGGCGTTCACGCGGCAATGATGGTTCATCCGGCGCCGGTCGATATATCCGCCCCGTCAATCATTGCTGCCGCGATGTTCGACGTACACTACACTGGCAAGGAAGCGCACGCGTCCGCATTTCCCCAACTAGGCATCAACGCCGCCGATGCTCTGACCGTGGCGCAGACTGCGATCGGTTTATTGCGCCAGCATATCCATGACAGCGATCGCATCCACGGCATTGTCACCAAGGGCGGCGAGGCGCCGAATATCGTTCCCGCGCACACCTCGGCCCGCTATATGGTGCGTGCGCAAACGCTCGGCAAACTCGGATCCTTGATCCCGAAGGTGCATCGATGTTTCGAGGCAGGAGCGATCGCAACCGGATCCAGCTATCAGATCGCGGGCGGCGATAAACCATATGCCGAGATGCGGCACGATCACGAGCTCGTGTCGCTTTACCGTCGCAATGCGGAGGCGCTCGGACGCAGCTTCATCGATCCCGATCCGAAGGCGCGGCAGTCGGGTCATGAGCGCGCGATGGGGGCCGGCTCGACCGACATGGGCAACGTGTCTTTGCGGCTGCCGGCCATCCATCCGCTTATCGGGATCAATTCGATCCCGGCGGTCAATCATCAACCCGAATTCACCGCCGTTTGCGCCGCGCCAGACGCCGACCGCGCAATCGTTGACGGCGCAATTGCGATGGCATGGACGGCGATCGATATCGCCAACGACAAGACTCTGCGCGAACGCCTGATGAAAGCTGGCGACTAGATGCGGCTGGCGCTCACGGGCACGCGTCAGCCTCTCCTTATGATGATCACGCTATTTGCTGGGTGAGGCCGCAGCAGCCGGAGCCGGCGAACTCGTCCCGGTGGCCGCACCCTTCTTTGACGCGCTCGCCGAAGCAGAAGAGGCAGCCTTCTTCTTGCATTTGTAAACGCTCGAGGTCGAGATCTTCAGATCGGTGGCAATGTCCTTAGTTTTTTTCCCCGCTGCGATTTCGGACATTACTTTGTCGCATTCCACTTTTTTGCCGGCCGTCGCCCAGGCGCTCGTCGGATTGAAGCCCATGCCGACCGCGCCAACCATAGACAGTGTAGCTATTCCAAATGCAAGTTTCCGAATCACTATTATGCTCCCCGCGGGTAAGAGTCCCTTCCATCGCATTTTTATCTCAGAAAACAGTAAGGCGCAAGAAGTACCCACTTGGCGTTAGCCAGATCGTCACAGCTCAAGCATGACCTTGGTCTGGTTCGATGGCTGTGTGAGAGCCGCAAACGCGCGCGGCAGTTCGTCGAGGCCAACCGTGTGAGTAATCATTGGTTCGGTCGAAATGCGGCCCGAAGCGAGCACCGCAATCGCTGTTTCCACTTCGCCGGGCTCCAGCCCCAGGCTGAAGTTGACGTCGAGTTCCTTGCTCATCGCAAGGCCGGGCGGAAAGCCGTCGTCTTCCATCGAAACGCCCAGGATGGTCACGCGGCCCGCCGCGCGGCGCATGAGAGATCGCTTGCGCCATAGTTCCCGCTTCGCCGATGCACTCGAAGATGACGTCGGGACCGGCGCCGGTAATCCGGGCCATCGCGGCGGCCGGGCTGTGCATCCGCGGGTCAACGGCCGCATCCGCGCCAAGCTTCAGGGCGACCTCGCGCCGATCCAACTGGAGTTCCGAAACCACGATTGCGCGCGCACCGGAGAATCGCGCCCACAACAGCGTCATCAGGCCGATCGCCTCCGGCTCCCATGATTACGCAGGTCTCGCCGGTCTGAAAGCGCGCACGGCGCAGTCCATGGAGGCCGACGACGAGCGGCTCGACCGTCGCCGCCGCACGAAAACTCATCGTCTTCGGGATCTTGAAGACACTGCCAGGCCGCGTCTTGATCAACTCGGCATAACCGCCCGGAACGTCGCCGAATCCGACCATCCGCATTGCGTCGCACCGCACGCTCGATGCCGGCGCGGCAATTGGCGCATTCGCCGCACGACAGATACGACATCACGACCACCGGATCGCCGGGATTCGAAACCGGTCACCCCAGCGCCGACTTTATCGACGACGCCCGCGATTTCGTGGCCCATGATGGTGCCCGGCAGGGAGCTTCGCCTTGGCCGAAGTGGCGGCGTGCAGATCCGAACCGCAGATGCCACAAGCCTTGACGCCGGACGAAGTTCTCCGATCTGCACCGGATCAGGTAGTTCGACGACTTCGAGCGGCGCGCCGATCGCCTTGAATACGCATGCCTTCATAATGGTGTTGCGAGATAGCGAATATCGCCGACGAAGGCGCTACCGCCGAGGGGCGGGCCTCTGAGATATACACGCCTTCATCGTCCGTGCTGCATCGAGGATACGGGCTATTTCTTCAGGTGCGGGAAGACCGGCGGGCGCTTCTCCTTCACCGCCGCGACACCTTCGTCCACGTCGGCGCTGAAGAAGCCGAGCATCTCGAAGGCGAGCGACGCATCGAAATGCGGACCGAAGGTCTTGACCCAGTTGTTGAGCGCGCGCTTGGTCAAACGCGCCGCCTGCTGCGGACCGCGAGCGATTTTTCGCGCGACCTCGAAGGCCTTGTCCATCAGCTTGTCCGCCGGCACGCACAGACTCACCAGTCCGATGCGCTCGGCTTCCTTGCCGTCGATGAAATCCGCCGTGATGAGGTAGTACTTCGCCTTCGCCAGGCCGCACAGCAACGGCCATAGAATGACCGCGTGATCGCCGGCGGCGACGCCGAGACGCAGATGGCCATCGGTGATGCGCATCGACTTCGGACGCGATCGTGATGTCCGCCATGAACGCCACCGCGAGGCCCGCGCCGACCGCGACACCGTTGATCGCCGAGATGATGATCTTCTCGCAATTGACGATGTTGTAAACGATGTCGCCCGCCTCGCGCATCGCTTGCGAGATGTTGGCGTGATTGCCCTTCATCGTCCTCGATCATGTCGAGGTCGCCGCCCGCCGAAAACGCACGGCCCTTGCCGGTGATGATGACGACGTTGGTCTTCGGGATCGTCGTCGATGTCCCTCCACACCCGGCTCAGCTCCCAATGCAGGCGCGCATTGGTCGCGTTAAGCACGTCGGGCCGATTGATCGTGATCAGCAGGATGCCGTCGTCGTGGCGCGTGAATTCCAGAAACTGATATTCGTCGTACCTCATCGGGTGTTCTCCAAAAGTGGCGTCGCAGTCTTAGTAGCGCATCCGGCACCTCGGTGGAAAACCCGCGATCAATTGAAACGCAATGATGGGGTCTGATGGCGCAGCTTGATTATTCCGCTGCGATCATTTGACCCGCGATCATCCAGCATAGATGTCCATGATTTTGTTCAGCAACGCGATCGCCTCGGCCTTCGGACGCTGAAATGAGTTGCGGCCGATGATCGATCCGAATCCGCCGCCTGCCTTGATCGCCTTGACCTCGTCGATCAGCGCCGCGTCGGTATCCTTCGGTCCACCCGAGAAAATGACGAATACGCCGGCCGTCGAAGCAGCTTTGCACGACGTGGCGCACGCGCTCGGTCAGCGGCTCCAGCGGAATCCGCTGGGCCTCATAGACTTTCTTCGCCTCGGCCAATTCCAAATGCGATGAAGGGAGCTTGACCTTCACGATATTGGCGCCAAGCTGCGCCGCTATCTGCGCGGCATATGCAACGACATCCAGCGCGGTCTCGCCCTCCTTGCTGATGCCGGAGCCGCGCGGATATGACCACACCACCACCGCCAGCCCGCATTGCTTCGCCTCCTCCGCAATCCCCCGCAATTCCTCATACATATCTCGCCGCTCCGCGGATCCCGGGATAGATCGTGAACCCCACAGCGGAACATCCGAGCCGCAGCGCATCGTTAACGCTGCCGGTCACGGCGGAAATCGGATCGCGCTCGTCGTATAGCAGGTCGTGATTGTTCAGCTTCAGAATTAGCGGCAGCTCGCCGGCAAATTCGGCCGCGGCTGCTTCGAGGAAACCGAGCGGCGCTGCGTAGCCGCTGCATCCGGCCTCGAGCGCCAACTGGAAATGATAGTACGGATTGTAACCCGCCGGATTTACCGCGAAGCTGCGCGCCGGTCCGTGCTCGAAGCCCTGATCAACCGGCAAAATAACTAGTTTGCCCGTGCCGGCTAGTCGCCCTTGATTAAAAAAGCGGGCGAGGTTAGTACGCACGCCAACGTTTTCGGAATCGTAGTAAGAAAGAATTTCGCGGACTCGCTTGGTCATCATGCGAATAGCCCCTCCTGGAGTAGTTTGGTTTTGGATCACCCTGCCGTGGGAGCGATGCCGCTTATTTATCCTGCATCGCGACCGCCGCCCATGCCGCCCCAATCAGCGCCGCTGCCGGATTGAGCGAGACTCGAACGGCGATTCTTTCAAGCGTCGAGCGCAAGCGTCCCTTGTCAAGAAAGGCCTCGACAAGGGTGCCTCGCTGCAAGAACGGCAGGATCTTCGGCGCGATGCCTCCGCATAAATAAACCCCTCCGAGCGCGAGGTACTTCAATGCTAGGTTAGCTGCTTCGGCGCCGTAAATTGCCGTGAAGATTTCGAGCGCATTTACACAACGCGGATCACGGCCGCCGAGCGCGATCTCGCTGATAACTGCGGACGGATCCTCGGTGCGCATACGCTCGGAGAGCCAGTCCGGTTCGGCGCCCGGATTGCGCGAAACCACAAAGCGATAAATGTTGTGCAGTCCGGGTCCCGATAAAACGCGCTCGAAGCTTACGTGCCCGAACTCGCGCGCGAGGAATTCGAGCAGGCGGAATTGCTCGTCACCCCAAGGGGCGAAATCGCTATGGCCGCCCTCGCTAGCAACTGCAAAGTAGCGACTCGGCGTGGCGATCAACGCCGCCTCGCCCAAACCGGTGCCCGCCGCAATCACTGCAATGTTCGCGCGGCCCGCCCGTGCTTCGCCGCGATGCAAGATCGAAATCTCTGATTCCTTCAGGTAGGGAACGCCGTAAGCAGTCGCTTCAAGGTCGTTCATCAGGTGCGTGGGAGTTCCGCTCAGGGCGCGCTGAATCGAATCCCGCGCCATGCTCCACGACACGTTGGTGGCGTGGCTGACGCCATCGATCACGGGACCAGGCACGCCGAAGCAGGCGGCATCGATTCGGTCCGCGGGGAGCAGAAATGCAGCACACGCTTGCTCGAGGCCTGGAAACGCGGCGGTTTGGTAAACCTGCTCGCGAATCGCTTTCAGCTCGCCACCAGCGGCGCGAAACAACCCAAGATGAGTTTTGGTGCCGCCGATATCGCCAGCCAGTATCGTGCTCGCCATCGGTCCGCCTCGTGAAGCCAGATCATCTCTATGGTACCGCGCTAGCGAACCGAGGAAAGAGGCTCGGCGGATGCGCCCCGTTAGTCATTGCACTTGAGCGGCAAGGTCTTCTGACTACGCTTAATCTTGCGGCGGGCTCGAGCGTCACTTTCTGGTCGCTCTCAACGACAAAACTTTGCACCTGTGAGGGTCGGAATTTGGATGAGTTGCCAGGCCAGCTACTGCTGGTCGTTAAATTTTTAAAATCGCGACTTCCCAACAACGCAGCCTCTTTAGAGTTTTCGGACAAAACTCAATGCACTCAATGTATCAAAGCCGAGATTGGTCTCGAAGCTGAGCCTTCGATGACGCACGCCGTCTGGCGGTGGCTCCTTCTCTCCGAGTTTCCGAGGATTCAATCTCGCGTGCCATCCGCCATGCTCTTCCAGTAAACCCGCTAGTCATATCCAACCGATCGTGCGGTCGTCTCAAGGCATGAAAGCTGCTTGAACAGGGAGCCATGCACTTGAGCTCGTTTCGCGACCGTTTTGCGCCAAAAGCACCCGATGCAGGAGGCCCCCACTGCGACGAGTTGCGCGCAATTGATCGCAATGAAAGCTCGAACTCACTGCGCAATTCTCTGTTGGAAAAGACGATTCAACGCGATTTGACGGGCTTTGTCGGCGTTATATAGTCGCAACTTTTGCCATAGGAATGATTTTAATGGTTTTTTATTCATTCGCGTACGGGCTCATGTTCCGCTTCAACGCGCTTATCAAACGAGCCGCCGGATGAGCGGGGCATCTGGCCCGAGAATCCAGCTGCGGCCATCAGGTTCTTCCGCGGAGGAGTCACAAATCGCTCGACGCTTCCTGGTGCGCTTTCCCCAGTACTGGTTTTCCTCAAGGCGTCTTTTTTGAGTGCCAATTTACTTGCGCTAAAGAGGGAAGGTTAATTCGCCGCGGTCAACGGCGGGATTTCCCTTTTGAGCCGGATAGGGTTGGCAACCCTGCGCTGCACCGCTCGCAGAGGCGAGAGAATCGAGGCTCGCCAATCCCGCGTGATTTCTCCCGAGCAGAGCGGCCGAGGTCTCCGCATTGGAAATCGCCGGTGCATCGAACAACGTACGTTAGCCTCGATCCAGACACTAATCCCCACCAATATGAGTCCCCTTCTCCGCTACCGAGCGACGCATGAGCAGAACGAACGCCACCAACAGAACCCCGACTGCAGCTGAAAATGTACACACGTCAAAGTAAGCCATTGACGACGCCTGTTGAGCTCGCGATTGGCCGAGGACGCCCAATGCCATCTGATTTGACAATACGGCATCGCCGTTGTGCTGCACCTGCGGGAACGCATCCAGAAGCACGGCTTGGATCGAGGGTTGGAGACCACCCCCGGCCACCCCTGAAGCGCTCGAGATGCGATGATAAAACCAAGGCTTCCAGCCATTCCGCACAAAGCGGACGCCAACGTAAAGATGGCTATCGAGGGCAGAAAATAGTTTCGCCTGCCGAGCCGCAGCGCAAGCCACCCGGAGAGATCGCGAGGCCATCAGCCCAGTCCGGCGAGAACCTGATCGAGTTTTCGTCAGGCATTGGCACGAAACTTCCTCAACAGCTGTGAGAGCGCCTCGGGGATGTTTTTCTTCCTATACGCGACTGCCGTTGCGCTTGGCACCGGAAGATACCGTCATCGCCAATGGAGCGATCCATGCGCTGTGTCACTTCCCGAGTGGGATCGTCAGCACCTTCTCGCTCGTGTCGACCACGAACACCGCAAGGAGCTTGGCCGGCTCCGTCTCGCTGGCATTGGCGCTGACACCGTGGCGGTCCCCGGGCAGCTCCGAGAAGCTCTCTCCAGCCTTGTAGATCGTCACCGGTCCGTCGTTGACCTGACTTCGGATTGCCCCCTCAAGCACAGTCGCGTAGATGAACGCGGATTTGGCATGGGTGTGACCAGGCGAGTAGCCGCCTGGGCTGTATTCCACGAGCACGCCCTTGATGCTCTTGCCGGGAACGTTCGGCAGCTCGTGCTGGTAGACGAGGGTCACCTTGGCGTTCTCCGACTTAGGCGCATTGGCGAGGACGCTCTCACACAACAGGCTCGCGAAAAGTAGCAGACAGACGAACAGCGGACTGATGATGCGTTTCATGGAGCCCTCTCGTTCAATTGGCGGATGTGAGATCAGGCTCCTGCCTGCGAGCGGCGGAGCCATTCGTCGAAACCGATTCGGCCCAGGCACGCTTCGCCCAACGGCACGAGCGAGTGCTCCTCGACCCGGCCGCCGAAGTATCGGGCCTCGGGATCACTTACAACCTGGCGCGGGTCGCCGACCGCCTTCAGATAGCGGGCAACGACTTCGTTGAAAGGTGCTCGTTCCGGGCCCGCAATCTCGACTATGCCATTGACCGGCTGGCTCACCGCTACCTCGGCCACGATGGCGGCGACGTCGTCCGCCGCGATGGGCTGGAACAGGCCGGGCGAAATCCTGACCATGTTGCTAACCGCACTTGAAGTGGCGATGCCGCTGAGGAATTCCAGGAACTGGGTCGACCGGATGATGGTGTAGGGGATGCCGGAGGTCTCGATCAGTTTCTCCTGGGCTACCTTGGCGCGGAAATAGCCATTCTCGGGCGTCCGGTCCGTTCCGACTACGGATAGGGCGATATGGTGCCGCACGCCGGCTGCGGCTTCCGCGGCGTGAAGGTTGCGGCCGGAAGTCTCAAAGAATTCAAGCACCGGCGTGTCTTCAAATGAGGGGGAATTGGCAAGGTCGATCACCACCTGCGCACCAGCCAAGGCCTCTTTGAGTCCCTCGCCGGTGATGGTGTTGACGCCGCCTTTGGGCGAGGCGGCGACGACCTCCTGATCACCTCGCCGCAGAATGGCGACAGTCTTCGAGCCGATCAGGCCGGTGCCGCCGATGACAACGATTTTCATGTTTAGCCTCCTTGTCGAAGCCTAGAGTTCTGCGCCTTTCAGGGCTCGCTCAGCGCGGTCGTGGTACTTTCAGGTAACAGGAAAGGCGTTCGCACCATTGCCGACACGGAATCTCGACGTTGGCCGGTCCGCACGCCGCCCCGCGAAAGCGAGCAAGTGATCGCGCCTAGCGGGTAAAATCAGACAGCCCACACCAATTGTCAAATGTTGCGGATCGCCCGCATGATCAAAGGGCTTCCTTAATTGGCCACTAGCAGGGTATTGGTCAAAGGGTTGAATCACGAAGTTCGCTCAGTCTGATGACGTGACGAAGTGAGTATTGAGGTTCCGGGTGGGTCGTTACCGAGTTGGCCGTGGCAAGTACGACTTGCCAGTGATTCGATTCATCCGCTGAGACAGAGCTTTGCGATTCTCAGCAGGTTATAGGCGGTGCCGACCAGTTAGGCGGGATCAACCTGTTCATCGGTAAGCGGCCCTACGCCGCGTTCGGCAACTCGATCGGCGATCAGCAGATGTTGGAGTGGACCCAAGCGGGCGACGGTGCACGATTGATGATGCTGGTTTTGCATGATGACTCAGAACGCGAGTACGCGTACGGTCCCGCTGCCGGTTTGCCGGATAGCAAGGTCGGTACGTTCTCCCAGGCGCTGTATGACGAGGCCAAGTCCAAAGGCTGGACCATCATCAGCATAAAGAAGGACTGGAAGCGCATTTTTGCCTTCGAGAAGTGAGATGACGATGCCGAACAGAGGCTCGGCTTATGCCATCGAGAGATTCTCGATGGCACGGCGTTTTTCAACACCCTGCTAGTTGGCTGATTAATTGCGCTTGAAGCTTGACCCACGCTCCGCACAGCTATTTCACGACGGCACTTTGAGCGACGCTCTCGGTATAGCGACCGCTAATCGAGCAGCACGACGGCCGACGTGACGATCGTGCGCTTTAGAAGTATTCAAGCGCGACAAAGGAAGAGCCGGATTGATGCCGGCCCTTCCTTAACTGCCAATCAACGATTGCCGTTTCATGCAAGGACGAACCGGAACGAGTCACCTTTCTTTACGATCTTCCCAGCCGATGGTGTCGCGAAATGCGTCCCCAGTACGATCGTTCCTGTATCCGCGTAGCGCTCGCAGAAGGCACGGCGCGTCTTCTTCGCATGCGCCAAATCGACGTCGAAGTTGTCGTCCCATTCCGGATAACGGCATTGAATCGGATGATGCATCATATCGCCAGTAATTACCGCGTTCTGACCTTTCGATGAAATCCGCACTGAGAAATGACCGGGCGTATGTCCAGGCGTTGCTTCAAGCCACACTTCATCCGAAAGTTTGCCGCCGTCATCTACCAGGTCCGCCAACCCATGATCGAAAATCGGCCGCACTGAGTCTTCCACCGGCGCTTTGAAGAAGTCGTCCTGCTGACGCGAGAAGAAGTCCCATTCCGTGCCGCCGACCAGATAACGCGAATTCGGAAAAGTGGGCACCCACTTGCCGTTTTGCAGCATGGTGTTCCAACCCACGTGATCGACGTGCAGGTGGGTGCAGATCACGTTGGTAATCAACTCGCGGGCGCAGCCCGCCGTCTTCAAGTCTTCGAGGAAGGGTAGATGCATCTGGTTCCACTCGGGAAAGGCCGGACGTACCTTGTCGTTGCCGATGCAAGTGTCGACGATGATCCGCTGATCCTTCGACTCGATCAGCAGCGAATGGACACTGAGCTTGATTTTCCCGGTTTCGTCGGAAAACGCGGGATAGAGCCAATCGGCCTCTTTGCGAATATTTTCGGCGGTCGCATTCGGTAGCAGCATCGTGCCGTCCCATCGCGCCTCCGATTCAACAACCCGCGAGATCTTGACGTCTCCAATCTTCCACTGATTCATGCGCATGCACTCCTCTAATCTGTGAATTTAATCCCTTACGATTCCCGCCAGTTCTGTCGACCAACATCAAGAGAGAAGGAAAAGCTATCACGGTGACACCAATGCCCCAAAGCGGTGCCGGCTAATCGCCCACACTCCAATCAGGGAGCCATCCGCTGGCATGAAGCTGGCGGCCGTCTCGAACTGGATATTGCTCCACTTGGGCGCAATACATCCCGGCAACCCCGTTTCCGTATATCTCCAGGGCGCGCCAAACGGACATCGCCGAGTGTCGTCCGGACGAGCCGTTTGGCGCCGCATCATGGTAGGTACTCGTTCGCCTCGACCCAAACAGATCGACAGGGTCGCGCTAAACAGAGTCAGGAACATCGCGCGCAAAGTTCACAGCGCTATCGACCGTCGCACCACTCGCCACTCGGGGTACGCCATCAGTCAGATCAAGCGAAAACGGGTGGAAGATATCTTCGGTTGGATGAAGACCATCGGCGGATTGCGCAAGACCCGCTTGACCGATCGTGGGAAGGTGGCATTGCGATCCGAGCTTGGGTTGGCGTTTTAAGACCAGGCGGCGACGCCATTTGTTTCGGTATCAGCAACACAACGAAAAGGCCGGATTTGCTGCTGTGTTCAAGACCGCCAGATACTAGACAATGTCTCGGGCAGCCGAGCGCGATTAGCCGGCCTGCACGATGCAGTTTCGCAACGATCGCGCGCTATTTTCCCACACTTAATCCAAAACTCCCGACCGACAGAAACCGCATGATAAGTCCCGCTGGACGAATCGATATCGATCTTTGCTGAGACAGGAGCAACACAAAGTACGTCCCAGCCAACATTGGCGAAGTTATGAGAAGGTGAGTTCGGATATATTCTTTCGTCGCCACCTTCTACTTGTCCGGTTCGATTGGCTCCGGCATGCGGCGTGCTTATGGACCTGCAGATATTCGATGAGCTTTCCATTGAAGCGCGCAGGAGGAATTACGTGAGGCTCAAGAGGTTGCGGGAGAACTTACCGCAGCAATCGCACTACGACGACCAGCTGGCTCGCACTTGTTTTAATATCGACAGACAGATTACCGTCAAGGAGTTACGGGCACTGCATCGATTACTGATCGATAAAGCGATGGCAATCGAGATGCTCGCCGCGGAGCGGGTGTTCAGCGCCCGGCTGAACGAGAAATTAGCCGGAAAAGCGCGATTGCTGCGCAAAGTCGCTCGAGAACTTGAACCCTTGCGACGGGCCGCGGCGAAGGCACGACGCACCCTGCAGTGCTGCGGGAGCTTGAGCTGTCCCGGCTTCCCAACGATAGCCAACGGCCAAAAGTCAAGATTGACCCCTACTACCACTGACCTCTTTCCGCGACAATTTAGCGAGCGGTCAGGCCGAAACCCGCATATTGAACGCGCGCGGCCTTTCAACGAGAGGAATGACTGCTGATTCCAAGCTGGCGAGGCGCCAGTTACTGCCTCGAATTCTAAAACCACTAAGGCCAAACCTGATCGCACTAAAAATTAAGCGCTGGTATAGCCACGACCAAAATCACTCGTGGAACCCTTCAGGCTCGCCTTCAGCGTACGTGAAGTATCGCGTTAGGCGGGCGGTTGAGTTCCTCAGTGACTTCGACGATCGAGCGGTGTTAGAGGCGGCGCGGCGTCGTCGAGTTGACGGCGTGATCTGCGGCCATGTCCATCGCGCCGAATAACGGCTGATTGGGCCCATCTGGTACATCAACGACGGTGATTGGGTACACAGCCGTACGGCACTGATCGAAGACTATCACGGCGCGTTGAGTCTACTACGATGGAACGGACACCGCGAAACGTGCGTCAGTCACTGACAGCGATGACCAAACGAAAGCGTCATGAACTACCACAAGGCCCTCCGGCGATGGACGTGGTTTTTCTTTGATGCCGGCCACGACCAACGAGCCTCGGCTACTGCGATGAACGCAGTAGCCGAATAGCAAATGCGGCGCTGGTACATTCGCGTCGTAAACGTGCCCGACGCGCTCGACCCAGTCGACTGCATCCGTGTCCGCAAGTGGCCAAGCCTTTCGGTGCAAGGATCGATGACCAGTCCTTACCAAAGAGCGGTTTTTGGCGCGAACATCAAATTGCGCCCGGAACGATGAGCGGCGGTGCTGGCTGTTTGTGTCCAAAGTCGAAAATGCTCATCAGATCTCCGTACGAACCGCTCTCGTAGCCGTCGCGCTTGTACCAGTTGTTGGAGCCCAGCGATGGATTCGGATTTCAATCAGTGCGGCAGGCGGCGTCACCGGATTCCCGCTGCCATCTCCGTAGTACGCGATATCTCCTGTTCCCAGATAGATGAAGCTGGCACCGGTGCCACCGATAATTCCCTGGTGGAAGCTGTCGCTCAATGCGTAGTGGTCAGCGATGAACTTGAATACCGGTGCGTCTCCCCGGCATGTTGTAGAAGCCCATCGCAACTCCGCCCTGATGCGTACTCTGATTGGTAAACGGAATGGGTGTGGGTTTCCCTTCGCTTCCCATCTCGGCGGTTGTAGCCACCCATGGGAATAGATCGCTCCTTCCTTCATCGAATTGCTGCCACATCTGAAAGAACCGATGGACCGGGTCGCCGGCGAACGAGTTCTGGTACGCGGTGAACCTGCTGATCTGAAAGGGTCCACCAGGCAGATTCGCGGAAAATCGCGGATCGGGTTCGTTTGGCTTGCGGCCAAGCGCATAGGTCGTATTAGGTTGTGGCAGCGTTGCGAAAACACTCGTCCGCGTCGGCGCGATCGAATAGTGATTGGTATCGGTCGCCTGCCACTGTTCAGATCTGCCGGCGTTCGGCCCGGGCGCGCCGTCCGCATCCACGATCACCTGAGAGAGCAGATTAACCACGTGCTGCCCGCTCAACGGTTTATAGGTGGCGAACAGATGATCGAAGCTCCGATTTTCTCCGACAATTACGACCAGGTGACAAATCGGCGTTTTCGGGCTGCCGTTTGCGATCGCTTCGAAGGGCGCCATCCAAAAGCCGCCAGTCAATGAGATAGCGACCACCATTTTCGTGATTGCTCGCTTCAATCGATTTTCCCTTCACTCGCCCTCGTCGACGACCAGTTCAATGGGTCCCATCAGCACCTGAAAGACATGGGGGCCACGAAAGTAGCGGTTGAATTCGCCGCCAACATACTTCCAATTGTCGCTCGGATCGAACCAGGCTTCGGTCGGGGGTGTACAAAGCAGTTTTGTGAGAGATCGGCGGCGCGGCCGCGCGGTGTCCTCACCGAGCGCGTATCTAATCACAATTAATTTGCGGGATATTTTGGTGGACGCACCAGGACTTGAACCTGGGACCCCTTGCATGTGAGGCAAGTGCTCTAACCGGGCTGAGCTATGCGTCCACTCGGGGATCGGATTATTGCGCCGCAGCCGTGTCGCTCGCAAGAGTGGGACTGGTGATTTATCCGGCTGCGCCGCGCGCTTGTCTGCAGACAATTGACGCTGATCTGGCAGACTGATACCTCTGACGCTGATCCGGCGGACGGACACGTCGAGTGGACGCATCGCCGGGGCCCCACGGGTAATTCAAGCGATCGCCGGCTTGGTCTGCGGACGAATGAGCTTGCGGTGGAGGGGCGGGACGAAGGCCACATGAGCACCTCTAGCATCAACTCCCAGGTCAGCGCCGCGTCGATTTTCCATCGCGATGTCCTGCAGTACCGCGAATACAAGTTGCTGCTGCAGGCGAATCGCTTCAGTCGTCCGCAGGAGTTCCACAAGTTCTGGAAGATCACGCGGCGCGTGGCGAAGGAGCTGGGAATCGCGATTCGCAAGCGCGGCAAGCCGATGGAGACGCATCTGCGCGAGGTAATCTTCTTCGACACGCCGAAGTTTCGGCTCTACAACCACGGCTTCATCTTGCGGCGACGGACGTTTTACGCGAACGGCGTGCCGCGGCCCGAGTATGAACTGACGCTCAAGTTCCGCGATCCGGATCTGGCGACGGCAACGGAAGTCGACGTGCGGCCGCTGGTGCCCTGCATCAACGTGGTCAAGTTCGAAGGAGGAGGTCCTGCTGCCTTACGACCAGATCGAGGGTGTGCGCATGATCTATTCGCATAGCTGCGAGCTCGATACCCCCAACACCATTTTGACGCAAAGCTTCCAGACCATCTGCGAGGTCTTTCCGGCACTGCTGCGGACCGGGGCGAAGGCGAAGACCGCGCTCTCGGTAGTCAACGGAATCGCGATCGAAGAGGTGCTGGTGAACTTCGGTGAAATCGATTTTGGCGACAAAATGACGGCCAAGGCTACGCTCGCAATCTGGCGCAATCGAATGACCCAGGAGCATTTTATCGGCGAGTATGGATTCCAGCTCAGGTTTCGTTCGCCGGGGGGTTTTCGCGGCGAGCCCAAGGAGCTGTCCGAGGCCTTTTACCTGGGCCTGCAGCGTGAGGCTTCCGAGTGGATTGAGATGGGGACGACCAAGACCTCGATGATCTACCGGATGGGGAAGACGCCGGTGTTGAGAAACGAATGAAGGGTAAGCATCAACGCGATGAATGAGGGTAGCCGGAGCGACGCCAACCTGCGTGAAGCATCGCGGGTGCCCAAACGCCCGAGTCTCGGCGAATTGTTCAAGGTTTTCCTGACGGCCGGCGGAATCAGTTTCGGCGGCGGCGTGGTCGCGTACCTGAGGCAATACCTGGTGAACGCGAACGGGTGGCTGGACGACGACGATTTTCTCGATGCGCTCGAAGTCAGCGAAACGCTCCCCGGTCTGAACTCGGTCAACATGAGCGTGATCGTGGGCGATCGGATGCGCGGTGCGCTCGGCGCGGCGGTCGCGGTGGTTGGGCTGATGCTGCCCGGGATGGTGGTGATGATGACGCTCGGCGTGCTGTGGGATCAGCAGCGTCACAACGTTTACGTGAACCATTTTCTGGTCGGCGTGGCAGCATCGGCGGTAGGCCTGCTGCTGACGGTGACGCTGCAACTGGGGCATAAGCAATTCGTGCGTCCGCTCGATCTCATCTTGATGGCGGTGACGTTCGGGGCGGTCAGCGTGTTCAAGGTTGCACTCGGCTGGGTGTTGCTGGTGGTCGGTCCGATCGCCGTATGGCTTTACCGGCCGCGCGGCGCGGTTGAAACGGCAGAGCGCTTCGTCCACTTGCGCGAACGCTTCCGTTCGCATCGATCGCATTGGCGGCATTGAGCGGCATGAGCAAGATCTTCAGTTTGGCGTGGATTTTTGCGCTACTCGGAATCCTGGCGGTCGGCGGCGGCACCGCGGTGCTGCCGGAGATGCAACGAATGACGGTCGATCAGTACCATTGGGTGACGGCCAAGCAGTTTCGCGACATCTATAGCCTCGGCCAGGTCGCGCCCGGGCCGAATATGCTGATGGTCATGGTTATCGGCTACCGGGTGGCGGGTTATCTTGGCGCGACGGTGGTCGCCTTCGCATTTTTCATCCCGGATTGCATTCTGACGTTGTTCGCGAACCGGATGTGGCTGCGATTTTCCGATTCGCCATGGCGGCTCTCGATCCAACGTGGGTTGGCGCCGATTGCGATTGGGCTGATGCTGTCCGGCACGTATTCGATCGGACGGCTGTCGATCCATAACTGGTTAAGCCTGGGGATCGCGGCGGCGACGCTGAGCGTGCTGCTGTGGCGACGGGTGAATCCGCTGCTGCTGATCTCGGTTGCGGGCATTTTGTATGTGCTTTTTGGACCGAATCCGGTCAGTGCAATTGGGTTAACTAACTGAAAACATTGGATAAAATTGGGTTCGTTTTGTAGAATTCCGTCAGTGACGTCTGGCCCCTTTTAATGAGTTGCCCGCGCCGGGGGAACGACGCGGGCCGGAGGCTGGGGCGCCCGCTTAAAAGGTCGGCTTCGGACCAGGCAAACAAGCACCCCTCGAGGTTTAGGAGGACAACCCTCTTGTAGCACTATGCGCCTTTTGGTTGTGGTTGGATAGTGGGCCTTTTCTGACACTGAAAAATATACCTGGCTGACGGCGATGCACTCGCTGACGTCCTCCGGGCGCCAGGGCTCAATATCGTGCATTTACGCTTACTGGAGCGGCGTGAGACGCAACGACAAGGAGGAGTGCGCATGAAGATTCCCCAATCGGTACGCGAACTGATCGACAGGGCGCCACTCGCTCATCTGACCACCCTCAATGCGAAAGGCGGCCCGCAGGTGACGGTCGTCTGGGTCGGAATCGAGGACGAGGAGTTCGTGATTAGCCACCTGGCGGTGCATCAGAAGGTCAAAAACATCCGTCGCGACGCCAGAGTTGCGCTGTCCATGCTCAGTGACAAGACCAACGCGCAGGGCCTGCGCGAATACGTGGTGATTTACGGTGACGCGCGGGTGACCGAAGGCGGCGCGGTGGACCTTTTGCACCGCCTGGCGCCAAAGTATCTGGGTCCGAAGGCCGATTTTCCGCCTTCTTCGATGCGGAACATCGCAGGTTACGTGACGCGAATTACGCCGGCGCGCTTCGCTGGGATCGGACCATGGGCCGCGCAAGCCGCCGAGTGAGTGGACGACTCCAGGTAAAGCGCGCGAGCAAAGGGAGCCGGGTCAGTTTTTGTCGTCGTCGTCGATTTCGTCGGGAGGTTCTGCGTGCGGGTCTTCCTCAGACGGGGCGCGGCTGGTCAGGCGAAAATAATTTATCGAAGCGAGCACCATGCGCCATCCGGAGGGGAATTCGATTGCGCCGGCGTCGGGATGCGGCTCGGCGTCGATGAGGACCTTGCGCCCGCGATGCCATTGCACGAGCAACATCTGATGGCCGAGTTGGCGGCCGCTTGGCGGATCGATCGCGAAATCACCGAAGAGCGTGGTGGTGTGGAGATCAGCAAACGCGCTGCGCAGACGCGCCTGATCGAGAGCGCCCGCGCGGCGTAATGCGGCGACGGTGACGAGTCCGGCGGCGTATGCTTGTGCGGCCGGATAGTCGCATTCGAGGGCTCCACGGGTCGCCATCCGGCGCGCGAAGTCATGCGGGGAGGGCCCGAGTTCGGGAACGATGTCGAAGTCCGGTTCCCATTGGCTGGGGCCGACGATGCCCTCGGCGTCGAGGCCGAGATCGCGACCGAAGCGCGCCACGCCGGCGGCGACGCATCCGAGGAACGGGATATTGGCTGAGTTGGTGACGCAGAGTTTCATGATCGCGAGGTCGTGGGCGTAACTGCCGGCGCTGACGACCGCGTTGATGCGGTTGCGGCGCAGCGCGGCAAGGAGAACTTCGGGGGTGTGATCGGGATCGAAGCGGGTCGAGAATTTGAGGCGCAGACGCACTCCATGAAGCCAGTTGCGGCGCAGGTTGCATTGACGCTCCGCGCCCATCGCGACGGCGCTCGCAAAGGGCGTCTTGGCGGACACGATCGCGACGCGCTTGCGCCAGAACTTGAGCGTCGCGAGCAGGCGGACAACGCCATTCAAGTAAGTGCTCGCGGGACTAAGGATGCCGACGATCATGCGGGGGCGATCGGTGACGCGATCGGTTGCAAGAGGGTCGGGATAGAGATCGTCGGCCGCGCCACCATGGTTAACCAGGAGCATCCCGGCTTCGTCGGCGACGGTGGCGGCGGCGCGCGTGAGGGCGGTCGAGTAGGGGCCGAAGAGGACGTCGACGTGGCGCTCGAAGCAGAGCCAGCGGTAGATTTCGCGCGCGCGATCGCGGCGGCTGGCGTCGTCGCGATACTCGAGCTGGATGGCGCAGCGCTCGCCGGCAATCTCGATACCGCCGGCGGCGTTTATATCGTCGGCAAAGAGGCGCAGCGCGGCTTCGATCTGCAAACCGATCGCGGAGTATTCACCGCTGAGAGGAAGCGAGAGGCCGATGACGATCGTTCGCATGGGAACACGGCAAGGAAAGTCAGTGGTTCAGGAGCGCTCGCGAGATCGCCTAGCGAACAGGTTTCAGACTTCTCATTAGGTAAAATCCGGTCACCGTCCGAACGGCCGCGCGGCTGCGTTGCAGCCGAGAAAAACTAAGCGATCATACACCAGTACGCACTATCGGTGAGACTATGGCGAGGCCGTCGCGGATGACGATGTGGCCATCGGGATTGCAGGTTTCATAGGCATAGGTGCGAAGCCGGTCGCGATCGGCGAACTGTAGTCCGTCAGGAGCAGCGGACGATAAGCGTTCGGCGTCCGAGCGGAGTTCGGCAGGGTCAGGAGCCGACCAGACCTTGGTGGTGATGGTGTCGCCGGGAAAGACCGGGCGGGAAAAGCGCACGGCGAGCGCCTTGAGCCGCGTCGGGTCGCCGGCGCACAGGTGATCGACGATCGCTTTCGCGGTGAAGGCCATCGTGCAGAGACCGTGAACAATGATGCCGGGAAGGCCCGCCATTCTAGCGACATTCGCATCCACGTGAATCGGATTGAGATCGCCAGACGCGGCCGCATAGCGGGAAGTCTGATCGAGGTCGATGGTTTGTGCGACGGTAATGAGCGGCGCGCCGCGATCGAGAGTCGGCTGGCCCCTCGAATCAACCGAGGCGACCGATGTGCGCCGTCCGCGTATGAAACTGGTGAACACGGTGCGGTTGACGATATCCCCGCGGTCGTTGCGCGCCTCGAGTTCAAGCGCCATCGATTCGCCACCTTGATGGGTTTCGATCGAAGCAATTTTAGCCGTGGAAGTGATCGAATCACCGGGGCGAATCGGCGTGTAGAACGACATGGCGTGCGCGGAATGGAGCAGACGGAGAAGGTCGGCATGAAGCTCGGGATCGGTCATCACGGTGATCACGGAAAGCCAGGTGACGACTGCGGTGAACATCGGGGACGCGACGATTCCGCCAGCCGCATTATCGTCGAAATAGCGCGGGTTATCGTCGTTGCAGGCGAGCGCGTAATTCTCGATGGCGTCGCGGGTGACGGTGGTGGTCAGGGGCGGGTAGGTTTTGCCGAGGCATGCGGGGTTGAGCGGCACGGGATTCTACTTGACGGTCCACATTTGAATCGGCGGGCGAACGATCATGTGAAATTTCGAAATGCCCTCACCCGCGTTCGCGATGCTCACGCGACCTCTCCCTGGACAAGGAGAGGTGTTGGAAGGCAGCAGCAGCATTTTTCGCAGGTTGGTTAAGGCCTTTTAGTTTTCGTCGCGATAGATGTACCAATTCTTCCTGAAGGGCTTAAAGGCCATGTAGAAGCTGCTTGATGGATATATCGGATTGAGGTCTCGGGGCATGCTATCTAACGACGCTACGATTGGAGAGAGTGGCTTCTCGGAATAAACATAACCTTTTGAGGAGCCTGCCGGAACAATCCCAGAGGTGTATATCGGAAAAATTATGACGTCGATTGAATCACTTTCAATACCCGTAATATCAATTGCCGTATTTTCAATTCCCATTGGAAGGCCGACTTTACGGAACAATTCGCGGTAGCGATTCCATCGTTCTGTAGACAATCCGACGTTCGCTCTCGGCCAAGAGGCATCAGTGTCCAGCGACGTAAAGTCGGGCGCAATTCCAACAAGATGTTTGTCCTGCTCCGCCATCACAACAAGCTGCGGCAGATCCGATTCCAGACCAGGAAACTGGCGCTCCAAGGTCGCATCATGTGGAGGACCAGTGATCCATACGTAGCCGACAATTGGTAGCGCTGTAACCACTATCAGCGCGCCAATCCACACTGAGAAGTCTTAGTAGTGCCCTTAGCAAACGTTTCATCCGCGAATGACACCGGGACCTCAGGGACGCTGGTTAGTCGAGTTCGCGGCCGCCGACGAATACCGCCTTCAGATTCAGATCGCGGTCGAGCACGATTAAATCGGCGCGCCAGCCGGGTTCGATGCGGCCGCGATCGGTGAGGCCGAGAATCGCGGAGGGGCCGAACGCGGACATCTCGCCGTATTCGGAGAGCACGCCATTGAGGGACCATCCGTTGTCAACGAGCCGTTTGGCGGTGAGGTGCAAGCCGTCGAGCATCGTGATGACGCTGCCGGCGAGAGCGCCGTCGGGGAGCCTGGCGGCGCCGTCGGCGATACGGGCTTCGCCGACGAGGCCGCCAAAGAGCGGCATCGGAGACCCGTCGGTGCCGGCGAGTGCGACGCGGTCGGTGGTAATAACCGGGTTGAAATTCGGTGTATTGAGCAGGGCCGGATGCAGATGGACGCCATCGGGAATGACGGCGGCGCGGGCGGTCGAGAGCGACAGCGCGGCGCCGACAACGCCCGGCGCGCGATGGTGCAGCGGGGGCATCGCGTTAAACAAATGGGTGAACATGCGCGCACCGGCGTCGATGGCGGCCAGCGTCTGATCGTAGGTCGCGTCGGTATGGCCGATGGAAACGACTACGCCGCGGGCGGTCAACGCACGGATGGCATGGAGCGCGCCGTCGAGTTCGGGCGCGAGGGTAATTAGCTTAAGGGTCTTGAGGCGGCCGACGCGATCGAGCGCGTCACCCTGGGGCAGCAGATTCATCGGGGGGTGAATGCCGCGCCGCGCGGGTGAGATGAAGGGACCCTCGAGATGCATCCCGAGGATGGTCGCACCGGGCGGATTGCTGCCGCCGCGATGGACGGCGCGATCGGAGGCGGCTTGAGCCGCCATCGCCTCGGCGATAACCGCATCTACGCGCTCGATGGTCTCGAGCGGCGACGTGATGACGGTCGGGAGCCATCCGGTGGTGCCTTCGTGCGCGAGGCAATGGGCGAGTTCGACGAGGTCTTCGGCGGTGGCGGACATCACATCGATACCACAAGCGCCGTTGACCTGGAGATCGATGAAGCCGGGGAGGATGAAGTCGTCTATGGCGTGTTGGCGCTTTTTGAGACGCAGGATGCGATCGTCGAAGCTCAACTCGCCCTGGTGGACGGCGCTGCCGAATTTGGTGCGCGACAGGACAAGGCCGGTCAGTTGGCCGACGGCAATGCGCTTGCGGCGGGGGGCAGCCTTGACGAGGCGGAGGGTGGGAGGTTTTCTAATTGGCACGGAAACGTTCAGCCAGCAGTCGCGAGAAGCGCGGCAGGTAAAGCAGGTCGAAGGTATTGTCCTTGCCGGGGAACATCGCGACCGCGGCACCTTTGAGCGCGTGAACGTGGTCCCAGGCCTGTTCGAGGGTCATTGAATCGTCCTGCGCGATGGTGGCGAAGGTCAGTTCGACCAGAAAGCGCAGGCGCCGGATCATCTTGTTTTCGTGCTCGATGCGAGCCGCCCGTTCCTGATCAGTCATGGCGTTGCCGTCCCGGATGCGGATGTCGCCGAAAGCGCGGCGCATCGGAGACTATAGCGTATCGCCACCGCGCTTGTCGCATCGGGAAGATACCGTAAGGCCGATCAAGAGCTCGGCAATGACAGGTTCGCCCGAAGCGATCAGCACTCGTCACCACGATTATGAACCAACGAAATCTTTCGATTTGTTGAGCTCGGTGCGTAGAACACAACCGCCGATTATGGCGTATTCGCAGGAGGGATCCAGAACGCTAACGTCGATCAGGTCGATCGAAGGCAAACTGGTCGAACAGCCGGTAAATCGCGGCCTCGGTATCGGAAAGGCACTGCTCGACGAACAGGGTGGCCTTTGCCGCTGGCTGAAGCTCGCGATCCCATGGGTGGATGTCGCCGCGCGACCCACTCGATCTCAAGACGGTTGATGGCGCTCCTGAGGCGAAGCCCGTGTCGCCGAACCTCGCCCCGGCGATTCAAGGCGAGCGAGGTCTCGATATTTCGCCGGTATTGCGATCCTTCATCCCAGAGTCGCGTCAGGATCCGCCACATATACGTTCAATCCAACGATTCCTTCAGGCAATGCCGTAATGCCGGCGTTTGCGCCAGAGCGTCGTTACATTGATACCGAGAGTTGCCGCTGCCCGCTCCAAAGTAGGGCTCTCAGCCAGCACGCGTAAAATATGCTCGCGCTCGAAGTCTCTCAGTCTGGTGCCCTGCGCGGTTGGAACGAAAACCTCTGACACCGGGTGACGGACGGAATCCGGTAGGTCATCGACAGTGATTGTCTGTGACCGGGCGAGGGTCGCGGCGCGCTCCAAGGCATTGTGAAGCTCGCGAATGTTCCCGGGCCATCCGTAAGCGACCAGCGCGGCGACCGCCTTTGAGGTCGGTGTTAATCGGTTGGTCCCTCTTTTGATTGAGATCTGCGTGCAATAGCCAGTGCGCCAACGGAAGGATGTCCTGGGTACGTTCGCGGAGCGGCGGAAGGGTGAACGAGATCACGTTGAGCCGATAATACAGGTCCTCGCGAAAACGTCCGGCAGCGACCTCGGCTTCGAGATGTCGATTGGACGCGGCCATCAGGCGAACGTCTACGCTGATCGTGTGATCGCTCCCGACCCGCTCGAATCTGCGCTCCTGGATGAAGCGAAGAAGCTTGGCCTGCAAGGCAGTAGGCAGTTCAGCGATTTCATCGAACAGCACCGTGCCGCCGTGGCCGGCCTCGAGACGGCCGGGTTTATCGTTGACGGCGCCAGTGAACGCTCCGCGGACGTGACCGAACAGCTCGTTCTCCAGCAAATGCTCGGCGAGAGTCGTGCAGGTGATCACGACAAACGGTCCGCCACGCCGCGGACTCCATCGATGAATCTGGCGCGCAAGTACATCCTTGCCGGTACCGCTCTCGCCGTTCAGGAGAATTGTGGTGTCGGCGGTCGCGGCGCGTTGCACCGTCTCGAGCAGCGCGATCATCGCGGGGTTCTGCGATTCGAGGAGCGGGGCCGCTTCGATGGATTCTCGCGCAGCTTCATCGCTGGCTGATGAAATATCAGTGGGCCTTCGAATCTCCATAGCCCCTACGATCCCGAGGAGTACCCCGCGTCTGATGAAGCTGCGCTTCGGTCTGTTGACTAGCTTTGCGGCGCGCCGTAGCGCTTGGCCAATTCAAGGTTGACCTGCAGCACGTTGACCATCTTCTCGCCGACCAGCCCGCCCAGCGGCGCGAACGCGTCGGTCTGCAGCATCTGATCGATCTCCGTGCGCACCTCGGCGGGATTGCGCTTCGTATCGGTCGCCCATTTCGAGGCGACGCGATCGAGTTGGTATTCGGCGTTATCCAGCGTGATATGCGGATCCAAGCCGGAGCCCGAAGTCGTCACCATGTCGCCCGGCACATTGGCGAGGTCGGCGTCCGCATGGTCCTGGCGCCACATGTCGAAGAAGATCGATTGGATATCCGAGCCGCTCGCGACGGGCTCGATCGCGGTTTGGCTTTTCCCACCGGGCAACTGAGTCGGTTACGGCCGAGGGAAACTTGCCGGGATTCTCGCTTCGAGAAATTCTCGAAGAACATCACTGCCAGATCCGACGCCTGCGGCTGTGGGGTAGCAGGATTTTGCTTGATCCAATCCGCCACCTCGGCCTTATGCGCCTTTGCCCAGTCGGTAATGTACTGAGCATGCGACGGGTCGGCGCTCACCCACGATTGCGCGAGTTCATTATGGTTGTCCGCCCATTGTGCGACGAGGTGCGGAGCTGCCCTGGTATTGATCCTGCTGAAACCAGGCCTCGACGTCGGGCGCGACGAGTTGTCCTTTTTTCGGGCCGCTCGCGTATTTGACGATCGGTCCCAGCATTCGCGCGACGCGATCGCGCAATAGGTAGTTCGAGGCGGCTAGCGTGGACGATGCGGAGGCCGATCCATCGTAGGAGGCCGCCGACGGACGCGGCCAGAAATACTCGTCCTTGGTGAACGGCTGTGCGATCAACAGCGACCCCACCGGCTTACCGTCGGGTCCGTTAACCATGCTGCCGTTGGCGGTAAACGGAAAGAGCGTTTGCCCGATCGCCCACACGGCCAGCGGATAGATCAGGCAACAGATAACTACCGTCGATCCGAGGAGCCATAAACTTTTGAGTGATGCTGTTCATTATTTTATCCTCAGCGCCACGCTACCGTCAGGCGACCATGTGCATGGCGGCCAGTCCGACATCGATGAGCTTTATTCCGATGAAGGGAAGAATCACGCCGCCGACGCCCCACACCAGCAGGTTCTTGCGCAGGAGGGCATCGGCGCCGAGCGGCTGATACTTGACGCCCTTCAGAGCGACCGGAATCAGGGCCGGAATGATGAGGGCGTTGAAGATGACCGCGGACAGTATTGCGGACGTTGGCGAATGGAGATTCATAATGTCCATCGCCTTCAGCCAGGGCAGCGTACCGGCGAAGAGTGCTGGCACAATCGCGAAATACTTGGCCACGTCGTTGGCCACCGAAAAGGTGGTTAGTGCGCCTCGCGTCATCAGGAGTTGCTTGCCGACTTCGACCACTTCAATCAGCTTGGTCGGATCGGAATCCAGGTCGACCATGTTGCCGGCTTCCTTGGCCGCCTGAGTGCCGGAATTCATGGCGACGCCGACGTCGGCCTGAGCTAGCGCGGGTGCGTCGTTAGTGCCGTCGCCCATCATCGCGACCAGCTTGCCGTCGGCCTGCTCCTTGCGGATGTAAGCGAGCTTGGATTCGGGCGTGGCCTGCGCAACGAAGTCATCGACGCCGGCCTGCTTGGCGATCGTCGCGGCGGTAAGTGGATTGTCGCCGGTGATCATCACGGTGCGCAGTCCCATCTTGCGAAGCCGCTCGAAGCGTTCGCTCATTCCCGGTCTTGAGAATGTCTTCCAACGCGAGAACACCGGCGATCTTGGAATTCTCGGCGACTACCAGAGGGGTTGCGCCTTTGGAGGCGATCGCATCGACAGCTTGCTGCAACGCGGCGGGTATAGTGCCGTCTCTTTGTTTGACGAAAGCGACTACCGCATCAGCAGCGCCTTTCCGAATGCACCTGCCGTCAGGAAAATCGACGCCGCTCATTCGTGACTGCGCACTGAACGGGATGAACGTCGCATCGGCGGGGGCGCTCAAATCTTTGGAGATGACGCCGATTGCCTGCGCGGCGGTGACGATGCTTTTGCCTTCCGGGGTTTCGTCCGCGGTGGACGCAACGCCGCCAGAAGAGCCAACCTAAGTTGTGAGTAGCCAGTCACGGCTACGAAGTCGGTGGCCCGGCGATTGCCCACGGTAATGGTGCCCGTCTTATCGAGCAGGACGGTGTCGATATCCCCGGCGGTTTCAACCGACTTGCCGCTCTTGGCGATGATGTTCGCCTGTAATGCGCGATCCATGCCGGCAATACCGATCGCAGCTAGCAGCGCACCGATCGTAGTGGGAATCAGGCACACCAGCAGCGCAACGAGGGTCGGCACATCGGTGCCGAGGCTCTTTAGCGGATCTGAAAGGCTCAAGGTAACCCATCATGTATTGTTCGGCATTCCAGGCCATCGGCCAGATCGGAATTACGACGATCAGAAAGGCCAAGGTGAGTCCTGAAAGCACCAGCGTAAGCGCGATTTCATTTGGTGTCTTTTGACGCACGGCACCCTCGACCAGCGCGATCATGCGATCGAGGAAGGCCTGACCCGGCAGGGCCGTGATTTTCACGACGATTCGATCTGAGATGACCCTGGTTCCGCCGGTAACGCCGGAACGATCGCCGCCGGCCTCGCGGATAACCGGCGCAGACTCACCCGTGATCGCAGATTCATCGACCGACGCGATGCCCTCGACCACCTCGCCGTCGCTGGGAATTACTTGCCCCGCGGCTACCACGACGCGATCACCCGGTTTGAGATCGGTCGATAGCACTTCTTCGACCGCGTCCCCGGCTCTTGAGATCGATAGGCGGGTGTCTCGCTGCGCGTCTTGCGGAGCGACTCGCGCCTGCGCCTTACCGCGAGCCTCCGCCAGTGCCGTCGCGAAATTCGCGAACAGCACCGTCAGGAAGAGCCAGAAATCCAGCGCAATGAAGTAGGTAATCGGAACTTGACTCGACTGAGGTACTTACGAGCGCCTGTATGATGAAGAGCAAGCGTCAGCACGGCGCCGATCTCGACCACGAACATGACCGGATTGCTCCACTGAATGTCCGGGCGAAGCATCACCAAAGATTGCTTCAAGGCATCGCGCACGAGTTCGGGTTCAAACAGCTTCCGGCTTTTGATTCGCCTTGGCGGGCGCGGATGTTCGGGTGCTTCAAGCGGCCGTAGCGGTGTTGCAACTGCTCCCATTTTTAGATCCTCCGAAAAGTGCGCTGCGCTAGGACAATGACTCTCGAAATCAGCGACCTCGCCGGTCGTTCCTTTCGTCTAGCCGCCGAACGGTATCGGCCCCAGATGCTCGGCGAGCGGACCGAGCGCGGCGACCGGCAGGAATAGCAACGCTCCTACGATCGCGATCGTGCCCAAAGAGCAGACAGCCGAATGTAAATGTGTCGTCACGCAAGGTTCCGAGGCCAAAGGGCGTACTCTTCTTCATGCCGAGAAACGCCGCCATCGCGATCGGAGCTATGATCGGTAGATAACGGCCGAACAGAATTACCAGGCCGCCGCCGATGTCCCACGGTACGGCCTCGGGCGAAGGATTCGAATTGCTATTCAGACCGTAGGAGACTCCCAGACCGTCGAAGGCCGAACCGTTGTTGGCCGACGACGACGAGAACTGGTAAACGATTTCCGAAAGACCGTGCGCGGCCGGGATTATTCTCCGCCTTGATTCCCCAATTGGTCGCCGCGAACAGACCCGGACGGTTCCAGAATCAGGAAGCGGATGAACCAGCAGGGCGAGCATCGCGAGCGTCATCTCGCGGCCGCCGATTTTCTTGCCCAGGTATTCCGGCGTGCGTCCCACCATCTGGCCGGCGAGAAAGATGCCGACGATCAGGAACAGCAGCAGGTTGATCATGCCGACGCCCTTGCCGCCGTAGATGCAGTTCAGCCACATCCCGACGAAAGGCGACAGTCCGGCGATCGGATTGAGGCTGTCGTGCTCCGCGTTGACCGCGCCGCACGTCACATCAACCGTGGCTGCCGCAAAGGTAGCTCCCGCCGAGGTACCGAAACGCAGCTCCTTACCCTCGAGATTGCCCAGGTGCTGATCGACCGGTAGTCCCGCCACGGCAGGCAGAGTAATAACCTGTTTTCCACCGGGCGCATTCGCGCTCGCAACCGTGAATGTTCTGCTTTGAGGGTGTGCGGTTAGCCCGGGGTTAGGCTTCATCGTATCGAAATAGATCGCCCAGACGACCGTGCCCACAAATAGCAGCAGCATCACCGAGAATATGACTATTGCGTGGCGTAAGCGTCCGAGCATCCGTCCGTACATCAGGACCAGCGCCATCGGAAACAGCATCATGCAGAAGGTTGTCAAAAAAGTTCGTCCCGGCACTGGGATTCTCGAACGGATGCGCTGAATTCATGCCGAAGAAGCCACCGCCGTTGGTGCCCATCATTTTCATGGGTACGAACGCGGCGAGCGGACCGATTACTATGTTCTGTTGCTTCGGCTGATTATTGCTGTCGGTGCCCATTGCCGCAGGCTCGAGCGTCGAGACCTGATAGGCATTCTGATAGGTCATCGGCATTCCCTGGGTCAGGAACACCATGCTGATCACGAATGCCGCGGGCAGAAACATATAGACAATTACGCGCCACATATCGACAAAGAAGTTGCCCAGGTGTGAATCGCCGCGTAACGCACGAATAATCGCGGCGAGCGCACACAGTCCAACCGCTGCCGACATGAAAAAATTTGCTATGCAGAAGAAGATCTGACTGAAATTCGAGAAAGCCACGTCTCCCGAATAGTGCTGCATGTTCGTGTTGGTTATGAACGAGATGCACCGTATGGAAGATCGTGGTGGGTGCCAGCATGCCGAGGCCGCGCGGATTCAGCGGCATCACGGGTTGCAGCGCCAGCACGACGAAGCCGTAAACGAAGAGGACAGCGTTGAAGATCAGCAGCGCGACGGTGTATTGCTTCCAGCTTTGCGGACCGCCGTACAGCTTTTCCTCGAACCATCGGAACGGTCGTAGCGGCTGGTAGTTGCCGTCCATGATCCTTGCCATGTAACGGCTGAGCGGAATGGCGATTACGATGGTGAAGACGATTATCGAGATTGGCAGTAGCCACATTGGCTGGGTCCTCTTCTGTTAATCAGCTCTTGGCGTCAGCGGCCGTAATGACTAGAACCACTCCGGCCGGACCATTGCGGTGATCAGATAGACGAATGCGAGGGCGGCAACGATTGCTGTGAGGTAGATCACGAACGCCTCCCTAAATCTTCTCGCAGCCCAGCAAGAACGCGTAACACAGGCCGAGCCCGGCCAGACCCATTAGAAATAGTGCTGGGAGCCATACTGCTTCGTTCATCAGTTTTCCTCCGAAATGACAGACCGGATTTATCGAGATTAGCCAAGGCTGCTGACGCGAATGTTTCGAGTACGGGGCAAGGACCTTCCCCGAATGTATTAAATCGGGTTACACTTTCGGCGCCGACTAAGGGGTTACTATCCTCGTCGAGCACCGCGATTTTGCTGCCACAGACCAGAAAGCGCCATTCGCACAGTCTGCAATAATAAAGACGGGCTTTCCGGGAAGTGAGAGCGGTGTCGCACAGTGGCCCAATTACAAACTCATGACGGGAGGAGCTCAGACGGTGCCGTGAAGTGGCTGCAGCCGAGCCTTTCCATAGCTTCATGCTTAACGCTAAGGGCAATTGTCAGACCAGACGGAAAAGGTCCGGAATCAAAGGCGAAATCAGTTATGAGCGAAATCCCAACATCGGCGTCGTGTTGTCAAACGAGATGCGTAATTGCATTTTGAAATTGCCCGTGGCGCGCGGTGCAAGTTCGTTTACCGGGTAGGGCGAGGGTCCGCGTTATTGTTCGCATACCCAGGAATCCCATTTGGTGCGGCTCCTGATAGGGCGTCGCCGCGCTCGATCGCCTTCGGCTAAATCGCCTGCAGCCTGCGCCCAAAGTGTTCATGTTCATCCTGCACGATCCGACCCAAAGAGCACCGCATCACGGTCGCGAATGAGTGATGCGAGTCAGTGCACGTAATACAAGCGGGGGTCGAATGGTGCGCCTTGTGTTAGCAAGGGCACGATGGCAACCTCGATTCGTCAATGCGAACGCGAATCAAGAGCAGCTTCATTTACCTGGCCAACGCGGTCAGCGATTTGCGCGGGAATTGGTTGACGCTTGCGCTGGTGTTGTCGCCGGTGGTGTTTTTGTCGGCGCTGTGCGTGCTGCCGGATGCGCTAAACATACAACATCAACTGATGCGAACCTTTCAGCCGGGGATGCGCTCGGTGGGCTGGTGGTCAGTACAGATACCGTACGCGCCAGATACCGGGCCGCCACCGCCGCCGCTGTTTGGCCACTGGACGCTGAGGGCGCTGCATCTGACGCTAACAGCGATCGCGTTTTTGGTGAAGCTGGTGGGGCTTTGCGCGATCAAGCGAGTCAGGTCGGGGATGCGCCACGCGCGCGTACTCAATGAAGCGATCGAGGTATATCGCGAGGCGATCACGCTGGTGCCTTCGTTTCTGTGGATCGCCCTGATCCAGGTGATCGCAATCGGAGTCGGGTTCGTCTTGCTGGTGATACCCGGACTGTTGGCGTTTGTGTGGCTCTACCTCGCCCCGTACGCGCTCGTGTTTGACAATCGGCGAAGTTGGCAGGCGCTGCTATACAGCCGCGATCTGATGCGTGGACAGCTATTGAAGGTCGCAGTGCGGATAATAGTCTTTCTTGCGGTGTGGTCGGGGTTCAACGTGTGGGTGGGCGGCGCGTTCTTCGCGTTGAGCCTGCTGGTCAGCCCGCTCGCAGTCTGGAGCGGCGCGCTGACGTCGGTCATCTTCCTGTTCACCTGTTTCGCGGCGGCGGTAGCTTACACGACGACCGTGTTTTTCATGGCGGCGGGTGCGCGGCTGTATGAGGACCTGCGGGCGATAGCGACCGAGAGCGTGGCAGCGGCGCAGGACGCATCGTTGCCGGCCACGACTCCGCCACCGAATCTCTCACCTGCGACCGAGTAAAGTTTCCTCCGAATGGCGACTCGTATCAGGTGCCGCTCGCGAGGCGGGACAGGGCACGCACAGTGACCTGCAACGGCGGCAATCCGATTGAAGTCAGCGTGCGCAGATCGCCCATCATCCGTTCGACTTCGGCGGCGCGACGTTCGTGGCCCGGGGTGATTAAAGTAGCGGCGCGGGCGCCGTCGGAGGCACCTTCGAGCGCCATACGGCATAGTTGGATGCGCGCCCACGAGAGTTCGGCGGCCAGATCGCGTGCGGCACGGCGCTCCCAGCGGTCGTCGCTGCTGATCGCTTCGATGGCAAGTTCGATCGAAGCGAACTCGATGCGTTCGCTAAGCCCGAAGTAAGCGCGGGCGACGACCATCGGATCGCGGCCGCAGTCGAAGGCTAGACTCAGCACATTGAGCAGATGATCGGCGAAGGCGAGACGCGCCAGTTCGTGCGCGAGTTGCTCCTGATGGACGGCGGCGCGGAGCTCGCGATAGGTGCGCTCGAAGCGAGCGCGCTCGCCACCAGCCAGGACGTCCTCAAATTCGGCGGCCAGATGGCGCAGTTGCGGCTCGATCCGGCCGATGATGACGCCGAGCGGTTCGGCCGTAGCGTGCGCGATGGCCCAGGTGCAGGCGCGTCGGGCCGCGCGTTCGAGGCCGAGAAAGGCGCCCAACTCGGCCTCGGCGGTGAGTTCGGCAACGTTGGCCTTGAGCTCGGCGGCGCGGTGAGGGAGTTCGAGGACGCCGGAAGCGGAGAGCCACGCACGCAGCGCCTCGGCGGCCTCGATGCCGTGGTCTCGTTCGAGGTCGAAGACGAACACCGAGCCCATGAGATCGACCATCTCGTTGACGAGGCGGGTTGCGATGAGTTCGCGGCGCAGGCTGTGCCGCGGAATTTCAGCGGCCAGCGCGGCAGCGATGGTGTGGGGAAAATAGGGCCGCAGGAAGCGGTCGATGAGATACGGATCGGCGATTAGATCGGTTTGTTCGAGCCGCGAGGCGAGATCGATCTTGGTGTAGGCAGTGAGCATCGCGAGCTCCGGCCGGGTCAAGCCGGCGAAGCGCGAACGCCGCTCGCGCAGCTCCTCGTGGGTCGGGAGGATCGCGTCGGCGCGGCGCACGACGGCGTTCTGCTCGAGCGTGGTGAGGTGATCGCGAAACGCGCTCACACTGGTGCGGCTGCGCAGTTGCTCGAGGCTCAGCGAGAGGACCTGGTCGCGGTTGTCGCGCAGCACGCCTTCGGCGACCTCCTCGGCGGCGGCGGCGAGACGTCGATTGCGTCCGCTCGCGGTGAGTTCGGCGCGTGCGACAATCGGCGCAAAGAGAATCTTCAAGTTGACTTCGTGGTCTGACATATCGACGCCGGCGGAATTATCGATGGCGTCGTTGTTGATGCGCCCGCCGCCAAGCGCGAACTCGATGCGGGCGGCCTGGGTGAAGCCGAGGTTGCCGCCTTCGACGACGACCTTGCAGCGCAATTCGGGCGCGGCGACGCGAACGTTATCGTTGGCATGGTCGCCGACTTCGGCGTCGGTTTCGCCGCTCGCGCGCACGTAGGTGCCGATGCCGCCGTTGTAGAGCAGGTCGGCGTTAGCGCGAAGGATCGTCTGCACGAGGCTGTCGGCGTCGAGTTCGCTGGTCTCGCAGCCGATCGCGCGACGCGCCTCCGAGCTGAGCGCAATGCGCTTTTGTCCACGGCGAAAAACGCCACCACCCTTGCTGATCCGCTTCCCGTCGTAGTCGGCCCAGCTTGAAGCGGACAATTCGAAGAGGCGTTTGCGCTCCGCGAAACTCGCCTTGGGATCGGGATCGGGGTCGATGAAAATGTGGCGATGGTCGAAGGCCGCCACGAGTTTGAGGTTGTCGGAACGCAGCAGGCCGTTGCCGAAGACGTCGCCTGACATATCGCCGATGCCGACGACGGTGATGGGCGCGCCGCGATCGATCTCGCGGCCCATCTCGCGCAGATGACGCTTGGCGGATTCCCACGCGCCGCGCGCCGTAATGCCCATCCGCTTGTGGTCGTATCCGTGCTCGCCCCCGGAGGCGAAGGCGTCGCCCAGCCAGAAGCCGCGGCTTTCGGCGATTTCGTTGGCCAAGTCTGAAAAGCTCGCGGTGCCCTTGTCCGCGGCGACCACCAAATAGGGACCGTCGTTATCGAGTACGCGAACGCGCGGCGGACGGACGACGACGCCATCGACGATGTTGTCGGTCAGATCGAGCATCGCGTTGATCAGCGTCTTGTAGGCGGCGATCGCGGTTTCGCGATCAGGCGGACGGTTGCTGCGCGATTTGACGACGAACCCGCCCTTTGATCCAATCGGCACGATGATCGCGTTTTTGACGGTCTGCGTTTTCATCAGGTCGAGAATTTCAGTGCGATAATCGTCGGTACGATCACTATGGCGGATGCCGCCGCGGGCGATTTTGCCGCCACGCAGATGGCAGCCCTCGACGTGCGGACTGTTGACGTGAATTTCGTAGAGCGGAGTGGCGTCCGGGAGATTCGAAATGCGCGCGCTCTCGAACTTCAGCGCGATATACGCATTGGCCGCGGTTTGGGCCTGGAAGTAGCTGGTGCGGACAGTCGCCTCAACCATCGCGAGCAGCGTGCGTGCAAAGCGATCGTCGGCGATATTCTCGACCGCGCCGCACTGTTCGAGGTAGCCGGCGCGCAGCGCGGCGAATTGGTCAAGCGGAGTCTCGCGATCGGGATCAAAGCGGACAATGAAAAAATCGATGAGCAGGCGCGCGAGGTGCGGATAGAGCAGCAGCGGGCGATTCGCGGCCAGGCGGGCGGGCACCAGGCGCATCTGAAAAGCGGCGGCGAGATACGCGCGGACTAGCGCAACCTCCCGCCAGGCGAGTCCGGCGTTGAGCGTAAGCGCATTGAGCGCGTCGTCCTCGGCGCGACCGTCGCGCACCGCGGCCAAGGCTTCGGCGACGAGTCCCGCGCCGGGCAACTGGTCAAGCGCATGCCCGTTGAGGCTGCGCACGCGGAACGCCTGGACGTGAGCCGCGCGCCGCTGATCGCCGAACAGGGGACGCAGGTCGTGGGCTTCTTCGCTGACCGTCGAAATGCCGAAGTTTTGCAGCGTTGGCACCAGTTCGGAGAGAATCGGGGCATCGCCGACTTCGTACATGCGCAGTTCGCTTTCGTTGCTGGCGCCGCCCGGCGCGGGAGTATGTATATCGACGCCAAAGGAACCGTCCGCGAGGAGGGCCTCGGCGCGTTCGATATCGTGCCGCGCGAGCTCGGGCGCGGTGCCCGATCGATATGCGAGGCTAAACGCGTCGCGCCAGCGCAGGGCGATTTCTTTGCCGCGCGCCGGTCCGTAGTGCTCGACCAGGTGGTCGCGCAAGAAATCATCCCAGGTTCGGGCGAGGCGGATAACGTCGGATTCCATCGCGGCGACCGCCGCCAGACCCGGTGGCACCGCCGAAAAGCAGAAGTGCAAACGGGCCGTGTAGCTATCGCTGAGGGCCAGGTGGTAGTAAACCAGTTTGCCGCCAAGATGACGCGCCAGCGCCTCCTGGATGTTCACGCGGACGTTGGCCGAAAAGTGCTCGCGCGGCATGATCACCAGCGCAATAACGTTGCCGCGCACCGGATCGGATTGCAGGCTGAGACGCACCTCGCCTGCGTTCTTGAGGTCCAGCACAACGCGGATCTGTGCGCGCAATTCAGCGACCCGGGCGCGGAAGAGCTCCTCCTTGGGAAAGCTGTTGAAGACTGCGACGAATTGCTTGTAGTCGTGCGAGCCAACCTGGACGTGTTCGGCGGCCAGCACTTCGTCCAGTTTGGCGCGAAGCACCGGGATGTGCTGCGATTCTTCGGCATACGCGCGCGAGGTAAATAGCCCGACGAAGCGGTCGAAACTGATTGCCTCACCGTTGGGTCCGCAACGGCGCAGCGTGAGGTCATCCAACGGCGCGCGCCGGTGTACGCGGGCTTCCGCGCGCGCCTTGCCGACGATCAGCGGTGCTCCGTCGAACAACAACGTGCGATGATCCGCGTCCATCGAATCGAGCGTCACCGGATTGGCGTAACGGGAACGCGCTTCGTTGCGCATAATGCCGAGACCGGAGCCGGGCTCAGCGACCAGCGCGCGCTTACCGTCGTGATTAACCACGCGATACCGGCGATAGCCGAGAAAAACGAAGCCGTCGTAAACCAGCCAGCGCAGCAGATCGCGAAGTTCGACGAGGTTGCGAGCAGCCGCGGTCTCTTCGCAAATTTCGAGGGCGCGCCTGGTCATCGCGGCGAAGTCGTTGTTGACCTCGATCACTTCGTCGAGGATCTCGGCGAGTCCTCGCTCCAGCGCAGTGGCCGTGAATCCGGCGGGCAATTCGATTTCCGTGTGGGTAAACGATTCGGCGTGCTCGCCGGCGGCCGTCTGCTCGAAAGAGACCATTGATCCATCGGCGTCGCGAGCGACATTGAACACGGGATGCAGCAGCAGGCGGACGGGAATCCCATTCTCGTGAAAAAACTCGAGCACGCTGTCGACGATAAACGGTCGGTCATCCATCGCGGTTTCAACCACGCACGAGCCGTCGGCGTCGCCGGCACGCACCCGCAACTTCATGAGTCCGTTGCGGGTGGCGAAGAATTCGAACGCATCGGCGGCGATCGCGAGCCGCTTTTGCGGCGGGTAACTATCGCTCAGATCAGATGAGATTCGCTCGAACAGCCGATTGGCAAAGATGCCGAGGCGCTGCCGGCGTTCGAGTTGCTCGCTTGATTCCTGCTGAATTGCTTCGGTGGCCAACGAAGATCACCTGACGAAGAATGGTTGAAGTGGAAGAGTCCGGGCAAAATGCCCGACACCACCGGAAATTATAGATTGCGCGCCGCCTCTATCGCCACTCTCGACTCACACACGTTAAGACGCGCAGTCAGCTATAATATTCCGGATAGGCGCGAGAGATTCGTGGCGCATGGCTCATCCGCCGTTTTTAGATGCCGGAAATCGAAATCAATGCGATGACCTTTGGACCTTACGGAGTCGGCCGCCTCGACGGCAAATCCGTGATGGTCCCGCACGCCGCGCCGGGAGACCGGTTAGAGGTGGCGCTCAAGTCCGAGCGTCGCGATTACGCGATCGCGCGAATCGATCGAATAATCCGGCCCGGGCGCAGCCGACGCGAGCCGCCATGCCGGTTCCTGCCGCGCTGTGGCGGATGCGACTGGCAACAGATCGAATATCCCGCGCAGGTGGCGCTCAAGGCGGAATTGATTGCGGCGGAATTCCAGCGCGCGCTGGGCGTGGAACTCGATCCACGGGGTCTCATCGAAGCGGCACCAGCCGAGTTTGCATACCGTTCGCGGACCCGCTTCAAGACCAGTGGCGCAGCGGTCGGGTTCCACGAAACGGGCAGCAATTCGATGGTGGAAATCGATCGGTGCATGGTGGCCGTCGCGCCTGATCGAATCCCAGTCGCGTTGGCCACGGCGTTGGGCCGGCGATGCATCGAGATCGAAGTGGTCAGGGATAACCAGGGCGAAGTGCAGATCGCCCATCTAGCGAAGGCGCCCGGCAATGCGGAGGTCTCACGCGCGCGCCAGGTGATGAGTGGCGACAACACGATTCGCGGCGTTGTGCTGCGCGGCGGCAATCGGCGTGAAGTGTTGGGCGACGGGAAAATTTTGTTCGAGCTGGAGCCGGGTTGCGAAATCGAAACCGACGCCGACCTGTTCAGCCAGGTCAACCGGGCACAAAACGTAAAGCTCGTCGCGACAGTGGCTGCGATGGCGACGGTGCGCGCCGAAATGCCGGTGCTCGATCTGTTCTGCGGGGCCGGCAATTTCAGTCTGCCGCTGGCACGGCGCGGCGCGCGCGTCACGGGCGTCGATGCGGACGCGCTCGCGATTGCGAGCGCTCAACAAAATGCCGTGCGGATGGCGCTCAAGGATGCGCAGTTTATCGCGATGAAAGCGACGGAAACCGCGCGCTTCTTCGCGCAGGCACATTACCGGCCGGAACTCGTGATCATCGATCCGCCGCGTACCGGCGCGCTCGAGTTGATGGAAGCAGTCGCGCGGCTGCGTCCGCGTGCGGTAATCTATGTCTCGTGCGACACCCCGACCCTCGTGCGCGACTTGCAAAGCCTGGCCGCAAACGGATACGAAATTAGCGAGGTTCGAGGGTTCGATTTCTTTCCGAACACGCATCACGCGGAGGTCGCCGTCCACGCGCTATTGACTTAGGTCAGAGTGCATTCCTAATCTAAGCGAAGGTGATGGACGCGCCTTCTCGCCAGGGGTGTTTACCAAAACAATGCCGAAGCAGGAAAAACTAGCCCGCCCCAAGATCACGATAATTCCGGGTCGGGGCGTTGCCCAAACCATCAATTACCTGCTCGAAGATCGCGATGACCTCGAATGGATAATCGCGGTCGGGCGCACCAAGAATGGCGAACTTTTCTTCTATGACACCGGCGGCGATATCGTCGAAGACCTGGGGACTCTCGAGTACCTTAAGGCGCGGATAATCCGCGCCCATTTCGGCGACGAATACGAGTAACCCGCGAGCACTCGCGTGAAATGCGATGGCGGTGCGCTCAGCGCCAAGCCGTTCGAGATTCCGCGCTATCGGCGCCATTTGCTGCTTCATTTTCGTAATATCAATTGAGTGCGCGCCGTGCGCCGTATCGCTGGCGCGTGCCCAGCAGGTGCGGGTCCTGCCTTCCCAACAAAAGCCTTCAACCGAGGACTTGCCGCGCGAGCGCGCCCCATCGCAGTCGGAGACGCTCCCGATCATCCCACAGCGTCCGGTGATGCCTGACAATCCCGGATCGAATATACGCGAGATTCCCCTGCCCGAAATCTTCAGGGGTTGCTGGGCCGGCGAGGTTCCTGAGGTCGATTCGATGACACCGCTGTCGGCCGACGCCGTACACGTTCGATGGCTGACCAAGTTGTACAAGCTCTGCTACAAGCAGGTCGGTACCGGCGACCGCTGGCATCTGACTTTCGCCGAGACCTCGGTGGCGCAACGATCGATTGTCAGCGATCAGCGGCAATCGGTTCGCGTCAAATCGGTGGCCGGCAGGGATCGCGCCGAGCTAACCGCGTATCTTCATTTCCGCGCGCCGCAGCTGACTCTTTTCGACCGACCCAGCGGGGTCGTCAATACCCTTGACGAACTGACTCAATTGCACTGCGCGGTGACGCCGGACCGTGAAGCGATGGACGTGCGGGCTGAGGTTTTCGTCGAAAACAGCGGTGAGTCGTGGGTCCAGATGACCTGGCACACACGATTATTGCGTACACCGACGGCCGACTAGTCGATCAATAAAGGATCAAGGGCGAATCAGTCTTCGAATTCTTCCCGCGGAGGGCGCGCGTAGATTTTACCGTCCTCGATCTCAAGCGGCACGCGGTAAAGCATCTTGCCGCAGGTTTCCGCAGGTCCTGCGATGCACTCCCCGTTCGATGGATCGTAGTAGGCATTGTGGGTCTGGCACATCAGGTAGCGACCGCGCTCGGCGAAGAATTGGTTGTCAACCCAGTCCATCGCCATCGGCACGTGGCGACATCGATTGACGTAGGCGTGGAGCTGGCCTCGGAAATTGATCACGAAGCATTCCTCGTCGGCGTCGCGAACAGGCATCAGGAACTTAAGCGAGGTACCGCGCTTGACGTCTGTCACGGGGCCGACGAGATAACGAACGCCATTGGGCGTATGCTCGCGCCGATCATCCCGATTGTGGCGCGGCGGTTTATGCCCTCCTAGCGTGGCGCTGCGATCGTGTTTTTCAGACATCCGATCCGTTCGATCTCAACCTCGACGACATCGCCGACCTTCATCGGCCCGACGCCCGCCGGCGTCCCGGTCGAAATCACGTCGCCCGGCAGCAGCGTCATCACCTGCGAAATGAAGCTGATGAGATGATCGCAATTGAAGATGAGCTGCGAGGTGCGGCTCCTCTGGCGGACTTCGCCGTTGACACGCGTCTCGAGGGCGAGGTCGGAGGGGTCGAGCTCGGTGATGATCCAGGGGCCGAGCGGCGCGAACGTGTCGAAGCCTTTGCCGCGCGTGAATTGAACGTCGCGCCGTTGAAGATCGCGAGCGGTGACGTCGTTGGCGCACGTATAACCGAGCACGTATCGGCGGGCCTCCGCGGGCGACACATTGCGGGCGGTCTTAGCGATTACGATCGCAAGTTCGCCCTCGTGATGGAGGTTGCCGGTTTGCGGCGGGTAAACGATTTCGTCGCCCGGACCAATCACCGCGGTTGACGGCTTGATGAAGAGCATCGGCTCCTTGGGCAGTTCGCGGTTTCCCTCCGCGGCATGATCGGCGTAATTGAGCCCGATCGCGACGATCTTGCTCGGCGCGGCAGGGGCCAACAGGTGCACATCCTTCAAAGCTATCGCCGCGGCTCCCTTCGCCGGTGTCAGCGCATCGATCGTGCCTTCGAGCATCGAAATGCGATCGTTCTCGAGCGCACCGTAACGGTCGCGTCCCTCATGCGTGAAGCGCACAATCTTCATCGTTTCTTTGCCCTGCTCCCTGTATGTCCTTGATCCGGCCCGCGCCCCAAGTCTTTCGCGTTCCGCACCGCCCTGTCCAGAGCCGCGGTCGCGTGAGCGGCTTGCCGCGTTTTGCCAAAGCCCCTAGCATCGTGAGGCGCGCGCCGGACATCGTCCGTGATGCGCAATTGGCGCAGGGGGCGTGCGAAACTTCGATGGAGAATCCAAAAATTCGGGCGGTCGAGGCCTTTCCGGTCGATCAGGACGGGCAGAACTACATTTGCCTGCGCGATCCGAGTGGCATAGCGCCGACGCCAATCCTGATCGGAATGGGCGCATACTTCCTGGTGACATTGTTCGACGGCACCAATTCGAAACTCGATCTCAAGGCGGCGTTCACCCGGCGTTTCGGCGATCTGCTGCCCTCGGAACATCTTGACGGTCTGATCAACGCACTGGATCAGGGTTACTTTCTGGATTCGCCCGCGTACGCGGCGCGAATCGACGCGGTGCGCGAGGAATACCTGCGCAATCCGCAACGCCCCGCTGCGCTCGCCGGGCTTTGCTACGAAAATGATGCGATCAAGCTACGGCGAGAAATCGAAGCGTTCTTCAGTGCGCCGGGTGGCCCGGGACAGATTCCTCAACCGAACAGCAATGGTGCGGCGCTAAGCGGTCTGATCGCGCCGCATATCGATCCGCGGCGCGGCGGACCCGCATACGCGCACGCATACGGCGAGTTGCTCACGCGCGAGCGGCCCGACCTCGTGATCATCCTGGGAACGTCGCATTACGGCAGCGGTCCACAACTATTTACCGCAACGCACAAGGACTATATGACGCCGCTCGGCGCCGTCACGACCGATCGCGAATTCGTCGATCGGCTGGCAACACGGTATAGCGACGGCGATCTGTTCGCCGAAGAACTGCTCCATCGCAACGAGCATTCGATCGAGTTCCAGGCCCTGTTTCTCGCGTGGGCGTTGGGCACCACGGGCTATAAAGTCGTGCCGATTCTGGTCGGCTCCTTCCACGAGATGGTGACTAGCGGCGAAACCCCTGCGCTCGACTCGCGCGTGGGCGGTTTTATCGAGGTGTTGCGCGCCGAACTCGCGGCCGAAAACCGCCGCGTCCTGATCGTTGCGGGCGTTGACTTCGCGCACGTCGGCAAAAAGTTCGGCGACTCCTTCAGCGCCGACCAGAAGATTGCAGAATGGGTGAAGGCCGAGGATCTCGCCCTTATCGAAAACATCAAGCGCGGCGATCCAGCGGGTTTCTTCGCCGACATCGCCAAGGATCAGGACCAGCGAAAAATTTGCGGACTGTCACCGATGTACACCCAGCTCGAATTACTGCGCGACCATCGCGCGCGACTGCTGATGCACGACATCGCAATGGAGCCGCAGACCGAATCGGCGGTCTCATTTGCCAGTCTCGCGATCGATTGACTTCTTGACGAAACAGGCCGACCAGTTCTCCGACTACCGGCCCGCCTAGCGTTTCTCGTTCGCCTTGAGAAACTCGCGAACGCGTTTCACCGCCGCCGGAATGGCGTCAGGAGTCTTCCACGACTCGACCAACTCGGCCTTCGGCGCGAGCGATGCGATCTCGCGCGAGACAGGCGCCGGATGATAGAGGTCGTCGCCCGCGAGCACGAGTAACGGATGAGTGCATTTGCGCACGAAATCGCGCGTCACTGAAAAGACGAAGTCGCTACCGTACATGCGCTCGCGAAAGGTCGTCAGCGCGTCGTCAGTCAGACTCGCGTCGTGTCGCTGCAAGGCCTTCGCCCAACCGTCGAACATCTCGCGGAAGGCCTCGCGGTTTTCGTGCAGGCCGATCGGATTTTGCAACACTGCGGCGCTAACGCGATGCGGGGCCTCATTGATCAGGCTCAGGCAATACGACGACCCGATGCAGCCACCCATCGTATGGCAGCGCGCGATGCCGAGATGGTCGAGCAGGGCGAGGTGGTCGGCCGTATAGGTATGCCAGCCGTCGGCGGCACTGACCGGTCCACGCGACTGACCCGCATTACGCTGATCCATCGCGATTACACGGAAATCGGCGGCGAATTCCGTGGTCGGGTCGAATGGGCTCTTATGCCAGAACTCGATGCTCGACCGCATCCCGCCGGGCGCAAAAAGCAACAAGGGATAGCCGGAACCAAATTCTTCGTAGTAGAGCGAAACGCCGTCGCGCTCGAATTTTGGCATGACAAATTACCTCCGCATCAGGACGGTGCCGACAACTCGAAAGGTTGCACCACGCACTATGCCGTCGGAGCTAGCGATAAATCGATGGGCACGCAAGCTCTCGAATGCAAACCCGCCGCCTCATGTGCCTTGGTGAGTGGCAAATCTGCGGCCACAGAATGTCGAGATTTTGTCGCCAATCTTGCCGCTTTCTAACAACTCTCTGGCGTGAATTGATGCTTAGTCGGGCGCGCGATTACGGCACATATCTTGGGTTACAAGGGTCGTTAGAGGTACTTACGCGAAACATATTTCAGGTCATGTCGGGTGGGGTGGAACTGATGGTGTGGGGGGCGAGATCGCGTCGGAGGGTCCATGCGACCCTCCGGCGTCGATTGGCCGTAGCCGTCTTCTCGACCATCGATTTCGTGCTGACGCGCCTCGATGGCGAAAAACGTGCAGTGCAAGCAGGTCGCTAACGGGCTCGCGGCAAGCCAAGCACTCGTTCGGCGATGATGTTGCGTTGAATCTCCGACGTACCGCCTTCGATTGTATTGGCCCGTGAGCGCAGGAAATGATGTTGCCAGCGGCCACTCTGGACGGCATACGGCGATCCTTTGACCAGTTGACTTGCCGGGCCCTCGAGTTCGATCACAAACTCCTGCATCCGTTGATTCAGCTCCGACCACGCGAGCTTGGAAATCGATCCTTCGGGTCCGGGATTTCCGCCCTTGAGAATCTGCGAGAAGGCTCGGTATGAAGTGAAACGCATCATTTCGAGCTCGACGTAAAACTGCGCGAGGCGCTGGCGAATCACCGGATCCTTGGTCGCGGGTGCGCCATTGCGCATCGTGGTGCGGGCGAGATCAAGAATTTCCTCATAGACGATGCGGTAACGCATCACGCCCGCCATTGCCATCGTGCCGCGCTCATTCATCAGCGTTGTGGTCGCGACACGCCAACCCTCGTTGAGGCCGCCGAGCAGATTCCGGCGTGGCACATGAACGTCTTCGAAGAACATCTCGTTGAACTCGGACTCGCCGGTCATCTGGCGGAGCGGGCGCACAGTAATTCCGGGACTCTTCATATCGACCAGCAGATAGCTGAGGCCACGATGTTTGGGCGCGTCGGGATCGGTTCGCACCAGCAGCATGCACCAGTCGGCGATATGGCCGAGCGTGGTCCACACCTTCTGTCCGTTCACGATAAACTCGTCACCCTGAAGCTCGGCGCGAGTACGAGCAGCGGCTACGTCCGAACCGGAATCGGGTTCGGAGAAGCCCTGGCACCAGATTTCCTCACAGCTCAGAATCTTCGGCAGATAGCGAGCCTTCTGTTCGTCGTTGCCATACGTGATGATGGTCGGCGCCGCCATCGTGAGACCGAGGACGTTGAGCGGTGCGGGTGCGCGCACGCGTGCGACTTCCTCATTGAAGATCGCCATCTCGATCTGCGATGCGCCCTGCCCGCCAAACTCCTTCGGCCAGGCCATGCCGAGAAAACCGCCCTCGTACAGGCGCCGCTGCCAGTCACGCATGAATTCGATCATCGACATGCCGTCGGGACGGAAGCCCGCCTTGCCCCATCCGGGCGGCAGATTATCGCGCAGGAAAGTCTGCACCTTTGCGCGAAATTCTTCCTGATCCGGCGAAAAGCTCAGGTCCATCGATCAATCTCCAACAGGGTGTTCAGCGGCGCGGCCTTAACTGTCAAATCAGCCGAGTTCATCCGAGTGTATTCATCAGTTGTATCAATTCGGCGCGGCCCCATTCGACTTCGAAGCGATGGCGGTTGGCCATTCTCTGGAGCTGGTGTGGATTGCGCCTGCGGGTGGCGCCAATGCGATCGCTTCCTCGACCGTACGGGCGACCCATTCCTCGCCGTGAATCAGGAGTTTGAGACGGTCTCGCAGAGTTCCGGCGGCCGCCACCTTCGCGGCAAAAGGTCCGACCGAACTGGACGAGGGGTCACCGCCGGATCGAATCAACTGCTCCAGCTGGCTGACGGTAGCGGACTCATCCTCACGCGAAGTCGCGAGCAGCGCATGCAATTCCGGTTGCGTAACTTCGAGCAGCAAAGCGTCTATCGCGATCACCCCCGCACGTTCGGATTCGAGCAGGAGATTAAGGATTTGTGCGAGCGCCTGATCCACGGCGCGAATCTACTTCGCGACGGAATCGTCCGCAAGCTCCAATAATAGTCCTCGGTCGATGGAATCCGGCGGATTCAGGAGGTTTTTTCCAGGCGATCGCCGAGGATCTCAGCAAGGCGTTGCGCGGGTGCGCGCTTGGCATCGGCGATCGCGAAACCGGCTGCCGCCGCATGACCGCCGCCGCCAAACTGATGCGCCAGCGCGGAAAGGTCGACTTCGCAATCGACGCTGCGCCGCAAGCTCACGCCGAGGCTGCGCAAATCGAACAGCGCGATCACCGTATGCGTTTGGCCTTCGTAAAGCTTCGAGGCTACTTCGCTGCTGTAGCCCATGCAGCACGCAGTGCGAATTCGAAGACCGTTGCCTAACGGCCGCTCGACCATGGTGGCGTGGGCGAGATCGAGGCTTTTGTCCATCGCCTTACGACCCGCTTCGAGTGCGATCCGCATACGACGGCTCATCACCGGTTCAGTCAGCTTGGTGATCTCGCGGTACGAATCGACTGCCGCCCAGCGTCTGCACCGCGAGCGCCCAATCGGCTGATTCGGGCACCTGATGAACCCAGCGGTCGTGGTCGTCGGCGATTGCGACGAACGGGAAGAACTTCTCGAACTCTGCGAGCCGCGACTGCTCGCCGCGCTCCTCAGCCAGACCCTTCAGATAATTGAAGGCGAGCCGCGCGGCCGAGAACTCCTCGGAAAGCAGCCGGCCGGTGAATGGCACGTCGAACTCCGGCGCGTCGGCGCGCGAGACCGCCGTGCGATGGTGATCGATCCAGTATAGGCGTGCGCCGTTGCTGACCAGGTTGGTCAGGTGTTCCGCGGTCTTGGACGAAGTCCACGAAATGTCGGTGATCCAAATCTCGTCGTCGCCGCCCTTTGCCCGTAAATTCTGGATGACCCGGTCGCTGTCGCCGTTCGCCGCGAGCATCGTGGTTACGCGCTGCTCGGGATAAAAGCGCTTGATCGCCGCCGCCGCCATCACTCCGTCAAGACAGGACGGGCCGTGGCTCACGATCTGTATGTTGTGCCGATCGGGTCGAGGCATAGTCTTTCGAGTCTATTCAATTGTTGCGTCTCATGCGATGCGTCTCGAATGAGCGCGAAACACCTTCACGTAGCACGAGGTGCCTGTAGCCACGCGCTTCGGGCGATGAAGATTTTTTTTCACCGTGCTAGAGTCCCTACGGATCGAGCAAGCGACGCCATGTAGCGGCGTGCGCGCGCGACGGACACTGCATCAAGTGGAACCATCGATTCTGGAGCGTTCGCAACACCCGGTATCGCGGCGCGATATCGACCCGAACGTGCTCAAGATTCTCTACCGCCTCGATGCCGCGGGCTACGCCGCGTATCTGGTCGGGCGGCGGTGTGCGCGATCTGATGATGGGGCGGCGGCCCAAGGACTTCGACATCGCGACTTCGGCGCATCCGCAGCAGGTGCGCGATCTGTTCCGCAATTCGCGCCTGATCGGACGCCGTTTTCGACTCGTTCACGTTTTTTTCGGCCCGCAGAATATTGAAGTCTCGACCTTTCGGCGACGCGCCGAGGACGTTGCCGAAGGCGATGACCCGATGATTCGTCACGACAACACGTTCGGCACACCCGAAGAGGACGCGTTTCGCCGCGATTTCACTGTCAACGCGCTCTTTTACGATCCGCGCTCCTTTGAAGTGATCGATTATGTCGGTGGCGTCCCCGACCTCGAGGCGCGGCTGATTCGTACGATTGGCGATCCGGAAGTGCGGATGCGCGAGGATCCGGTCCGCATGATTCGTGCGGTGCGCTTCGCGACCAAACTCAGTTTCGAGATCGAACCGGCGACGCGCGCGGCGATCGAACGTCATAGCGGCGACCTCGCCAAGTCTTCGGTGCCGCGGCTGGTCGAGGAGATCTTCCGCACGCTGAGTTTCAAGGGCGCCGAGCGCGCTTTGTTCCTGATGGAGCAATTGGGCCTGCTCGAAGTGCTGCTGCCGAAGCTTTCGGCGCATCTGCGGGCGCACACCGACGGCGCCGGAACCGACCTCGAGATCACCGCCACCGCACGAAATCTCGCCGCGCTCGGAAATGTAATCGAAAATGGCGACGAGCCCTCGCGTCCGCTGATACTGGCCTGCCTCTTCGCCGACTTCCATCACGTGGCAATCGCGAGCGCGGGCGACGCCCAGCGGCTGATGTTGGTGGAATTTCTGCGCGAACGTGGATTCTCGCGTGCCGACACCGACCACATGCGACTGCTGCTCGAGGCGGCGACTCATATGAGGATGCGAACGCGCATCGCGAGGCGCATCGTACGCCGCCCCTACTATCCCGAGGCCCGCCGCCTTTTCGAGTTAATCGCGCCGACCTACGACGTTGAAGTCGAGGCCTTCGATCGATTCCTCGCCGAAGGACGCGACCAGCCGCGCCATCGCCACCACATTTCCGCAACCACTTCAGGCGGCGCCGATCGCAACCTCGACGCGGCAGCGGCGTCAGCTCAGCCTGGACGCCATCGCCGACGCCGCCGCGGAGGACGCCGGCGACGACGCTCGAATAGGTCTCCCGGGCAAATTCTCATCGATTCGATCGCCTCGCCAGAGAGCGACTCCTTACCTGACCGGAACTCGTTAGACGTTGCTGCCGCCCGGGTGAACGAGCCAGTGCAAGCCACCACTGAGAAGCTTGTTGGCGACGCAGCGCATAGCGCGCCGGACCACCGCAGACTCCCGCATCCACGCTAGGCATATAGGTTCCCGAGCCGTGCTCTCATGTTATGGCTTGTTCAATTCGTCCTCTTCAACTACTTTTGAGGCTCCTTTGAGTTAACTGCGGGATATTCCGCCGCTCACCGACTACCGTATTCAACGGCCTCGGACGGGCGCTCGATTCTCTGAGGCGAGGTTGCGCTTTGGCAGCAAACAACGTGCGCTCGGAAATGATCTGGATGGACGGCGCGATGGTGCCCTACGACCAGGCCAACATCCACGTTCTCACCCACAGCCTGCATTACGGGTTGGCGGTATTTGAAGGGATGCGATGTTACAAGTCCGAGAATGGACGATCGGCCATTTTCCGTGCGCAGGAGCATATTCGCCGCCTGTTTGATTCCGCGCATATCGTCGAGATGCGTATCCCGTTCAGTCCGGAAGAAGTGGTGAAGGCGTGCACCGATGTCGTTCGCGTCAACAAGTTTGACGAATGCTACCTGCGTCCGATCGCCTTTTACGGCGCCGGCGAGATGGGCGTGGTGGCGCGCAACAACCAGGTTCGCCTCGCCATAGCAGCATGGCCATGGGGCGCCTATCTCGGCGATGACGGCATCACGAAAGGCGTGCGCCTGAAGACCTCTTCATTCGTCCGCTTCCATCACAATTCGATGATGCCGATGGCGAAGCTGTCTGCGAACTATGTCAACTCGGCGCTGGCGGGCTACGAGGCGCGCCGCAACGGTTATGATGAAGCGCTGTTACTGGACGTCAACGGGTACGTTTCCGAAGGCAGCGGTGAAAACTTCTTCATCGTGCGCGACGGGGTCGTGCGCACGCCGCCGCTGATGTCGTGTCTGGCGGGGATCACGCGCGAATCGGTGATTAAGATCCTGGCCGACGATGGTATCCAGGTGTTGGAGCAGCCGTTTCCGCGCGATATGGTCTATATCGCCGATGAGGCCTTCATGACGGGCACCGCAGCCGAAGTTACGCCGGTGCGCGAACTCGATGATCGGCAAATCGGCGAGGGCAAGCCCGGTCCGATCACGCGCAAAGTGATCGAGGTCTTCCACGGCGCGTTGCGCGGCCGCGAACCGCGCTACGGCAAATGGCTGCACTATGTCTAGGCTCCGTCCCGAACTGCTCGCGGCAAGCACCTAATCGATGAGGTTCCTAACGACCGTAACAGGAGTCGTCCTTATGGGAGCCCTCTTCAATCTTCTTTTTCCGTGGCTGGCGCGCGGCGAGATGCTCAAGGTGGGCGACGCCGCACCGGAATTTTCGACTACTGCTGTACTGGGCGATCAAGCGACGCCAATTAAGCTCAGCGACTATCGCGGCCGCAAGGTCGTGCTCTATTTCTATCCCAAGGACAATACGCCCGGCTGCACCAGGGAAGCGTGTACCTTTCGCGACGGCTACAACGACTTGCAGCGCTGGGGCATCGTGCTGCTCGGATGCAGTATCGATAGCGCAGACAGTCATCGCGCATTCGCCCGCAAATACAGCCTGCCGTTTCCGCTGCTGCTCGATCCGGATAACAAAATCGCCAAGGCCTACGGCGCCGACAACGGAATTCCCATCCTGGGTCTCGACCGCCGTATCACGTATGTTATCGGCGAGGACGGTAATATCCTGAAGGTCTATCCGAGCGTCGATCCGGCCAGCCACGCGAAACAAATCGTTCGCGACCTCGGTGCCGACCAGCAACCGCCAACGCCGGTCGCGACGCCGTCACCCACGCCCGCCGCGGAGCCTACGAGTGGGCCGAAGCAGCGCAAAGGCGTCGATTCCGATTCGGACAGCGAACCCGACTAGGCTGTCACGCCACTAATTGCTTCACTTGGTGGATAGCCCAGGCTGACCGCAAGCAGCACCGCGGCGGCTGCGAGTATCTCGCCATTGGACTCGCGCCCAACAATGTTAATCAGGGCCGCTGCGTGCGCCTGAACCGTTCGCCGCAACCGATTCGCGATAGCCTCCGCTGCCGTCCGGATCGAAGGCCGCGTCGATTAACCAATTCGGATCGCAGTTGGTCTCGCGCAGAGCCTCCGCTACGGCGCGCCGCCAGAACTCCCGCGGCTCAGCGATGTCGAAATTGGTCACAAGTTCGACGCGATCGCGCAACAGCGAAATCAATGGTCGATAGCGCTCATTCAATCTGAGCCGCTCGTCGATGTCCTGATCGCGGAGAAATTCACCGACGAGCCCATCATCGCCGTAAATTCCCGCTGAACCCGCGGCTGGTTCGAGCTCGACGAAGTGTTCTTGAGTTCCGTCGCGTTCCAGGCCGAGCGGATAAAGCCTGCAGGCAAGCGGCCGTCCAACATGAATCGTGCACTGTACGCCGTCGAGCGCGACGCATTCGCCATTGGCGCCGAAGCGAAGCAATGATCCCCGCCGCATCGCATAACGCGCAACCACCTCACTCGTACTGAGGCCGATTGCACGAGCGATCGCAATCACGTCGACCGGCGATAGCGTTATCGACTGGTTGCGGCAACAGCGCCCGCATTGATTACAGCGATACGAGAATCGGCTTTGCCGGTTCATCGAAGAGGATGTAAGCGCTTCGGGCATCGTCGCTAACGCTACCTAATTCGGCGCGGCTTATGTACGATCGTTCGATAGATCCGGCGAAGCGAAAGGTGGCCCCATGGATTTCAACTATTCGACCGAACAGGAAGCCTATCGCCATTCGGTGCGCTCGTGGCTCGAGGCCAATCAGCCGCCACCGCTGACGCTCGAGGAAAGAGAGCGCATTGACGAGGACCTGTTGTGGGAACGCAACAAGCGTTGGCACAAGAAGCTCTACGAGCATGGCTGGGTGGGACTCAACTGGCCGAAGGAATACGGCGGACGCGGCGCCACCTTTATCGAGCAGGTGATCTTTCAGCAGGAACTTGGACGCCTGGGCCTTCCGATGGGCATCAATGTCCTGGGTATCATCATGAACGGCCCCGCGCTGATGCAATGGGGCACGGACGCACAGAAGGAGCGCTATCTCAAGCCGATTCTCACCGCCGATGAAATCTGGTGCGAGGGCATGTCCGAGCCGGGCGCCGGTTCCGACCTCGCTTCGATTCAGACGCGCGCTGATCTCCATGGCGATGAGTTCATCGTCAACGGCCAGAAGGTCTGGACCACGCATGCGCACCGTTCGGATTTTTGCCAGCTCTTCGTACGGACCGATCCCGAGGTCCCCAAGCACAAGGGCATGAGCGCGCTGCTGGTCGATATGAAGAGCCCGGGCGTGACGGTGAAGCCGCTCAAACAGATAACCGGCGACTCCGAATTCAACGAGATCTTTTTCGAAGACGTGCGCGTCCCGAAGGAAAACCTGCTCGGTCCGCTTAACGCCGGATGGCAGGTGCTGGTCGCCACGCTGATGCATGAGCGCTTTGGCATCAGCGAGACTATCGGCGGCACCGAAGTGATTCTCGCCCAGCTAATCGAGATGGCGAAGACGATTCCGGTCGAGGGTCATTCGGCAGTCGAGGACGACGAGATCCGCCACCAGATCGCGCAGTTCGCGATTGAAGTCGCGGCCAAGAAATACAACGGACTGCGTTCGCTAACCAAGCGGCTCAAGGGCCAGCAACCGGGTGCGGAGTCGTCGATCGGCAAACTCATTTCGACGGACCTGTCACAACGGATGACGAAGTTCGCGACGCGACTCCTCGGCGGCTACGCGATGATCGAGCGCAAATCGCTATTCGCGCCCGATGGCGACTGGATGCGCCGCATCCTCAACGTTGAAATGTTGACGATTGCGGGCGGCACTTCGGCGGTGCAAAAGAACATGATCGGCGAACGCATCCTGCAACTGCCCAAGGGCTAAGCGACTTACCCACACCGTCCGCGCCGCACTGCGCCCGCTCGTCTATTCGATTCAGCGGTTCGGACGGCGGACGAGTCTTCGCAGCGCAATCCACGGGAATTCGCCTTCAAAGTCAATCTTGTCGGCGGCCTCAAGTTCTGTCACAAAGCAATGCGCCAGATGAGCGGAATGTAACGAAGCCTGCCATTTTCTCGGCGCCGTTCGACCGTCAGCTCGATGGAGGACCCGAAATGCCCTTGATGCGATTTGGCGTGCTCGTTGGAACCCTTGGATTCTCACTTCTCGCGTTAATCTTGAACGCGGCCTCCTCCTTCGCGGCCGATGATCCGAAAGTCAACGCCGGCGATACCGCGTGGGTGCTCACGTCTTCGGCGCTCGTGCTACTGATGACGGCGCCTGGTCTCGCGCTCTTTTACGCCGGAATGGTGCGGCGCAAAAACGTTCTTGCCACGTTGATGCAGAGCTTCATCATGGTCGCGATCGTTTCTGTGCAGTGGGTTCTCTTCGGTTACAGTCTGGCCTTTTCGCCGTTTAACATGCTCATTGGCGGCTTGAGCTGGATAGGACTGAGCGGCGTCAGTGCGACGCAGGCCTACCCAAGCTACGCCGCCACCATCCCGCATCAGGCATACATGGTCTTCCAATGCATGTTCGCGGTGATTACGCCCGCGCTGATTACCGGCGCATTCGCGGAACGGATATCGTTCCGCGGGTTCCTGGTCTTCAGTCTTCTCTGGACTACTCTGATCTACGATCCGCTCGCACATTGGGTTTGGGGTATCGACGGCTGGATTCATCGGATGGGTGCGCTCGATTTCGCCGGAGAGCACCGTCGTTCACATTTCTTCCGGAATCTCGGCGCTGGCCGCGGTGCTGGTGATCGGACGGCGGCGCGGATATCCGCGCGAACCGATGGTGCCGCACAATCTCACGCTCACCATCACCGGTGCGGGCCTGCTGTGGTTCGGCTGGTTCGGTTTCAATGCCGGCAGTGCCCTGGCGGCTAACGGACTCGCGGTCTCAGCCTTTGTCGCGACTCATCTAGGTGCTTCCGCGGCAACGCTTTCGTGGATGATCGCCGAGTGGTGGATAACCGGAAAGCCGACCGTACTCGGCGCCGCCAGCGGCGCGGTTGCCGGCCTGGTCGCGATAACGCCGGCCTCCGGCTACGTCGGTCCGCTTGCAGCAATAATCATTGGCGGAGTCGCCGGAGTCGTGTGCTACGCAGCGGTGCGAATGAAGGCACGGTTCGGCTACGACGACGCGCTCGATGTCGTTGGCGTGCACGGCGTCGGCGGTATCTGGGGTGCGCTCGCGACCGGAGTCTTCGCGAGCGTGGCCGTGAATTCGGCGGGTGCCGACGGTCTGCTGAACGGCAACCCCAGGCAATTGCTGGTGCAGGCTATCGCGGTTGCCGCCAGCGTCGCGTTCGCCTTCGTGGGCAGCCTCATTCTGCTCAAAATAACCGAGGCCATCGTGGGCCTGCGCGTCGACGAGGAAGCCGAATCGATGGGCCTCGATCTCAGCGAGCACGAGGAAAACGGATACGCGCTCGAAGCCTAGCCAAAGCGAAGTGCCACAAAACTAGCGCTGCATTGCCTGGAAGAGCAGCGGCGCCGCCTCGGCCATCATTTCGCCGACGACTTCCGACAGCGGCTTACCCGGCACGGCGAGCTTTTCGGTCAACGTCGTGAGGACGCGCAGGTAGTGCGACTTGGTTTCGTCGCTGATCGAGGCGAGCCGGTCGCCTTCCATCACCTCGATATAGCGGAGATGGATTTCGTGAATTTCCTGATCCTTGGGATTGGTGAATTTGGGGGCGCGCGCCATAGCGACTCCTTGCGCGGCGAGTTTCCGCGCACCTCATTATCTATCCTCTGACTATTCGCGAAAATTTCAGATCGGACGGGCGCTCTTCGCGTCAGAACATGTAACGGCGAGTGTTGACGCTGATCAGAACGCCCATCGCCGCCATCATCGCGATTAGCGACGATCCTCCATAGCTAACGAGCGGTAACGTAATCCCGACTACGGGTAGCATCCCGGTCGCCATCCCGATATTGATCGCGACCTGCCAGAAAACGATGCCGGTGAAGCCGATCGCCAGCAGCGTGCCGAAACGGTCGCGGGCGTGGCGGGCGATCCATGCGCCTCGTGCGATTAGAGCAGAGTAGAGGCCGAGCAATACGATCGAACCGAAAAATCCGAACTCTTCCGCGAATACCGCGAAGATGAAATCGGTGGTCTGTTCCGGCAAAAAGTTGAGCCGCGCCTGCGTGCCCTTAAGAAAACCCTTGCCCCAAGCGCCTCCCGAGCCGATTGCGATCTCGGATTGAATGATGTGATAGCCGGTACCGAGCGGATCGGACTGCGGATTGAGAAAACTCACCAACCGGCCGCGTTGATAGGGCTTCAAATAATGCCATCCGGCTGGTGCCGCCAGCACCGCCGCGAGCATCAGGACTACCAGCATCCGCCAGTTCAAGCCGCCAACGAAAATCAGAGTTCCGGTAATCAGAATCAGGATCAGTGCGGTGCCGAGGTCGGGCTGTTTCAGAACCAGTACAGCAGGCACCGCCAGCAGCAGCGCCGGAACAATCATGTGGAGCAGATTCCAACCGCCCTTCGGCGGCTCGTCGCGCAGGTATCGCACCATCACCAGTACGACGGCGATTTTCGCCACTTCCGACGGCTCCAGATTGAACACGCCGAGGTTGATCCAACGGCGCGATCCGCCTGTGCTGTGCCCCGCCACCGCAACCACGATCAGCATCGCGACTGCGAGCGCGTAAAACAAATAGGCGTAGGTTCCGAGCGAACGGTAGTCGGCCAACGCGGCCGCCGTCATTAACCCGGTGCCGACTGCGACCCAGATCAGTTGGCGAGTCACCAGCGGGTCGAGTCCATGATGCTTGCCGCCCCAGGTCGCGCTGACAACGCTCAGCACGCCGACGCCGCAAAGCGCGAGCGCGATGCTGAACAACGTCCAGTCAAAATGGTAAATGATGCGCCGGTCTATTCCCGCCATCGATTCTTACTCGTCTCCGGTACGATCATCTGACGATTCCTGCGAATTCAATCCGCGAGCGGGTCCGCCGGCGCCGCGTCATTGGACGGGATAATCACGTGCGCGACGCCCTGTGGCGGATTGAGTTGGAAATATCTTTCCATCACCGCCTTGACCACCGGCGCGGCCGTGCTGCCACCGTGGCCCGAATGTTCGATGATGCAGGCGATTGCAATTTTCGGATGATCGACCGGCGCAAACGCCATGAACCAGCCGTGGTCGCGATTCTTGTCCGACAAGGCGGTCTCCTTGGTGCGCGCGCCCTGCGCCTCCTTGACGACCTGCGCGGTCCCGGTCTTGCCAGCGATCGTGATGCCGTCGATACGCGCCGATTTGCCGGTTCCGTTTGGCGCGGCAACCACATCGGCCATCGCACTGCGTAATTGCGCCAGCACTGACGGATCGATCCGCGTTTCGTTCACCACAATTGGCGGAAAACTCTTGACCACGCTGCCGTCGAGCGCGTCGATTTGTTTTACGAATTGCGGTTTGTAGAGCGTGCCGCCGTTCGCTACTTCGGCCGCGAGTTGCGCTAATTGGATCGGCGTTACCGCTACGTAGCCCTGTCCGATCGCCACCGACAACGTTTCCGCCGGATACCAGCGCTCATGAAAGCGCCGCTGTTTCCAAACCGTGGACGGGATGGTGCCGGCCTTTTCGTTGTCGAGATCGATGCCGGTCTTTTTGCCGAGCCCCAGCGCATGCGCCCACGCCGCGATGCGATCAACCCCGAGGTGCTGGCCGACCTGGTAAAAGAAGACGTCGCACGACTCGACGATTGCGCGATGAAACAGAATGTTGCCGTGCCCCTGTTTGCGCCAGCAGCGGTATTCGCGATTGCCGAAATAAAGACCGCCAGGGCAATAATATGAAGTCGAAGGCGTCATCGTACGATCCATCAGGCCCGCAACACTGTCCACCACCTTGAATGTGGAGCCAGGCGGATAGATGCCCTGTATAGACCGGTTTTCCAATGGATGGCTCGGGTCGGTAACCAATTCGTGCCACGCCGAGGACTGGATGCCGCCGGTGAAAATGTTCGGGTTGTAGGACGGATGACTCGCCATCGCCAGGATGTATCCGGTATTCGGATCGATCGCGACCAGCGACCCGGCGCGCGCCCCGATCGCATCCTCGGCCACGCGCTGCAGGTCGAGATCGATCGTCATCACGACGCTGTTACCTGGCCGTTCTGGAATCTCGCGCAGCATTCTGAGCCGCCGTCCAACCGAATCGACCTCGATCTCCTGACCGCCGCTGTCCCCGCGCAGTGTGCTCTCCCAAGCTCCGCTCGAGACCGAACTTCCCGATGTCGTCGCCCATGCGGTAATCCGGCAGACGATTCAAATCCTTGACTGTAACTTCGCCCACATAGCCCAGCAGATGCGCCGCCAGCGAATCGTACAAATAGTGGCGCCGCGGCGTGACCTGCAGGCTCACGCCCGGCAGCTCCAGCTGATGCGTCTCGAGCGCGACCACCTGCGACCAGTCCATCCGCTCTTCCACCACCACCGGCTCGAACTCTGGACGCCCTTCGTCGTCGGCATCGTCAATCTTTTTGGCCATGTTGTTGGGGCCGATAAGCTTTTCGAGCCGAGTGACGATAGTGGCGACGTCGGGCGAATCTTCCGGCACGATCACCGCGTCGAACGATGGCTTGGTGTCCACCAACGGGCGCAAATGCCGGTCGAAGACGAGGCCGCGCAGCGCCGGCAATCGCTGGATTCGGATCCGATTGCGATCGGCGAGCTCGGCGAGATCGTGATGCCGGATGACCTGGAGATAGTACAGCCGCAAAGCCGCAGTGATCAGCACCGCGACAATCAGCATCATCAGCCCGGCGATGCGCGGTCCCAGCTTTGGAATTGACCGGTTTTTCTCCCGCCTGCTGAATCTAGCCATGATCTGTAACTAAAGCGACTTGTGACTAGAATTTACTCGCGCACTGGTCGCACACGCAATCCGACCGCACGTTTCGCCATGCTCATTAAGCCGAAAACCCACGGCGCCAATAACGCACTGACCGCCGCGCTGGCCGCCAACCTTGGCAACATCGCGAGCGCGCCCGACGAGGACTCGAGCCCAGCATTGGTCGAGCGAGTTTGCCAGGCCCGTAATAATCGCACCCATCAACACCACGATCACTCCGATCGCGCTGCTGGTCGAAATTAGGTAGCGCGACATTCCGTACGCGATCACGTAGGTGAGGGTCAGCATAAAGGCATTCAGCCCAAGGTGGGTGCCGGAAAATGAATCGATCGCATAGCCCATCGCGAAAGCGATTATCGCCCCGAGCGCGCCGTGATGTTTCATACCCAGGTCGACTGCAAGGATCAGAATCAGGTTCGGCGTCAACACGCCGATCGGTAGCCACAGCGGAATAGTTGTTTCGAGCGCTAGGGCGATGAGGGTTGCGATCGCGTAAAGGGCAACGAGTCGCACGCAGCTTCAGCCCTTGATATCGGGAGCAAGCTGGGGCGGCTTTCGCGTCAGTATTAGAACTTGTTCCAGTTTCTGGAAATCAGCCGCGGGCCGGATATCGATGTTCAGGAAAAGCCCGGGGCCTTGCTGTGAGACCCGCGTGATCTGTCCGACCAGCAGGCCGCGAGGAAAAATCCCGTCCATGCCGGAAGTCACCACCGAGTCGCCGGGCTTCACGTCCTCGGTCCGATCGACGTACTTCATCGTCAGACCGCCATCGAGCAAACCGGTCACGATACCACGTGAGCGCGCTGCGCTGATCGAACGCGTCCAGTCCGGAATTGTGATCGTTGATCAACAGCACCCGCGATGCGTTTGGCGCCACCGCGATCAGTTTGCCAACCACGCCGGCGGTCGAAATCACCGCCATATCGCGCCGGAGGCCATTGCTCGAACCCTCCGACAGGATCAGCGTGCGCGACAGCTCGGTCGCATCCTCGCCGATCACCCGCGCCGCCACCGCCTGCATCGCGAGGACCTCGCGCAGTTCCAGCAGATCGCTCAGGTGCCGGTTTTCGGCTTCCAACTCGGCCAAGCGAGTGCGTTGGCCCTCGAGTTCAGCCACCTGATGCTTAAGCAGAACGTTTTCCTGGCGCACGTTAACCAGATCGAAATAGTCGTGGACGAATCCGGTCGTATCATCGGCGATACTGGCTTCGATGCTCTGCACCGGCTTAAGTATCCAGAGCAGCGCGAGGCTTGGCTTTTCGGCACGCGCGCCCGGAGCCAGACCCGCCGACAACATATGCAACGCCAACAGCATCAGAATGCCGCTGGTCAACATGACGCGGTGGCGCCAGAGAAATGTTCCTCTCAACATGCGCGCCCTATGGCGGAGGACAAGTTTACGATTTTAGCGGCTGAAATGATCAATGCGGCCGGTTGCGCGCTCCGTGATTAGTCCACCGTTACATCGCGCAGCAAGGTCAGTTCGTCGAGCACCTTGCCCGCGCCCATCACGACCGCCGTCAGTGGGTCATCCGCGAGCGTCACCGGCAACCCAGTCTCCTCGCGCAGCAGTACGTCAAGATTGCGCAACAAAGCGCCGCCACCCGCCAGCACGATACCTTTCTCAACGATGTCCGAAGCGAGTTCCGGCGGCGTGCGTTCCAGCGCGATTCTCACCGACTCGACCACCTGATGCACCGGCTCCATCAGGGCTTCACGAATCTCTTCGTCGGTGATCTCGATGATCTTCGGCACGCCCGCGACGAGATCGCGCCCCTTGATCTCCATGGTCTGAATCTCGTTGCCCGGGTATGCCGATCCGATCGTTATCTTGATTAACTCGGCGGTCCGTTCGCCGATCAGCAGATTATACTTGCGCTTGATGTGATGGATGATGGCCTCGTCCATCTTGTCGCCCGCCACCCGCACCGATCGCGAAAAGACCACGCCTGCAAGCGAAATCACCGCGACTTCGGTGGTCCCGCCGCCGATATCCACGATCATGTTGCCGGCTGGCTCGGTGATCGGCAGCCCGGCTCCGATCGCCGCCGCCATCGGCTCCTCGATCAGATACACTTCGCGCGCGCCCGCTGACTCCGCCGACTCCCGCACAGCACGCTTCTCGACCGCCGTGATGCCGAAGGGCACGCAAATCACGATTCGCGGATGCACCCCCATTTTGCGCTGATGCGTTTTTTGAATGAAATGCTTCAGCATGCTTTCGGTGATTTCGAAGTCGGCGATCACGCCGTCCTTCAACGGCCGGATTGCGACGATCGATCCCGGCGTGCGCCCGAGCATCTTCTTCGCCTCGGCGCCAATCGCCAGCACCCGGCGTCCACCGCGCGAGTCCTTTTGCACGGCGACTACCGACGGTTCGTTGCACACAATGCCCTGACCCTTCACGTAAATCAGGGTATTGGCGGTGCCTAGATCAATCGCCAGGTCATGCGAAAACCATCCGAAAATCGAATTGAAGGCCACCGTGATTTATCCTCTTGATTTGTCCACTACCGGCCTTGAACGGCCGCTAGGGACGTTGATCCGCAACCCCACGTCCCACCCTTGTCCCCCGAGTGCGCAAGCCGCCCAGCATCGCAAATCGCCTGAGAAATGTGTTAAGACCCGCGCTAGCATTGACGCTAACGAGAATCACCTCACGACGCAAGCAACTTTTGCTAATTGCGCTACTAAAATCGCCTAATCTATGATGTTGCTTAATGTTCGAGGCAATTCGCAAGTTTCAATATAGCTGGACCATCCGCGCCCTCCTTCTGCTGCTCGGTGGTTTGATGACCGTCTTCTTCGGCTCCGTCGGCGCCTACCTTGCCCGCGTCAAGCCCATCGCGACCATCGACTGCCATTCGTTCCTGTTCGTCCAACTGCCCGGATGTCAGCAAATTCTCTCCGATGATATCGACCGCGAGGCCAACAATATCCGTAATGCGATCGCCAACCGTTACGGCAAGGACGCACCTGCTGTCCTCCATGGGATGAACGTGCGGGCGTCCGCAGTCGAGCGCCTGATCATGACGCGGTTGGTCGACACCGAGGCCCATCGTCTCGGCCTTACCATCAACGATGACCAACTCGAAAAAACCATCGATACTCAAGAAGCCTTTCAGACCGACGGCCAGTTCGACGTCCGCCGTTATCGCGCGATTCTCGCCGAAAACAATCTCGAACCGTCGGTCTACGAGAGCGAGACACGCGAGGCGATGCTCTCCGACGCGATGCAAACGATGGTCACCTCCACGGTCGCCGTCAGCAACGAAGAAGCCCGTCGCGCCTACGACGATTTCGCCGGCAAAATCGCCCTCGCCTATATCAAGGTTCCGTATTCGGGCTTCGAGGCTGGCGTCACGCCTTCGGATCAGGAGATCGCGAAGTTCTATAACGATCACAAGCAGCTCTTCCGCGAGCCCGAACAGTTAAAGATCACTTTCGTTCGCTACGATCCCACGGTCCTGACCGGATCCTACGCGCCGAGCGAACCGGAGATTCAAGACTACTACGAGCAGAACCTGAAGACCGAGTTTACCCATCCGGCTCAAGCTCGCGCCCGTCACATTCTGATCGGCTTAACGCCGGCCGCTAACGCCGCGGAGAAGGCCGCCGCCAAAGCGAAGGCCGAGGCGATTCTGGCAAAGGTCAAGGCGGGCGGGGATTTCGTCGCGCTCGCGAAAGCAAAACTCCGAAGATCCCGGCACTCGGGACAAGGGCGGCGAGCTCGGATTTTTCGGCCGGGGTGAACTCGTCAAGCCCTTCGAGGAAGTGGCTTTCACGCTCAAGCCCGGTGAATACGGAATCGCCGAAAGTGAATATGGCTATCACGTGATTCAGGTTGAGGAGTCGAAGCCGGAGCACATCGATACCCCCGAAGAAGCACGTCCGAAAGTTATCGCCGCACTCAAACGCAAGAACGGCGTCGAATACGCCAAGAACTACCTCCAGCAGGATCTGACCGCCACATTGACCGGCCACTCGATCGACGAGGTCGCCCGGAAACGCGGCTTGACCGCCGTCGAAACTCCATTCGTCACCGCCAAAGAGCCGATTCATGGCGCCGAGGATTATCCGCAGTTCAACGCCGAGGTATTCAAGCTCAAGGACGGCGAGGTGCGAGCGTTGACCGACGGTCCCGAGCCTTATCTCGTCAAACTCATCGCTCGCGAGCCCTCTCGCGTCCCGACTCTTGATGAAAGCAGGGATCTTGCGCGCAAGGCCTACATTCGCATCGAGGCCGAAAGGAAGGCCCGCGAGCAGGCGCAGGCCATGCTCAAGCAGATCAAGTCGCCCGCCGATCTGGCAGCGGTGGCCGCGCAAAATCATCTGTCCGTGGCGCAAACCGGCGACTTCCCCAAGGCCAGCCGCGCGGTTCCGGGCATCGGTGAAGTCCCGGGTCTCGCCGCCGCCGCAGCCGCTTTGCCGAAGCTTCCCGGTGTTATCGATCAGGTCTTGGAGAGCGACGGCAACCCCTTCATCTTCGAACTCACCGGCCGCACGCCCCCGGATCCCGCCGATTGGAAAATCCAGGGCCCGGCCTTTACCGATCGGCTTCTCCAGCAACGCCGCGCCGCCACCTGGATCGATTTCGTCAACGACCTGAAATCCCGGGCCGACATTGTCATTCACACGGACTTGATTGGTACCACCCAGAGTTAATCGGGTGCCCAGAGGAAGTAAGAAGTAACGTCTTATGCAAAATTCCGACGACGACCCTGACCCTTCGCGTCCCGACACGCACGAGTTCTTCCTGCCTGGAACGGGCCTTAGCGCTCTGCTAATCCACGGCCTCACCGGCACCCCCTACGAAATGCGCTACCTGGGTGATCGGCTCGCCCGCGCCGGAATCCGCGTGCTCGGCGTCCGTCTCAAGGGTCACGCCGCTACCCCCGAAGAACTCGGCGCGACCGGCCATTCCCAATGGTACGAGAGTGCGGTCGACGGTCTCGAACGCTTGCGCCAGTATGGCGATCCCATCGTCATCATCGGCCTCTCGATGGGTGCGATGCTCGCGGCGCAACTCGCGGCCGATCAGCGCGAGGCGGTGGCTGGACTCGTCATGCTCGCGCCCGCCTTCTTTCTTCATTCAACAACCCAAGCGGCCCTCCGGCTGATCCGTCCGGCGCGGGCCTGGGGCGATCGCATCTACGTTCGCAGCGGCCGTGGTTCGGACATCCACGACGACGCCGCCCGCAGCATACACCCCGGGACGCGCCTGATGCCGCTTGGCGCCGCTTTGAGCTTGATCGAGCTATCCGATCGGATGCGTCCGCGGCTTGGCGAAGTCGTGCAGCCCACGCTGCTGATCCACAGCCGGCGCGATCACACTTGCCCCTACGAGCGCAACGTCAACCTCGTCATGCGCCATCTCGGCAGCGTCGAAAAGCGTGCGTTGGCGCTCGAGGAAAGTTACCACGTGATCACTGTGGACAGCGAAAAGGAGCGCGTCGCGCAGGAGACCCTCGACTTCATCGCGCCGTTCCGCACCACCGCCCGCCTGAGCGCTAACGGCTGATCGACTATCCCATTGGGCGATGGGTCAGTTACCGGCCGCGGCACCCGTCGGCTCGCCACGAGCGCCTATGGTGGTAATAACCCGTAGAGACCCTCGACCCGCGATATCACACCGGCGAATTGATCCGGTATCGCCGGATCCTTCGAATTTATGTAGCGGTCGTATTGCGGCTCGACCAGTTTAATCTTGAATGCGTTCTCCGCCTGCAAGGCCGTGCCTTTGAACTTGATGAAGTCCTGACTCTGGTTGTAGCGCTTCTCGATAATCGTGAACCCTTGCGAAACCAGCCACTGTTCGACCGCATGATACTGCTCTGCCGTCTCACCGAACCGCTGATGGACCTGCTCGGGCGTCAGCCACTGATGATAATGCGGCGATTTCTTGTCATCGATCTCACGGCTCAGTTGGTCGAATTCCGCCTGGTTGCGCAGCGCGAAATCGACCTGCATCGTCAGCACCTTGTCGCGCGGCACCGGCAGGTCATGCTTGAGGTCAACGTTGGTCGGATGATTCTGCGCCAGGCGCGTCACCGGCCCGGCGTTGTCGTCGGAAGCACCATTATCTGCACAGCCCGCCGCGCCGAGACTCAACCAGACCGTCAAGCACGCCACCACCGCCAGTTTGAGACCTGTTCCCTTGCTCACGATTCCCGGTTTCATGCTGGCGTCAGGCTGCCATCGGCAACGGGAGCTTTGCAACCGTGATTACTCGCGGCGAGTTAGTTGCGCGAGTCTAGTCCCGGGAACCGCGAAAGGAGTCCGCGAGATTCCCGGGGCCCTCAAGTCTCGATCAAAGAGGAAAGGGCGGAGTCCCGCCAAAGGCAGTCGTCGTGCAGAAATTAGGTGCGCCAATCAGTGAATTCGGCTTCACGCCGTTGGCGGTCAGCAGGCTGACCTGTCCGACCAGCTTAGCGCCGCCAGTGCCGCTCACCTCAATTACGTCATCGGTTCCGGGCGATCCGCCTCCGGCGAGCGTGATCTGAACCGTGGTGTCCACCGGAATCGCGTAGTCCACCAGATCCCCGTCGTGATATTTCACGTGGACCAGCCCGTTGACCCCGCCGATCGCGCTGCGGTTCGACATTGTTATGTGCATGGTAAAAGGCGCCGCCTTATTGTGCGCGAACGACGCTCCGCATTGCACGCTAACGTCTGGCGTAGCCCCTTCCTGATCATACAGCGCGAAGTCGGTTTTCAGTGTATCGGCATACGCCATCGCGATCGGCCACGCCGCGACTGCGGCAAGTGCGATACCGTACACGAACATCTTCGATACCCTTCTCATTTCCGATTTGCTCTTCATAGGTGCTCCCACGCCCTCCGGTCGGCTACTCGTGATTTCGAATCATCCGCGAATTCTTACGATGACAGTCGCGTGCGATTCGGTATATGCGGCGATCCTACGATCGGTCACAACTTCGAGCGCCCAAGTTCCCTGGAGCACCGAAGGACTCGAATTTTGGATATTTCTACATTCTGAAGGCAATCCAAAATGCGCACGCGCACTTGATGATTCGGCATCTGTTGAGCAGGTAGCTAATAATCCTTATTGACCTGCTATCTGCTGATCATCTTGGTGGGTAGCTACTACTCCTCTAAGTAGCTTAGCTTGCGTGTACGTTTTTTGAGTTCAACTATGAGCTCCGGCTTAGATTTCGAAGCGTTTAGCCTGCTCGGCTGCATCGCAGTCTCGGCAATAGCGGCAATCTCTCGGGCAATCTTACTAACGGGAAGTCTGAAACCTTCACACTAGGCGAGCTGGCGAGCCGAGCTAACGAGTCCGCGAGGTGCGCAAAATATAAAGTTCAATGCGCTTCAGAAAGATTTAGGGGTTCGCGTTCCTCGACGATGTATGAGGGCGCGTCCGTGCGCGCTCATACCGTAATCTGCGTGCCGTCGAATTTCGTGAACGTGAAGCCGTTGAAGGTCTCGTTGTAACATTTGCGCCCGTCGCGCAGGATGCTGATCGCGATGGCCTCGCCCAGCAGCAGCGACTCGGCGTAGTCCGACCGCCAATGTACCCCCGCATGGTTGCGGCCGACGGCAACGTTCGCTGCAATCTTGTTCATCTCGCCGCCCAGCGTGATCTGCCCCGCGTCCGACCCCGGGTACGGCACCAGCGACAATCCGTCGTCACTCGCCATCACCGGATTCGGCACCACCCAGGTCTCATCGAAGAACGCTTTCACGATCGTCGAGCACGCCCCCGCAACGGTCGCGTGGCCCGCGCCGTACGAGGGATGTTGCGGACATCCCTCTGGAAACGCCATTGGGAGAAAGTAGGTCCCATTGCGGGTGAATACCTGCTGCACCGCGTCGGAATTAAGCACGTCGCTATGGACGGGATAACTCTTCGTGCCAGCCAATGTCATGTGCACCAGTCCGCCATAAGCCTCAGGCCGCAAGGCGCGATGCACAATCCATTTCTGATACCACACCGCCTTGAGTGCGCGCGTCGCGACTTCCGCCACGATCGTCTTCAGATGGGGCGCGCCGAACGTGCCGAAGCCGGTCTGATTGGTCGAGGCCAGGTACGGATTTCCCGGATTCAGCGGTGCACCCACGTCGACCAGGTAGATGCAGGCGTTGAAATACGCTTCGAACAACACATCGATATGCACATATGCCGAGAGGTCGCGCCCGTTGCGAAGGTAACGACGCTGGCTGTCGATTACATTGCCACCGAACGGCCCTTGCCCGTTCTGTGCCTTCAGCCACGACGTCATGTCGGTCAGGTAATCGGCACCCCCGCCACCCACCGGCAGATACGTCTGATATTGCTGAACGACTTCGGCGGCGCCGTATTGCAGAGTCGGAAAGAAAAACTGCGAGATATACGGACCGATCAGGTCGCCTGCCGTAAAACCGCGGAAAAGCGTACCCGCGGTCACTGCTCCGCTGACCTTTGGCCCACGAAAATCCGACATGGCATTCAAATCCGCGATCGCAGCAGCCGCCAGCGGACTCGTACCGTATTGCGAGAACGGCACGTCGCGCAGCAGCGCCTGCCAGTAATTCTCGACCGCCTCGCCCGCGCGTTCCGCGCTCGCCAACGCCGGCGACGCCGGTATCGCCATCTGATGGGAATCCGTCCCTTCCATGTCGAACGCGAGGCCCGCCTGCGGGTCAATCAGAAGGGTATTGCCGCCGAGCGGTATCGCCTCGAAGTCCGCCGGATTACCCTTGGCCACCGCCTGGAGGAATTTCGCATAGGCCGTCGCATCGACCTCGCCCAGAACGTCGTGCGGCAGGCCTTTGCTGAAATTTCCAATTCGGTTCGGATAGAGCGCCTCGTCGCCATTCGTGGGATGCATCGGGATCGGAACATTCTTTTCCTTGGTCGCCGCATGCATCCTCAACGCGAACGCCTTATTGCGCCGAATCACCCCGCCCGACGCGGCCCCGCCCATCTCGGGGGCAACGGCAACTTCCGGCTGTGCCGCTTGTGCATCTCGCGGATTCAGCCAGTCGGCCCCAAGCGTCGCCGATGCCACCGCGGCAGCGCCCGCCGCGCCGATTCCACGCAGGAATTTACGCCGCTCCGGTGACTCCGGAACGCTTTCCGACGACTCCGCAACGCGCAACACGCGTGACTTCTTCACTTGAAATGTCCCCCACAACCAAAGATGCGCGATCTCGGGCCACGACCACGACCAACAACTATATTGTGCGCAATATGATTTAGGACCGCGGCCACGCAACCACTTCGGTCCTAACAGATACCCGAGCAATATCTCACGATGCAATGCGTACTGCGATGCTATTTCACGCTGCGTCGAGCAACGTGACCATTGGTATTCCGTTCACCGCGGACTGCAATCGCAGTTTCAGGTCATCGGTGGTGCGCGAAAACGCTACCGCAGGCGGAGATTGAACGCCTGCGGACCCTTGTCGCCGGGGCGGGTCTCGAACTGGACTTCCGCGCCTTCGCGCAAGTCCTCGAAGTAAACCTTGGGCGCGAGGCGCGAGCGATGGAAAAATATCTCGTCGCTGCCGTCGTCCGGGGTGATAAAACCGAAACCCTTGTCCTTGATTATCTTCTTGATTGTGCCCGTCATTATTATCTCCGACGGAAATCCACTGAGTTTTGCGCTAAGTTTGTTCCTTTCACCGGGCCAAGGGAATGATGCCGAAGCGGATACACCTGGTGTATTGGCCATCATCTGGGAGATCTGAAGGCGCGCGACGATGTTGAAGGCAGTCACCTTGAAGGAAATCGAGCGCATCTTCTCGATCACTGACGCGCTTGGGATTTCGCGCGAGGCATTGGTGATTCCGCTCCGTACCGAATCCCCTGGGCGTATCACGTTGTTGAAGGATGGCAAGCTCGAAATCGTGGTCGATCGCGACGGCGAGTTCGAGGAATGGCTCACGCGCCTCGAGCCGTCGATTCGCTCGTTGATGGAGCTGCCGGAGCCGGACTGAACTCGATCATCACCGCGCCATGATCGACCATCGCCCCCGCGGCGACGTGGATCTTCTTCACCACGGCGGCACTCTCCGCATAGAGTGTGGTCTCCATCTTCATCGCTTCGATCACCACCAGCGCCTGCCCATGTTCGACGCTGTCGCCCTCCGCAACGAGAATTTTGAGCACCTTCCCCGGCATCGGTGCGGTGACTTCCGGCGCGGCCAGACCATGACGCGCGGCGCCGGCGCGTCCCTCGATCGGCACGAACTCGAAGGTCGCCGGGCCCGCCGCGACGAGGATCGAATTGCGGATGCGTGCGCCGAAAATTCGCAGTTTGGTGTCCCCTACCCGCACCATCGTACTGCCGTCGGCGAGCGCCTCGACTTCTGCCGTAATTTCGACGCCGTCGATGCGCGCACGCACAACGCCGCCATCGCGCGCGAATATCTCAACGTTAAACTCCTGTGCCTCGCCGGTCCGCTTGAGACTTCATCGCTTGCTCCATAGCTCGAAGCCGGTCAATTCCGACCACGGTGTTCGATCATTTCCGATGACCGAATCGCCGCTTGTCCCGTTCGCCGCGGCGATTGCGCCGGCTGGATTCCCACTGCGGATAGTCCCGTCGGCGACCAGTGTGGCCGCGATCAGTGCGTTGGTGAGGTCGGCTTCGGCATTGGCCCAACGCGCGAAGTTCTCTTCGAGGAACCGCGTCGAAAGCTCCGCTCGAGCGAAGGCCGCGCTGGCCACGACGTCGCGCAGGAAGGCGGAGGTGTTGGTGATGCCGAGTAGCGAAAACTCGCTCAACGCCGCGACCATCCGCGCCCGCGCCTGCTCCCGATCGGCGCCATAGCAGATGACCTTCGCCATCAGGCTGTCGTAATAGGGCGACACCTCAGCACCCGGGCCGAGATGCGTATCGATGCGCACGCCCGGTCCGGCCGGCAGATTGAGCTTGATGACGCGTCCCACGGCGGGGCGGAAATCATGTTCGGCGTCCTCCGCATTGATGCGGCATTCGATCGCGTATCCGCGCGGTGCGAGCGGCTCAGCGACGCGCTCACCGCGCCGCGACCCGCAGTTGTTCCGCCACCAGATCGCACCCGAAACGGAGCTCCGTGATCGGATGCTCGACCTGGAGCCGCGCGTTGATTTCGAGGAAGTAGAACTTGTCGCCGTCCACCAGGAACTCGGCCGTGCCCGCGTTGCGATAGCCCGCCGCGCACGCGAGTTTCAGCGCCGCCTCGACCATGCGATCCCGCATCGCCGCCGATAGGCCCGGCGCCGGCGACTCTTCGATGATCTTCTGATGACGCCGCTGGATCGAACATTCGCGCTCGCCAAGTGCGACCACCTTTCCGTGATGGTCACCGAGAAACTGAATTTCGATGTGCCGTGGACGCGCGAGATATTTTTCGAGAAAGACGCGACCGTCGCCGAAGGCCGCCTGCGCCTCGCGTGCGGCCGCCTCGATCGCCTGCTCGAGTCCCGCCGCGTCGGCGACCACGCGCATTCCGCGGCCGCCGCCGCCGGCCGCGGCCTTCACCAGGATCGGAAAGCCCGCCTCCGCAGCGAACTTGCGCGCACTGTCGAGATCGCCCGTATCGACACCCGGTACCACCGGCACTCCGACGCTGATCGCGATACGCCGCGCCGCGACTTTGTCGCCGAGCGCCGCCATCACGTCCGCCGGCGGTCCCGACGAATACCAAGCTCTGAGCCTCAACGGCGCGAGCAAATTCGGGCCGCTCGGAAAGAAAGCCGTAGCCCGGATGGATGGCGTCGGCGCCCGCGCTCTGCGCCGCCCCGATGATCGCGTCGATGTTGAGGTAGCTTGCCGCGGGTTCCGGCTGGACCGATCGGACGAGCGTCGTCGGCCGCCGCGACGTGCGCCGCGCCGGCGTCGGCCGCCGAGTACACCGCGACAGTCCGGATGCCGAGTACGCGCGCGCTGCGAATTATGCGCAATGCGATTTCGCCGCGATTGGCGACCAGTAGTTTCTTTATGCTTCGCGGTTTCACTCTTCGCGCGAGCCTACCATACGCATCGCGCCGGGCAATTGCATCGCGCGTTTGCATGCGCAGCGGTGGTTCGATTAATTGCGAGCGCAAGCGCGGCGCGATGCAGTCGCAGCGGAGGTTGATCGAACGCGATGGGAAACTACTTTGAAGACTTTACTCCGGGCCAGACCTTCAAACACTGGCCCGGCCGCACCGTCACCGAGTTCGACAACACCTGGTTCACGCTGATGACGATGAACACCAACCCGATTCACTTCGATGCCGCATACGCCGCCAAGAGCCAGCATGGCCGGTGTCTGGTCAACGGCTTGCTCGTGATCGCAACGGTGACCGGGATGAGCGTGAAGGACATCAGCGAAAATGCGATCGCGGCACTCGAGTACGAATCGATTCGCCATACGGCGCCAACCTTCGCCGGCGACACGCTCTATGCCGAGACCACGGTGCTCGAAGTGACCCCGTCGTCGACCAAGTCGGACCGCGGCGTCGTTTATGTCGAGACTCACGGACTCAATCAGGACGGCGATCAGGTGCTGACCCTGCGGCGGCGCGTGCTGGTGCCGCGACGGCCAAAATGAGCTCGGAGGCCTCACCCCAGCGGACTACGCCCGAATCAAATTTTGAAATATTTTGCTGCGGCGAAGAAAAATGATTGATCGCTGTCGCGAAATCACTATCTTGGAGTGCTCGATTAACAGAAGCCGCGTCCCCAATCGGACGTGATTCAAACCAAGGAAAGAAATTGCATGAGGGAGCGTTAGCGTAGGAAATGGAAAATTCGACCTCTGTCCGCATCGTCTATGATTTCCCCGTCGCTGGACATCTCTGCACCGATGGAGCCGTGCGCTACATCAAAATGGCGCGCCGCGCTGGCATGGCGCAGCCGCAGGGCACCTGTCCGCAATGTCAGACCACGTTCCAATACCAAAAACCGCAACGCTCTAAAGTGCGGCATTTTGGTGAGAACGGCGCGACGCACTTTTAGTACGCACGCTGGCGGTCGCCGCCGGCCTTTCCCGAAAATATCGATCGCCGACTGACGCCGTATCGCCTGGCGCGTAACGGCTGGCATGATCGACTCGTCCGTCGAGAGATTCGACTGCGCCGGGCTCCTTGCGGAACGCGACGACCTTGCGTGTCGTCGATTGGGGAGCGCATCGCCTACGAATCGCGGCTAGTTGTTCGGCAGCAGAGGAACATGCGGAGTCCGGCGCTTGGGTGGCGAGCCTCCGCTGGCGTCGTTCGGCGCTCGCGCCGGTGCTGGTTTTATTTCGGCCTCGGCTTTGTGCACACGCACCATCAGATACTTCAAGCCCTTGTAGTGTCGCGCCGATTGGCCACCAACGAAAAACCAGTTTTCGGCCGGATCGAACCACGCTTCAAGGTGCGGAAGGAACGGTTCGATCACGACGTTGATCCAGCCAAAGTCCGGTTCGACATCGACCTGCGTCAGATCGCCGGGATAATAGAACCACGATGACGCTGGACGCGCGTGCCCCGTAACCTTCAGCAACTTGGGCCCCGGAATGCAATTGAAATTGTGAAAGCTGATGGATCCTTTGCCTCCCTCCCTTAGAAACCGCTGCAATGGCAGCATTACGGCGTCGCCCGCGAATGTATCTGCCGGGAAGTCCAGGTGCGCGGTGTTCACTTGCGGCTGTCCATTCTCATAAACCGTGCAACTTCCAATGCCCGTCGCGACATCCGTTCGGCTTTCGCGATCCGGCGAACCATCGGCGTGGAAAAACGTGTGATGCGAACGCACGAGTCGTGGCAGACTTCCGTCGCTGCTCGGGCGCAATGTCGCTTCGTCATTGTCGTACTCACCGTCGAGAAAGCGATACTCGCCACGTACGGTGACAAGTCCATCGGCGTCAGTGGTGACCGCGAAATGCGCATGGCCGATCACAGACAGTCCATCCACGCTGCGAAGGGTGTAATCGGTCGGCGGAAAATCCAGCTCGCCTGCGATTAGCGGCTTCGCGGCGAACAGAAACCACGTCGCCAACACGGCGGGTATCGCCCGGCAAATCGCGAGGCGATACCACTTTATCGTAACCCACCGCTCGACCATCATCTGGCGCGCTTGAACAGCTTCATCAAGTCGTCGAATAACGCCGGCGGACGTCGCGCGGTTCCCAGGTTATGGGTTACGTGCGCCGCCGCGCTCGTACCGGCGAGCGCGACATCGACCCCCGGCGTCGAACGCACGAACTGCAACGCGCGCTGCGCGTCGGACTCGAAGCCGGCGAACGCCTCGCTCAACACCGTCGGCATTCCGCGCGTCAGGCGTCCTTGCAGCAGCGAAGCGCTCGCGCACACGGCGACGCCGCTGGCCTGTGCGACCGCCAACGTGCTGCCGTCAGTGCCGTCCGGCATCCGCTGGTTCTTCGCCGTGAACGCCTCCGCCATCGCGAGATTGTAGGGCAGTTGAATCACGCGAAAATGATGGTCCTTGCCACCTGCTTCGCGCGCAATTTTCACCATGTCGATCAGAGACAGATGGCCGCGATCGTTCGGCGCCGCGCGAAAGCCATTCCACGTCGCCGCGCCGTAACAGCGGATGCGCCGTTCGCTCACTTTGCGCTCGAGCAATTCAAACGCGCCGCGCAGGCGGCGGTTGAACTCGTCGCGACTGACTGCCCCCAGCTGGCTCTCGGGATTGTGCAGATAATAGACGTCGATGGTTTCCAGACCCAGGTTGGCGCGGCTCAGCTCGATCATCGCATCGAGCCATCGCGGCGTCATGCAATGCGATCCTTCCACCAGATCCTCAGCCGCGACGATTCCGGTCTTTACGTACGTATTCTCGAACCATTCGCGCGGATTCGCCGGCATCTCGCTGTCGAACGTGATGTAGCCGCCTTTAGTCGCAACGATGATCTCCTCGCGGCGAATCTTTCCCGCTCCGGCCAGTTCCGCCATCACCCTGCCGATGACCCGCTCGCTCCGCTGGAAGCGATAGTTGACCGCCGTATCGATCAGATTGATCCCGCCGAGCAGCGCCGTCCGCAGTGCCTCCGCGTAAGCCGCATCGGTTGCCTCATCGCTCTCGCCAAGATAGGTCCCGATACCGATCGAGGAGATCGCCAGCCCGAGTGTCTCGCGAAAATTCGCGGGCAATTCCGGAAAGCGGCCCGCGAATGAAGCCGTCGCTTCCGCCGTGGCCCAATTTTTCAACATGAAGGTTTCCTTGCGCTCATCAATCCCGGTTCCCGCGCCGCCGAATTCCAGTGCGCTTATCGAAGGCTCGTACAGCAGCTGGATCACGTTTCCGTCGGGGTCGCGGATGTAAAACGAGACCGAACCGTCGCGATGATGCTTGAGCGGCGTCGCGATTTCTATCGCATTACCCTGCGCCCAGGCGTAGCCCGCTTCCACCTCGGCAATCGTTGGCACAATAAAGCCGAGATGATCCATCGACTGCGCTCGCGCATCGCCCGCCGTGCCCCGATGTAATGCGAGATTGTCGCATCCCGAACTCAGATACGCGTTCTCGGCATCCGGCCGCCAGACGACTTTCATGCCGAAGACCCGGCAATAGAACTCGGTTGCGCGATCGACATCGGCCACCCGCAACGCGAGATGTCTCAATCCTCGATTACTGATCACGTGATTGCTCAGTCTAGCCCATGGCGCCGCTCAAAGCTCCCCGGCTCGGTAACCGGCGACCGCCCAAATCGGATCCGCTGGCGGCTCGGTGCGCGCGCTGCGGTCGATCGTCTCGATCCTCTCGAACGCCTCGCTCGCGGCAAAGTAGTCCCTCACTATCGCCACTCGCTGATGCTGGTTGGCGCCGTGCCACAATGCGACCGCCTTGGTCGGGAACATCCGGTTCGAGAACGTGACCACGAACGGCGCACTCGCCTTGAGTACGCGCCCCACGTCCGCGAACAATTTAATCGGCTGCGTCAGGTATTGGACCGATACGGTCATCACCGCGCCATCGAACGAGGCGCTTTCAAAGGGCAGTCGCGGATTCAGGTTCACGTTGTGCACGACGACCTCGCTCAGTGCCGGATTGTCCTCCATCTCGGCGCGATTGAGCCCGACACCAACCACCTTTGCGCTGCGAATTCTCTCCGGCAGATGCGATCGCCAACTCGACATCAAATCCAGAATCACGCCGCCTTCCGGCAGCAGATTTGAGTAAAGCTCGCCGACCTTTTCGATCGCGCCGTCGTCGATATGCACCACGAACCGCGGCGAGCGATAGAAAAGCTCGTCCGCGGACTCATCGATGCGCCGGAAGAAATCGGACTTAGGAGCTTCCGCCATAACCCCTCGCGAAAAGTTCAGATGCGAAATAATAGCAGTAAAATCAAGCACTTAGCCAAACAACAGGTCGCCGACGACAAGCGTTGACATGATTTGCCCTCGCCGTCTAAAGTAAAACAGTTTTCCAAACCGCTTATCCACTCCTCTACAGGCCGTCCGCTGCGACGATGGAGAACATGATTTAATGGTTCGCCGCGAAAAGACAAACTACGTTATTCAATCCGTCGCGCATTCGCTTGACGTTCTCGAACAATACTTCGGTGAGGTTGACGAACTCGGCGTTACCGAACTTTCCAAACGCCTCAAGCTCCACAAGAACAACGTCTTTCGCTTGCTGGCCACACTCGAAGCTCGCGGTTATATCGAGCAAAACAGATCGACCGAGAACTACCGCCTGGGGATCAAGTGCCTGCATTTGGGCCGCCGTTATATCCATCACATGGGACTCGTGCGGCAGGCGCGGCCGATCCTGGCTGACGTGGCCAGGAAATGCCGTGAGAGCGCATTCGTCGCAATCGCCCGACGCGACGGCGTCGTCCCCCTTGAGGCGGCGGAACCTGAGGATCGCGCAGTGCGCATCATGACCCCGATCGGCCAGACTCTGCCGCTCCATTGCACCGCGATTGGCAAGGCCTACCTCGCCTTCGATGCCGAAGAGCAGTTGATGTCGCAGCTGCCCGAACAATTGCCGCGCCATACCGATCGCACCATCGTCGATCGCGCGTTGCTGCTCGATCAACTGCGCGCCGTCACGCGTGACGGCTACTCGGTGGATTCGGGCGAATACCTTGAGGACGTCGCGTCCGTTGCCGTACCGATTCGCGACTATACACGCTCCGTCGTGGGGTCGTTGGCGGTGGCGGGACCGGCCTACCGAATCTCCGGCGAGCGCGTCAACATCGAGCTCGCCCCTTTGGTGCTGGAGGCCGGCCGCGAACTCTCGCACCGCCTCGGCTACAACGACTGACCGCTCTTCACAGCGCCTGCCAATCTCGTAACGGCGCCCACGCCCCCCAAGCTCGTAAGGGCGCCAGTCAGTCTCCTGAAGCAGCGCCCGCCAATCTCGAAACGGCCGGCAACCGTCAATCTTCCAAGGGCGCGCCTGTCATCTAAGGGCGCGCATGTCATCTCGTGACGCACGCGCCCGCCAATCTTGCACGACCTGAGTTCTGCCGCCGATCAGTTTTCACCGTCGACCAAACGCTGTCGTAATTGGCCCCGCGCAAGAAAAATTTCGTCGGCCATCTGTATCGTGCTAATCTCAATTAGCATCTCTTGGAAGGTGGATGCTTGGAATGTGCCCTCCAGTCAGGATCGTCACCGCAAAAAAGAAAAAATACATAACAAACCCAATTTTTCACCCCTCTGATTCACAGGAATTGATTGACCGACCGCTCTCCATTGTTACGCGCGCGCTCTTCGGCTACTAATTTCGGAGTCATTTATGATTAGCTATTCTTGCGGCCATCACTTAGGGCCGCTCGGAGTGGTAGCGCTGTGAAGATTCTAGTTCCCGTCAAACGCGTTCCTGACCCCGCAACGACTATCCGCGTGCTCGCGGACGGCTCGGGAATCGCCACCGACAACGTCAAATGGGTGATCAATCCGTTCGACGAAATTGCTATCGAAGAGGCGTTGCGGATTAAGGAAAAGCAGGGTGCTGGCGAGGTCATTCTCATCTCGATCGGACAGCAGACGTGGCAGGAGCAACTGCGCACCGGCCTCGCGATGGGCGCCGACCGCGCCATCCTGGTGCGCACCGAAGCCCCACTCGACACGCTGGCTATCGCGCGCATCATCGCGAAAATCGCGAGCGACGAGCAGCCCGGCATCGTGATGATTGGCAAGCAGGCGATCGACGACGATTCCAACCAGGTCGGCCAGATGATCGCCGAAATGCTCGGATGGCCACAGGCGACCTTCGCCTCGAAGATCGAAATTGCGGGCGAAAAGTGTACGGTCGTGCGCGAGGCCGATGGTGGTCTCGAAACGATCGCGTTTCCGCTGCCAGCGGTAATCACCGCGGACTTGCGCCTCAACGAGCCACGCTACGCCTCGTTGCCCGGCATCATGAAGGCGCGCAAGAAGCCGCTCGCCGATATCGCGGCCGACAGCCTCGGCGTGGACCTCGCGCCCAAGCTCAAAATCAAGACTCTGAAGGCGCCCGACAAGCGCCAGGCCGGCCGCAAGGTCGGCTCGGTGGAGGAACTCGTCGAGGTGCTCCACACCGAGGCGAAAGTTATCTGAGCGCGCGGATTTCCAAGTAGAGTCGTTGACGAAGGACGCGCGTTCTTAATCTGATTGGCGGATCGATTGATCGGCCCGAGTCGCGTGATGCGTGATTGCGGATGGGGCCGACGCCGGAGTTAATCGAAATGGGTGACGTACTGGTTTTCGCCGAACATCAAGGCGGACATTTTCCGAAGACCACGTTGGTCGCGGTCAACGCCGGCCTTGAAGTCGCGCGCAAGCGCGGCGGTAATTGTATCGCCGTAATCATGGGCGAGGGCGCCGACGAGCGCCGCCGCCGAAATTGCGAAATATGGCGTCAGCAAGGTAATCGTACTCGAGGATCCACGCCTCGAACATCATCTCGCCGACGCGCGCCGCACAGGCGCTCGCCGCGCTCACGAAGAGTACGAGCGTAGAAACCGTACTCGCGACCGCTACCGCGATGGGAAAAGATCTGATGCCGCGGCTGGCCGCGCGGCTCAACGCACCGATGGCGTCCGAAATTATCGCGATCAACGATGACGGCACCTTCGTTCGCCCGATGTACGCCGGCAATGCGCTCGCCACGATCGAACTCGAAGGGGCGGTTCGCGTGGTAACCGTGCGCGGTACCGCCTTCGATGCGGCCAAACCCGCCGAGGCCTCGGCGCCAGATCGAGAACGTCAAGGCGGAACTAGACGCCGCGGGCCTTAAGATGGAGTTCGTTGGCGTTCAACGCGATCAAGAGCGACCGGCCGCAATTGACCGAGGCGCGTATCATCGTGTCCGGCGGACGCGGGCTCAAAGTCGGGCGAGAACTTCAAGACAGTGCTGGAACCGTTGGTCGATGAAATGGGCGCGGCGATGGGCGCGAGCCGCGCCGCGGTGGACGCGGGCTTCGTGCCGAACGACCTGCAGGTGGGACAGACCGGCAAGGTCGTCGCGCCGGAGCTTTACGTCGCCGTCGGCATTTCCGGCGCGATCCAGCATCTCGCCGGAATGAAAGACTCGAAGACCATCGTCGCGATCAACAAGGACGAGGAAGCGCCGATCTTCAGCGTCGCCGACTACGGGCTGGTCGCAGATCTCTTCAAGGCGGTACCCGAGATGGTCGATGCGATGAAGAAGATCAAGCACTGAGAGTTCCGCAAAAGTCTGGTCGTCATTCTGAACGGAGCCTTCGAAGCGAAGAACCCCAGCTTCATTGCTGCGTTCTCAATCACAGAGGACGGTTGTCCAATGTCGATTGAATTTATCGGCGGGCCTATCTAAAACACATCATGTGCGATCGGATTCGCGGCAACCCTGATCTTCAGAGCGTGCCACTCTCCTCATCCGCGAGACCTGGGGCTGGATGTGTCAACCACGGTATTGTCGAGGCGGCCGGAGTTTTCAGTTTTCCCGATTACTTGCTTACCATGAGGGAGGTTCGATGATAACGGAGATTATCTTCAGTCTCTGCATTTTTGTTTCTTTGGGCGTCTTTTTCTACCAGCTCTGGCGCCGCTTTCAGCTACTGCAGACCGCCGTCCCGGTGTCCCGCTTCGATCGCATTCCAGAACGCGTACGCGCCGTCCTGGTCTGGGCCTTTGGCCAAAGGAAATTCGTACGCAGGAATCCGGGCGCCGAGCGGTCCGCGGGATGGATGCACTTTTTCATCTATTGGGCCTTTTTCATCCTCGGAATCCAGATCATCACGATGTTCGCCCGTGCTTACTCCGCGTCGTTCGTCTTCCCCGGCTTTAGCCTCAATCTCCTGGGCGGCCCCTATATGTTTCTCCGCGACTTCATCGAGGTTGCCGCCCTGATTGCAGTTGGGGTGGGGTTGGTCCGATGGGGGATCACGCACGCGCCTCGACTTTACGGTTTTCTTCCGCCCGAGAGTCGCCTGCGCGCTAAATCCCATTGGGAGGCCTATGTAATTCTGGTTTTTATCGGGCTCATCATGCTGGCAGGCCTCGTGTATGACGGTGGACGAATCGTTTCTCACCAGAACGACATGCAGGTCATTCGGGAGGCGCGATGGTCGCCGCTTTCAACCCTCGTAGGTCTTGGCCTGGCGATGGCGGGCACGGGCTTCGCCCTGCAGGCGAGCAACGTAGCGTGGTGGGTGCACAACCTCGTAGTTCTCGTCTTTCTGGACTTACTGCCACCCTCGAAACATTTGCACATTATCACCGCAATCCCGAACATTTTTTTCGCGAAACTCGAGCCCAAGGGGCAGCTCTCGAAGCAGGACCTCGAAAACGATACGCGCTTCGGCACCTCCCACATCGATCAGTTCACGTGGAAGCAGGTGCTGGACATGTTCAGTTGCACAGAATGTGGCCGTTGCTCCGCGAATTGCCCCGCCACGGCAACCAAAAAGCCCCTGGCTCCACGTCAATTGCTACTCGATCTAAGGGACTACCTCTACCAGCATCAGGACGAGATCATTGAAAAGAGGAGCCACCCAGGCAGCGGGGACGGCGCGGAACCCTTGGAGGTCGGCGAAAACATTGTCGGTTCCGTCATCCACGACGACACCCTATGGGCTTGTAACACCTGCCGGGCCTGTGAGGAGGCTTGTCCTCCGATGATCGAGTACGTCGACAAGATAGTCGACATGCGTCGCCATCTCGTACAAGAAGAGTCCCGTTTCCCCAAGGAGCTTACCCGCACCTTCAAGAACATGGAGACGCAATCCAATCCGTGGGGGCTCGATTCCGAGCAGCGGTTCGAGTGGGCTGAAAAGATGAACGTCCCCACGCTCGCCGACAAGCCCGACGCCGAGTTTCTCTACTACGTCGGCTGCGCCGGCGCCTTCGATGATCGCAACAAGAAGACGACGCAGGCCTTCGTCCGCGTATTGCAGAAAGCAGGCCTAGACTTTGCTTGCCTCGCGCGGGAGGAATCTTGCAACGGCGAAACGGCCCGTCGGCTCGGGAACGAGTACCTTTACCAGACGATGGCCCAAACGCTGATCGAAACCTTCAACAACCACAAAGTTCGCAAGATCATCGTGAACTGTCCCCACTGTTTCAACACGATCAAAAACGAGTTTCCGCAATTCGGTGGTTCGTACGAGGTCATTCATGCCGCCGATCTCGTGCGGCAATTGCTCGCTTCGGGGCGCCTCAAGATCTCCGAGGAATTCCCGAAGCGGACGGTATACCACGACTCCTGTTACTACGGCCGTTACAACGACGTATATGACGAGCCACGGATGTTGCTCGGCAGCGCGGGAGCTCAAGTTCAGGAAATGGAACGTCACCATAAATTCGGCATGTGCTGCGGTGCCGGCGGAGGGCGGATGTGGCTCGAGGAAGACCCGGATAAACGGGTGAATCTGCTCCGTACCGATCAGGCCCTTCAGACTGATCCCGAGGTCATCGCCGTCTCCTGCCCGTTCTGTATGACGATGCTCGGCGACGGCATCAAGGCCAAACAGCTGGAAGAGAAGGTCCAGACCCTCGACGTGATGGAAATCGTCGACAAAGCCACCCGGAGCGGTGATGCAGAGGCCTGAAGAGACCTCCTTCGTCGAAGAACCGAACGTTCCTGCGGCGCGGGCGGCGGCTGTATGTGGAAGGAAAGAGAAGGAAAGTCCGCGCACTAATCAGAAGCGCTTCGATCAGATCAACAAGGCGACACCCGAGACGATGGCGGTCGGTTATCCATTCTGCATGGCGATGATGGAGACGCGCTCAAATCCCGGTCGCTGGAGGACCAGGTGCTAGCGCACGATCTGTCGAGCCGATCGCGGAATCCACCGGCGCCTCGACTAAATAGTCGTTATTGGCTTTAGCGACAAACCGAATGTGAAAACGGACGGATGACTAGGCCAGCTTCCATTGCACGAGCGTGGCGTCCGGATGGTCTTCGAAGACCGCCTCGACCGCGACGTCGAACGGCGGATTCTGCAGCGGGTCGCCGAGCAGATTACCGACCATGCGGACGTTGCCGGCCTCGGGCAATTCGATCACCGCGACAATATAGGGACACGCCTCCTTGAGCGCCGGATGCACCGGATTCCAGCATCGCACCCAGCTAAACAGGCGGCCGCGTCCCGAGAGCTTATGCCAGCCCATATCGAATGAGCGGCAGTCGTGGCAGAGCAATTCCGGCCCCCATTGGAAGGCTTTGCACGAATTGCAGCGCTGCACGACGAGTTCGTGACGCTTGGTCGCCGCCCAGAATTCGGTATCGAGTCCGGTGCGCTGGGCGCGCGGCGAGGGTAATCCTTCGGGCAGGTAGTATTTCTTTTCGTCGGCCATCGCGGGCGCTCCCTACATGCTATGGACAATCAGATCGCTGATCGGCGAGACCATCGGACCCGACGCCACCAGCGAGATTTTGCAATCGGGCACCTGGCAGGTCGAATCGCCGCGCACTTGCCGCACCGCCTCGTTCACGAGCTCGAGGCCATGCATGTAGCATTCGGCGATGTTGCCGCCGCTGGTATTCATGGGCAGCTTGCCCTTGGGCGCGGTGATGTTCTCGAAGGTGACGAACTCCATGACCTCCTCGGGCTTGCAGAAGCCGTGCTCGACCAGGCTGATCATCACGGCGCCGCTGAAGTGCTCGTACATCTGCGCGCAATCGACGTCCTTGGCCGTGATGCCCGCCATCTCGAACAGTCGCGGCGCGAGCGTCTTGAAGTTGGACGAGGCGTAATCGGGCGAGTTCTCGATCGCCTGCGTTGTGGCGATAATTCGAGCCCTGCGCGGCAGCCATGATGTAGGCGGGCTTCTGCTTCGCGTCGCGCGCGCGGTCGGCGGTGGTCACGATCAACGCGGCGGACCCGTCGTTCTCCATACAGCAGTCGAAGAGATGGAACGGCTCGGCGATCCAGCGCGACTTGTCGTATTCCTCGCGCGTGAGCGGACGCCCATACATCACGGCGCGCGGATTGAATTGCGCGTGGTAGTAATCGGCGAGCGCCACCGCCGCGAGCGGCTCCTGGTTGATGCCGTACTGATGCATGAAGCGGCGCGTGCGCAGCGCAACCCATTGCGCGGGAACGTAGAGGCCGTAGGGCGCGGTGTACGCTGGCGCGCCCGAGACCGAGTTGGTCACCGGGGCCTGGCCGAAGCGGCCGAACTGGCCTTGCGCGAGGGCGCGAAAGACCACGCAGTATTTCGAGTAGCCGGCCGCGACCGCCGCCGCCGCATTGCCGACCGCGCCCGAACCGCCGCCGCCACCACCGCCCCAGACCATCCCAGCGAAGCCAAGATGCTTGAGCCCGAGCGCGGTCGCGAGATGCGACGCGTCGTTGCGATCGTCGGCATAGCCGGAGATGCCGTCGATATCGCGAACGTCGATGCCGGCGTCTTCGGCGGCCTTGATGATGGCTTCGCAAGCCAGGCGAAATTCCGGGACCGGCGCCTGCCCGCGCTTGTAGTACTTGGTCTCGCCGACCCCGATGATCGCGACCTTGTCCTTAATTGTATATTCGCTCATCGACACCTCACGGTTGCCGTGCTGAATGCGTTCGCGTGCTTGAGCCGTTCGATTAACCGGGAACGCCCGGCGCAAGTCCGGGCGTCCCTCGGGTTGACTAACTTGTTCGCGGTTCGAATTATCAGGCCTTTGCTGTCGCGCCAAGATCGACGCCATTGACCCGCTTATCCTGGAAGTGCGGCATCACTTCCTCGGCCATCAGGCGCATCGACTTGAACCAGGGCTCGGGATTGTCGGCGTAGTCGAAGCCGAAATGGAGCAGCGTGCCGAAGCCGCCGACCTCCTCGTTCATCTCGTGAAGCTTGCGGGTGACGGTCTTGGGCGAGCCGACCAGCCATCCATGGTGCGCCAGGTATTCGGGCGTCACGTCGCTATCCGGAATGCTCGCGTCGTGCTTGAGGTACTTGGTGAACTCGAAGGTGTGGAAAAGCGGCAGCAGGTACTCGCGCATCATGCGGCCCATCCCGCTTTGCACGCAGCCCTTGTAAGCCTCGTCGTCGGTATCGGCAACGAAGATCTCGCGCACGATCCGCCAATCGGCGCGGTCGGGGATGCGACCGGTGCGCTTCGCGCCTTCCGTCACCGCATCCCAATGCGACGCGATATAGGAGTTGCTCAGGTTCAGGCTGAGCGGGATGAAACCGCGCTCGCCGGCCAGCTTGAGCGTGTCGGAATTCGGGCTGAAGCCCGCGATGCCAATCGGCGGATGCGGTTGCTGGAGCGGCTTGATGTGATGTTTAAGCGTACCCATCATCGGCTTGGGCACGCTGACGCTCCAGTATTTGCCCTGATGTTCGTAGCCGCCGTCAGACGCCCAGATCTTGAGCATGATATCGAGCGATTCGCGCGTCATGTCGCGCGTCTCGCCCTTGACGCCATCGACGCAGAACAGTTGCCAATCGCTCGGCAGACCACTCGCACCGATGCCCAGCATGTAACGGCCCTCGGCGAGATGATCCATAAAGGCCACGCGGCACGCGAGTTCGGCCGGATGATGGTACGGAAGCAGATGAGCGCCGGGTGCGAGCTTGATCCGCTTGGTCTGCATCAACGCCTGAGCAATCAGGAGGTCGGGCGCAGGATTCGGCTCCCATGGCGCGGTAAAATGCTCGCCAATCCAGGCCTCGGTGTAGCCCAGGCGATCAGCCGTGCGAATTACTTCAAGATCCCAATCCTGACCAGCCTTGAGGCCGCGCTCCGGCGGATGCGATGGCATAAAGAAGATTCCAAGCTTCATTCCGTACTCCTTTGACCGGCGCTCGAGGACTCCGCACGGTCTTACAGACTCTTTATCTACCATGATTCACGGCCGAAGGTCCATCTTCGATCGCGGACGATCCCCGCTACGAACGTCGCACTCGCCTATCTTCTTTTCGCGCGCGCCCGGCCACGATTGCCCCGCACCGAGTCCTTCCAGCGCGAGCCCGTAGCCAAGACTGATCGAGCATCAACTTTTTGAGCTGCTGAGTCAGCGCGACCCGAGCATAACGCACCGCCAGCGTCGGCTTGATTGTGATCGATGCGTGCAAGTTCCCAGGCGCGCGCGACCAACTTATCCTTGGGCACGATTTCGCTGATGACGCCCAAATCGAGCGACTCCTTCGCGGACAGTTTCTGTCCGGTGAGCAGGAAGTAGCGGCCGCGATTCGGTCCAAGCACCAACGGCCAGACGATGTGCACGCCGTCGCCGGGCACGATGCCGTTGGGGAAATGCGGGGCGTCCTGGAAAGGCGGCGTTGTCGGACGCGATGACGATGTCGCAGAGGACCGCGAGCTCGGCGTGGATCAACGCGGGCCATTGACCGCAGCGATCATCGGCACCTCGATATTGAGATGGTTCATCAGGAGATACTTGGCGTCGCTGTAAATGTGGTCCCAGGTGGTCGCGCGAACCCCGGCAGGCGCAGGCGCCCCATCGCCGGTGATTGGAACGCCGCGGCCCTTGCCAGCATCTACTTCGGCGCAGAAGGCGTCTCCAGTGCCGGTGATGATCACGCATCGATTCTCGTGATCGCGCGCGACATCGTTGAAGGCGTAGGACAGTTCCTCATGCGGTCCCATGCCCCATTTGAGTTCGGCGTCGTTGGTATGCAGCGTCATCTGCAGAATGCCGTCGCGCCGCTCCATCTTGATGTGCTGATACTTCTTGGCGTAGTCGTCGAATTTGATCAGTGCCATAGGTATCTCTCCATTTGATTTGCAGTGGGTATTGGTTTGCGGGAGTGTACAAAACTTCGCGGCAAATTAGCCAACGCGTCACGGGCACGCAGCGCGAAGGTCAAAATCACGCTTGCCGTGCGCGCCCATTTCGCACGACACTGAGACATTCTCGCGACCGGCCGTTGCGTGAGGATCCAAATCGGCGATGAATACTCAGCGGCGGCAACGAATAATCGACGAGGTCGAAGCGGCGGGCTGGATCGAGAGCGGCATGACGGTCGCGATCGGGCAGCCGACACCGATGGCGCTGGTGCGGCAGATCATACGGCGCGGGACTCAAGGATCTGACAATCGTCGACGCTGGGTTTTCGCTCGACCTGCTGATCGCGGCCGGATGCGTCCGAAAAGTCGTCAGCTACTATGCGGGTGGCGGCTTCGGCAATCCGGTTGGACCGTCGTTCCGGCGCGCGGCCGAACGCGGCGAGATCGAGGTCTGGGAGTGCGAGGAGGGAATCCTGTGCGCGGGCCTGCAGGCGGCGGCGCAAGCGCTACCGTTTCTGCCCTGGCGCGGTGGCGTCGGCACATCGCTGCCGGAGGTCAATCCGGACTTGAAGGTCTTCAAGGATCCGATTAGCGGCGAGACGTTGATCGCGGTGCCACCAATCAAGCCTGACGTCACGATTCTGCATGCGGCGCATGCCGATGCGTACGGCAACGTGCAGCATCTCGGCGGTCCCGGATGGATCGATCTCTTCATGTAGCCGCGCGGCGGATCGTGTCGATCGTGCAGGTCGATCAGGTCATCTCGAACGAGCAGGTGCGATCCGATCCATGGAAGACGACGATCGCTGCCGCCGACGCGATCGTGCGCGCACCCTACGGCGCGCATCCCTTCTATGCTCGCGGCTATCATGTCCAGGACAACGAACATCTCAAGCTCTACAGCGATGCGGCGAATCGGGCGGCATCGGGGGATCGCGAGTCGCTCGACGAATATCTCGATCGCTACTGCCGCCAGCCAGCAGACCCACGCTGATTACCTTGAGTCGATCGGAATCAAGCGGTTGCTTGAGCTTCACGAATACTAAGTCAATCCGAATAGCTAGTCGCAGGACACGAGAGTGACCCAGCCTACACAGTCGAGCGGCAGTGCGGCGACAAATTTCGGTTTCGCGGCATGGCTTACCTACGGCATGCTGTCCGGCGGCGGCTATTGGATTGCCGGAGCATTGGCGGCGCTGGTAATTGCATCGGCAATTGTAACGCACGAACATAGCCGCAATGCGATTAAAATCATGGACTGCACGACTGTCGGGTATTTCATGGTTACGCTAGTCACGACGATCGCCAGCGGTCCGTGGCTATTCAAGAACTACAACGTATTTCTAACCTGGAGCGTATTTGGCCTAGTGACGTGGACGACGTTACTGATCGGATTCCCATTCACTATTCAGTACGCGCGCGAGCAGACGCCACGAGAAGTATGGGACCACCCGCTGTTTATGCGGCTCAACGTGATTCTGACCGTAGTTTTCGGATTGATGTTTACCGTGAACGCGGGGTTGGGCGTGCTGGCTTTGACGACTGGCCATCTGATTGTGCTGGGATTAATCATCCCGATCGCGTTGCTAATCTCCGCAATCGTTTTCAGCAGCATTTATCCGAAGAGCTGCGCCGAGCGTTTCGCGCCGGAATGGAGTGCGACACAGGCGGCGAATGCGGTGGGCGCAAATGACCAATAAAAATCGGCGCCGATTGCGCCATCGCCTGAGGCGATCTTCCAATGGAAAATGACTATTCGATAGCCGAATTGTTGGCCGTGTTTCTGGCGCGCGAGTTGAACGACGGCGAAGTCCTGCGCGTTGGCGTCGCGATGCCGGTAGCCGAGGCTGCGGTACGCCTGGCGCATCTGACTCACGGTCCGAATACGGACCTGGTATTTCTGGGTGCGCGTATGAACGTGGCGCACCTGGAGACGATTCCGATGCCGGCATTCGGATGGGACCGGCGAGTGGTCCGCTGGGCCGAATCGTTCAGCGACACCGGCCATCGCTTCGACCGCGTGAAGGACTGGCGCAACCACGTGTTTTTTATCGGTGGCGTGCAGGTGGACGCATACGGCAATACTAACCTGATTGGCGTTGGACCTGATTATCGCAAGCTCAAGTTTCGCGGTCCGGGTTCCGTCGGGACCCCGACGCTCAGCACGCACGTCGGTCGGTACTATATTGTTCTCAATAGTCACAACCCGCGAGTCATGGTCGAGAAATGCGACTATGTCAGTGCGTTTGGTTGGGGCGCGGGTGGTGCAGACGCGCGGAGCAAGCTCGGAATTCCGGGCGGCGGTCCCAAATACTGTGTCACCCCGCTATGCATCTTCGATTTCACCGAAGACACTCGACGCATGCGGCTCCATTCGGTACATCCAGGAATCTCGCCGGAGCGGGTGAGGCGCGAGACCGGCTTCGAGATCGTGATGCCGGCGTCGGTACCGACAACGCACGCGCCGACCGCGGAGGAACTCCACGTATTGCGAACGCGCGTCGATGCGGCCGGCCGCCTGCGCGCGTGAGACGGGCTGTAGTTAAGAAGCCTCTGTTGTAGCTTGCTAACGCGATAACTTGATCGCGATTGATATCGCACGGCCCCGTTAGCCTGGGACGTGGACGAAAATGGTATGCCAATAGGCTCGAAACCATGGATTGCCGTCACGGGTTCCACGAACGCTGCCGATCACGTGCATGCCGTCACGTTCGATGTCGCATTGTAAACGCGCATTTTCATCCACGGAGAAGGAGCTGCCGTCGCGGGCGCTGTATTCGTCGAAGTGTAACAACGCGCGCATCGTCGCATAGGTACGTCCGTCGGTGGAAAGCAGACTCATGCTGCTCCGGGGATTGCTGATCCTGCTATCGCGATCGATTCCCGCCTCGGTAAAGGTGAGTTGGAACGGCCCGTCTCCGTAGCGCTGGTAACAAAGTCGATAAGTTTTGGGTGTCCATACGCCAGTTTTCGGCGCGCCTGGCATCCGTTGGATTGAATCGACAGATTCCACCTTGCCCTGCCAGCATCCGCGGAATATCGCAGGCAGCACTGGCTGTTGAATTTGATACGACGGCGGCGGCGTGACGGGAAGTGGCGCTGGCGTGGGCGGCGTGACTTCGGATTGCTGCGATTGATCTGGCAGATTGGGCTCGCTGGGTTGAATAATCAAAGGTCGCGACGGTGGCGGCGGAGGGATCACCCGCGGAGTCGGCTTCGCCCGATAGTTCAAAGGCGGCTGGCTCTGCGAAGCCGGCGGCGGTACCTCCATGGTATCCTGAGCGCAGGCGGCGGGGACGCGAGATACCAGAAGGGCGAGAACCAACCCCAACAGGTGCGTGGCGAAGCAGCGTGCGTTAGTTTTCATCTAAGGATTTTTAACGATTAATCCTTCGCCCGGATCATATGAGCACGGTCGATAGAGTACTCGAATATTAGACGGCTGCCTGACGAATTTAGTCACAGCGTGCGGTGACTGCTATGCGATGCTGCCGAAATGAAACGGGGAACGAATCGCTTTCGCGTTCGTCCCCCGAATTTACCGACCGAATAGAGATGCGTCAGGCAGCGCTCGAACGAATCACCTGTCCGGGCATCGCGCCACTATGCTTGCCATGTTCATAGACGACGCTGCCGTTGACGACGGTGTACTCGATTCCTTCCGCCGGCATCACGAGCCGCCGTCCACCGCCTGGAAGATCGTTTTGCATCTTCGCGCGCTTGGCTGAATCGACGGTGTTGTAGTCGAATAGCGTTACGTCCGCCTTCCATCCGGTCTTGAGCTGACCGCGCTCGCGAATACCGAAGAAGTTGGCCGGCTCAGAGGTGATCCGCTGGACCGCACGCTCGAGCGTAATCGCCTCGCGCCGGCGCACCCAGTTGCCGAGCAGATAAGTCGCGTAACCGGCATCGCACAACATGTCGACGTGAGCGCCGCCATCGGAAAGGCCGATCATCGTGCGCGGATCGCCAATCAGCTCCTTGATGCCGTCCTCATGATACTGCGCCATCGTGTACTGGATATTGAGGTCGTCTTCGAGGGCAAGGTCGAGGAACGTATCGAGCGGATCGGCGCGGCGCATCTCGGCAACTTCGCCGACGGTCTTGCGCTCGTACTGCTTAAGCGCGGGATTGGTGACTTCGAGAATCTCGACACGATGCCATTTGCCGGTGAACAGATGCGGCTTGGTCAGATCTTTGCGGAAGGCCTCGCGGAAAGCCGGATCGGTGTACATCGCCTTTTGCCGCTCAACGGTCTGATTGAAGACCGCGTTCCACGATTCCATATCGGCGAACGTGAACGGATTGCGCAGATCGAGCTGGGCGACGAAGGGCTTGCATAGAATCTGCGGAACACCGCCGCGCTTGATTAGTGGCTCGAGCCGATTCAGCGTGTCGCGAGAGCGATCGGGATTTTTCGGCGTGGTCGCCATCGCGAGCCACGTCACCGGGCCGTCCGCTCTCGGTCAACAGCATGTCGAGCAGTTCGTACTCGGCCTCGCTCACCTGGCCGACCTTCTTGGTCAACGCCAATTCAATTGAACCTTTGCCCTGCTGCTTGAGCACGTTGGCGTAAGACTTAAGCTCGTCCTTGCTCGCGAGACGACACGCCAGGGGCGTGCCCTGATAGCCGATATGCTGAGCGAGAGTAGTAGTCGAAAGGCCGAGCGCGCCGGCCGCCATCGCCTCGCCCAACAGGGCCGATATGCTCTTGGTTTCTTCGGGTGTGGCCGCCCGCTCCATCGATTCCTTGCCCATCACGAAATGGCGAAACGGCGTCAGCGGGGCGAGGAAGCCCAGGTTGATCGCACTGCCGCGATTCGCCGCCGAATCCATGAACTCCGGAAAGGTGATCCAGTCCCAGGTGACACCCTTGGCCAGCGAGGCGTAGGGAATCGCTTCGACGTTGGTGAGATCCCACGCGGTAATGTCGCGGTTGTCCGGCTTACAAGGCGCGACGCCGACGCCACAATTACCCATCACGACGCTGGTGACGCCGTGCCACGAAGTGCAGCTGATCATGGGGTCCCAACAGATCTGCGCATCGTAGTGAGTATGCGGATCGACGAAACCCGGCGAGACGATCAGTTCCGAGGCGTCGATCTCGCGTTTGCCGCGCTCGGTCACCTTGCCGATTTCCACGATGCGATCGCGATCGATCGCGACATCGCCACGAAACCGCGCCGCGCCAGTCCCGTCGACGATAGTGCCGTTTTTGATTACCAGGTCGTGTGACATTCGAGTTCCCCTATCCGAGTTGGTGCCCCTCGGTGTTGCCGGCCGCGCGCACGCGGCCCGCTGCGATTCGCAATCAATGCAGATCGATGTGATAGAGCTTCGCTGCGTTGTCGCAAATGATTTTCTGCTTGACTGCGGCTGGAACGCCTTCGAAATCCTGCTCGATTACCTTTAGCGAATTGGGCCAGGTCGAATCGGTATGCGGAAAGTCGGAGGCCCACATGAAATTATCTTCACCGAAATAACGAAACAGCATCGGCCCGATCGGATCGTCCTGGAAGGTGGCCCACATCTGCCGGCGAACGTATTCGCTCGGCTTCATGTCGAGCGGCTCGCTCATTAAGGCGCCGAATTTTTCGAACGCATGATCGAGGCGATACATGTAGTGGGGAATCCAGCCGGTGTCGTTTTCGGCCGAGACGATTTTGAGCCGCGGAAAGCGCATCAGCACGCCGCTGAAAATGATGTCGGTGAGCGATCGCTGAACTTCGTGGATGAGGTTCATGTAACCGCGCACGAACGACGGATCGCGCGGCTCCATGCGGACTTTCTTGCGCTCCTCTTCGGACTTGGGCGGCTTCTTGCCGGTGATGACGTGCAGTGAGAGCGGCATTTCGAGTTCCTGCGCCACCGCCCAGAACGGATCGTATTCGCGCGACGTGTACGGCCTTCGCGTGGCGGCGCACCCCAGATCATCGCACCCCGCAGGCCGTTCTTCGCGACGCGGCGCAATTCGTTCGCGCCTTCGCCGATATCTTCGAGCGAGATCAGACGCGGCGCCGATCAGCCGCTTGGGATTGTGCGCGCAGAACTCGGACAACCAATCGTTGTAGGCCTTGAAGCAGGCGCGCTGGAGGTCGGCGTCGTGCAGGCCGAACAACGTCATGCCGAGTGTGGTGTACAGGACTTCGGCGTGAACGCCGTCGATATCCTGATCCTTGATCCGCTCGACGGGATCCCATCCGCTCGGACGGGCGCCGTCGTAGCCGCTATCCTGATTATTGTTGGCGCGCGCCAGGAACTCCTTCAGCTCCTCGCCGCTGCGACCGGCCGCGAAACCGCCCGCGACCGGAAATTCGGGCACCCCGGGCGCGACGAATACAAAGTCGGATTTGCCCTCTTTCTTGATTACTCGGGGCGCGCGATCCTTGAATTTTTCGTCGAGGCGATCGACCCAGAGATCGCCTGGTTCCATCATGTGGGAATCGGCTGAAATGACGTAAGTCGGCGCGGGCATATTGCAGTCCCTCCTATGGCGTAGTGAAGGCTTTACGTTCATTTTCAGGTATCGCAGGTCGCGGGCCAAAGGGCAAGGATTCAGACTGCGCGCGAATGTCGGGCGCTACGATGCAAGCTCGGGAAGGTAGCAATTTGCAACCGTCTATTTGTATAGTCGGCGCCAGTGGCAAGTTTCGCTGCGAGGCAAAGTTTCACGGAGGCAGACTATGGCAACTTTTGGCGTGATGATGTTCCCGACTGACTACGCGATTCAGCCGGTCGAACTGGCGCAGGCGGTCGAGGCGCGCGGCCTCGATTCGCTGTTTTTTCCCGAGCATACGCATATCCCGACCAGCCGGAAATCGCCGTGGCCGGGTGGCGGCGACCTGCCGACCGAGTATTGGCACACGCACGACCAGTTCGTCGCGCTGACGGCGGCCGCGGTCGCGACCAAACGGATCAAGCTGGGCACGGGGATCTGCCTTGTCATCGAGCGCGATCCGATTCTGCTGGCGAAGGAGGTTGCGTCGCTCGACGTGATTTCAAACGGTCGCGTAATTCTCGGAATCGGCGGCGGCTGGAATGCCGAGGAAATGGAAAATCACGGCACCGACTTCAAGCGTCGATGGAAAGTATTGCGCGAGCGTGTTCAGGCGATGAAGGAGATTTGGACCAACGAGGCGGCGGAATATCACGGCGAGTTCGTAAATTTCGATCCGATCTGGAGTTATCCGAAGCCGGTCCAGAAGGGCGGACCGCCGGTGCTGCTGGGCTCGGAAGCGAAGAAGGGACCGGAGCGCGCGGTGGCATACTGCGACGGATGGATGCCCATCAATCGCAAACCGGAACAGTTGGTCGAGGGGCTCAAATCATTGCGCGAGGCGGCCGATCGCGCCGGCCGCAAATTCGAGAGCCTCACGCTCGGTCTGTTTGCAGCGCCGGGCAAGGAAGATGCGGCGCGGCGGGTCATGGACATGGGCTTCACGCATCTGATCTTTCCGCTGCCGCCGGCCAAGGCCGATGCGGTGATGCCGCTGCTCGACCATTACGGAACGCTGGCCGATAAACTTCGGCACTAGCGCGGCGCGGGCGCTCTAACTGTTGGAAAGGCGTCTCAAAGGAGCCGCACGTCCGTCGGGGCGTGCGGCTGCACTTTTGTATAGCGCGAGTGCAACCGCCGGCATCATTCACTAGAAAAAGTGCATTTCGGAAACCTGCTAATCGCGTTTGACGCGCTCAACCTACCTTCGTTCCAATCGTGTTCAACGGTAGTGGTGGATGTCTGAGTGCGGCGGCGGCGCTTTTCGTTTAGCGATTACGGCCGTTGAACGCGCGCAGGCCATAGCGGGCCATTTTACGATAAATCGCGGGACGCGAAATGCCGAGCGACTGCGCGGCCTTGGCGCAGTCGCCGCGTGCCGCGTCGAGCGATTGCGCAATCGCGGCTTTCATCGCGTCATCCAGCGCTGTTCTGGCAGCGACCGAATCCTCCTCGGTCGAGTCCGGCGAAGCACTGCGAATTCGGGGTTCGTGCCATTCTCCGCCGATCAGAGCGGTTCGCGCGCTCGCCTCGTTGATTAGATCGGGAGGCAGGTCATCCTCCGCAATGCGGTCATTCTCGCATAGAAGTATTGCACGTTCGATCGTATGCGCTAGTTCGCGTACATTGCCAGGCCACTCGTAAGCGCCGAGGAGGGTGAGCGCGTTGTGCGAGATATAGCGCACCTGCTTGCCGAAGAGCCGATTGAAATGGGCAACGAAGTGCGCGGCGAGCGCGCCGGTATCTTCGAGCCGGTGACGCAGTGGCGGAGTTCGAATTGTCGCCGCATCGAGGCGGTAATAAAGATCAGCGCGAAACTCCCCAGCCGCGACCATCGAGCGCAAATCGCGATTCGTCGCGCCAGAATCCACAGGTCGAGGATAAAAGTCTCACTCGAACCGACCGCTTGCACTTCGAGATTTTCGACCGCGCGCAAGACCTTCGACTGTATCGGCAACGGCAGACCGCCAACTTCATCGAGCAGCAGCGTGCCGCCATTCGTCTGTCGAAAACATCCATCGGAGGCTTCGCGCGCATCGGTAAAGGCCCCAGGGACATGCCCAAAGAGTTGTGACTCGGCCAGCCCGCCGAGCAAGTTGCAACAGTTGAACTTGACCAGCGCACGGCTGGAGCACGGCCCCATCCGATGCAGCGCGTCGGCGACGACCTCCTTGCCGGTGCCCGATTCGCCCAGGATTAACACCGTACCTCGATGTGGCGAGAATCGCTCGATTGCCTTGGCTATGGTCTGCACCGCGGACGAACTACCGACCAAACCGGGGATGCGCGGATGACTTCTCAGGGAGTCGATCTCGAGCCAATCCATCGGGGAATTCGCGCTGGCGTTGGCGCGCCGTCTTTTCATTTAGGATTAGCGCTCGTCCTTTCGGATCCGTCATTGCGAACCGAATGTGCCGTATCCGTACACATGCTGTGACGCACTCCGAACGCCGGTCGTGGCACGGAGTAGCGTGCCATTAACGTGATCATAGCTTCAGCCGCTCTTGTTGGGATTTATCGTCACAGCTCGACCGCGATACAATACGCTCCCCTTGTACCAGCAATAGTAAGACCAGTGATGAATGACGGGCGCTCGTTCGCTGGGGTGCAGGACCGGCCCGATGGTTTGATCGAAAGCATCAGAATGACGACCAAGGCGATTCATCGCTTTCGCATTACTCACGCTCGCGCGATTGCCGCACTGCGAGCGCGTGGGCAGGCGGATCGCTGGGATCTCGCCGATGACGCTCTGGCGGTTACTTTGTATGCCAGCGTCACAGCATGGGCGCGCACGCTCGATGCGCCGCCCGCGCATCGCACGATCACGAAATATCTTGACGGGCTTCATGCCGAAGACCTTGTGCTGGCATGCGCTTGCGAAATTGGGATTGCGCGAGCGTGGGAACATTTCGTCGCGCAATATCGTGGGATGTTGCATGCGGCGGCGCTCGCACTGATTCATGACGATCTGCGGGCCCGTGATCTAGCTGACTCGCTCCACGCGGAATTGTACGGACTGGAGGAACGCAACGGCGCGCGCCGCTCGCTCTTCGAATATTTTCATGGCCGCAGCTCGCTGCGAACCTGGCTCAAGGCGGTGATTGCACAACGTTTTGTCGATACCTATCGCGCCCATCGACGGGCCGACGCACTCAACGAGGAGGCGGCACGCGAGCAACGCATTGCCGCCGCGTCAGCGGAAGATCCGCCTGAACCCGATCGTTCGCGTAACTTCGCAGCGCTTCATGAGGCGATCGTGACGGCGCTCGCCGAACTCAAGCCACGCGATCGCCTGCGGCTCAACTTCTACTATCTCGACGATCTCACCCTCAAGGAGATCGGCCGTCTGATGGGCGAATATGAATCGAGCGTTTCGCGGCGGTTGTCGCGGACTCGCGCGCGATTGCGCGCACGCATCGAACATTTACTACGAGGCGGAAAAGGTCTCAGCGATGAGGAAATCCGGCTGTGTTATGACTATGCACTCGAGCAATGGCCCGCCGATTTCAGTCAGCTGCTACGAGGCTCTTTAAAATGACTGTGTGCAAGGTCGGCGTTTCTGCCCGTTCTGATCTACGAGTTCAGATCGTGTGATGGCCGCGACGGAGAGTTGAGTTGGCGCGCAACGGAAAGAACGATCAAAGCGTCGGGCTCGATCGAATCATTCGCCATCGGCTCGCCGACGAGCGCGAGGCCGGCGGCGCTCAATGTCCCGATACGTCGATAATCGCAGCATACTGCGAGCGCGCGCTGTCTCTTGAAGAACGATCGTTATGGGAACGCCATTTTGCCGAATGCGCGCGTTGTGCAGGAACCATCGCGGCTTTCGCGCGGATCGTCGATACGGCCGAAACTGCGGGTTCGAGACCTGCTGCAAGCATCGCGTGGGACGCTCGTCGATCGTGGAAACTACACGGATCGTTTCCGATCGTGGCGTTCGGCGCAACGGTCGCCGTGCTCGCGTTGATTGTCATCAGGACTCTCACCACCGAACACAGTCCAATCGATCTTCGCGCCAAAGCGGGATCGAGTTCGCAGCAGATCGCATCCAACACCGCTGCGGCCGACGCGACGACCAGGATCGCAAAGTCGTCGCGCGACGATCGATTGGCGATTGCGATGAATAAAGCGGCGCCAGCCAAGCCGGCGCCCACTCCCTCGTTTCAGTCTTTCGCGAAAGACGCTCTGTCGCCGGCTGAGGTGCCAGCACCGGTCTCCAGCGAAGCACGACGTCCCGCGCGCGATGAGTTGTTCGACGAGAAGAGCCGTGTCGATAAGTTGAAAGAACGGAATGCCGAAATTGCGAATTCTCCAGCGCCGACTCCTCCCGATCTCGCCGTCGCTGGCCCTGCAGCGAATGCGCCTTCGGCCCCAACCACACGATCGCCCGGTGAGGTCGGTGATTCGAGCGCGGGACTTGCCGGTCCGATCGGCTCCGTGCGATTGCCGGCTCATGCCGAAGCGCCGGCACTATCTTCGCCTCCGGGTTCAATAGAGTCGGATGGAGGCGGGGGCAACGCCGCCTGTCCTTCTGCTCGAGTGCGGGAGTCAACGGATGTCGCTGGTATTGCGATCGGCGATGCTTTGGCTGTCGGACCTGGGAAGGGCTCTACGGCGCGAGCGGGTCGCGGCGCGACTTCCATAGCGATAAAACCGCCCGACCACTCGGTGGTGTGGATGATTGGAGCGCACGGCGCGATCTCGCACTACAGCCATATCGCTGGATGGACCCTGCAAGCGAGCGGGGTGGGCGCCGACTTGGTGGCCGGTTCGGCGCCATCGGCGTCGATTTGCTGGATCGTCGGGCACGCCGGGACAATCCTGCGGACCCTCGACGGCCTCCATTGGTCGAAAATCAACACGCCGGTGAGTGACGACTTATCGAGCGTGATTGCAGTTAGCGCCACGAACGCGACTATCTCTGCGGCCGCCGGTCGTCGCTTCTCGACCTCGGACGGTGGCGCTACCTGGCGTCCCCTGTAGCTCTAGCTCGACTGACCACCCAACCCGATCGCAGGGTAAGGCAGCAAACCCACTCGGAGAGAGCCGAAGGAATCAGGCATTGCGGGACTGCGTTACGCGGTTCAGTTCCGGATAATACTTCCGCAGGTTGGTCGCGAGTTGGTCGAAATTGACCGGCTTCAAGAAAAAACCGAGCACCCCCGCCTTCAGGAATTGCTCGCGATAAGTGGGGAACGCGGTAGCGGTAATCACGATGACCTCGCAGTTCGGATCTTCGTCCCGGATAACGCCGAACAGCGCCATGGTATCCATATCGAGAACCTCCGGCATCTGGATGTCGAGCGTGATCAAATCCGGATGAAGGTCGCGAAAGCGGGCGATTGCATCGGCGGCGTTATCGACCGCCCCGACCACCCTGCATCCAATCCGTTCAAAGTGCTGGCTCAAGATCCGCTGTGTGACCGGATCATCCTCGACAATCAATACCCGCACACTCATCGCGCGCAACCTCCCCCATCGGAATCGAATGGCGTCCGCAAGCGGGCGTCATCGTTTGGTCAGGGAACCACGGATGCGCTCCGGCCGGTGACAATTGATTGGCGCAGCTATCGGGCGTGATGGTCGCTTCCGTCGCGCTGTGTCGCTCAACCTAGCCTTCGTGGTCCCCTTCGTTGATGAAGAGTGCAAGCCACGTGCCCGGTCGGGACGAGAGCAATGCGGCCATCGCTTTCCCGCGTGGGTAACCGCCGGAAAGGTGTACACGACGATCGATCAGCGTGTACAGAAGTTGGCTATATCGCTCGCCGTATCGTGGCTGATGTCGGGACAGCAGATCGGAAAGATTTCGGTGCCGTGGATAGTTCCCATCACCTGCCGGCAGCGCGCGCTCACGCCATTGCGCAGGAGGAGCCGGTAGAAGCCGACCCCCTCGTCGCGCAATGGATCGCATTCATTGACGCTGATCACCGTGGGCGGAAACCCTGCGACGTCGGCGGCGGTTGCGAACGCGGGCCAGGCCAGCGGGTTGCGATCGCGGAAGGCCTCGATCCCGTAACCCATCGCTCCTCGATTGTTGTGCAGATCGATCAGGATCCCGTTGTTTTCAACAGAGGACGGATATTGCGGCTGCGGCCATTCGCCGGCGATATAGGGGCACAGGGCATAGAGCCCCTTGAGCAGCCCGAGGTCGCCGTCGCGCTTGAGTTTCAGACCTGTCGCGAGCGTGAGATTTCCGCCGCCGCTCTCGCCCGCGACGATAATCCGCGCCGGATCGATGTTGAGTTTCGCGCTGTTGGCGTGAACCCATTTCAGGCCGGAGACGCAATCATTGAGGCCGGCCGGAAAGGGCGCGACTTCAGGAACCGAAGAGGGCACCAGCGCATTGCGAAAGTCGACCATCGCCACGGCCACGCCATTGGCCGCGATAATCTTGCCCCACGCTCGGTAATTTCCCGAGTAACACGACATGACCGTCATACCGCCGCCGTGAATGTAGTAAACACACGGCACGCGAGCCGCATTGTCGGGCCGGATGAACTGGATATTGATGGTGTTGCCGTCGGGCGCCGATACAACGCGTTCGGTGCTGACGCGCAAGCCGGCGGACGGTGCGATAGTTTCGTTGTCGAAGGACTCGAGCATTGCCGCCATCGCCGCAGCCTGCTTTTTGCCGGATTCGCTATTCGCCGCGGCCAGCAGATCCTCGCGGCTCGCCACGTCGCCGGTGGCGGTCAACACCCCAAGGCTGCCGAATACGGCTTTGAGACGCGGGTCGATACGGGGATCTTCGGCGAGTTTCGAGGCCATAGCATTTTACTCCGTGATTTCCCTTTTAAGTTCTGAGTCAAACTCGCCGCAAAACTAGCTGGTTTGCACAACGCGCGTCTATCCGCTGGTTGGTCGCACGTTAGCAAATTGCCAGTTGACTTAGAAAATGGAAAGGTGGGCCACGCCCGGAACACTAAACTCGCAACTGCTCGGCGAAGCGGAGGTAACCACGGTGAATTTTGGCTTGCTGATGTCCTTTCGGAATTCCTCGCGCAACGAATTGTCCTACTCGGAGCTGTATCGCAAGCACGTTGACCTCGCGGTCGAAGCCGAGGCGATGGGCTACGACACGATCTGGCTGACCGAGCATCATTTCGTCGAGGACGGCTACTCGCCGAGCATGATGCCGCTGGCGGCGGCGATCGCGACGCGCACCAAGAAGATCAGGATCGGCACGTTCGTGCTCTTGATGCCGCTGTATCATCCGCTGCACGTGGCCGAAGAGGCGGCGACGATCGACGCTCTATCAAACGGCCGCTTCGATCTCGGACTCGGCCAGGGTTACGTGCCGCGGGAGTTCGCCGGCTTCAATATCGTGCGCGATGAACGCAGCCGGCGTCTGCGCGAGGGCGTCGAGATCGTGCGGCGCGTGTTCACCGAGAATAACGTGACGTTCGAAGGGAAGCATTTCACGGTGCGGGACGTGACGCTGTATCCGAAGCCCGTGCAGCAGCCGCATCCGCCGATCTGGATCGGCGCGCGATCGCGTCCGGCAACCGAGCGGGCCGCGCGCAACGGCTACCATCTGGCGGGCACCGGCGCGGCGCAGGCCGAAGTCTATCGGACGGCGCTGCGCACGGCCGGGCGCAATCCCGACGACTTCAATATTGCGCAGTTGCGGTTCGGCTACGTCGCCTCCAAGCGCGACAAGGCGTGGGACGAATGCGAATTCGCGATGCATCACCTGCTGACCAAGTACGGGCAGTGGATCGGCGAGGCCAACGACGTGCCGGGCGATGAGAATTACTCGAAGATTCCGCCAGTGGGCGAACTGCGCAAGGCGAGCGATACCGGCATGATCGGCGACGGCTTGATGGTGGGCTCGCCGGACGAGGCGATCGCGCAGATCGAGCAGATCGAATCGTACTGCACGCACCTCGCGTTGGGCCTCGCGCTGCCCGGAATCGATCCGAAGAAAGTGCGCACCTCGATGAAGCTCTTTGCGGACAAGGTGATCCCGCATTTCAAGAAGAGGAGGAAGGCAGCGAAGAAGAAGTGAGGAGGGACCGGAGCTTTTCAGGAAACTGAAACCTCAGCGAGGTTTCAGACTTCCCATTGGGTCTGACGCTCGCGATGCTCGGGTAGGCGGCTAAGTCGGGCGGGAACGCCGCAGTTATCGGAACTGGGCACTGCGTGACGTTGTTCGAGGAATTATCTACCTAGTCATTGTGGGAAGTGTGAAACCTTTCAAAGGTTTCACGAAACTCTCTCCCCCTCCTTGCGTTGGGGCGACGCCCGCAGGCGCCGCCCCAATGTCTCATGCCCCGCCGGCCATCATGGCTTTGAGGGCTTCGGCCATTTCGCCGAGCGCTTTTTTCACAGTGGGGCGCGTTTGTACTTTGGTCCACCAGGCGGAGAGCTTAGGACGTCCCTCGAGCGGCGCCTTGGCGCCGAAGCCGGGTAGCATGTTGGTGATAAAGAAGGTCGTCGGGGCGAGCGCGCAATCGGCGAGCGTGAACTCGGGACCGGCGGCGAAGCCGTTGGACGCGAGCATCGTCTCGAGCTGATCGAGGCGGCTTTGCACTTCGGTGAGTTTCTCGGTCACGACCTTATCGTCGCGGGTTTTGGGATTGAGATGCGGAAAGAGCGCGCGCAGCGGCGGCTCCAGATAGAGGTCGTGGAAGCGCGTGAACGCGCGGACGTGCGCGCGGCCTTCCGGCGTTTTCGGCAGTAGGGGCGGGTTGGGGTACTTGTCCTCGAGGTACTCGTTGATAACCTCGGACTCCGCGATAATCGGGCCGTCTGCGTCGAGGCTGGGAATTTTGCCCAGCGGATTGATCTTTTTATATTCGGGTGAACTCGGACCAGCGCCTGGAATGGGCGCCATTTCGATATTCAGGCCCTTTTCATAGACGACGATCCGCGATTTGGTCGCGAAGTTAGAGAGATTCATGTTGTAGAGCTTCATCGTAGTTCTCCTTTGCCGGAGTTGGTGCCGGGCGATTTTCCCGAGAGTGTTTATATCGCAGACCGGGCGAGCCGGAGCAATCCGGAAATTGTTACGGCCAGTTTACTTTGAACAGACTGACGTTGACTCGCATAAACCTCGATTCAGTCGCGATCGGCGTTGCGCGCAGCGCGGTCGCGATTGATCTGATCTATATGATCAGAGACGCGATTGATTTCGCGCACCGCGTCATCGACCGCGCGACGCGCGCGATCGGCCTCGACTGAGGCTGCTTCAGCAGCCTTTTGCGCCTGGGCAGCCGCCGCCTCCGCGCGCTCCGCAGCCGCCTGCGACCGTTGCGCTTGTTCCTGCGCCTGCTGAATCTGGGCGGCCGAGGGGCCGCATCCGGCCGCGACCACGGCGATCGCAATTGCGAGGACGGCGGCCCGCACCGCCCTCGCGCGATCGATCATTTCGGCGCGAGCGCCTCCATCGCACGCTCGTCCGGCAGCGATTCGGAATCGACCTTCACCGGCAGGATGCAGACGTGGGTCGCTCCCGCCTTCAAGTGCGCGTCGATGCGATCGCGAATCTTGGTTTCGCTGCCCCACGCGACAATCGCGTCGACCAACGCGTCGCTGCCACCATTGGCGAAGTCCTCGTCCTTCCAGCCCAGGTTCTTCAGATTGTTGGTGTAGTTCGGCAGCCGCGGGACATAGGTCTTCATATAGGTGCGCGCCGCGGCGCGCGCCTTGGCCGCGTCGTTCTCAAGGATCACCGCCTGTGCCGCGCAAATCCACGGCTTTGGTCCGATTGCCGAGCGCACCTTCGCGGTATGCTCCGGCGGCACGAAGTAGGTATGCGTGCCCTGGGTCTCGGCCGCGGCCAACGCCAGCATCTTCGGATGCAACGCCGCAATCACGATCGGCACATCTTCCTTCGGCTTCGGCGCACGATAAAGCGCGCTCTTCAGCTTGGGGAGATACTCCTTCATATAGCTGTAGGGCTTGTCGTACGAATGTCCGCGCAGGTTCAGCACCAGCGGCTTGTGGCTGACGCCGATGCCGAGCACGAAGCGCCCACCGGAAAGCTCGCCGACGGTCTTCGACGCGGCCGACATGGTAATCGGATCGCGCGCCCAGATATTCGCGATACCGGTGGCGAAGATCAGTTTGTCGGTCTTGGCGGCAAGATAACCGGCGTGGGCGAAGGGTTCGCGGCCGACGGCCTCGGGAATCCACAGCGCACTGTAGCCGAGTTTTTCGACCTTGCGTGCAAACTCCGCCGATTGCGAGGCAGTCATCCCATCGAGAAAAAACCAAAGTCCATGTTTGCCAATTTCCATGACTTCGTAATAACCCGCCGCGCGATGCGCTTCAACCGCGCCGGTCGTTTCCGCTCATGCCGACGTTCGAACGCTCGTCGACGGAACGCTTGCCAGTAATTCGTTCAACCCCTCGGACATCGTGGGATGCGTCAAAATAGCATCGCGCAAAATCGTGTACGGCAAATGGCCTAGCATCGCGGTCTGCACTGCGACCATCAGCTCGCTGGCTTCGAATCCGAACGCGGTAAAGCCTAGAATCTCGTCACTCTCCTTCGCAATTAGCATTTTGAGTAGGCCGCGCCGCTCAGAGATTGTGCGGGTGCGGAGGATGTCGGCCATCGGCATTTTTGCCAGCCGATACTCAATCCCTGCGCGCCGCGCCTCTGACTCATTTTGTCCCACCCGAGCCAGTTCCGGATCAGTGAACATGCAGAAGGGAATCAGGCGATTTCTCGTGGTTCGATTGCCGCCGTTCAGATTGTCATGGACGATGCGGAAGTCATCGAAGGCCACGTGCGTGAACTGGGGGCTGCCCGCGCAATCGCCCATCGCCCAGATGTTGTCGCTCGTGGTCAGCAGCCGATCGTTGACTTTGATATAGCCATGCTCGTCGAGTTGCACGCCGGTCAGTTCGAGGCCAAGTCCATCGGTGTTTGCCCTGCGGCCGGTAGCGACCAGCAAATCAGTACCTTCGACAGTGCGATTGCCGTGCCGGTCATTAACATGAATCTGGACGCGATCGCCAGAGCGTCCCTCGACTTGGTGAAGCTTGGTCTCGAGCAAAACCTCGATTCCTTCGTCCACAAATAAATCCTTCAGGGCCGCACCAACATCCGGATCTTCACCACTCGCGAGTTGCGGGCCGGCCTCGATCAGCGTCACCCGCGAACCAAATCGCCGCATCGCCTGCGCGAGTTCAAGACCTACATAGCCGCCGCCCAGCACAATCAGGTGTTCAGGCAGCCGGTCGAGGTCGAGCGCCTCTACGTGAGTCATCGGGTTCGCCACTCCGAGGCCGGGCAGGTCGGGTATGGTCGCACGTGAACCGACGTCGAGAAACATGCGGTCGGCGAAGATTGTCCTGGCGCCGCCGTTCCTGAGATCAATTTCAACGGTCCGCGGAGCCACGAATCGAGCGTTGCCCATGATCAGTTCCGCTCCGCTCGCTGTAGTGCGATCGAGGTGCATCTGATGGAGCCCTTCGACCATCAGCCGCTTGCGCTGCTGAACCAACGCCATATCGACGCTCAACGAGCTGGTCTTGAGACCGAATTCCGTGGCGCGTCGAGCCAATGAAATGACCCTGGCGGAATAGATCATGTTCTTGCTGGGGAGACAGGCGACGTTAGGGCACGAGCCGCCCAACGCTCTCCGTTCAACCATCGCGGTGCGACGGCCGGCGTCGGCCATCGTCCAGGCGACAAACTTGCCAGCTCCGCCGCTACCCAGAACCAGGTTCTCATACCGTTCAATGTTAGCATGGGGTAACCTCCTTGATGCGCTGCAAAGCGTGTGCGTCAACGAAATTTGCCATAAAGCTTCGCGCCCAAGCTTCCGGGCCAAACTCACCGATAGTCATGCGAGGTCGGTTTGACGACCGGAGTTGTTACATGCAGAAACAAATACACCCTCGACAAAAGCGAGCCCAGCGCCGGGTTCAACTGCGCGAGGCGTTTCCCAAATGCCCCCGTGCGCGGTAGATATCGGGGTAATTTAAGAATGATCGAGGGAGCGTCGCGCATGAAAATCGGGTTGATGTTCGTGAACTCGGGGCCGTTCAGCCAGCCTGAATTGCTCGCGCATCTGGCGGTGACGGCCGAGAAATGCGGCGTCGAATCGCTCTGGACGGTCGAGCACGTGGTGATTCCGCAAGGTTACCAGTCGCCGTATCCGTATTCGAAGAGCGGCAAGATTCCGGGCGGTGAGGACGTCGCGATTCCCGACCCGCTGTTGCCGCTGAGCTACGTCGCCGCGATCACCAGCAAGGTCAAACTCGCGACCGGTGTGATGATTCTGCCGCAGCGTAATCCGGTTTACGTGGCGAAGGAAATCGCGACGCTCGATCTGCTATCGCACGGGCGCACGATCCTCGGCATCGGCAGCGGCTGGCTCAAGGAGGAGTTCGACGCGCTGGGCCTCGATTTCCATCAGCGCGGGGCGCGGACCGACGAAGCGGTCAAGGCGATGCGCTCTTTGTGGAACGAAAATCCGTCGAGCTTCCACGGTAAGCATTTCGATTTCGGGCCGGTGTTGAGCTTTCCGAAGCCGGCGCAAAAGGGCGGCGTGCCGATTCACGTCGGAGGACATTCGCCGGCGGCAGCGCGGCGCGCCGGTCGCCTCGGTGATGGCTTCTTCCCGGCGCTCGGCGAAATTCCCAAGCTCAAGGAGCTGTTCGGCCTGATGCGCGACGAGGCCGCGAAGCACGGTCGCCAAGCCGACGCGATCGAGCTCTCGTGCATGGGGCGGGCGAGTCTCGATACGATCAAGACGTTCGAGGACGTCGGCATTTCGCGCGTGGTGGTGGCGCCGCCGGGGTTCGATAAAGAGAACCTGACGCGCGGGCTCGATCAGCTCGGCAACGACGTAATAGCGAAATTGTAATGCGAGTGCTCGCACGCAACATTAGCCGCACAGAACAAACCGCGCGCGATGTTTCTCGCTCGTACAATATTCGCGAACGCACAAAATTAGCCGAGCTAATACACAGACATGGGTGAACAATGAAGGCAGGCATCATCTTCGCGAACTCGGGCGCTTTTGCGCGTCCGGAACTTTTCGGACAATTGGCACGGGATGCCGAAGCGCTCGGCTTCGAGTCGCTGTGGACGGTTGAACACGTCGTGATTCCGCAACCGCACATGCCGTATCCCGGATCGAAGGATGGGCAGATGCCGGGTGGCGATGATGTGCCGATTCCCGATCCGCTCATCCCGCTCGCCTACGCCGCGGCGATCACGAGCAAGATCAAACTGGCGACGGGCATCGTGATTCTGCCGCAACGGCATCCGCTGTACCTGGCCAAGCAGCTTGCGACCATCGACCTGCTCTCGCAGGGGCGCATGCTGCTCGGCATCGGCAGCGGCTGGATGAAAGAGGAGTTCGAGTCGGTCGGCATCGATTATCATGCACGGGGCGCGCGCACCGACGAATCGATCCAGGCGATGCGGGCGCTATGGAGCGAAAATCCGACGACCTTTCACGGCAAGCATTTCCATTTTCATGACGTGAAAAGCTTGCCCAAACCGGCGCAGGCCGGCGGCATCCCGATTCATGTCGGAGGGCATTCGCCGGCGGCGGCGCGGCGGGCCGGACGTTTTGGCGACGGCTTCTTTCCGACGATCACCAATCCGGAGAAGTTGCAGGAAGCGTTCGGCATGATGCGTGACGCAGCGAAAAAGGCCGGGCGCAATGCCGCTGCGATCGAGTTGACGGCGATGGCGCCGGCCAAGGTTGACGCGATCAAAGCAGTGGAGGACATCGGCGTCGCGCGCGTGGTGTTCGGGCCGCCGTCAAGCGATCCGGCGAAACTGCGCGCGGGCCTCGAGCGCCTCGCCAACGACATCCTCGCGAAGCTGTAAGGCGAAGGTGCGAATCGCGCGATGATGAGTCGTGAAGAGTTGGTCGAGACCACGCGGAGCTTCCTGCACGCCTTCAACCGCGAAGACCTCGACGCGGTGATGGAATTCTTCGCCGACGATGGCATTTACGACGAGTTTAACGGGCGGCGCAACGTCGGTAGGGCGGCGATTCGGGCTGCATTCGTTCCGCAATTCACTGGAGCGTTCGGCACGATGCGCTTCATCGATGAAGATTTGTTTGCCGACGCGGTGACCGGCAAAGTGATGGCGTCGTGGCGCTGTACACTCAGCATCAAGGGCCAGCCGACATCGTGGCGCGGCCTCGACCTGATGCATTTCGTCGACGGCAAGCTCGTACACAAACTGACATACGCCAAAACCAAATCGCCCCTCTTTCAGGACTGATAGAAACGCGAGGCATCCGTAATGAGTAGCAGTGAAAAATCGATCGCGGGCGGCAACGATAAAGTGAGTGATCGCGGGCAGTCGATCCTGACGCGGCATGAAGCGCCGCTCGGATGGCTGATCGTCAACCGCCCGCAGGTCAAGAACGCACTCAACTACGAGGCCTGGCGCGGGATCGTCGCCGCGATGGAAGAACTCAACGCCGATCCAGAGGTGCGCGTGATCATTATGCGTGGCGTCACCGCTGACTCGTTTATCTCAGGTGCGGACATCTCGGAATTTCCGAGCCACCGCGCCAACGCCGAACAAGCTCGCGCGTATCGCGACGCGCCCGGCAATGCGACCAATGCGTTGAGCCATTCGCCGAAGCCGGTGGTCGCAATGATCGCAGGCATCTGCATTGGCGGCGGTTTGCAGGTCGCGCTGTCATGCGACGTGCGCATCGCCGCGCGCGGCACCCGCTTCGGTATTCCGGCGGCGCGTCTCGGACTCGCTTACCCATTGGAGGGCGTGCTCTCACTCAGCCAAATTGCCGGTCCGGCAAATGCCCGCGACATCCTGATGTCCGCGCGGATCTTCGACGCCGAGGAAGCGTTCGCGATGGGACTGATCAATCGCCTGGTCGATCCCGCGGACCTCGAAGCTAACGTGCGCGACTATGCGACTCGAATGGCCGCCAACGCTCCGCTTACGATGGCCGCCGCGAAGGCGACGATTCGCGAGGGACTCAAGGACGGCGTCGAGCGTGACCTCAAGAAAATCGCCTCGATGGTCTCGCGGTGCTTCGACAGCGACGACTACCGCGAAGGCGTCAAAGCATTTCTTGAGAAGCGTCGGCCGAATTTTCAAGGCCGCTAGATTTCATAAGCCCTCAAAAACGCCGGATAATTTCTCCTATGTGGATGTCCACCAAAAAAACAGTCGAGACTGATTGTAACAGTCGGACTTGTTTGCTAACCGTTCGGGCTGGGATTGGGGGCAACGATTTGCACAGCTCCGAGAATTAGAGAATGACGCGGATACAGGAAGAGCGAAGTGCAGAGACGCGCGGGCGGCTCCTTAATGCGACTGTCGAATGTCTCCATGAGTTTGGCTATGCCGGCGCGACGACGACCGAGATCGCGCGGCGAGCGGGGCTTTCGCGCGGCGCCCAACTCCACCATTTCCATCGCAAACAGGACCTTGTCGTCAGCGCCCTCGAGCACGTGTTTGCGTTGCGCCTGGAACAGTTCACGCAGACCGCGGTTGAGTTGCCGGTGGGAATGGAGGCGCGGGTCAGCGCGCTGATCGATCTGTTGTGGCCGGCCTTCAAGGGCCCGGCGTTTTACGCGTGGCTGGAACTGGTGGTCGCTTCGCGCACCGATCCGGCATTGCGTCAGGCGGTGAGGATCGCCAGTGAGAATTTCGCCCACGGAGTGCATCGAGTGTTTCAGGCGCTCTTCGGTCTAAAGAGCGCGTCAGACCATGTTGACGACCCGATCGTATTTGCGATTTTCGGCTTGCTCGAGTCGCTCGCCTTGGAGTGGGCGCTGTGCGATTCGGAGGATGAAGAGCGACGGAAGTTCGAGCCGGCAATCGCCTACGTCAAAACTATCGCGAATTTCGTCGTGCGCGAGGCGCGGCGTGAGGCCAAGATCGAAGATTCTTCGAGCGAGGTGGTTCGCCGATGAGCAGTGCAGTTTATTTCAATCCGTGGGACGAAGCGTTTCGCGCCAATCCCTACCCCCATTACAAGGCGCTCTACGGCCGACCGCCTCATCTGCTGAACATGTTCTTCCCGATGGCGCTGGTGGCTTGCTACGACGACGCAGCGATGATTCTGAAAGATTACGAGCGCTTCAGCAGCTCGAAGAAAAACCAGACCTTCGACGAACAGGAGCGAACGTTATTTGCGGGTGCCGCGACCGTGCTGTTCTCCGATCCGCCGACCCAGACGCGATTGCGCAGGCTGATGAGCCGCGCGTTCACGCCCAAGCGGATCCGGGACCTCGAACCGCGCATCGTTGAGCTGACCCATTCGCTGCTTGATCGGGCGGCACGCAAGGGCGAAATCGAAGTAATGAGCGACCTTGCGACACCGCTGCCGGTCATGGTGATCGCAGAGATGCTGGGCGTGCCGCCCCTTGAATATGAGCAATTCAAGCATTGGTCCGACCGTATCGTGGAGAGCGACAATACGCCGCCCGGAATGCCGCTGCCGCCGGATATCACACAGGCGGCCAACGACCTGCGCGCCTATATCGGCGGTGAGATCGAACGGCGGCGTCGCGAACCGGGTGAAGATCTGATTAGTGCGCTGGTTGCCGCGCATGACGAAGCCGAGGCCCTCAGCGCCAACGAACTGCTAGCCTTCGTGATTCTGCTGCTGCTCGCCGGCAACGAGACGACCACCAATCTGATCGGCAACGGGATGCTCGCGCTGGGGCGCAATCCGGAGCAGCTTGAACTGCTCCGCAAGGAACCGTCGCTGATGCCGCAAGCGGTCGAAGAAATGTTGCGGTACGACGGTCCGGTGCAATCGACCGTGCGCCACAATGACGAGCCGATAGAAATCGGCGGCGTGTCGATCGCGGCGCAGACAATGGTGTTCGTGATCCTGGCGGCGGCAAATCGCGACCCGGCGCACTTCAACCGTCCGGACGTGTTCGATATCACGCGCGAGCCCGACGGGCACCTTGCGTTTGGCGACGGCATCCACTTTTGTCTCGGCGCGGCGCTCGCGCGGCTCGAGGGCGCGATCGCCTTCGCCAGCTTGATCGAGCGATTCCCGCATCTGCGGCTGGCGGAACCGGATACCGCAGCAAAGTACAAGGGCTCATATTTTCTTCGCGGGCTGAGCGCGCTGAAGATGGCGACCAACTGAAGCGAGGTATTCGATGGCTGCGGCAACCGAAACTCCGGGCATTTACTTTAATCCGTGGGACGAGGCCTATCGCGCTAATCCATATCCATACTACGAACCGCTTATGGCCGTCCGCCGCATCTGATGAACCTCTTTATTCCGATGGCGTTGGTGGCGCGTTATGCCGACGCGGCTGCGATCTTACGCGACCATGAGCGCTTCTCGAGCGTGCCGCCCACCTCGCCGTTTATCGAGATGCGATTGGAGGTGTTCGGCCGTGCGCCGCGCGTGGTCTTTTCCGATCCGCCGGTTCATACGCGGCTGCGCAAGCTGGTGAGCAAAGCCTTCACGCCGCGGCGTATCAGGGAATTGGAACCGCGCATTCGCGAGTTCACTACGACCTTGATCGAACGGGCTGCCCGCAACGGCGAGTTCGAGGTGATGGCCGACCTGGCGAATCCGTTGCCGGTGATGGTGATCGCCGAAATGCTGGGGGTATCGCAGGACGATTACGAACAATTCAAACACTGGTCTGACCAGGTGATTGAAAACGACAACGTACCTCCAGGCGCCGAGATGCCGTCGTACATCGTCGACGCGTTTAACGGGCTCCGCAGCTACTTTATCAACGAGATCGAAAAGCGCCGCCGAAATCCGGGCAGCGACCTGATCAGTGCGCTGGTCGCCGCGCGCGATGAGTCTGAAGCCCTGAGTGAAGAGGAACTGATCGCGTTCGTGGTCTTGCTGCTGCTTGCGGGCAACGAAACCACGACGAACCTGATTGGCAACGGGATGCTGGCGCTCGGACGTAATCCGGATCAATTGTCGAAGTTGCGCAACGACTCGTCATTGATGCCGCGTGCGATCGAGGAGATGTTACGCTATGACTGCTCGGTGCAGGCAACCGCCCGTTACCCGAAAATCGACCTGGAGGTCGGCGGCGTAGAGATCAAAACGAACACCCCGATATTCGTGATCGTCGCGGCAGCGAATCGCGATCCCGCGCATTTCCCGAATGCAGACAAGTTCGATGTAGCGCGCGACCCCAACGACCATCTAGCGTTCGGCGACGGCATCCATTACTGCCTCGGCGCGCCGCTGGCGCGGATGGAGGGTGCGATCGCGATCGCCGCTGCGCTTCAGCGCTTTCCGCAACTGCGGTTGGCCGATCCGAATGCGCCGCTAACCTACAAAGGATCGTACTTCCTGCGCGGGCTGAGTGCGCTCAAAATGGCACTTTAGTCATCGCGCGATCTTCGGATTCGCAACCGCCGGAATTCGTTGCGAGACACGGCCGGGATTCGATAAATGGGAACTCCGGTGAATAGGGAAAGCGACCCCGGCGCGATCGAGCCGACAATTGACGCGCCCGTTTCTCCGTCTGGCGACGAGCAACACACTCCACTCCTGGCGCTGTATGGCCTGCGGCTGTTCGGCAAGCCGCCGCCGTTCACCCGGCGCCAATGGCGCGTATTCGGCATCGCGGCCACTGCAGGATTCTTCGATAACTACGATCGCGCGTTGTTGAGCCTAGCGCTGAAGCAAATCCAGCAAGGGCTCGGCATTGCGGAGGCGCGGCTGGGCGGGATGCTCTCGTCGATTCGGCTCGGCTACCTGTTCTCGCTGATGGTGACGCCGTTCGCCGATGTCTTCGGCCGGCGCCGCCTGCTGCTCTATACGATCGTCGGCTACACATTATTTACCGGGTTGAGCGCCCTCGCGCCCAGCCGAGCCTACTTCGTGACCTGCCAAGTCTTCGCGCGCGCGCTCGCGGGCGCAGAAGCAACCGTCGCGCTGGTCATTCTGACCGAGGAGGTTGCGGCGGGCGTGCGCGGATGGGCCGTTGGATATCTGGGCGCGTTGGTCCTCGTGGGTTACGGCCTGGCAGCGGGCGTCTTTGCCTTCGTCAACGTGATCCCGTTCGGATGGCGCGGGCTGTTTGCGATCGCCTTGGTCCCGTTAGTGTTGATCGTCCCGTTGCGGCGCGCCTTGCCGGAGAGCCAGCGCTTCGAGCGCGAGAAGCTCGCCGGGGTGCGCCCGACCAACGTATTACAGCCGCTGGTGGCGCTGTTTCGATCGCATCCAGGGCGGCTCTCAATGCTTACCTCGGTGCAATTCCTCGCCCAGATGGGCGGCAACTCGGCCGGCGCATTTCTGCCGAAGTACCTCCAGGAGGCGCATCACTGGCGGCCCGGCCAGGTGTCGTCGCTTTTCGTCTTCGCCGGTGCGCTCGGGATTCTCGGCAATATCGTGGCCGGTCGGATGAGCGATCGGGTCGGCCGCCGCAGGCTCGGCGGCGCATTCCTCTTTCTAGCCCCCGTGTTCGCGATGCTCGTTTACACGACCGGTGGCAACTGGGTCATTCTCTTTTGGATTTTGCAGCTCTTCTTCGATACCGCATCGAGCACAATCCTGTCCGCCTACGGCACAGAACTGTTTCCGACGGCTTATCGCTCGACGGCGGGCAGCGCCTTGACGGTGGCGGGAACGGCGGGTGGCGCGTTGGGACTGTTTTTCGAAGGCATCCTTTACGGCGTGACAGGCTCGCATTGGATTTCCATTCGCTACCTGACGATATCCTGGATGCTCTCGCCCATCATCGTTTTTACGTTCTTCCCTGAAACCGCCGGACGCGAGCTCGAAGAGATCTCGCCGGACGCGAAGCTGGCCGCGTCAACGCCGGCGATTCCATAGCCCCGTGCTTCTTTAATAATGATTCGTTAGATTGGCGGCCGTGACCCTGTGGCGAGGTAATTTGACGTGGAATCCGGCGGCGTTGGCGATCTCGGCGATCGGCGCGCTGTCAATTTTAGCGATCGCAATGAGCGCGTGTGCGCAGGGACCGCGAATCGAGATTGTCGGACCGGACGGCGCCCGCCGCGTCGTGGTCAGCGTCGAGATTGCGGACAACGCCGCGACGCGCGAATACGGCCTGATGTATCGCAAACAACTCGACGAAGAAGCCGGCATGATCTTCGTCTTCAATGGTTCGCAACACCTCGAATTCTGGATGAAAAATACGGTCATACCACTCGATATGATCTTCGCGGATAGCGCCGGGAAGATTGTCGGGATCGTGCGCAAGGCGGTGCCATTTTCCGAAGGAATCGACAGCGTCGATGGGGATTCGCAGTACGTGCTGGAAGTCAATGGCGGCTTCTGCGATCGCCACGGCGTCAAGGCTGGCGATACCCTGCGCTTCGAGGGTTTCGTGCCTAAATCCGCCGATTAACCGATTCGCAGCCGTCGTTAATGGTCCGGCTATTTTGGCGCCGCATGGATAACTCGGAGGATCTGAACCGTCAGCATGAATACGATACGCGACGATCTAAGGAGTGCCGGACACGACTAACTCTCGAGTATTGCGAATCCTGCCTCGCCGGCCTGCGGCTGGATATTCGCACAAAATCGTAGCGGACTCGCGAATGCGTCGAGCTACCGCTTGTGCGGCTAAGGGATTGTTACGATGAATAAAGCTTCGCGACTCGAAGATCGGAAACTGCCTCTTCGAGCCAGCGAATTTTCACGCAGGCAGATCGCCCTCATCCGCGGTACCCCAACTCGCCAGCCAGCGATCGACGTCCTCATGATCGATAAATCTCGCAGCGCCACCATCCGCTTTTTTGACAGCGCTTCGAACGGCGTTCGCTTACCATTCGATGAGGTCGAGATAACGCTCTACGGTCCTCCGCCATGAGGCCCGATTTCGTTCGATCGGTAGAAGCCGACAGCCGTTCGAGCCGCCTATACGTAGCCTCATCGAGACGCAACGTCATGCGCCTATGCTCGCGACCCTTTTGCGACGCCACGGGTTTAAGGTAGCACACGCGCCGTTGATGCTTCATCTGCGCCGGCGGTTCCCCGCTTGCTTCCCTGACGCGCGTGCCAAGCGAAGGTCCCGATCACCGCGAGCAAAAAGGCCGTCATGAAGATTGCCGTCGAGACCCAGAAGGAAGTCATGAAGACGCTGCCGCCATGCGTCGGCGCGAGACTGGCGGCGAGCCCATAGAAGCGGACGCGCATGAGGCCAAAGATAACCAGCATCGCGAGCGCGGCGACGCGGCTGCGACGGTAGATTCCATATGTAATTCCCGCGAAGGCGAGCGTCAGAATGAGGTTCGGGAAGTTGAGGCCGCCGGTGCGCGTTGCGACCAACAGGTTGCCGAGGCATGCGACGCCACCCGCGACCCATCCGCATACGATAAACGCCTTCGCCATCCCGTCATTCATGATCTTCCCCAGTTCCGTATACACGATGCCGCTTTAATGCGCGCCCACCCAATTGATATATTTTGCGGTTGCGTCGTATCCTGACACGATTTTCACGCGCGCCTTAAGGATACATGGGTTTTAGCGGATGGGATTAAAAGAGAATATCGAACGGATTCATGAACTTTCGCGCCAGGCCGAAGCCGCGGGTGGCGAGGACAAGCTCAAACGCCAGCGCGAATCGGGACGGCTGACCGCGCGCGAACGCGTCGAGTTCCTGCTCGATCGCGGCTCGTTCGTCGAACTCGACAAGTTCAAAACCCATCGCAACACCGATTTTGGCATGGCCGATCGCAAAATTCCCGGCGACGGCGTGGTGACCGGATACGGCACTATCGACGGCCGGCAGGTTTGCGTTTTTTCGCAGGATTTCACGGTATTTGGTGGCAGCCTTTCGGGTGCTTTCGCCGAGAAGGTCTGCAAGGTGATGGACCTCGCGGCCAAGGTCGGCTGTCCGGTCATCGGCATCAACGACTCGGGCGGCGCGCGCATCCAGGAGGGCGTCGTGTCGCTAGCCGGCTACGCTGACATCTTTTTGCGCAACGTGCTTTCGTCGGGCGTCGTGCCGCAGATTTCCGCCATCATGGGTCCGTGCGCTGGCGGGGCGGTTTACTCGCCGGCGATGACCGACTTTATCGTGATGGTGCGCGACACTTCGTACATGTTCATCACTGGTCCCGACGTCATCAAGGCGACCACGCACGAGGAGGTCACGATGCAGGACCTCGGCGGCGCCGACACGCATTCGACGCGTTCAGGCGTGTGTCATCTGGAAGCGAGCGACGACGAGAGCGCGCTACAGACGATCCGCGAGCTGTTCTCGTACATGCCGTCGAACAACGTCGATGATCCGCCGTTTCGACCGGCGACCGACGATCCGAATCGGCGCGACGAGGCGCTCGACACGATCGTGCCGGAGAACCCGAACAAGCCGTATGACATGCGTGAGATCATCACGCGCGTGGTGGACGACGCGCATTGGCTCGAGATTCAGGGCGATTGGGCGCAGAACATGCTGATCGGGTTCGCGCGGATCGGCGGCTATTCGGTCGGGATCGTCGCGAATCAGCCGGCCTTTCTCGCCGGATGCCTCGATATCGACGCGTCGGTCAAGGCGGCGCGCTTCGTGCGCTTTTGCGATTGCTTCAATATTCCGCTGGTTACGTTCGTCGACGTGCCGGGATTTCTGCCGGGCACGGCGCAGGAATTCGGCGGGATTATCCGCCACGGCGCGAAACTGCTCTATGCGTTTTGCGAGGCGACGGTGCCGAAGATTACGGTGATCACGCGCAAGGCCTACGGCGGCGCGTACGACGTCATGTCGTCGAAGCATATTCGCGGCGATTTTAATTTCGCCTATCCGAGCGCGGAGATCGCCGTGATGGGTCCGGACGGCGCGGTCAATATCGTCTTTCGCAGCCAGATCGAAAAGGCGAAGGATCCGGTCGCCGAGAAGAGCCCGGCTGGTCGAGGAATACCGGCAAGACCTTCGCGAACCCGTTCAAGGCGGCGGAACTCGGCTATATCGATGAAGTGCTGATGCCGCGCGATACCCGTCCACGGCTGATTTCGTCGCTTAAGGCGCTCGAAAACAAGCGCGAGAAGAATCCGCCGCGCAAGCATGGCAATATCCCGCTGTGACGTTCGCACTCGATGACCTTCGCGTCGGAGTCGGGAGACGTTGGAAGACGCCATCGCCGCGGTCGCGAATTCGGAGTATCTGTGTACTCGTTGGATGACTGAAAAGATGTTCAAGAGGATTCTGATTGCCAATCGCGGCGAGATTGCCGTTCGCGTGATCCGCGCCTGCCGCGAGTTGGGTATCGAGATCGGTCGCGGTCTTTTCCGAGGCCGATCGCGCCGCGCTGCATGTGCGCGATGCCGATTATGCGGTAGCGGTTGGACCGGCGCCCGCGCGCGAGAGCTATCTCAACGTCGAACGCATTCTCGAAGCCGCCAAGGCGACCGGCGCCGAGGCGGTCCATCCGGGCTACGGCTTCTTTTCCGAGAACGCCGGCTTTGCGCGCGCAGTAGCCGACGCCGGAATGGTCTTTATCGGCCCGCCACCCACGCGATCGAGAAGATGGGCGACAAGGTCGAAGCGCGCAAGCTGATGGCGGCGGCGGGCGTGCCGGTGGTGCCGGGTTCGCCCGGTACGCTCGAGACCGAGGACGAAGTACGCGCGGTCGCGAACAAGATCGGCTTCCCGATCATGCTGAAGGCGGCGGCCGGCGGCGGCGGCAAAGGGATGCGCCTGGTCGAGAACGAAAAGGACCTCGCGTCAGCGGTGCGCACGGTCGCGAGCGAGGCCAAGTCGTCGTTCGGCGACGGCCGTTTCTACGTCGAAAAATTCGTCAAGCGGCCGCGCCATATCGAGATTCAGGTCTTCGCCGATCAGAAGGGCGAGACGGTGCACGTGTTCGAGCGCGAATGTTCGATTCAGCGCCGCAATCAGAAGGTGGTCGAGGAATCGCCGTCGCCGTTTATCACGCCCGAGATGCGCCGCTGCGATGGGCGAAGTCGCGGTCAAAGCCGCGCGGGCGGTCAATTACGTCGGCGCCGGCACGATCGAATTTCTCGCGGACGCGGATCGGAATTTCTACTTCCTCGAAATGAACACGCGCATCCAGGTCGAGCATCCGGTGACCGAACTGGTCACCGGCGTCGATCTGGTGAAGGCGCAGATCCAGGTCGCTGCGGGGATGCCATTGCCGTTCAAGCAGAGCGACCTCGCGCAACGCGGATGGGCGATCGAGTGCCGCATCTATGCCGAGGATCCGGCGGCGGGTTTTGTCCCCGCGCCCGGCCGAGATCGATACGCTGCGCCTGCCCGATGGACCGGGCGTGCGGGTTGATGCCGGCGTGTACGAGGGCTCGGAGGTTTCGCTCTTTTACGATCCGATGATTGCGAAACTGGCGACGTGGGGGCGCGACCGCGGCGAGGCGATCGATCGCATGCGCCGGGCGCTCGCCGAATTTGCGATTGCAGGCGAGCTGACGACCAACCTCGAATTTCATCGCTGGATCGTCGAGCAGCCCGGCTTTCTCGCCGGCGACTTCGACACCAATTTCATCAACCAAGAATATCATCCCGAGAAGCTGGCGCGTGGCGAAGACGCGACGCGGATGGCCGCAATACTTGCTGCGGCGGTGACAGCGCATCGCAGTCAAAACCATGCGGCCACGTCGCTGCCGGATTCTGGAAGCGCGGGCGTCAGTGCGAATGGCGTATCGGCGTGGAAGACCCTCGGCCGCATCGACATGCTGCGGCGTTAACGTGCCCGAAGGAGAACGTCCGAGATGCCGATGAGACTGGTGGCGACGCTCGACGGCGCCGAGCATCAACTAGAAGTGGAGGAACTTTCCGCTCATACCCTCCGCCTCAAGTTGGGCGAGCGCCAATTCGCCCTCGACGTCCATCGCGTAGGCTCCTCGTCGTACTCGATTCTAGTGGACAACCGTTCATTCGATTTCGAAGTCGTTCGCGAGGGCGAGGATTTAATGGTGACCTCGCGCGGCGGAGCGACTCGTGTAACGCTGGTTGATGCGGCACGGAAATCGCGCCATCCCGGCGCGCGTCCGCAGGCCGCCGGCAAGGCGTCGCTCAAGGCGATGATGCCGGGTCGCGTCGTCAACGTCCTGGTGAACGTAGGCGACGAAGTAGCGGCGCAGCAGGGGTTGCTGGTGGTCGAGGCGATGAAGATGGAAAACGAACTGAAGGCGCCCAAGGCTGGTAAAGTCGTCGAGATCAAGGTCAAGGCCGGGCAGACCGTCGAGAAGGGCGAACTGTTGCTGGTCGTCGAGTAATCGATCGATTCTATTTGCGAGGCCGTGATTTTATTTGCGAGGCCATGAGCATGCCAGAAGACAAATCCACGATCGCCAAAGCGCGCAAGAATTGGGAAGACAAAAAGGTTGCGCCCGCCCTCAAACGCGGCCCGGAGCGGCGCGATCGCTTTGCCACCAACTCCGGTATCGAGATCAAGCGCGAATACAATCCGGAGGACCTCAACGGATTCGATTTCGTCAACGACCTCGGCTTTCCGGGCGAGTATCCGTTCACGCGCGGCGTGCAGCCGACCATGTATCGCGGACGCCTTTGGACGATGCGCCAGTACGCCGGCTTCGGCGACGCCGAGGAGTCCAATCGCCGCTATCGCTACCTCTTTGCCAACGGACAGACCGGTCTTTCGGTCGCGTTCGATTTGCCGACGCAGATGGGGCGCGACGCCGACCATCCGTTAGCGAGCGGTGAAGTCGGCCGCGTCGGCGTCTCGATCGGATCGATCGAGGACATGGAAACGCTGCTGGCGGAACTGCCGCTGGACAAGATTTCGACCTCGATGACGATCAATGCGACCGCCGCGATCCTGCTGGCGTTATACCTCGTGACCGCAGAGAAGCGCGGTGTCTCATGGGACAAACTCAACGGCACGATTCAAAATGACGTGCTGAAGGAATACATCGCGCGCGGCACCTACATCTATCCGCCGCGCGGATCGATGAAGATCATCACCGACATCTTCGAGTTCGCCAGCCGCGAGGTCGCGAACTGGAATACGATTTCGATTTCCGGCTACCACATCCGCGAAGCCGGTTCGACCGCTGCACAGGAACTCGCATTCACGATAGCCGACGGCATCGCATACGTTGAAGCCGCGGTCAAAGCGGGCCTAGAGGTCGACGCGTTCGCCAGCCGGCTTTCGTTCTTTTTCAACGTCCACAATAATTTCTTCGAGGAAATCGCGAAGTATCGTGCCGCTCGCCGGCTCTGGGCGCGGATCATGAAAGATCGCTTCAAGGCCAAGGACGAGCGTTCGATGATGATGCGGTTCCACGCGCAGACCGCGGGATCGACGCTTACCGCGCAACAGGTCGACAACAACGTCGTGCGCGTCGCGATGCAGGCGCTGGCCGCGGTGCTCGGCGGCGCTCAGTCGTTGCATACGAATTCCAAGGACGAGGCGCTCGCGCTGCCGTCTGAAAATTCGGCACTGCTGGCGCTCCGCACGCAGCAGGTAATCGCCCACGAGTCAGACGTAACCGATACGATCGATCCGTTGGGCGGGTCGTATTACGTCGAAAGCCTGACCCATGAGATCGAAAAGAAGGCGCTGGAATATCTGGGCAAGATCGACGATCTCGGCGGAGCGGTGGCGGCGATCGAACGCGGCTATATGCAGCGCGAGATTCAAAACGCCGCGTTCATCTATCAGCGCGAAATCGAAACGAAGAACCGAATCATCGTGGGCGTCAATGAATTCACCTCGGGCGACGCTCCGCCGGGCGATATCCTGAAGGTGAATCCGGCGATCGAACAGAAACAGCGCACGCGGATTGAACGTATCCGCGCCGAGCGCAATCAGGACAGCGCGGCCAAAGCGATCGCGCGGGTCGAGCAGGTGGCACGCGACGGCGCGAATCTGATGCCGCCGATAATCGACGCGGTGCGCGCGTACGCGACACTTGGCGAGATCGCAGACGCGATGCGCCGGGTGTTCGGCGAGTACAAACCGTTAACTGAAGTTTAACGCATCGTTAACTTCGTGCGCCCGATGATCGGTGGACGCGGTCTTTCATAGGGATCGGATGTCTGGGAGATTAATGCTCGTGTCGCGACCAATCGATCAAGTGGCGGCCAACATGTCAGCCATGGGAGATAGCAACTAAATGGGTCCGTTGCCGAAGGGTGTGTTTCTGACCAAGGGAGTTGGGAAACACCGCGAAAAGCTCAACGCTTTCGAGCTTTCGCTGCGCTCCGCACAAATCGCCGAGTATAATCTCGTGCGGGTAAAATCGATTTTTCCGCCGCTGTGCAAGCTGATCACGCCACAGGAAGGGCTGCGATATTTGAGGCCTGGACAGATCGTGTTTGCGGTGATGAGCGATAACGCGACCGACGAACCGCATCGGCTGTGCGCGGCCTCGGTGGGCGTCGCGATTCCGGCCGACTCGCGCCAATACGGTTACCTTTCGGAACATCACAGCTTCGGCGAGACCGAGCAGAAGTCGGGTGACTATGCCGAAGACCTGGCCGCGATGATGCTCGCGACGATTCTTGGCGTCGATTTCGATCCCAATGCAAGTTACGACGAGCGCAAGGACATCTGGCGCGTATCCGACAAGATCGTCTCCACGCGCAACGTCACCCAGTCGGCGATTGGCGATCGCGACGGGTTGTGGACCTCGGTGGTCGCGGCGGCGGTGTTCGTCGATTTGCCCGACGGCAAGTAAGGCGCCGGGGCACGCAATTGAGTGTACGTCACGGTCGATGTAGGCTGACCATATGCCAACCGAGATTTTCTACTGCTCGCATTGAGGGTACCGGCCACGCGCGGCCAGTCTGGCCGCCATACTCAAATCGCGCTTCGATGAGGACGCAACGTTGACGCCCGGCAAGACCGGCCAGTTCGACGTTTTTGCCGACGGCAAGCTGATTTTCTCAAAGGCGACGGCTGGACGCTTTCCGCTCGAGGGCGAAGTCGAAGAGGCGTTCGCCAAGCTGCAGAAGAAGTAGAGAACGGTGTCTCAACGATCGTCGGCAGTGCCTAATATACGGCCGAGGTCGGCGGGAGCGAGCCGAATGCCGAAATAGAACGGCCCGAACTCGGCATAGCGCGCGCTCGATTCGTCAAAGCGCATCTCGTAGACCAGTTTCTTGAAGACCAACGGATCGTCGGCGAAAAGATCGACGCCCCATTCCCAGTCGTCGAAGCCGATCGATCCGGAAATTACCTGCGTTACCTGTCCGGCGTAGCGGCGGCCAATCATGCCATGATCACGCATCAGAAGTTGCCGCTCTTCGATCGGTAGCGAGTACCAATTGTCGCTGCCAGAGCGCCGCTTGTTCATCGGATAGAAGCAGACGTAGCGACGGTCGGGCACCTGCGGCCACAGGCGCGCACCCAGCTTGTGACGTTGGTCCTCGAGATCGTCCTTGACCGCTTGAATCCACTCCGGCGAATGTGGCTTCAGCCCCTTTTCGACCAACTCCGCGTGGAGTTTAACGGTGGCTTCGTAGAGGCCGATTTCAACCACCGAAAGATATGAAGTGGTTGGTTCGAGGAACTCACTGAGCCCGAGTCGGCCCACCTCGAGTTGCGCGACGCCAAGCTCATCGAAGCCGCGGCGAAAATGAATCGCGATAAGATCGCCCTTATGGCCCAGTTGCGAGAAGATTGCACTCTGGCCGTCTTCGCGCCGTTCCATCGCGGAAAAGGCGAGAGAGGCGTTTTCAATAATCTTCGCACGCCGGTCTGCCATCAACGCGTTCCATTGGGGGCGGCGCAGGCGAAAGAACTGATGCAACAAGGCATAGCCTTCGAGCGTGTGGGGTGCTGCCGCGACATCGCGGGCGGTAGTGGAAGATTCGTCTGAAGGCGTTCGCTTCATGGTTGCAAATTGGGCGTCTAACTCTGTCGCGATTCGATTAATCCTTGCTCAATTTATATTCGCAGGCGACGCTTCCGCCAACTAGCAGTTGCGGTTGCGGAATTGAACGCATGACTCGACCAGGCCCGCAGCCGCTGACGGATTCGAGGCCCAATGTGCGTGGACATAGGACGCGAGCAAATTGCCCGAACGATAGCCCTCGGTAAATTCCTCGCCCCATTTCGGACGTACCGCGTATACGTGTTCGATTCCGGCGGGAGCTGGTTCGAGGTTCGAGTAGCGAAATTGGTGGCCGCGAAAGCGAAGGCCGGCCGGTCCGAGCAACGACGCTGCAATCGTCTCGATTTCCACGTAGCCGATCGCTTGCAGACGATCATTCATGACCGCGTCGGCGGGAATCAGGCCAACCATGGGGAAAGTCACGCCATCGACCGTGCGAATGGCGCGAGTGAGGTACATCAGACCGCCGCACTCGGCGTAAATCGGACCACCGCGCGCTGCAAATTCACGCACCGCCGAGATCATCGAATTATTCGAGGATAATTGCGGAGCGACGGCCTCGGGATAGCCGCCGCCGAAATAGAGTCCGTCCACCGCAGGCAGTTCGCGATCGCGGGTCGGACTGAAATTCACGATCTCGGCGCCAAGCACTTCGAGTCGACGAAGGTTGTCCTCGTAGTAGAAGTGGAATGCGTCGTCTAGCGCGACCCCGATACGGCATCGCGATGAACGATTCGATGCCCGCTCGCGGTTGGCGGTTGGAAACTCTAAAGGCTGGACCGTGTGCGCGATAGAAATGATCTTGTCGAGGTCGAGCCATTCGCTGGCGAGCCGCCCCCATTGATCGAGCAGTCGCCGCGGAACGTGCTGTTCGTTCGCGCTGAAGAGGCCCAAGTGACGCTCGGGGAACTTGGCCGAGGCCGTCTCGGGCAGGCCGCCGACGACCAGCACCTCGCGCGACGCCATGCGCAGCAAGTCGAGATGGCCGCGACCTCCGACCCGATTGCAGATGAGACCGGCGAGTTTAAGCGCCGGATCGAAACGCGCAAAGCCATGAGCGACCGCAGCGATCGTGCGGGCCATGCCGGATGCGTCGGTCACCAGGATCACCGGCGCAGCGAGCCATTTCGCGATTTCAGCGCTGGAGCCCTCGTCGGCGATCGGCGAAGCCCCGTCGAAAAGCCCCATCATGCCTTCGATGACCGCAATGTCGGCGTTACCAGCAGCGCGCACGAAGGTCGCGACGACCGCCTCGCGCCCCATCATCCAGCCGTCGAGATTATGCGAGACGCCGCCGCTCACGCGCGCGTGATAGGTCGGATCGAGATAGTCAGGTCCGCATTTGAAAGCGGCGACGGAGAGACCGCGCGCCCGCAGTGCGGCGATTAATCCGATGGTCGCAGTGGTCTTGCCGGCGCCGCTTCCGGTGGCCGCGATCAACAGACGTGGAATTGGCTTGCCGCCGGTCATGGTCGATTGATTCTACCAAAACAAGTTGTTGAGGAACGCATCATGCCGAGGTTGACGCGTCCGAGACAGCCAATCCAGTTCCGATAGCTGAAACCTTACGCGCATGAAGTTGTAGCGGGACAACACGCGAGAAGTTTCGCCCTTGCGAACCCGCGTTGGCGCTGAATAAATGGAACTCCACGAATTTCAACGATCAGGGGAGTATGCGATGGAAACGCCGGGCAAGCCGAGTCAGGACTGGAAAGCAGATCGCTATGCGCAGCACGCTCACTTTGTGCCTGCGCTGGGTGCGCCGGTGCTCGAGTTGCTCAAACCGCAACCGGGAGAACGAATCCTTGACTTGGCCTGCGGCGACGGCGTGCTCACGGAAAAAATCGCCGCATCGGGAGCGATCGTCGTTGGCGTAGATGCAGCGGCGGATATGATCGCGGCGGCGAGCAAGCGCGGCCTGGACGCTCGTGTTATGGAGGGCGGCAAGCTCCAATTTTCCGCGGAGTTCGACGCGGTGTTTTCCAATGCAGCGCTCCATTGGATGAGGCACGATCGCGACGCCGTGATTGCCGGCGTCCATCGCGCGCTCAAGCCCAGCGGGCGTTTCGTCGCCGAGATGGGTGGGCATGGATGCGTCGCGGCGATCACGATCGCTCTACTTGCGGTGCTCGAACGGCACGGGATCAAGGACGGTGCGACAACGATCCCGTGGTACTTTCCGACGGTGGACGATTATCGCGCGCGGCTGGAACGCGCGGGCTTCAAAGTTGATTACATCGAGCTGATTCCGCGCCCAACACCGTTGCCGACCAACATGGCCGGATGGCTCGAGCTTTTCGCACAGCCGTTGCTGAATCGGCTGCCAGCCGACCAACGGGCGCAAGCGGTTGATGAAACGGTCGAGATGCTGCGCCCGGTGCTGTGCGACGAACAGGGCCGCTGGACCGGCGACTACATCCGCTTGCGGTTCGCCGCACACCGTCAGTAACCGCGAGCGACGTTGCCGAGCAGCGCACGTGCGACCAGCAACTTCATCACCTGTGCGGTACCGTCGCCGATCTCGAGGCCGATGACGTCGCGCATTCGCTGCTGATGGGGCAAATCGAGGCTGAAGCCCAGGTGGCCGTGGAGCAGGAGACATTGATGGAGCACCTGCGCCGCGAGTTCGGGCGCCCACCATTTGCATCCGGCAGCGAGCCATCCGTGCGGCTCGCCGCGATCCTTGAGCGATAGAGCTTCGTAGCAGAGCAGGCGGGCGGCGCGCAGTTGCACGGCCGCCTCGGCCAGCGGAAACGAAACGCCCTCGAAGCGCGCAAGGCTGCCGCCGAAGGCCTGGCGCTCGACGACATACTTGCAGGTCTCGTCTACGCTTTGTTGCGCTGCGCCGATGCACATCAGGCCGATGAGCGAGCGGGTGAAGTCGAAGCCTTGCATCACCTGCACGAAGCCGAGACCCTCGGCGCCGACGCGCGCATCGGCCGGAACGCGAACGGAATCGAAGAACAACTGGCCGCGTCCGATGGAACGCGAACCGAGATCGCGAAAGCGAGTGCGGCTGACGCCAGGCGAGTGGAGATTGACATAGAAGGCGCTGATGCCGTGCGCGCCTTGTTCGATCGTACCGGTTCGCGCCATCACGAGAATCGTGTCTGCCCACGAAGCGAATGAAATAGATGTTTTCTCGCCATCTAGTATATAGCTGTCGCCCTCGCGGCGTGCGCTCAGCTTGACGTGTGCAGCGTCGGAGCCGCCCGCGGGTTCGGTGACGCCGAGCGCGGGCACGATCTCGCCGCTGCAGATTCCCGGGTAGCCAAGCGCCCTTCTGACGCTTCGTCGCCGCGCGCCGCGATTATCGCGCCGACCAGCGCGGACAGCAGTAGTATGTACGCAGCGTTGAAATCGCAGCGACCGAGTTCTTCAAACGCGATGCCGAGCGAGACGTAATCGAGTTCCTGTCCGCCATAACGCTGCTCGACCATTGGCGCGAGCATGCCCAATTCGCCGAGCTTGCGTACGACGTTCGCGCGGCAGGTCCTCGTCCTTGTCGCGACTCGCATACGCTGGCAGCAGTTCGCGGCGGGCAAAATCGGCGAGCGTGTCGCGCAGGAGTTGTTGGTCTTGATTGAACGAAAAATCCATGGTGCGGCTCTGCGACCTCAGGTTCGTTTACGACGTTGAAAAATTCCGGCAGCGCATGAATTCGATTGATCCTTCACTTTGCCTTCACCGGATGAGCACCCTCGCAATGCAATGGATGACGGCGGAAGAAATCCAGAATCGCTGCGGTCCACGGCTTCGGCCATCGTAGATGATGCGCCATCCCGACCATCGCGGCGAACGGATTTCGCAGACCGCCGTTGGGATTATTGCCGCAGGTTGAATTGCATTCGTTGGTGGCCCGCTGATCGTAATCGATAATCGTGTCGGCGACGGTGCCGCCGAGAGCGCCAAGTTGTTTTTCGAGTAGGAGCGCGTTGGGGCAGATGCCACCAATGTCGCAACTGTTATGCACCTGGTAGGTCGGCAATTTCGGATTGAATACCTGAATCTGACGATAATCCGCGGCCGCGCCTGCTACCGGTACCTGCGGGCATGGATCGAGTGCCGAGCTGAAATGGGTCGGCAGCCGAATACACTCCGACAGCCGCAATTTCCCGGCGGTTCAGGCCGTACAAGTACGCCATCGCGCCGCCGTTCGACCATCCGGTCACATAGATGCGCTGGCGATCGACTTTGCCAGTCGCTTCGACCGCGTCGATGAAATGATCGATGGTCGCAGCATCGACGTTTTCAGGGTAACTCTTGCCCGCTGCGGTAACCGCGCCTGACGGATTGAACTGGCGATACCAGTTGTCCCAGCCGGTGCCGGTGCGATCCGGCGGTGAATAATAATGTGTGGTGTTGCGCCCCTGCGGTGCCAGCAGGATGAACCCTGGTCGCGCTGGATCGTCGCTTACGTTTGCGGTCTTGAGAAAATCGAGCAGGTTGGTAAAACGCCTGACGCTGTCGGCATTGGCCAGCGACGGATGCAGATAAACGATTAGCGGCAGTGGCCTGCGCGGCGTCGGCGATGGTGGTTGATACAGACACGCGTATCGCGGCGTCCCGTCGGAATCGTTCCACGGGCCGAGGACCTCGCCGTCCGTGCACCTGGGCACGACGTTGGCGATTAATTTCGCCGGCGGATCTCCGAACGGTCCACAGCTTTGTTTCACGACGGCGCGCGCCGTATCCCGCGTTTCTGGCGCCATCGCAAGCAAAACGGCAACCGCAAGCATTGCCAAAGAGGCCCGCTTATACGTCATCGACTCGCAAACGCGGCTTAGAGATGGAATCGGCCTATTGCGGCCCTTGCGTCGTGATCGAGGCGGGCGATGCCTGTTGCAGGGTGTTCAGCAATGGAAGATTCGTAATCCCGTTGGCACTCGGGTCGCCCTCGATGCCGGGTATTTCCATTTGCTGCGAGTTAATGTCGCCCTCACCAATGGTCGAATCGGGATCGTCGTCGCCGTTCTTTGCCGCTTCTTCTTTCTGATGCTTGATAAGCTCGCGCTGAACGTCGCCCTGATTTACTTCCCGCTTGAAGCCAATGTTGTGCGACAGGTTCGACCGATCCTTCGCGCTCATTGTAAGCCAGCGCTGAGAGGCCTCGGCACCGTTGCCGCGGTTGAGCGCATCCATGAATTTCTGTTGCGGCGAATCATGATGAAAAAAGGAACATCCCGACGCGCTCAACCAAACCATGCAGATCAGCGTCAGGCCAACGACCATTCGATGCGATGCGCGTTCCATTTCGCATTCAAGTCTATTGGCGCGCACGCGTCATGATCAATTCTATTTTTCGTCGAGCGATGCAGATCGCAGAACACAAGCAAGACCGCTTCAGAAGATCACGACGCCGCGAATGGACTTGCCCTGATGCATCAGGTCGAAGCCTTCGTTGATGCGATCGAGCGGTAGGGTGTGTGTTATGAGGTCGTCGATATTGATGCGCCCGTCCATGTACCAATCGACGATTTTAGGCACGTCGCGCCGGCTTTTGGCGCCGCCGAATGCGGTTCCCTTCCAGGTGCGTCCGGTCACCAGCTGAAACGGCCGCGTCGAAATCTCCTGACCGGCGCCGGCCACGCCGATTATTACGCAGGTGCCCCATCCACGCTGACAGCACTCGAGTGCCTGGCGCATCAATTGTACGTTGCCCACGCATTCGAAAGAGAAATCTGCGCCGCCCTTGGTCAAATCGATCAGATAGGGCACTAGCTCGCCGCGAACTTCCGCGGGGTTGACGAAATGCGTCATGCCGAATTTTGTCGCAATTGCCTGGCGTCCCGGATTCTGGTCAACGCCAACGATCATGGAGGCGCCCGCCAATCGCGCGCCTTGCACAACGTTAAGCCCGATCCCGCCGAGCCCGAACACGACGACCCGATCGCCGACCTGGACCTTCGCCGTATTGATCACCGCGCCGATTCCGGTGGTCACGCCGCAGCCGATGTAGCAGACCTTGTCGAACGGCGCGTCGTCGCGAATCTTCGCCAGCGCGATCTCCGGCACGACCGTGTAATTCGCGAAGGTCGACGTGCCCATATAATGATGCACTGGCTTGCCGCCAAGCGAAAAGCGACTGGTTCCGTCGGGCATCAGTCCGCGTCCCTGGGTCTCGCGAATCGCCGTGCACAGATTCGTCCGCCCCGACAGACATGACGGACAGTTGCGGCATTCCGGGATGTAAAGCGGAATCACGTGATCGCCCGGCTTCAGTGTCGTCACTGCTGGCCCGATTTCGACCACCACGCCCGCGCCCTCGTGGCCCATGATCGACGGGAACAGCCCCTCCGGGTCCTTGCCCGATAGCGTGTAGGCGTCCGTATGACAGATCGCCGGTCGCCTTGATTTCGACCAGCGCCTCGCCCGCCTTCGGCCCGTCGAGATCGACCTCGGTCACTTCCAGCGGCACGCCCACCGCGCGCGCCAACGCCGCCCTGACTTTCACGATTATCTACCTGCCTTTCACAATTCCTGAGAATGGACCCTCGACGAGGGGGCTGTTTCCCGCGAATTCCTGCGCGTTTACATTGAGAGTGAACTATGGGCGCAAGATCACAACGCCGTCGCGCACCGCACGCCCGCCCTCGCTGCTGAGAGTCTCGAAAAAGATCGCCTCGCGGCCATCGTCGATTTGCTCACGAGCGATTATCCGCAACTTCAGTTCCGACGGCATGAAGACCATCGCACCGAAGCGTCCGGAAATCTCGGCGACGCGCTCGGGATCGTTGGCAGCTTCGATCGCGATTATCCGCGAGACCGCAAGCGCGAGCGTCGCCGTTCCATGCAGCATGATCGCGGGCAGTCCCGCCGCCGCCGCGACCTTCGCATCGGTATGGATCGGATTCCAGATGCGGGCGCATTCGGTATAGACGTGTGCGGCCTCCGCCGCCACCGGAATCCGGGACTCGGCGCGCGGCCGTGACGGAGCCGCCTTGGGCGCGGGCGCGACAGGCATCGTCGCGGGCTGTTCGTCCCCGGCCACTTCGACTTGACGATAAATGTTGCCCGTATAGGTCGTGCAAACCGCCGCACCATTGTCGTCAACCGTTTCGAATCTGGTGACTTCGAGCGCACCCGGCTTGCGGCGCTCGATTCCAGCGATCACCGCGCGTGTCGTAACACGCTGCGGCGGTCGCAGTGCGCGATGGATGATCGTGTGATGACTCGCGTGGACACCGCGTGCGGCTTCCGCCGCTGGCATCTTCTCGCGATGTTTCGCGCGCAGCATCAGCGCCGCCGGCCATTCGAAGCAGACTGGAAACAGCGGATGCGCGATAATTCCGCCGGCCGCCGCGTGTCGAGGTAACAGTCGAGTAAGTCGCCGAGTCCCGCTGCGTAAGCCATCGTCCAGCGTTCGTCAACTTCGCTTACCAGCGGCTCAGTGGCCGTTCCTACCAGCGATGCGTCGAGTCGCCATGGCCTAATCTAATTAGCGCCGCCCCGCGACGATCGTCCATCGCCGAAGCCGCCTACTCCTCATCGCTTCGCCGTAGCCATCCGCGCCGTTACCATTAGCGTCCTTCTTCTTCGTCGTCGCCTTCGGCCAGACGCGCCACCGCCCTAACCTTTTCGCCGTCGTCGAGCCTCACCAGGTGCACGCCCTGCGCGTTGCGACCGGTGATTCGCACCTGCTTAGCCGCCAGCCGGATTACTTGGCCGTGATCCGTAATCAATACGACCGTGGTCGTCCGATGCCGACCTGCCTCACGTTGACCACTTTGCCGGTGCGCTCGGTCACGTTCATCGTGATGACGCCTTTGCCGCCGCGATGCGTCAGCCGATATTCCGCCGCCTCCGTCCGTTTGCCGAAGCCCGTTCCGACACCGTCAGCAGCGTTTCGTCCTCACGCGCGATCGCAATCGAGACCACCTCGTCGAGCGGTTCGTCCGGTTCTTGTTTGTTCTTGATCAGTCCATCCCGAGGTCACGCCGTAGGTTCCGCGCCCCATCGGCCGCACCTCTTCTTCGCTTGAAGCGAATCGCCTGGCCCTCACGCGTCGATAGTACAATCTGCTGTTCGCCGTCGGTGATCCGCACGCCGATCAGTTCGTCGCCGTCTTCGAGATTGATCGCGATAATTCCATTCGTCCGGATATTGTCGAACTGATCCAGCTCGGTCTTTTTCACCAGGCCGCGCCGGGTCGCGAAAAACACGTACTTGCCGTTCAGATCCTTCGGCACGGGTAGAAACGCCGAGAGCGTTTCGTCCGGCGCAGACTCAGCAGATTAGCGACTCGATCGTCCGCGCGAGGCCCGTCCGCCCTCCGGCAGTTCGTAAGACCTTCTTCGCGTAGACTTTGCCCGTTGCTGGTGAAAAACAACAGCCGGTCATGCGTGCCGACGGCCACCAGGTGCTCGACGAAATCCTCGTCGCTCGGCACTCGCGCCGATCTTGCCGCGGCCGCCCCGCCGCTGCGTGCGATAGACAGCGACAGCGGGGTGCGCTTGATGTAGCCGCCATGCGTGACGGTCACCAGCGACGTCTTCTTCGACGATCAAATCCTCGATCGAAAAGTCGCCCTCGGCTTCGATAATTTGCGTGCGTCGCTCGTCGGCGAACTCCTTGCGGATATCGGTCAGCTCTTCCGCGATTAGTTCTCATCTGCTCGCCTTCGTCGCCGAGGATATGCTGCAGGCGCTCGATCGTCTCCTGCATCTCCTTGTGCTCCGCTTCGATCTTCCCGCGTTCCAGCGAAGTCAGCCGCCGCAGGGTCAGGTCGAGAATCGCCTGCGCCTGGAGCTGCGTCAAGCGAAACTGCGTGCATCAGGCCGGTGCGCGCGCTCTTCCGCGTCCGCCGACGCGCGGATCAGCTTGATCACCGCGTCGAGATTCCTCAGCGCGATCAGCAAACCTTCGAGTACGTGCAGCCGCGCTTCGGCCTGGCGCAACTCGAATTGCGATCGCCGGATGATCACGCGCTGGCGATGGCGCAGGAACTCGAGCAGCATCTCGCGCAGATTCAATTCGCGCGGCCGCCCCTCGTGAATCGCCAGCATGATCAGCCCGTAGCTCTCCTGCATCTGCGTCAGCTTGTAGAGCTGGTTCAGCACGATCTTGGGCTCGGCGTCGCGCTTGAGCTCGATCACGATACGCATGCCGTCGCGATCCGATTCGTCGCGCAGGTCGCTGATTCCCTCGATACGCTTTTCGTTCACCAGATCGGCGATTCGCTCAATCAGCCGCGTCTTGTTGATCTGATAAGGGATCTCACGAACGATGATCGACGCCCGTGAGCTGCGCTTGTCGGTCTCGATCATCGCCTTCGCGCGCATCGTCAGGATCCCGCGCCCGGTGAGATACGCCTGCCGGATTACCTCGCGACCGAGCAACTGGCCGCCGGTCGGAAAATCCGGGCCCGGAATAATCTCGAGCAGTCTCCTCCATCGTCAGGTCGGGTTCGTCGATCAGCTTGAGCAGCGCGTCGCAGACTCTCGCCAAGATTGTGCGGCGGGATATTCGTCGCCATCCCGACCGCGATGCCGTCGGAGCCGTTGATCAGCAGGTTCGGGATCTGGGCGGGCAGAAACTCCGGCTCCTGCTGCGAGCCGTCAAAGTTGTCGACGAAATCGACCGTGTCCTTATCGATATCGGCGAGCATCCGCTCGGCCAGTCGGCGTCAGCCGGCATTCCGTATAGCGGTAGGCCGCCGGCGGGTCGCCATCGATCGAACCGAAATTGCCCTGCCCGTCGATCAGCGGGTAACGCATGCTGAAGGTCTGCGCCATGCGCACCAGCGAGTCGTAAACCGCGCTGTCGCCGTGCGGATGGTATCGCTTGAGCACCTCGCCGACGACGCCGGCGCACTTCGAATAGCGGCGCGACGAAAGCAGGCCCTCGCGGAACATCGCGTAGAGAATTCGGCGATGGACCGGCTTGAGGCCGTCGCGAACGTCGGGCAGCGCCCGCCCGATATTCACCGACATCGCGTAGTCCAGATAGGACTGCCGCATGTCGTCTTCAATATTGCAGCCGCGCCGGTTCGTTGCGTATCGGTTCGTTGCCGTTGGTGTCAGCCATTTATCTCAGCCAGCCGTGTGAATTCGTTGGAGCGTCTGCGTGGTGTCGTTGCCGCTGTCGCCGTTGCCCGGACCATAGCCGGCCATCTGCAAAATCTGGATAAGCATGAGTATGACGATTACGACGAGTAATCCGAGACCTACGCGGCGAGAGAATTTGCTTCCTTCGAGAAAATCCAGGTGGGCCTTGTTGCGGCGCGAGGCCTTCTCGGAAATCTTCGTGAGCTTGGCAAGATCGTGACGCATCTCCCGCAGCAACCGCACTACTTCGTTGTCATCCTGCACCGGACCGGATTCTCTCGCGCTATCTCGTGGCGGTTGATTGCGAACGATTGTGTCGTGACGCTCAATCACATTCAGCGTTTCCGCTGCGACTCGCGTCCCGAGCGGAGCTGAATCTGTAGGTCGTTCCTCGCTCAAATATCGAGGTTCCTCACGTTGAGCGCATTCTCCTCGATGAACTGGCGCCGCGGCTCCACCTGATCGCCCATCAGCCGGCTAAAAATCTCCTCGGCCTCCTCCTGCGATCCAACTTCCACCCGCAGCATCGAGCGCTTCTCCGGATTCATGGTGGTTTCCCAGAGTTGCTCCGGATTCATCTCGCCCAGACCCTTGTAGCGTTGGATCTCGACGCCCTTTTGACCGGCAGCGACGACCACGTCGGCGACCGCTTTCAGTGCCTCGACTGTGCGCTCGTCGTCACCCGTGCGAATTTTGAAGGGCGTCTTATAGGTGTCCAGATCGGCACGGAGCCGACGGATTTCGCGGATCTCGCCGCTATGAAATAGCGTCAGGTCAACCACGGTCGGCGGAGTTGCGCCGTTATGAGTGTGCGAAAAAATGATCTTGAAAGTCGCTTCCTCATCCTGGTCGACACGATGAATGAGGTTGGAAGCGCCGACCACTTGCTCGATCGCTTTGGCGGCTTTTTCCAGTGCCTCGCGGTCGCGAAACGTTTCGGGCGCAATGGTCTTGTCGGTGATCAGTCCGGCGAATGCTGCAATGACTGCTCGCTCCTTCGAGCGCCGTTCGAGGTTTTCAAACATCCTTTCGTGATGGAGCAGCTTGCGCACCAGCGCCTTCAGCACGGCGCCCTTGAGTTCGCGCGCTTCCTTGCCTTTACCGGTCTCGAACGTCACCGCTTCCGCGCCGAGGTCGGTCAGGTAATCCTCCAGCGCGGCTTCGTCTTTCAGGTAGCGCTCGGTCTTGCCCTTCTTGGCGCGGAACAGCGGCGGCTGGGCGACGTGCAGATAGCCGCCTTCGATAATTTCCGGAAACTGGCGGAAGAAGAACGTCAACAGCAGCGTGCGGATATGCGAGCCGTCGACGTCAGCGTCCGTCATGATCACGATTGTATGGTAGCGCAGCTTGGCGACATCTTTTTCGTCGCCGATGCCCATCCCGAGCGCCGTGATCATCGTGCGCAATTCGACCGACGACAGCACCTTGTCGATTCGGGCGCGTTCGACGTTGAGGATTTTGCCGCGTAGCGGCAGTATCGCCTGCACGCGGCGGTCGCGGCCCTGCTTGGCCGACCCGCCTGCCGAATCACCCTCGACGATAAACAGTTCGCTCCGCGCGGGATCGCGCTCCTGACAGTCCGCGAGCTTGCCCGGCAGCGATCCCGAATCGAGCGCGCCCTTGCGCCGCACCGAGATCCTTGGCTTTGCGTGCCGCTTCACGCGCCGAGGCCGCGTCAATCGCGCGCATGATAATTCGCTTGGCTTCGGATGGCGTCTTTTCGAAATGCTCGCCGAGCTTTTCGTTGACCAGTCCCGAGACCAGTCCCTCGACTTCGGAATTGCCGAGCTTGGTCTTGGTCTGCCCTTCGAACTGAGGCTCGGGAATTTTTACGCTGACAATCGCGACCAGGCCCTCGCGAGTGTCGTCGCCCTCGAGGCGCAAGTCCTTGTTTTTGGCAAACAGATTGTTCTTGGTAGCGTAGCTGTTGAGGGTGCGCGTCAACGCGGACTTGAGGCCGGTCAGATGCGTGCCGCCCTCGACCGTATGGATATTGTTGGCATATGCGAAAATCGTTTCGTGATACGCGTCCGTCCATTGCAGCGCGACCTCGACGTCGATGCCCTCGCGCATGCCCTTGAAGAAAATCACGTCGTGCAGCGCGGCGCTGCCCTTGCTGACCGATTCGACAAATTCAGCGATCCCGCCCTCGTAATGGAATTCTTCATCTTTGCCGGTGCGAGCATCCTTGAGGCGGATCTTGAGGCCGGCGTTGAGGTACGCCATTTCGCGCAGGTAGCGCGCGATTATTTCGTGCTTGAAGACGACCTCTTTGAAAATGGTCGGATCGGGCGAGAACGTGGTTTTGGTGCCGGAGCCTTTGGTGGCGCCACGCTCCTCGACCTTGTGCTGAGGCACACCGCGCTCGTAATCCTGGAAATAAATCTTGCCGTTCTTGCGAACCTCGACTTCGAACTGTGAGCTCAGCGCGTTAACCACCGAGGCGCCGACGCCATGCAGGCCGCCTGAAACCTTGTACGCGCCACGATCGAACTTGCCACCTGCATGCAATACCGTGTGAACGACTTCGAGGGTGTCGCGTTTTTCGGTGGGATGCGGTCCGACCGGAATTCCGCGACCATTATCTTCGACCGAGATGCGATCGTCGGCCAGAATTTCGACATTAATTTCGGTGCAATGACCCGCCAAAGCCTCGTCGACAGAGTTATCGACGATCTCCGACACCAGGTGATGGAGACCGCGTTCGGCAGTATCGCCGATGTACATGCCCGGGCGTTTGCGAACCGCCTCAAGACCCTCGAGAACCCTGATGGACTCAGCGCCGTAACCGTCGGAACTTTGTTTGTTTGCCATAAAAAGAGAGTGACCGCCCGGTCTTCTCAACCGTCCACAACCAATCAATTATAGTACGCTGCACCAGATACCGAGTAAAGGGAGTGAACGAAGATAATAGGAACACTTCAAACAGTATTTGAAAGAAGGATTAAATGTAGCAAAAAACGCTTTATCTATCTAGGCATTTATTGTTTCGAAAGCCGTCTCCAATCGATCGACTTTATAGCGTGGCTGACAGCATCAAATAGAACAAAGTTTTTGATTGAAACGACGCAAATCCATCATCCGCAGCGCTTCGGCGAGGTCATTTGAACTCTCGCAAGTACTGCAAAAACTCGCGGGGGCCGAGATACCCGACGCGTCGTTTGCGGATTGCTCCGCTTGGGTCGATAAATACCGTGGTCGGGACGCCTTCGACGCCGAATTGCTTGATAAGCGCCTGGTTGGCGGCGTTTTCAGCCGTCAGATTTGCACGCAAGCGGACGAATCCAGCCGCCTCGCGGACCACGGCCGGATCGATAAAAGTCGTGCGCTCCATCTCGCGGCACGGCACGCACCAATCCGCGGCGAAATCGATCACGACCGGCTTGCCTGCGGACTTGGCCGTCTCCACGAGCGCCGGATTGAACGATTCGAACACAAGTTGCGGGACGCTGCGGCGGCTGTTCGCCAGGATCAGAATTAGCGCGACTATAGAAAGAGTGCCGATTGCGTAACGAATCACCAGGAACGGACGCCAATTGCGGCCCGCCGACGAAATGAACCCGAGAAAGACGCCAGCAGCGACGGCGTAATACGGCAACATCCGCGTGACGATGCGGTTGGGAAGCAGCGGATCGAGGAAATAGAGCGCCAGCCCGACCAGCACGAAGCCGAAAAGCTGTTCGATCCATGCGAGCCATTCGCCGGAACGCGGCAGGCGCCGAATGTGCCCCGCCGCCATCGCTAAACCGATGTAGGGAAGACCAAGACCGATTGCGAGCGTGAAAAAGAGCACGAAGCCGAAGAGTGCGCTTTGGCTCCGCTGCACCATCAGGAGCAACCCGAGCACAATCGGACCGATACAGGGTGCGGCGACCACGCCCATCCCTAGACCCATCAGCAGCGCACCGAAGTAGCCGGGTCGCGCGATGCCCGCCCGCTGCATAACCCATTGCGGAGGTTGCAGCACAAAGAGACCGAAGCTCGAGGCCGCCAACGTCAACAACATCGTGGCGATAATCGCGAGCACGAAGGGATTCTGCAGCGCCGCGCCGAACAATCCTCCCGACAATGCCACCGCGACTCCGACTCCGGAAAACATCAGTGCGATGCCCAACACATAGAGGCATGCGAGCACGATGACCTTGCGCGGCGCGCCTGACTCGTTACCGAAGTACGCGACAGTCACGCCGATAAGCGGATAGACGCACGGCGTCAGGTTGAGCGCGAGACCGCCCAGCAGGACGACCAGAAGTCCAATCACGTAACCATGCGTGAGGAAGACGTCGGAAATCGCGTTCTCGGAAGAAGCGAGTCCAGTGTCCGTCAACCTGCGCGTACCTCCGTCGACCCCGTGGGCAGCGGAAGGCGCGTCGGTCGAAGCCACCGCCAGGTCGATTGTCGTGCTAATCGACTTGGGTCGGAGGCATTGAGAGTCGTTACATGCCTGGAAGCGAAGTTCGATTTTCGCAGGCGCTCCGATGTCATGACGGAAGTCCGCGTCCGCGATCAGAGGAATCTTGAATTGGACCGTACCGTTGAAGACCGAGAGCGTGTCGGCGCCGGCAAAGGCGAGCCTGATCGTCCGTGACGCCGGATATGCGATCGCGCCTACGCCAACGTGCGCCGGTGGCGTGACCTCGAGGCGCGTCGGGATGTAGTAGTTGCCGGTGGGACGATCTGAGTTGATATGCCACTCGGCGGCGATTCTCGCGCTTACGACGAGCGTGCCGCGCTGGCCGGCGGTGAGGGGCGCTACGAGCCTGGCCGATTGAATCGTAACAATGCTCGATGGATCGAGTGGCGCCGCCAGTCCAACGCTCGCAAGCACGAGCGTCAGCGCGATTGCGACTATCGCAAGCGCCCCAGCGGATTGCGCCGGATGGCGTCGCGCAATCAAAGGCTTAAGCGTCGAGTGGTTCGCTGCCGTCGCTCGACAGCGGCGCGCTATCGACGATCTCGAGGCCGTAGCCTGGCAGGTTGGCGAGCCGTGGTGGCCGGTCGGTCAGCAGAATCATCCGGCGCACGCCGACGTCGCGCAATATCTGCGCTCCGATCCCATAATCCCGGAAGTCGGCCTCGGGCGCGTTGTAACGCGTGCTCGCCTGACGAATCACGCGGCGCGAACCGCCGTTGTTCTCGATATCGCCTGCGATCGTGTCGGATTCTCGTTTAAGATAGAGAATAACCCCCGAACCGGATCTCGCGATTTGTTCCATCGCGGCATGCAGCAGGCCGCGCGTATTGCGCTTGGTATAGCCGAAGACGTCGCCCGGCAGATACTCGCGATGCGCGCGAACGAGTACCGGCTGCTCGGGCGAAATCGTGCCCATCACGAGCACCAGGTGCTCGCTCTGATCCACCCGGTTTCGATAGACGCACGCGCGAAATTCGCCGAAATCGGTGGGTAGCCGCGCCTCGGCGATAAGCTGGACCATCGTCTCGTTGCGCAGGCGATATTCGATAATGTCGGCGACCGTAACGATCTTCAGGCCGTGGATGCGGGCGATTTCGACCAGATCGTCGCGCCGCGCCATGGTGCCGTCCTCTTTGAGGATTTCGCAGATGACGCCGGCAGGCTTGAGTCCCGCGAGGCGCGCGAGATCGACGGCACCTTCAGTCTGACCAGTGCGCACGAGCACGCCGCCCTCGCGCGCGCGGAGCGGATAGACATAGCCAGGCGTGATAAACTCGGCGCCGGTCGCATCCTCGCGGACGGCTTGCAAAATGGTCGTTGCGCGATCCTGTGCGGAAATGCCGGAACCAGCCGCACGCCGGGCCGTGATCGGCGTGGTGAAGGCTGTCCCGAGCGGTGCCTGATTATCGCCGACCATCATGCTAAGGCCGAGTTGCTCGATTCGCTCCGCTGCCATCGGCAGGCAGATCAGCCCGCGACCGAACTTCGCCATGAAATTGACCGCTTCCGGTGAGGTCTTTTCGGCGGCCATGCAAAAGTCGCCCTCGTTCTCACGGTTTTCATCATCCATCAGGATGATCATGCGGCCGCGGCGCGTCTCTTCGAGGGCTTCCTCGATTGAGACAAATGGTGCTCGTGGAGAATCAGTGCGGGGCGTGATTTCACCGAACATAAATATATCCTCGCGGCAGACGCATGATGGCAGCGCCTTACCCGGCCGCCAGCCAGTTGATTCTAGCTCAGTCGAGCCTACGCCGTGAACCCCAGAAAGTGGGGAGAGTGGGTGGGAAGGCGGTGGTTGAGAACGCAGAACTGTAACCTTTCTGAAACCTCATAAGATTTCAGACTTCCCCTTGGGTAACGTCATCGGCTGGCACTCGCGATGCTCGGATGGCAATGACGATAAATCGCTAGCGCTGGACCCAGCGACGCATCCGAGCATCGCTAGCAGTCCGAAAAATAAGGTCAAATCTAGTTGCGCTGCTCGCCAATCAGTGAACGATGCTCGCGATCGCGAGCATCGTCTGCAACACTGGAGGATTCGCGATGTCTGAAGAGGTAATCGAATCTCCAAACGCGGCCGAAGCCGGGCCGCCGAGTCCGATCGAGACGTCCCGCGAGAGTCTCAGCAGATGGTTCGTGGCCTTTCGCGCTCTGCGCCACCGCAATTTTCGCCTCTTTTTCGCCGGCCAATTGACGTCGCTGACCGGCACCTGGATGCAGTCCGTCGCTCAGTCTTGGTTGGTATTGAAGCTGACCAACTCGCCGCTGATGCTCGGCCTGGTAACGTTCGCGAACTACCTGCCGATCCTGCTGGTCGCGCTGTTCGCTGGTGTAGTGGTCGATCATGTCGATCGTCGCCGGCTGATAGTGGTCGCGCAAGTGCTGCTGATGCTGAGCGCGTTTGTGCTCGCCGCATTGACGTGGACCGGCACTGTGCGCGTCTCGTACGTGATCACGCTCGCGGCGTTCAACGGCCTCGTGAGCGCCTTCGAGATGCCGGGGCGTCAGGCCTTCGTCGTTGACATGGTCGGCATGGAGGATCTGCCGAACGCGATCGCGCTTAACTCGATGATGTTCAACGGCGCGCGCACGGTCGGTCCCGCGATCGCCGGTGTGTTGATCTATCTGGTCGGCACCGCGACCTGTTTTTTTCTCAACGGCGTCAGCTACCTAGCCGTGATCTGGAGCCTGCTCGCGATGAACGTGCCGCGCAAGGTCGTAGAGACCGAGGGCATGGATATGTTGCGGCGGGTGCGCGAGGGCATGACGTACGTGTGGGGGCATGAGCCGACCTTTTACCTGTTGCTGGTGGTCGCGATAAATAGCGGCCTCGGGATGCAATACGCGGTGCTGATGCCGGTTTTCGCGCAAAACATTTTGCACACCGGCTCACGCGGCTACGGCATCCTGATGGGTGTGCAGGGTATCGGTGCGGTGGTCGGCGCGATCATGCTGGCGTGGCGGTCGGGCACGCCGCGCGGCTTGCGCCAGACGCTCACCGTAGGACTCTTCCTCACCGCGCTCGCGATTATTGCTTTCGGACTTTCGTCATCGATGACCTTCTCACTGCTCGCGCAATTGTTCATCGGCGCGGGCCTAATAAATTACATGGCAACGACCAACACGATGCTGCAAATCTTCGTTTCGGACGAATTGCGCGGCCGTGTGATGAGTTTTTACACCCTGTCATTCATAGGACTCGCGCCGGTTGGAGCGCTGATGGTGGGCTTTATTGGAGAGCATCTCGGTCCGCAGGCCACCGTGGCCATTTGCGGAGCGCTTTCGCTCGGTTGCGCGCTGCTCTTGCTGACGCGGTTGAATCTGATTCGGATCGCGCAGGAGTCCGCGGCCGATACGGTTTGAGCGGTGCCCGATCGCCGCGCGCACCGGCTATAATCGAGGGCGATGGCGGCACGTAGGAAAACTCAATCTCACGGGAGTCCTGATCAAGGATCGCAGGTTTTGCGGATGATGCCGCCGGTTGACGAGTGTCTTCAGGCGGCCGCGCAAGATCCGGCGCTGAGCGGCTTCGCGCGTGGGTATGTGCGACTGCTCGTGCGGCAGGCGCAGGCAGCGCTGCGAGCGAGAATCGCATCAGCCGATAGCGATGCGACGACGACGCGAACATCGTTGGTCGAGGAAATCGTGCAGCTGACGCGCGCGGCGGCTGCCGCGGGCGAGCCCTCGCTAATGGCCGTGGTCAACGCAACCGGCGTGGTGCTGCATACGAATCTCGGCCGCGCGCTGCTGGCGGAATCGGCGATCGAGGCGGTTGTGCGCGCGGCGCGATCGCCGATGAATCTCGAATACGATCTCGCGAGTGGCCGGCGTGGCGACCGCGACGCGCTGATCGAGGAGGAGTTGTGCGCGCTGACCGGCGCCGAGGCAGCGACCGTTGTTAACAACAACGCGGCCGCAGTCCTGCTAGCGCTCAATTCGATCGCCGACGGGCGCGAAGTGATCGTTTCACGCGGCGAGTTGATCGAGATTGGCGGGTCCTTCCGGATTCCCGAAGTGATGAGCCGAAGCGGCGCGCATCTGCGCGAAGTCGGCACCACGAACCGCACGCATCCGCGCGATTACGTTGCTGCGATTGGTCCCGCGACCGCGCTGCTCCTCAAGGTGCAACCGTCGAACTACCGCATCGTCGGCTTCACTGCCGAGGTAAGCCTGGCCGAAATGGTCGCGATCGGCAACGCTCATCAGGTTCCGGTGATGGAAGATCTCGGGGCCGGCGCGCTGGTCGAAATGAGTCTTTACGGCTTGCCAAGCGAACCGATGGTGAGTGCGAGGGTCGCGGCCGGTGCGGGGCTGGTGACGTTTTCGGGTGACAAGCTGCTCGGCGGTCCGCAAGCAGGCTTGATCGTCGGGCGGCGCGATCTGATCGACCGACTGAAGGCCAACCCGCTCAGGCGGGCCTTGCGTTGCGACAAGCTGACGCTCGCCGCACTCGAAGCGACGCTCAGGCTGTACCTGCGCAGCACCAATCTTGAGACGGATTTACCTACATTGAGACTGCTACGGCGCACACCGGCGGAATTGGAAAACGCCGCGACCCGCGCGCGCGAAATTCTCGCGGAACGCCTTGGCGCCGACTATGCAATCGAAGTGGTGGTTTCAGCATCCGAAGATCGGGTCGGGCGCATTACCGACTGAGGAAATCGAGTCGCGCGCGTTGCGGATTACCATCGTGAACATTCGCCCGACACTATCGCCAAGCTGTTTCGCACTGCGCGGCCTCCGGTAATCGGGCGCATCACGGACGGTGCATTCCAGCTCGATATGCGCGCCGTGGAGGATCCAGGCGCGTTCGCTGTGGAGTTTCCAGACAGTCCGGGCGCGGCTGTTGCACTTGCCAAATGACCGCGGCCATTAGATAGATCGGCGATGATCTACATCCCTTCGCCGCGTGGAGGATCACATGCCCGACAAGACATACAAAATCATCGAAGTCGTTGGCGTTTCGGACGACAGCATTCATCAGGCTGTCCGCAACGCGATGAGCAAAGCGAGCCAGACCCTGCGCAATATCGATTGGTTTGAAGTGCAGAATATCCGCGGCGCCGTCCACGCTGGCAAATTGGAGTTTCAGGTCGAAGTGCGCATTGGCTTCCGCCTGGAGGGCGAGCCGGTGGCATGACGATCGGCTTTCGCCGGTTATCGGGTTATCGATCGAGTCAGCCGGCTTCAACGGTCCGGACAGACGAACGCGAGCGGGTCTGAAGTGTTGAATTGTGCGCGCAATTTGGCTGATGCGGGCAACGGCGTTCTGGTGCCTGGTGTTTTCTGGCGATGGCAAGTCGCCGAGAAGTCGATTGATGCGAAGGTTGGTTTCACCCGATCGTCCCGCCTATGATTTTACTGGAAGATCCGTAATGCGGATCGCAGACCGACTTTCTGGAGGCGGGTAAGACCATGAAGAGCTGTCCGCGATGCGGGAGCACCTATCCCGACGACGAGAGATTCTGTGAAGCCGACGGGACCGCACTGGTCGATGCCGGTGGCGGTCGAGGTCGCGCGACGACAGTGATGCCCGAAGACGGTCAGGAGCCTGCGACGTCGGAACCCATCGTATGTCCGGAGTGTCATGGCAAAGCCGAGCCGGGCGAGACGATCTGCAACTTTTGCGGCTACGCAGTTAGCAGCCCGCTGGCGACCGCACCCGCAAGCGCCAATCCGCCCGCCGCCGAACCGAGGCGTTCGTCCCCGTCGCAATCGCCCGCGACATCACGCACGGCAGCCTCGCCGGAAAATTTCGTTCCGTCGCGCAATCGGATTACCACCAGCGAACCGGCAAGACGAGCTGTCCTACGACGATGCGCAGATCGAGGAACAGTCCCTAGGTGAGCGCGTCATCCGCGTTGTTGGTTATTCACTCGCGGCGATTATCGCGATTGCGGCCGGCGCATGGTTTGCGTTGCATCTCAGCAGCGGGCCGTCGATTCCGCCGGTTGCGGTGAACGTCGCCGGCGGTCACGGCTCCGATCGTTGCCCTCGCGCGCAACATGCAGATTCAGGTCAAAGGGATCGATCCTGCGACCGCAACGCATCGCGATCGCCGACAGTGCGCGCGCCGTCTTCGAGGCGAATCGCGACGCAGTGCTCGATACCTACAAGCAAGCGCTCGAGCGGGACAGCACGCTGCGCGACGGCATGGTCGTGCGTCTGCATGTTCTGCCAGACGGCAGTGTCGGCGGCGGGTCCGTATTGGTTTCTACTTCGCCCAACCCGAGTCTCGATGCCGAAGTCGTCAAAACGATGAGTGAGTGGAAGTTTGCCGCCTCAAGCGGCGCACCGGCGGACGTTGATTATCCGTTAATCTTCGCAACGGCGAGCGGTGATATCGGCAGTCTCGAAGCGGACCTGAGTACGAGGTTCGCGAGCCTCGGTCCCAACGAGACGCCCGAGTACGCCTCCGCACCGTCGGTTGTGCCGACGCCGCCAGTCGCTATCGCGACTCCCCTTGAAGCGCGCCGACGCCGCCCGCTGTGGCCGCACTCCCCCCGCCGGAAGCGCCACCAATAAGCCCGCTGGCACCGCCATCCATGTCGGCGACCAGCCCTCCTCGACATCGTCATATGCCGCGACCGGCACGGGTTCCGCCGCCGCCGTCGGTCACCGATCGCGTGGTGCAGGCGCTCTCTGCCGACAAACGATTGCGACGGGTGCAGGCCTACGCGACGGGCGGGATGGTGACTCTGACCGGTAAGGTCTTCGACGATAACGCCAAGGCAATCGCGGAGCGTACCGTTCGCAACGTCAGCGGCGTAACAGGCGTGATCGATAATCTTGCGCACCGACACCTCGGTGTGGACGCAAAATGAAACCATGATCAACCAGCGCTTTCAGGCGGAGGGCCTCAGCGGAGTGACCGCCAAGGTAATTGGTGACGGCGTTTACCTCGATGGCACCGTGAAGACCAATCAGGATCGTGATCGTGCTGCAACACTTGCGGTGATGGCGGCACCGGTGAAAGTGCGAACAAACTTGATTCGCGTTGATCCCGGATTCTTCGGCTTTTGATTCGGCTCGCGCTGCGATATACTCGTGAGGCGAATGCGGTATTGACATTATTTTGCCCCGGCGCTTATATGGCGTGCAGAGAGTGTCCCGGTTTTTGCCCCCACCAGGAGGAACTCTATTCGAAATGGCTGACGCCGCCGCCTAGCAGTTGTAAGCAAGCGTTCGAATTGATGCCGAGCCGCTTTAACAAAGAAGCTGCGAAGGGGCTCAACGCGATTTATCAATTCGATCTCTCCGGGGATGGTGGCGGCAAATGGCAAGTGCAGATTGCCAACGATCAATGTGAGGTGAAAGAAGGGGCTCATCCGTCTCCCAACATCACCATCTCGATGACCGCGCAGGACTACCTCGATATGCTGGCCGGCAAACTCAACGGTCAGATGGCCTTTATGACCGGAAAGCTCCGCATTGCGGGAGATATGGGCTTGGCCTTGCGCATGCAGAGTATTTTTGCGTAGGGTGAATATACTACTCCGATGATCGACATTGGGCCCAGATAGACGGGCCATCATGGATTGACCGCTAGCCGAATACCTTCCAGCAAAAAATCATTTCAAGCGAACGGCTCCGCACTAGTACGGAACTCGGTACGAGGTGCCTAGCGAATCGATATTCCAACAGCACAAATGGCTGCCGCATAAGCGCAACTGCGCTACAAGTTCAAGCGAAAACGCGTCACGCCCTGATCGCGATAATTCGATCGCCGCAGTAACGTGAACGATAATCGAAAACCCAACAACGAGAGGACCCATAGGAATCAGATGAGTGCGCAGGATTTGACGGACGAAACCGTCAGCGAGGAAGCAACTGAACAGGAAGATGAGCGGAACCGCGATTTGCTGGCTTCCAAGCTCTCGAAGGAACTCAACAATTGGCGACGCAAGCGAACTACCGGCGGGCGGCCCCGGCACGACGACGGTGGCCTCAATTCGGCCTTCAAGACCGAATCGGCTCGCACCATCAAGGTGCGTGGTCACGAGACGCTCGTCGTGCGCAAGCCAAAGCTTACTGCGAAGCCCTCGCCGACGCCCGATCGTAACGACCCAGTAGGATTCTCCTCAGCCCATCAGTTGAATCTCGGGCATAGCCGAGATCACGCTAACTGACGCGGGTCGATTAACTGCGAAAGACTTCGACCGGTAATTCGCGCGACGCTTGTCGCGCCGGATAAAACGTCGCTACTAGGCACAACAGCATCGACGCCACCGCCACCAGCGCGAGGTTGAGCGGCTGCATCTCCACCGGCAGCGTGGACATCCCGTAGATTTCTTTCTGAATGTGGATGAAGTGATAATGCGCTAGAACGAAGCATCCGATCGCGCCGAGCAGCAGTCCCGCCGTGGTGCCAAACGCTCCAACGATCATTCCTTTCAGCACGAAGATTAGTCGCACCTCGCGCGGCGTCGCTCCCATCGACATCAGCACCGCGATGTCCTTGCGCTTCTCCATCACGACCATGATCAGAGTCGCGACCAGGTTGAAGGCCGCCACGCCGATCAGCATCAGGAGCACCAGCGCATAGACCCGCTTGAGCATTTCGAAACCGGCCGCCGCCGCTTCGTTGAACTCCATCCAGTTGCTCACGCGATACGACGGACCGAATTCAGCTCGCAATTGCGCGGTCACCGCGTCGGTGTTGTCGAGATTGATCAGCTGAATCTCGAGGCCATCGACTTTGCCCTCGCGCCCGAAAAACCATTGCGCATTTTGCCAGTCCCATGAAGACCAGGTCGCGATCGAGAAACGCGACGCCAGATTCGAAGATCGCGCCAACCGTGAAATGGCCGGTCTTGGTCGCGATATCGTTGTCGGGTCCGGCCGTCACCGGAACCACCGCCGTGACCGGATCGCCGATCGCGACCTTGAGCTTTTCCGCCAGGGTCGAACCGATCGCGATCGCGCCGTCCGACGGCGTCGACGCGATCGCGGGTAATCCCAACAGCGGCGCGCGCGCTCGGCGCCGCGATGGATGCTTGCCCGGCGCCGCGGCCGGCGGTGTGCTCGGCGCCGCAAGCTGGTCGAGCGAGCCGTGCTGAATGTAGCCCTTCAGCTGCGCCACAATGGTCGCGTTTTGCGGATCGATTCCGCGAACGATCACGCCACTGATACCACGCGGCGAGCTCATCATCGCCTGCCCGACGATAAACGGATCCGAGCCCGCTACGCCCCGCGTCGCATCGGCGCGCGCCAACAGCGCAGCGTAATTCGCGATTGAGCCGTCAAAGCTCAGAATCTGCACTTGCGGCGTCAGCGTCAGTATTCGCTGTCGCAGGCTCTGCTCGAAACCGCCCATCACCGCGAGCACAACGACCAGCGCAGCCACGCCGATCATCACCCCGATTGCGGTGAAAATTGTCGTAATCGAAATGAAGGCGTCGCGCCGGCGCGCCCGCAAATAACGCGCAGCTATCTGTAGTTCATATCGCAAGTGAATTCTGAATCAGTGCGAGCGCAGTGTGCGGTTCAGGCGCGGTGCACTCCGAAAATCGCGCGCCTTCAATATATCACTTTGTCACGCTTCAGCTCTTCGATCTCGCTCGCCGTCAGCCCGAGGATTTCCTTCAGCACCTCGTCGCTATGCTGTCCGAGCACCGGCGCCGGCCGCTGCGGACCGCCCGTCGTGCGGCTCATCCGATGTTCGAGGCCCTCGTAGGGCGACGGGCCCATCTCTTTATGATCGAGCCATTGCCAGAAGCCGAACGCCTCGAGGTTCTCGTCGCGATGGATGTCCATGCAGTTCTGCACGGGATACGCGGAGACCCCGGCGGCCTGCAGCGCGGCGGTTAACTCCTCGGCGTTGCGCCCGCGCACTAGCGCGCCGATGAATTCGTCGAGCGCCGCGAGGTCGCGAAAGCGTCCGCGCATCGTCGCGAAGCGCGCATCGACCACGGGATTGCCTAGCACCGCGAGCAACGCCTGCCACTCCGTATCGTCTGCGACCGCGATCGCGATCCAGCGCTCGTGTCCGTCATCATCGGCGCATCGATACGCGCCATGCGGCGCGTAGCGCTCGGATCGATTTCCGACCGGGCCAAGCACGCGTCCCGTCGCGAAGTAATCGACCAGCATCGGCGCCAGGTTGTGCAGCGAGGCTTCATACTGCGCCATGTCGATATATTGACCCTTGCCGGTTCGGCGGCGGTAATCGAGCGCCGCGATCAGTGCGCACGCCGCAAAGCGCGGTGCGATAAAATCCGTATACGCGCCGTACGGCGGACATGGCTCCGCTTCCGAATAGCCGGAGACGTGGTAGAAACCCGACAGCGCCGCCATCAGGTTGCCGAAACCGGGGTAGTCGCGATGCGGTCCGGTCTGGCCCTGCATGCAGGTCGACAGCATGATCAGGTCGGGTTTGATCGCGCACATCCGCTCGTAGTCGAGATTCCAGTTGCGCAAAGTCTTGGGCGTAAAGCTCTCGGTCACAACGTCCGCCCACGGCAGCATCCGCAGAAAAAGCTCGCGTGCGCGCGGCTTGCTCATGTCGAGCGCGAGGCCGCGCTTGGAAGTGTTGAAGCTGGCGAAGAACTGACTGTTGTTGACGCCGGGCTGAGCGTCTTTCCACGGCGGTGCGAGGCGCAAGCCGTCGAGCCGCGCCGCCGATTCGATCCGCACGACGTCGGCGCCGTAATCGGCAAGGTACTTCGTCGTGACCGGGCCGACCGCATACCAGGTGAAGTCGAGGATGTGAATTCCCGCAAACGGCAGAGCGCTCATCGGATCATTTCTCCCGCGAAATCAGCCGAACTCAGATCGTCCCGGCCGCACGCAGCGCGACGATCTCCCGCGTGCTCAGTCCGAGCAGGCCGCCATAGATCTCGCGATTATGCTCGCCGAGTCGCGGCGCGGCGCCCTGCGGTCCGACCGGCGTCTCGCTCATTTTCGCAAACGCGCCCGGCAGGGTGAATTTACGCCCGAGTCCCGCGTGCTCGACGGTGACGAAGTAGTCACGCGACTTCAGCTGCGGATCGTCGGCGATATCGGCGGCATTCGCCACTGGCGCGCCAAACAGGCGCCGCTTCAGGATATTTTGCCACAACTCTTTCTTGGTCTTGGTTAGGAAGAAGCGCTGAATCACTTCTTCGGTTTCATCGAGTTCCTTCAAATCTGCTGGCGTCGCCGACATGAATCCTGACGGCGTCAGCGATTTGAGACCGCCGTCGCGCGTCAGCCATTCGGGCGCTGCGCCTTCTTCCTTCATCCAGGCGATTATTGCCTTGGTCGAATTGAAATACGCGCCGCCCGCGATCAGAAACGAGATGTGCCCATCCTTGCATTCATAGACAGTTTTGCGCCGACCGCCGATCGCGCCGGTGAACACGCCGCTACGCCGCAGGTAATCGCCGTGCAGCAGCGGCATTGCCTGCTCATTCATCAGAGTCCACACGCCGCAGGCCTGCGCGTTCACCACGATATGCTGACCCATGCCGTCAGCCTGGCGCGCGTAATACGCAATCATCAAAGCGACCGCGGCCTCGGCGCCTGCGTGCAACCACCCTTGCGGCACGCTCATCTGCACCGGCGGCTTACCCGGCTCGCCCATCATGAACATCGCGCCGCCCGATGCCCACGAAACGATATCCGCCGCCTTGTAGTCTTTGCCCGGGCCCTTGTCGCCGAACGGCGTGAGCGTCGCATGGATCAAGCGCGGGTTGAGTTTCGCGAGCGTCTCGTGACCGAGGCCGATCGATTCCAGATGACCGAGCGGAAACGCTTCGACTATGAAATCGGCGCGCTGCACCAATTCTTTCAGCAGTTCACGCCCGTCGGCGGTTTCCAGGTTGAGTGTGATCGATCGCTTACCAGCCTGGTAAGCAAGAAAATGCAGGCTGTGATCGAGCTCCGGTTCGTCGTCGAGAAATGGCGGCATCTTGCGCGTCGCGCAACCTTGCGGCGGCTCGACCTTGATCACTTCCGCGCCCATGTCCGCGAACATTTTTCCGCAAAGCGCGCCCTTCTCGTCGGTGAGGTCGAGCATGCGCACGCCCTTGAGCAATTCCGAACGCATCGTTGCGACTCCGTCTCCAAGCGTTAGGCCGACGCGCGCAATCAGATGACGATCGCCGCGCGTTTCGATCGCGTCGCGATTCTAGGGCAATTGGTCGATGGGGGGAAACTCTCGAGAGAACACCCGCCGGCGATCTTGTTCCGATCTTCATGTCCAGGTCGCGTGAAGATCGCGAATGCGGTGAGGCCAGCGCGCAGCTACTTCTCCATTGTCGCGCGCGCGGCGCCGATCGCCGTCGCATAGTCGGCGTGTTCCGGGATCAGGAAGCCACTGCCGAATACAAAGTTGAGCCGCTTCATCTTCTGCATGAAACGAAAAATCCGCGTCAGTTTGCCAGTCAGCACGATGTCCTCCTGGCCGCAACCCCGCGCCGCCGCGATCGCTAGCACCGAAATCACCTCCACGATCATATTCATGATCGCGAGCGCCTTGTCTTCGGCGGTCGCATCGGCGCTGATTTTGCCGAAATTCGACGCCGTGGTGCCGGGCGGCAGTCCGCCGATCGCGCCGCCTGCAATATCGCGCACCGTCAGATCCACGCGCGACAAATCTCCGCGCTCGGCGAGCTTTTCGAGCGTCTCGAAGGTCGAGACTCCAAGCATATGTTTGGACAGTCCTCGCAGCGTGCCGCCGCCGAGACCGGTGCCGCTGACATGATCGATCTTGGCGCCGTTGACCGACACGATCGCCGTGCCCGTGCCGAGCGAAACTACCAGCGCGCGATCCTTTTTCGCCAAGGAAGTTCCGCCGATTCCGATCGCCGAGAACTCGTTGACCTTCGTCACTGGACGGCCGAGCAGCGTTGCCGCCAGCGCGCGCGATCCGGCGCCGGTAGCGGCTACGTGATCGATCTTTTCCAGCGGGATGTCGTACGTTTCGACCAGCTTGCCGAGCGCGCCCGCCGCCGCCGCAATCGGATCGTTTGCCTCAATCGTGACGACATGGACATCGCCGTTGTCCAGGATGACCGCGTCCGTGGTGGAACCGCCGATATCTATTCCGACGATCATAGGGTGGTGCCGACTCCTGTTCGGCCCGTGCAGAGGCTAGAACATCGGCAATCGGTTGTGCAAACGGCCATTTTCCGCGCCTTGCATCAGTACTTCTGTTGGCTTGTGTAAGCAGATGGCGCAACAGCCCTACTATTCATAAATCTCGGTTGCATTGCAGCAGTGGCGCTGCCGATTTCGATCGCCTCCAACCCAATGGGAAGTCTGAAACCTTGCTGATGTTTCACAAAAAAAGCCATAGAGTTTTGCGTTCCTGATCCTTTGGTTTATGCGCGCTTGATACCGCGCGTTCTGCGCATTTCGTGATGTGATACCGTAGTTCCAATGGCACGCCGCAAGGCTGACGACGATCAAGGACTCTTTCGCCCGCGGCAGCCGGTGGCTCAGCCGCTCGCTGATCGGATGCGTCCACGTGCGCTCGACGAGGTCGTCGGCCAGGAGCATCTGCTCGGCCCCGGCAAGTTGCTCAGCCAGATGGTTGCGGCTGGCACTCTGCATTCGATGGTCTTGTGGGGGCCGCCGGGCGCCGGCAAAACCACCATCGCACTGCTGCTCACGCAGCAATCGGACGCCATCTTCAAATCGATCGCCGCGGTTGCCGCCGGCGTCGCCGTCATCTCCGCGTTCATCAAAAGCATGCGCGGCAGCGATCCCGACGCGGCGCTCTACTGGATGACCCGGATGGTGGAGGCTGGTGAGGACGCTCTGTTCATCGCGCGCCGCATGGTCATCTTCGCCGCCGAGGATATCGGGAATGCCGACCCGCGCGCGCTCCAGGTAGCAATCGCGGTTAAGGAAGCCGTCGAATTCGTCGGCTTGCCGGAGGGCGTCATTCCACTTGCGCAGGGTGTCACCTACCTCGCCGGCGCGTCGAAATCGAACGCTTCTTACCGCGCGATGAATGCAGCGCGTGAGGACGCGCGCAAGCTCGGCGCCTTGCCCGTGCCGCTCCATCTGCGCAACGCTCCGACCAAGCTGATGAGCAATCTTGGCTACGGTAAGGAATATCTCTACCCGCACGATTTCGCCGACGCGATCGTCGGACAGGGTTATCTGCCGGATCACCTCGACGGCCGAATCTACTATTCGCCTTCAGATAGGGGCTACGAGGCACGCATCCGCGAGTATCTCGATCGGGTGCGGCGTATGCGAGCGGCCGCACGCACCGCCACGGCCGAACTCACCGGCAAAAAGCGCCCTTGAAATCCGCTGTCCAGGAAAGTGGAAGCGGTGTGTAAAACACCGCCGCGAGGCCGCTTCGCGCGCCTCGCGGTGGTGAGAACTTTTGCGGTGTTGAAGAGAAGATTAGCGCGCGCCGAGCACTGAATCCTTCAGCGCCTTGGCCGGCGTGAAACGCAGCCGCGTGCGCGCGGGAATCTTGATGGCGGCTCCGGTCATCGGATTGCGCCCCATCCGCGCCTTGGTCTTGCGCTTGCGGAAGATGCCGAGCCCGGCCAGCCGCAGCGATCCTTCCTTCTTCAGCTCCCGAACCACGAGAGCGGTAAGTTCCTCGATCGCCGACTTCGCCTGCTTCTTGTTGATGCCGACCTTGTCGGCGAGATGGGTTGCTACCTGCGACTGCGTCATCATCCTCCTCCTGGTGGCCCCAAAGTGGCCTCACATCTCAGCGTGAACTACTGAATTGGCATTTTCAAGTATCGACGGAGCAAAAATGCCCATTTTTTCCCGAAAGAATGCGAATTTTTGCACAAATCGACCAATTTCTGCCGCCAGATGTGGGTTTTTGAAACTCGACGGCGTCTGGCGCCGGTCTGACAGGCGATTTTGTACCCATCGGATTGAATCACGCGGATGCTTTCAGTAGCGCACTTCGACCAAGAACAAACCTTGTGGTGGTGCGGACGCCGGCGCCAATGATCGGTCCCGCGCGTCGATTAGCGCCGTCACTTGCGGCGGGGCGAGCCTCCCTCGTCCGACTTCCACCATCGTCGCAACCATCGTCCGCACCATGTGCCGCATGAAGCTGCTCGCCTCGACGCGATAAATGAAACGTTCCCCTTCGCGACTCCACTCGCTCATATATACGCAACGCAGCGTAGTCGTCTCATCGGAGCCAAGGGATCGAAATGATGCGAAATCATGTTCGCCGATGAAACGTCGTGCCGCTTCATTCATCGCGTCGAGGTCCAGGTGCGACGGCATCAGCCACGCATAGCGATAGTCGAAAGGCGAACGACGATCGCGATTGAGCACGCGATATTCATACACGCGCAGCTGCGCGTCGCGACGCGGATCGAAATCGTCGCTCACTCCGGAGGCTTCGACGATCGCGATGTCGGACGGCAGCAATGCATTCATCGCGCGCTTGAGTTCGTCTGGCGCGAATTCTCGTGGAAGGTCGAATGCAGCAACCTGGCCGAGTGCATGCACGCCTGCGTCGGTGCGGCCCGAACCGTGTACGCGTACGTGGCGCGAGAAGATTTGAGCGAGCGCGGCCTCGAGGCGCGCCTGAATCGAATCCTGTCCGACCTGCAGTTGCCAACCGGAATAGTTGGAGCCGTCGTACTCGAGCTTTATGCGGATTTTCATCGCAGAAAGGAGCTTCGCGTGTAGCCTGCGCTACAAATCATCAATCCCGCTTTCGGATTCAGCAATAGCTCGATGAATACGTCGACGACGCCCGAGTGAAGCGCCACTTTAAACGAATTAGGAGAAAGGAAACCAGAGGCTTTCCGCGATCCACAGCGCGGTCGTTGCCGCCACGCGCGCACTGTCGAAGACGCACCACATAACGGCGCCGTTGCCGCTTGCTCGCATACGAATAATGATGGCTTCCTGGCCGACCGCATCGACGAAGCCTGCTGGATCATCGCCCTCGATAAACAGAATTCCCGGCGCGGCGCGCATCATCGGAATCCATTGGTGCGCATCGCCCGTCGATGACATCGCGCTGATCGCGACGGCTTCGCCATGAAAGGCGGGTGTCTGGACTAATTGCACGGCGATGGCGGGACCGCCACCGACCAGTTCCGTTACCTGCGCTGCAATCGAATCTCCCAGCGCACCCCCGTTTTCCGGGATGTAAAGGTTGAACGCGAGTTGCGTTTCTTCCTCCCCGATATCGAGACGCGCATTAAGCAGTTCAGCGGTCTGGTTGAAAAGATCGGAGACCCGTTCACGTCCGCTGGCACTCGCACCAGCGAGCACTGTGGCGCCGACGAATCCGCCGGTCACGCCGATTGCGTTGATCACCGTCGCGATCACTTGTGCTGCCGGATGGGGGACGGCGATCAATTTGTGCGCTTTGAAATCCTGTACCCGATCGCGCGGAACGATGCCGGGCGCGATCATCGGCACCTTCGATGGTAGGCGGCCGGACGCGCTCAAATCGATCAGTATCGGACCCGGGCGTTCCTCGATGATTTCGAGTGCGCGGATTTCCGGTACGGCAAGAAACGCGATATCGAAGGTCGCCAAATCGGCCGGGGAGTTGAGTTTCGAAACTGTCAGACTGCGGCCCGCGGATTCGACCGAGTCCGACGATCCCGCCTCGGCCGCAAAGAGCACGAGTTCGGAGCAGGGAAACTCACGCTCGCCGACTAAATCGGCGATCTGGCTGCCGACCGTGCCGGTGGCGCCTACCACCGCCACTCGCGGTTCACGGCCGCTTGGCATTGGCGTTCAGTTCTCACCGTCGAGGCTTTCGATTCGTTCGCGCACCAGCCGGCCCATCGCTTTGCATCCGACCAGCTTGCCGCCGGCAGCCCAGGTCGCGGGTGCGAAAACCGTCGCGGATCACGCTTTCGACCGCCTGCGTGATTAACTCCGCTTCCGCACGCATCCCGAGCGAATGCTCCAGCAGCATCGCGGCCGACAGGATTGCAGCGAGCGGATTGGCTTCATCGCGGCCCGCGATATCGGGCGCGCTGCCGTGAATCGGTTCGTACAGCCCGACGCGATAGCCCGCGCCGTTGAGTTCCTCGCCAAGCGACGCGGATGGCAGCAGGCCCATCGAACCTGCGAGCACGGAGGCCTCATCCGTCAGAATATCGCCGAACATATTCTCGGTGACGATGACGTCGAAGTCGCGCGGCCGTCGAATCAGATGCATCGCCATCGAATCGACCAGTTGATGCTCGCACTTGACGTCTCGGGAAATTCAGCGCTGAGCTCGGTTGCGATCTCACGCCAGAGGCGCGAAGTCGACAGCACGTTGGCCTTATCGACCGAGGTCAGTTTCTTGCGTCGATCACGCGCCAATTCAAAGCCGTAGCGCAGGACCCGCGCAATTTCAGATTCACTATATGCGCAGGTATCGACCGCCTCGCGTCCTTCCTTACCTTCGCGCCGTTCGCTCGGCTGGCCGTAGTAGATGCCGCCGGTGAGTTCGCGAATCACGACCATATCGACGCCCGCGATTATCTCGGGGCGCAACGGCGAAGACGGTACCAGCTCCTTGACGGTCTTGACCGGGCGCAGGTTGGCAAAGAGACCGAGCTCCTTGCGCAGGCCGAGCAGCGCCTGTTCAGGGCGGACGTCGGCTTTCGGGTTGTCCCATTTGGGGCCGCCGACAGCACCTAGCAGGATCGCGTCGCAATCTTTCGCGGCGGATAACGTATCGGGAGGGAGCGGAGTGCCGAAAGCGTCGATCGCATGGCCGCCGATCACTGCTTCCTTGAATTCGAGATCGACCGCATCGCGACGCGCCACAACTCTGAGAACCTGCAGGGCTTCGCCGACGACTTCGGGACCTATGCCATCACCCTTGAGCACTAATACTTTGTACGCCATTGCGAGCTGACCGAGACGGGTCGGAAATCACGCCGACCGCTTGCGCTTCTCCGTGCTAATAAGATTTGGCCATTGCGATTGTTTGGCCCGGGCGTTTGAGATCATAGACGGTGATGAGCCCACAGCTCGGGATCATATTGCCATCACGCCGGCGCGCAAACAAAAGAGCGTCGAGCCTCCAAATGCAACGCCCTAGCACTTAGCCCAAGCGCATCCCTCCGGCAAGCCCCGCCCCGACACGTTGTGCCAGAATGCCGGCCTACGGTCCTTCGGTCGGACGTTGCGCAATTCGTTCGCTGCGCGCCTTCAGCCGATTTAGCGCGTTGACCAAGGCGAGGGCGCTCGCCATCACGATGTCGCTGTGCGCGCCCTGGCCTGCCACTGTCATGCCATCTTCGCGCACGAGGCACGAGACTTCGCCGAGCGCGTCGGTACCGCCGGTAATCGCTTTGACCGAGTAACGCTCGAGCGTCGGCGTGATTCCCGCGATTTTGTAGATCGCCTTGTAGCACGCGTCGACCATGCCGTCGCCGGTCGAATCCGAGCAGCGCTCCTCGCCCGCCACCCGCATCGTGACTTCGGCACGCGGCGTCGTCCGGCTCGACGAGGTGACGATCAGATCAACCAGTTCGAACTGGTCGCGCGGTGCGGCGACTTTCCTCGTTCGCCAGCGCGAGAATGTCGTCGTCATAAACAATCTTCTTCTTGTCGCACAGTTCTTTGAACGCGGCGAAGGCCTTTTGTACGTCGATCGTAAGTGGATCGACTCCCAGTTCCTCCAGCCGATTCACGAAGGCGTGCCGTCCCGAATGCTTGCCGAGGACCAGCTTATTCGAAGGTATCCCGATGTCCTCGGGCTTCATGATCTCGTAGGTCAGTTTGTTCTTCAGCACGCCGTCCTGATGGATTCCGGCCTCGTGCGCGAACGCATTGTCGCCGACGATCGGCTTGTTCGGCGGCACCGGCTGTCCGATGATTTGCGAGAGCAACCGCGAAGCTGGATAGATTTGGCGCGTATCGATTCCGGTGCTCACCTCCATCAGGTCTTTGCGTGTTTTGAGCGCCATCACCACCTCTTCCATCGAGGTGTTGCCCGCACGCTCGCCGATTCCGTTGATGGTGCATTCGACCTGGCGCGCCCCATTGCGAATGGCCGCGAGCGAATTGGCCACCGCGAGACCGAGGTCGTTGTGGCAATGGGCGCTCCAGATGACTTTATCGGCGCCCGGTACCTGCTCGCGCATAAACGCGAACATCCGTCCGAACTCCTCCGGGAATCGCGTGACCTGTGGTGTCCGGCAGGTTGATGATGCGTGCGCCCGCGCGAATTACCTCGGTGCAGATCTTCGCCATGAATTCCCAATCGCTGCGCGAAGCGTCCTCGCATGAAAACTCGACGTGGTCGAGATGCTGCTTGGCGCGCGTCACCGCCCAGGTCGCCGCGTCGAGCACGTCCTCGCGCGTCATGTTGAGCTTGTACTTCATGTGAATTTCGGAGGTCGCGATGAAGATATGCACGCCCGGCCGCTTGGCCTTCTCGACCGCGCGCAGCGCCTGATCGACGTCCTCCTCGCGCGTGCGCGAAAGGCTCAGGACGATAGGATTGCTCATCGCTTCGGCGACGCGCCGCACCGACTCGAAATCGCCCGGAGACGAAGCAGCAAAGCCCGCCTCGATGATATCGACGTTGAGGCGCTCGAGTTGGCGCGCGATGGCGACCTTCTCCTCGACGTTCATGGTGCAGCCGGGGGCTTGCTCACCGTCGCGGAGAGTGGTGTCGAAGACGCGGACGTAATCGTCGGCGATCTGATCGGAATGGGTCGTGGCCATTACATTCTCCCTCGTTTGACGCCCTCTGAGGGCCGGGCCGGCGAAACCCGAGCGCTACAAAAAGAAAACGCCCCGGGTTGGCTTGCTCGGCCCAACCGGGGCGTTGATCTCAAAGTTTCAAGCCTTTTGTCAGGCTCGCACCTCAACGCCGTCGGCGTGGGCCCAGCTAAGGGCCAGAATAAGTAGAATTTCGAGGTGCAAACGCTTACGCATATCTCGACATATTAGGCGCGAGTCCGAACTTTCGTCAAGCCCGGAACGCGAGCGCTTCGTCAACCGCGGTCCGGCGAATGCAGCGGCGTGGCGTCGCGAGGCTCATCGCTGTCGGACTCCTCGGCCGTCGGTGATGCGTCTCGGGGCTTCAGCTTCCAGCGAATGCAGGAACGGCAGCTTGGCAATTCGTTCGCCGCGAGCCAGCAGGATCGGTCCCGAAACCACGTAAGCAAGCGCGAGGATAAACAGCGTGAACTGAGGCATCGCGAGAAACATCGCGGCCACGACCAGCACGCCGGCCATGATTTCGACCTGCGCGCGCTTGCGCGGATGAATCGATTTGAAGCTTGGATACGGCACGCTCGAGATCATCAGGACGGCGAGGGCGAGCGTCATCGGCGCCATCAATGAGCACAGCGCTCGCGGCGAGTTCAATTCGAAGTAGCTATAGGCGAGCGCACACCCCGCAATCAGCGCGGCGGCGCCCGGCACCGGTAACCCGGTGAAGCGGCGCTTGTCGGTTTTGCCGGTCTGAACGTTGAAGCGCGCCAGCCGCAGCGCGGCGCATACCACGTAAAGTCCGCAGATCACGATCGCGATCGTGCCCAGCGGTTTCAGCGCCCAGGTGTACATGAGCGTCGCTGGAGCGACGCCGAAGGCGACTACGTCCGAGAGGCTGTCGAGCTCGACACCGAACTGGCTCGAGGATCGCGAGAGGCGCGCGACGCGGCCATCGAGACCGTCGCAGATGAACGCCACCGTGATCATCACGGCGGCCAACTCGAAATGGGAGTTGATCGACGAAATCAGCGAGTAGAAGCCCGCGAGCAGGCCCAGCGAGGTTATCGTCGCAGGAACGACGAAGACGCCGCGTCGCATCGGATCGCCAGTTTTTTACGTTGCACTTTGAGCCGCCCCGAGATCAGCCGCATGCGCGCGCGGCTCTCGAAATCACGGCGTGATTCACCTGGGATCTCATTGCAATAGATCTCCGATTACGCTGATGCCGGCGCTGACCCGATCGCCGGTTCTGCACGGTGACGCGATAGTCGAGCGGGCATAAAATGATCGACGCGGCTGCCGAACATGATCAGGCCGAGGCGTTGACCGCGGACGACCGCGTCGTGCGGGCGCACGCGGCATACGATACGCCGCGCGAGGTAACCGGCGATTTGCATGATCGCGTAACGACGTCCCGTCGCGTCGGTGAAGGTTATCAGGTTGCGTTCGTTATGCTCGTTGGCGTCGTCGCGAAACGCGGCGCGAAACTCGCCTGGCGTATGCGTGACGCGCGACCACTTCGCCGGTGACCGGCGCGCGATTCACGTGGACGTTGAGCGGCGACATGAAGACCGATACCCGATGAAACTGCTCGCCCGATTGGTCGCCCGGCAGCGTGACCTTCGCTGACCTCGGTGACCTTGCCGTCCGCGGCGGAAAGAATCGCATCGGGCGGAGTCACAAAGTTCCGATCCGGGATCGCGGAAGAATGCGCCAATCGCGAAGGCCAGAATAATCAGCAAGATGCCGACCCGCGACCAGCCGAAAGCGAAGCAGAGATCAATCCGACGATCGCAAGGCCGCGCCGCGTAACGGCACCCCTTCGGACGCAATCCTGATCGCCGTCGCCAGCCGGTCCACCAGGCCCCGGAACGAGCGGCGTGCGACTCGAATGTCGCCGGCGTCAGCCAACGGCACCTAGTTCCTGCTGCGATCGACCAGGCGGTCGCTGCCGAGCCACGGCATGAACGATCGCAGCTTGCGTCCGACTTCTTCGACCGGATGGATCCTCGGCCTCCTTGCGCAGCCGTTTGAAGTTCGGCAGCCCTGCGCGATACTCCGCGATCCATTCGTTGGCGAATTTGCCCGACTGGATATCCGCGAGAATCTGCTTCATCGCAGCGCGCGTACTTTCGCTGACGACGCGCTTATCCGCGCGTCATGTCGCCGAATTCGGCGGTGTTGCTGATCGAATAGCGCATGTTCGCGATGCCGCCCTCGTAAATCAGATCGACGATCAGCTTCACTTCGTGCAGGCACTCGAAGTACGCCATCTCCGGCGCGTAGCCCAGCTTCGACCAGGGTCTCATAGCCGGCGCGAATCAGCTCGGTAAGGCCGCCGCACAACACTGATTGCTCGCCGAAGAGATCGGTTTCGGTCTCTTCGCGAAAGCTGGTCTCGATTATCGCCGCGCGACCACCGCCGATCGCGCAACCGTAAGCGAGGCCGATCTTTTCAGTATCGCCAGACGGATCCTGCTGGATCGCAAGCAGGCACGGCACGCCGCGTCCTTTGACATACTCGGAGCGCACCAGATGGCCCGGACCTTTGGGCGCGATCATGAAGACGTTTACGTCCTTGGGCGGCTGCGATGAACTTGAAATGGATATTGAAGCCGTGGCCGAACGCGAGATATTTGCCCTTTGTCAGGTGCGGAGCGATTTCGTCCTTGTAGATATCGCTGCGCCATCTCGTCCGGCACCAGCACCATTATGATGTCGGCTTCCTTGGCAAGCGTCGGCGGTTTCGAGCACGCGCAGACCTTGCTTGGCGGCCTTCTCAAAGGTCGGGCTGTCCTTGCGCAGTCCGACACGAACGTCCATTCCGCTGTCGCGCAGATTCAGCGCGTGGGCGTGACCTTGGCTGCCGAAGCCAAGGATCGCGATCTTCTTGGGCCGTAGCGCACTCAGATCGGCGTCCCGATCGTAAAAAACTTTCATGGCGATTGTTCTCCCCGAAATTTATTCTCTGGCGTGGCGATGATTGTTGGTGTCGCGCTGGACTGAACGGGCAAGCGCGGTCTTGCCCGAGCGCACTATTTCCTTGATTCCCAGCGGCCGCACCAGTGCGATGAAGGCCTTGATCTTGCTGTCATCGCCGGTCACTTCGACCGTCACCGAGCGCGGTCCGATATCCACCACGTGGGCGCGAAACGCATTGACGATGGAGTCGAGCTCCATCCGGGTGCGCTCGTCCACTGCGAGCTTGACCATCACGAGCTCGCGATCGACGGTCTCGACCTCCTTGAAGTCGGTGACCTTGATCACTGAAACCAGCTTGTTGAGCTGCTTATTGATCTGCTCGAGGATCTGGTCGTCGCCGCTGGCGACGACCACCATCCGCGAGACCGTCGGATCGAGCGGATCCTCGTTGACGGTTAGCGATTCTATATTGAAGCCGCGGCTCGAGAAGAGGCCGGCAACGCGCGACAGCACGCCGAATTCGTTTTCGACCAGCACCGATATCGTATGACTTGGCATCGCGTATGGAAAACCACTGCCGGCCTCGCCGCTTCGCGCTTAATGCGCGCTGTCGTGCTGATGGCGATTAACGAGTTCCATCAGGCGATCCTTTGAAGCCAGCTTTAGTTTCTGGATTCGTTTCTTTTCCAATTCCTCTTCCGGAGTAAGGTACAGTTTGTTGCGAAAGGCTTCCAGTTGATGTTTGAGTTCCAGGTGCTCCTCGTACAGTCTCCTCAAGTCCCCGTCATGAGCCGCAAGCTGATGGATCAACTCTTCCTCTCGATGTTCCATTAGTCCCTTCTCCCGGATTTACGGCGGTTGATTTGACCGAAGCTTCTGGCGCGCGAACGTAAAGCGGCTCCAGAGTGGCGATCTCATCCACCTCATCCCGCGCAACCCGCGCCGCGCCCAACGCAGCAACGAAGCTTCCTCTAAGGCTGAACCCAGCCATTCCGACGACAATCGCCCGTCCACCGTTTTTCCCGGCGTATGCCATAGCATCAGCGGCATTTGATTCTCCGACGAAGAGTACCTCGCCGGCGATACGAGACGCGAATTCATCGAGCGGAACTACCAAGTCACCCACCATCTTCTCTAGCGCATCCGCAACAACCTCGTAAAGAGAAGTGTAAACTTCTCCCTTGCGGGCGTCGAGGACAGGGCAAATCTTGACGCCGATAGTGCCAGCTGGTGACGTCGATCCGCAGAGCGCTATCGCGTCTAGAGAGGGAATTCCCACAATAGGGGTCTTAGCGCCGACCGCCAGTCCTTTAGCGTAGCTAAGACCTACGCGAAGGCCTGTAAAGGAGCCTGGGCCAATTCCGACCGCAATGGCCGACAAATCGGGGATTTCAATCCTCGCTTCGCGCAACAATTCCTCCACCAACACAGGCAGATCAGCGCCGTGAGATCGGACCTGGCGCGACAGCGACGCGATTACGTGGCCGCCACTTACCAATCCGATACTGGCTGACCCGCTGCCCGTTTCGAGGCCCAGAACCGGACCCCGCCGCAGCGCCGGCGGCGAACAGTTGCTCAGCCGATAATACGCGATATGTCATTCAAGATGACGAACGCCATCAGGATAAAGAGCAGGAACAGCCCTACCTCCATCGCGACTTCGCGATGGCGTAGTTTGAGCGGCTTGCCGCGAATAGCTTCGATGATGAAGAAGGCCAGATGGCCGCCGTCCAGCAAAGGCACCGGCAGCAGATTGATGATGCCGAGCTCGAGGCTGAGCATTACGGTGAAGATCGCGACGTCGGCGAAACCTTGGTGAGCTTCTTTGCCGGCCATCTGCGCGATCATAATCGGCCCGCCGAGCGCTTTGCGGGCTGGCGTCGAACCGTCGATGATCTTCGCGATGCCCGACGACGATGTCCCGCGAAATGGTCCAGCTACCCTCGACACCGCGTTGCATTGCAACGATCGGCGATTCGTGGCGTTTCGTTTCATCGCCACGAGGCAGCACGCCGATTATCCAGGCCTTGGACTTGCCACCGAAAATCGGTGTTTCTTCCTCCACCTGCGCAGGCTGGAGCGTGAGCTTCACGATATTGGCCGAACCGGCCGGGCGGCGCACGAACGAATTGCAGCGGTTTGCCGTCGCTCTTCCGGATGGTGCGCGCCAGCGCCTCCCACGTCTCGATACGCTCTCCGTCGACCGAAATTACCCCGTCGCCCGTGCGAAGGCCTGCGACCGCTCCGGGCTTGTTGGGCAGAATTTGTCCGATGACCGGCAGGGTCACGGGAACTCCGATCATGAAAACAAAGGAGAGCAGAATCGGAGCGAAAAGGATGTTGGCGAGCCGGTCCGGCGAGCACAATCGCGATCCGATGAGAGAGCGGCTGACTCGGAAACGCCCGTAGATTGAAACGCTCGATCAGCGCGGACGGCCTTCCTTCGCACAATATTTCGCGCGCGCGTTTGACGGTGCCGGCCTTCGCGACCTCGCGCAGCACCAGGTCTTCCTCGACGTTCGGTTGGTGGCCGAGGATCGTGCGCGCCCGATCGGATGGAATCGCGCCACCCGGCGGCGGTGCGAGCTCACTAGCTATCGCCGCCAATGCCTCGTCGCCGCTCTTGCCGGAGGCCGCGAGCCATCCGGTCTGGCGCGCCGCCTCGAGCAGATCAAGCTCGATCTCCTTGATATAGCCCTCGAGCGTCGCCGCGCTGGGCTCTTCCGCGACTTCGTCGCCTAGCATTCGGACGTAACCGCCGAGCGGCGTCGCGCCTATCGAATAGTCGGTCTCGCCACGCCGAAAGCCCCACACGCGCGGCGGATAACCGATCGAAAAGCGGATCACCCGAACGCCCAGCCGCTTCGCCATCGCGAAGTGTCCGGCTTCGTGCACCAAGACCAGAACGCCAAAAATGACTACGGCAGCGACGATAGATGTGATCATAGGTAGTGCAGAAACCTGAATCTGTCCCTCATCGATTCGCTAGATAATAGTAAGTGAACATTGCCGCAAAAGACTAGGCTGCATGTTCGATCGAGCAATCCGCCGTGGCCGGGGAAAAGCCATCCCGAATCTTTCACGCCGGCGACTCGTTTGTAGGCTGACCCGGCCAGATCGCCGAGCTGTGCGAGTACGACCGACCGAGGTCGCCAAAATGACGATCGCACCGCACGGTCCATTGCTGGGCGAGCAGCGGCCGCAAAACGAGCGCGACGACGATGCATGCGGCAAGTCCGCCAATCGCACCCTCGACGGTCTTGTTCGGGCTCACCCGCGGGAGCAGTTTGGTGCGGCCCAAGCGAGCGGCCGACGAAGTACGCGCCGCTGTCGCTCGCGACCACCAGGAGCAGCATCAGAATGATGATCGGAATGCCGCCGTGACGATTGCGCAGCAGGGCGAAGTACGGGAAATAACGCGCCGACCCACAGCGCGCCAAGCGCGACGAACCATCGTCCATGCGGCACGGCCTCGGCACCCTGACGCGCGACGTACGCAACCAGCATCAGCATCGCGAGCGTCGTGGCAAGGACGAGCGGTGCCAAGATCGCACGGTGGCCGGTCAGGAGCAGCATAATCGCTGGAACGCCACCGGCGATCGCGACGATTGCAATCCCGAACGCATTCGCCCCGGTCGTCGCGACGATTTCATAAAGTCCCCACACCGTCAGGATCGCGATAAAGCCAGCGAATACGGAGGCCGGGGCGAACAGCACGATAGCGATTGTCGCTGGCAGGACGACGATCGCGGTCCACAGCCTAGTTCGCAGCACGCAGGCGATCGGGCGGGTCGGCTTCTACCGTGCCGAAGCGGCGCGCTGTCGCGTCTGGTACGCGGCAATCGCGCTCAGGAAATCGCGTTCGCGGAAGTCGGGCCATAACGTGTCGGTGAAATAGAGTTCGGTGTAGGCGAGTTGATAGAGGAAAAAGTTGGAGATGCGCAACTCGCCCGAGGTGCGAATCAGCAGATCCGGATCGGGCATGGCAGCCGGTGGTTAATTCGCTCGCGACGGTCTGCTCGTCGATCTGCGCAGGATCGAGCTTACCCTCGGCCACGGCCTGCGCGATACGCCGCGTCGCCATCACGACGTCCTGCCGGCCGCCATAGGAGAGCGCGAGCGCCGTGGTCATCGAGCGATTATGCGCCGTCATCTCGACGGTCTGTTCCAGCGCGCGCCGCACCTGCGCCGGCAGCCGGTCGAGGTCGCCCAACGCGATCACGCGGATGTCGCGCTTCATCAGTCGCTTTACCTCGGTCACCAGGTAGCGATGCAGCAGTGACATCAGGAAGCGCACTTCGGTCCCGGGGCGCGCCCAGTTTTCACTCGAAAAGGCGAACAGCGTCAGGTACGGAATGCCGAGTTCGCGCGCGGCTTCGACCACCGCGCGGACCGAGTCCTTGCCGCGCCGATGGCCCTCGGAGCGCGCCAATCCGCGGCCGTGCGCCCAGCGGCCGTTGCCGTCCATGACGATCGCGACGTGGCGCGGCAGTCGTGCGGGATCGAGCGATAGTTTGGGAAATTCGTCGAGCGGTAGTGATGAGGCCACTTGCTGATGCGAATCGGCGCCGACTGGCGAACCGATCAGACCTCCATTATCTCGGCTTCCTTGGCGGCCAATATCTTGTCGAGCTTTTCGATGTATTCGGTGGTGTGCTGCTGCACCTTGGCTTCGGCGGCGCGCAGCTCGTCGTCGGTCAGCTTCTTGTCCTTGTGCAATTGCTTGAACTTGTCGTTAGCGTCGCGCCGATGATTCCGAATCGAGACGCGAAATTCCTCGGCGGTCTTGCGGATATGGCGCACCAGATCCTTGCGGCGTTCCTCGTTCAGCTCGGGAATCGGAATCCGGATGACCTTGCCGTCGTTCATCGGATTCAGTCCCAGGTCGGAAGTCTGAATCGCCTTCTCGATCTCGCCCATCGCGCCCTTATCGTAGGGCGTGACTACCAGCAGCCGCGCTTCCGGCGCGGCCAATCCGGCGAGTTGGCGCAGCGGCGTCCGCGTGCCGTAATAGTTGACGTGAAGATTTTCCAGCAGCGCGGTTGACGCGCGTCCGGTGCGCACGCGAGACAGTTCATGGCGAAAGGCGTTGACCGCCTCTTCCATCTCCATCTGCGCAAGTTCAATTTCCTCGTTCATGGTTCGTTGTCGCGGCGCGTTCCTGCTGCCGCGCTCCACGCGGGTGCCGATCGCTTCACCCATCACCGCTCTTTTTATATTCCCCGGCTTGCGCAAGTTAAAGACGATGATCGGAAGATCGTGATCCATGCACATCGAAATCGCCGTCGAGTCCATCACCTTGAGATTCTTTTGGAGCACTTCGATGTAGGTGAGGTGATCGAAGCGCACGTGCGTTCGGCTCGCTCACCGGGTCGCGATCATAAACGCCGTCAACTGTGTGGCTGGCCTTCAGGATGACGTCGGCGCCGATTTCCATCGCGCGCAGGCTGGCGGCGGTATCGGTGGTGAAATACGGATTGCCGGTGCCGGCGGCGAAGATCACGACGCGCCCCTTTTCGAGATGGCGAATCGCGCGCCGAAGGATGTACGGCTCGCAGACCGAGTGCATCTCGATGGCCGAGAGTACGCGCGTGCTCACGCCCAGCTGCTCGAGCGCATTTTGCATGCGCGAGCGCGTTGATCACGGTCGCCAGCATACCCATCTGGTCGGCGGTCGAGCGGTCCATGCCGCGCGCCTCGTACTCGCTGCCGCGCAGGATGTTACCGGCACCGATCACCAACGCGAGCTCGATGCCGAGCGCGGCGACATCCGTAACTTCTTGGGCGATTTCGCTGAGCGCGTCGAGGTCGATGCCGTTGCCCTGGGCGGGGCGAGCGCTTCGCCGGACAGCTTCAGCAATACGCGCCGGAAGCGGGGCCCGGCGCTTTTACTGGGTTCCGCTTCAGCCATGACGCGTCAAAATCCTCGAAAAATGAACACATTTTGGCAGGGTGAAAATCGAAAACCCGAGGAAAACATTGCACTAATTGGCTTTGTTGTCGTATATTTTCACCGAGCTGAAAACGCATGAAGCGGCGGACTTCAATTTTTTCGCCCAGCTTGCCGACATACTCGCCAATGACGTCCTTCATCAGGCGATTCGGATCGCGGACCCAAGCTTGCTCATAGAGGCACGGCATCGGCGAAGAACTTCTCGAGTTTGCCATCGACGATTTTGTTGATGACGTTCTCAGGCTTGCCGGAGCCGGCGGCCTGCGAAGCATAAATCTGACGTTCCTGCGCAATCACGTCTTCGGCCAATTCCTCGCGACGGACGGCGCGCGGATTAGCGGCAGCGATCTGCATCGCGATTTCCTTCACCAGGTTCTGGAACTCGGGCGTTTTGGCAACGAAATCACTCTCGCAATTGACCTCGACCAGCACCCCAAGCTTACCGCCTGCATGTATATAGGAACCCACCGAGCCTTCCGAAGCAACCCGTCCCGAGCGCTTGGCGGCTTGCGCGATGCCTTTCTCACGCAGCCAGACCACGGCCTGATCGAGGTCGCCTTTGGTCTCGGCCAGCGCGGTCTTGCAGTCCATCACACCAGCGCCGGTTTTGTCGCGCAGTTCCCTGACCAGATTAGCGTTTACGTCCATTCGTAATTCCGAGCGTAATCACCGGTTCGAGTCCGGCGTGGTTTGACGGGGCGGATTAGACCGACGCCCACACGATTCGTTCCGGCCGCATTGGCGCGGGGGCGATAAACCTCAGACCTGCTGCGACGGGGGTTCGGGTTCCGGCGCGGCGACGTGCTCTTCCTCGGGCGCGAGATCCTCGATGCCCTTGGCGCGTTCTTCGGCCGAGCGCTTGCCGTCGATGATGGCGTCGGCGACCGCCGCGGTAAACAGCTTGATCGCCCGAATCGCGTCGTCATTGCCGGGGATCCGATACGAAATCAGATCTGGATCGCAATTGGTATCGACCACGGCGACGACCGGTATTCCGAGGCGATTGGCCTCGGCAACCGCGATTTCTTCCTTCTTGGTATCGATGACCCACAAGCGCGTCGGGCAGCTTGCGCATGTTCTTGATCCCGCCAAGCGTCGTCATCAGCTTGTCGTGATGCTTGGCGTTGTCGCTCATCTCCTTCTTGGAGAGCGCCTGGATCATTTCGGGATCGGCCATCACCTCTTCGAGCTTCTTGAGCTTGTCGATGGAGGCGCGGATGGTCTGGAAATTGGTCAACATGCCGCCGAGCCAGCGGTTGTTAACGTAAAACATGCCGCAGCGGTCGGCTTCTTCGCGCACGATATCCTGCGCCTGCTTCTTGGTGCCGACGAACAGGATGGTGCCGCCCTGCGCGGAGAGGTCGCGGACGAAGTCGAAGGTGGCGCGGAACATCTTGACCGTCTGCTGGAGGTCGATGATGTAGATGCCGTTACGGGCGCCGAAGATGTAGGGTTTCATCTTCGGATTCCAGCGGCTGGTCTGATGGCCGAAGTGAACGCCGGCCTCGAGCAGCTGCTTCATACTGATTTCGGTCATAGAGGATTTCTCTCTTATCGGTGGGCCGTCTCGGGACGGCGCCAACCCTTTATTGTACCCGTGCGGGCGCGAAATTCCTAGTGCCCTCACCCACGTTCGCGATGCTCACGCGACCTCTCCCTGGACAAGGAGAGGTGTCCCGGAACGCGGCAGTCGCGCAGGGCCTAGCATTGCCATCGTCAGAAAGTTCAGGGTTCGGACTCGTCAGGTTCAGCGATTGGGAGCTACCTCCGTCCTGGTTAAACGTCCATTGATGCGATTTTAAAGCCCGCACGGTCAGACGTTCATGGATTCGAGGAATTCCTCGTTGGTCTTGGTGCCCTGCATCTTGTCGAGCAGGAATTCCATCGACTCGACCGCGTTGAGCTGCGACAGCAGCTTGCGCAGAATCCAGACGCGGTTAAGGGTGCTGCGCGGCAGCAACAACTCTTCTTTGCGGGTGGACGAGCGCTGGATATCGATAGTCGGGAAGATGCGCTTTTCGAGCAAGCGGCGATCGAGCGCAATTTGCTGATTGCCGGTGCCCTTGAACTCCTCGAAGATGACTTCGTCCATCCGGCTGCCGGTATCGACCAGCGCGGTCGCGATAATCGTGAGGCTGCCGCCGTCCTCGGTATTGCGCGCGGCGCCGAAGAACTTCTTGGGCTTGTGCAGGGCGTTGGAATCGACACCGCCGGAAAGAATCTTGCCCGACGGCGGCACCACGGTGTTGTAGGCGCGCGCGAGCCGGGTGATCGAATCCAGCAGGATGACGACGTCGCGGCCGTGCTCGACCAGGCGGCGCGCCTTCTCGATGACCATCTCGGCGACCTGCACGTGACGCGTGGCAGGCTCGTCGAAGGTCGAACTGACCACCTCACCCTGGACCGAGCGCAGCATGTCGGTGACTTCCTCGGGACGCTCGTCGACGAGCAGGACGATGAGGATGACTTCGGGATGATTGCGCGCGATCGCTTTGGCGATGGCCTGCATCATCATCGTTTTGCCGGTAAACGGCGCCGCGACGATCAGTCCGCGCTGGCCTTTGCCGATGGGCGCGATCAAATCGATGATGCGGGTGGTGTAGTCTTCGTGATCGTATTCGAGCTTGATGCGCTCTTCGGGATAGAGCGGCGTCAGGTTGTCGAAGAGAATCTTGTCGCGGGCCTTTTCGGGCTCCTCGTAATTGATCGATTCGACCTTGAGCAGCGCGAAATAACGCTCGCCTTCCTTGGGCGGGCGAATCAGGCCCGAGACGATATCGCCGGTGCGCAGATTGAACTTACGAATCTGGCTCGGCGAGATATAGATGTCGTCGGGGCCGGGCAGATAGTTGTAGTCGGGAGCGCGCAGGAAGCCGAAGCCGTCGGGCAGGATTTCGAGGACGCCCTCGCCGAGGATCGAACCGTTGCGCGCGGCCTGCGCCTGCAGGACGGCAAAGATCATCTCCTGCTTGCGCATGTTGGTGGCGCCTTCGATATTGTAATCGCGCGCGACCTGGGCGAGCTCGGTGATCTTGGCGCCCTTCAGGGCCTTGAGGTTCAGGCCGCCGGTATCGCTGATGACCGGGACCACGGCATGGCGATTCGGGCACGTAGAGCGACGGCTGCTGGATCACGCGATCGTCGGCGCCGTTGCTGCCGTTATCGGTGATTGGGGCCGCGGATTCTGGCTCGCGCGCCGGCTGATGCGAAGTATGGCGCGACCGGACAATCGCGGCCGGGGCCGGCGCGCCGTCGTCGCCGCGTTCCTGGCCGCCACGTTCCTGAGCGTCGTGTCTGGATGCTCCTCGACCCTTCATATTACTTCCCCGCAACCTGTTCTCCCCCTTTGCAATCTTTCATGTGAATTTATTTTGAACCTAGGAAATATTTGAATATGGGAACGGCAGCGGGACAACGTTTGCACCGCCTGCAAAGCGTTATCAACGGCCAGTCGTTATGCGGTACCCGCCTCCAGGTTACCCTGCGTTAATGGCCGATCGGGGTACGAAAGAGGACGCCTGGGCGATTTCAACGGCGACGGCGTCTCAAGACAGGTCCGAAACTCATTGTGCTTCGGCGCACTGGGTGCGGGAGCTACGATCCAAAGTAACCAAGCCTCTCTCGTGTGTCAATCATCCGTGTATGGATGTCGATTCGCAGTGGTTGGACGTACGCTTCTGTCAATCGTCGTGAGCCCATCGGTCGATCGCAGAAGTGGAAGTGTCGAAGGCGCGGGCGGCGAGGTAGGCCATGATGTCGAGCGGCAACGGCGCGATGAATTCGAGGCGCTCACCGCTGCGGGGATGAGTCAGCGTCAGCGCCAGCGCGTGCAGGGCCTGGCGATCGAATTGGGGGCCAATCGGGCGATCGGCGCCGCTAGTTGCGTTGGCGGTGCCGCCGTAGAGCGGATCGCCAAGGCAGGGGTGTCCGATCGAGGCGAGATGCACGCGGATCTGATGAGTGCGGCCGGTCTCGGGACGCACCCGCACCAGCGTCGCCGGGGCCTCGCGATCGGCGAAGCGATGAATCACGGTGACGTGGCTGACGGCGTCGCGCGGATTTCGCGAGCGCACCGACATCCGCTTGCGTTCGGTCGGATGGCGGCCGAGCGGGCGCGCAATCGTGACGCGGTCGCGGCGCGACGATGCCGCGTACGATCGCCAGATAGATCTTGCGCACCGTGCGATCCTTAAACTGGCGCGAAAGCGCAGTGCGGGCGAACGGCGTGCGCGCGACGACCATCACACCGGAGGTCTCCTTGTCGAGCCGATGGACGATGCCGGGACGCATCACGCCGTCCGGCTCGGCCATCGCAGCGAGCTCCGGGAAGCGCGCGAGCAGCGCGTCGACCAGCGTCGAATGGGGATTGCCGGGGGCGGGATGCACGGTCATCCCGGCGGGCTTGTTGACGACGATCAGCTCGGCGTCGGCGAACATGACGTCGATGGCGGGCGCGGATTCCGGGGGCGGACAATGCGGGCGGCGCGGGCGCGGGAGTGATCGTGACGCGATCGCCCCGGCGCAGCGCGGCGGCGGCTCGTGCTGGCGCGCCGTTGAGAGTCACGCAGCCCGCCTTGATCATGCGGGCGGCTTGCGAGCGCGAGTATTCGGGGGTGAGCGCGGCGGCGACGAACTGATCGAGCCGCATCCGCTCATGCTCGGCCCGGCGATCAGGACTTGAGCGATCCATCCGTCAGAATCACGCGCAAATCCGCGCGGTCGGCCAGATCATCATGCGACTCGGCGGGATTCACCGCGAGCAAGTGATTTCGCAGAGGCCGCTAAAATTTATAGGGCACCGGATGCGCCGCTTCGTGCGCTTTGATCTTCTCGTCCTGCATCAGCGTCAGCGCGATATCGTCGAGCCCTTCGATCAGGCATCGCTTCGGAAACGGATCGATATCGAAATGCGCCGACCAGCCGAACTCGTCGGAGACCTTCTGCGCGGGCAGATCGATCGTCAGATGATAGTCCTGGTGTTCCTTGATCGCGTCGAAGATCGCGTCGGTTTCCGCGGGCTTGAGAATGATCGTGCAGGATGCCGTTCTTGAGGCAGTTGTTCTTGAAGATGTCGGCGAACGACGGCGCGATCACCGCGCGAAAACCGAAATCCGCGAGCGCCCAGACCGCATGCTCGCGCGAACTGCCGCAGCCGAAATTGGCGCGCGCCACCAGGATCGTCGCCTTCTCGAAGCGCGGCTGATTGAGCACGAACTGGCTGTCGGGCTGATTGCGCCAATCGAAGAACAGGCCCTTGGCGAGGCCGCTGCGCACGACCGCCTTGAGGAACTGCTTCGGGATGATCTGATCGGTATCGACGTTCGGACGATCGAGCGGGGCGACCAGTCCGGTGAAATTCTTGAATGCCTTCATCATCTGTGAATCCTGCTTACGATGATGCGTCGCGTGGCGCGATCAGCTATTGGCCCATTCGCGCACATCGACGAAATGACCGGCGACGGCCGCTGCCGCCGCCATGATCGGGCTGACCAGATGGGTCCGCCCGCCCTTGCCTTGACGCCCTTCGAAATTGCGATTCGAGGTGCTCGCGCAACGCTCTCCGGGCTTCAGGATGTCGGGGTTCATGCCGAGGCACATGCTGCAGCCGGCCTCGCGCCATTCGAAGCCGGCCTCCTTGAAAGACGCGGTCCAGGCCGAGCTTTTCGGCTTCATTCTTGACCAGCTGCGAGCCCGGCACGACCATCGCGTGAACGGTCGAGGCGACGCGGCGGCCCTTGACGATCGCGGCGGCCGCCTGCAGGTCGCGAGACGCGCGCGTTGGTGCACGAGCCGATGAACACGCGATCGACTTTGACGTCGGTGATCGCGCGTGCCCGGCGCGAGCCCCATGTATTCGAGCGCCAGTTCGGTCGCGCGGCGCGAGGTCGCGTCGGCGAAGGCTCGACGGATCGGGCACCTTGCCGGTGACCTCGGTCACCATGCCGGGGTTGGTGCCCCAGGTGACTTGCGGGGCGAAATGCGGCGGCATCGAAAGTGATGCTGCGATCGAACTTGGCGCCGTCGTCGGTGCGATAGGTCAGCCATTGCGCGGCGAGCCGATCGAACTCCGCACCGCTCGGCAGGTAGCGACGTCCGCGCAGGTAATCGACGGTCTTGCGATCGGCAGCGATCATGCCGGCGCGCGCGCCGCCTTCGATCGACATGTTGCAGACGGTCATGCGCTCTTCCATCGAGAGCGCTTCAATCGCCGAGCCGCGATATTCGATCACGTAGCCGGTGCCGCCGTCGGTCGTGATGCGGCCGATGATGCCGAGAATGATGTCCTTGGCCGTGACGCCGAGACCGAGCTTGCCGTCAACGCGAACTTCCATGCGTCTTCGGGCGCGCCTGCCAGAGGCATTGCGTCGCCAGCACGTGCTCGACTTCGCTGGTGCCGATGCCGAAGGCCAGCGCGCCGAGCGCGCCGTGCGTCGCGGTGTGGCTGTCGCCGCAGACGATCGTCATGCCGGGCTGCGACAGTCCGAGTTCGGGACCGATGACGTGGACGATGCCCTGCTCGACTTCGCCGAGATCGAACAGCTGCACGCCGAAGTCGCGGCAGTTCTTGCCGCATCATGTCGATCTGCGCCTTGGAATCCGGGTCGGTAATCGGCAGCGAGCGGTCGGTCGTCGGGACGTTGTGGTCGAGGGTGGCGAAGGTGCGATCGAGTCGGCGGACCTTGCGGCCGGCGGTCGCGAGAGCCCTCGAAGGCCTGCGGCGACGTGACTTCGTGAATCAGGTGGAGATCGATATAGAGCAATGCCGGTTCGCCGGGCGCTTCGTGGACGACGTGGGAATTCCAGATTTTCTCGAAGAGTGTTTGCGCGGCCATGACTGCGAACCTGCCTCCGGGGAAAACGCCAATTCAAACAGAATTAGCCGACCGCGGGTAGCTTCGTCAAAAGCGGGTCAAAACGGTGAAGGGGCACGCAAGCAGTCGCCGCATGTTCGCGGCGATCAGCTACTTGATGCGGCGCGAAGGCGCGGCGCGTTCGGCATGGGTGAGGCCGCGGGTGACGGCCTCATCGCCGAAGCGTTTCGCGACCGCGTCGAGCGCGCGATTGAGCCGCGCGCTACTTGCGCCGCGCGCCCGCGGGCGAATCGAACAAGACCCAGTTGCGCGGCGTCCGCGCGTTCCAGGTTGTGCACCTGGATGCCCGCAAGCCGCACCTTTTCGCGATTCGGTGACTCGCGCGAGCAGCGCGATCGCGAGCTTGGCGATGGCCGCGCTGTCGTCGGTCGATATCGTCGATCGAGGCGCTGCGAGTGAGTAGCGGATAGCGTCCGCCGCCAAGCGGGCGCGCGAGCTTGAGCTTCAGCGTGACGGTCCGCGCGCGCACCTGATCGGCACGAAGCCGGCGGCCGAGGGCCTCGGCGTGGGCGATCAGCACGCGCCGCAATTCGAGCGAATCCAGGGCGAGGTCGTGCTCGAAGGTGTTTTCCTCGCCGTACGATTTGCGTTGCCAATCGGCGACCACGCGAGCGCGGATCGCGGCCGTTGGCGAGTTCGTGCAGATGCGGCCCAAACGATCCGAAGCGCGCCCGCAGATCACCGGCGTCGCGACGCGCGAGATCGCCGATCGTACGAATCCCCAGCTCATGCATGCGCGCGAGCGTGACGCGCCCGACACCCCACAAGCCGCTCGACGGGCAGCGGATCGAGAAATGCGCGCAGATATTCGGGACCGATCAGCAGGAGACCGTCGGGCTTCGACATGTCGCTCAGGATTTTCGCCGCCATCTTGGTCGGCGCAACACCGACTGAAACCACCAGACCGGTGCGTTCGAGCACGCTGCGCTTGAGCGCGCACGCCACTTCGAGCGCGGGGCCGAGCAAGCGTTCGCTGCCGGTGAGATCGAGAAAGGCCTCATCGAGCGAGAGCGGTTCGACGACCGGGCTGAAGGTGTCGAAGACGTCGCGGATGGCGCGCGAGATTTCGGCGTAGCGACCCATGCGCCCGCGGACGAAAATCGCGTCGGGGCAAAGCTGGTGGGCCTGCGCCGTCGGCATCGCGGAATGCACGCCGAATTTGCGCGCCTCGTACGAGGCCGAGGTCACGACGCCGCGCGCCGAACTGCCGCCGACGATGACCGGCTTGCCGCGCAGCTCCGGATTGTCGAGCACCTCGACCGCCGCGTAGAACGCGTCCATGTCCGCGTGCGCAATCACGCGATCCCAGTTCGCCGTCGTGGTGCCGTGCGCATCGCGGAGGGCGTTTATGTCATTCGGATGTTTCACCGAAATGCAGCAGCATTATCGCATTGCGCGGTGGCGGCGCGCATCATCCGCGATTCGTGACGCTGTTATGGGTGCGGCGTGCGAGTTCAGGCGGGCGTGAGGTGGGCGAAGGTCGTTTCGGCGGCGCGCTCGCCGCTCGCGATGCAATCCGGAATGCCGACGCCGCGCAGGTACGCGCCAGCCAGCGTGAGGCCCGGAACGTTGGCGACCGAGCGTTCGATTATCGCAACGCGCTCAAGGTGTCCGACCGCGTACTGCGGCATCGAGTCGGGCCAGCGCCGTACGCAGGTCAGTGCGGGTTCGGCGGTAACGCCGAGCAGGCTTGCGAATTCATCGCGGGCCGCGACGATCATTTCGGCGTCGTCGAGATTCATCATTTCGGTTTGGAGCGCGCCGCCCATGAAGACGCGCGCGAGGATCATTCCGACGGGAGCGCGGCCGGCAAATTTCAGACTGGAGAAACTGCCCGCGATGATGCGGCGCCCCTCCACAACCGGGACCACGAAGCCGAAGGCCGCCGGCGGTCGCGGAAAATCCGCCGCGCTAAACGCCATGTTCACGGTTGCCGCCGACGCGTATTCGATCGCCGACAGCATCGTCGCCAGTTCCGCGTCGATCGGCCGCACGATCGGGGCGATCGCAAAGGCGGGCGCCGCAGAGACGATCGCATCCGCGTCGAAGTTCGCGCCATCGCGAAATTCGAGCCGCCACGATGTGGTTGCGGAGCCGTCCGGATCGCTCGCCTCGGGCACGCGGTTGAGGCCGACCACTTCGGCGCCGTAGTGAATCGATCCTTCGAGACGCTCGGCGAGCTTATCGACGATCGTGCGGATGCCGTCCTCGAGACCGAGGAAGAGACTCCAACGCGCGCCGCTGGTGCCGCGCGCCTCGGCATTGCGCATGCGCGCCGCGGCGCGCAGGCCGCGAATCACGCTGCCGTAGCGCCGCTCCATCTCGACGAATCGCGGCATCGTTGCGCCGATGCTCAGCAGCTCCGGATCGGCGGTGTAAATTCCACCGGCGAGCGGTTGCGCGACGCGCGCGAGCACTTCGGGTCCAAGACGGCGCCGCACGAAGGCGCCGAGACTTTCGTCGGTGGTAATGCGCCGGCGCGGAATCATCGGTTCGATCATCATGCGCAGCTTGCCCTTCGCACTGAACAGCGGACTCTTTATCAGGGGACCGAACCAGGTCGGCGCCAGCAGCGAAAAGCCCTCGGGTATTTCGACCAGCTGGCCGCCGCGCACGACGAACGTTTTGCGAAATTGTTCCTGGGTGCCGATCAGTTTCGCACCGATTCCGAGCCTTTCGGCTAGGTTCGCCGCGGCGGGCTTTTCGGAGAGAAAGGAATCAGCTCCAGTTTCGATCACGAAGCCGCCGCGCCGGACCGTGTCGAGTGGGCCACCGAGGCGCGTGCCGCGTTCGAAGAGTGCGACTTCGAGCGGAGATTTCTCGCGAGGCGGCGAGTTCGCGCAGGCGAAACGCGGCGGCGAGTCCGCTGATGCCGCCGCCGATTATGGCGACGCGTCGCGATCGCTTCGAGGAGTCCATTGAGGTTGCGCCGAGGCTAACGAAAGCGAACGCGCGGTTGCGGTTATTGCGGTAGTGGCGTCGAGTTTGTCGCGCGCCTCAGACGCGCGCGCGCCAACTCGGCCATCATCCCGATAAATTGCGGATGGTCGCTGACCGTCGCCGCACGCACCATCGCGACACCGGCTTGGCGTGCGACTTGTGCAGCTTCGATATCGAGATCGTACAAGACCTCGACGTGGTCGCACAGAAACCCGATTGGCACGACCACCGCGGCGCGTCCGCCGAGTCCCCGTATGACATCGTTGATGTCGGGCTCGAGCCACGGGTCGCGCGGACTCCCGCTGCGGCTCTGATAGGCGACACGCCAAATCGACGCGCCAATCGCGGCTGCGACCAGGCCCGCAGTTGCTGTGATCTGCTCGACATACGGCCCGCGCGCAGCCATCGCGAGCGGGATACTGTGCGCGGTGAAAATCATCTCGGCGCGTTCGCG
>CAVZFW010000002.1:0-87500 GCA_963774705.1 uncultured delta proteobacterium
CAGCGGCGGCGTCCCTTTGATTCCCGTCAACGAAAACGGCTTCAGCCGCGACGCGACCTTCCACTTGTCTTCGACCTCGGCCTCGGTCGCTCCGATACATACCAGCAGTTGCTCCGAGATATTGATCGACTTGATATCGCGGCCCACCGCCGTGCAATGTTCCTTCAGCACGTTGAGCTTGCCCTCGAAGCTCCGATAACCCGCCGGGCAGTTCCAGCGGTCGGCGTGTTTCGCGACGATCTTGAGCATGACCTTTTCGCCGCTGCCCCCAATCGTTATCGGCGGATGCGGTGTCTGCACCGGCTTCGGATTGTTGTAGGCGTCGCTCAGCTTGTAGTAACGGCCCTTCGAAGCTCGCCTTCTTCTCACTGAACAGCAGCTTCATCACCTGCAGGCCCTCTTCGAGTTGCCGCAAGCGCGTTCCCATCGTGGGAAACTCGTAGCCGTAGCCCTTATATTCCTCGTCCATCCAGCCCGCGCCCAGCCCGATTTCGAGCCGCCCGTTGCTGACGTGATCGATCGTCGTCAGCGACTTCGCCAGCAGCGCCGGATTGCGAAACGAATTGCACAGCACCAGCGTCCCGATCCGCAGCTTCTCGGTGCGCGCCGCGATTCCGCTCATCAGCGCGGTCGATTCCAGGCAATCCGCATCCGGGATGCCGCGGTTCCAGAAATGGTCCACCAGCCACAGCGAATGGTACCCGAGCTTTTCGGCTTGCGTGGCGCGGTCGGCCAGCGCCTTGAAGGACATACCGGCTTGCGGTGAGAAGATTCCAAACTGGGCTTTTTCGCTCATCAGATGCTCCCGTCGGCAGATTTATTTCTTCGCAAATGAGAGCATTTGCAAAACTATAATGCCAGCCCGCAACCAGGCCCGTTGCCGATTCAATCGACAATCGTCGTCCCCGAATAAAGGCTTTGCGGCGGTGCGAGTGACTTCCGTAATCCTTGCTGCATAGTCGGATCGTTCGTTACTATCGGAGCTGAGATTTCCGATGAGGTTGAGGGCATGACGCAGGTGCATTGCGGCGGTTGCGGGACAGTCGCGAGAGTCGCAATCGGATTGATCTTGATCGCGTTCGCCGATGCGTTCGGCTGACTGCAAGGTTGAACGCTCTCGAGACGCCCAGCGCCAACGACAAAGTTCCTCCGTCGTCAGCCCGGCCGCTGTCGAGGGCGAAAAATCGCGCCCCGACTCCGAAGCGACCACTAGTAAGCGTGAAACCTTTCATCCGGTCGGCGCGCCCCGCACGTTCGCGTCAGCACCCGGAGTAGTTGAGTCAACCTTCGAGATGACGCGCGGACCGTCGCCCTTCGATCGCATCGGCTTGCATCGCCTGACCCTGACCCCTCTCATCGAACTCCGACCGCGCGCTCGAACGTGCGCAGCAAACGGTTCCGGGCGATCGAACGATGCCGCAGGAGTCCGCAGATGCATCGCCCGCAGTCGTCGCGACGGCGGGCATCGTGATGCTCTATCTTCCCGGCACCAACATGAATGGCGTCGTCGCCGTCGATGACCCGCGTTATTCGTTGCCGCTCTTCATGGCGACTCACGGCGTTGACTTCTGGGCGCTCGACTATCGCACCCACTTCATTCCGCCCGCCACGCCCGCATCCGATCTCACCGAACTCAAGGGCTGGACCAACGACCTCTTCGAATCCGATATTCTTGCTGCCGCCGAGTTCGATGCGGCACGCCACCGGTCATCGCAAGATCTTCATCGCGGGCTTCAGCCGCGGCGCGAGCCTTCGCATATCTGTTCGCGTCGCGGCACTGGCATGAAGTCAAGGGCCTCGTGATCCTCGATGGCTTCATCCCAACCGATCGCGCGGATGCGAAGCCGCCGCCGGATCGCTATGCCGATGACGTCGGCGGCGCGCATCTCACCTACGACAAGCGCAAGGCCCTGATGGAAGCGGTCATCGCAAATCCCGACGGGCCCGCGCCGATTCCGAAGTACAAGACCGCGCGCGAAAACCTGGAGGCGGTCGTGTATGGCGCTGGCGGTGTCTTCGGCGGACATGGCGGACTCGCGAATCCGGGCGGCGGCTACTCCGATGCGGTCGTTCTCGCGCGAATGCTGGTCAATTACGATCGCTACTGGCCGACCGTGCAGGACTACGAGAACTCCGTTCACGCCCGACGATCTCACGCGACTCGCAGCTCACGAAGATTCCAGTGATCGCTTTCAGCAGCACCAATATCGGCGCACAATGGCCTGCGCACGTTGCTCTGTCAGCCGCCGCGACCGGCAGTACCGATGTCACCGTAAAGACTCTCCCCGGATGGGGTCATCTCGACGTGATTTGCGGTACTCACTCCGAGGCGCAGGTCTTCACGCCGGCACTTCTATTCCTCAGGCGGCCGCATTAGAAGTAGGCGGCCCCGATGGATTCTCCGGCGGGACCGGATCGTCGGTCGCGCCTGCGGCGACACGATCAGAACGTACGCAAGCGCCCACATTCCAAGCACGAATCCGATCACCACCCAGCGCAACGGCGAGCGGCCACGCCGTGCGGCGATGATCGCCGTGAGCGGCGCGAGCGCCGCGTCCACGATCAGCGAGGTCGCGATCAGATCGAGCGGCGCCTTATGCGATCGCATCAGTGCGAAGCCCGACGCATAGCCACGATGCGTCGCGATAATCTCCATCGGTTTGCCTCGTCGCCGCGCCCTATATATAGTTGACGCACGATGGGACGCCGTGATGCCGAAAGCCTGATGTCGAAGCTGCGCCAGATGAGCGAAGAGGGTGTCGCCGGCTTTTTCAGCGAAGTGATGGCCAATGAAGGGTCTGCGCCGCACGCTCGGCCGCGCCGGCGAGAGCTTCTTTTCCAACAAGCAGAATTTTGACCGCAACATCGAAACGATTCTCGATTTCGTCAGCATCCCGTCCAAGCGCGACGTGCGCGAACTCAAGGCACGCCTCGATCATCTGAACGGGCAACTGGTGAATCTTAGCATCAAGATCGATCGGATGCTGGCAGAGTCGCAGACCGAAATCCTCGCCCTCCGCAACGCGACCTCGAAGACCCGCGCCGCTCGCAAGCCTGCTTCCAAAATCGTCGCGCAAAAAATAGGTCCCAGGCGACACCAAACACGATCGTCTTGTGCGTATTCAGTGCGCGACTTAGATTGCGCGCGATTTCCACCAGGTCGCTCAACGTCCGCGGTTCGCGACCGAGGTCCGGTGCGACAATCAAGCGCACGCTCGGCGGTATCCTTCACGTAATCGAGCCAGGGCCGCGGCTTCACGCCGCTTCAGTTGCGGCGAAATCCTCGAGATTGCGTTTGAGCTTGCGCTTGAGGGCGGCCGGCAAATCCGCTTCGTCGATCGTTGACGCGGCGGGCAGCGGCGCCATCATGCGATTGACCGCGACCGCGCCGAGCGTGATTCCCATCGCCTTGAGCGCCTCGATAAATTCGCACGCCTGATCGATCCGCTCGGTTTCGGCTGTCGTCACCACGCACGACCAACGTGTTGCCCGTCGCGAATCAATGTCTGCGCCTGCGCCGCGCGATCGGCAAAGCCCCGCGTACATTCCGTCGAAGCTGCGTACGAAGGTCTGCACGTCGCTCAACAGATGCAGCCCCGTCAGGCGATCGAAGGCCGCGAGTATCGCGCGTGCCGCCAGATCGAGCATCGACCATCGCACGCGCGTCGCCGATCGTGCCCACCCCCAGCAGTGTGATCGCGCGCGAGCCGAGCAGCTCGAGCATCCGCCGCGGTGCATCAAGAAAATTGATCGCTTCGCGCGCCGGCGGCGTGTCTAGCACGATCAGACCGGTCGTCGAATCGCCGTGCAGTTCGATTAGTTTTTCCATCGCCATGTAATCGGCGACACCCGCGATCGCGGTCGAGAGGTTGCGGTAAATGCGATTGTCGAGGATCGCCTCGCGCGCGCCGCCGAGGGCGCGTGACGTTCGATCAGCGCATCGAAGGTAATCTTCGCGTCGAGCTTGAGCGCGCGCAACCGAGCGCCACGATGCGCCCCGAGTTCCGCGAGCGACACCGTCTGCATCGCCGAATCGGGCCGAGCTGAGTCCGAGCGCGTCGAGCAGCCGCGGCGCCGGATCGACCGTCATCACGTCCACCGCGCGCCCGCCAATCGCGGCGTTGAGCGCGAGCGCCGCGCTCAGCGTGGTTTTGCCGACGCCGCCCGGTCCCAGACAGATCACGAGCCGATAACCGTCGAGTCGCCGAGGTTTGATGCCGGATTCCTCTTCGTCGACCGGTCGATGAACTCGCTTCGTAGGACTTCGCGTCGAGCAAATTCGATCTCGATCGTTCGGCTAAGCGTTGCGAGCTCTGGTCCGCGCCGAGCGCTGCTTCGTACAACATCGGAAGTTCCATCACCGCGATTCCCGCTCGCTCAAGTTCGTCTCGCGCGCGCACTCGCGAATTCGCTCAGTGCACGACGCCGCGCAGCAAGCCGCGCATGACGCTTCGAATGTTCGCAGCTTCGCGATTTCGCGCCGCCGTGAAGAGCGCTCGGCGGACGTCATGTCGACGATCGCGCCGATGCATTCGATGTCGAGCCGTCGCGTAACGCCGCCGCCGTCTTCGATCGCCTCGCGCAGTGCGAGTTCCTCGGGCGTCACGGTCAGCATCACGCCGCAACGATTTCGATCGATCAGGAATTCTTCGATCGGCGCTCGACAATCGATTCAACGTGCCGATCGGGCGCGAGATTGCGAATGCCCTTGGCCACCGGAGCAGTTCCATCGCATGCCCGGTGGCCGGCGCGTCGATCACCACAAAGCGATCATTCGAGCGCCGCCTTGCCCGCCAGCAGTCGCAGCCGCTCGAGCATCAGGAAGGCTTCGAGCCCGGGCAGCGCGGCCGTGACGTAACCGAACGTGCGACTCTGCAGCATCCGCCGCGAAACCGCGCGCAGCGGCACGATCCGATGGATGAAGGCTTCGAGTTCGCCTTGCGGCGTGATCGCGATGACGTCGAGTGCTCGCCGCTCCGGCATCACGATCTGGATTCACGTGCGCCGAGCAGACGCGCTAACCGATCCGCGCCCGTCGAGGTCGCCCAGCGTCGTCGGACGCCGTCGCGCCAACGCCATCGCCAGCGCCGCCGCGACGGTACTCTTGCCCGTGCCGCCTTTGCCGGTAACGAGTATCAAACGCGGCAACGTCATCGGCTAGAATCTATGGTCGGAACTCTCGGCGCATAGTCTATGAAATGCATTCATCTTTGGCGGCGAACTAATGAAATCTGACAACCGATCAGCCGATGCTCTGCCCGCGTGCGCTCGAACCGCTGCACCGCCCGCCGCGATGGCGTCGATGCTGATCTGGATTCCACCCGAGTTGATCGCGCTGTTCAAGGCGATCATCGAATCTTACGACAATCTCGCCACGATGCGCACTGAGGATCCCGTCGCAACATCACCTGCGACTCTACTTCGCGCCCGAATCCTCGGGTGAGGTTCAGAGCCTGATCGATTCGCTCACCGAACAATTCTCGATTCGCCGCGTCGCCTGATCGGTTCTTGGGCCGTCAGCGCACGCGGATATTAACTGCGTAATCACGACCCTCCCAATGGCCATCGTTGAGCCAATGAAAAGTGAAGCGCACGGGAGCACGGGCGCCCGTTGCGCAATCGTGACATCGACGAAATGAGAGTCCCGATCGCGGTGGTTTGCGAGTGCGTGTCGTTCACGGTCTGCCATTCGTCGTTGCTCCAATGGAGCGTGAATGGATCCATCGCCTGCACGCGTAGGACAGTGCCGTCCGCGACCGACTGGACTTGCCGGTTGTGCTTCCAGACTTCCAGATTCTTGCGTCCGTTATTGTAAAGATAGCGGTCTGCGACTTCCGGGATGAGATCGAACACGGCGCCATCCGACACCGATCGCAGGAGCTTGAGATACTCCGCGTGCGCCCACATCAGCGGCATCGCAGCGCCGGTCGGCTTGCCGAAATAAAGATGCGCCGGGCGATTGTCCGCGGCATCCCAGATTTGTTCGGGCAGTAGCCGCGTCGCAGTGGCGAAGTTCTCGATCGCGCGCAGATATGGCGTGGCGTCGCGGCCGGCCGCCAATTCGTAATGCCCGCGCTCGCCGGTCAGTAGTGGCCATGGACGCCCGACGCCCCAACCACGAACGCGTCGCCGTTGTCGCGCTGCCCGTAGCCGTCGTGATTGTAGCGCCGCCAGCACGGGCCCGCGGGAAAGTCGGTCTTGAGCACGGCGTCGATCACGCGCAGCGAATCCTCCATCAGCGGATCGCCGCCTTTGCGGATGCCGTAGCGGACCAGCTCAAGAAATCCGCCATCGACTATTTCGTGCGCAAAAAATTCCGCCTGTGCGCCCGGCGGACGGTTCTTCATCCCGAGGATCCTGGCGGAGTCCGGATCTTCGTGCGGGCATCGGATTACTTGACGTCCTCGGGATTGATGCGGATGTAGTGGCGCGAGATGCCCGGAACCAGGGTGCCAGTGTTGGTGACGGTCCAGGCCTCGACGTGCGACTCGAGAAAATCCGCATAGTCGGTCAGGTAACTTGCGCTCGCGGCGTCGCCGCGCAAACGCGCAAAGGCAGCCGCGCAAATCAGCCCGGCGATATTGCTCGCGAGCGTCGAGGGCGAGTACCCGCTGTTCTCCTCCCATCGCTCCTGCGGCGTCGCGGGCCCGTGCATGATCAGATACTGCGCGGCCATCCGCACCATCGGATACGGGTCGAAATCGGCCAGCGCTCCTTCCCGATAAAGCCGCCACGCGAGCATGATCGGAAACGCGACTTCGTCGAGCTGGATGCCGCTCCAATAGGGGTCGCCGTTGACCCAGAAATTCTGCGCGAAACCCGCCGTCATCGTGTTGCGAGCAGGCCAGGTAGATCGAGCGCGCGCAGCGGCGTGGACGTGTCGCCCGCGGCGAGCAGTCCGGTGGCGCTGTTGACCATGTCGCGCGTCCAGACCAGGTGATAGCCGCCCAAATCCTCGTCGCCTTTGACCTCGCCCCACGGGATGCTGAGCGAGGCGATCAGCGCGCCCGGATAGCTCTTGTCCTCGTGCGCCATGATCAGTTCGCGGCTGCGGCGATAGAGCTTGCCGCCGTCGCCGGTGAGGTGTTCGAGCGGATGCATCCGGCGCACCGCGCGCTCCCATTGTTCGAGAAAACGCGAACGATGCTCGGCGAACGGAATCGCTACCGCCTGAAACAAATTGGTCACCGCGCGATGCAGCGTGCGTCCGAACGCGAGTCCGACAGTGAAGTGAAAGCCGCCGCGAGATCGATTTCACCGGTCAGCGCGATATTGCCGTTGGTGGCCGACGGCGAAGTCGCTGTCGAGCTTGAAGTCGTGCGCGAGGTCCTGCCATCCGTCGGTCGTGCCGACGTAGCCGCACGAGCGGGCTACGAACGGCGCCGTCGCCGCGAGCGCGAGCCAGGTGTCGCCCTTGTGCGCGGTCAGGAATTCGCGTCCTGCGATCGTCGCCGCGTTGCCGTTGTTGCCCCAGCCGCCAACTTCCAGATGCGGCGCGATCATCACATAGACGTGCAGCTTGCGCAGAAAAGCCGGGTCGCCTTCGAGTTGCGTATCGATCAGTACGCAGGGCTGATGCGGGTCCGCGATGACTTCGGCGATGAGTTGGTAGCGGCCCTCGCGATCGGAATTGGTCATGCGCACGCCGAGTCCATGTTCGCCGAGGTACTCGATCTTGTTATCGAGATTTCGATGGGCGTCGTGGAAAAAACGTCTCGCCGTCGGTGATCAGGAACTGCAGGTCGCGAATCTGCGGACGATCCAGCGTCGGAAAGTAGATTTCGCTCAGCACCCCGCGCGAGACCGTGAACCAGATGCGGCTCGCGGTCGCATAGGCGGTGCCGATAATATCCTTGGCGCTGTGAGTCCAGCGCGGTTCGATTCCAGGTGCGCCGGTTGCAACTGGCGAGTATTCGAGCCGTGCCATGAATCGAAAGCTTTCCCCCGGACTCAGCCCTGAGTGACCTGCCGGTATAATCTACGTTGCGGTTCCCGCGGAGGCTTTTTCGGTCGCCTCGGCGCGAAAGGAATACGAAACCACGATGCTCAGTCCGTACAGCAGCAACAACGGAATTGCGAGCAGAAACGGCGAAATCATGTCGGGCGGCGTCAGCGCGACCGCGACGATAAATATCGCCAGCACCGCATAGCGGAAATAGCCGAATCATCATGCGGTAGTCGATCATGCCGAGGCGGGTCAGGAAGAAAGCGAAGATCGGCATCTCGAAGGTTAGCGCAAAGGCGATCAGCAACTTGGCTGAAAACGCCAGGTACTCGCTGATGCGGATGGTCGGCGTCACCCCGATACTTTCGTATTGGCGCGAGAAAGAAGGCGTAGCCGATCTTGAACACGACGGCCCAGCAGAAATATCCGCCGGCGACAAAAAATAACGTCGCGAAGATCACGAACGGCTTCGCCATGCGCCGCTCGGATTCGTAGAGTCCGGGTGCGATGAACTTCCAGATTTCGTAAAAGACCATCGGGCTCGCGATAAACAGTCCCGCGATCAGCGCCACCTTCATCTTGGTGAAGAAGGCCTCGCCGACGCCGGTGCCGATTAGCAATACGTTGCGGCCGTGCGCCGCCGATCGCAGCGGCCAGGTCAACGCCGCAAAGAGCCAGTCGGCGCGCGAAGTATGCGATCAGGAAGCCCAGCCCAATCGCGATTGCGCAACGTATCAGGCGACCGCGCAGTTCCTTCAGATGTTCGAGCAACGGCATCCGCGATGTCGTCTGCCCGTTGCCGGTGCCGGCGTATAACCATCGATGAACGGTGGCTCCGGACCCGTCAACTCAGGCGGCGGATCAGGGCGCGGGCAGTCTCGGCTCCGGCGCTGGCGGCTGCGGCCGGTGGGGTCGTCGATGGTCACGTGCGGCGTAGCGTTGCTCGGAGCCTTCGTGGTCAGCGTCTGCGGCGACGTCGGCCGGTCCGCGGATTCCATTAGTGACGTTCGCAGATCTTCGCAGCGGGCTGGCTCGATCGGGCACGGAGGATAATTCGCAGGCGTCGCGATCGGTCGCGCTCTGCATCGGAAGACTCTTTGGTATCGGCGGACGCTGTCGGATTGTGCGATATTAGCGCTCATGCGACGTTGGCCGACGCTCGTAGTGTGCCGTCATCGTATCGGGTTAATCGGACGGGCTCGTGCTGCTCGGCGGGCGCCGGATGATCGAGTGCGCCGCCGAGTTCGCGCACGACCATGTTGCTGGCCAGCCGCAACTCGCGGAGGATCTTGCCGGTCGCGCGCATCACGTCCGGCAGATTTTCCGGCGGTATCACGATTAGCGCGACCACCAGGATTAGGATAATTTCGAATATGCCCAAATTTAACGCCCAGCGGGAACGTTCGCGAGTGCCGCGCCGCGATCCCGAAAATACGGCGCCAATCCAGCTCTCAATGATCGTGAAGCCGCGCCGAGGTGTCAAACCATGAATCGGACCGCGCTGGTCGCCGACCGCCGCTACCTCGACCATTATGCCGGCCGCGTCCATCCCGAACGTCCCGAGCGGGTCGCCGTGATGCTCGATATGGCCGATCACCTCAAGCGCGCCGACCTCAAGCTCTACTGCGCCGCGCGTAATGCCACCCGCGCCGAACTAGCACTCTGCCATCGCGACGACTACATCGACGCGGTCGAGTATACCTCCACTCTCGAACGCTCGAATTTCGATCCCGACACCCACACTTCGCGCGAGACCTGGACAGACCGCGACGCTCGCCGCCGGCGGCGTGCTGACTGCGGTCGAGACGGTGCTCGCGGGCGAGGCCGACAATGCCTTCGCGATCGTCCGTCCGCCCGGACATCATGCGCTCGCGAATCGTGCGATGGGCTTTTGCTTCTTCAACAACGTCGCGATCGCGCCGCCGCGCTGATCGCGAATCACGGCCTCAAGCGCGTGCTGATCCTCGATTGGGACGTGCATCACGGCAACGGCACCCAGGAACTCTTCTATGCCTCGCCCGAAGTGCTCTACATGTCGCTCCATCAATATCCGTTTTATCCCGGGCAGCGGCCTCTTCGAGGAAGTCGGCGTCGGTGCCGGCGAGGGCTACACCGTTAACGTTCCGCTGCCCGCGTCCTTGGGCGACGACGAGTATCTGCGCGTACTTCGACAAGTCTGTGATGCCGATCGCGCGCCAGTTCAATCCGGAATTCGTTCTGATTTCGTCCGGCTTCGATTGCCACTATCGCGATCCGCTCGGCGGGATGCGGGTGACCGAGCGCGGCTTCGCTGCGATGGCGCGGCGGATGAAGCGGCTCGCCGCCGAATGTTGCGGCGGCCGGATGGTCGCGACGCTCGAAGGCGGTTACGACCTGAAGGCGTTGGCGGACTCGGGCCGCGAAGTGATCGACGAATTAGGCCGTGAGGCCGACGAACCGATCACGTCGGTCGCCGATGGTTTGCGTGTCATCCCGATCATCGAGCGCGCGCAATACTTCCATGATCAATTCTGGAAATTCACCTGAACTCCGCCCAATAGCCCGACCCACCAGCGGGTCCCGCGCGCGGCAAACCAAATCCGTCGAATTCTCTGGCTCGCCACATTTGAACCATTTGCCTCATAATACGCCTCGATCAGGCATTCGGATGCGTCCGAATGCGGTAACGGGCACTAGCAAGTTTGCTGTTGTGGCGAGCTATTTGATTTGCTAACGCAGTGTAATCCGGTGCTGACAACGCCAAACACGATCGGGGATTTTGAGGATGAATTAGTAGGGTTGATGGAGGCGTGCCTCGCCCAATCGTTCGATGAGGTTCGGTGAAAGTCTGTAGATGTCGCGGCAGAATTCGCCGAGGAGGAGGAGTTGACCGATGACCACGAAGCAGGCCAAACGTTTCGGATTCGCACTCAAACTGGCATTCTGCCTCGTCGCGGCAGGACTCGGCACCGCCCTCGTCGGGCCGTCCGCCGCTGCGGCTCCGGCTATCGTTACCCAGAGCGGCTCTCTCAAGGGAATCGAGTCGAATGACTTGAACCGGTATCTTGGGATTCCCTACGCGGTGCCGCCGGTTGGACCGCTTCGCTGGACGCCGCCACAGCCCTTCGGCCGCTGGAACGGTGTCTTCCAAGCCACCCAGTTCGGCAACTTCTGCACCCAACCCGGCCTCGGCAGCGAGGATTGCCTTTATCTGAACGTTTACACGCAGGCCCAGAAGAAAAACCGGCACAAACATCATGGAATGCCAGTGATGGTCTGGATTCACGGCGGCTCGCTGGTGACCGGCGGCGGTGGCTTTTACGATCCAACGCGCATGATCGAACAGAGCGGCGTGATTGTGGTCACGATCAATTACCGCGTGGGCCTCTTTGGGTTCTTCGCCCATCCAGCGATCGATGCTGAAGGCCATCGAAACGGTAACTACGGCCTGATGGATCAGCAACTCGCATTGCAGTGGGTAAAGCGCAACATCAACGCCTTCGGTGGCGATCCGAATCGTATGACTATCTTCGGTGAGTCCGCCGGCGGCCAGAGCGTCTACGCCAACATGGCATCGCCCACCGCCGCAGGCCTCTTTCAGCGTGCGATTTCGGAAAGCGGTTCGTACTCGGAATTTCAGCCCTATTTCGAAGGCGTCTACATAGTTTCACTCCTTCAGGCCGAGTCCGTCGGCACGCCGCTGGTGTCGTCCGGTATCGACTTGGCGACCGCCGCCGGCTGTACCACGCTCCCCCAGACCGCGGCCTGTCTGCGCGGCATTCCGGCCGCGACACTGGTCGCGATCGGCCCGTCCGTGCTCTATCCGTTCGTTGACGGTACGATACTTACGCAAACCCCCGGTGCCGCTTTCGCCAGCGGGCAATTCAACCAGGTGCCGGTTATCTCCGGCGGCAATCACGACGAATATCGCCTGTTCGTGGCCGAGGACTTCGACGCCAAGGGCACCCCGCTGACCAACGCCGGCTACGCTGCCGCAACCGCCGTCGTCCTCGATGGTTTCGCCCCATTTGTTTTGCCCGAATACCCGCTATCGGCGAGCCCCCCCGCCGACGCCGCCTCGCTGACGCTCGGTGAATCGGGCACCGACGGTATCTTTGCCTGCTCCGAGCGCAACGGCGTGCAGTTGCTCTCGAAATACGTCACGACTTACGCCTACGAGTTGAATGACGAGAATGCCTATCTGATCTTCGACGAGTTCCCGGGTATCACGCTCTCTTTTCCGCTGGGTGCGCCGCATTTCTCCGAGGTGCCGTACTTGTTCGACGTCTTTGGCACCTCCAGCGACTTCTCGCAGCCGGGGCAGGAGTCGCTCTCAGAGGCGATGATCAGCTACTGGACTCACTTTGCTGCGACTGGCGATCCGAACTCGCCAGCGACGTCGACCTGGACGCCGTACGATTCAACGACCGACCAGTTCCAGTCCTTCGTGCCGCCCACCCCGGTGGTCGAACCAGGTGGCAGTTTCGACAGCGACCATCGATGTAGCACCTTCTGGAATTTGCTCTGAGCACCATCTCCACGCGCGGCAAGAGTGCGCTTCCCAGCCGCTCCTCGCCCCGCGGCGGCGAGCACCGCTATGGATTTGGGATTTGGAAATCGGTGTATCTATTCAACCATTCGAAGGCGATAGAAAAACTGGATCAACCGTAGATAGTCGGTCTTTGTTTTGACCGGATCTGAGCGCATAGCTCCGCAAATCGCTATGAATGCGGAGCTGACCAATACAGCGAGCACCGCAAGGAAACCAAGGAAAAACGATACATACATCCAGCCGACCGACGTCGACGCGGCTGCGTACAGCAACCCGTCCCAATAGGGCAGGCGGTCGCTCGAGCACGGAACGTTCACCCACGAGAACAACGCCGCGGCGATAATCGGTCAAGCCAGCGCCGCTCGAAGGTAGCCTGGCGGGTCGCGACGACGGCGCTCCGGGACCGCGCTCGATCTACCATCGCGACTACTATGCTACCTTTGTTATCGACCCGCACGGACATCGCATTGAGGCGGTCTGCCACGCGCCGACGGCCCCGACGTAACCGACTAGCGCGCTCTCAGTCAGCCGCACCGCCGTGCTCCAGCCATCGCCGGCACTCCGGCGCTAACTCGCGCGCGGCCGCCGCTTCGTACAGTTCCAGCTCGTCGGCTCTCAAAACTTCGCGCCACCGCCCGTTGGTGCCCTTGTGGAAGAAGGAATCGGCTCCGCCCTTCAGCAACATCTTCATCATCGGCAGCAGTTCGTCGCCATGAGCCTTCATTTCAGCAAAACTGCAATTGCGGACGATTGTCGGCCATGCCTCTGCCTGCGGCTCCATTTTCAGGTAACTTGCGATCCGCCTGATTCCGCCCTCCATGTCAGCCAGTAGGTCGGCGAAGTGAACGAACAGGATGTTCGGCAGATGACGGTAGTCCCACCACGTCTGTGCGTGATGCATCGCCGACCAGAACGGATAGCCTTCACTCTCCCACTCGAACCAGCCCCGCGTTATCCAGTTGTGCCACAATTCGTGAATATCCTCGGGGCACTTCTGCAAATCGTCGCCAACGCGTCCCGGGATGCCGTTGATTGCCGCGATCATCTGCGGCGAAAAGTTGCCGTAAAAGTTCCAGAACGACATGAAAACGTCGCGCGGGTCGCGTCCGACATAGATGTACTTGATATTTTCATGAAACCGCAGGCCGTCGAGCGGCAGATGAGTCTTGATCGAACGGCGATGGGTCTGCTGCTCGAGCCGCGTCAGCACCAGCTCAAGCGGAAACAACCGCTGTTCGAGCCACGGCGCCATGTCATGCAGTGACGCCGCGAGTTTGTTGCCCCCAAAGAGCAGGTTCGCGACGATCGTCTGCACCCAGGTCGTCCCCGCCTTGTAAGTGGTCGCAACCACGATATCGTCGGCCCGCGGAGTGAAAAAATTCCAGCGCAGCGCGTCCATCAGGTGGTTCTGGTAAACATGCTCCACGACCGGAAGTTTCTCGCTGACACTGGCCATCGTTTTATTTACCTTCGCTATCCGTTGCGATGATTAACCTTGCCGACGAATTAGGCGAAGTCGCCCATCATACAAGTCTGGGGATTGCCTCGTCGCCGTTCAACCATCGCTATTTGGAGGCGATGGGGAAAACGCTGCCGCCTGCCGCTCATGTTGCGCAACTGCGGAGCTATGGTCTGAGCGCTAAACTAATCGCCGTCCAGTCTCCCCCGTTTTGACCCCCTGGGTTCGTCGTGACTACTACCGCCTGAGGTAACGTAGGGCCCGCGCTCTTTTGCGGTTTGTCGGCTACCAAATGTGCGTACCATGTCCCGACGGTGGGTCCACCGTTCACTTTGACCGCGCCCGTTTCGTTAGCCGGTAACGCAAAGGCCTGGCCGCTCGCACCTCCGGCGCCAAAGACGCTGACCAACTGTGCGTTCGCCGTAATCGTTGTGATTGCCGGAGCGGTAGCGGTCGCGCCGATACCATTATCGATCGAAGCTGCGACGTCGAATGGATTGACGGCGTTCACGCCCCGCCACGCGGTTATCGCGCCCGCGGGGGACGCCGTCGCGTTCGTCCAGGTCCACATGTAAGTGGCGGGTTCGGGGTTGGCCCCGACGAAGTGATACCACACCACAGTTTGGTCATTCGAATTTGAGAGCACGCTCGCGCCCGTTACTTGCGTCCAGCCGCTTGGAGGCGTCGCGGATGCGCCCGAAAAAAATGTTATTGACGCCAGTAATAGGTCTCCATTCGTCACCCCTGGTACTCTGGCCAGTTGCAGACTCGACCCCGCCGAGTTGAAGTTCCACCTGAGACCGACCTGCTGGATAGGGGAAACCGGCGCCCATCGGCATACCACACCTTGATTGTTCGACCCGGTGGGGTCTGGATTACAAGCCCAGTCGTTTTTGCCCGTCGGATCCGACTGGCCGTGGGGGTTTGCGTTCGCGACAGCGAACAATGCTCCATTCAGATTTACCGAGTTGTCGCATGGCTTCGAGCCGCTGGTTGGTCCCCCATATTGCGTACCATAACCATAAATATTCGGCAGTGAACTGCAAGCCGGAATGGAGTTGCTACCGATCCGCGCAGGTCTCTTCTCGGTGCCCCCTGGTTCGAAAATTACCCGATAGGCCGGCGCGTCGTCACCGTAGACTTGCGGATCGTTAGGCCAGGTGTACGCCTTGGGCATCACTGCATGCAGCGTATCGTCGCCAATACAGAGACTTGGGTCGCTGGTTACGTCACTGCAATTGCCGAATGGCGGCTGGGTCGAGTGATAGGTGATCGGCGGGTCTGTCACATTATCGACATAGCCGTACGGATAGGTGCAGACATTCTCGGGACACGTAGCTGCTTTGATAAACGCTCTGCCTTGGCACGTATGGTCGAACGTCGAACCCGGATTGTCCCAGCACCCACCACCAACCTGACAATCGCTGTCCTTGGTACACGGTTGCCCGTATTTGCTCGGATCGCCCAGGCAAAATGCCTTCCAGTTAAAGCAAGTCGGATCCGACTTCTCGTCGCAGCTAATCAGTGGCGAAGTCGGGAACTCATACTTCGCGCAATTCGAGAAGCAGGCTACCGTGGCGTCCCCTCCCAACGGATGACTCGGTGAATCCACGATGACAAATCCGTAGGGATTACCGGTCGTCAGTGTGGAACGCTGGAGTCGGAACTCGGGCGGGCAGCATCCAACTCCGCTCGTCCCGTTGCAATTCGTGTCCTCCCGCAGGTCCTGACCGTGGATCGTCAGCGGATATTGTTCGGCTAACCACTGGATGTCGTGGCCCTTAGGGGGATTGTTCGGCAATGACCAATCCGGTGGAAGGTCGAATGGGTCGTGAGCGGTGCCGCCAACTGGTTGAATGTCCATGTTGAGGTTTGCACCATCTACCGCGCTGATATCCGGAGAATCCTTCAAGTACACGGCTGGTTGACCGTCTGGAACTGGCTCGGCGAATGTCCATTCCGAAATGGTGGTTCCCACTGATGACGAGAGGCGCGCCGCGCTGCAGTCGTACCTTCCGCTGCAGCCCCCGGTCTCGCACTGGGCGATGTCGAAGGCAAGGTCATAACGGCATGCGGTTCGCGCCCAGAACCTCGGCCCGATAATGCCGTTACAGTCCTTCTTGTTATTCGGGCATTTGGTGTCCTCCCAGCCGAGCGGAACATCGATGGTCAGAACATTCGCATGGTCGGGCGCGCCCGGGTTGAAGGGCCTCATCTCCCAGGTTCCTTCTCGCGGCAAAACGGGCAGCGCTTGCTGACCTAACTGCTCAGCCGCGTTCGCGGTCCCTAGCAGAGTCTCGGTTTGCGAGCAGTTGACCAGTTGCACCACTCGGTGCAGGCCGCTCTTTAGTTGTGGCGTAGGCACCGACGCCAGACACGGATCCTTCACAGCCTTGAGTTTGCCGTCGGGGTTCTTAGCTTGGCCGTGGTTTGCCGATTGACCAGGCGATGAGTTCATCAAGGCAGAAAGCTCGTCCGCGCGCGCGTCCAAAGTCAACGAGGTCTGGGGCAGCGAATTAAGGACGAAAGCGAACAGCGAAACGATCAGAATCTTCTCGACCATGCGATTTCGATGGCGGCGATGAATTGAGCTAGCCCTCCGGACGCGGACCGCATCCAAACTTTGAATCCTTCGCTCAGACTTCAATCGCATTCAGTACACCTCCAAAGGCAATTCCCGCCATTTTCCGGATCTATTTCCGCAGCAGATAAGAATCCTTGGCTGCAATATGACGACAAAACCACATTAGCGCAAGAAAGACCTTCGAGACGCCAGGTCTCGCCACAATTCTGCTCGGCACCCGCCTTTTGATAAGCCGCAGGAACCTTGCAGGATTGTGTGCGGATCGGCGATCGGAAAGCCCGATCGGGCGCTCGATGCAGTTACGGTGGTTACACCTGATCAGCTTGCGCGGCCTCGTCGCCTCAGCCGCTCAGTTGACGCTGGAAGTTGTCGCTGGGGCCGCACCCATGATATCCCAATCCTCAAGGGTCGCCCGGCTTCGTGCCCGTTGAGGAGATATCGCCATGAAGATCTCGATGTTCCACCTGATGCCCTACCGCGAACTGCCGGCGGACTTCGAACAGAAATACCAGTCCGTATGGGTTGACCCCCCGTTCTGGGAATTGGCGGATCCGGTCAAGGTCGGCCAGTACTACAACTGGACCCTCGACGAACTAATCTACGCCGCGAAATCGGGCATGGACGGCATTTGCGTCAACGAACATCATCAGAATGCTTACGGCTTCATGCCCAGCCCCAATCTGATGGGCTCAGTGCTCGCGCGCGCCACCAACGGGATGAACTGTGCTGTCGTCCAGATGGGCGCGACCTTACCGACCACCAATCCTCCAATTCGCGTCGCCGAAGAGTACGCCATGCTCGATACCATTAGCGGCGGTCGCCTCGTTGCCGGTATGCCTCTCGGCACTCCGATGGACGCCAACCTCTGTTACGGCATCACCCCGATTGAGCATCGCGAGCGCTACTACGAGGCTCACGATCTGATTATGAAGGCGTGGCAATCGCGCGAGACCTTCGCCTGGAACGGCAAGTACTTCAAGCTTCCCATGGTCAATCTGTGGCCGCGCCCGATTCAACAGCCGCATCCTCCAGTCTGGGTCCCCGGCGCCGGCAGCCTCAGCACCTGGGACTTCGCCGCCAAACACGACCATTGCTACTGCTTCCTGAGCTACTACGGCAACAAACTTGGCAAGCGCGTGATGGACGGCTTCTGGGAGTTCGTCGCCAAGGAAGGCCTCGAACCCAATCCGTATCGCGCCGGCTTCCTGCAGTTAGTGGTCGTCGCCGAGACCGACGCGCAGGCCGAGAAGGACTACTACAAGCACATCCGCTATTTCTACGATAAGTCGCTGCACATCCTGAACGAGTATCAGATGATTCCCGGCAACCAGGACTATCGCAGCCTCGCCAACAGCGTGAAGAACCTGCTGCCGATGCAGCTCGATCTGATGAACTCGGTCAAGAACTGGAAGTATAAGGATTTCGTCGATAACCAGTTCGTCATCGCCGGCAGTCCCGCCACCGTTCGCGACCAGTTACAGGAAGCCGTCAAGAAGTTGCGCGTTGGCAATTTGATGGTGCTCCTGCACATCGGCTCGATGCCGCATGAGTTGACGCTTAAGAATATCGACTTGTTCTCGCGCGAAGTCCTGCCCCATTTCCGCAACGTGTGGGACGAGGACGGTTGGGATAACAAGTGGTGGCCGACCGCGCTGCGTGGCAAGACCAACGCCGAGAATATCGGTCGCGCGCCACGTCCCGAAATGCACGCCAGTAAGTAGGTCTGGCTCCTGCGATGCCGGAAAACTCAAACGGGATGAAGAAGAATAGTTGAAAATGGCTGCAACTTCCGAACAAACGCTCAAACTCTGGGAAAATCGCGTTACCGCGCACGTCAAAGTGGCCGGCTCCGGGCCGGCGGTGGTTTACCTGCATAGCGGCTATGGCCTGATTTGGGACGAAGCGCTCGACCTGCTGGCCAAGGACTTCACCGTCTATGCGCCCGAGCACCCCGGTACCAGCGCCGGCGACCCCGACGCCGTCAAACCGCTCGATGACGTCTGGGATCTCGTCCTCTACTACTACGAACTGTTCGACAAGCTGGGCCTCGAGGCGCCCGCCGTCGTCGGCCATTCGTTCGGTGGGATGGTCGCGGCGGAGATTGCCGCCAACAATCCGCGTCGCGTCAGCCGCCTCGCGCTAGTCAATCCGTTGGGGCTCTGGCGCGACGATCATCCGATCAAGAATTATATGGTGACGCCGCAGGCCGATCTCGACAAGCTGATGTTCGCCGATCCGCACAATCCGGCGCGCAAGCACGTGTCGATGAATCTTGAGGATCCCGATTCGATCATTCGCATCACTTGGGCGCTGGGCTGTACCGGAAAATACATCTGGCCGATTCCCGACAAGGGGCTGCGCAAACGAGCCCATCGGATTGCCGCGCCGACGCTGATCATCTGGGGCAAGCAGGACGGCCTCACCAAGCCGATCTATGCCGAGGAGTTCAAGCAACTGATTCCGAATTCGCGGATCGAGATGGTCGATAAGGCCGCGCATATGACGCCGCTGGAACAGCCGGCCGCCGTCGCGAAGCTCTTGCGCGACTTCCTCAAGCACTGACTCGTTAGCCGCCGGACTCGCAGTCGTCCAACGACGTCAAGAGATCTGGATGTTACAGACGGTGCCTTGCATCACGCGAGGAAGCCTGCCCGCGGCCGTGACAAATCGCGCCCCTGGACGACCGCGTCAAGCCAAGGCCGTAGATGCCTCATCCAGCTTCCGCGATGGTGTCTCCGACGGTTTCTCAAGCAATTTCGCAATTGCTTCGAGCAGGACTGCCTTGCGCATGGGCTTGCTGACGTGTCCATCGGCCCCGGCCTCGTGCGTGCGCTGCTCGTCTTCGATCAACGCGGACGCGGTCAAGGCGAGGATCGGGGTTCGTCGCAGATTCTGTTCTCTTTCAATTTGACGAATCGCCCGAGTCGCCTCGAGGCCGTCCATCACCGGCATGCGCATGTCCATGAGGATCACGTCGTAGCTACCCGAGCGGAACTTTTCGACCGCGAACATCCCATTGATGGCTTCGTCGATGTCGTAGGCGGTGCCTTTCAAAAATGCGCGCACCAGCAAGCGATTGTCCGCTGAATCGTCAACTATCAAAATCCTCGGCGCGGGTGCGGTTCCGATGCTGGCTTGCGCTCCGGCCTCAGATCCTGAACGTTTGCCTTCTCGATCTGCGGTCAGGGGGCGGCCATTAATAGCCACGCCGATTGCGTTGAACAGTTCGGCCCGACGGACCGGCTTGACCAGGTAGGCGTCGAGCCGATGTTCGCGCACCTGTGCGAGTTGCGTCTTCATGTCGTCAGAGGTCAGCATCACGACGATCGGCCGGTGAGTGCCGTCGATGCGCTCCGCCACTTCGAATCCGTCCATGTCCGGCATCCGGCAATCGAGCAGAATCAGGTCCAAGGGATGACCTTGCGTGCGGGCCGCATCGCACAGCCGCAGTGCCTCGGGGCCGCTCTCCGCCTCGATCACCTCCGCGCCTGCGCGCGCTAACATCTCGCGCAGAACCAGTCGATTGAACTTGTTGTCATCGACCACCAAAACCCGCATGCCGTTGAAATCGACCGCACTGCTGGCCGGTTCGGCCTTCAGCATCTCGGCCGACGCGATTTCGAAAGCCGCGGTAAAGTGGAAGGTGCTGCCGCGCCCGACGACGCTTTCGACCCAGACTCGCCCACCCATCATCTCAACCAGGCGCTTGACGATCGCCAGACCGAGCCCGCTCCCGCCATAGCGGCGGGTGGTCGAGGTATCGACCTGGCTGAAGTCGGAGAAAACGTCTTCGAGCTTGTCGGCCGGAATCCCGATTCCGGTGTCGGTTACCGTAAAATGCAAGGCGCCCAAGGCCGTGGAGTTTTCCTCGTGGGCGACATTGACCACCACCTCGCCCCGCTCAGTGAACTTGAGCGCGTTGCCGATCAGATTCAACAGCACTTGCCGCAAACGGAGCGGGTCGCCGATAACTAGCTTGGGTATGTCGGGCATGATGCGCGCGGCCAACTCGAGCTTCTTGGCGTGCGCGGGAAAACCAAAAGCCTCCATCGACTTTTCAACCACCTCTTCGACGTCGAGCGCCACCTGCTCCAGAACCAGATGCCCGCTTTCTACCTTGGCGAGGTCCAGGATGTTATTGATCAGCGCCAACAGCGAGTTGCTGTTGTTCTTCATGATATCCAGGTAGTTGCGCTGTTCCTCATTTAATACGGTGTCTTGCAGAAGCTCCTCCATGCCCAGGATCGCGGTCATCGGAGTGCGGATCTCGTGTGACATGCTCGAGAGAAATTCGCTCTTGGCGTGCGACGCCGCGAGCGCCGATTCGCGCGCCTCGATTAGTTGAACGGTCCGCGACGCGACCTCGTCCTCGATTTCACTGTTGACCGATTCCAGCCGCGCCTGCTGGCGGGCAATTTTCCAGTTTTCCTGCAAACCCTCTCTGATCGAAATCGCCAGCACGCAATCTTCGAAGAGAATCCAGGCGCCGTGCTCGACGAAGCGCAGCGGCTGCACCACGTCGACCCCGTAGACCGAGAGCGGCCAATAATATCCGCGCAGGAAATGATCGAGCACCACCACCGCCGTGGCCGAAACCAGCACGCGCCAATCGCGATAAAGTGTCAGGCACGCCAGCGCGACAAATATCTGAAAATGAGTTTCGATGCGTCCGCCGGTTAAATGAATCAGCAACGCCGCCATCAGCGCCTCGCCAATCGCGATTGCATGGCGGGTCAAGGTCTCGCCGGGGCGCGCCAGCGCCAGGGACACGGGAAAAGCGGTTATCGTGCCGCCGATGAAAATCGCAGCCCAGACGTGCGCGTGGATGCGGCTTTCTGCGCCCTCCCACGCACGCGGCGAAATCCATATCGCCGTGGCAACCGCTGCTAGCCACTGGATGCTCAGCAGCACCGCAAAGATTCGATCGCCGCGGAGATGGAAGTTGTGCAGCGTCTCGCCGAAGATCGCCTCGGACCGCAGCGCAACCTGCGGCGAGAGCGCTTCGGCTTCCGCTAGCGACTGCAAAGGCGTTTCCCGCTCGCTGAATTTTTGTTCCGCGCCCCCGACAGCAGGCAGCCGAACACCGGCGTGGACGCCTGCCGCGCACTCGCCTGAGGCCATCGCGAAGGCGGTGAGCCTGCTACACCCGGCTGGGTCGCATACGCCCACAAGCCCGCCAACCCGGTGACCGCGACCGTCACCCATGCCGCGAACGCAAGCGGAAGCAGCGACGCCCGCCACCAGTTTCGGTCAAACTCATGGAATTCTGGGGGCGATCCCGAGCCAGAGCGCGCCAATTGCGAATTTACGGGCATCAGATCGGAAACGAGCAAGTCCAATGCCGCCGAATTACCGCCCCGTTTGCCTTAATTTCACTGAAACTGATTCAGATGCCGATTGATTCGCCTTCTAACCGCCATGGTTAATGCGACACTGTCCCTAATTGACGCGGGCCTCTTCCCCCGCCAGTTTTCGCGACCGTCCTTGCTTGCGCTCGGCGCATGGCTCTAATAACAAAGAGGGACTGCTTCAGCCCTAACCGGAAGTTTCAAGATGAATCGATTTTTTCGAAACACCTGCGCCCTTAGCTTGGCGCTCATGCTAATCGGCGCGGCCGCCTGCGCCAAAGCGGAAAATTCAAAGAGGGACGGATTACCTGTGCGCAACACCGAACATTACGCCATTCTCGACACCGATCGCGGCACGATCGTGCTCGAACTTTATCCTGCGGTCGCACCCAAGACCGTTGCTAACTTCGAGAAGCTTTCGAAGGACGGCTTTTACAACAATCTCACCTTCCATCGCGTCGAGCCTGGCTTCGTGGTTCAGGGCGGCGATCCGCAGGGCACCGGCATGGGCGGACCCGGCTACGATGTCCCTGCGGAAATCAGCCCGACCGAAAAACATCTGCGCGGCACGCTCGCGATGGCGCGCAAAGGAGACCAGGTAAATCCCGAGCGTAAGTCGAGCGGCAGCCAGTTCTACATCTGTCTCGCTCCCGCCCCATTTCTCGACGGCCAGTACACCACCTTCGGCGGCGTCGTCGAGGGTATGGCGGTGGTCGATCAGATTAAAGTCGGCGACAAGATCAAGAAGGTCACCCTGACCGACAAGTTGCCGAGCTAAATGTCGCGGAGCGCAATCCTTTTGGTGGCGATGATAGTGTGATCGAGCAACGCGAGCGTCAATCACTGAAAAAGCCGTACTTCACAATCGATCTGCATCTGCACACCAATCGCGGCAGCGCGGATTCCAATCTCTCGCCTAAGGATATGATCGCGCGCGCCCAGGCCATCGGCATCGGCGCGATCTGCATCACCGAGCACGATAACGCCTGGGATCTTCGCGAAATCAGTGCGCTCGCCGCCGACTCCGGCGTCATATTTTTGCGCGGGATGGAAGTCACCACCGAGATGGGCCATATCGGCGTGTTCGGTCTCAGCGAATATGTCGGCGGCATCTACAAGCTGCGCGAATTGCGCAAGGTGGTCGATAAGCTCGGCGGCATCATGGTCGCCAATCATCCGTTCCGCTACAAGCTCGATCCGCGCTTTGCCTTCATCAACGACGATCACCAGGCAATCGACCCGGAGCGTCCCGAGACCGCCGCCAGGCTCGAGATCTTCGAAGTGTGCGACGCGGTCGAGGCGCTCAACGGTGCGTGCTCGGAAGAACAGAATCAATTCGCGCTCAAGGTCGCGCGGACGCTCGGCCTTGCCGAGGTCGCGGGCTCGGACTCGCATTCGGCCAATTCGATCGGCTGCGTCACGACGCTTCTCAGTGAACCGGTGCGTAACGAGCGCGAGCTCATCGACGCTATCAAGGCGCGCATGACTCGCGCCGGCCGCGGCCTGATTACGGGCAGTGTCGCCCCCTTCGAAATCTCCGTCTGACGGCCGCACACTCGCCCATTCTCTTCATTGGTTCACCGGCCACCGGGCCCGCGTGATTCGAAGCTCGCGCCGCCCGTTGCTATCTCCATCGGCCAAGGCGATATTTCGCAGGCAACTCGGACTTTATTTTGCCGCTGCGATTGTTTGGCAGCGAAGCCGTAGGATAAAATTACTTCGCTCCCGCTTAATCATGGCTACCAATCGTGATCGATTTGCGCTGATCGAAAGCATCTCCACGATCGGCAGCGAAGCCTCCGACGACCTGCGCGAAACGCTGGACCGGATTGTCGGTGCTATCGCGAGCAGTCTGGAGGTCGAGGTCTGCTCGCTCTATCTCTTCGATCCGCAGCACGAGCGTCTGGTCTTGCGCGCGACCATCGGCCTCGATCGTGATTCGGTCGGCCGTGTCTCGATGCGTATGAGCGAGGGCCTCGTCGGGCTCGCCATCGAATCGAACACTCCCGTGGTGGTCGAAGACGCGATGAGCCATCCGCGTTACAAATACTTCCCCGAGACCGGCGAGGAGCGCTATCACACGTTTCTCGGCGTGTCGGTGCAGGAGGGGCGGCAGAAGCCGATTGGCGTTCTGGTCATCCAGACTTTGCGCCGTCGCAAGGTCGGTAAGGAGGAGGTCCGCCTGCTGCGCACGGCTGCCACTCAGGTCGCGCAGATCCTCACGCGCTTTCAGTTGCGCGAAACCCTCGCGACCAAGGAAAAAGAACGCGACGAATATCGCCGCCGCATGATCGAGGCGAATCGCCAGCTCAAGGGTTACGAAAAGGTCGGCGGCGCCACGCGCCTCGCCACGCCGGTCAAAATTCGCCGCCCGCGCCTGGTCGGCCTGGCCGCCTCGCCAGGTTTCGCGCGCGGCGTCGCCCATGTCGTCGGCACGTTTCTCAGTTCGATCGATCGGAACCTGCGCATCCGCGATACCCGCGCCGAGATCAGGCGGCTCGAAGAGGCGTTGACGCGCTCGCGCGCCGAATTGGCCGCGCTCAAGATCCGCATGGAACCGTTGATGCCCGAGGCGGAACTCAAAATCTTCGACGGCCATCGCTTGATTCTCGAGGATGAGGAGTTCGTCGGCCGCATCCGCGAGGCGATCGACAACGGCTTCGCCGCGGAGAGTTCGCTCTTTCGCGTGATCGATGAGTTGAGCGCGCAGATGCTTGCGGTCGCCGACGGTTATCTGCGCGAACGCGCGACCGATTTTCGCGACGTTGGCCATCGCGTGCTGCGCCACTTGCGGCAGGAAGACAAGAAGCACGCTTTCGGCAAGGCCACCATTCTCATCGCCGACGAGCTGACGCTGTCGCAGATGACGCTGGTGTCGCACGAAAATCTCGTCGGTATCGCTCTGCAATCGGGCGGCGTCACTTCGCACGCGGCGATTCTCGCGCGCGCCTTCGAGATTCCCACCGTGGTCGGCGTCGAGCATCTGATGGAAGCCGTGCTCGAGGGCGACGCACTGGTGCTCGATGGCAATTCGGGCATCGTGTACGTCAATCCGTCGAGCGAAGTCGAGCGCGAATATCAGCTTCTGATCAAGCGCTACGACGCCTTCCGCAAGGAGCTGATGGTCGGCGTTCGACGAGCCCACCGTCACCCGCGACGGCCATCGCGTCGAGATGCTCGCGAATATCGCGTTGCCCGCCGACATCGCGCTCGCAATAAAATATGGCGCCGAAGGCATCGGGCTGCTGCGCTCCGAATTCTCCTTTCTCACCTACGAGGATTTCCCCGACGAAGAGCAGCAGTTGACGCTCTACAATCGCGTGCTCGAAGCCGCCGGCAAGCGTCCCGTCACCATCCGCACGCTCGACATCGGCGCCGACAAATATCCGCCCTATCTGCGGGTGCCGCGCGAGGATAATCCGTTCCTCGGATGGCGGTCGATTCGCATCTCGCTCGAACTCGCCAACATTTTCAAAGTGCAGCTCCGCGCGATTCTCCGCGCCGCCGCCCATCACGATGTGCGCATCATGTTCCCGATGATCTCGAGCATGGAGGAATTGCGCCGCGCCCGTGAGCTGCTCGCCGAGGCCCAGGCCGAACTCTTCAAGGAGGGCCTCGAACATGATCCCGCGATCGAAGTCGGCATCATGGTCGAGGTGCCGTCAGCCGTATGGCTCGCTCCGCGCCTGGTCGAGGAGGTCGATTTCTTTTCCATCGGTACCAACGACCTGATCCAGTACCTGCTAGCCGCCGACCGCAACAATCCGCGCGTCGCCCATCTCTATGAGCCGCTGCATCCGGCCGTGCTCGGCGCGATCGCCGAAGTCGTCAACGTCGGCCGCGGCGCGGGCAAGCAGGTATGCCTGTGCGGCGAGATGGCGAGTGATCCGATGGCCACGCTGCTGCTCCTCGGCATGGGTCTCGATCAGCTCAGCCTGAGCCCGCTGTTCATTCCGGTCGTCCGCAAAATCATTCGCGAGGGCAATTTCCAGACGGCCCGCCAAATCGCCCACGATATCCTCCAGATGGTCTCGGTGCAGGAAATCAAGGGCTACATAATCGAACGTTATCGTGACCTTGGACTCATTCAGCTGCTCGAAATGTATCGTTGAATGTGGAAAAGTCACCCATTTATCAACAAAAAATCATCTCCTGCCGGGGAAGATTGACTTACGAATTATTGACTTCGCTGGCCTCGCTTAGTTAACTCTGACCGTTCGGTTAGAATTCCGGTCACTGGATGTTGTATGATGAGGGTGGAAGAGGAGTTATAGATGGTTGTCCTGTTTAGTTTGCTCGCATTCCTCGTCTTTGCTGTCGTGGTCCTGTATCTGCTCCTTGGTACAGATCGCTACGGCGGTGACAGTCCCAAAGAAACGCTTCAGATCGGAGCGAGCGCTCGCGCACTGGCCCAGAATGCCCTGAAGCCGGAACCGTGCCGCACCATCCGGGTCTATTTCATCAAGCCGTCGCGCTACGATGAAGAAGGCTACGTGCAGCTGTTCCGCTATGGCGTCCAGCCGAACAACACGCTGACCGTGCTGAAGGCGCTCAACGAAAACTACAATCGTAATTTCGGCGCCAAGCGCAACGTCTATCTCGATACTGTTATCTGGGACGAAATCTGCGACGGCGTCGTCAGTCCCGAGACCATCAAGGCCATCAGGGAAAAGGCCCAGGAAGACGGCGTTGAACTGCTTGTAGGCATTGCCGGCGTACAGTCCAACCAGTATCCGCGCGGCCGCGATATCGCGCTGCAGTTTGTCGCCCATGGCGTCCGCGTGATGATGGGTGGGTTCCACGTCAGCGGCTATCCTCAATCGCGCGATTTTCTGCACACCTGCGGCATCACCACCATCGTTGGTGAGGCCGAAAATCTCTGGGCCAACATCATCGAGGACCTGCTGCGCGGCGAACTCCAGAAAAACTACTCGGTTACCGACGGCATTCGCGCCAAGACCGGTCAGGACGACATCATCGTCCCGGTGATTACCGAGTCGCAGCTGCCCGTCCTCGATGAGCGCTATCTCACGCGCTTCTTCGACCCCACGATGACCACCATCGACACCTCGCGCGGATGCCCCTTCACTTGCTCCTATTGCAGCGTGAAGAATGTGATGGGCCGCACCATGCGTTCGCGCGAGCCCAACGCGGTCGTTAGCTGGGTGCGCGACGCCGCGCGCAATCACGGCATCACCGCACTCTTCCTGGTTGACGACGATTTCTTCCGCAGCCCCCGCTGGGAGGAAATTCTCATCGGCCTCGGCGAAGTAAAAAAGGAATATCCCAAGCTCGAGTTCATGATGCAGGTTGACGTTGACGCTTCCTGCTATGCCAACGTCGCCGAGGGCGAGAGCGAAACCGCCAAGCATCGCCGCAGCCGCCGCTTCACCGAACTCGCTGCCAAGGCCGGATGTTATCAGGCCTTCGTCGGCATCGAATCGCTCAATCCCGACAATCTCAACTTCGCCACCAAGTATCAGAATACCGACGACCGCCAGCATCGGAGCAAAATCGAGGAAGTGCGTAAGCATGTCCTCGACAAGTACCGCCGCGTCGTCGATAACTGGCACAAGGTCGGCATCTCGGTGCATGCCGGGTACATGCTCGGCTTTCCCTTCGACGGCCCAGATTGCGGGCGCATCGCCGCCAGGACGCTACGCAAAATCGGTTTCGATATCGTTTCGTTCTTCATCATGACGCCGCTGCCCGGCACCGAGGATCAGGTCCGCTATGCCAAGGACGGACACATCATCGACTGGGACTTCAATCAGCTCGATTCTCAGCACGTGACGCTCCATCACGACAAACTCGACAAACCTTCCTGGTATCAGGCCTATCGTGACGCCTTCACCGGCTTCTATTCGTTCGGCAAACTGCTCCACACGGTCTTCACCGTCGCAGGCGGCCGCGGGATGTCGCCCGAATCCCGCATGGGCACCGTGCGCCAGTTCGTTTTTTACTATTTCAGCTATCGGCAGGGCCGCCATCCGATGTGCGGCGGCGTCTGGCAGATCAAGCGCCGCGACGTTCGCCGCGGCGGCGTGACCGATGAAGAAGCGCGCCGCCAGTACCTCGGCGGGATGCGCTTCGACGCGATTCTGCGCGGCGAGGGCGACGGTTTCGCCGCCGCCACCGCATAACCGCCAGCACTAACCAGCGGCCGCATAGCGCGAATCAATCAGGCTACCGCGTAACGCCGCACAACACGTGATTCACTGACCGGCGCGGACCAATGCCGCGCCGGTCTTCTTTTTGAAAACCGACCGCGCCAGCAGACCATCGGCTAGCGACTATCGCTCTCGCAACGCTCTTCCCAAAGGGAAGTCTGAAACCTCCCCACTAGGCGAGCTTGCGAGCCGAGCTAACGAGTCCGCGAGGTGCGCACCAATTAGACTCAGCCTCGGTTCAGTTGAATAAAGTTTTGAGCTCCTCAACAATTTTCCTTGATCCCCGCTGCCTTCACGCGGCGCTTTATCCCACGGATGCGAAAGGTGTGCTATACTGCGATTTAGCCGTGACGATCACCGACGCCCAAATCGACGCTCTCGCCACTCATCTGGTCCAGGGACTCATCGCACGCGGCTCGATCAAACCCAAGGTCGCCGAAAAAGATCTCGTCGCTTGCGTCGTCGAGCTGATGTCCTCGAACTTCGAGACCGAGGCGAAAATCGACGACGAGGCCGACCGCATGGCGGAGGAACAGGCGCGTCTCGATTCGCGGCTCGACGTCACGCGGTTGCGCGGGATGATTCGCAATCGCCTCGCCGAAAAGAAGGGCTTCACGCTCTAGCGCAGACTTCAACTGATGGAGCAGCGGCACATTCAGCACGAAAAAACGCGGGTACAATTCAAAGCCAATTTTCCCTCGCCTCTCGGGATCCGATGAATCGCCGTAACCTCCTGAAAAAGAAGAACTTTCACACTGCCGCACGGATTTAAAGCCGACCAGATGATGCCGCAATCCAAAGCCAATTTCGGGCCCATTTCAGCAATCCTTGAGCTGCTTTTGATATGAAACTGAGCGAAGCCCGCATTCTCTTTCTCGCCCGCGAATCGATCGCCCTGATGCGCGACGAGGGGCTCGTTGAAATCCCGAACTTCGCCGTCGCCTTGCGCCACGGCCGCGAGATCCTCGCCGAGGTGGTCGAGCAGGGCGATGCGATCGACGCCATCGTGCGGCGCAAAATCGCCTCGCTGAAGCGTGGGGTGGTCGAGGGCGGTGCCGAATGGAACATCCTGTTTCGCCGCTACCGCGAAGAGGAACTACGCAAACGCGGCCCCCAGCGTTGAGTCGACTCGCTGTCCGGCCCCATCGTTGAACCAGCACGTTGATCCACAAGGATGATAGTGACGCCGATTCGTGTGACGACTCGATTCCGAACTAAGGGCGTTTTCGCTTAAAGTGCCTCTATGGACGAGAAGGAATATTTGCGGCGTGCCGATGAGTGTCTCAGTGCGGTCGCGAAGTGGCTCGAGACGCTCGATCCCGATGAGGTCGATTACACCACCGGAGACGGCGTCGTCAGCATCGAGTTTCCCGATGGCGGCAAGTTTATTCTGAGCCGCCAGGCCGCCACCAGGCAGATCTGGCTCGCCGCGGGTGCACGCGCCTGGCACTACAATTTCGATAGCGCCTCGGCCCGCTGGATCGACGACCGCGACGGCCACTGACCTCAATGGCCGTCTGGCCGAGGCAATCTCCGAACGCATTGGTCGCACCGTCGAATTCGATAGCTGAGGAATTCGATACCTATTGGAAAACCATCCATGAACTCGGTTGCATCATCGAATTCGACCCGTGAGCACTCTTCCGCAACCCTTCACGAACGATTTCTGGGCTGTAGGTAACCGAGCGATCCCGCAAATGTCGACTTTCCTGCTCTGAGCCTTGCAATAATCCCCTGAACAGGTAACATGGCGGATTAGCACTCTCATTCCGAGAGTGCTAATTGACAAATCCGATGTCGTGATTATTTTGCGACCGGTACCCCTCAATCAGGGGATTTTCAACAAACGTCATAAGGAGGCTACTGGTCACCCCATGAAAGGAATCAGGCCGTTGGGCGATCGGATTCTGGTGAAGCGAATCAAGGAAGAGGACAAAACCAAGGGCGGGATCATCATTCCCGACACCGCGAAGGAAAAGCCCCAGGAAGGCAAAGTCGTCGCGGTCGGCAAAGGCAAGCGGTCCGAAAAGGGCGACATCATTGCGCTCGAAGTGAAGGCAGGCGACCGCATTCTGTTCGGCAAGTATTCCGGCAGCGAGGTGAAACTCGAAGGCGAGGAGCACCTGATCCTGCGCGAAGACGACATCCTGGGCGTGCTCGAGGGCTGACCTGGGCCGCGCCTTTAAATTTCTACCGAATCTGAGGAGATAGCTATGGCTGCTAAATTAGTCCGTTTTTCGCAGGATGCTCGTGAGAAGATCCTGCGCGGCGTCAATATGCTGGCTGACGCTGTGACCGTAACGCTCGGCCCCAAGGGCCGTAACGTCGTACTCGAAAAGAGCTTCGGCGCCCCGACCGTCACCAAGGACGGCGTCACCGTGGCCAAGGAAATCGAGCTCGAAGACAAGTTTGAGAACATGGGTGCGCAGATGGTGAAGGAGGTCGCCTCCAAGACCTCCGACGTAGCCGGCGACGGCACCACCACCGCGACCGTGCTCGCCCGTTCGATCTACACCGAGGGCATCAAGATGGTCGCCGCCGGACACGACCCGATGTCGCTCAAGCGCGGCATCAATCGCGCCGTCGAAGCGATCACTGCCGAGCTCAAGAACCTGTCCAAGCCTACCAAGGACCGCAAGGAAATCGCGCAGGTCGGAACCATCTCGGCCAACAACGATTCGACCATCGGCGATATCATCGCTGAAGCGATGGAGAAGGTTGGCAAGGAAGGCGTGATCACGGTTGAGGAGGCCAAGGGCCTCGAGACCACGCTCGAAGTGGTCGAGGGCATGCAGTTCGACCGCGGCTATCTGTCGCCGTACTTCGTCACCGATCCGGAGCGGATGGAAGTCGAAGCTCGAAGACGCTTACGTCCTCATTCACGAGAAGAAGATTTCTTCGATGAAGGACCTGCTGCCGATCCTCGAGGCGATCGCCAAGACCGGCAAGCCTTTCCTGCTGGTGGCCGAAGAGGTCGAGGGCGAGGCGCTGGCGACGCTGGTGGTTAACAAGATTCGTGGCACGTTGTCCTGCACCGCCGTCAAGGCCCCGGGCTTCGGCGATCGGCGCAAGGCGATGCTCGAAGATATCGCGATCCTGACGGGCGGCAAGGTTATCGCCGAGGAACTTGGGCTGAAGCTCGAGAACCTGACGCTGCAGGACCTCGGCCGCGCCAAGCGCATCGTGGTGGATAAGGACAACAGCACGATTATCGATGGCGCCGGCAAGAAGGCGGACATCGAGGGGCGCATCAAGCAGATTCGCGCTCAGATCGACGAGACCACCTCGGACTACGATCGCGAGAAGCTGCAGGAGCGGCTGGCCAAGCTGGTCGGCGGCGTTGCGGTGATTCGCGTCGGCGCGGCGACCGAAATGGAGATGAAGGAGAAGAAGGCGCGCGTCGAAGATGCGTTGCACGCGACCCGCGCGGCGGTCGAAGAGGGCGTGGTCCCCGGCGGCGGCGTGGCGCTCATCCGGGCTTCGGCGGCGCTGGATAACATGCGCGGCGGTGGCGAGGAAGAGAAGGTCGGCATCGGGATCATCAAGAAGGCGGTCGAGGATCCGGCACGTTGGATCGCGACCAACGCCGGCTGGGAAGGCTCGGTGGTCGTCGATAAAATCCGCACCAATAAGGGCCCCTTCGGCTTCAACGCGGCCAGCGAGGAGTTCGAGGACCTGATGAAGGCCGGCATCATCGACCCGACCAAGGTGGTGCGTAGCGCCCTGCAGAACGCGGCCTCAGTCGCGAGCCTGCTGTTGACCACCGAATGCATGGTGGCCGACAAGCCCGACGATAACAAAGGCGGGGCACCGGGCGGGGGCGGGATGCCTCCCGGCGGCATGATGTAGCCAACACCGCACTGCTCGGTTAGAGCGAATACGAAAGCGGCGGTCGCATCAGCGGCCGCCGCTTTTCATTGTGCCGTGATTCTTGCCGACGCAATCGCGTGGTGCGATTGGCTGGCCGATCGGTGTCGGTCATTCAGCGCATCGGCGAGCTCTCAGCGCTCTGATCGGTGTCGCCACTATCCGATTGCGCATCGCCTGAATCGCCGTTATCGGAGTTCGCGCTGTCGCTGTTGTCGGCATTGTCCGCGCTCTGCGCGTTCGGATCAGCGTTGCCGTCGGCATTATCAGCGTCGCCGTTCTGGGCGTCATCCGCGTTGCTTCGGTCGTCGTTTTGCGCGGAACTGTCCGCATCGGCCGAGTCGCCCGAATCATTCTGATTATCTGCGGTATCATCCGAGGTCTCGCCGGTTTCCGGACTTAACTGAGCCAGCGTCTTCGGCGCTTCGCGAGTCGGCACCGCTAACGCGGAGGGCCGGAACGCCGCCGGCATTATCAGCGCTATCGGTTCGATACCCGGCCGCGCGAGCCACGCAGCGAATGCTACGGCAGTAAGAATCGAGGCGGCAGTCGCGGATAATACAGATTTCATGTGAGTGAACCTTGGCCGACAAAAGCTCCGGCCCGCATTCCGAGTCTGTGCCTCAAATCTGATGTGGCACGCCAATCAGATTATATCTAGATAAGCGGACGTTGTCGCGATTCCAGCGAGGCGACCGGAAGCCCTGGTCGACATCTCGTCCATGACGCCACGACAATTCGCGAATGTCACGGATCGTGACATATGTTTCAGCTGTGCAATTTCGGCATGTCGCTATTCGAGTTGTCACGTCTTTCGGTGATTCAAAATCGTTCAATTGAACGGAGAAAATGCCCGGGATGGATAACGAGTGCTCATTAAAGGTCGGAATTGGCTTGGCCTGTTAGTTGCTGATTGTGAACTAAGCTCAAAGGAATCTCGCAACCGGATCCGACGGGCGCGAGGTGGTTCTCTCATGCCAGTGCGTGTGCTGATGGTCGACGAATCCCTGTTGGTGCGCGATGTTCTGCGCCATCACCTCGAGTGTCTCGGATGCGAAGTGGTGGCGGAGGCTGAGAACACCTTGCAGGCGCTCGATCTGTTCCGCACCGTTTCGCCGACGCTAATCACCCTCGACGTTTCCGTGGCGCATACGGGCGGAATCGGCGGATTGTCCTTGTTCCGGATCATGCGCAAAGAGCAATCCGGCATTCCAATCTTGGTCGTGAGTGCCAGCGCCTATCCTGAGCTTCGCGAGTCGCTCTTGCGCGAGGGGGCGCTCGACTATGTGCTCAAGCCTTTCGACGCATCGAGTCTGGCGCAAGTCTGCAAGAGCCTCATTAAAATGTTTCCTGAATTGAAACTCGTCAGCACGCCGCGCTTGAACTCACGCGGGCCAAAGCTGACGAGCACCACCCGCTCGAAGCCCGACCACACAGAGTTGCGGCGGCCGTGAACGTTAGCTCGCCGCCAGTGCTTGACCCGATATGCTTCCTGAGTGCGCCACAACGACGCGATCGATCACGACCGCCTCACCGGGTACGCAGCTCACCCAAGCGACCCAGCCCGCTTCCGCACTCGAATAGAGCGGCGCCGGTGTCCCGCAATAGGCCGCCTTGGTGGCCCCGCGCGAGACGTCGCCAAAAACGTGAACGTGGCCCAACGCGATATAGTCGTACTCGCTCGCCTCGATCTCTTCAGGGGTAATCGGCGACGACCGCCCGTTGGCGCCGTCCTCGGTAAACAGCCCATGCGCCAGCGCGATATTCCAACGGTCGTGGGCTGGCTCCGGCATTCCCATCAGCGGTCGATAATCGGGCGAATGCTCGACCAGCGCCTTACCCCAAATCCGTGTGGCAAGATCGGGTAGCTCGATAGTCCGGCCCTCCGGCTCCAGAATCAGATGGAGGTTGCCCGGCAGTGTTGCAGCGGAAAGTGGCGCATAGATCGAGCGTTCGTCGTGCGCGTCGTGATTACCGGGGATCATTACCACCGGCATCCGCGCCCGCGCGATCTCACTCATCGCAAACCTGAGCGCTTCGTCGGGCACGCGGCTTGAATCGAACAGATCGCCGACGATTAGCAGCAGATCGCTCTCCCGATTGTTGGCGAGTTCGATCACCCCGCTGAAGGCACGCCGCACGCGATCGCGAAATTCGTCGCCGCGCGCACCGGTGCCGAAGGTGTCGCTCTCCAAGTGCACGTCGGAGGTATGGACGAAGCGTAAGGTTCTTTGCGGCTTGCGGGCCACAGTCATCTCCGTTCGGGGTAGATGCCGTTCGTATGATTTGCGCCCCACTCCCGGCGGCGCAACCGGCTGATGTTCGCTATACTAGGTGCTAGGCGCGCCGCGCACAATCGGTGTCGTCTGCGCTTTTCTTGGATTTAGCAGAGGGTTACTCGCGTGATCGTCGTAATGAAATCGCACGCCTCGGAGGACGACCTCCGGAACGTCGTTCGCATGGTGGAGCAACTCGACTACAGCGCCCACGTCATCCGCGGCGTGGAGCGCACCGTCGTTGCATGCGTGGGCGAGGAACGCGGCGAGGGCCACTCGCTCGAGCATCTCGAATCGGTTTCGGGTGTTGAGCGCGTGATGCCGGTGTTGCGATCATTCAAACTTGCCAGCCGCGAGGTCCGTCCCGAGGGCTCGCGCATTAATGTGGCTGGAGTCGAAATCGGCGGTCCGCGCATCGCAGTGATCGCGGGACCTTGCGCCGTCGAAAGCGAAGCCCAGGTCAACGGCGCCGCCGATGCCGTGAAAAACGCGGGCGCGCATCTGATGCGTGGTGGCGCATACAAACCGCGCACTTCGCCGTACGCGTTCCAGGGCATGGAGGACGAAGGCCTGGTGCTGCTGGAGAACGCCGGGCGGCGTGTCGGCCTGCCGGTCGTGACCGAAATCATGGACGGCCACGATATCGATCTGGTTGCCGAACACGCCGACATGCTCCAGGTGGGTGCGCGCAATGCGCAGAATTTCTCGCTTCTGCGCCGCCTCGGCAAAATCAAAAAGCCCGTCCTGCTCAAGCGCGGGATGTCCACGAAAATCGAGGAGTTCCTGATGGCCGCGGAGTACATTCTCTCGGCCGGCAATCCCAACGTCGTGCTTTGCGAACGAGGCATCCGCACCTTTGAGACCGCCACCCGCAACACGCTCGACCTCAACGCCGTTCCGCTACTCAAGGAATGGACTCATCTGCCCGTCCTCGTCGATCCCAGTCACGGCACCGGTCTATATTCCCTGGTCCTACCGATGGCGTTGGCCTCGATTGCGGCGGGCGCCGACGGCCTCCTGATCGAAGTACATCCCGATCCGCGCACGGCGCTTTCGGACGGTCCACAGCAACTCAAGCCCGCGCGCTTTGCCGCGCTGATGGCGGCATTGAGGCCGGTCGCGGAGGCGGTCGGCCGCACCCTGTAGGGCCCGATCGGGGCGCATGGTATCCTCTCTCCTCCACTACGTTGAGCGCGAAACTCCAAAAACCACCCGCATTAAGGCCTGGCGATACCGTCGGCGTCGTTGCGACATCCGCGACAGTTGAACCCGCGTACCTCGAACGCGGCGTCGGCGCGCTGACTGCGATGGGCTACCGCGTCAAGGTCTCCGCGCGCGCACTCGACCGCGATGGAATCTTCGCGGGTACGGATCACGATCGCGCTCGAGAGCTCAACGCCTTCTTCGCCGACCCGGCCATCGACGCGATCTTTGCTGCGCGCGGCGGCTATGGATGCGGCCGCTTGTTGCCAATGATCGATTTCGCCGCGATCTCGCGAATGCCTAAGATTTTCCTCGGTTTCTCCGATGCGACCTTTCTGCTCAACGCGCTGGTCGAATGTTCCGGCGTCGTCGCGTTCCACGGCCCGATGGTCGCGATGGATTTCGCCAACGGCCTTAGCCGCAAATCGCTCGACCATCTCGCGCGGCTCTTGAGCGGGGAGTCCCGCGAAATCGAAATCGAAGCGCGCGAAGTCGTGCGTCCAGGTGTGAGCGAGGGCGAACTCGTCGGCGGGTGTCTCTCGGTGGTCGTCGCGATGCTTGGCACGCCCTTCGCGCCGCGCTTCGACGGTCGCATTCTGTTTCTCGAAGACACGGGCGAAAAGGCCTATCGCGTCGATCGTATGCTCGTGCAATTGCGCCAGGCCGGCGTCCTCGATCGCGTTGCCGGAGTGGTATTCGGCGCGATTCGTCCCTTCGAGGGCAGTGAGCAGGAACGCGCGCGAATCGCCACGTTTGTTGCGGATCAGACTGCCGACCTAAAGTGCCCGGTGCTGTTTGGCATCGAGGCCGGTCATGGCACCGAAAACTTCACTCTGCCGTTTGGCGTGCGCGCGCGGCTCGATAGTACCCGCCGCCGTCTCGTGCTCACCGAGCCTGCTGTCAGTTGACGGGCGTGCCGGTGTGCGTAAACTTGCGATACTCGCTAGTGCTGGAATCGAGCGCATGACTGAGAGGGGGGAGCAGCTTGGGATGGCATGAGGTCGAAGCTGCCTTCGCAGAGGCAGTCGAGAAGGGCGCGATTCCCGGCGCCACTGTGGTCGTCCGAGTCGGCGCCGACATCGCCTACGAGGGTGCATTCGGCTTTCGCACGATCGTCCCCGAGCGCTCGCCGATGCGGCTTGAGACCGTCTTCGATCTTTCCTCGCTGACCAAACCGCTCGCCACCACGGTCGCCGTGATGATGCTGACGCGCGAGGCCAAGATGCGCCTCGACGATCGCCTGACGCGCTTTTTTCACAACTTCGGCGTTCACGGCAAAGGCCACGTCACGTTTCGTCATCTGCTCACGCACAGCTCGGGCCTCGCCGCATGGCGACCCTTCTACCAGCAAATCGCCGAGATCGAGCGCGGCGGCAAGGTCAATTTCATGGCGAGCCGCGGCGCCAAGGAATTCGTGTACGAGGAAATCCATCGGGAGAAGCCGGAGGCCCCGACCGCCACCAAGACCATCTACTCAGACCTCAATTTCATGCTGTTGGGCGAAGCGGTTGAGCAGGTTAGCGGCGTCGGACTGAACCGCTTTTGCCGCGACAAGATCTTCCGCCCGCTTGAATTGCGCGCCACCGACTTCATCGATATCTCGCTGGTCCGCACGCGCCGCCTCGAACCGGTCCCGGAGATGTTCGCGCCGACCGCCGTGTGTCCGCTCCGAAAACGTCTGCTGGTCGGCGAGGTTGACGACGAGAACGCCTTTGCCATGGGTGGCGTCGCCGGCCACGCCGGACTCTTCGCGCCGGTCAAGGAAGTCGATCGCATCGTCGCCGAACTGCTCGCCTGTTACGCGGGCCGCTCGGACTTTGTTCCGCAGAAGATCGTCCAGCAGTTCTGGGCGCGCGACACCGCCGTGCGCGGCTCGACCTGGGCGCTCGGATGGGACTCGCCGTCGCCCGAGTATTCCAGCTCCGGCCATCGATTTTCCGCGGCCGCGGTCGGCCATCTCGGTTTCACCGGCACGTCCGTCTGGATCGAGCCTGAGCGTGGTATCGCGATTTCGCTGCTGACCAACCGCGTCCATCCCCGTCGCGATAACCAGGCCATCCGTGATTTTCGGCCGAAAATCCACGACCTCATAATCGAGGCACTCGGCGTCAACGTCTGACGCCCCTCGCTGTGCGGCATCCTCTTGCCTCCACGTGCGTCAAAACCTATACTCCCTACCAGTATTAGCTATACTTTAGGGGAGTATGGGGAAAGCGATGGCGGTCGCGATAAAAGGTCACCAGCACAATGGCGCCGTTGCCACGCGCCTTAAACCGCGCCCGCGGGCGCAGAACCTCGAACGCGATCTCACCAATCGGCTCAAGCGTGCCGAAGGGCAGTTGCGCGGCCTCGGCAGGATGGTCGCCGAGGGCACGTACTGTATCGACGTCCTCCAACAGATTTCGGCGGTGCGCCGCGCGCTCGACAAGATAGCCCTGCTTCTCCTGCACGATCACATGGAGACTTGCGTTGCCGACGCGCTTGCGGAGGGCGGCTCCCACCGGAAAATCACCGAACTGATTGGTGCGATCGATCGTTTTCTCGCCTGACCACCATGGAACACAAATGCAGCGCAGCTCATACTGCCGCCGATGAAGTAGCTGATCGTGACCGTAAAAATCCGGTCGCATCATCGGTAAAAGACCCGGTTTGCGGCATGACCGTCGATGCAGCGAACGCCAAATGGAGTTACTCGCTGGACGTCCATACCTGGTACTTCTGCGGCAACGGCTGCATGACCAAATTCGCCGCCAATCCACAAAGATACCTCGCTCTGCGGGACACCCAATTGTCGTCGCCCACATCGCATACGGACGCGAATCCGACGTCATCGAGCGCCATCTACACGTGCCCAATGCATCCGGAGGTGCGCCGCCCAGCGCCCGGCGGCTGTCCAATTTGCGGCATGGCGCTCGAGCTGGCTGACGATACTTCGGGTGCGCCCGCGAAAACTGAATACACCTGTCCGATGCACCCCGAGGTCATTCAGGATCATCCGGGGAGTTGTCCGAAATGCGGGATGGCGTTGGAGCCGCGCACGGTCGTATTCGACGCTGACGCCGCCGACGCGCCCAATCCCGAGTTCGTCGATATGACGCGGCGTTTCTGGATCAGTTCGGCGCTCGCGCTTCCGCTGTTGGCTCTGTCGATGTCCGAAATGATTCCCGGGATGCCCATCCAGCACGCGCTCGGCACCCGCCTAATCATCTGGATCGAGCTGACGCTGGCGACGCCGGTAGTGCTGTGGGGCGCGATTGCCATTCTTCGCGCGAGGCGCGCGATCGCTCGTCAGCCGTCATCTCAATATGTTCACGTTGATCTCGCTCGGCGTCGGAATCGCATACGGCTACAGCGTCTTTGCGACTTTCTTTCCCTGGTTGCTGCCTGACTCTCGGCGACCATTCAATGGCCGGGCCACCGCTCTACTTCGAGGCCGCCGCCGTCATCACGGCATTGGTCCTGCTCGGCCAGGTGCTCGAACTGCGCGCGCGCGGCCGCACGGCCGGTGCGATTAAGGCCTTGCTCGGGATGGCTCCGCGGACCGCGCGAATCGTCCGCGCCGACGGTCGCGAAGAGGACGTCGCGCTCGAACAGGTGCAAGTCGGAGATCTGCTTCGCGTACGGCCCGGCGAGAAGATTCCGGTCGATGGCGTGATCGTCGAAGGCGCCAGCTCGATCGACGAATCGATGATCACCGGCGAGCCGCTACCGGTCGCGAAAAGCGCCGGCGAACGTGTGATCGGCGCGACCGTCAACAGCACCGGCTCATTCGTGATGCGCGCCGAGCACGTCGGTGCGAGCGACGGTGCTCGCGCAAATCGTCCGCATGGTCGCCGAGGCGCAACGCAGCCGCGCGCCGATCCAGCGCCTCGCCGATACCGTTTCCGGCTATTTCGTCCCGATGGTAATCGGCGCCGCAGTCGTTACCTTCGCGACCTGGTTTCTTTGTCGGTCCGCCGCCCACGCTCGCTCATGCGCTCCTCGCGGCCGTCGCTGTCCTCATCATCGCGTGTCCATGCGCGCTTGGTTTGGCGACTCCGATGGCCGTGATGGTCGGGACCGGTCGCGGCGCTACGGCCGGCGTACTGATTCGCAATGCCGAAGTGCTCGAACTGATGGAGCGCGTCGATACCATCGTCGTGGATAAGACCGGCACACTCACGGAGGGCAAACCGCGGCTGATAACCGTCGAGGTAGTTCCCGGCTTCGACGAATCGGAAGTGCTACGCCTCGCAGCGAGCGTCGAACGTGCGAGCGAACATCCGCTCGCCGCGGCGATCGTCGCCGGAGCTGACGCGCGCGCGCTTTCGCTAGACGGCGTCACCGACTTCGCCTCGACCACCGGAGCCGGGCGTCAGCGCCAGCGTCGGCGGTCGTGTCGTTCGCGTCGGCAGCGAACGGATTTTCGACGACGCGCCTACGGCTGGCAATCTGATCGCGCGTGCGGACGCGCTTCGCCGCGAGGCCCAGACGGTCGTCTTCGTCGACGCTCGACGGCCATCCCGCCGGGACTCATCGGCATCGCCGATCCGATCAAGCAATCGACGATGCCCGCGCTCTCGCGCAACTTGCGCGCCGATGGCGTGCGCGTCGTCATGCTCACCGGCGACAGCCGCGCCACCGCCGAAGCGGTCGCTCGCCAGCTCGGCATCGACGAGATCGAAGCCGAGGTGATGCCGCAGGACAAGGCCAACGTGGTCAAGCGGCTGCAGGCCGATGGGCGCATCGTCGCGATGGCGGGCGATGGTATCAATGACGCGCCTGCGCTCGCGCAGGCAACCGTCGGCATCGCAATGGGTACCGGCACAGACGTCGCGATGCAAAGCGCAGGCGTGACCCTGGTCAAGGGCGACCTGATGGGTATCGTACGCGCGCGGCATCTGAGCCGCGCAACCATGCGCATCATCCGCCAGAATCTGTTTTTCGCTTTCGTGTACAATGTGCTGGGTGTGCCGATCGCGGCGGGCGTGCTCTACCCGTTTTTCGGCCTGCTGCTCAATCCGATGATCGCGAGCGCCGCGATGAGTGCGAGTTCCATTTCGGTCATCGTGAACTCGCTGCGCCTGCGCAACGCCGAATTGTGATCGCGCGCATTTCCTGCGCGCTCGGTACGATTGGTGATGTTGAGGCGCTTGAGGTTGAGATGTGGTTGAGGTGGAGATTCTACGCCGATGTCATCTGAAGTTGCTCCGGAATAGCTCAAGACGTTTCGGCCGATTCACGTGCGCGGCTCGGCGCGGATTCCAGCCGTCGTTCGCCACATTCATCTGATCGGCGTCGCCGGTTCCGCCATGGCCGCGCTGGCCGGGATGCTCGCGGCGCGCGGCTACCGCGTCACCGGTTCGGACAATCAACTCTACGAGCCGACCGCGTCGCTGCTCAAAGGCCTGCGCATCGATATTCGCAATTCCTACGACGCGGCGAACCTCACACCGGCGCCCGACCTGGTGGTCGTCGGCAATGTCGTTCCGCGCGCCAATCCCGAGGCGCAGGCGCTGCTCGCGTCGAGCATTCCGTACGTCTCGATGCCCGAGGCGCTGTGGCATCTCTTCCTGCGCGACCGCCGCGTGCTGATGGTCGCCGGTACCCACGGCAAAACCACTTCGACCGCGATGATGGCGCATGTGCTCGAAGCGGCCGGCCGCGATCCTTCGATGCTGGTCGGCGGGGTCGCGCACGATTTCGGCACCAATTATCGGCTCGGCGGTGGCCCCGATTTTGTGATCGAAGGCGACGAATACGACACCGCATTCTTCGACAAGGGACCGAAGTTTCTCCACTACCGCGCGAACGGCGCGATCATCACCGCGGTCGAATTCGACCACGCCGATATCTATCGCGATCTCGATCACGTGAAGTCGTCTTTCCGCACGCTCGTCGCGCAAATGGACGGGCCCGCACGGCCATCACGCTGCCGAACCAGATGCGCGCGCTGGGCGCAAAGAACGTCGGGGGCTCCGCGCTCGCCGAGCCGACGCACGCGAACCACGAACTCGCGCAGCGGAGCGAGTCGCGGGTGCTCGTGGTTTGCGCCGACTTTCCGCATGCGCTCGAGGTCAGCGCCGTGCGCGTGCGCGCCGCCTCACCTTCGGCCTCAAAGCAGGCGAGTTCCGCGCGACCGATATCGCGATCGGTCCGGCTGGCGCACGCTTCTCGATCGAACGCGATGGTGCATCGCGTCGCGGCCAATCTTGGAATTGCCGATCGGCGGCCGGATGAACGTCGCCAACGCGCTCGGCGTGTGGGTGCTGCTGCGCGAGTTCGGTCTCGGCGATGACGAACTCGCGCGCGGCCTCAGAACTTTCGCAGGCGTGAAGCGCCGCCAGGAAATCGTCGGCGAGGCGCGCGGCATCACGTTATCGACGACTTCGCTCATCATCCGACGGCGATCGGCGTCACGCTCGAGGCGATCGCCGAGCGCTACGCTGGCCGCCGCATCCTGGCCGCGTTCGAGCCGCGCTCGAATACTGCGCGCCGCGGCGTCTTTCAGCACGGCTTTACCGCCGCCTTCGATCGCGCCGCGCGAGTTTATCTGGGTGCGGTCTATTTCAAGGAGAACGATCCGATTCCGCCAGGCGACCGGCTCGATACCGACGCGCTCGCTTCCGCGATTGCAGCCCGCGGCCCCGTTGCGACTTCCTTCGCCACCACCGACGCGATCCTCGAACGGATAGTCACCGACGCTCGCCCCGGTGACGTCGTCGCGTGCATGTCCAACGGTCCGTTCGACGGACTCCCGCAGCGCCTGGTCGCCGCCTTGCGTTAGGCCGAGGTCGCGGTCGCTTCAAGCCAGATATTTCGACAAGTCAATGAATGATTCCCGGAAGCTGCCAAGTGACAGCCGATCGTCGGCTTCTAATCGTGAGCTGGAGGCTGCGCAGGATGTCGTCGAGATCGGTTTCGCCGATCGACGGACGGATGAGGTCGGCGGCGCGAAGCGCATCGGCGGTCGTCGTCTGGCAGAGCGCCAGCACTTTCATCCCGGCGCGACGCGCGGCCTCGACACCTGCCGCCGTGTCCTCGATCGCGAGACATTCGGCGGCCACGATCGACGGATGCGGCCGCAGGATAAATCCCAACCGGCCGAGCGCGGTCAGGAAGCCGTCGGGCTCGGGTTTGCCGCGCGCCGTGTCCTCCGCCGCGATGATATCGACGAACAGGTCGCGCAGCTTCGCGCGCTGCAAAATCGTTTCGGCCTCCGCGTGCAGGGTGCCGGTGACGAGAATCAGCGGAAAGCGCTCGGCACATCGTCGAACGAATTCCGCCGCGCCCGGATAGAGCACGTCGCGCTCCGCGATCATCGCCCCGTAAACGGCGGCCTTGCGCTCGATCAGCTCGGCGATGCGCTTCTCGCTGGCGTCCTGGCCGTGCTCGCGCAGCAGGGTCGCGAAGCAATCGTGGTCGTTGAGTCCGATCAGGCGTGAAGAAGTATTCCTCGCGCGGAATGTCGATACCCCCGGGACGGATCACTTCCTCGAAAGCCTCGAAGTGCAACGGTTCGGTGTCTGACAAGGTGCCGTCGAGATCAAATGCGATTGCGCGAATGGCCATGCGATCAGGCAGTGTGCCCCGTTCGGGTAGATGAGGGAATAGACGGGATCGCGGCAGCCGAGGGACGATGGTGGAGGAACGCAAACTAAATGTTTTCTGAAACCTTATCAGGCTTTATAGAGAAGCATCTGTTCTCAGGGCTTCAGGGGTGGCGGGCCAGGATCGGGATGATCTCGTGCTGCGGGGAGCCGCCGCTGATTTCGGCGCGACCATCTTCGATCGTCATGTCGAGTTCGCTACGCACGCCGAACTTTCCCGGCAGGTAGATGCCAGGCTCGACCGAAAAGCAGGTGTGCTCGATCAGCATGCGGTAGTCGCGGGTTTCGAGCGAATCGAGATTGCAGCCGGTGCCGTGGACTTCACGGCCGATCGAATGGCCGGTGCGATGGACGAACTGGTCGCCGAAACCGGCCTTCTCAATGACGCCGCGCGCTGCGCGGTCTGCCTCCGCACCGCTAACCGGCCGGCTCTCGTTGACGCGGCTTTGAATGAGGGCGACGGCTGCGTCACGCGCGGCCGCGACAACGTGGAAAATGCTGGGCATGCTCATCGTCCACGCGATCGCTGACGGAGCCCATCCAGGTGAGATCGCCGTAGATCGAATCCACGTCGCGTTCCTTGGCGAATAGATCGATCAGAACGAGATCGCCGCGCCGTATGTGCGTGTCTTTTTCCGCAGACGGGCCGAAATGGGGATTGGCGGCGTTGGCGTTGGTGGCGACGATCGGCGCCTCGTCGGTGTGTAGATTGTGCGCCGCAATGCGGCCGAGCACAAAATTCTGCATGGTGAACTCGGTGCAAGGGAGGTGACCGCGTACGCGCCGCGAGATCTCGGCGAAGGTTTCGTTGACGATGTCACGCAGACCGAAGGCCGCGCGCCGATGGCCCCCGAGTTGCGCGGCGGTGAGCACGGCCTCGAAGCGTTGGATGAGGTCGGCGGCGGTGACGACTTCGACGCCCATCGAGCGCACCATTTCGACAGTACCCGCATCGACGCGCGAGACGTAGGGGATGGCGCATTCGGGTGAGTAATTCATCGCGATGCGCCGGCGGTCCTTTAGCAGGTCTGCCAGTGCGGCGACCATCTCGCGCTCGGAGCGATAAACGATGCGGCGAGCGTCGGCAAGCGCGTCCAGCCGGTGGGCCTCGACGGTGGAAACGATGGCGCACGGTTCACCGATCGCCGGAATAAAGAAGAACCATCGACGCGAGGTGATGCCCTTTTCGGGAATGCCCAGGATGCGATAGGCGAGGGGATCGCTCATGCGGAAGTCATAGAAGAGCCATCCGTCGATGGCGGCGTCGCGCAGGGCGTGGGCTATCTCAGCGATTTTTGCCATCTGCGACTCCTCAAATGGCAGTAATATACTTCGCCGAACCGACGGACAAACTGTCTGCCTGCAGATCTGATCGCCCAAGGATAGCCGGACGGACCTAAGGGAAGTGGGAAGCTCATCCGAGGCGGATCAGAGTCGGGTGCGTGACGATTATGAAGCGGCGGCGAGTGGAGGTTTGAAGCGATCACCCCAGACGTGGATGCGCAAAGCGTCGATTCGCACCATCGGATTCTTGTCGAAGCCCAACGCCATCGTACGGTATTGCGGATACTTGTCGCGCAAATTGCGTAGCGCGAGCATGTACTCGTTGGCGTCCTCGACGAGAACACCCGCGCCTTGCACCAGCACATAAGCTAGGCACGACCAATCCTCCTCGTAATGATCGACGATTAGGGCGACCTGCGGATTCTCGGCCAGATTGCGCATCCGCTTGAGCCCCGTTCCGGTCATCCGCTTTGGCTTGAGATCGATCACGAAGTAGAAATGCGCCACCTCGTCGTACCAGAAGCAGAGCGGCACGTTGTGCGGCACACCGCTGTGGTCGGCGGTTGCCAGATGAGCGACCCGGGCCAGCTTCAGAAACTCGCTCACGCGAGCGTCATCGAGGGACTTCAGGGACGTTTCGGCCATCGCGAACACCTCGGCAGGCACACGGCCTTTCCAAACGCGCGCCGTTGGATATAAGCATGTCGCGATACGGCGAATCACTCAAGGGAGCGGAGAGAGTAGAGGGGAGATGACTTTAAAGAGACCTTAATTAGGTTTAGAGCGAATTAAAGTTTTGCGCTCTTCAACCAGTGTTTCGGGTTTCCTCCAAGCGCGCACGCTGGGCCTAGCGCTCCTCGCCAAAGAGAAAAATCGAGAGCGCCAGCAGTCGTGAAGATAGCGTTGGGGGTCCATGCGGCGACCGCCGCGGGAATGATGCCCGAACGTCCTAGCGACGAAGTCAGTCCGAAGGCGAGCCAATAGCCGAAGCCAATGCCGATGGCCAGGCCGAAGCTGCGGCCGAGACTCAAGTTGCGCGGCATCGGATCGAGGCTGAGCGCGATGCCGAGGGCGACCATGATGAGGCACGCCAGGGGCATCGCATACTTAAGATCGCGATCGACGATGTAGCCGCCGGGGTCGAGTCCCTTATCACGCAAGTCGTCGATATAGCGGTTGAGTTCCCAGAGGCTGAACTCTTCAGGATCGAGCAGCACCAGACTCAAGTCGGCAGGCTTGATCGATTGGGCGAGCACAGGATGGGTGTCGGCGGACGCGACCTTGCCGTTTTTGTCGAGCCGATATTGAGTGAGTACGTGAGGAATCCATGACTGGCCGTCCCAATGCGCCGTGTCCGCATGGACGATGTCGCGCAACGCGTAATCGGGCCCAAGTTGGTACATGGTGACGCCGTGGAGGGTCTGGGCGCGTGCGTCGTAGCGATTGGCGGAAAGGAAGCCGTTGCGCATCCGCACCCACGTACGTTGGGCGAAGAATACGCCACGAATCTCGCGCTTCTTCAGTTCGACTTCATAGAGATAGCGCGCCTGTCGGGTCGACGAGCGGCACCACCGTCTCGCTCAAAGCGAAGTTGAAAAGCGAGATCACCGATCGCGACGACAAGTACCGGCGTGGCCATCTCGAGGCGGCTGATGCCCAGTTGCTGGCATGCGAGGACCTCGCCAGAGCGGTTGAGAAGGGCGAAGCCGAGCAGCACTCCGGCAAGGCAAGCGACCGGCAAAAGTTGCGAAACGATCAAAGGAATTTTGAGGGCAAAGTATTCGAGTCCGATCAAGCCGAAGCCGCCGTAATGGATCAGGTCCTTGAAGCGATCGAAGACGTCGCCGACCAGATAGGCAATCGTGAATGCGCCGAGGCAGACCAGGAACGGCCCGAAGAATTGGCCGGCGAGGAAGCCATCCATCGTCGGCGACAGGCGGGGACGATCGCTCATGCAGCCTCCCGCCAGCGTCCATAGCGTTCGACCATCTCCCATAGGAGATCGCCGGGTCCGCGACCTTGATCGCCAAGGTCGGCAGCAGCGCGCATAAATAAGGCAACTGCCAGAATGGCAAAGACGAGGTCCGGCAGACTCATCGCGAGGAACGGGTCGAGGCGCCCACGCATCGCGAGCGCGTCGCCGGCGCGCATCAGGGAGTAGTAGAGGAAGAAGAGGGCGATCGCGACGCCGAAGCGTTCGGACTGACCGCCACGCGCGGGCTTCAGGCCCAGCGGAATCCCGAGAATCGCGAACAGAACGGTGGTGAAGGGTAGCGTGAACTTGTTCGCAATTTCGGTCTCGGCGCCGTAATCGGGAGTGCCGGCCGCGCGCCCCTTGGCGGCTGCAACCTGTAAGGCGTGATAGCTCATCTCTTCCGGATCGTGCTCGGCCATCCCGAGTTCCTCGTCCGGCCGCACGTTGAGATCGTAGATGCGAAAGCTGTTGACGTGAGTCGAATCGCTGGCGGCTTCGAGACCGAAAATCGAACCATCGAACAGCCGCAAGGTGATCGTCCGACTGGCTCGATCGGGCACGATGATGCCGCGCTTAGCGATGATGGTATTCTGCTGCGCGGGATTGCGCGCATCGGAGATCATTACGCCCTGCAAGACCTCATCCTTCGCCGAGATATGATCGACGTAGATTACCAAGCCGGGAAAATTGCGATTGAAAACCTTATCTTTCAGACCAACCGCGGAACGAGTCTGCGTAAGTTCATAGATCTCGTCGCGCAGATGGCCATTGGCCCACGGGCGAACCGAAAAAGAGAGCCAACTCGAAAACGCCCAGATGACGATCGCGAAACCTAGTACCGGCATCGCGAGGCGATAGAGGCTCATGCCGCACGCGCGCGCGGCGATCAGCTCGCGATCGCCGGACATACGTCCGAAAGCCCATCAGCACGCCGAGCAGCACCGCCATCGGAAAGGTAAGCTCCAGAAATGCAGGCATAATGTAGCCGATGAGGCTCGCGACATCGCCCAACGTGACACCCCGATTGACGACCATCTCGGTCAGCTTCAAGAGGCGCCCGGTGACCAGCGCGAAGGTCAATAACCCGACGCCCAAGGCGAAAGGCGCGACTATTTCCTTCGCGATGTAACGGTCGATAATTGGCAGCCGTGGGAATCGCATTGAAGCACGGCGCATTGGCGCCCCATCATCACTTTAGATTGCGCGCCGAAAGAATGAAACGTGATCGCGATTCGGGATCGGCACGATTCGAGATATGGTCGAGTCAGTGAAGAAACGTTCGCGACATCGGCGGCCGCCGCCGCAGGCGCCCGCTGCGGGCGGGGTGCACGCATCGGACGCACGTCAGGTTCGTCACGAACTTGACGTGCGTCCGCTGCATGATGACGGTCGTCGGGGCCGACGCCGCCCCGACGACCGTCATCATGCCAGCGGAAGGTCGCGACCCGCCGGCGCTGCAAGCGCCAGCGGGCCGCGACCTGATCTTGGTGTCGAGCCGGTCCGCGAGCTGCTCGCAGCCGGCCCCGGCGCCGTCCGCGTGCTCTATGTCAAGGCCGGCGCCGAAGCGCGCTTCGCGGCCGAGATTGACGCCGCGCGCACGCAGGGCGCGAGCGTCATCCGTGCGGAGGTCGACGTCCTCGCGCGGATGGCCGGGTCCGAGGCGCGCCACCAGGGGATGGTCGCGATCATGCGCGAGTACCAGTACGCGGCCTTCGAGGACGTCGTGGCGGAGGCTCACGATCCACTCCTTGTGATCGATGGCGTCACCGACCCGCGCAATCTCGGGGCGATCATGCGATCCGCCGAATGCGCTGGGGTACGCGCGATTGTGATCGCGCGCGATCGCACGGTAGGCATCACGCCGATCGTCGTGAAGTCGTCGGCCGGCGCATGGGTTCACCTTCGTATCGCGCGCTGCGGCAATGTCGCGCAGGCCCTCGCGGCGCTGAAGGAGGCGGGCTATTGGGTGGTTGCGCTCGCGCCCGCAGGCGACCTCTCGATCTACGATCTCGACGCTTCGCGCAGGTTGGCCTTCGTGCTCGGCTCCGAAGGCCGCGGCGTACGTGATATTGTCAGGAAATCTTCGGATTTCGTCGCTGGCATTCCGATGCGTGGGCGGATCGAGTCGCTCAACGTCGCGGTCGCCGCCGCCGTCGCGCTGTTCGAGGTCGCTCGCCGCCGCACTGCCGCTAGCGCGCCGATTCCAGCCTGATTCTCGTTCGCGCGGCCTTAATCGCGGCTTTCTCGAAAGTGGTTGCAGCGGCAGCCGTGCGGGACTATGGATCGCCCATCCCATCAAATCCGGATGAGGCAATCATGGAATACGATGACATCGTGGTCGGTGCCGGTTCTTCGGGTGCGGTCCTCGCCGCCCGCCTGAGCGAAGATTTTGCCCGGAACGTGATGTTGCTCGAAGCCGGGCCCGATTATTCCGCGCGTCGATCAGACGCCGTCGGATTTGTTGCACACTTGGGTTTCGGTGGGTCCGCACGATTGGGGTTTCGTCGCCAAGGCCACTCCCGATCGCGAGATCGCGTACCCGCGCGGCAAGGTTACTGGCGGTTCCTCGGCGGTCAACGGGCACATCGCGTTGCGCGGTACGCCCGAGGATTTCGACGAATGGGCCGCGTGGGGCAACTCTGAATGGAGTTTTGCGAAGGTCCTGCCATTTTATCGCAAGCTCGAAAACGATCGCGACGCCGATGGCGACTTCCATGGCACCAGCGGTCCCATCTGGATCGAACGTCCGCGCGCCGATCGTTGGCAGCCGATCAATCGGGCCTTTCACGAGGCGTGCCGCGAGCTCGGCTATGCCGACGTCTGGGACCACAATGATCCGCGCTCGACCGGGATCGGTCCTTGGCCGCGCAACCGGCGCGACGGCGTGCGCGTGTCAACGGCGATCGGCTATCTCCATCCCGCGCGCCATCGGCTTAACCTGACGATCCGCGCCTTTGCTAATATCCATCGCGTGCTGGTCGAGCGCGGCCGCGCCGCCGGCGTCGAAGTCGAATGTGGCGGTGTGATCCAGACGATCCGCGCGCGCCGCGTGACGCTCTCAGCCGGTGCCATCAATTCGCCCGCCATCTTATTGCGCTCCGGGATCGGCCCGAGCGCGGAACTAAAATCGCTCGGCATCCATGTGGTCGTCGATCTCCCGGGAGTTGGCCGCAATCTGATCGACCACTTGCTGGTGCCGATCGTCGCCACGCCGACCCCAGGTGTCCCTCACGATCCACGCGACACTAACGCGATCGGTATCCGCTACACTGCGAGCGGATCGAACGAGTTCAACGATATGCAGATGTACATTGCCACCTACTTCGATAAGGCGGTGGTGGCGGGCGCGCTATTCGATCTCCCGGTGCCGAGCATTTCGCTGCTTGCCGGGTTGCAGCGCCCGCGTGCGCGTGGCCGGGTAACCTTGCAGCAGCGCTGATCCAAACGTTCCTGCCGTCATCGATTTGAACTATCGTCGGCGATCCGGAAGACATGCGCCGGATGGTGGACGGTGTGCGGATCGCGTGGCGTCTGATGAACAGTGCGCGCTTCGCTCCGTACATCAAGGATTTCGTCAATATCAGCGTGAGGTTGTCGAATCCGATACTGCGGCCGCGGAGTTTGTGCGGAACAACTGCACCACCATCTTCCATCCGACCACGACCGCTAAGATGGGGCCCGATTCCGACAAGGAAGCCGTGGTCGATCAATACTGCCGCGTGCGCGGCATCGACGGATTGCGCGTCGTCGATGCCTCCGTGATGCCGAATATCGTACGCGCCAATACCAACCTCACTTGCATCATGATCGGTGAACGCGCCGCCGAATGGATGCGCACACAGGAATAAGAGTAGTCAGAAAGGAGAACGCGATGAGTCCCACGAATACCGGTAAACTTCGCTTCGGCCTTTGGTACGATTTCCGCAACCCGCCGCAATGGAAGCAGCCGTCCGACCGCCTCTACAATGAAATCCTCGGGCAGATCGTGTGGGGCGAGCAGCACGGCTTCGATGACGTTTGGCTTTCCGAGCATCACTTTATCGAGGACGGTTATTCGCCGGCGCTCTTGCCGATCGCCGCCGCGATCGCCGCGCGGACGAAAAATATTCGCATCGGAACCGCCGTGATGCTTATGCCCTTTCATAACCCGGTGCGCGTTGCAGAAGATGCGGCAACCATCGATGTGATTTCTGGCGGCCGCTTCGAATTGGGCGTTGGCACCGGCTACCATATTGACGAATTCAAAGGCTTCGCAATCGCGCGCAATGAGCGCGGCGGGCGGACCAACGAAGGGCTTGAAATCATTCGGCGCCTGTGGGAAGGCGAAACTCTGACCTTCAAGGGCAAGTACTTTGAAGTGAACCACGCCCGCCTCACTCCCGAGCCGATTCAGAAGCCCCGGCCGCCGATCTGGGTGGGAGGATTTACGCCACCGGCGATTCGTCGCGCGGCGAAATATGCCGACGGCTTTATCGGTGTCGGACCACTGAACGAGGCGTATCAGCAGCTCGTTCAGGAAATGAAAAAATTGGGCAAGCCGACCGACAGGATTCGCCTGGCCGGCGGGCATTTCTGGATGATTCCCTCCAACGATCCGGAAAAAACCTGGAACGAAGCCGCCGACCACGTCATTCACCAGGTGAACGACTATTCCGGCTGGATGGAGAAGTCCGGCGATCCGGTATCCCTTCCGCACCTTCGCGACCGCGCTCATTTGCGCGAGGCCGGTATGCTGCAAGTGCACGATGTAGACACCTGCATCAAGATGATTCGCGATTATGCGAGCCAGTCTCCGCTAACGCACTATTACTCGTGGACCCTGCCGCCCGGATTGCCCGCGCGTTGGGCGCAAACGCACCTCGAGTTGTTCGCTAACAAGATAATCCCGGCGTTCCGATAATACTCACTGGCGGTTCGAAGTGAGTAATGGTGTAGCTACATACGATTGGAAATTTTCAGGAGGTATGACTAATGGCAAACTTCGGCATCGTCGCAATTCCTACTCATTATACGATTCCGGCGGTGGAGATGGCGCGTTGGGCGGAGGGAAACGGTTTCGAGTCGCTCTGGTTCGGCGAGCATTCGCATATCCCGACCAGCCGCAAGTCGCCCTTTCCGATGGGGGGCGAGCTACCGGTGTACTACAAGGAATTTTTCGACCCGTTCATCGGACTAACCGCGGCGGCGGCCGTCACGTCGAAGCTCAAAGTGGGTACGTCGGTGTGCCTGGTGCCCGAGCACAATACGATCAATCTGGCCAAGACCGTCGCCTGTCTCGATCAAGTCTCGAACGGCCGGTTTCTGTTCGGTATCGGCGCCGGCTGGAACGCCGAAGAGATGGCCGATCACGGAGTCGAATTCAAAGATCGCTGGAAGGTCACGCGCGAGCGCATCCTCGCGATGAAGGAGATTTGGACCAAAGACGTCGCTGAGTACCACGGCAAGTTCGTGAACTTCGATCCGCTCTGGTGCTGGCCGAAACCGGTGCGCGCGGGCGGACCCCCGATCCATCTCGGAGCGTGGTCGAAATTCGTGCCCAAGCGCGTTGCGGAATACTGTGACGGCTGGATTCCGGTCGATGCCGGGATCGATTTGGCGGCAAGTATCGAAGCAATCAAGTCGGAGGCGGCGAAACTTGGAAGGGCGTCTACCTCGTTTGAGTTCAGCGTTCTGACGGCGTACGAAATGGCCCGCGCGGGTGGGTTGGAGACGCGCATCAACGAGTTACTTAAACTCGGCTTCAGTCGTGTCTTGTTTCTCGCGCCGGTCGCGCAGCCGGACAAACAATGGCCGGTGCTGGAGCGCTATGCGGCGCTGATCCGCAAGTTCGCTTAAGCATCGAATGCGGGTGTTTAACAAATGGGTGGCGGACGGGACCTTCCGCAGCAGCGACGATTGTACGAGTGGTGCAAATGGATCTTGCGCTCAAACGCAAAGGGGTGATCGTCACTGGAGCGAGCAAAGACATCGGCCGCGCGATCGCGCTCGCGTTCGCCGATGAGGGCGCCAACCTTGCGATTTGAGCGCGCGGCAAAGAGGCCCTCGACGTGATCGCTGCCGAGCTTCGCGTCAAAGGCGTCAAGGCGCACGCTGTGCCAACCACGCGAAAACCCTTGCGGTGGCCGCTCGCGCCGCAACGGATTCGCGTTAACGCGGTACTGCCCGGCTCGATCTTCTTCGATGGCGGCGTGTGGGATGTGACCAAGGCTCAAAAATCGACCGTTTTACGACGCCATCCTGGCGGGAATCCCGTCGGGGCGGATGGGTACTCCCGAAGAAGTTGCGAATGCGGTGGTTTTTCTCGGCTCGGAAAAGGCGAGCTGGATTACCGGCGCGGTGCTGGACGTTGACGGAGGGCAGTCTCCGGCAATCGGATGATCCTCAGCGCTCTCAGGCCGTTAGCAAGCAGGCGAATCACCCACGGCAGGCGGATAATCGCGGGGCGTTAACGTTTGCGGCTCGAACGATCAAAGGCGGTAGTTATGAGGCGTGCTTGCGAGAGAGGCGCGCGACGGTCCGACGATACTGACGCGCCAGACCGTCGAGCGCTGGTTTGTGGAGTTATGCCAGAATTGGCTTCATGGCGACGAATTTCGTGAATTGCCAACGCCATCGCCGCTCAGGCAACCTTTCTGAAGCCGTGACCGTCGTCTTCGGCGGAAACACTCGCCGCGCTGACCGTTGCCGGGATCGCTGCAGTGCGCGTTGGGCTGACTTGGTCGGTCGCGAAGGTGCGGACCAGGAATCGCTCGATAAAGTCGCTCTGCGGCTTGACGGTCTGCGGAGAGCGGAAGTCGGCGGCGTAAGTGCGCCCCCAGACGTACCAATCCGCGGCGATGAGAACAGCCACCACGACAGCTGCGAACGTCAGCAGCGTCGAGGTCGGATAAACCATATTCGCAAAACTCAGCACGGTGAAAGTTGGGTAAGCCATTATTCCGAGCCTCCCTTGCTCTTGGACAGTGAAGATAAGCACGATATGTGCCACGTGCAAATGCGGGATTTTACTAGAGAATCTGACATTTGCGGGGGGAAGCAGGTTTTCAATTTGCGAATCGCAAGCGAAACAGGAACTCTAAACAGTTATGCGAATCGAACCAGGCCCGGGAAGTGAAACCGGTACGATAGGACTTTCCGAATGCCACGGCCGTCGCTGTATCGGCTTAATTTTGGCAAACGATCGCATCCTGAGGACCATTGAGCGCCGCGGAACCTAAAGCCGAAACGGTCGAGGGTACGCTCGACCAGATTCTCTATATCAACGAGGAGAGCGGCTATGTCGTGGCGGTGGTGGAGCGGGGTGACGACAACGGCGCGCGCAGTCGGATCACGGTGGTCGGCGAACTCGGCGACGATCGAGATTGGCGCGGGGCTGCGGCTGAGCGGACGCTTCGAGAAACATCCGCGGTACGGCGAGCAGTTCAGAGTCGACCGATTTCGAGACCGTGCGGCCCGCTGGCGTCAACGCGCTCGAGCGTTACCTGGTTTCCGAAATCAAGGGCGTCGGACCGGTGCTCGCGCGCCGCATCGTGGAGCGCTTCGGCGAGGAACTGCCGGCGCTGCTCGATGCGACACCCGAGCGGCTGCATGAGGTCGATGGGCTTTCGCGAGCGGTGGCGCAACGAATCGCGCTCGCTTGGCGCGATTCGTCTGGTCTGCGTGAGCTGACGGTGTTCCTGCGCGGCCATGGGATTGCGGCGGCACACGCCCGGCGCATCCACAAGGTCTATGGACGCGATTCGCTCGAGACCGTGCGCGGCGATCCCTATGTGCTGGCGCGCACGATCGCTGGAATCGGCTTTCGCACGGCCGACGCCGTCGCGGAAAAACTCGGTATCCCGCGCAATTCGATTCAACGGGCGCGCGCCGCGATGCTCTACCTGCTCGAACGGATGGCCGACGAAGGGCCACGTGTTCGCGCCGTTCGGTTACCTGGAGCATCAGTTTCAGAGCGGGCTCGAAATGGAGCCGGAACTGGCGCGCGACAGCGCTCGACGAACTCGTCAAGAATGGTGATGTCGTTGCGGACATGGTCGATGGCGCGCCCACGGTTTATCTGAAGCGATTGCATGAGGCCGAGACGACGGTCGCCGAGCGCATCAGGATGCTCGTCGCGGGCCGCCCGATGGGCTCGGCGGTGGTGGAGCACGCCATGGAGGCGGCGCGCAAGACCGATGGCATCACGCTGTCGTCGGAGCAGATGCGCGCGCTCAAGACCGCGCTGCAAGCGAAGGTCACGGTGATCACCGGCGGTCCGGGCACCGGCAAGACCACGCTGCTGCGGTCGCTGCTGGTGGCGCTCGATTCGGCGGGGCTCAAGCCGACCCTCGCGGCGCCGACCGGACGCGCGGCGCGACGCCTGGCCGAGGCCAGTGGACGCGAAGCCAAGACTATCCATCGATTGCTGGAGTATTCGCCCGAGACCAACGAATTCCTGCGCTCCGAGCGGTTTCCGCTGCGCACCAATTTCCTCATCGTCGATGAAGCCTCGATGATGGATGTCGAACTGGCGGCGAGCCTCGTGCGAGCGTTGATACCAGGGCGCGTCGCTGCTGCTGGTCGGCGATCGCGATCAGTTGCCTTCGGTGGGTCCCGGCAGCGTGCTCAAGGACGTCATCGGATCGCGGCTGGTGCCGGTGGTGGAATTGCAGGAGGTCTATCGGCAGGCGCGCGAGAGCCTGATCGTCGCCAACGCGCATCGGCTGAATCGCGGCGAGATGCCGATTACGCAGAACGACGCGGAGGGCGATTTCTTTTTCTTCGAGCGCGACGGCGCCAGAGGACGTGCTCGGCACGATCAAGCAGTTGGTGCAGAATCGCTTGGTGGGACGCTTCGGAATCGCCGATCCGCGCGAAATCCAGGTGCTGACGCCGATGAATCGCGGGCCGCTCGGCACCCAGGCGCTCAATCGCGAGCTGCAGGACCTGCTCAATCCGCGCGGGCGCGAGCTGCGCGCGGGCGATCGCCGCTTTCGCGAGGGCGATCGCGTCATTCAACTGCGCAACAATTACGACAAGCTGATTTTCAACGGCGCGATCGGGCGGATCGCGGCGGTCGATCCGGCGAAGGGACGAGTCGGCGCGGTCTTCGACGAGGGCAGCGCCGAGTACGATTATCTCGGACCTCGACGAACTCGGCCTCGCCTATGCGATTTCGATCCACAAGAGCCAGGGGAGCCAGTATCCGGCGGTGGTGATCCCGATGCATCAGAGCCACTACCTGATGCTGCGACGCAATCTCGTTTACACGGCAATCACGCGGGCGGAGCGGGTGTGCGTGTTGGTCGGGACGCGTACGGCGCTAGCGCAATCGGTGCGCAATGAGGACGAGCGCCGGCGTTTCAGCCGGCTGGCCGATCGCCTGCGCGTGGATTGAACGAGCGCCCTGTGGCAAGGTGTCGTGGAGGCGCGAGACATCAGCGGGCGGCGACGCCGGCGGCAGAGCTGCCCATGCGGCTCGCAAATGCAGGCATCACCTTGGTTGCGAAACGCTCGAGCGAGGCGCGCGAGTGCGCGTTGGAGAGATCACCCCACGCGAATGACAGCACCAGATAGTCACATCCACTGTGTTCGAAAAAGTGTAGCGACCTGATCCTGTACTTCGTTGACGGTGCCGACGATGGCAACGTCATTCTTGCGCGCGAGGTCGATATCGTCGGTGAAGCCGTAGGCCGGAATCGTGCGGATATCGAGCCATAGTTTGGTGATGTTGTTGTAGTACGCGCGATACGCCGGCCGCGCGACTTCGTTGACTTCGCGATCGTCGGCGGCGACGTACGCGTGGCGGATGGCGCCGCGGCGCGGCTCGGCGATATGCGGATTCAGATCGTTCGGGCCGCCTTTGTGCTTCTTCAATTCCTCGCGATACAGGTCGGTGAATTTCTTGAGCGCCGGAATCGGCCCATTGCCGACCATGTGCATCCCATGACGCGCAGCGAACAGGATGCTGTCGGGCGTCGCACTGCCGTACCAGACCGGAGGATTCGGCCGCTGCTTTGGCGTCAGGACGACGGGCACCGAATCGAAGCGGTAGTAGTGTCCGCGATGATTCAAATGCTCGTTGCGCAGTCCGCTTATCACCGCGCTCGAGCGCCTCCTCGAACATCTCGCGTGCTTCCATGAATGGCACGCGATGATACGCCAGTTCGAAGGGCGACACGCCGCGACCTACGCCGAGTTCGAACCGGCCTCCGCTGATCTGATCGAGCATGCAGATTTCCTGCACGAGGCGCAGCGGATTGTAGAGCGGTAGCAGATAGACCAACGGCCCCATGTGAATTCGCGACGTGCGCGCGGCAACGGCGGAGAGAAAAATGCGCGGGCGAGGGAGCGAGACCGAGCGGCGTCGCATGATGTTCGGCGACGTGGTAGCAGAAAGAAGCCCGCTTCGTCGGCCGCCGCCGCTAACTGCAGGCGCTCTTCGAAAGTGCGCTCGAGCGCTTCGTCGCGACGCTCGAGATGGTCGAAGATGCCGAAGGCGATGTCGCTCATGCCGGTCTCCTCGCTAACTCCGAACCTGACCCATCCGCAGTGCCGGTTGACTCGCGAATCGATTGGGATTAGGTCTCTTAGTCGCTCGACTTCTCGATCGACCTACGTCAATACTCACGCCGTTTCAACGGTGCCGGTCACGAACGCAAGCGCGGTCGCGCCGTTGGTGCTCGATACCGTGTGCGTGCATCCGTTAGGCCGATAATTCATGTTGCCCGCGACCAGCTCGCCCGATTCGTCGGCGTTGGAACCCTCGATCACGAACACGATCTCGTCACCGACGTGACGATGACGCGGGAGCTTGGCGCCCGGCTCGAAGCGCGCCAACATCGCTCGTCGATGAGTTTCCTTGTCGCTGAAGATCGGCTTCTGCTTGATGCCCGGCAGCGCGTCGGCCCATGCGATTTCGTTCAGATTGATCACTCGCGACGCGGGCCCGCTCTCGCCGTCTTTCACCTGACCAATCTCTCCAGTGATAAGTGCGAACACGGTCGCGCCGTTCTTGCTCGTCACCGAATGGACACAGCCGTTGGGCCGATAGCCGATGTTGCCCGCCGTCACCGTGCCGAACTCGTCGGTGATGGCGCCCTCAATCACGTAGAGAATTTCGTCGCCGTCGTGGCGATGGTTCTGCAGTTTCGAGCCCGGTTCGAAGCGCGTCAGTTGCGCGCGGCGCTTGGTCGCGGGGTCCGACCACAGCGGCTTCGCGAGGATGCCCGGAAGCATCTTCTGCCATTCGATTTCACTGACCTCGATAATTCGCGACGCAGTTGATTCGGCCATAACGGGCCTCCCATGTCGCCGCAAGAATCGCGCAGAGCGGGCACCGGCGGTGTTAACGGTCGATAATCCGGATAGGCGGCGATTGTCAATCCGGCGAGGGCGTGCACGCCGACGTCGATCAAATAAGTGGATCATAGAAGTTGCTCGACGATGGCCAGGCTGAGCGGTTCTTTGAAGCGCATCGTGCCGAGAAGCGGTCCGCCGGTTGCAAACGCAAGTTCGTTGGCGGCGCTGTCGATCTCGGCAGGCGTGGCTGGAGCGAGCGCGTTGAGAATCACACCGCGAATCGGAACATCGCGCTGACGAGCGAAGTCGAGTGCGGCGTGCGCGGCGTCCACATGTCCGGCCTGCCGTGCGACCACCAGGATCATCGCGAGGCCGTGCGCAATAGCGAGATCGGCGAAATCGTGCATCACATCGAGCCGCGTTGCGAGGCTGTGGGTGTCTTCAACGATGATGACGTCGCTCTGGGATTCGATTTGGCGCAGCGAACGATCGATCGTCGCGAAGTCAGGCGGTTCAATGCCGTCGGCGAGTGCGGCTTCGAGTGGTGCGAGCATGGATCGATAGCGGAACGGCGAGACGAGCTCGAGGGCAAGGTCGGAGGACGCGGCCGCGATCAGCGCGGCAGCGTCGTCGGCCGCGGGCCAGCCGTCGCGAACAACGCATCCGGTCGCAGCTGGCTTCATCACACCGACCCGGAACGCACGCACCTTGGCGGCGAAGGCGAGTGCGCATCCGACCGTGGTGCGGCCGGCGCGCGGCCCGGTGCCGCTGATTATGAAGCGATGAGCCATCAACAGACTCCGACAATTGCGGGACGATCGATTAAGTAGCGCGCGACCGCCGCACCGGCAAACTGGTGAGTCGGATTGGGCGTTCAGGAGTCGAACTTGTAATGCAAAAATAGACCGTGCTTAGATGCGATCACGGTCCAAAGCGCACGGGCGAGGTGAACGTCATGGAATATAACGTCATCGACGCGGATGGTCACATTCTCGAACCTCCCGATTTGTGGGAACAATATATCGAGCCGAAATTTCGTGAAGGTTGTCCGAAGCTGGTGACGGCGGCCGACGGGATGGAGATTTTTCGCGTCGAGCATGACGATGCGATCGATCTCGGACGCGGCAAGAAGCGAGTCAGCTTTGGAGCGGTGGGCGCTTTTGGGGCGCGCGACGGTTCGGTCTCGTCGAAAATCCCATATAGCCAGGGCCGCAAGGGTGGCTTCGATCCGCATGCGCGAATTCCTGACATGGACGCTGAAGGAATCGACGCGGCGTTTCTTTACCCGAGCCTCGGGCTGTTCCTCGGATCGATGAAGGACCCGCAGTTCGCGGCAGCCGCGTGCCGCGCGTATAACCGCTGGCTCGCGGATTATTGCAAGCCGTATCCCGAGCGGCTGTTCGGAGCCGCGATGTTGCCGATGCAATCGGTCGAGGCCGCGGTGATCGAGATGCACTTTGCGGCGAAGGAACTGGGCTTCCGCGCAGGCTTCATTCGGCCCAATCCGTACAATGGGCGGGTGCTGCACGATGCCGCTTATGAGCCGCTATGGAGCGCAGCCGAGGAGCTCGGTTTTTCGATTGGAATTCACGGTGGTTCTGAAAGCGGACAGGCGACCCTGGCGATGGATCGCTTCACCACCGGCGGCGCCGTGCGACATTGCGTAGCGCACACTTTTGAGATGATGGCGGCAGCGACCAGCCTGATCATGTGCGGCGTCTGCGATCGCCATCCGCGTTTGAAGTTTGCGTTCCTCGAATCGGGCGGCGGCTGGATGGCCGGCTGGCTAGATCGCATGGATCGTCATTTCGACGACAAGGGTATGAACGATACCCGGCTCACGGTGCGGCCGAGCGAATTGTTTCATAGACAGTGCTTTATCTCATTCGAACCGGTCGAGAAGTCGCTGCCGCTGCTCGCCGATTATATCCATTCGGATAACATTCTGTGGGCGACTGACTATCCGCATCTCGACGGGTTTCCCGACGCGTCCAATATGATCAAAGCGATGGGTATGCCGCCGAAGACGCTGAGTAACGTGCTCGCAGGCGGCGCGAAGAGATACTACAACCTGAGCTGAACGCGACTAGCTGGTAATTGGCCGCGGCTTGCCAGTCGACGGGGCCGTGCCGCCGTGAGTAGCGAGTTTCGGGCTCGCGCCATTTGTCGAGAGCAGGGATACGTTTCTCGGCAGCGATATCGCGTTGCGTAGGCCTCGATTAACACCCCTTTCTTGATCGGCTTACTGAGATGCTGGTCGCATCCGGCCGCGAGGGCCTTCTTGACATCTTCTTCGAGGACCGAAGCCGTCAACGCGATGATCGGAGTATGAACGAGGTCGTGCTCGCTCTCCCATTGGCGAATAAGGCCAGTGGCTTCGAGTCCGTCCATCTTCGGCATCTGTATATCCATCAGGACGAGGTCGTAGCTTTGCGCGCGAAAGCGATCGACCGCGATTCTGCCGTTTTCGGCGAAATCGATTTCATAAGGTTCCTTGCGTAAGTACGCGGATAGCACGACGCAATTGTCAGGTGAGTCTTCCGCCACCAGCAAGCGCCTTTTGGGCAGATCGTCGGTCGAATCGTTTGCAGGTTGCGGCGCCGAGCGCGGTGGCATCGGCTTGGCGCCTTCGCGATTGGAATCCTTCAGTACGCGGTAGATCGCCTCGAATACTTCCTTGCGCGTTATTGGCTTAACCAGGTAGGCGTCTAGCGCGAGTTCGCGCAGCCGTTCGATTTGCGGCTTGAGGTCATCGGAGGACAACATCAGGATGAGCGGCTCGACTGGAAGATGGTCGTCGCGAATTCGGCGGGCAACCTCGAGCCCGTCCATTCCGGGCATTCGCATGTCGAGCAGTATGATTTGATAAGGCCGTCCGCTATTGCAGGCCTCAAGCACTGCAGTAGTGCCTGTTCACCGCGATTCCGCTTCGCTGACTTCCGCGCCGCACGACGTCATCATCTCGCGCGCAATCAGACGATTGATCTGATTGTCGTCAACCACCAGGACGCGATAGCCGGCGAGGCTCAACACCACCTGCTGACTGGGCACAATCACCTTCGATGGCAGATCGAAGCGGATCGTAAAAGAGAACGTAGTGCCTTGGTTGACTTCGCTTTGCAGGCTGATTTGTCCACCCATCATGGCTACGAGCCGTTGCGCGATGGCGAGTCCCAAGCCGCTGCCGCCGTATTTGCGCGTGGTCGATGAGTCCACCTGAGTGAAGCTCGCGAAAATCGATTGCAGCTGATCCGGCGGAATGCCGATGCCGGTGTCGGCGACGGTGAATCGTAAAACGCCGGGAACTTGCGCTGGCGCATGATCGATTTCAAGCACGATCTGTCCAAGCTCGGTGAATTTGATCGCATTGCCGAGCAGGTTGACCAGGACCTGACGCAGTCGTAGCGGGTCGCCGACCAGCCGATCGGGCACACCGGGCGCGATGCGCGCCGCCAGTTCCAGACCCTTGCCATGCGCGGACACCGCGAAAGTCGAGATCGTCTGGTCGACGAGATCGCTGAGATCGAATTCGGCTTTTTCGATTTGCAACCGCCCGCTTTCGATTCGCGCGAGATTCAGGATGCTGTTGATCAGATTCAGTAGCGCATTTCCGTTGGCCGACATTATGTCGAGATAATGCCGTTGGTCCGATTGAAGCTCGGTCTCCGCCAACAACTCCGTCATCCCGAGTATGGCGTTCATCGGCGTACGGATTTCATGCGACATGGTGGATAGAAATTCCGATTTGGCGCGCGAGGCGGCCAAGGCTTCTTCACGCGTATCGATTATAATCTGCTCCAGTCGTTTGCGTTGCGTAACGTCGCGCATGATCATGCTGAAGCCAAAGCCGCGTTCGTTCGGTACGGACGAGATCGCCAATTCGATCGGAAATTCGCGTCCATCCTTGTGGAGCACCGGCGACTCGAAAATTTTGTTGATGTAGGGGCCTTTACCAGCGACCTGAAAATTCCTGGACTCTTCTTCGTAATACGATCTCAGATTTTGCGGAAGGATCAGATCGATGATCGGTTTTCCGAGTACCTCGTCGCGGGACCAGCCGAACATCGCGGTTGCACGCAGGTTCCACGTGACGATGTGAGCGTGTTCGTCGCCGGTGACTACGGCGTCGAAAGCGTTTTCGACGATTGCCTCAATTTCATGCGCCGCACGGATATCGCGCGCGGCGATGCGATAGACCCACAGCGCGATCATTGTCGTAAGTGCGATAGTTAATGTGTGAGATTCCCTAATCCTAATATCCGGAGCGATGAACCGCTTGAGCGACTCGAATAGGGTCATGCCCACGATGACCAGAAGACCGGTCGCCGCAGTGCTCTTCCAGGGATGGTGACGGGAGAACCACTGACGGACCTTTTGCGGCATAGCGATAGGCCGCGAAGGCGTCGAATCCGCCATCACGCCCCTGAGGTTAACGGGTCTGTTCGATACTGCATCCGCTGGTCGGTTCTTGGATAACGAGGCTCTGCGCTTTCTGGGGCAAGGGCGATGCCGGGAATGATGCAGCTTAAGGCCCGGATAGGGCGTCATAGGCCGCGCAGCGCCGGAGCGTAGCAATTGGTTGATTCGATTCAGGGAAATTGGCGGCTGTAGCGCGAATTACCGTCGGAATCTCGGACAATGGTTGAGGATCAGGGTCGACATCGCCATGTCTGCGCACTCAATATGCGCTTGACATTGGATCAGCAGCAAAGGGATTAAGTTAAATCCGCGGAGGTGGGCTGCCAATGGAATTCGGAATCTCATATCCGGCGCGGCCGGATGCTTGGAAGGACCTCGTCATCGCCGAGGATCACGGCTTTACATACGCCTGGTTCTACGACTCGCAGATGCTCTACAGCGACGTTTACGTCTGCATGGCGATGGCGGCCGAGCATACCAGGCACATCAAACTGGCGACCGGCGTGGCGATTCCGTCGAACCGTATCGAGCCCGTCACGGCCCATTCGATCGCGACCATCAACCAGCTCGCGCCCGGGCGGACGATGCTCGGCGTCGGGACCGGTTTCACCGGACGCAATACGATGGGGTTGCCGCCGATACCGCTAGACCGATTCCGCGCGTACCTCGAGATGGTGCGCGCACTGTTGCGCGGCGAAGAGGTTCTCTATCGCGACGGCAAGCGCGAGCGCTGGATTCGCTTCCTCCATCAGGACAATGGCTATATCAACTTGAAGGATCCGATTCCGATTCATATCGCCGCCGACGGCGAAAAGGCGCTCGAACTGACGGGCGAGATTGCCGACGGATGGCTGACCGTGATGGCCGATGTGCCGCGTTTTCGGCACAAGTTCGACGCCGTAAAAAAGGGTGCGACTCGGGCGGCACGCACGCTCGCGAATTTTCCGACGACCGCGCTTACCACCGGATGCATTCTGCGCGACGGCGAATCGATTACTTCGCCGCGCGTGATCCAACGCGTCGGCCCGTTCGCCGTGGTTATGCTCCATGCGCTGTGGGAGCAGTCCGCGGTGAGCGCTGGTTTGCAGGGACCACTCGCCAAGCTGTGGGAACGCTACCGCGACGAGTACGCCGCCAAGATGAAAACACCGGCCGATCGGCGCTATCTCGAGATGCACGAAGGCCACCTCATCTATATGCGCCCGGGCGAAGAGAAGTATATCGACGAGACTCTGGTGCGAACGACGCTGACCGGGCATGGTGACGAAATTATCGCGCGGCTCAAGGCGCTCGAGGCGGAAGGACTCAAACAGGTCGCAATTCAGGTGGTCAACAACGGGCGCGAGATGATCGAGGAATTCGGCCGCGAGGTAATCGCGAAGTACTAGGCGGGCAGATAGGTCGAACCGCGCATGAGGAACCGCAAATGAGTAATCAATTCAAGCTGGATAAGAACGATGGCGTCGCCGTGCTCGCCTTCGACCGTCCGGAGAAGCGCAATCCGCTAAACGAGGGCAGTCTCTCGGAACTTTACGATCATCTGATGGCGCTGCGCGACGACAATGAGGTGCGCGCGCTGGTGCTCACCGGATCGGGCAACAGCTTTTGCGCGGGCGCCGACTTGTCGCATATGAAGGGCGTCATCGATGAGGCCGAGCGGGTGCGCTTGTTCATCTCGGTTCCCGCGCGCCGGCGCCAGTTGGTCCGCCGCACGATGGAGTTGCTGGTGAATCTCGAGCTCCCGACGATCGCCGCAGTTAACGGCTTCGCGGTCGGCGGCGGATGGTTCCTCGCGCTCTCCTGCGACTTTCGCATCGCGGTCGAAGAAGCGGAATTCTGGATGCCTGAAATCGACCTCGGAGTGCCGGGTCCGCGCGAGCCCGAGCGGCGCCTGCGCGAGGAGGTCGGCGTGGCGCGCGCGAAGGAAATCATTCTGACCTGCCGCCATTTCAAGTCAGCAGAGCTTTATGAATGGGGCCTGTTGAACCGCGTCGTGAAGAAGGCGGAGCTGATGCCGTCGGCGATGGAACTCGCGCGCTACCTCGCCTCGCGCAAGCGCTCGGCGATGATCCAGGCGAAGGCGCAACTTAACGGCTTCACACTGGACTAGAGACAGCGAAGCGGAGTCGAGAAAGGAGTTTGTGCAACGCTATGAAATATGAGATGCGGCAGCTTGCCAGGCAATCAGAGGGTTCGAATGTCTGAAGATTTTCTTCACGAGAAAGACGGCCCGGTCACCACCATAACATTCAATCGGCCGGAGCGGCGTAATTGCATGAACCGGCAGGTGATGTTCGAACTCGAGGACCTGCTGCGCGAGGTGCGCAACGATCGCGAAGTCCGGGTATTGATTGTGACCGGCGCCGGTACCGCGTTTTCCGCCGGCGCCGATATGTCGGCAGCCAAGGGCCTCATTGATCCGAAGGAACGGATGCGGGCGTTCTCTGAGCATAACAGCGGCGTCGCGCGAATGGTCGGGCGAACCTTCGATCACGTTTCGCGTCTCGACTGCATGACGATCGCCGCCGTCAACGGTCACGCCGTGGGGGGAGGATGGGCGCTCGCGGCGGCCTTCGATTTCGTCGTCGCGGCCGAAGAGGCCGAATTCTGGGTGCCCGAGGTCGAACTCGGTGCAGCCTTCACCGGGACGCCGGCGCTGGCGATGGCCGCGCGATTAGGACCGTGGCGCGCCAAGGACGCAATGATCCTGTGCCGGCATTTCAACGCGCGCGAATTGTTTGACCTTGGCATGGTTAATCGGGTGGTGCCGAAGAGCCAACTGATGCCGGCCGCGCGCGAGTTGGCCGAAGAGCTGATGAAGATGCCGAAGAAGGCTTCCACTGCGACCAAGCACTTCATTGACGGTATCTTTATCGGCCCGCGACTGTACTAGGATTCGAATAGGCTGTTCGCGGCTCTACTAGGGTATCGAAACGGCGGTCTTCCCGCGGGAGGTTATCGGCAATGATAGTTCCCGACCGAATCGGCCATGTGGTGATCAAAGTCCGCGACCTCGAGCGATCGCGCAAGTTCTACAGTGACGTGATGGGCCTGAAGCTCATGATGGAAGCGCCGAAGCTCAAGATGGCATTTCTGGCGAGCAACGGCCGCGACCATCACGAAATCGGTTTGGTCGAAGTTGGTGCCGCCGCTCCCGGGCCGCAGAAAGGTGAAATCGGGCTGGTTCATATAGCCTTCCGGCTGCGGGACGAGGAGCATCTGCGCGCCGCGTACCGCGAATTGAAGGACAACCAGGTGCCAATTTTATCGACCGTAGATCACGGGATAACTAAAAGTATCTACTTTTGCGATCCCGACGGTCATCAGCTGGAAGTTTATTGCGACAATTCGCCGGAATATATCGCCAGCCTGCCAAATTCGTATGCGGGCATGGATAAGCTTGATTTCGCGGCTGAAGAACCTGGCATCAGGGAAGCCCTCCGCAAGATGATGAACTAGATCAGACCGCAGCGATAACCGTCGCAGATGCGCTATCGCAACGGGATTTATCGAATAGGCACATCGATACAATTATGGGTATTCGGACCGGCAAGGAATTCGTCGAAAGCTTGCGCGACGACCGCACCGTCTATGCTAATGGCGAGCGGGTCAGGGATGTCACTGAGTATTCGCCTTTTCGCGGCATCGTGGCGACATTGGCATCGCTCTACGATTTACAGCATGAGCGCCGCGCCGAATTGACCTTCCCGTCGCCAAAAACCGGGGAACCGGTCGCCGCCAGCTTCGCCTTGGCCGAAACGCTCGAAGCCGGTGAGTTCCGCGCGCGTGCCGAGGAAGTTCGCGCCGACTATACGCTCGGTTTGATGGGCCGGATGCCCGATTTCTGCAATGCGATGATTTCAGACTTTAGGGCGGCGCGAGCTTATCTCGGCCGCCGCGAAGCGCGTTACGGCGAAAATATCGCCCGCTACTATGAAGAGTGCCGCGACCGCGATTGGTGCCTCACGCACACGCTGGTCGATCCTCAAATCGATCGCTCGAAAGGCCCCGGTGGGCAGGCCGATCCGTATGCGGCGCTGCGGCTGGTGCGCGAAACCGACGGAGGCCTGGTGGTGCGCGGCGCGAAGATGCTCTCGACGCTCGCGCCGTTCGCCAACGAACTTTTCGTCGGGCCGTTCTATCCGCGGCAGCCCGGCGAAGAGCCCTATGCACTCTGTTTTGCGTTGCCGATAAGCACGCCCGGTTTGAAATTCATCTGCCGAGAAACCTATGACACCGGCCGCAACACTTTCGACCGGCCGCTCAGTTCGCGCTACGACGAAGAGGACGCGCTCGCGGTGTTCGACGACGTGCTGGTGCCGTGGGAGCGCGTCTTTATCAACGGCGACATTGAGATCTTCAACAGCGTGCTGACGCGCACGCCCGGCTATGCGCCCTTGCAGGCGACGATTCGTGGGATGGTCAAGCTGCGCTTTCTAGCGGGTCTCGCGGTGCGTATCGCGGAAGCCGTCGGACGCAGTGATTTGCTTCACGTGCAGGCGCAGATCGGCGAGCTGGTCGCGAATGCGGAACTGGTCAGCGGCCTCGTTCGCGCGGGCACGCAAGAGGTCACCTGGGGCACGACGCGGGGATTGCCGCATCGTTCGCTCGCGGCGACGCTGTGGGTTCTGATGCCGCAGGTGCAGCTGCGCGCCGCGGAGGTTATTCGCCAATTGAGCGGCAGCGGACTCATCATGACGCCAACCGAGAGCGATTTCGCCAATCCGGAAATCGCCGCCTACCTCGAAAAATATTTGCGCGGCAAGGATCTCTCGGCGCGCGACCGGGTGCAGTTGTTCAAGCTCGCGTGGGACATGATCGGCGAACCTTTCGGCAGCCGTCAGCTGCAATACGAGTGGTTCTACTCCGGCGATCCCTATTTCACGCGCACACGCTTTTTTCGTTCGCCGATTACGCGCGAATTCAAGTCGATGGTCGATCGGGTGTTGAAGCGCGAAAGTAACTAGGCGAGCCTATCCACGCGCCGCGCGGCCCGCAGCGCAACCCGCGATTCGTCCGACGACCGAGCCCGACATCAAGCCCGTGCCGCCGGGATAATTGAAGTAAAAGAGGCCGCCGACCAACTCGCCGGCCGCATAAAGCCCGTGAATCGGGGCGCCGTCCGTGTTGATTACCGCGCCATTCGTGTCGATGCGCAAACCGCCGAACGTGAACGTGATGCCGCAGGTGATCGCGTAACCCTCGAACGGCGGCGTATCGATCGTGTTCGCCCAATTGCTCTTGTTAATCGCAAGCCCGCGTGTCGAGCGCCCGTCCTTGACGTTCGGATTAAAGGCGACGTCGGTGCGCACCGCAGCATTGTAAGATCCGATTTCTTCGAGTAACCCGCTCGCGTCAACGTCCTCGAGCTTGCCCGCCAATTCCTCGAGCGTCGCCGCACTGACTTTGCTCACGCGCTTGATGCGATATTCGTCGCGCAGCAGATGGGCGACCTTGCGATCGAAAATCTGCCAGGCGAATTGGCCCGGCTGTTCGAGCACCGCGCGCCCGTACTTGGCGTATGTGTAGTTGCGGAAGTCGGCGCCTTCATCGACGAAGCGCCGGCCGCGTCCATTTACGATGATCCCGAACGGATAGCTGTGCTTCTGAAAGCCGTCGCCGACACTGAGGTCGCCAAAATCAGGCGCGTTGCGATCCCATCCCACGGCGTGGCATCCGGACCAGTTCCCATACGGCATCGCGCCGATTTCCAGCGCCATGCGAATCCCGTCGCCGGTATTGAAACGCGTGCCGCGCACCTTCGCGAGGTCCCAGCCGGGACCGAGGTAACGCGTGCGCCATTCCGCATTTGCCTCGAAGCCGCCCGACGCGATCACGACGCTATGCGCCGCGACGCTGACGGTTCGTCCGTGCTTGCGCACGACTACGCCATGAACGCCGTCGTCGTCGTGAATCAATTCGACCGCGCGGCTCTCGTACCACACCTCGATGCCGTCGCGTTCGGCGGCGTCGTAGAGCGCATCGATCAGGCCCGGACCGCCGCCCCACGCCTCGACCGTCAGGCCGCCCCAGAATTTGAATCTGCCATCGACCTTGAATGCCTGCCGTCCATAAATCGGCACGAACCGGATGCCCTTGCTGCGCATCCAGAGCATCGTTTCGAAGCTGCGGCCGACCAGCGTCTCGGCCAATTGCGGATCGGTGCGATACTGGGTGACGCGGCAGAGATCGTCGTAGAACTGGTCGCTCGGATAGGCGCCAAAATCGGTGTTGGCCTTGTCCTCTTCGGTGAGGTCGGGCATCAGGCGCACCAGATCGTCGACGCCATTATACGCCACCCGCATCGCACCCGCGGTGAAGCGGCTATTACCACCGCGCTCGTCGATCGGTGCGCACTCGAGTACGAGCACGCTCGCACCACTTTCGCGCGCGGCGAGTGCGGCACAAAAGGCGGCATTGCCGCCTCCGATCACGACGACGTCATAAGCCGGTGACATTTTGCGATCACTCATCCATTGGGATGCGCCAATAGTCCCATTGAAGCACGGTCGATTGTCGGGCCACTCATCCTTTCAGGCGGACGTCCGGCGGCAGCACGCTCCGCGCGATCGATTCATCGAGCGCCTCGTAATCGGTGTAGCCGATCGTTTCGTAAAGCTGCGCCCGCGTTTGCATCCGCTCGAGCATCGGCTCTGCGCTGCCCTCGCGCACTATGCATTCGTAGAGTTCGCCGATCGCCTTCGCCGCGACGCGCAACGACGATACCGGCCATATCACCATCGCGAAGCCGAAGTCCTCGAACTGCTTCGCGGTGAAATAGGGCGTGCGCCCGAACTCGGTCATGTTGGCGAGCAGCGGCGCGTCGATTTCGCGCGCGAAGGTCCTGAACATTTCCTCGGTCGTCAGCGCCTCAGGGAAAATCGCATCGGCGCCAGCCTCGCGATAAAGCCGCGCTCGTGCGATTGCCGCATCGATTCCCTCGACCGCAACCGCATCGGTGCGCGCGATAATCCTCAGATGACGGCGCGCTCGCACGGCGGCAGCGATCTTTGCGGCCATTTCGTCGGGCGCGACCAGCCGTTTGTCGTTCAGATGGCCGCACTTCTTCGGCAACGATTGGTCCTCAATCTGAATCGCCGCCGCGCCCGCGTCTTCGACTTCGCGCACGGTGCGCATCACGTTCAGGATGCCGCCGAAGCCGGTGTCGCCATCGACGATCAGCGGCAGGCCAGTGGCGCGCGAAATCATCCGCGTGAACAGACACACCTCGTCGAGCCCGAGGATTCCAAGATCCGCTAGGCCCAGGCTGGCCGAGAGGCCGCGCCCGACAGATAGATCGCCTTGAACCCGGCGCGCTTCGCCAGCAGACCCGCGAGCGCGTTGTGCGCGCCCGGGATTTCCAAGATGCCGGGGCCGAGCCACAGCTGTGCCAGCCGTTCACCCGGCGGCGCGAATCGTTGCACGTCATTCTTCAACCAGGTCATTGCGCATGCCTCTCGGACACCGGGAACCGATCGTCGGTGCGACGCCGAAGCGGACGTTTTCGGCGCCACTGCGAATTGTGCAATTATTCGATTCCAATAACGCAACAGTCAATTCGCCGGCGAAAATAATGTACTGCGACGCAGTTTGGAGTGCGCGCCGTGGCGCATGAATTATCGGGCGAGAGCGGAGACGGGAATCGATGCCGGATTACGACGTAATTGTGGTCGGGGCGGGCAATGCGGCGCTCGCGGCGAGCGTCTCGGCGCGCAATGCGGGTGCGGAGCGCGTGCTGGTGCTGGAAAAGGCGCCCGAGGAGATGCGCGGCGGCAACACGCATTACAGCGGCGGCCTGCTGCGCATCGCCTTCGATCACGTCGAGGAAATCTTGCGACTGGTGCCGAAGGCACGCAATCTTGAGGGCTTCGTCGACGGCGTCGAGGCCTATCCGTGCGACGCGTTCTGGGCCGATCTGCGCCGCATGACCAATAACCGGACCGACCCCGAACTGGCCGAAATTCTGATTTCGAACTCGTTCGCGACCGCCTGCTGGATGGTCGATCAGGGCATCCGCTTCGAACCCGCGATCTCGCTCGGCGCGGTGCGCGTTGGCAACGTGATCAAATGGCCCAAGGGCGCGATCGTGCGCGCGGTGCACGAGGGCGTCGGGCTTTCGCGGATGTGGTTCGCGGCGGCGCAACGCAAGGGCATCGAGATCCGCTACGCCAGTCCGGCGATTCGGTTGATGCAAGATAAGCGCGGCCGCGTCACTGGAGTCGTCGTGCGCGACACCAGTGGCGTTCACGAGTTGAGCGCGAATGCGGTGGTCCTCGGCTGCGGCGGCTTCGAGGCCAACGCCGCGTGGCGCGCGCAGTACCTCGGCCGTCCGTGGGACCATGCGAAGGTTCGCGGCACTCCGCACAATCAGGCCGATGGCTTGCGCATGGCGCTCGAAATTGGAGCGATGCCGTGGGGGCAATGGAGCGGCTGTCACGCGACGCCGATCAATGCCGAAGCGCCCGCGTTCGGCGATCGCCAACTCACCGACAAGACCAATCGCCTATCGTACCCATACGGCGTGATGCTCAATCGATCGGGTCACCGCTTCGTCGATGAGGGCGAGGACCAGGCCCTATTCACCTACGCCAAGTTCGGCGGAATCATTCTCAACCAGCCGGGCGGCGTCGCATACCAGGTCTTCGATGCGAAAGTGAAGCATCTGCTCGAACCGCGCTACGCGACCAGCGAGCCGGTTACGGCCGCAAGTCTCGGCGACCTGGTGGGCCGCCTCGACCTCGATCGCGAAGCCGCGCTCCGTACGCTCGAGGAATACAATCTCGCCGCCGGTCACGGTAGCTTCAACCCGGGCGATCGCGACGGCATGACGACCCGTGGGCTGACGCTGCCGAAATCGAATTGGGCGCAAAAGCTCGACACGCCGCCGTACCTCGCCTGGCCGGTCACCGGCGGCATCACGTTTTCGTTCGGCGGCCTCAAGGTCAACGATCGCGCACAGGTCGTCGGCACCGACTGGAATCCGATCGCGGGTCTCTACACCTGCGGTGAGATGGTCGGAGGCCTGTTTCATCACAACTATCCGGGCGGATCGGGCCTGATGTCGGGCGCCGTCTTCGGGCGAATCGCGGGCGCGAATGCGGCGGGCGATCGCGGCTGAGCCTTTTGCGATGCGCCGCGTCTTAATCTTATGAAGCAGATCGGATTGCGCGCCGTGTTCATGCGCGGCGGTACCAGCAAGGCCGTGATCTTTCGCGCCGCAGGACTTACCGCGCGAGCGCGCGCGATGGGCGCCGATTTTTCTCGGCGTGATTGGCAGTCCCGACGCCAACGGCCGCCAGCTCGACGGCATGGGCGGCGGCGTCTCGTCGCTCTCGAAGGTGTGCGTGATCGGGCCGCCGACGCGATCCGACGCGGACGTCGATTACACTTTTGCACAAGTATCTGTGAGCAGCGCTACCGTCGATTACAGCGGAAATTGCGGCAACATGTCTTCTGCGGTCGGCCCTTTCGCCGTCGATGAGGGTTTGGTTCAAGCCGCCGGCGAGCAAGCCGTCGTGCGCATCCACAACACCAATACGAAGAAGTTGATCGTCGCGCGTTTCGCGATGGACGAGGGCCGTGCGGCGGTCGACGGCGATTTCGCCTTACCCGGTGTTTCCGGCACCGGTGCCGCTGTGCGGTTGGAATTTCTGGAACCCGGCGGCGCTGGAACGGGCAAGCTCTTGCCGACCGGCAACGTCATCGATCGCCTCGACATCACCGGTCTTGGCTCGGTCGAGGTCTCCATGATCGATGCGGCAAATCCCTGCGTGTTCGTCGCTGCGGAGTTCCTTGGCATGACCGGCATCGAGATGCCCGACCAACTCGACGCGAACGGCGACCTGCTCGCGCGTCTCGAGGCCATTCGCATCGCCGCCAGCTTACGTATGGGAATTGCGCGCACCCCCGACGAGGCGATGCGCAAGCCAAGTATCCCGAAGGTTGCGACGGTGACCGGTCCGCGCGAGTCGCTAACGCTCGCAGGCGATCGTATCGCGAAAGACGATGCGGACCTGACCGTACGCATGATCTCGATCGGCCAACCGCATCGCGCGGTGCCATTGACCGGCGCGATGTGCCTCGCGGTCGCGGCGCGATTGCCCGGTAGCATCGCGCATCGAGTGGCGCGTGAAGCCGCCGCCCCGGATGAGCCGGTACGCATCGCGCAGCCCTCTGGCCTGACCGTGGTCGGCGCCTCGGTGCACCATGCCGCCCACGGCTGGGTCGCCGATCACACGACCGTCTATCGCACCGCGCGCCGCCTGATGGAGGGTGTGGTTTTCGTGCGCGCGTCCGCGCTCATTGGCTCCGCGAATAATATATGAGGATCGTCGGCGGTCTCGCGAAGTTGCGATGCTCTCATTCCGCGAGTTGCAATAACCGTCGCGACACTTCGGTCAGACCACCGCGACAACTTGTCGCTCACCGCGAATTCGCTGCACACGCTTTGTATCGCGACGCCCGCGAAACAGTCCCGCCCAGAAAATCTCATAGACCTGGCGCACCGCCTCAGCGGTGGTCGTGTGGGATCTGGCTGAAAAGTCCGATTCACACATGCGTAGGACGGAAGTCAGCAGCGCCTCAGCCGCAACGCGCGGATCGATTTTTCGAAACAACCCTTCGCCGATTCCTCGGTCGATGACATGCTCCAGCTCGTCCGCGATATCGGCCCGCCACTTGTCCACCGCCCGCCGTCCGGCCGGGAACAGCATCACGTCGCGCATGAACAGGGGAGTGGAGTCCTGCGCCTGCTCGACGCTCACGCTGATGAAGCCCTGCACGGCGGCCTGCACTGTGGAGGCATTGCGCAGCGGCTCAATCGTCGCGTCTTCTGCTTTCGTTACGCGATGCAAAATCACCGCTTCCAGAAATTTTTCGCGCCCTGGTGCGACTGCATATATCGTCCGCTTCGAACATCGCAGCCGCCGCGCCAATTCGTCGGTGCTGAAGTGCAGGAAGCCTTCTCGCCTGAAAAGCTCTTCGGCCTCATCCAACACGCGCTGCAGGCGAACCGGTACCGATTTCAATTTGGGCTTTCGCATTGCGCGCCTCATAAACCGCCTTACATTTAGCGCTAAATGTTGCCGATTAGAATGGCCGTGATCGATTCGTTTGACAAACTCCGGTACGAAATGCTTAAAATGCGTACCGATGGGACATTAGCCGCCGGCCGCCCGTTCCGCGTCCGGCTCCAATTTGGATCCTGTTCTAAGAGCAAAATTTGAGTTGGGCGGTCCCACGACAATCACAGGCACGAGCCTCCGGAGGCACCGGTCGCTTCGGCAACCTGGACACCGCGATATTGGTCCCCCGAGGTCGCGAACGTCTGGCCCCCCAATTGCCGCGGCGCCGGTGCCTGCGATTCTCGCAAGGTTGCATCCGTGCCGGGATCTTCAGCCAGCTCATCGCAATTGTGCAATCGTTATCCACTCCCTCTACCGCGGCGTTGAAGTGCCGGCTGCCGATGCGCTCCCGCTCTGTTCACTAGGATGACGATCTAAATCGAGATGGCCGCCGCTCCCAAAGAGAGTCCCGCACCTGCGCATCACGCCGCCGCGGCGAACAAGTGGATTATCGCGGTCGCGGTGATGCTCGCGACCATCATGGAGGTGCTCGACACCACCATCGCCAACGTCGCCTTGCAGCATATTCGCGGCAGCCTCTCGGTTGGCGTCGACGAGGCCGCGTGGGTCCTGACATCTTACATCGTCGCCAACGCCATCGTGATTCCGCTGACCGGATGGGCCGGCGCGTACTTCGGCCGCAAGCGCTTCTTCACCTTTTCGATTTTGCTCTTCGTCGGCAGTTCGCTCATGGCGGGTGCGGCGCCCAACCTGCCGTTCCTGATCGTCTGCCGCGTGCTCCAGGGACTCGGCGGCGGTGCGATGATGCCGATGTCGCAGGCCATCCTGATGGAGACCTTTCCGCCGCAGGAGCAGGCCGTCGCGATGTCGGTCTGGGGTCTCGGCATGATGCTCGGACCCGGTGCTCGGCCCGATGCTCGGCGGCTGGATCACCGACAATTACAGTTGGCGCTGGATTTTCTACATCAACGTGCCGATCGGTCTGCTCGCGTCCCTGATGGTCATTACCTTCGTCCACGACCCGACCTACGTGAAGCGCGGAATCAAAAGAATCGATTGGTGGGGCCTGTGCTACCTCGTCATCGGCGTCACCTGTATCCAGGTGATGCTCGACAAGGGCGAGCGTCTTGACTGGTTCAACTCCGAAACCATCAACATCCTGACCGTCGTGGGCTCGATCGGTGTCCTGCTCTTTATCATCCAGGAGTTGCGGACGGCCGAGCCGATAGTGGATTTGCGCGTGCTCAATAATCGGACGTTCGCCGTCGGCACGCTCTTTACCACGGTCATCATGTTCGCGATGTACGGGACTTACGTGCTGATTCCGCTCTGGTGTCAGCAGATCGCAGGCTATACACCGTTGCTGGCGGGCTACGTCCTCTCGATTCAAAGTTTCGGCACGCTCGCCTCGATTATGATCGCTGGCCGGCTCTTCAACCTGGTTGACGCGCGTATCCTGGTCTGCGCTCGGCTGTCTGATCGGCGGCTATCGGCACCTGGGATATGGCGCACTTCAATCCCCAGATCGATTTCTGGAATATTGCGCTCCCCGGGCTCTATCGCGGAATCGGATCGGGCCTCATCTTCATCCCGATGACTACACTCAGCCTCGGCGCGGTCTCTAAGGAAGAAATGGGAACGGCGTCGGGCTTGTTCAACATGGTCCGCACGATCGGCGGCAGTATCGGCATCGCGATTCTGGTGGCGATGCTCACCAGTCACGCGCAAATCCATCAGACCTTACCTGAGCGGAAAGATTGATCCTTTTACCTTGAGCATTTGGCGGCACACCTATCCTGCTGCCTCCGGACAATTCGACGGGATTACGCGCCACGGCGCTGCGCCCCTCCTCGGGATGGTTTATCAGGAAGTGCAAAAGCAAGCCTCGGTGCTCGCCTTCGTCGATGACTTCCGGCTGATTGCTTATATTTTCTTTTTCCTCACGCCGCTGGCCTTCCTGATGCGCAAGCAGAAATCGACCGGCGGTCCCGCGGCCGCCCACTAACCGAGTCTCTCACGCCGACATTCGACTCCGCAGGCACGGCCGCTCTCCGCTGCTCGACGCCGACGCCGTTACTTACTACAATTACCTCGTGGCTTCAGGAACGCCAAAGCGCAGTGGTCCCGCTCGGGATCGACGATTTCGCACGCACCTTCGACGAATTGTTCGAGGACTTGCTGATCACCCGATGGCGCGAGAATCGTCGCCACACGCTCGATCGCGCCCTGATGATCGACCGCGGCCCGCATTATGAAGCGAAGGTTCCTACCGCCGGCGCCGAGCCCGGCGCGGTGGCCGTCGAGGTCAGCGATTGGCGCCTCGTTGTGCGCTTTCCCGGCCCCGCTGGCGAAGTCGAAAATACCTTCGACTTCAAGCATCCCATCGAATGCGACAGCGTGAGCGCCAAATGGAATTCCGGCGTGCTCTGGATCGTCCTGCCCAAGAAACGCGGTCGCCGCATCACGATTGAATAGTCGCGGCTGCTCGCCGCTTGAAACCTCCACCGGAAAGCCTGCGATGCCAGCAACCACCGATCACGACGAAGCGCCCGATGGCGGTGCGCTAAAGTCTGCTTCCCCGCCAGCAGAACTTAAGCCCGCCGATCTGCGCGGTGCCTCACCCATCGCTCCCGATGAGCTTTTGCGGTTGTCGCGTGACGGCCAATCCGATCATCTGCTCGGTCAGGATCGCGCCCTCGACGCGATCCGCCTGGGCATCGGCATCGATGCGCCCGGTTACAACGTCTTCGTCAGCGGCCTGCGCACCCGCGCCGAACGCGATTCCATTCTGCGCCTGCTTCAGCAGCGGGCCTCGACCATGCCCACGCCGGGCGACTGGGTTTACGTCAATAATTTTCGCACTCCTGAGGCCCCCCTCGCGATCGCGCTCAAGGCCGGACAGGGGATCGAACTGCACACGCGCATGAAAGAGCTGGTCGGCTTCGTCATCGAGCAGTTGCCCAAGGCCTTTCGCCAGGAGGATTTTGATCAGGAGCGAACTGCTCTGCGTGACAAATATAATGCGCGCGCGCAGGAGCTCTACGGCACCTTCGAGACCCGCGCGAAGGAGCGCGGTTTTGCGATCCAGAGCGGGCCCGGCGGCCAGATAATTTTTATTCCGCTGATCGGCGGCAAGATGCCCGAATCGCCCGACGAGCTCAAGCGCGAGATGGCCGCGCTGCCCGATGCCGAAAAGGAACGGCTGGCGCGTGTTCAGGGCGAACTCCAGAATGAGCTCGCGACCCTGCTGATGCGCCAGCAGGAGGTGATGCGCGAGTTGATTGCGGATATTCGCCATATCGAGCGCGCCTTCGCCGGCCGCCTGATCACGCCCGCGATTTCCGCCATCAAGCAGCGCTTCGACAGTTCCGCCGTCAGCGCCTATCTCGATGAAGTCGGCGAGCACATGCTGAGCCATCTCGAGCGCTTTCGCGAAGCCGCACCCGAACGCCACCGGCGGCACCGACGGTCCGCCCGCCAGCGCTCCGCAGGCCGAGGAGAACGGTCGTTTCGTCGAGTACCAGGTCAACGTCTTCGTCGATAACGCCGGCCGTACGGGCGCACCCGTCATCAGCGAAGACGCGCCCACTTACCGCAATATCTTCGGTACGATCGAGCGCTGGATCGATCCGATGGGCCGTTCGGGAACCAATTTCACGCGCATCATCCCGGGTTCCTTCATGAAGGCGCACGGCGGTTTCCTGATTCTCGACCTCGAAGATGCGGCCGTCGAGCCGGGCGTGTGGAAGACCCTCAAGCGCTCGCTCAAGACCGGTCGCATGACGCCCGAGACCTTCGAGCCCTTTGCCTTTTTTGCGGTCAGCGGGCTCAAGCCCGAGCCGATCGAAATTCGCACCAAAGTGATCGTGATGGGCGGCGCGCAACTCTACAACATGCTGTATTTCTACGATCAGGAGTTCCCGACGCTCTTCAAGGTCAAGGCCGAGATTCGTCCCGTAATCGATGCCGACCACGCAGGCCGCCGCGTATTATGCGTCGCACGTCGGCGCGCTCGCCCGGCGTGAGAACCTGCCCAGTTTCGACGGCACCGCGCTGCAGCGCATCGTCGAGTTCGGGATGCGCCTCGCTGGCGATCGCGATCGCGTCCTCAGCATGATGGAGCCGATCGATGACCTCTGCCGCGAGTCCGCCTACTTCGCGCGCACCGATAATTCTGCCGTTGTTACGGCGGAACACGTCGATCGCGCTCTCCAGCAGCGCGTCTTGCGTCTCAATTTTATCGAAGAGGAAATCCGCCGCCTCATCGCCAACGGCACCATCATCGTCCATCGCGACGGCGCTAGCGTCGGCCAAATCAACGGTCTCGCCGTGCTCGACATCGGTGGTTATCAATTCGGCCGCCCCTCGCGCGTGACGGTCACCGTCGCGCTCGGGCAGGCGGGCGTCATCAATATCGAGCGCGAGGCGCGCCTTTCCGGCTCGACCCACGACAAGGGCATCATGATTCTGAGCGGCTTCATGCGCGAGCGCTTCGGCCAGACCAGCGCCATCGCGATGACCGCGAGTATCTGCTTCGAGCAATCCTATTCGGGCATCGACGGCGATAGCGCCAGCTCGACCGAGCTTTACGGGCTGCTTTCGGCGCTGAGCGGCGTGCCGATCCGCCAGGACCTGGCCGTCACCGGATCGGTCGATCAGTTCGGCACGGTGCAGGCCATCGGCGGCGTCAACGACAAGATTGAAGGCTTCTACCGCGTCTGCAAAGCCACCGGTTTGACTGGCCGCCAGGGCGTGCTGGTGCCGCACTCGAACGTGCGCAATCTGATGCTCGATTTCGAAACCATCGACGCTGTCGAGCGCGGCGTCTTCCACATCTATGCCGTCGATACGATCGACAACGGCATCGAAATTTTGACCGGCGTGCGCGCCGGCACGATCGACGAGCCCGGCACCATCAATTACCTCGTCGCCGACCGTCTGCGCGAGATGGGCGAAAAGATGCGTGCGCAGCCGTCGTCGGAGACGCGGGTGATCCACGAGACCGAATCTGCTGCCGCAACCGCCCAAGCCGCCCCGTCCGCCCGAGCCGCCGGGCTGAAAATTGCTGACCGTCTTCCGCCGCCGTTGCCATCCGCTTCAATCGGTTTATTCGCTACGGCTTTGCGTAACCGCCGCGTGACGCCCGTCCCTCGCGCCGCTACGATAGCCCGCAGAGGTTTCAGCCTGATGCCCATCGACCTGCGCTTCGCTCCCGACGAAGCCCCGTTGCTGACCGACCTGTACGAGCTCACGATGGCCGCGAGCTATTTCGCGCTCGGCTTCAATCAGCCGTCGATGCTTTTACCTGAGCGTCCGCCGGATGCCGCCGAAGCGCGGATTTCTGGTTGCCGCGGGCATCGATCGCGTGCTCGAGGCACTCGAGCAATTCCGCTTCGCACCTGACGCTATCGAATATCTCGAATCGCTCAAGCTCTTCGCTCCCGAGTTCCTCGGCTTTCTCGCCAACCTGCGCTTTACCGGCGACGTCCACGCGGTTCCCGAGGGGACGATCTTTTTCGAGCAGGAACCGATCCTCGAAGTACACGCGCCGCTGATCGAGGCGCAAATCATCGAGACGCTCGTGCTCAACCAGATCGGCGTGGCCTCGATGGTTGCGAGCAAGGCCGCCCGCTGCGTCGTCGCCGCCCGCGGCCGCCGCCTCATCGACTTCGGCCTGCGGCGCAGTCAGGGCGCCGACGCCGGTCTGATCGTCGCGCGCTCGAGCTACCTGGCCGGCTTCGTCGGCACGTCCAACGTCCTTGCCGGGCGCCGTTACGGCATCCCGCTCAACGGCACCATGGCCCACAGCTACATCATGGCGCACGATAGCGAGCGCGAGGCCTTCGATCATTTCGTCACGCTGTTTCCCCAGCTCAGCACCCTGCTGGTGGATACCTATGACACCGTGCGCGGAGTCGAGAATGCGGCCCGCGTGGCGCGCGACCTCAAGGCCAAGGGTCTCAAGCTGCAGGCCGTGCAGGCTCGATAGCGGTGACCTCGTCGATTTAAGCGTCCGCGCCCGTCGCATCCTCGATCAGAACGGTCTGACCGACGTCGCGATTTTTGCCAGTGGTAATCTCGACGAATACCGCATCAACGATTTGCTGCGCGCCGGCGCGCCGATCGACGCCTTTGGCGTCGGTACCGCGATGGCCGCCGGTGGCGACGCGCCAACCCTCGACGCCACCTACAAGCTCGCCGAGTATCATGGCGTCGGGCGGCTCAAGACTTCGCCGGGCAAGGCCACGCTACCCGGCCGCAAGCAGGTCTTCCGCGCACTCAACGCGAGCGGCGGTTTCACCGCCGACCTGATCGGTCTTGCCGACGAGGGCGTCACCACCGTCGCCCACGAGTTCAAGCCCGCGCCGGCCGAAGTCTCGGCGCTCCTCACACGCCAGATGGTCGCCGGCGCTCGCGTCGAGCCGCGTCCACCACTGGCCGAGTCGCGCGAGCGCCTGTTACAGGCCCTCGCGCACCTCGGCCAGCGCCATAAAGACCTCGAGCGCCCCGAGGTTTATCCGGTCCGGCGTACCGCCGCCCTCAACGCGATGCTTACAAGTGAAAAAATCCGCTCCGAAAAGCGGCAATCCTGAACGATTCCGTCGCTTATGTGACCAATTCCGTCACTTCCCCCTGGCTTTCGCTTTGCCTTTCCTTGTCGCGTGCCTGCCGGACCCACGTGGATAGTGCTCAAGATGCCCTGATTTGTTTGTGATCTCCGCAATTGTGGATTTGTGATCCCGCAATCTCGAATTTGTGATTTTCCCCGATTGCGGATTTTGTGATCGCGATTGCGGATTTGCGATCTCAACGCGAAAGGATACTAGGCCGGCCGGTTGCTCTGGCTATGCGCTACCTGATCGTTTCAATCGCGGGTTTCGAGAAATGTGCCGGATCGGCAAGAAAAAGAGGTGTCTCGCCGATGCTCTCCGCCAATTTCTCCCCGCCAGAAAAACACTGCGCCAAACTCTACAAAAGGGAGTATAATGTAAGAACGGGGCGCGATTTATAGAGCAAGGCGCCCCCAGCAGCTGATTAGAACTCCGTCACCCCATCCACTGCAAACACCCGTGGAGACCCAATTTTTTAATTTTACATAACGAACCCAATTTTCGCGCTTGTAATAGCTAATGGAAAAGTGTCTTGCCTAATGAAATCCTCACAAACTATACTAAGAGAATTCTAGAATGCATGAGGGTTGATGTGATGGGCGGTAAGCTCGAGGCTTTCGACCACGCCAGCGGTTCCGATAGCGGCGGTGCCAATCGCACGGTAATTATCGGTGCCGGACCTGCCGGGCTGACCTCGGCGTGGGAACTCACGCGCAACGGACACCCGGCGATCGTCCTCGAACAGGATCCGACCCACGTCGGCGGCATCGCGCGCACCGTCAGCTACAAGGGCTTTCGCTTCGACATCGGCGGCCATCGCTTCTTTTCCAAGAACGCCGAGATCGAGAAGCTCTGGAGCGAAATCCTCGGCGACCGTATGCTCGAGCGCGAACGCCTCTCGCGCATCTATTATCGCGGCCGCTTCTTCAAGTATCCGCTCGAGACGCTCGAACGTCGCTGAGACATCTCGGCCTGTTCGCGGAATCGATCGCCTGCATGCTCAGCTACGTGGCGGCGCGGGTGATGGCCCGAAGCGCGAAATTCACAGCTTCGAGGATTGGGTCGTCAACGCCTTCGGGCGCCGGCTCTATGAGATCTTTTTTCGCAGCTACACCGAAAAGGTCTGGGGTATCCCGTGCAGCGAGATCAGCGCCGACTGGGCGGCGCAGCGAATCAAAGACCTCTCGATGCGCGTGCTGATCAAGCGTGCGCTCACGTTTCGGCAAGAAATCCGGCGGTCCCGGTCATCAAGACCTTGATCGATCGCTTCCGCTATCCCGCTGCATGGTCCCGGCGAGATGTGGGAGAGCTGACCAAAAAGATCTGCAGAGCGCGGCGCCGCGCGTCAAGATGGGCGAAAGCGTGGTCGCGATTCAAGCGCGGGCAAGGGCGGCGTAATCTCCGATCGGCACCGACCGCCGCCGACGGCCCACACAGCTACGCGGGTAGTCACTTCATCTCGACCATGCCGATACGCGAACTGATCGGCGCGCTCGATCCCGCGGCGCCGGCCGAGGTTGTCGCAGGCGGCGCGAACAGTCTCAGTATCGCGATTTCATCACCGTCGCGCTGATCATCGACGAGCCGGAGCATGTTCCCCGACAACTGGATTTATATCCACGAGCCCGGCGTCAAGTGTCGGCCGCATCCAGAACTTCAAGAACTGGAGTCCCGGCGATGGTGCCCGGATCAGCGCTACACCGTGCTGGGGCTCGAGTACTTCTGCTTCGATTCGGATTCGATGTGGAGTACGGCCGACGCGGACCTGGTCGCGATGGGCACGCGCGAGCTGGCGAAACTGGGACTCGTCGACGCGAAGCGCAAGGTGGTTGACGGAACTGTCGTGCGCCAGCGCGCCGCGTATCCGGTCTACGATGGCGCACTATCGCGACGCGGTCGACGTGATGCGCGAATTCATCGAACGCGAGCTGCCGAATCTGCAGTTGGTCGGCCGCAACGGGATGCACAAGTACAACAACCAGGACCACGCGATGATGACCGGGCTGATGGCCGCCCGGAACATCATGGGCGGCTCCTACGATCTGTGGCGGGTCAACGGCGACGCACTCTACCTCGAGGCCGGCGCTGCCGGCGACGAAGAGGGCGGTCGCATGATTCCGCGTCCCGTGTCGAGCGAGCCTGCAAGCAAAGCCGCATGATCGGTTCCCCATTGCCTGTGGCGTCGCAAATTAGATTATCGCGGAGTGTCACGCCATGAATTTCGGCTCCTGGTACCGACGTTTTCAGACTCTCTTTTTTCGGAACGAACGAGCGAAATACGTCCAACCTTCAAGCTGATCAGGAAAAGACCTCAAGACCCTGCAAATAGTGAAGCGGTAATGCGATTACGTGGCGAACCTAATCCTGCGCCAGATTTCGGCGGGCAACGCGCGCAACGGCAGCTTTATTGCGCCGGGTTGGTCGACCGCCAGCCAATAAGCGGACAGGTATGCGGTGAGCATCGCGACGAACCCCAATTCGTTCCCGGAATGCGCGACGTACTCCCACCAGAACAATGAAGCATAACTGCACGACAGCCATCACGATTGCTCGCCGGCTCGCCGACCCCCGTGCCGCAAGGACCGCGAGTTGTGCGAAAGGAATTAACATCAGGGTTAGATCGTGGTCCCATGCGACAGGCAATAAGAAGATCGCCGTGGCTACCCAGAGCGCAAAGATTCGCGAATCGGGATCCTGTCGTTCGGGAACCATGAAGGTCGCGCGGCAAGTCGCCGCCAGCACTGACAAATCGGCTCCCACTATGAGGAGGTGTCGTACAAGATCAAGCGTCAGGCCGGGAATTTGTGAAATGGCCCAAATCTGCCGCGAAATCACAAAGTAGATCGAAAAGTCGCGCCGCATCGCATTCCACGGATCCACATAGACCGTGGGTAATACCGAAACAAAGCTTAGGCAGGTCGTGACGCCGGCGATCCAAATCGTGACGATACCGATGACCACGACACCGATGATCGCGGCCAACAAGGCGCGTGCGCGCCGCTGTAAAAGAAGGTAGCCCGCCAGCAAGAACGGGAATCCGCAAGCATCGCGACTACGGCCAGGGTAAGGCCCGCCAGCCTTGGACGCCGCCGCTCGATCAACCGCATCGCAATGACCAGCGAAACCAATGCAATCAACTTGCTCTGCCCAAACCAAAAGACAGCACCTACAGCGGGATAAAGCGTCGCGAGGGCCGCGAGCGTTATAGCTTGCCACGGCGCCAAGCCGGTACCCGGCCCGAGCACGAGCACTATCGCGATCACGAAGCAGGTTACGTTGGTTATCTGCCAAATCAAGTATGCCGTTCGAATCGGCAGATGGCTGAGCGGTCTCATCATAACCGCGAGAAACGTCGGAGGTTCATTGCTATGCGATATCGCGTGGATCTTGAGGCCGGCGGCCTGCGCCGCTCGCGTCAGATCGGTCCTATATGGGTTGATGCCGTTGCGCAGCTCGAGTGCCGCGAAATAATACAGCGCGAAATCTTCCTGGATTGCGCGATCCTGATTTCGAATCTGATTGACGAAGACCGGCCCGGCGATAGCGATGATCGTCCACAACAGCGTAGGCAGGCCGACGTGCAGAACGACACCAATCAAGTGCCGTCCGGCTCGCCTGTCGGGCATGACGCGATTACTTCGATCGACGGCTTCTCTGCGCACTCGGTCTCTCTGCGTCTCTTGGAAATAATTCCCGCAGGGATGGTTTCGGAATTTTCGAAGAAGGATTGCCGTTCCGATCCACAGTATCGAATGAGAGAAGTATTATTGTAACGCCCTCATCGAACGAGGGATCCGCATCGCATGTTTTTGCGATAGCCACAGTCCAACAAACTAGCTAAAAGTGGAATCTCAACGAAACAGATTTTGGTAATCCTTAGAGCCTCGCGTTTCGGATATAAGCGGGCATTGGTCGGCATCCCGATGCCGTGGGGGATGTTTAGCGTAAGATATGTACCGCAGAATGCTGTGACCTATTTTTTGAAACTGCCGAATAGGCTGCGAGAATTTCCCTGGTTCGATCCAACGATCGACGGCTTTGGCGTTTTCATTGCGACACCCGCTCTATTTTTGGCAATAGCCGCCGATTATAGGAAGCGGATAAATCTGCTGGCGTTAAGCGCATGCATTGGAATACAGGCGCTTTACCTTACATATTTTTCGACTGGTAACGAGCAATTTGGTGCGCGCTATACGATTGATTATTTACCTTTTGTGAATTTGCTTGCAGCAGACGGGTTTAAGAATCGATCAATAAAATTATTGGCTCTCGCCACTCTACTAGGTCTGCTGATTGAGGTCTGGGGTATCGTCTGGTGGCGGTATTAGCTTGCCGAGCGTTAGCGTGACCGGCTACGCCAGCGCGTGCGCGGCCGCGATGAGGCATTCCTCGGTCGTTGTCCAATCGATGCACGGATCGGTCACTGATACGCCATACTTCAGGGTCGCGCGATCTTTTGACAACGGCTGATTGCCCGCGCCGATATTGCTCTCGAGCATCACGCCCATAATCCCTCGATTACCCGATCGCACCTGCTCCACCATCGCGCTGAGCACCCCGAGTTGGCGCGTATAGTCCTTGGCCGTCTGCGCATGCGAGCAATCGACCATCACACGCGGCTCGAGTCCCGCCTTCGCCAGCAGCCGCTGACATTCCTCGATACTGCTCGCGTCGTAGTTCGAGGTCTTGCCGCCGCGCAGCACCACATGGGTGTCGGGATTGCCTGAGGTCCGGATGATCGCAGTGACCCCGTCCTGGTTGATGCCGAGAAAAGAGTGCGGCCGCCGCGCCGACTCGATCGCGTTGACCGCGATTTGCAGATTGCCCTCGGTCGTGTTCTTGAAGCCCACCGGCATCGATAGCCCGCTGGCCATTTCACGATGCGTCTGCGACTCCGTCGTGCGCGCGCCGATCGCCGTCCATGAAATCAGGTCCGCGATATATTGCGGTGTGATCGGATCGAGCATCTCGGTGCCCGCCGGCAGCCCGAGCCGATTTATGTCTATCAGAAGCCGCCGGGCAATCCGCAGGCCGCTCTCCATATCGCAACTGTCGTCCATGTGCGGATCGTTGATCAGCCCTTTCCAGCCGATCGTCGTGCGCGGTTTTTCGAAATACACGCGCATTACCAGGAACAAGCGGTCCTCGACTGCCGGCCGCAACTTGACTAGCCGTTCGGCGTAATCGATCGCGGCGGCCGGGTCGTGGATCGAGCACGGCCCGACCAGGCAGAGCAGGCGCGGATCGGCGCCGTTCAGAATCGCGCGCACCGTCTCGCGCGCATCGACCACCGTCTGCGCAATCGGCTCGTCGACGCGCAATTCTTCCTTGAGCACGCGCGGAGCGATTAGCTCCTTGGTGTTGAGGACGTGCAGATCCTGAATTTGTCGCGTTGGCACAGCCCGTCGAGTTTAGCCGAATCTCCGATATTTGCGAAAGCCATCTCCGGCTGGATGGGATGGTACGTTCGGTTGGGCTTGCTTGCGGATCGGCTCCGCGAGGAATATTTCCTTCGAAGGCTCAGTTGCAGATGGTTTGCAAAGTGATCGAGAAATGGCAGCCAGGGACGCCGGACGCTCCGCAGCGGTGAGTTCCGTCGCATCTGGCGACGGCGCCGCAACGCCTGCAATCCGTCCGCCGTGGTACCGGCGCCTGGCGTTCTGGCGTGGGCTGGCCGGGATGGCGCTGGCGATTGCCCTCGGCTCAGCCATCGTCACCGCGGAATTCTCCACCCAACTGCTCCAGCGCACCACGCATTTCCGTCATCGCCTGAATCAGCTCTCTTCGAAGCTCACCACGATGCGTGGCAAAATCGCCAGCGCTGATCGGGAAATCGCCGGCATGCGCGTGACGGTCGCCATCGACGAGGACCTGCGGCGCATTCTCGAAGCGCCGGACGCCCGCCTCATCCGGCTCGCTCCGCCGGGCCACGCATCGTCGGGGACCGGCGTCATTGCGTTCAGCCCCGCGATGCGCCGCGCCGCGGTCGAAATCGCCGGCTTACCTGCATCGCCGGTTGGCAACATTTATTCGCTGTGGTGGACGCGCGGGACCCGAGGTTCTCCCGAATTGGCCGCGCATTTCGGCGCTGGAGTCACCGGTAAGGCCGCGCTCACGATTGCGCTGCCGACTGGCGATTCGACCATCGATGGGGCTATGGTCACGATCGATTCGCACACCACCACAGCGCAACCCGAGGGCGCGCTCATCCTCAAGGGGGCGGTCGCGCCGGTGCTCGCGCCGCGCCCGACATCAAACCCAAACCCGGCGAAACCCAAACGCAAGCCCGGCTAACACCACATGCCGGCTTGCGGCTGGCGAACTCGCGCCAATGTCTCTCGCGGGCCGTGCATGGCGGCCGGGAAGTGGACGTGATGGCGGAGGTAACTTAAACGGCGACCGTGAATCATCCCAGCGCCGAATCGAATGACGCGTTGATTAAAGTCACGGCGCCGGGCGCGCCCACGAGTCTCTACTCGCGGGATTTCTGGCTGGTCTTCGCCGCGACGTTCGCGCTCAACGTTGCGCTGAATTTCTTCGTGCTGTTGCCGGTCTTCATCGTGCGCCTCGGCGGCCACGCCAATACCATCGGTGCGATCGTCGCGACCGCGGGCCTCGCCGCGCTGGTCGCGCGCCCAGGCTCGAGTTTCTGCCGTTGATCGTCGCGGGCGGCGCTGGACCGCGATGTGGTTTCTGGTGCTCAACGCGCTCGCGATGACCGCATTTATTCCGGTGCGTTCGCTTGGCTGGCCGATCTACGCCGTCGCCGCCCTCAACGGCATCGCTAACGGCACCGCCCGCGTCGCCTTGTTCGCGATGGTCTATCCGCTCTTGCCGCGCGGCCGCGAGGGGCAGGCGATGGCCGTGCAAAGCTTGAGCGGGCAGGGTCCCGCCTCCTTCGGTGCGTTGCTCGGCGAATTCATCATGCGCCGGCTCGGCTTCACAGTGCTTTTCGCCACCGCCGGCACACTCTGCCTGTTTGCCGCGATCGCGGTTGCGATGGTTGAGAAAGATCTTCCGCACGCCCACCATCCGGCGGCGGTTTCGGCGCGTGCCAGGGACGGCGGCTACCTCGCCCTGTTACTCAATCGATCGCTGCTGCCGTACTGGATTGTTACTTTTTGTTTCGGCTTCGCGATGTCGTCGCGGATGAGCTTCATCGCCCCTTTTGCCTACCGGCAAGGCATTACCAGTATCGGCATTTACTTCACCCTCTACGGCGTCGTCGCGGTGTTCGTGCGGCTAAGCGGCTCGCTGATGGATCGTCTCGGCCTCGACCGGATGCTCGCGCCCGTCGTTCGCCGTGATGGGCGTGGGCATCGCGCTGGTCGCGTTGACCGGACATTTCGGAATGTTCGAAATTGCGGCGCTGATCGGCGGTCTCGGGCATGGTTTCGCGTATCCGGTGTTGAGCGCGATGCTGATTCGCGATACGCCCGCGGGACATGGCAGCCGCGTCTCTTCGATCTACACTGTCGATGTGGGATCTGAGCGCGATGGTCGGCCCGTTCACCCTTGGAATATTGCCCATTATGCGGGTTACGCGACGATGTTCGTGATTGCTGGCGGCATCGCGATCGGAGCGGCGGTCTATCTGGAAGCGACGCGGCGGTCTTGGGGCCGCGATGGCGGAGGGTAGCGAATAACCCTTGCGGGCGTTGGGTTTTCGCGTCAATCGGAAAAATATTTTGCGGGGGTACTTGCGCTACTCTCGCGGTTCGGGCAAATTGCTCCTTCACTGAACGAGTCTGCGCGCACGGTCGGTTCTTCCAGATTATAACACCGCCGAAAAATTCGCACGACCTGGTCGCCACCGAAGCTGTGGATGAAGGGATTCACGCGAGGCGCAACGAGATTGACAGTGCGGATAGCAAG
>CAVZFW010000002.1:90000-395869 GCA_963774705.1 uncultured delta proteobacterium
ATGCGATCAAGACCTTAAGTGGTCAAGCTACTAAGGGCACACGGTGGATGCCTTGGCGCAAGCAAGCGATGAAGGACGTGGCTGGCTGCGATAAGCTTCGGGGAGCCGCCTAGCAGGCTTTGATCCGGAGATTTCCGAATGGGGCAACCTGGCATTCTTAATCGAATGTCATCACACGCTGAATACATAGGCGTGAGGAAGCGAACGCAGGGAAGTGAAACATCTCAGTACCTGCAGGAAAAGAAATCAATTGAGATTCCCCTAGTAGCGGCGAGCGAACGGGGAAATAGCCCAAACCGTCCCTAGCAATAGAGTCGGGGTTGTGGGGCTGCTTCAGGGTTTACCCGGAAAGTTATCAAGATTCTCGATAGTCGAAGGCCCCTGGAAAGGGTAACCAAAGAGGGTGATAGTCCCGTAGACGAAATCGTGAATCCTTTCTGGAAGCAGTTCCCGAGTACCGCGGGACACGTGAAATCCCGTGGGAAGCTGGGAGGACCATCTTCCAAGGCTAAATATTAGCTTGCGACCGATAGTGTACTAGTACCGTGAGGGAAAGGTTAAAAGAACCCCGTTGAGGGGAGTGAAATAGAACCTGAAACCGTGTGCCTACAAGCAGTGGGAGCCCAGTGAGGCCGGAGCAATCCGGTCTCCGGGTGACCGCGTGCCTTTTGCTTAATGAGTCTGCGACTTACTCGGCGTGGCAAGGTTAAGCCGTAAAGAGGCGGAGCCGTAGCGAAAGCGAGTTCGAATAGAGCGTTTTAGTCGCGTCGAGTAGACCCGAAGCGGGATGATCTACCCATGGTCAGGATAAAGCGGCAGTAAAGTGCCGTGGCGGTCCGAACCGGTGAAGATTGAAAACTTCTCGGATGAACTGTGGGTAGGGGTGAAAGGCTAATCAAATTCCGTGATAGCTGGTTCTCCTCGAAATATATTGAGGTATAGCCTCGAGTGATGACTGGCGGAGGTAGAGCACTGGATGGGCTAGGGTCCTTACCCGGATACCAAACCTAACCAAACTCCGAATGCCGCCAAGTTTAGCTCGGGAGTCAGACTACGGGTGATAAGGTCCGTGGTCAAAAGGGAAACAGCCCAGACCGCCAGCTAAGGCCCCAAAGTTGATGCTAAGTGGTAAAGGATGTGGGAGCGCCCAGACAACCAGGAAGTTGGCTTAGAAGCAGCCATCTTTTAAAGAAAGCGTAACAGCTCACTGGTCAAGCGAGCCTGCGCCGAAAATGTAACGGGGCTTAAGCATCACGCCGAAGCTGCGGGCTTCGTCTTTACTGACGGAGCGGTAGAGGAGCATTCCAGTTGCCTGTGAAGTACGACCGGCAAGGACGTATGGAGGTTCTGGAAGTGATTATGCAGACACGAGTAGCGATAAAGAGGGTGAGAAACCCTCTCGCCGTGAGTCCAAGGTTTCCTGGGTAAAGTTAATCTTCTCAGGGTTAGTCGGTACCTAAGTCGAGGCCGAAAGGCGTAGACGATGGAAAGCAGGTTAATATTTCTGCACCACCAGTGAGACGTTTGAGCGATGGGGTGACGGAGCAGGGTAGGTCAGCCGGGTGTTGGATGTCCCGGTTCAAGCCCGTAGGCGGAAACGGCAGGCAAATCCACCGTTTCATTACGCCGAGAGGTGATGACGAGCGACTGCGTCAGCTTTCGCGAAGTGATTGATCCCAAACTCCCGAGAAAAACCTCTAAGCGAGTCGATCTGGTGACCGTACCGCAAACCGACTCAGGTGGACGGGTAGAGCATACCAAGGCGCTTGAGAGAACCGTGGTTAAGGAACTCAGCAAAATGACACCGTAACTTCGGAAGAAGGTGTGCCTGCTGATGTGAGCGGCCTCGCGCCGTCGAAGCATCGGTGGGTCGCAGAGGGCAGTGGGTAGCGACTGTTTAGCAAAAACACAGGACTCTGCTAAGCCGCAAGGCGATGTATAGGGTCTGACGCCTGCCCGGTGCCGGAAGGTTAAGGGGACCTGTTAGTCCGCAAGGGCGAGGCAGGAAACCGAAGCCCCGGTAAACGGCGGCCGTAACTATAACGGTCCTAAGGTAGCGAAATTCCTTGTCGGGTAAGTTCCGACCTGCACGAATGGCGTAACGATTTCCCAACTGTCTCGACCACGGACTCAGCGAAACTGCACTCTCGGTGAAGATACCGAGTACCCGCGGCAGGACGGAAAGACCCTGTGCACCTTTACTATAGCTTTACAGTGAACTTAGGGATTGCATGTGTAGGATAGGTGGGAGGCTATGAGACCGGGGCGCTAGCTCCGGTGGAGCCAACGTTGAAATACCACCCTTGCGGTTCTTGGGTTCTAACCTGCACTCTTACCGGGTGAGGGACACTGTATGGTGGGTAGTTTGACTGGGGCGGTCGCCTCCCAAATTGTAACGGAGGCGCGCGAAGGTCCTCTCAGGCTGAGTGGAAACCAGCCGTTGAGTGTAATGGCATAAGAGGGCTTAACTGCGAGAGCGACGGCTCGAGCAGGTGCGAAAGCAGGTCATAGTGATCCGGTGGTCCCGCATGGAAGGGCCATCGCTAATCGGATAAAAGGTACGCCGGGGATAACAGGCTTATCTCCCCCAATAGTTCACATAGACGGGGAGGTTTGGCACCTCGATGTCGGCTCGTCACATCCTGGGGGTGGAGTAGCTCCCAAGGGTTCGGCTGTTCGCCGATTAAAGTGGCACGCGAGCTGGGTTCAGAACGTCGTGAGACAGTTCGGTCCCTATCCGCCGTGGGCGAAGGATACTTGAGGGGCGCTGACCTTAGTACGAGAGGACCGGGTCGGACGCACCGCTGGTGTACCGGTTGTGGCGCCAGCCGCATCGCCGGGTAGCCAAGTGCGGACGGGATAACCGCTGAAAGCATATAAGCGGGAAGCCCACCCCAAGATTAGGTATCCCGGCCGTAAGGCCCTAAAGGCCCCTTCCAGACAAGGAGGTTGATAGGTCGGAGGTGGAAGCGCTGAAAGGCGTGGAGCTGACCGATACTAATAGGCCGTGAGGCTTGACCGCTATGTATCGTCCCCGAAGAAGTTTCGGGCGGATGATACTGGCCGCAGATGTGTCCGGATTCTTAATCGCTAGACGGACGCGCGCGGCAAGGTTTGATCGCATGCGAGGTTTTGACGGCCACGCTTGAATATACCCTACTATCAGTTTGTCGGAAATTTCAGTCCGACCGATGACCATCAATTGTTCGATGCGCGCCAGCATTTCGCACAGCTTGCATTCATGCGATGGAACTCGGCGGACGACAAGTTTCCGGTCGTCATAGCGAAGGGGAAACACCCGTTCCCATCCCGAACACGGCAGTTAAGCCCTTCAGCGCCGATGGTACTGTGTCTATTGACGTCACGGGAGAGTAGGACACGGCCGGGGAATAACGAGAGGCGGAGCTCACAAGGCTCCGCCTCTTTTTTGGTTGAGGGCGGCCGCCGACGGCCTTTAAGCGCAGGGTTGGTGCGCGCACCTACCTCGGCCAAACGGCGTCTTTCGTACGCACCGCCTTATTGCAATGCGACTGAAGGGCCTCGCGTACTTTTGCGTCGATCCGCTCTCTCGTTTCAAGTTCTCGTAAATAAGCGCAAGAGAGGGCAAATCCGATGTTACCAGGCATAGCGTAGATACCGTTGATGCCACCATTCGTATTAAGCAGAATCCATACGAATGGAAACTGGGTACTCCCGCTTTGAAGGCCCAGTACGTCGTATTTTCCTGAGCCGACCGCTCCTTTGAGTAGCACTGGTATCTGCAAGTTCTTCATTGAGCGATGCTGAGATTCTATCGCTTGCAGATCCGCCCAAAGCGGCGCTTGGGTGATTTCGGTGCAACCCGGATTCACTAAAACACCCTCGCGTTCTTCCCAAGCGGGAAGTCTGAAACCTTATGAGGCCTTATGAGGTTTCAGAAAGCATCTAGTTTTGGGTTCCTCGACCACTCTGGCTTGCGCGGGGAATGCGCGCGACGCCGTCAACTGGCCTTTTTCTTCTTCGCCGCCTTTTCCGACATCGCCTTCATCGAACGCCAATCGAGTACTCCCGCGATGCCGCCCTTGGCGTCGTGAAAGGCCACCGGGCCGTAGACGTTCGCCAGGTAGATCGTGTCCATCGGATGCGTGGTGGCGTCGTGCACCGCGCCGGTCGGCTCATAGACCCAGTCGCCGGTGCGTGCCGAGCCGCCGCGGTAGTCAAAGCCGCCCTCGAGCACGTAGAAGTCGGCCGGTCCGAGATGCGTATGCGGCGGATTGACCTGCCCCGCCTTGGCCTTGATCAAGATGTGAAAGAAGCCGGTCTCCTCGTTGATGCGCAGGACTTTGACCTGGTTGCCGACGCCGTCGTCGATCCAATCCAGATCATCGGTGCGCACCAGCGCCGCACTCAGCGAATCGAAGTAGCCCTCGGGGCGTGGCGCGATTTTCTCGCCATTGTTCTTGACCCGATCGAGCAGCGCCTGCGACGAGCGAAAGTCGATGACCTTGGGTTCGGTGCCGTCCTTGTTATGGAACATCACGGGGCCGTACGTGTTCGAGAGATAGACCGTGTCGACCGGATGCGAAGTCGCGGGGTGGATCGCGCCCGCCGGTTCCCACACCCAATCGCCGGCCTTGGCCGAGCCGCCGCGAAATTCGAAACCGCCCTCGAGCACATAGAAGCAGGCGGGCCCAAGATGGGTATGCGGCGGATTGACCTGTCCTGCGCGCCCGCGCACCAATGCGGCGATCCAGCCGGTCTCTTTGCTGATGCGCAACATCTTGACGCCGGCGCTGTTGCCGATCCACGGCATAGCATTGGCCTGCACCAGCGCGGCGCCGATCGCGTCGAACGCTTGCTTGCGAGGGGCCGGTTTGGCGGGCTTGCTCATCGAGCTTCGAGTGGTCGCTGCCATTTCACTGTCTCCTATGGTCCGGTAGCGATGTTCGCTTCTTCCCGGCGCGCGCTCCCCTTCACGAAATTCGCTTACGACGAGTCACACGCGCATCATCATTCCAAGGAGCGGTACTCAGCCTCGAGCATTACAGCGAGGCGTACACCGCATCGATCAGCGCCGCCGGACGCACGTCCAGCAACGGCTCGTTGCCCATCTGATTCATCACATAACCGAAACCGACTTTGGCATCTGGATCGGCAAATCCCAACGAGCCGCCGGCGCCCGGATGGCCGAAGCTGTGGGGATTGGGTCCCAGTTGCGCGCCGGGTTGCGAGATCATGTAGCCGAGGCCGAAGCGTGTGTTGAGGGGCAGCACGGCATCGGGCCCCTTCGATTGTTCGGTGTAGCAGCGCTCGATTTCGCGCGGGCCGAAGAGCTTGATGCCGTCAACCTCGCCGCCGCGCGCGAGCGCGCCGTAAATGCGCGCGAGCGCACGCGCGTTCGCATGGCCGTTGGCGCCGGGGATTTCCGCGCCGCGCCAGGCGCGCGAATTGGTCGTTTCCTGCGCGAACATGGTCGGTGGATTAAAAATCGCCATCGCGCCCACCGACGTCGGATCCTTCATTATGTCGGCGAAGATGTTGCGTTCGCCCGGCTTCGGCGGGGGCGCGTAGATGATGTCGGCCACGCGCGCGTCGAATTCCGGACCGATGCCGATATGCGCGTCGGCACCCAGCGGCTTGGCGATCTCGTCGCGGAAGTAGGTGCCGAGGCTCTTCCCGCTGACGCGCCGCACGACCTCGCCGACCAGCCAGCCGAAGGTAATCGCGTGATAGCCCTGCTTCGTGCCCGGCGTCCACCAGGGCTCCTGGCGCGCGAGCTCAGTCGTCACCTTTTCCCAACTGAAGAGGTCTTCATGCTTGAGCAGGCGCGCGAATCGCGGCCATGCCCGCCTTATGGTTGAGCAGTGCGGTGACCGGAATCGAGCCCTTGCCGGCCTGTGCGAATTCCGGCCAGTACTTCGCGACCGGAGCGTCGAGGTCGAGCTTGCCCTGATCGGCAAGCCGATGCGCGCACATCGCGCAGAGGCCCTTGGTGGTGGACCAGACGTTGACGATCGTATCGCGGTTCCACGGCCTGGACTTCGTTTGATCGGCGTGACCGGCCCAGATATCGACGACGCATTTGCCGTCAACGACGATCGAAGCAGCCGCGCCGACTTCATCGTGGAGTTCGAAGTTCTTGACGAAGGCGTCGCGGACGCGCGTGAAGCGCGGATCGCATTCACCGTGGACAGTTACATTTGCGGGCATGTTCGGCTCCTTGATAGCTCCGGCGCGAGTTTCGCGATCGCCACTGGCGCTCGCCAGATGACGCGCTTATAGCACAGGAGCGAGCAAAATCCCCACCGAATCGCATTCCTGGCGCAGACTGAAAAATGGATAGATGCCGCGACCCTCCTCAAAACGCGCGCGACGCGCTAACTTAATCGGGCGTGCGACGCTCGGCCGCATCGCGAGGCGGAGGGAATCAAAGATGGCCTTCACCGTTCAACCGGAGAGCTTTCGCTTTGCACCGGAACTGCGCACCGGAGTGGCAGGCAAGCGCGTGCTGATTACCGGGGCGGGCAAGGATCGCGGTCTCGGCCAGGCCTTCGCGCTCGCGGCCGGTCTCAATGGCGCGGCCAAGGTGGGAGTGCATTTCCATAGCAGCTATGTCGATGCGTTCGACCTCGTCGCGGCGCTGCGCAAGGAAGGCGTCGATGCGTTTCCGGTGCATGCCGACGTCAACAACCTCGGTGACCTATGGGCGATGCGCAGTTACGTGATCGAGCAGATGGGCGGCCTGCCGCCAAACTTACTGATTTGCAATTCCGGGCTAACCGAGAAAGGCTATGCCTTTGGCCGGGCGCTGCGGGCGATACCTGACGAACCGCCGGCCGTGCGGCGTGCGCGCGTCCGCCAGCACTTTATCGATAGCCTCGATCAATCACGCATCGTGCTCGATACCAAGATCGACGGCTTCCTCGCGATGACCCATTTGTGGGCCGGCGAGGCGGTTTATCACGAGGAGCCACTGCATCTGGTTTACGTCTCGTCGCGGATGGCGATCGATCCCGGCTCTACAGTGCCGGGTTACGTGATCAGCAATTGGGCGGTGCTTCAATTGCCCAAGGTGCTGACGATAAACCTGGGCCGCAGCGCTAAATTCGTTACTGCCACCTGCATCTTGCCGCCGTTTATCCGCACCGGAATGACCGATGAATTCGCCGAGAATGCCGCCGTCTGGGGTCGCTGGCAATCGCGGATGCTCGAGACCGACGAAACCGCCGAGGCCTTCATGAAGCTGCTGGCGCGCCCGCAGGCGGAACTCGATCAAGGCAGCTTCGAGCTAATCGTCGACGGCGACGCCAAAAACGTTCGGCTGAGCTGGAAGAAGGTCCATCTCGATTTGCGCGAAGAGCCGCTTGAGTGGAGCAAGGGTGCGGCGCCATCGAAAGACTAAGCTTCGCGAGGTGTCGCTGGGGTCGTTGCAAATCCGAGCCGACCCGCATCAAATTTCAGTAAAGTGGCGAGCCCCTTACGGGCAGGGATCCACCGGAGTCGACTTGCCGTGAATGGTACCGGCACTGGCCGGAATGAACGCCATCCCGCCCGGATCGCCTAGGTTGTTGAGGATCGGTGTCACGAAGCCGGTGGTTAGATTGGTTTGGCCGACGAAGGCGCCGGTCTGCGCCGTGCCGGTCGGATCGGTATAGGTATCGATCGCCGAGTAAGCCGCTCCCGGAGCGAAATAGGGTGTCGTGATCGAAAAGACCGCGCCAAGGGCCTTGTCCGCGACAAGAATCTGCCCCACCGTGTCGGTCGCGAAGACTGTGTCGTCGGCTTGCGTGTTGCCCAGAGTATCACCGCCAAGAGCCGAGCTGAGGGGAACCCTGAAAGCCTGTTGGCAGGCCAGTCCCGGATGCCGCACGACGATCAATTCGCCGTCTGCTTGCGAGGTCATCAGGAGTTCGCCCACCGGGTCGAGGATCATCGAGTCGGGGTCCGTCAGACTGAGCGCAACCGTATTGCCGGTAAGCACGTCGGTCGCGTTAGCGGTGCCGTTCAGAATGCCGGTCAATTTTGTCGTCTTGCCGACAATCTTCACGCTGACGATTGCCGGGTTTACGTCCGGCAGTATGGTCGGGGCGGAGGCCGAGAAGAACACCGATTTGCCGTCGAACACGAGGTCATCGTAACCGCCGCCGTGGGGTCCGGTACCGGTTGCGCCGACCGTGTAAGTGGTCTGCTTCAGCGTCTTCAGCTTGATGACGATCAGAGTCGCGTTGCCGTCCTCGTTCTGAAGCGCCCACAGATCGCCGGTCGCGGGGTCGATTCTGAGACCGTCGTTGTGCCCAATGATGCTTATATTGTTCAACTGCTTGCCGGTCAGATCATACTCGATGATGTTACTCATCGCGCCGCCGGAACCGTCCGGATTTCCGCCATTGCCGTAGCCGACGAAGACCTCGGTGCCGTTAAAAGCAATCGAGTCGGGCGCGCTGAGTCCCGTCGGGTTGGTGGCGAAGGTGGTCACCGTGTACGGCGGGGTCGCGGTGGGGACTGAGATGGCGAGGCTGATACTCGGCCGGACCGTAGTCGCTAACATCAGTGAAAGGCCAATCAATATCGACCGGGCGCAAGTCTTCTGCAGTTTAAGCGAAATCCCCACAGTCTCAGTCCTCCAGAGTCCCTTGGGCGAGTATCTAATTGAGCCTACGCCGCCTCCGATGCGAGACGGTTACCACTCAGTTACGAACCAATGAAATCAACGAAATATTGGCTTTGGACGCTCTAATTACTATCAATCACAATTTTGGGTGATACTGGATGTTTGGGAGAAAGAACACATCTTTTGATAGCTTAATTAGTGTCTAGCCATTCGTTTGCCAAAGCGGTTAAATGATCTCCGAGAGGTTTATTCGTTTCTCCGAGTGGTGACGGGAGACGAGGAGGTCATGTCATGGCGGACCAAAAGGCACTTTATGAATCGCTCAGCCGTCGTGGTGTCGAAGGGGCGCGCGGGGATTCGGCGCGACGGCAAAGGATTGTAATTTTTGCGGTAGTCGGGATCCTGCTAGTAATTGCGGTTGCCAGCCAATTGATGGGCGGTGGTAACAGCCAGCGGCCGACTTCCATCGTGCAATCACAAGACGCCGTCACTCACTGATTCCCGTCCTGGGGCAAGGATTCGAAATCGACTCCGCCAGCCTTCGAGGCTCCAAGACGGTTTACCCGACCGCACTTCAGGCGGGCCCCAAAACCAGATCGGCGAGGTCGGGTGCGCCGAGGAGTTCCTGACCCTCGTTGCGCGCGCTGTTCGCCAGCGAAGACGCAGGCCTTATCTCGAGCAAATCTTCAGGTGCGGGCACTAACATCCGCTTGAGCGCGAGCGGATCAGCTTCGCGTGGATTCATCCAATCGTCGGCGTCGCGGTCGGAGAGAATCACCGGCATTCGATTGTGGATCGCGGCGGTCGCGGAGTTCGCCGCACAAGTCAAAATTGTGAAAGTCGTTTCGGCTCCACCAGTTGCTGGCTTCCATACTTCGTAGAGGCCCGCGAACAGCAGTAACTGGCCGTCGCCGCGATGTATCCACCATGGGCGGCGTGCGCTTCGTGGTCCTGTCCATTCGTAATAGCCATCGGCAGGCACCACGCAGCGACGGCTTTTGAAGGCGTCCCGGAACGTCGGCCGGGTGTCGACGCTCTCGCATTGCGCATTGATGCATTGCGCGGCGCGGCTGTTATCCTTCGACCAATACGGCACAAGTCCCCAGCGTGCCGGCAGACTCGCGCGATTTTCGTACTTCGAAGTGACGACGAAATGGAACTGCGTTGGCGCGATGTTGTAGCGGGGAATATAGAGGCCGAGCGCACCCGACGGCAGGCCCAGGCGCGTTTCGACCACGTTCCGATCGCGCTCGGTCAGAGTAAAACGCCCGCACACGGTCAACGATTATAGTCGATTTTTCAACGATAGCGTATTGCATCCTCTTCAATTATAACGCCCTTCGGGAGGGGCAGATGCATAATAAAATACTAATCGTTCATGGCTGGAGTGATACCTACAAATCCTTCGAAACGTTGAAACAGTGGCTGGTTACGCAAGGACGAGAGTCCGCTGACATCTTCCTCGGGAACTACCAATCGATGCAGGACGACGTCACGTTCGACGATCTGGCGGCGGGGATGCAGGCGCGGCTGGAGGCTCTGGTGACGCAGAACAAAATCAGCCTCGCGCCGTTTTCGCTCGATGTCATCGTTCACTCGACCGGCGGACCGGTGGTGCGCCATTGGCTGCATTACTATCTGACTCAAATCGTCACGGCGCAGGAGCCCGAGAAGCTTTGCCCGATACAGCGGCTGATCATGCTCGCACCGGCGAATTTCGGCTCGCGGCTGGCGGCCCAGGGAAAGACGCCGCTGGCGAAGCTGTTCAAGGGTGGCGTGTCGAATGGCTTCGAAACCGGCAAACAGATTTTGAACGGTTTGGAACTAGGCAGTCCGGCCCTCTGGAAAATGGCCAAGGACGATCTGTTTGCCGCACGGGCGATCTATCCTTGCGTTCCCGATCGCGGACCCTTTGTGATCATTCTCTCCGGCACCGAGACTTACGGCGAATTAAAGGGCTTTGTCGCTAATGGGGCCAACGAAGATGGCTCCGACGGAACCGTGCGAGCCAGCTCGGCATCGCTCGACAGTGTGAAGCTGAACGTCGATTACAAACAGTCGAAAGGCCGCCTCACGGTGCAGCGTCAGACCAACAAGCCCTTCGCCTTCAAGCTGGTTGAAGGGAAGAACCATTCAACTATAGTCCCGCAGGACCCCGTTGATAAAAATCATCCTACGCTTGGCATCATCCAGGAATGCCTGGCTATCGACGATTCGACGGCCTATCACAAACTCGGCGACAGGTTTGCCGCAGAAAACGACGCGTTCTACAAAAGGCAGAGAGCCGCGGCCGACGGCGTTCATGCTTATCAGCAGTTCGTCATGCACCTAATCGACGAGATGGGTAACGATGTGCCCGACTACCGGGTCGATTTTCACGTCATCGATGATGGCATCACAGTGAATTCGCTGAAGGGTCCTAACCTGGACAAGTTGCAGGAGTATCGGGATCTAACCGGTCAACTGCAGGATGTCGTTGTGGACGTCGAACCACACACCGAAAACGGCAGCTACCGCACGTTCTTCATCGATATTGATGCGCTCCGCGAGCTCGAGGCGAATATCGCCAAGAAAGCGCAAAGCGTGGGCCGGGCCGTTTTTATCGCGATGAATATCGATGCGGTCGGACCGACGGCAAACCTCACCTACAACACCGATGACCTCCAATACATATATATCGAGGGGATCCTGCCGAAACTCGCTCCGCAGAAGGATGCGACCTTTTTTAAGGAAAACACGACTACTCTGATCGAGATCACAATCAGCCGCATGGCCAACGACAAAATATTCGAGTTTGTGTTCGATGCGGCCGTGGCTGCGCCGGCGCGGGCAACCCGATAGATTTCGCGCCAACGGGCGTGCGAAAGTGGATTCGGGAACGGATTTTCCTTGACGCCCGGCGCTCAAGTCCATTAGCGTCAGACGCAGGTAGAACAAGTTGAGCTTGCGTCGGACGGCCGGATACGGTGGGGCGGAATCGAGTGGGCGCGATCCGCTACTGCAAACGGCACTCCGCCAGCGAACGAATCCGCAAGACGGCACTCGCCGGGCGGTTTATGAAACTCTGCATCGGCCGATCACTGAACGGCCGCACGCCCGCTAGGGAGAGCACTCGATGTCGTACGATTTGTTAATCAAGAACGGGACGGTGGTGGATGGAACCGGTGCGGCCTCTCGGCGTGCCGACATCGGAATCGCGAACGGGCAAATCGCCGAAATCGGCAAGATCACCGAAGGCGCGAAGAAGACGATCGATGCGTCCGATCTGATCGTGGCGCCCGGCTTCGTCGATCCGCATACGCATTATGATGCGCAAATCTGCTGGGATCCCTACATCACGTCGTCATCCTGGCATGGCGTCACGACCGTCATCATGGGCAATTGCGGCGTGGGCATCGCGCCGTGCCGTCCCGAAGTGCGCGAGATCGCGGCGTGGGATCTGGTCAACGTCGAGGCAATTCCGTTCGACGTCCTGAGCAAGGGAATTAAGTGGGAATGGGAGACCTTCCCCGAATATATGGACGCGGCGGCCAAGCGCGGCAGCGGCATCAACCTCGGCTTTCTGGCACCTCTGACGCCGTTTCGCCATTACGTGATGGGCGAAGAATCGATGGAGCGAGCGGCGACTAAAGATGAAACCGCTCGCATCAAGGGACTGATTAAGGAAGCGGTGGGCGCGGGCGCCCTCGGCTTCACGACGACCACCGCGCCCCAGCATATCGGCTACAAGGGACGGCCGCTGGCCTGCCGCAACGCGAGCCTCGATGAGTATCGCGCGTACGCGAACGCCTTGCGCGAGTTGGGCCGCGGTGCGATGGAAGTCGCGCTGACCCGGTCAGTCTCGATCATGAGCGAGGAGGAGTACAACTTCCTCGACCTTCTGTTGACCGAGAGCGGACGCCCGGTGACCTGGCTGGCGCTGCTCAATCGCGACGATCTGCCGGAGGCATGTCAGGATACGCTGCGCCAGGCCGCGCCGCTGATTCGCCGTGGCGGCGTGCCGCAGGTGACCTGCCGTCCGTTGATCATCCAGATCGAGCTACGCAATCCGTTCATTTTTGCCAATCTCGCGAGCTGGAACCCGGTTTTAATCAGCCTAAGGACGTGCAGAAGAAGATCTACGGCGACACCGGTTTTCGCAACGCGTTCCGCGAGGCGCTCAAGAAGCCCGACATCTTCAGCGGCAAATGGGAGCGGCTCGAAGTGAAGGAAGTATTCACACCCGCGATGAAGCCGCTCGAAGGCCGCAGCGTGGCCGATATCGCGCGCGAACGCGGCAAGGATGGCGTCGATACCTTCCTGGATCTCGCGATCGAGGACGACCTGCAGATTCAGTTCACGATGGCGCTGTTCAATGCCAATGAGGATCGGATCCCCGAGCTCATTAGCGATCCGCGCACGATGGTCGGACTGTCGGACGGCGGCGCGCACGTCGATATGTTGTGCGATGCGGGGTACGCCACTTACATGCTGGGGACTTGGGTGCGCGAGCGCAGTGCGATGACGCTCGAGCGCGCGGTCCAGCGCATTACCTCGGAGCCGGCCGACTACTTCGGTATCAAGAATCGCGGACGGCTGTCGCCGGGCCTCGCGGCGGACATCGTGGTGTTCGACTACAACACCGTGGGTTCGGCGCGGCGCGGCGAGATGCGCAGTGATCTGCCGGGCGGCGGACGGCGGCTCGTGATGCCGGCGACCGGAATCGAGTACACCGTCGTCAACGGCGAAGTGCTCTACGAGCATGGCAAGGTCAGCGGCGCAATGCCGGGACAGGTGCTGCGTTCGGGCGCTTGCTGAGTGCGCTAACCGAATCGAGAGGCAAAGATCATGGCACAGAACTTTACGATTTGCGTGGGCACGGTCGGCGCCGGCGTATGGTTCAGCCCCGACGGCGGCGATCATTGGCGGCGCAGCAAGATGGATCTGCCGTTTCATGCCGAGCCGGGCGAGGTTCAGATCAGATCTCTGTCAACCTCGCCGCATAATCCGCATCATCTGCTGGCAGGTTCGGAGGCGGGGCTTTATCGCAGTGAGGACAATGGCGCGACGTGGAAGCTCGTTGATTCGCCGATGGACGGGATGCAGATCTGGTCCACCGCGTGGCATCCAAAGAATCCGAAGGTGATCATGGCGGGGACCAAGCCGCCGGCGGTCTTTCGTTCGAAGGATAGCGGGGCGAGTTGGGAGAAGCTGTCGATTCCAATCATCGAGAAGTGCCTCGCCGGTGCGCCTAAGGTGACCAACATACTGTTCGATCCGCGAGACGAGAAGTCGGTTTTCGTGGGCGTCGAAATCGACGGCGTTTATCGCAGCCGCGACGGTGGCGACACCTGGATGCATCTGCCGGCGCTCGGACCGAAGGAACTTAACGGCGATATCCACGGGCTTGCCTTCAGCCCCGGGCCCGAGCCGAAGCTGCTGGCGACGACACCCGATGGCATCTGGAGCAGCGTCGATGACGGCCAAACCTGGTCGCTGCACGGCTTCCCGCGCTTTAGCGATCGCGACGCTATTTCGTACTGCCGCGGCGTCGCACTGAAGCCCGACGATCCCGATACTATTTTCGTCGGCAACGGCGACTTCATTCCGGGCAAGCGCGGGGCGATCCAGCGCACTACCGACGGCGGCCGCAGTTGGGCGCCGGCGAAACTGCCGGACGAGCCGAACTCGGTCATCTACTGGTTGGCTACAAATCCGGCGAATCCGGACGTGGTCGTGGCGAACAGCTTGCACGGCTATGTTTACGTCAGCGCCGATGCAGGCGAATCATGGAACAAGGTGCGGCGCGAGTTCGGCGAGATCCGCGCGCTCGCCTGGGTGCCGAACTAGCGCTTGATCGATCGGCTCGACGAGGCGCAGTTCAGCGTTTTAAATCAATGACTTAGGGGAAGGGGGAAATCCTTCCCCACAAACGCGAGGCGAAAATGTTTCACGTGAAACATTTTCGCCTTCTTTATGAGGGGCAATTCTTCACCCCGCGAACAGTTTGGGTCCGTTTTGGCGCGCTCGCGGGAGGGCTCATTCGCATGGCAAAAGATCGTAACGAGCGTGCGGCTCGGTCTCGAATCGCGGGCGCTCGTTGGGAGCGGACGGGTGTACGGCCCGCGCACTGCACGTCTTCGTCGTTGGAGTCGTTGACGAAGCTCACGTAGGCTGGCGCTCATGGATGACACTGCAATTACGAGTTATGTAAATCGGCTCTGGGACGACTCGATCGTCGAGGAGTTGACTGAATATATCCGCATTCCAAACAAGTCGGTCGCATTTGATCCCGAGTGGGTCGCGCATGGCTATATGGATCGAGTCGTCGAGCGCTTCGTCGCCTGGGCGCGCCGTCAGCCGATCGAAGGCCTGACGCTCGAAGTCAAACGCCTCGCGCAACGCACGCCGCTCATCTTCATCGAAATTCCCGGCGATCCGCGCGAGACGATTCTGCTCTATGGCCATCTGGACAAGCAGCCTGAGATGTCGGGCTGGCGCAGCGGCCTCGACCCCTGGAAGCCGGTGCTCGAAGGCGATCGTCTATACGGGCGCGGCGCCGCCGACGACGGTTATGCGCTCTTCGCCTGCCTCGCCGCGATCGGTGCGTTGCAGGCGCAAGGAATTCCGCACGCGCGCTGCGTGATCGTGATCGAGGCGTGCGAGGAAAGCGGCAGCTTCGACCTGCCGCCCTATATCGATCATTTAGCCGCGCGAATCGGCACGCCAAGCCTGGTGATTGCGCTCGACTCGGGGTGCGCGACTTACGACCAGCTATGGTGTACGACTTCGTTGCGCGGCCTCGCGGGCGGAACGCTCACGGTCGAGATTTTGAGCGAAGGAGTGCATTCGGGAGACGCCGGCGGCATCGTGCCATCAACCTTTCGTATCGCACGCCAGCTCCTGAGCCGCCTCGAAGAAGAGGATTCCGGCCACGTTATCCCGTTGGAGTTCTATACGCACATCCCGGATCCGCGGCGACTTCAGGCCGAGGCCGCGGCAACCGCGATCGGCGACGCTATGCACACCCGTTTTCCCTGGGTCGGATCCGCCGGACCGCTCCACACCGACCTGACCGAGCTCGTCCTCAATCGCACGTGGCGGCCGGCGCTCGAGATCGTTGGCGCGGACGGATTGCCCGCAGCCGCCAATGCCGGAAACGTGTTGCGCCCGCTTACGGCATTGAAGCTCTCGCTGCGCTTACCGCCCGATTGTCCCGCGAAAGAAGCGACCGCAAAAATGAAGGAGATTCTTGAAGCCGATCCTCCGCACGGCGCGCGCGTAACCTTTGAATCGAACTGGGCCGCGAGCGGATGGGATGCGCCCGAGATGGCGCCGTGGCTCGAACGATCGCTCGAGTCCGCTTCGCGGAGCTACTTCGGCAAACCGGCCGCCTATATGGGCGAGGGCGGGACGATTCCGTTCATGGGGATGCTTGGTGAGCGCTTTCCCGAGGCGCAGTTTCTCATCACCGGCGTGCTCGGACCGCAGTCCAATGCGCACGGCCCCAATGAGTTCCTGCATATCCCCACGGCCAAACGCCTGACCGCGTGCGTCGCCCGAGTGATAGCGGATCAACTCCACACGGCTCACTGAGGTTGCGCCCTCGGCGATGTTGCGGATGCCAACGTCGAGCGGCTGGAAAGAGCAGTAGCGGCTAGTGCCAGATCTGATGTGCGAGGTCGCCGATCAGTAACAGCTTCTTTTCCTGCATCGTCGCGTCCACCGGATTCCCCTTGATGCCCGAGGCGAAACCGCATTGCGTCGAAAGTCCCAATTGGTCGTGCGGAAAGAAGCGCGACGCCTCCGCGATTCGGATGCGTAATTCCTCGGCTGATTCGAGCCGATTTTTCTTGGTCGAGACCAGCCCCAGCACCACGAAGCTATCGTGCGGCACATCGGCGAGCGGTTCGAAGCCGCCAGAGCGGCGGTCGTCATACTCGAGCAGGAAGCTTGAGTAGCGGCGCACCCGGCCGAAACACTGCCTTGGAAATGCTCTCGTAACCGCCACTGCTCAGCCAGCGGCCGTCGTTATTGCCGCGGCACAGATGGAGTCCGAAGCGGATACCGGGGGTGTCGGCGAGCGAGTTGAGCAGGTCCACCCCGTCGCCCAGGATGCGCTCGGGCGAGATGCCGTTGGTTTCGAAGACCGCGCTGCGCGCCGTCGGATCGACGAGGATCGCGAGTTCAGGTGCATCGATCTGGATATACTCGCAGCCGAGGCGCGCCAGCTCGTGAATTTCCTCGCGGATCACCTCGGCGCCGTCGGCAAAGAGATCGAAGGGGTCGCTATAGGCGGCGCTTGATTCCTCGGGCGACCAGAACATGAAGAGCATGAGTGGACTCGGTAGGGTGACCTTGAGTGGGGCATGCGCGCGCGCCCGCGCGAAGCTGAACTCTTCGTTAACCAGCGAACGCCGCCGGCGCAGGCGACCGGTCGCCGCGAGGCCAAGCGACAATTCCTCGACCTTGCCATCGTTCGTACGCCAGGGCTTTGACGAGGGCGCTCGTTCGCGTGAGCCCTTCGGTGGTTTCCACCAGCGAGCCGAGAAAGCTCAGTCGGCGCTGTTCGCCATCGTTGACGACATCGAGGCCACAGCGTTCCTGCAGTTCGATCGCATCGGCCACAGCCCGGTCTTCGATTTTCTTATAGCCGGCGGCGGACAGCTCGCCGCGTCTGAGCGCCTTGCGCGCATCAATCAGCCAGGCCGGGCGCAGCAGAGAGCCGATCGGTTCGGCGCGATAGACGGACGTTGACATGACGCTTGCCTCCAACGCGGACTCAGTCGGGCTTTCGTCAGTGATGTTATCATAAAGACAAAAAAGGCGTCACCAGGTAGGGCAACGCCATTTTAAGCTAAGCGCACTCCGGATGATCAGTGCTTCGGCTCGATTCGCTTGCCATAGGTAACTTCGCCCTTATCGACGCGCAGGCTGAAGCCGCAATCGGGATTGGTGCAGGCCCACGCTTTGAAAATCACCGAAGCGCCCTCCTGTCCGTAATCAGAAAGAGGAATCAATGTGCCATCATTGCACTTTTGGCACTTCGGCAACTCCATCACCCAGCCTCCTTAGCTGATCGAGGAACCAGCCCAAATGCAACCTATCTGACCGTATTTGCTAAATCAATGAACAATCTCACGCGCGTCCAGCCTTTTTCCCGGACCGGCGACGACCGCGGCGCGCTATTCGGGATAATGCACCACTTCGAGCTTCAGCCCATCGGGATCGGTAAAGAACACCGAGTAGTACCCCGGCCGGTAAACATATTCGCGCGGTGGATCGAGAATGCGTCCGCCGTGTCCCGAGATTTCGCGTGCTAACTCGTCGATTTGGGCACGGCTGTCCGCACGAAAAGCGATCTCACGCAGGCCGACGCGACCCTTGTCGAAGGTCTGCTGGCGATGCGGCTCATCGGAGGGCACCACCCATAGGCTTCCGTTGTCGCCGTAATAGCCCGTCATCGCAGGGTCGTTGAAGCTGTCGGAGCGCGGATAGCCAATCTTCGGCATCAGCCAGGCGTAAAAGCGCACCGCCTTGTCATAGTCGTTAGCGTTGATCATCAGGTGATCGATTCCGTTGCGCATCCTCGCGTCCTCCCTTCCAGCCAGGTCGGCTGCACGCGAATCAAATCGAAAAGATCTCGCTTCGGATTCTATCGCTTGCGGGAAAGGCTCGCTAACGCCGCTTAGCCTTTGATGCGAGTGCGCTGATCAAATAGCAGCCTTGCGGCCCAGATGGATCGCGACGGTCCTGAAGCCCGTTAGCTGGTAACCCGCCTCGGCAAAACCGGCTTCGCACATCAACCGAGCAAGCGCGTCGGCATCCGGATGTATTGTTAACGATTGAAAAAGATACCGATACGCCGCGTATTTTCGTCCGACTATCACTCCAAGCAAAGGCACGAAGGTAGCTATGTAGAGATCGAAGAAGCGGCGAAATGGTCCGCGCGGCCGCGTCAGGTCGAGGCAGACCAGCCGGCCCCCGGGCTTAAGCACGCGCAACAGTTCGGCGAAGGTCGCACTGAGATCGGCGACGTTTCGCAGCATGAAACCATTGACGATACAGTCGAAGGTGGCAGTCTGCAAACGGCAACGCCATCGCATCTCCGGTCGCGAATACGATCGATTTGGGGGGGGCCATGCTGCCGTCTCCGGACGCGTATCCCTTGCGCACTGCGCCCTCGACCATCTCGTGACAGAAATCGACTCCAACCACGATGCGCGCGCCCTGGCGTGCGAGTTCGAACGCGAGTTCTCCGGTGCCTGTCGCAATATCCAGTGCAACCGCATCCATCGGTTCCGCGAGCACGACCGTCGCGCGACGCCAGCGCCGGTCGAGACCGAACGTCATCAACGTGTTGACGAGGTCGTAGTGCGGCACGATTGTCGCGAACATGTCGCGGATACGTCCCGCTTTGCCAGTGTTCGGCGCTGGATTTGCTCTGACTATTCCGGCCGCTTCGTCCGCCATTATTTTTGCGGCTGGCTGAGTGTCGCGCGCATAATCACAGACTTGCCACCGACGCGGTTTCTGATTTCAGCGACCGTCACGAAACCCATGCGTTCGTACAATCGTTTAGCTGGATTGTTCGCTCGGACGCTTAGTGCGACTGCAGGATAAACACGTAGCAGAGGCTGCGAAAACTCGCGCGATCATCTGGCCGCCCGCGCCGCGCCCGATGTGTTCCGGTGCGACCGCGATCGCCAACTCGGGCGTCGTCGCATCGATGTAGTGATAAAGCGGCCATTCCGAAGGCATGGCGCGGACCCAGGCGGCGCCAGCATTGATACCTGTTGCGAGATCGAGCGCGATTACTCCGAGGTCACCGCGCCGTCCGAAGTCTTCGACATACGGCCGCAAATCGGGATTGGCACGGGCTGACTCCGGCGCCTCACCGCTCTCGTCCATGTGCGCGGCGTAATACAGCATGCGCCACAAAAAGTCCTGATCGTCGCCGGTGGCTGCTCGGAGCTTGTAGGTCATCGCTGGGTTAGGTGATATCGTCGGTTGCTCAAGTTATTGCACAAGTTACGCGCGCTCAGCGACGATGGCACTGAATCATGATACAAGCGGCCTAATGTCGCACCAACGGCTATCGATTCAACCAGGCGGTATCGATCATGGCTGAGCTTCCAGCGTCCGAGTTCATGCGACAAACCGCAGTCGAGCGACTCTTCAATCGCGCCTTTGGCTGGCTCGTTAGCGCCGGGCTTGCCTCGCGCAACTGCGCGCTGCTCGAGGTCGTCGGACGCAAGAGCGGTCGTCACTTTAGCACTCCGGTCTATCTGCTGATCATCGAAGACCGTACGTTTCTGGTCTGTCCACGAGGCCGCTCGCAATGGGTTCGCAACGCGGAAGTGAACGGCAAAGTCTGGTTGAAGCGGCGCGGCGAGCGCATCGAGTATGTGCTTCGTCCGGTCTCGGACGCCGACCGTCCACAGGTGCTGCGCGCTTATCTCGATCGCTTCAAGTTTATCGTGCAACGCTACTTCCCAATCCCAGCCGGATCGCCCGCGACAGCCTTTGTGTCGATTGCGGATCGCTATCCCGTGTATCAATTGAAGCGCGGCGACAGCCTTGTCGTTCGTTCACCCGACAGCGTCGCCGATGCGATCCGATGACCGTCGATACACACCAACATTTGAGGTTCGCGTCGCGCTTGTGCGTTGGTATAATACTCGCGACGGGCGGATACACAACGCCCCGGTCTGAGCTCGTCAGGGCGGTCTGTGCCGCGCCGATCGGCCGCCATGGCAGACACCCGCGGCCGTTCCCACACACTCGGCGTGACGAGAATCTAAACCGGCTTTCCCCAAGTATCCAGGAAGGCCAGTTCCTTGACCGGGCGGCGCGTGATCGGGCCGTGGCCGCGGAGCATCGGATAGCCGATCGGAATCGCGGCTGCAGTGCCCCAAGGGGAGGGGATGGCCAGTAGTGCTGCGACTTCAGGTTCGCATGCACACAGCAGCGTGGTAAGCACACATCCCAGACCCTCGGCCCGGCAAGCGAGCAGCAGGTTCTCGACGGCGGGATAAACCGATCCGCCACCGACCACTGAGACGCGCGAGAGGTTGGCATCCGTAATCGCCATCTCGGCGGGATTGAAGCAGAAAATCGCGATAACGGGGCTTTGTCCGAAATGTGTAGTGAGATAATCGCCCGCTATGAGCATCCGTTCCGTACGCTCCCGGACCACCGGGTCGAGCGCCGTGAGATTCGCCCGATAACGCGCGGCGAACTTCGTCCACTGCCCCGCGTAGAGCTCACCCAGGCGCTCCTTAAGCGCCGAGTCCTTGACCACGATTATCCTCCACGGCTGGCGATTCCCGCCCGTCGGCGCCCAGGTTGCCGCTTCAAGGACGCGATGCAAAACTTCCTCTGGGACCGCATCCGGCCGCAGTCTGCGGACCGCACGCAGCGTACTCATCGCTTCGTAGACTCCAATCTCAGCCATTGGAAACTCCTTTCCCGCGGACTTCACTTCATCCGGAACCAACCAGCGCTATCCGGGAGATTCTTGAGTGAAAGCGGATCAAAATTAGAAAGCCACAATTTTAGACGACTATAGACAAACATAGCTTATTATTAGCTAGTAAAAACATCAAGCATTGTGTTAAATCATGTAAAGTAATAGATTTCCGTGCGTTAACACTGTAAATCTAAGGGGCAATGGCAATGTTTATCCATTTCGATTCTAACAAAGGGGCGGAGTGCGATAACTGTGGTAACCGCGGGACCATCATGCAGATGTCCGTGATGCGCGTGGATCAAACCGTCAATCTCTGCATCGTGTGTTTTGGAGCGGTTGCGCAAGCCTTCAGTCGCGCTTCGGAGAAGCTCAGGATCCACGCCGCACAATGAAATTATGAGTCTGGCAGTCGTGCAATCGTCGTTAGTTTGTTCATCCACCCAAAGGGATGATATACTGACCGTTAACGGAGTACGAACCGATGGCCTGCAAACATCTCGCGGTGATTCCGAATTCACTACGCGGAATAAGTCCCAGTTTCTGGCCGGCAGATGACGGCAAGATGCATTTCGACGGTCTCTGCGATTATTGCAAGAAGGACGTCTGGCGCCACGCGCGACCCGACGAGGATCCGCCTTGGCGTCTGGTCGCTGAGGAATGCTCCTGCCCGCCAGAAATGCGCGATTAATTCGGCAAGTAGACTCATCTACTTCCCGGTTGATTTGTCGCGACGCTTCGAAAAAGCCCGAATATTCATCCCCGCTAGGTGACATAGTCTCTGTCACCAACGATTGATGCGACGTTTGCGGACGGGCGTCTGTCGCACGGTTCAGTGCGCGAACTAGAGCTTAACCTTCAGATATCGCTCGCGCATCCATGCAACGAATTTCTCAGGCACTGCCATCGTCGAGAGCCTTCCCTGGCGCACCAACGCCCAATCGTCGAACTTTTTCGACGTCTTGATCTCGGCGAGCGTCACCGGCGGGTCGAGGCGGCCGCCGTATTCCAGATCGACCACCGCCGACTTCGCATTCTTGGGGTCGTCGCGCGGCGCCGACTTCACAGTCGCAAACCCCACGATGCTCGACGCGCCTCCGCTATGGTAAATGAAGACGCGGTCGCCCGGCCGCATCTCGCGAATCGCGCGCACCGCTTGTGGATTCTTTACGCCGTCCCACGCCGTGCTGATGGTCGCGTTCGAGGTCGTCGATCGAGTAGGTGCTCGGTTCCGTCTTGGCGAGAAAGTAGTTCATGAGCGCATCCCCTAATTGCCGCGATTCGGGGTAGATCTAACATAGCTGCCGCCGATGTTCGCAATCCGCGGCGCACCTGCGCCTATGCCCGAATTGCCCGACGTCACCGTCTATGTCGAAGCGCTGCGCTAGCGCATTCTCGGCCGCACGCTTGATCGCGGTCACGGTCCGTTCGCCGTTCCTGCTGCGTTCCGCCGCCCCGCCAATTTCCGCCGCCCAAGGCCGCGCCGTGCTGGACGTCCGCCGCCTCGGCAAGCGCATCGCGATCGGACTCGACGGCGACCTGTGGCTGGTCCTCCATCTGATGATCGCCGGCCGGTTGCATTGGAACACCGCCGCGCCTAAGCTCGGCAGCCGCAATTTGCTCGCCGTGTTCGCTTTCGACCACGGCTTCCTCTGGCTGACCGAAGCTGGCACCCAGCGGCGCGCGGCGCTCCACCTCGTCGCGGGCGATGCCGGTCTGCAAGCGCTGATCCGCCGGCGGTCTCGAGCCGCTGGAGATCGATCTCGACGACTTCACCGACCGCGCTGCAAGCCGAAAATCATACGCTCAAGCGCGCCGCTCACCGATCCTCACATCTTCAGCGGTATCGGCAATGCCTACTCCGACGAGATTCTGCATCGCGCCGAACTGTCGCCGGTTGCGATGTCGCAGAAACTTGACGCCCGCTCGAAATCCTCCGCCTGTACGAGGCCACCCGTACGATCCTTATCGAATGGATCGATCGTCTGCGCGCCGACGCCGCCGGCGCCTTCCCGGAAAAGGTCACCGCGTTTCGCAAGGAGATGGCGGTCCACGGACGTTACGGCGAGCCGTGTCCACGATGCGGTGCGAAGGTCCAGCGCATCCGCTACGCGAGCAACGAGACCAACTATTGCGCGCCGCTGCCAGACCGGCGGACGGCTGCTCGCGGACCGCGCGCTGTCGCGCCTGCTGCATCAGGATTGGCCGCGCACGCTCGACGAACTCGACGCTCGCAAACGCGGCGCCCCGCCGTAACCCACGATGCGCTCGCAACTCGCCGCCGATTTCGTCGTCGCGATCCATTGCGCCTACGTCGCCATCGTGGCGTTCGGCCTCATCGCGATTCTCATCGGCGGTGCTGCGCATTGGCGATGGGTCCGCGGGCCTTACTTCCGCCTCGCGCACCTCGCGATGATCCTGCTGGTCTGCCTCGAGGCCGCCCTCGGCGTCGCATGTCCGCTCACCACGCTCGAGAGCCGCCTGCGTCTCGATGCCGGCGCGACCGCCTACTCGCGCGACTTCATCGGTTACTGCCTCGACCGCATGATCTTTTACGACGCCCCGCCGTGGGTCTTCACCGTCCTCTATTTCGCCTTCGCCACACTCGTAATTCTCACCTTCTGGCTGGTCCCCATCCGCTTTCGCCATCCCGACTAGCTTTCGCCTTTGCGATCCCAGTCCCCTCTCACTTCGCGGTACTCGGCTCCGTCACAGCCGCGTCATGCAAGTCCCACTGCCCTTCACCCTGTGGGAAGTCTGAAACCTTTAAGGTTTCAGAAAGAAAAATCAGGTTGCGGGTTCCTCGACAACTCTCCCTCTGTCCCTTCCCGCGTGTTAGACACTTCCTATGATCACCAAGCCGCGCCACTTGCTCGACGGTTACAAGGTTCTCGATTTCACGCACTTCGTCGCCGGCCCCACGACCACCCGGCTGATGGCTGGGATGGGTGCCGAGATCATCAAGGTCGAAATGGCTCCCAACGGCGACCATGCCCGCGCTTTCGATTACATTCGCGACAAACGCAGCGCCTTCTTCATCCAACAAAATCGCGGCAAGGAAAGCCTCTGCGTCGATCTCCGCAAGCCCGACGGCATCGCGCTCATCAAACAGCTCGTTCCCAAAATCGACGTTGTCGTCGAGAATTTCGCCCCCGGCGTGATCGCGCGCATGGGCCTCGGTTACGAGGTCCTCAAGGCTCTCAATCCGGGCCTCGTGATGTGTTCGATTTCCGCCCTCGGCCAGACCGGCCCCCTCGCCGACGACGTCGGTTTCGATTTCATCGGCCAGGCCTATGCCGGCATCACCGCGCTCATCGGTGAGGAAGCCGGCCCGCCTTACATGCCGATGGTTGCGATTGGCGACGTCAGCGCTGGCGCTCATGCGATGGGGGCGATTGCCTGCGCGCTGCTCTATCGCGAAAAGACCGGCGCGGGCAACTACATCGACGTCTCACTGCTCGACACCTACTTCCATTGTCAGACTATCGGCGTCCAGCTTTACAGCGCCAGCAAAGGCGCGCGCGAGATGAAGGCCTCCGGACTCCATCACTCGCTCGCTTGTCCCGCCGGCGTCTTCAAAGGCAAGAAGTGGTGGATCATCATCCTCGCGATGACCGATAAGCAGTGGGTCAGCGTTTGCGAAGTGATTGGCCGGCCCGAGCTGGCGAAGGATCCCGCCTATGCGCGCGCTCGCGACCGTGCCCATCGCCGCCTCGAGCTCATTCGCATCATCGAGGACTGGCTGGCCGCGATGCCCACCGACGAGGCCGCCATCGACGCGCTGCGCAGTCAGCGTGTGCCGGTCGCGCCGATCCTTTCGATTCGCGAAGCGATGGAACACCCGCATCTGATCGAGCGTGGCACGGTGCGGACGATCAATGATCCGATTCTCGGCGAATTCAAAATTCCGGGTTTCCCGCTGCGGTTTTCCGAATTTCCCGAGGAGCTTGAATTCGACGCGCCGATGCTCGGCCAGCACAACGCGTCGGTCCTCGAAAAATATCTTGGACTATCGGCGACGCGGGTGGCCGAACTCGAAAGCGCGGGCGTACTTCACAGCGCTCAGCACTAGAGTAGACACATTAGCGCAGGGCCTCAGAGCCCGTTGCTAATTCGCGCCGTCATAGTTTTCGTGATGCCCGACGGCGGCGAGATCCGCTGAGGCGCTGCTCGCTCGCGCCTAGGAACTTCCTTCAGAACCTGGATCGTATACGTCGGCACTCAAGTGGCGGATTGAATGTTCGCAGGCGCGGCGAGCGCACCGTTACATAGCGCACTGCGTATGAAGATTTTTCCCAATCTACTCATTTCTTCTGCTTGATTTCCTGCCACCAGTAAAAAAACGGCAGTTTTCTGAGATGTGAACGGAACTTGCAGTTCACTTAGAGCTGTTGGTCATGCACTTCGCAAGCGCGCCAAGAGTAATAGCGCGCTGATGCGGTAAATTGGGTGCCAGATTCCGTTGCAGTGGGCTGAATGTCTTGACACCCGCAGATCAGGAGTAGGACCGGCACCCCGTGGAACTTGTTTGGTTCCGGAAAGAACTAAAGTCCCAGCGAAATCACTGGATCGATGGTTCTTTGAGCATACAGTAACTAAATTCAGGACAAGCGAAGAGCAACATTGGAATTTCTCGCCCGCTTACTGGCCCTCTCGCAGCCCGAGGATCACAACGTCGCGCATTCGAGCGCAAGCCCAACCGATTAAGAGGTAAAAACGACAATGACAATCGAAGAACGAATTGATTCAGCCGCCCACGAGACACTTGATCGTGCTCAAGAGGCTCTCGAGAGCGCAAGTGAAAAGCTGAAAAACGGTTACGACGCGGCTCGGCAATACGCGCAGAACAGCGAGATTGGTACACAACTTACCGATTTCGTAGTGCGGGAGCCCTGGATTGCGATCGCGGCTGCTTTCGCAATCGGTTTCGTCGCTGCCCGATTCGTCAGGCGTGTCTGATGAGCGTCGAACGGACAGTAACTGTGCAGGACCGTGCCACCCGCCGTCGTGAGCGCGGCTCTGCTTTTTCAGAATTGGCGGAAGTCAAGCAACTCGTGAAGGAACGGCCATTGACCGCGATAATGGTTGCCGCAGCCGCCGGCTTCATTTTCAACGGCGGTATGACCAGCCGGGCCGGCCGCAACGTTACCGCGTTCGTCTTCCCGATCGTCCTACGCAGCATAATCACCAGCGTGATCGTGGACTTTGTCACCGCCGAGATCCGTCACCCGGCAAGTTCCCGGAGGGGAGCGAGTAAATGAACGCAGAGGAAAAGGAGTACCAAATAGAGCAAGAGCGCGACCAGGCGCGGCAGGACCTACACGACACCCTGGCCGAGGTCGGCGCGAAGATAGAAAGCGCCGAAGAACAGCTGCGCCCAATCCATCTCGTCGAAAACCACGCGATAGGTGCGGCGCTATTCGCCGGCATCCTTGGTTTTATTTTTGGCTCGACCAGCAATAGTCGCATGGCCGGCGCGGTCATTACTGCGGGGCTGTTTGGCTTCGCACTCTCCCGCCGTTTGGCTCCCGATGGAGATCAGGCAGATGTCGGAGTCCAGACCCTTGACCGACGGTAAAGCTCTCGAAGGCCATCAGGATTGGCCGAATCTGATCAGCCGGGCCGTGGACGACCTCTCACGAATCTTTCGCTCGGAAACCGAAATTCTACAAACCCGGATCGGCGATTCCATCAAAGCAGGACTCGACCGCTCGGTCGAAGTCGTCGCGCTCTTCGCGTTGTTACTGTGGAGCATCGGATATCTGCTGCTTGGCGTTATTCTGTTCCTCCATCTGTGGCTGCCGCTGTGGTTCGCCTTCGGCATAGTCGGTTTGTGCAGCATGAGCATAGCAATTTTGAGCGTCCTTACGGTGAAGCGCCGCTCGCGGTCAGCAGCTCCGAGCGCTTAAGTCGCCCATGCCACTCATCTGCCGCTACCCATCTGAGAGATTTGCCCGCGGCGTTCTTCACCAGATCTTTAGCGAGGCGCGCAGGCGTTTAATATGGGAGTATACTGCTACTAATGGTGGATGCTACTGCATCTCTCCGTTCAAGAATACGGACGCACCATTAATGAGCAACCTTAACGTCAGGCCTTGCCATTTAAATTGAATTGAAGACTGAATTGTGTCGACTCCGACCGAACCAACCGTGAGCGAAGCCGAAGGCGAAACTGCGGCGCGTAACCCTACTACGGCCCCATTGAGCATCGAGGGCGAGCACCATCATAGACCCGTCCGCGAGGGTGCTGCGACGCCGGTACTCGCAATCATCGTCGCGACGGTGGTCCTTTACTTCGCTAAGGAAATCCTCATACCGCTCACCATGGCCACCGTGTTGGCCGTGATCTTCAGCCCGCTGGCCGCTTGGCTAGAACGTTTCGTCGGCAGCTTCGTCAGTGCCGCGATGGTCGTCTTCGCAACCGTGACTCTGGTCATCGGCCTCGGCTATTTCGTCTCGGTCGAACTGACCCAGGTTGCCGTTCAAGTTACCAGCTATACTGACAACATCGCGACCAAGTTGACCGCGCTGAGGGGCAGTACGCCCGAATGGCTGCAGCGCGTACAGAATGGCGTCAAGGACGTCGAGCAGCAGGTTGGCGTACAAGCGCTCGCAGTTCCCAAACGCTCAAAAGCCGTAACCGTGGTTCAGACTCCTACGCAGACTGATCTGGGCCAAATGATCAAACCCGCGATTCCGATTCTCTCCGCGCTGTTCGAATCGCTGGTCGTCATCGTGCTGATGTTCTTTCTCCTGTACGGCCGGATGGACTTGCGTGATCGCATGGTGCGGCTCGCCGCGCGCGGTCGGATTACGCTCTCGGCTGAGGCTATTGAAACCGCTGGAACCACAGTTGGTCGGTACCTCATGCTCTTTGCGATGACCAGCTTCGGCTACGGCGCGGCCATCGGATTGACCATCTGGTTAATTGGCCTGCCCAATCCGATGTTATGGGGCACCATGGCTGCGCTTTTTCGTTTCGTCCCATACGTCGGAGTCCCGATTGCCGGGCTCTTGCCGACCTTAGTGGCCTTTGCCGTCTTCCCCGGATGGCGCCAGGCGATCGAGGTTCTCGCCACGTTTATCATCCTCGATCAGATTGTCAGTTACCTGATTGAGCCGTTCGTTATCGGCCGCGGCATCGGTCTGTCGCCGCTCGCCCTGTTGTTCTCGGCGATGTTTTGGGGATGGCTGTGGGGTCTTCCGGGCCTGCTGCTGGCGACCTCGCTGACCGCATGTCTCAAGGTCGCCGGCGACTATATCCCGGCCCTTGGCTTCTTCGCGGTTTTGTTCGGTGACGACAGCGCCCGCGAGGATTATCACGACTACTATCGCAGCCTGCTCGAACTCGATCCCGAAAGCGCCAGGGAGATTGCCGATCGCTACTGTGACAGCAACGGTCTCGAGGCGACCTTCGACGAGGTTCTCGCGCCAGCCGTCGTGCTGGCCGGCGAGGAACACGCCGAGGGCCACATAAGCGACCAGAACCAGAGGCTCGTGTTCGACACCACGCTCGCGGTCGTCAAGGAACTCGGAAATATACAGAATAAACCTAAATTGAAGCGCCGGATTCGTGTCTTGGGCGTCGCTGCCCCGGGCGAAGTTCATAACCTCGGCCTCTTGATGCTGCTCGAGCTGCTCCGCCGCACCGGCATCGCCGCCAATGTCCTGGACGCGGCCAAAACACCGGCGGAGATTTGCGCCTTCGTCAGCCAGTACAGTCCCGACATGGTCTTCCTCTCTTGTACGACCGAGCAATGTATCCCCGCTGCCATTGAACTGGTGCGGGCCTTGATCGACGAATCGTCCCACCTCACCGTCATCGGCGGGGGAGCATCCGCAGTTGCCCACGGCGCGGAACTGCTCGAGGCCGGCGCTTCCGAGATCTGCGCGACCCGTGCCGAAGTCCGCCATGTCGTACGGCTCTACGCCCTCCGGCGTTCGGTTTCACAACCTCCCCAATTCGGTATCTTTTCGGCTTCGCGATCGACCAAAAACGCGATCGATCCCGCCTTTGCTGGTCTTCCAACCATTGCTTTCGGCTCCGCGCCCACTCCGATTAGGACCGTTAATGTCCCGGAAACTTCTGCGCCTGCGTCAACGGTCTCGCCGCCCGCTTCAACGCCTACACCAGGCCCAGACCCCACTTCTCCAGATCGGGCCAAATCGTCCTAGTCGTGACCCTCCTTGCAAACCTCGATATACTCTTTCCGAACATGGCGAGGCACACTTCGCTGACCGCAATATCTGCTCGTCGTTCAGGCTGGGTGCGCTAGGCGAGGCTTCGCGGATACTAAGGAAAAGCCGATGTCTGAATGGTTTAAGAGCGTCACCTCCGAGATGAAGCAGTTCATCGCGCAGCAGAAGGTCTTCTTCGTCGCGACCGCGCCGCACGAGGGACGCATCAACCTTTCGCCCAAGGGGATGGATACGTTCCGCGTGGTCGGCAAGAATCGCGTGCTCTATCTCGACTTGACCGGCAGCGGCAACGAAACGGCGGCCCATCTGCTTGACGACGGACGGATCACGATTATGTTCTGCTCGTTCGATAAGACCGCACGCATCATGCGTTTGTACGGCCGCGGCCGCGCGATTCGTCCGCGCGATGAAAAGTGGAATAAATACCTTGCGCTGTTCCCTGCAGAGCCCGGTGTGCGGCAAATCATGGAAATTGAAGTTGAGGCCGCGATGACCTCATGTGGCTACGCCGTGCCGCGATTCGATGGACTCGAGGAGCGCGACACATTGCGCAAATACTGGCAGACGCGCGGCGACGCCGCCGTCGGGGAGTACCACGAGCAGAACAACCGCGAGAGTATCGACGGTCTGCCCACCGGGATTTTCACAGATGATACGCGTAGCGCAAAGTGATCCAGCATCGCATCCAATGAACTACCCTAGGTCCTCGACGGAGGAATCCAACCTTCCTTCAAGGCCTAGGGCTCTCAAATTAGCGATTTTGAATGACACTGGGCGCGGAAGCGAATCTACGACCGCTTGTCGAAAACTTCCTTGGCGATGCTCGCCGCGGTGACCGCCGTCGGCCATCCCGAGTAAAAGGCCAGGTGCGTTATTAGCTCGCCCAATTCCTCTTTGGTCACACCGTTTGTGAGTGCGCGATCCAGATGACCGCGAAGCTGATCGGGTCGCTGTAAGGCGACCAGCGCGGCGCAAGTAATGAGGCTGCGGTCGCGCTTGGATAATTCCGGACGTTCCCAAACGTCGCCGAATACGACCTTTTCAGTGAGATCGACCAGCTTCGGCACGACGCCCCGAATTCGATCCAAGGGTGATGATGGTGGTGAGGATGCTGCCATGTGATTATCTCCGTCAGCTTATTTTCGGTAGTCTCAGCCCTTCAGCAATAATCAGGACGACGAAGGTTGGCAAACGCTCCGGGTTCGGCCACCGGTTTCGCATCTGGGCGTGGTAGCATCGGCCCGTAGCAATACATGACGGCGAGCATCAACTTGAGCACGGAGGAATAGACGGATGGATGCATCCGAAGTTGCGCACCTTTCGAGTTTGCAAGCCAGGTCCAACATCTCGCGCCGCGCCTTCGTAGTGGGGAGTCTCGCGACCGGATTTGCACTGGCGGTCCTTCCAGTTTCGGCCGAAACTATCACGACGAATGCCCAAGGCTTAGTCGCCGGCGATGTTATGATCCCAGTCGAAAGTGGTGGGATTCCCGGTTATCGCGCAATGCCCGCGACCGGTGGACGATTCGCGACCGTCTTGGTCGTGCACGAGATCTTCGGCGTTCACGAGCACGTCAAGGACATCTGCCGCCGGCTCGCCAAGCTCGGTTATTTTGCCGTGTCGCCATATCTATATGCGCGCGAAGGCGACGTCACCCGCATGGCTGACATCAAGGCGATCATGGACACCGTCAACAAGGTGCCCGACGGGCAGGTTGCCACTGACCTCGACGCGACGGTCCGATGGGCGCGGAGCACGAAATCTGCAAACGTCGCGAAGCTAGCAATCACGGGTTTTTGTTGGGGCGGCCGGCAGGTCTGGCTTTACGCCGCGCACAATCCCGCGTTGACCGCGGGAGTTGCATGGTACGGTCCACTCGAACGCCCGAGGTCCGAGGCCTCGCCTGACAATCCGATCGATCTAGTTGGAAAGATAAACGCGCCGATTCTGGGACTGTACGGCGGCGCCGACGAGGGCATTCCGGTCAAGCAAATTGACGCGATGCGCGCCGCACTCAAGGCAGCGCACAAGCCGTCAGAAATCGTGATTTATCCGGACACTCCGCACGGCTTCAACGCCGACTACCGCCCGAGTTATCGGCCAGAGCAGGCAGCAGATGCCTGGAAGCGAATGCGCGCGTGGTTCAAGGATCACGGCGTGGCCTAATTATCCTCCTCCCGGCTCATCCATCCGCTAAACGTTCGGTTTGTCAATCAGGCGTGACGCGTGGTAGCGATCGCACGAGCAATCCACGTCCAGGATGAGAAATGCGATTTACGAAGGCTGACTCTTTACACCTGATATTCGCTTCACTTCTCGGATTCACGTCCCTTTTGGTGTCCCTATGCGCGGTTACGGCTGGCCCGTCGCGGGCCTTGGCGGAGGTATCGTCATCGGCGCCGACCTCGCCGGATATAAGCCGATCTGCAGCGATCATCGACGCCCCTAAGGGAAGTACCACCGCTGTCGCCGATACCATTCCCGTGGGAACTGCGATCACCACGTCTAACTGGGGGAGTTATCGCCAATACATGCCCGATGGGATGATTGCGCTGTTCGAGGGAAAATATTTCTGGAAGATGCCGGCCGACGTCAGGATGGAAATCGGACCAACGGTACTTCATCCGTTGCCGAAAAATTATCTTGCAGCAACCGAAAAGTACGCGGGCCAGGTCAAACTGGTTGAGCTTCCCGGGGGCGGGTTGACGCTGCAGAATTATCGCGGCGGCATACCATTTCCAGATCCAACCGAGCCACATAAAGGCTGGAAGGTGCTAGCCAACGTCTGGTACCGCTATATCCCTCATCTGGTAGTCGATACCTATGGCTATGGTTGCGCGATCAACGGTTCCGGCAACATCAACTGTCAGGGTTACGAGGCGGTAAAGCGCCAGTTGAGTTTCAACACCGACGCGGGTGCTCCACCCGAGAACGCCGGGGCGGGAGATGTGTTCTTCACGGAGTGGTACATGACAGTAGATCCGGAGCAGGACAAATACACGACTATTCTTACAATTAACTACAGCGATCTGTCGCGGCCGGAGGAATTGTATGTCTTTCTGCCGTCACTGCGACGCTTTCAACCGCTCTCGACGGCGGCGCGCTGTGCTCCGAGCCAGGGAATGGACGCTACGCCCGAAGATTTTCATAACGGCTTTGACTCGAACTTGACTGAACTTCAGGTCGACTATCTGGGCCACAAGAAAATCCTCGCGTTGGTGGACCCGACACTGTCGCAGGAAGCCTTCCCCAAAGGCTACGACATGCCGCTCGGATGGCCAACTCCAAGCTGGGGTAAGTGGCAGGTGAGAGATGTCGATGTCACCAGCATCCAAAAGCTTCCCGGCAAGGCCAGGGGCTATTGCTACGGCCCGCGTGTGATGTACTCCGACAGCCATTTCAACGGCATCCTGTGGGAAGACCTGTACGATCCCCAAAAGCGGCTGTGGAAGATTCAAGCGATCTTCCCACTCGCCGTTGACGTGCCGGGTATTGGGCCGGTTAACACGGCCGATTCGGACGTCGAAGAGTTGTGGGATATTCAGAACAACCACTCGAGCATCGCGGCGGAGCCGAGCCCGGGCCGTCCGTTTTATGTCAACGAGCAGTCGCCCAGTGAATTCAACGATTTGCGCCGCTATAGCACGCCGGCCGGGCTGAATCTGATCATGCGTTAGCGATCAGAAGAACGGCAAGGAGAACGAACATGCGTTTTGGCCTCACTACGGACTTTCGCAATCCGTCAGATTCCGGTAGAACGACCGCGGCGGTTTACGCTGACATAATCGAGCACATGGTGTGGGCCGAATCGCTCGGCTTCGATGCCGCCTACATCTTCGAGCATCACTTTACCGGCGACAGTTACATCCCGTCTCCGATGATTGCCGCTACCGCGATAGCGGCGCGCACCAAGCGAATGCGAATCGGTCCGGACATCGCGATTTTGCCACTCTACGATCCGGTGAGAGTGGCAGAGGACGGTGCAGTGCTTGACGTCATTTCCAACGGGCGTCTCGATTTTGGCGTGGGTCTCGGGTACCGGCCGGAGGAATATGCTGGCTATGGCCTGGACCTCGAAAAGCGCGGGGCGCGCGCCAATGAGGCGTTACAAATCATCCGGCGCCTATGGCAAGGAGAGGCGGTCACCTTTCATGGCAAACATTTTAATATAGACGGCGCGAAGCTTACCCCACGACCAGTCCAACAACCGAATCCACCGATCTGGGTGGGAGGATTTACTAAGGCCGCGACGCGCCGCGCGGCGAAGTATGGCGACGGCTATATCGGGCCTTCGAATAAAGCTGTTTACGAGATGTACCTGCAGGAGTTGCGCGCGGCGGGAAAGAATCCCGCGGACGCTCGCGTAATGGGCGGAGACTTATGGTTGGTCGTTTCGGAAGACCCGGATCGGACCTTTGCGACCTATGCGCCGCACCTACTGTATTGGTTCAACTCATATGCGAAGTGGTTCGAAGGTACGGATACCAGCCCATGGCCGCTAATCAATGATGCGGTTGAGCTTAAGTCGAGGGGATTGGTTAATGTGATCACGCCGGATGCGGCTGTGACCTTGATAAGGCAGCGACTCGCCGAGGTGCCAGTCGAGATGTTTACCATGATGCTCTCGCCGCCTGGTATCCCCTTAAGCAGTATCGAAGAGAATCTGGAGTTGTTTGCAAAAAAGGTGATGCCGCATTTTCGCTAGAAGTGCATGGTTACGGGAACCCCAAAAATCTTGATAGTTGACAACTCATTGCTAGCGCATCCGCCAGGCGGGTTGGGAAACGGAAGAGGGAGATAAACTGATATGGCATTCATGTCTATCAATGATCCTGAATTCTGGAAAAATTGCCCACCCGAACTCCATTTGATTCAGCACAGCATGGACAAAGTCGAAGGTGGCGGCGTGGCGTATTTCCTGATGGGCGAAGCGAAGGACGATCCGCCCACTGTGGTGGCATTGCGGATGGCTCCGAACTGGATTCTGCCCCGCCATTCGCATGATTGCCATCGGTTCGAGGTTATCGTGCAAGGCACTCTTGATGTCGGTGAACGCGTTCTCAAAGTCGGCGACGTGATGATCAGCGAACCGAATATCGCGTACGGGCCGCACGTGGCGGGACCGGAAGGATGCACGACTTTCGAGATTTTCAGCAACCATCGGGCGTCGCATATGGCCACCCTTCATCTGCCGAGCGGTCCGGCCGAGTTTGATCTTACGATGCCGGGCGAGTTCAAGCGAATGATGGAGGCACAGCGCACCGACCGATAGTTAGTCGTCGGGACTTCTCAAAAGCAGCCCACGATAAATTGCGGGAGCGCTTCCCTAGTACGAAGACGGGAGTATAGAAAATGAGCCGCTACCAGGTGGATAAGCTGCTACGCGATCTTCGCCGCGAGCCGGAATTGGCAGCGCGTTTTCGCAATGATGTCGAAGCCGTACTCGATCGTTATCAGATCGACGCCGTGGAGCGCGATCTGCTCAAACGTTGGGAGATACGCGAGCTTTACGATCGCGGCGTTAATCCGCTATTGCTGCTAATGGCGCATGGCCCGGCGGCGGGAAAGTCGATGCAAGACTATGCAGTCGCGATGAATCCGACCACAAGGTCGAAATAGAAAATCTTCAACAACCCGTTGAAGATCCACCGAGAAGGAGAGCGACCATGGCAGAAGTAGTCGCTGGTATTGCGTGCTCACACGTTCCTTTTATGGCTACTCCGAAGAACTGGGAGCATCTCCCGGAAACCGAGCGAAACAATTTGCGCGCCGGTTTCGAGCGTGCGCGCGTTATTCTCGAGGCGTCGCGCCCGGACGTTCTGATAACGTTTGCGGACGACCATTTCGATCGCTGCTTCTATGACAATCTACCGGCCTTCCTGGTGGGCGTGGGCGACGAGGCAGCGGGACCCGCAATCGCGGGGTTCAACATACCCAACGTACGTCTGCCGATCATGAGTAGTCTCGCGCGCTTTATAGTGCGCGAAGGACTCGAAGGCGGAGTCGATTTCGCTTTTTCTGAGGAACTGGCGCTCGACCATGCGGAGATTGCTCCGATGATGCATCTGACTCCACGCTGGGATATCCCAATCATTCCGATCGTAGTGAACGCATTCGCTCCGCCGATGCCGACGCCGAAGCGATGCTTCGACGTGGGTGCGTTCATCGGCAGTTGTATCGAGCGCTGGCCGGAGAACACGCGGGTCGCTTTTCTAGGCACGGGCGGTTTGTCGCATTGGGTGGGACCACCGGAAACCGGAAAGATTAACGAGGAATTCGACCGCTGGTTTCTGGATTGCCTCACCAAAGGCAACATTGCGGAGGCGACGAGCCGTTACGCGAAATATGAAGACCTCGAAGCAGTGGCCGGTAACGGCGGTCATGAGATTCGCGACTGGCTGGCAGTAGCCGGCGCGATGCCATCGCGGCTGCGTCCGCAGGTGCTCGCATATGAGCCGCTGAAACCGTGGTCCACCGGCACCGGCATCATGGGTTGGTCGGCGGAATAGCCAAAGTAGCGCCGATAAGGATCCAGTTCCTGAACCACACAAACTTGGAGGAATGAACTATGGCAAAGAGCTTCACCGAAGAAGAATTGAAGGGTGTTTTCGAAAAATGCAGCAACTGGGGGCGCTGGGGCAAGGACGACCAACGCGGTGCGCTGAACTTTATCACCGACAAGAAGCGCGCATCCGCCGCAAAGCTGGTCGAGACCGGCGAGGCAGTATCGCTTTCGCTGCCGCTCGCCACTGTAGTTGCGGCGGACAATCCCACGCCGGTCACACATTTGATGCAGCAGGTTGGCCATGATTCTCACGAAGTGGAGCTGCTGCCGTATAGCGCCGATTATTTCGCGATCGCTCCACACGGCTTGGCCAATACGCATCTGGATGCGCTCTGTCACGTGTTCCATAAGGGCAAGATGTACAACGGCTTCGACGCCACGGAAGTCGGGTCGCATGGCGCCAGGAAATGTGCCATCGACGTCGCAAGCCAGGGAGTGATCAGCCGCGGTGTATTGCTCGACATTCCCAAGGTCAAGAAAGTCGATTGGCTGGAAAACGGCACACACATCTACGTTGAAGACCTTGAAGCCGCCGAGAAAGATCATCGAGTGAAGGTGGAGGAGGGCGACGTGCTGTTTGTGCGCACCGGGCGGGCAAAGCGGCGCAAGGCGAAGGGGGCATGGGACGCCCTCAAGGAGGGGATGGCGGGACTCGATTCAACCTGCCTGCCGTGGTTGTACGAACGGAAAATAGCGGTGTTGGGCTCGGATGGAATCAGCGATGTCGCGCCGAGCGGCTACACGGAACTCGCGCTACCGATTCATACGTGCGTGCTGGTAATGATGGGCCTTCATTTGATCGACAACGCCGATCTCGATGCAGTATCGGAGGCGTGCGCTCGGAACGGACGCTATGCGTTCCAGTTTATCATGGCGCCCTTGGTGTTAAAGCAAGGCACAGCGTCTCCGGTGAATCCGCTGGCGCTTTTCTAATAGGACCCAGACAATTAGGTGATCGGGTAGCTATCCGCTTCGGATAGCTACCCGTTCCGGGGGTTATTGTTCGAGCGTCACCTGTAGCGCGTTGAGATTGCGCGCCATCATGTTCCAGAACGCAATCGCGCCGGTGAGATCGACAATGTGATCTTTGCCGACCAATTTTTCGGCCCGTGCATAAAGGTCATCATCGACGCGCGCATTGGTCGTAAGTTCTTCCGCGTAACGGAGGATCACTTTATCGTCGGCGGTGAAGAGCGGACTGGATTGATAGTTACCAACGTTGTCGATTTGTTCTTGGCTGAGGCCGCATTTTTTGGCGATATCGATATGCCGCACGAAGCCGTATTCGCAGTTGCAGCGCTTCATCAACATCAGCACCGCGAGTTCGCGCACCCGCGGATCGAGCTTCGACTGATTCATGAAGTAGTTGGCGAGCGGGAAAACTTTTGAAGCCAGCCCAGGACTGTTGGAGAGCGCCTTAACGACGTTCGGCACAGCCATCCCGAATTGCGACTCGAACCCCTCGTGGATTTTCTGGACCTCAGGTGCGGCGGTCGCCTTTTCAACATAAGCAACTCGTGGCATTTTGCGTTCCTCCTGTGCAATCAACCTTAAAAGCAGCCTGAAGTGTAACGCCCGATTCGGCCAAAGATCAAAGCTTCTGCCTGGTCTGGTTGCGGATGAAGTTCAGCACGGCTGCGGCGCATGCGGCGGCTTCGTCGACATAGATTTCGTGTCCCTTGCCATCGATGACTGCGATGCGGGCGCTGGGAATCGCGTCGCGCATCGCGACTTGTGCCTTGAGCGGTTCGTAGGAGCTATTCGCAGGTGCAAGAATCAGCGTCGGTACTTTGATTTGCGACAAGAGAGGCGCAACGTCAACCGTAGGTACTGCCCGGCAGAGTCCCTGCAGAACATGGGTTGGGGTCTTCGCCCATTCATTGATGACCCATTGCGTGCGAGCCGGATCTCCACCGGTTAGGCCGCTCCCCGACTCCATCAGCGCTTTCGCCCATCCCCCGGAACCGAGTTTGCCGAGCGCCGTGGGCCAATCCTCAGAGCCGAGGGCGAAGAGCTTTTGCACTCGCGGCGGAATGGAAGTTGGAGTGGCGAGCAGCGTGAGGCTCTTGAGCCGTTCGGGCCATCGGGCAGCGAACGCGATGCCGAGGGTCCCGCCGATTGACTCGCCGAGGTAATGCACCTGTTCGAGACCGAGTGCATCGAGGAAGCCTTTCATATCGAGCAGTAATTCCTCGGCCGACCATTGGTGGTCGGGCCCAGGGTCTGCGGATTGTCCGTGACCGCGCATGTCGCGGCGGATCAGGCGGAAGTGCCCGGCTAGCAGCGGAACCCAGTGGTACCAGAAGCGCGAATTGCGGCCGAAGCCGTGCTGAATCCATAGGGTTTCAGATCGCTTCCAGGGATCGGTGAAGTCATCGAGCTCGTAGTACATCGAGTAATTGTTCGCCGTAATTTTCGGCATCGCAGATGCACCTCCAGACATGATCGTCGAACCAGGCCTTTCACGGGAACGTATAACAGATTTCAGACTTCCCGTTTACGAGGAATGATAACGCTTGCAGGCCTTATCGAGGGTTCATGTTTTCGCTCGGAATGTGTTACGCCTTGGTCGAGGCAGCCGGTCGGTTACCGGAAATGCGGGCTCGTGAATCAAACCTGAATTGCGGAGGAAAATCGCATGGCGACGAAAGACTTCGAGATGAAGCAACTGCTCCGGGCGTACCGTAAGGGTATGATCTCCGATGAACTCTTTGCGCAACAGATGGCGGACGTCGGTGCGTCCGCGAACGCCGACAGCATGCCAAACGTCTTCGCGCACCGCGGCAACGGGGCGAAGGTTTTTTCCCACATGCTAGGGAAGACCGGCCAAAGCGAATCGATGGTGTTTAGCCTGCCGGCGCATTTTAACGCAGATCGCGAGAACAGCCATCGCGGCGATCAGATCATTTACGTGATCGAAGGAAAGGCTACCGCGCGTGTGTCGGGCAAAGAATGCGAAATCAAGGCCGGCGACGTGGTGACGATTCCGGCCGGCGCGCCGCATACGCTGCGCACTGACAACGAATCGCTGTTCGCACTAACGGTCTTTGCGCCCCCGGAAGCGTGACGCCGGAGAAAGCGCAAAACCTTAGGGGTTTCTCCGAAACGTCGGTGAGGTTTCAGCATTCCCATCTGTCAAGTGACGCTCGCGATGCTCGCTTTAGCGACCGACGCCGACTCGTTAGCGATTAATCGGCCTCGGCGATGGGCTCGCTGGCGAGCGACGAGAGTGGCTGATGGCCGCTGACTTCAGCTCCAGCATGATATTCGAGCGGTACGAAGAAGAGCGTCGAGGCCAGCGAGATAATTCCGATAACGACGAAGGCTGCGCCGAAGTCGGTGGCGTTCAGCGTGGAGCTGCCGCGCAGCACGAGGCTCACATGTAGCACCATCGCGGCAACCGTCACGCCGAGGCTGAAAAAGAGTTGCTGCGCCATGCTCGAAAGCGTACTGGCCCCGCTCATCATCGGCGGTGGGATATCGGCGTAAGCCACTGTGTTAAGGCTAGTGAACTGCAAGGACCGGAAGAACCCTCCAGCGAGCAACGTGGCTATCATCAGGGTCTTGGGAATGCCGGGACGGAACGTTGCATAGCTGACGAGTAGCATCCCACTGATGAGGCCGTTGCCGATCAGTACAGTGCGGAAACCGAAGCGGCGCACGATGGGTCCGACCGTGAACTTCATCGTCAAGGCGCCTACTGCGCTGGTGAAGGTGATCATGCCGGAGGCAAAAGGATTCAAGCCGAAGACCAGTTGCAAGAGCATCGCGAGCAGGAACGGTAACGCGCCAATCCCCATTCGGGCGAGTCCGCCGCCGACCACCGAAGCGGCAAAGGTGGGAATTTTCATTAGTGTGAGATCGACGATGGGGTAGTCGATACGCCGCGCGTGAAGCAGGTAAAGTCCAACGCACAAGCCGCCTATTGTCATCGCGGTCATCACGAGGCTGACGGGGATCATGTCGCGCCCGACGGTCTCGAAGCCGAAGACAAGGCCTGCCAGGCCGAGGCCGGTCAAAAAGAAACCCCGCAGATCCAGCGGAATGGTCTCCTCTTCCTTGATGTCGGGAATGTAGAGCGTGACGAGGAACATCCCGAGGAAGGCGATCGGCACATTAATGAAGAAAATCCAGCGCCATGAACTGTAAGTGACGATGAAGCCGCCGACCGGAGGACCCAGCACGGGGCCGAGGACGGCAGGGATCGTGAGATAGGACATCGCGTCAACGAGGCCCGACTTGGGCACTATGCGCAGGACGACGAGGCGGCCTACCGGCACCATCATCGCACCGCCGAAGCCTTGGAGGACTCGCGCGAGGACGAGTTCGGCGAGCGTCGAAGATAAGCCGCAGAAGATCGATCCCAATGTGAACAGTGCGATGGCCGCGCGGAACACCGAACGCGCGCCATAGCGGTCGGCGACCCATCCGCTGATTGGGATGAAGACTGCAAGGCTCAACAGGTAGGAAGTGATCGCGAGGTTGAGGCGGATCGGCGGTTCGTGCATCGCGCGCGCAATAACGGGTAGAGCCGTCGCGATGACGGTCGAATCAAGGGTCTGCATGAAGAGGGCGCAGCCGACGATGGTCGGAACGACGATGTTTGCAGCGGCAGGCGAAAGGCGTGAGCGGTTCATCCCGTGGCGGACTGAATTCACTTGCTGCTGGCGCCTGCGAAGAGGTAAGCCGCGCTGGTCCGCGAAGCCGTCATAATATGCATCCCGGGGCCGTTGCGAAAGAGTCATACGAATGCGCGGCTGCGGGTCGTGAGGAGTAGCGAGGGGATGGTCCTACCAGAACGGAACTCCTGATTTTGACTGGTGATCGGTAATCTTATTCCTTTTGTTTTGTCAAAATTCGACGGTTGGACAGCTTACCTTGCTCATCGCAATTGCGTTATGTGCCGGTTATTCAACGCTCTTGGATGATCTGCCGGCGCCCCGGTCTTGCGCCAGCTCACCACGAACCTTGGCCTGCGCCGTCTTCACGCGGTCCATGAGACCGGCGAAGCCGCCGTTCTCGAAAGCTTGCCGGAAATCGCCGCTATACTTATGCATCGGATTGCCATTGTTGAACGAATAGTCATGGATTTTCCATTGGCCAGCGATGTCGCGCAGCCTCATCTTCAGATCGGCGACTCGATCGTTGCCACCCCCTCGCATCGTACCCGAGACCTCTGCGTTCGCGCCGCGAAGTTCTTGAGAAACGTCCTGCAGCTCCGCTCGATCATAGTCGCGAATTTCGCCTAGGTAAGTGTCTGCGACGAGGTCATCGAAGGCCTGGCTGAATTTGCTCTGCGCCTCCGCATTGAGCTGTGGCCGATGCTCGCCGAGCGAATCGCGCGCCATTCCGGTCAAATCAAAATGACGTGCAATGAGGTCCTTGAATTCGCCTCGTTTGGCGGCCAGCGACATTTCCTTGTTGCGAACTACGCTCAAAGCGCGATCGACCATCGCCTTCACACCGGCGGCCGGGTCGTTCCCACCGGTCGGCGGCGCCGCGAGGTCCAGCGGAGAGTAGGTCACGCGCCCATGCAAGGTCGTCGGTGATAACGCCGCCAACAGCACCACCAATGCGGCCCCAATCACTGTCTTCGTCGAGACTGCCGACCGCACTCCGCGGGCGTACGCCGCCCACCCTCCTGCCGTGTTCATAAGGCTTGACTCCAAGATCCTCCGCGCAAGTGTCCTCGCTCCGCGTTCACTTCAGATAGCAAATCAATTTACGGCGATACCATGAACAGCGATCACGCAGCGAAACCAGCTACCGGATCTCGAGGCCGATTTCTGTGAACTCGCTTGCCCCGGTATCCCAGCCGAAAGCGGCGGCGCGCACGAACTTGCCCGCGCGGACTGACATCACTAGGTAAACCGTGTCCGGATAGTCTGGCTCCGCCGGATCGAACGAGCACGCCTGCGCGCGGTCGGTTGCCGAAAAATAAGCGTCATGATCCGGATGCGAGTGATAGACGGTCAGCAATTTGAGCTTGCGCCGATCAATCTCGTTGAGCACTGTGAGGTGTTGCTTTGGATCCATCAGGAACGCCGTGCGCGCATCGCGCGGGAACGCAGTCGGATTCTCCGCATGCTTGAGGTTCTGGATATTCACGATCGGACGCACCTCCTCGACCGCGTCGTCTCCGATGATAAAGCCGCAGCATTCATACGGGAATTCGCGCTCGGCCTGCGCAACGATCGCCTCCAAGCTGGCGCGGGTGATAGTCGCCTTGGTCATGCAGCTCCCTTCCATTGAGATAAATATTCCGCGTAATCCATCGAATGTCATTTTCGGGCCATCGGCCCTCCGACCACACGCTCCGATGCGACCCGAAAAACCATCCGTGACTGCGCGCGGGTCGCAAATCGTTGAGAGGGCACAGACAGATTTCGGTTCGCTGAGTCGAACTGGCTGCGATATGTACCGCGTGCACGCGACGATGATCGCGTGCCGGCGCTATGCGATGCAACCAACCTGACGCTACGGCGACTACGGCGCTTGCCGACGGCTATGCAGAGGCTGTAGGAAGTAACGCATGGAACGCACGTCTATCCGGCTGGGCGGAGTCGCATTGGATTCGACCGTGATGAACGCGTCGGGACCACATTCGGCGGAGAAAGGCGAGATTCTGGAGTTGAGCGAGCGACATTGCGGGGCGATCGTTTTCAAGTCGTGCAATATCGCGGGACTCGAAACGCCTGACAATCTGAAAAACCGAGGGGTCGAGCACTTTGTAGCGATCGCGCGCGTACTGGGGCCGCAGGGGAAATCGTTCATAGGCAGCGTGGTCGGCACCAGCGACGACGAAATCGTCAAGGTCGCAACCACGCTCGACCGGGCGGGCGTGAAAATTATCGAACTTAACCTGGCCGACGACTATGTGCAAAATTCCGTGGCACCCTTCGCCAACCTGGAACGATTGAAGGCGATCGTCGGGCGGGTTCGCAGCGAGGTTCAAGCCGCAGTCGCAGTGAAAGTTCCGCCGAAATTTGGAATGGAACCGCGCGCAATTGCTGAAGTCTTCAAGGCGCTGCGAGTGGCGATTGTGGTGTGTGCGAACGACCTACCGAAAGACCTTGAAGTCGATCTGGCGACCGGCATCGCCAAAGGCCAGCGGCGCACGCTCTCTCAGGCGCACGCGTTCTACCAGGCGAGCGAGGGGTTGCTCGACATTGTCGCGGTCGGCGGTATAAACGGCGGACGCGACGCCTACCTCGCGCATCTCACCGGCGCCAAGGGAGTGCAGGTCGGATCGGCGCTGATCAAGGAAGGTGCTGGCGCGCTCGGACGAATAGATAGCGAACTCGATGCGCTACTCGGCGAAAACGGCATGAAATCGGTTACCGAGATAATCGGACAAATTCGCTTCACCAGCTGAGGGCCTGGCGGTGCCCGTGGTGCTACGCAAGCGTTCTTGAGTCAAAGATCCACACGGCGGTTAGGCGGGCGCTTCGCGGCGGCGTGGCGAACGGGTATCGCGAGGACGCGTACTTGATACCGTTCCGGACCCTCTGGTAACCTCGTTCGGTTGATCGCGACGGCTTTCGACCCGCGCTCGCATCTTTAAGTCCCCGTCGTCTAGCTCGGCCTAGGACACCGGCCTTTCACGTCGGTAACACGGGTTCAAATCCCGTCGGGGACATAATCGTTTAAGTTCTTGGAGCTATTGACCATCAAACGCTGATTGGGTGGTTGTGCGCGGGCGGTGATATTTGCGCGCTTCGATTTGTGCGCTCAGATTCAATTCCACTTGCTAGCCCTTCGCAGGCGGTACCTGCATGAGAGTCTTGTTGACGTTCGCGCTGTCCTGAAAAGCCAGTATTCGCTGGATAACATTAAGCCAACCAGAATTCGGCTTCGGACCTCGATTCGAGAGCAGGACGCTTAATCGATCCCACCGGGATTTCGCGTCACACGCGAATACGGGCGCGGCGCTTCCGGAACGTTTGCAACTGAAGCTGGCAGGTCAGATGAAACAAATCCTCGCGTCCGCGGCCTTCAACGGACAAGCGATCAATGAGCAGCAGGCCAAGTCGCTAATCGCGCAAGGCCAGCAATTGCTCGATGAAGCGTCCGCGACCGCCGCGAGCTGGTAGTAGCAGCCGAAACGCTCAACAAGGCGGGGGCGTGGCCCGAATCAGACCACGCCCCCGGAGAGAAGCTGCCCGTCAATGAACTCAATTCGTCGCGCGTCGTCGTTGGTTGCGACGCCGTTTTCGGTGATTAGCAAAGGCACGCGCGCCATGGCAATAGCGTAGCGCTGTGTCGCCTAGACGGCTTCCGGGCGGAACTCATAGCCCATCTGTGTGGATCGGAGGCTGCCATCTGCCTGGATCCGGCCACTCTCACCGAATCGCTCGCGCGTATAGCACTGCACGCCGAGAAAATCGTCGCCGCGCGCGGCCTCGAGATAAAGATCTTCCGCTTCGTGACGAGCGCGCGCACATTTTTCCACCCCGCCGGCATCGCGAGCATCTCCCTCATTGCCAGTGTCATTCCGATCGAAAACTTACCGTGCCCGGCGCGCAGCGCCTGAGTTGCCAGCCGAAGCGCGTTCAGTAAGACTTCGCGCGAATAACTGCGCACGCAAAAGGGAAAACTCGAAAACATTGCGGTTTCGACGCCCATCGAGCGCGCGGCCGCTACTCGCCATGGCGCGCGAAGGATAGCGTCGTCGCTCCGCAGGAACTCTGACTGCTTGAGTAGCACAAACAGATTGATTTCGTTGATCGTGCAAGCAGTATCGATCAGATCTCCCAAGTGGTTCGCAACGCGTTCGCAATAGCGTGCGAATAACTCCGCGGCCTCGTCCGACTCCCATCCGCCGCGCGCCGCTAACCTGCGAGCCGATGTAAAATGATGTTACGTGACAACTGCGGCGAGCCCCTGCCGATGGCCAGACCTCGAGCATTCGGCGGTAATGATCGAGTTGCGCGATGGAAAACTCACCGGGCGCCGGTTCCACGCGGGCCCACTCGATGGAAAAACGGTAGGCATTGAAACCCAGGCCCGCAATCAGCGCGTTGTCTTCGGCGATGGAAGTGATCACAGGCGTCGCCCGAGGGTTCCATAAACAGGCTGCCCTCGATGTGTTCGAGTAGCCAGAAATCGGAATTGGTGTTGCCGCCTTCGACCGGATGCGCTGCCGTCGCTACGCCCCAGCGAAATCCCTGTGGAAATTTCACCGTGATCACGCGCCTCCGATTCGATCGGGCTTTTGCCGTATGAAGTTAGGCATGAATGCATGGCGCGCCGAAGATGTGATTGTTACAAGCATCGTCGCTGAACCATTTGGAGGCACGCCCCCGCGCGCCAGTCTGACCGCCAACTTGACTACTAAGGGCGCGAACCCTCGCCGACAATATACGCTTTGCCCGAGAGGCTAGGGTACAGGATTGGTGAGTCTGGACGGTGGCGGATGGCTTCCCTTCTGCCGTCAAGTCGGCAACACTTACTCGTCACGTTTCGCTTGCAGCGCGACATTGTACCAAAGCAAATGTCTTTCTCTTCGACCACATATACATTAAAACTGCTACTTTCGGTCCGCGAGTGGATCTGTGTGTATGCCGAGCCTTGCGAAAAGACCGGGGAGACTCCGAGTCACTATAAAGAAAACTCCGTCAGCGACGCTTCTTCTGCTGATCATTCTTCTTGGAGTAGGTTGCGCTACCCCGGTCGGAGTCAAGCGCGTCGACGAGGAGACGGCGTATCGTCTGCTTGGTGCGAACGTCCTGTCGAGTGGTGAGCCCAGTAGCTATTCTACGCAAGTTCTCGAGCGGAACGCACTGGTCAAGGATTATCGGAAGCATCCGGAGCAGGTGCTCGGCGAGCTTTATTCCGGTCTGGGAAAGCCTGACGAGCACCAGCGTCTGTTTGCCCTCGCCGAGCTTTCCTTCGCACACGCGGCCGCCACGAAAGATCAGTCTTATTATCTTTCGTCCGCCGTTTTTGCATACGCCTTTCTGTTCCCTGAAAATTCAAAAGATGCGCCCGACCCTTACGATCCGCGTCTTCGACTCGCGGTCGATCTCTATAACCAAGGCTTGGCAAACGGCCTCGCGGCGAAAGACGGCAGCGGGGTGGACCTTAGTCAAAGACAACTGCAGCTACCATTCGGATCTTTCGATTTGCAGGTCAATCAGAGCGGATTTACTTACGGCGGATATCAGCTGACAAAGTTCGTATCGCTGTCTGATCTGGAGGTGCGGGGCCTCCGAAATCGGTATCGCGACGCCGGGATTGGTGTGTCAGTTTCAGCACGCGTTGAGCCAACGCAGCAGAGTGCGGCGAACCGGTGGATCCCCGCCACCGCGAAGGTTCCGATTACAGCATTTGTTCGCTTCGATAACCCACGGCGCGGAATGAGCGAAGCGAGATTCCGCGGAAGCCTCGAAATTTACGATCCCGATAAGGTCTCGGTCGTACGCATCGGATCCTATTCCGTACCACTAGAATCGGATAGCACGGCCGCGCTTGCGTACCGACTCGAAGGCGCCCCGATTTGGGATTTCGAAATTGCGGGCTTCCGAAAAGGGGATTTTTCAATTCTAGGAGCCGGCCAAGAGAACGGCTTGGTGATGCTCCATCCTTATATGCGTGGCCAGATTCCGGTGGTGTTTGTGCATGGAACAGCCTCGAGTCCCGCGCGCTGGGCTGAGATGACAAACGAGCTGCTTGGCGATCCACAGATCGCTTCGCGCTACCAATTATGGTTTTTCGTATATAACAGCGGCAGTCCTATTGCGTTGTCCGCGATGCGGTTGCGCGAGTCGCTGAACGCGGCGGTCAAGGACGTTGACCCTGACGGCACGGACCCGGCATTGCGGCAGATGGTCGTGATTGGGCATAGCCAGGGCGGGTTGCTGACTAAGATGACGGTGGTCGACAGCGGTTCGAGTTTCTGGGACAGGCGTTTCAAGGTTCCATTCAATCAGATTCAACTCGATCCGGAGACTCGCGATCTACTGCGCCGCGCATTATTTGTGAAACCGCTTCCGTTTGTGAAGCAAGTCGTTTTCATCGCTACACCTCATCACGGCAGCTACATGGCGAGCAACTTCGTCGTAAAGTTTGCGAACAAGTTTCTGAATCTTCCTGGTGGTCTGGTCAAAGCGGCGGTCCAACTGGAAAGGCTAGGTTCGGCGGGTGTGTTGGGAAATCGGTTCACGATTCCGACCGCGCTCGATAACATGGACAGTTCGAATCCGTTTCTGCTGACCCTAGCGGGGCTCCCGATTTCCCCGGGTGTCCACGCGCACTCGATCATTCCGGTCAGGAGTGCCGGTTCGCCCGAGCAAGGGAACGACGGCGTGGTGGAATATAAGAGCGCTCATATCGATGGGGTCGAATCCGAACTCGTCGTGCGCTCGGGCCATTCGACGCAAGCTACCCCCGAGACGATCGAAGAAGTCCGTCGCATTCTCTATGAGCATGCGGGAATTCACTGAATGATCCGAATCGCTGGGCGCGCGATTGGTGTCTTTCTTGTTATGCCGGCCGTTGCGTGGGGCGCGCTTGCCCTATGGTTTGACGGGTCGGCGTCGCCAGCCGTCGCCGCAGGGCTGGCGGCCGGGTTTGCGTTGATATCGCTTTCGATGCTTGTGCTGGTGCGCCCGCTCTATCGCGGCATGGCTGCAGCTCTGATACCGGTCGTCATCGTGGCCTTTTGGTGGATGTCGATTGCGCCGAGCAACAATCGGGATTGGACTCCTGATCTTTCACGTGTGTCGCAGACGACCTTCGACGGCTCTCATGTGACGATCGATAACGTGCGGAACTTCAAGTACCGTAGCGAGACCGACTATGCAGAGCGATGGGAAACACGGAACTACGACCTCGACAAAATTCGTGGCGTCGATATGTTTCTTTCGTATTGGGGACCAACCCTGATCGCGCATACGATCGCGAGCTGGGAATTCAGCGATGGACAGCACTTGGCGATTTCGATCGAAACCCGCAAGGAAAAGGGCGAATCCTATTCAGCGCTCCGTGGTTTCTTCCGGCAGTACGAACTCGCATACGTTGTCGCCGACGAACGCGACGTAATTGGCTTGCGGACTGACTATCGCGGCGAGCAGGTCTATCTCTACCGCCTGCGAGTCCCGGCCGCACAAGCGCGCGCCCTGCTGGTTGACTACCTTGAAGAGGCCAATCGACTCGCGAAAGAACCGCGCTGGTATAACGCTCTGACGAGCAACTGCACCACGATGATAACGAATCATGCGAAAAATATCGGAGGGGGCTACCCTTTCGACTGGAGGATACTGGCCAACGGTCGCGCTGATCGAATGGCCTACGAACGTGGACAGATCGATACGAACCTAGCGTTCGAAGTGCTTCGCGCGGATAGCAACATTACCGAGAGGGCGAAAGCTGCGGACGATTCACCAAACTTCTCGACTTTCATTCGCGAGAACCTTCCGGGGTCTCACGACCCTACGAAACGAGCCGCTTCGTCATCACGGTAGGAAGAGGATCATACGCCAGCTATGATCATCGAAACGACGACGCAGAGGTCGCATCGATGCTAAACTGTCGGTTCCTAACCTCGTGCGGCTTGGGAACGCGTCTCCTGTCGGCAAGTGTCTGAACTGATCGCTCGATGGATATTCGAACGACGCGGGATTGGTCTAGTTGACGGTAAGTCTTGCGCGAGATAACACGGCTTTAGCTCGAAATGAGCAAAAGAGTCGGAAAGGAATTTTCATTACTCTTTCATTACTCGTGCGCGATCATTCATTTGATCCATTTCGATCATTTGGTACCGGAAGTGAGGAGTAATAAGCGTTGCGGAACCGTGATCGGCTAGATACGCATACTCTCGAAGGGGGATAGTATGAAACGGTACTTAGCGGAGATGATCGGCACTTTCGTACTCGTCTTCGGTGGCTGTGGCGCCGCAGTCCTCGCGGGTAGCCACATCGGCTTTCGCTGGTGTGGCGTTCGCCTTCGGGTTCTCACTTCTCGTGATGGCCTATGCAATCGGACCGATTTCCGGGTGCCATATCAATCCGGCCGTGACGTTCGGATTGCTGCTCACTGGTAAATTCGAAGCGAAAGATGTCCCCGGATACGTCATCGCGCAGATCGTCGGCGCGATCATTGCTGCTGGCGTCCTTTTGGTCATCGCCGGAGGGACCAACGCAGGCTACGATCCATCGGTCTCCGGTTTCGCTGCCAACGGTTACGCGGCGCACTCACCGGGTGGTTATAATCTGACGGCAGCGTTCGTGACCGAAGTGGTGCTGACTTTCTTCCTCGTCTTTACCGTCTTAGGCGCGACGGATATCAAGGCGCCGGCCGGATTCGCTGGTATTCCGATCGGAATCGTGCTCGTGCTGATCCATCTGGTGGGAATTCCTGTCACGAATACGTCAGTGAATCCGGCCCGCAGCATCGGACCGGCAGTGTTCGTCGGCGGATGGGCACTGAGTCAACTCTGGCTATTCATTGTTGCCCCACTGATCGGAGCGGGGATCGCGTCTGTCGTGTACAAGATTGTCGCTGCTCCCGAAGCTATGATCCCGGTACGTGTTGCGGAGACCGCGTTGCCCAGCGAACAGGCGGAACGAACCGGTTAAACACTCCGTCGACGGTCCAAGCGTAATCTGTGCCGACGTTAAGGACTCTGTTGATACCCGCGATCCTTGGAATCTGAACTTCAGCTACTCGGAAAATTGCGTCTGCTAGCCGCCGCCGTGGAATTTTCACAGGGCGTAAGTGATTTTAACCGAGTTCATACTTAGTTAATTCCCTCGTCGATTACCGCATCCTGGCGCTCCTCTTCCCTTTGCGCTGGTGCGGGAGGCGGACTCACAGCGATCGTTACCTTGTCGATCGTGCCGGAAAATTTGTTGTCGCCTTCTCTATAGTCTTCGCTTACTGGCGTGCCGAGATCCTCGCCAACGTCCTCGGTTTCATCCGCTGAAAAGATAAACGGCTGAGTGTGCTCGATCCGACCTTCCCCGACCTTTTGGCCGTTAACGAACAGTTGCCCAGTGCCGCCTTTGCCGAGCCCACCTCCGTCGTAATCGAAATCGAATTTAACCGTGACTTTGCCTGCAGGAAGTGCTTCTTTCGACTCTATATAGTAACGCTCACGGTCAAGCCAGTTATAGCAATACTTGAGCTTTCCATTCTTCACGTAGAGGCTCCAGCCGCCAAAGCGTCCGCCCTGCGCGACGATCACGCCTTGCGCAGCCTCTCGTGGCACCTCGATTTCCGCAGTAATAGTGTGGGCGCGATTCTTGATGTCGAGGGTGCCGTTTTCCAGCATCGCGATCATGCCCGGATAGAGTGTTACGGAAGTCCTTCCCCACATAAGTGAGGGCCTACCCGCGATTGTCGGCACAAAACGCTCGACACGCCGATCATCCAAGGGTAGCACGTTGTACTTTTCTGCTTCTGCAAGAAAGAGCCGTTGAAGCTCTTTGAGCTTATCGGGATACTTCCCCGCAAGATCCTGCGACTGGCTGAAATCATCGTTCGTATTGTAGAGCTCCCACTTGTCCTGGCTGAACTTGGGCGGCGTCACCGCGACGTCCCATGGAACGCTGTGCCGGGTAACAGCCGTCCAGCCATTATGATAAATCCCGCGGTTTCCAAACATCTCGAAGTACTGCGTTGTATGGGTTGTGGGCGCTTTAGCATTCGCAAAGGAGTAAGCCATGCTTACGCCTTCCATCGGCTTCTGCCTGATCCCATTGACAGTCTTTGGCTGCGGCAATTTTGCTGCTCCCAGGATAGTGGGTGTGATATCGATCACATGATGCCACTGCGTACGGATGCCGCCGGCATCATGGATGCCTGCGGGCCACGAAATTACCATCCCGTTTCGCGTTCCGCCGTAGTGCGAGGCCACCTGCTTGGTCCACTGGAAAGGGGTATCGCCCGCGAGTGCCCATCCCACTGGAATGTGTGGAAAACTGTTCGGGCCACCGATATCGTCCAGATGAGCGAGGATATTCTGGGTTGTGTCCGGAACCCCGTTAAATGCCGCCATTTCGTTAAGTGTTCCGGCGAGGCCGCCCTCGGCACTCATGCCGTTGTCGCCGGCAATGTAAATAACCAGCGTGTTGTCGTAGACGCCCAGTTCTTTTAACGTTCCCATCAACCGGCCAATTTCGTAGTCGGCGTATTCGCCGAAGCCGGCATAGTTCTCCATGAGGCGTTCGGCGACTTTTTTCTCGTCAGCGTCGAGTTCATCCCAATGCTTGACACCCGGTACCCACGGAGCGAGCTTAGTTGCCTCGGGTACAACGCCCAACTGTTTTTGCCGCGCCAGTGTCTCCTCGCGATACTTATCCCATCCTTCATCGAACTTGCCGGCATACTTGTCCCGCCACTCTTTCGGCGTGTGATGAGGGGCATGCAGAGCGCCGGGCGCGAAGTAGACAAAGAACGGCTTATCGGGCGTCATCGTATGCTGAAATCGCATCCATGCGATCGCCTGGTCAGTCATGTCGGTCATAAAGTTGTAACCTGGAACGCGGTGAGGCTCGACGTGCGTCACGCCATCGAAAATGAGTGGTGCCCATTGGTTTGTCTCGCCACCCAGGAACCCATAGAATTTTTCGAAGCCATCGCCGATTGGCCAGCGAGTAAAGGGTCCCGATACGCTAGTCTCCCAAACCGGCGTCTGATGCATCTTGCCGAATGCTGCGGTGTTGTATCCATTCAAGTTGAGGATTTCAGCGACCGTAGCGACTTCGTTCGGCCGCATACCGGTGTTTCCGGGAGCGCTGGTTGCCAGTTCGGTAATCGATCCCATCCCGACCGAATGATGGTTTCGACCGGTCAAAAGCGCATCTCGCGTTGGTGAGCATAGTGCGGTCGTGTGAAATTGCGTGTAGCGCAAGCCCTCCTTCGCGAGCGCGTCCAGCGTGGGCATGTTGACGCCGCCTCCAAAGGTGCTCGGCGCGCCGAAGCCGATATCGTCGAGCAAAATTACGATCACATTGGGCGTGCCCTCAGGCGGCCGAAGAAGCTTGATGGGCGGAAACTTTGCGTCGCGCGCATCGAGCGGGATTTTCCCCGGATACTTATACTGCGTATCCGGAATCGGTAATTGGGTGCGATCGATTTGTTGTGCAGATGCGGGAACCGTCCCCGTGCCGATCACCAGGCACATCGCAGCTCCGAGAACGAGAAATAACTTCCACTTCTGCATGCGCTCCTCCACGGAAATCGTAAACCGGCAAAAGATATTCTTATCGTCGCGTGCCATGATGCCCAGCCATTCAAGCCTTAGATCGATCCGCTCGGCGCGCTTCTCACAATCCGTAAGAGACGTCGTCATGAATCTCCGCTGCGTAACGCGACGTTAGTTCTATATTACCAAAGTGTTGCTACACCGTTGCGATAAGCGGGCCCGCCTACTTCCCCTCTTCGCGCTTCGACGAACCTCGCTTTATCAGCTATCAGCGCTCGGGAAAAACATCGTATATCATGCGGTCATCGCCTCGCGCAGCACAGCGTCGGGCCACTGGAGCCTTCGATCATCTGGTTGACGACGTCGATACGGCGCATCACATTATCTCACCAAAAGGGATGACGGTTATTGAGACGCCCAATATTTATCGAGACATAGCACGCAATCAGAACGTGTCCCGCAAAGAATTAACAAACGGTTACAAATTGTCGCAGAACTTCGAGGGTGAAGGATTGAGCCCGCGAATCGAGTACTCTACATTCACGCGTTCGTTCCTATGCCGGTGATTGTGGCAAATGTTGTGCGATCCTTCGTAGAGTGTCCACTGCCCCCATAGCGGCGGGCTTGTCGCCGATCGGGCGATGGGGGGTATCAGCAGCATTCGGGAGCCACTACGCTTTAGTCGGGCATTAGAGTAGACACGTTGGACAGGATGCAGCACAGTGTAACGTCAATCGGCAAATGGCTCCGTCGCGAGTTCGTAGCCGCATGGCCAGTATTCCTGTTTTTCATGATCGGCTTCCTGCTCTTGCTTTCGATCATCAAGCTCACGCTGGCAACGTTCTCGATCGAGGTGACCGCCCTTTCGAAAGCCGTGGTGGGGGCATTGTTCGCCGCGAAGGCGGTGCTGATAGTGGACGAGCTGCCGATCGCGCGTTATCTGGAACGGTATCGCCGGATCGTCGCTATCGCGGTCAAAACCCTAATCTATGGCAGCATTACGTTGTTGCTCGGATTCCTCGAACGTACTCTTGAGGCGCTGCATCGGGAGCATACACTGCGCGCGGCGATTCTCTACGTGATCGATCACGCAGGTATGTATCGATTGTTCGCATGGTCCCTAGGGATAAGCCTGGTGTTCACGCATTACTTCGCGTTGTCCGAGATCAGCCAGGCGATGGGTACAGGGCGGCTCTGGGGGTTGTTTTTCGATCCTCCCAAAGTCGTTGGCAATCTCGCGAAAAGCGCCAAAAGTGGGACCACCAAAGCCTAGAGGGGCGTGGTCTGGTTTTGATACGCCCGTTTTCGTGCTTTTTCACCATCTAGGGGGACAAATCTGTTACGCAAAGAACAAATATTTAATTTTGGCTCTCTGAACGAAGTGTAAATTCTGGTAGAGTTCCGCAACCGCAAATGTATCAAGGGGCGGGACTGCGCGTAGAAGGAAGCATTTTTGCTGAGTTCGTACTTCTAAGCCGAAAGTTGCAAGTGGTTCGAGAAGGAGCGGCGAATCGGTAGGTCATTATCTACACAATAACTGTGAGGCGTTAATCTTTCCGCCAACCAACGACATCGACCCTCGAGCGCGCGAGCAAATCATCCGATATCTTCGAGTAGCTGTTTTTCTCAGCCCCACGGAGCACGCTCAACCCTTGTACCAAAGTACAATACAGCTCCCGCGAAAAAGCGGCCAATCTGGTGCTCGCATGGGAGCATTCAGGGTCTCCACGCCAGCAGATTCACTCAACGCGGAAGGATTTGAGGGCCGGTCAGGACCTGTCACGCGTCGTACGATACAACGATGAAGAGTCGAGAACGAGAGAGAATGAAGGTAAACCTCCTAAATCAGAGATACACGGCAGGCCTTCTATTCATTCTGGTCGCCGGAGTCATGCTGCCGGGTTGTTCTCCAACTTCGGCTCCCGGGACCAATCAGATCGTGCAGGCGCAGGCTGGGAATCCCGCGCCTCAACCGTCTGGCTCAACTGGCCAGGTCGAAAACTCTTCCCCACCAATGGTTCAACCACCATCGGGAGTGGCAACTACCGGGCAGTTCGAACAACCACCGATTATCGCTATCGGTGAACTTCTGGCTTCAGATATGCAATCCGGACCGGGCTATCAGGTCGGCCGGCAAGTGGCGACCAACGGCGCGATGGGTCAGTACACGATCACTGCCAATGCGGATGTATTCAAGAGCGATGCGGGAACCTACGAGATCGAAAGTCTGGATTTGCTCAAGATACGACTCTCTGAAATACCGGCAATCGCGCAACTGGATAACATGAGCAACACGGTTCAATTCGCGAAGGCCTTTGCAGCAAGTGCCGAGCGTCCGGTTGCAGACGCGGCCCAGATGGTAATGCATCCGATGGATACTGTGACGGGGCTGCCGAGCGGCGTCGGTCAGTTTTTTGGCCGCGTAGAACTCGGCGCGGAAACCGTCTACTCGACGGCCACAAATTCATCCGAAAGCGGCGGGCAGCGCTCGAAACAAACTGCGGCGGAGACCGGTAGCGTCGCACTTACTGCGTTGGGTTATGACCAGGTCCGCCGTGATCTGGCGAAGAAACTTCACGTAGATCCTTACTCTTCCGATCCGATACTCACCAAGCGGCTGAATCACGTCGCGTGGGTCATGTTTTCAGCTCGTCTAATGGTCAATACTGCAATGAGCGTGGCGGTCCCCGGCTCGATGCTAATCACGGGCGTCGAGTTCACCGATGACCTCGTCTATCAGACTCCGAAGGGCGACCTCATTCTCCTGGTTGAGAAGAGGCTCAGGAAAATGGGTCTCTCGGACGCGGAAATCTCCACTTTCAGCCACAACTCCGCGATTCCGCTAAGTTTGCAGGTGACCGCGGTCCATAATCTTGAGACTCTGGGACCAATTCCCGGGCGGCGCGCCGCCGCTGCCGCTATCGGCGGTGTGATGACGGAATATCAGGCGCGCTTTCTTGTGACATCAGTACAAATGCTCGCGACCTGGAGCCAGCAAACGAGTCCGATCACCAGGATTAAGGTCGCCGGCCTACTGACTGGACACGACCAAAACGGCATCGCGATAATGCCGGCTCCGGTCGATTATATTTCGTGGACACCCCGCATCGCGGGTTTTGCGACCGATCCTAATTTGTTAGCGGTGCAAAATCGCGTCCTTTGGACCACCGGCAAAATGACCCCGCTTGCACGCCAGCAGCTTGTCACGAACGGTTGGAAAGTTCGCGAGGGTTCGGAGCTCTAGTTCGCCGTCACTATTCCATAAGGTCTGGATCCTGGAGAGCGCGCCAATTCGGAAGCAACCCGTCAAATTCAACACACGCATTAAGACTAAGAAAGGAACATACGGAGAATGAATTACAAACCGATAACCATGAAGCTCGCTACTGCCCTGTTGCCGGTTGTTCTGACTGGATGGCTGCTGACAGGATGCTCGCAGACCGCGGCACCTGCGCCTAACATTATGCAGCGAGTACAGGGGGAGACGCCTGCCGCGCCGCCGCCGAGCGGATTCCTCGGCAACGACTACTCGCTGCTGACCCCACCTGCCGAAGGTTCCGACCAGAAGGCGATGCTGCGCTACGTCAACCCGAACGTTAATTGGAGCGGATACAACCAGCTCCTGATTGCGCCGGTTACCTTTTGGGCCGCTGACGATTCAAAAATCTCCGCCGCCGATCAGCAAACTCTCTGCAACTATGCCTACAACGAGTTTGTTAAAGTTCTCGGCAAGAACTTCATCCTTGCGAGTCAGCCCGGCCCTGGCGTGATGAAGGTCTCGGTCGCCTTGACCGACGCCACCACTGCCACCCCGGGTTTGCGGAGCATCTCGGTTGTTGTGCCGCAGGCGCGCGCACTCAGCGCGATCAAAATGCTCGCGACGGGCTCCTACGCGTTCGTAGGTTCGGCCCAAGGTGCTTTCAAGGCGAACGATTCAGTCTCGGGGCAACTGCTAGCCGCTGCAGTTGACGAGCGGCTCGGAGGTACCTCAGTTAAGAACATCGACGTCTTTAAATGGGGCGATGCGGAAAACGCCATCGACTACTGGGCAGCCCTGATCGACAAGCGGCTGGTCTCCTTTGGCGTGCAGAGCAGCGTCGCCGCCAATTGACGAAATCTTGCAGCGACCAGGGAGGGGATGTCATTGAGCGGATCTATCACTCGTAAAGCGTTTCAAATCTTCGGAATTATCCTTGCTCTGACGATGGCGCACCCGGCTGGGGCACAGGATAAGAAGCCAAACATCGTAGTTATCATGGGCGATGACATCGGGATGTGGAATATCGGGGCTTACCATCGTGGCATGATGGCGGGCCGCACACCCAACCTCGACAAACTGGCCAAGGAGGGGATGTTGTTTACCGACTACTACGCCGAGGCGAGCTGCACGGCGGGTCGCGCGAACTTCATCACCGGCGAGCTGCCGATCCGCACCGGCATGACCACGGTCGGTCAGGCCGGCGCCAAGATAGGCATACCGGCGGAAGCAGTGACGATCGCGACGGTGCTGAAGTCGATGGGCTATGCCACCGGCCAATTCGGCAAGAACCACCTTGGCGATCTCAACGAGTTTCTGCCGACAGTGCACGGCTTCGACGAATTCTTCGGTTATTTGTATCATCTGGATGCGATGGAAGACCCGGCACATCCGAACTATCCGCAGAACCTGCTGAATGTCGTCGGACCGCGGAACATGGTTCACAGCTGGGCGACTGACACTGATGACAGCACCGTTATGCCGCGCTGGGGCAAGATCGGCAAGCAGAAGATCGAAGATGCGGGCCAGCTCTATCCGAAACGGATGGAAACGGTAGACGACGAAATTCGCGACCTAGCGATCAAATTCATGGACAAGGCCCAAAAGGACGGCAAGCCGTTCTTCGTCTGGCTCAATCCCACGCGCATGCACATCGTGACACATCTCTCGCCGAAGTATGAAGCGCTGCGCAACGCTGAGAACGGTTGGTCGGAAGAAGAAGCTGGCATGGCCCAGCTCGACGATGACGTCGGTCTGGTGATGAAGAAACTCAAAGATATGGGCGTCGACGACAACACCATCGTGGTGTTCACGACCGACAATGGCACTGAACTCTTCACCTGGCCCGATGGCGGTCAGACGCCGTTCGCACAGTCCAAGGGGACAGTCCTGGAGGGCGGTTTCCGCGTGCCCGCGCTACTGCGCTGGCCTGGCCATGTACCAGTGGATTCCGTGCAGAACGGTATCTTCTCCGGCCTTGACTGGCTTCCGACCTTTGCGGCCGTGGCCGGCGATCCGAACATCACCGACGAATTGCTGAAGGGCAAGACGATTGGCGGCCGGACTTACAAGAACCATCTGGACGGCTACAACCAGCTAGCGGCCATCACCGGCAAAGGGCCGTCCGCGCGTCACGAAATCTTCTACCTCGGCGAAAGTACGGTTGGTGCGGTGCGCATTGACGACTATAAGTATCGCTTCATCGATCAGCCCAATGGCTGGCTGGGCGACAAGACCCATCCAGACATACCGTATATAACCAACCTGCGACTGGATCCGTTCGAGCGGACCGGCTGGCCCAACAATGGAACGAAAGAGGGTGCGCAGCAGTACTTCGACTGGTTCAAGTTCCAGTTCTGGCGCTTTGTGTTCGTCCAGCAGTTGATGGGCAAGGAACTTAAGACCTTTCTCGACTATCCGCCGATGCAGCGCGGGGCAAGCTTCAATCTCGATGCTGTGAAAGCCGAGATGGCCAAAAAGATGGCCGAGGCTGAGGCGGCAAGCAAGGGTTCCGGCCAGTAGATGGACCGGTATAGAAATGCATCTTCACAGCGGGCGCCGTTTTTCAGTGCTTGCTGCTGTTTTCAGGGCGATTGCAATCAAGATTAGGAGGACTTCATGGACAAAGGTACTTATGTATTGGCCATTGCAACCGCCCTGCTGAGCTTCGGAGGCATCGCCAACGCCCAGCAGTATCCGATCGTTGACGAGATTGCGCACAAAATGGTCCAGAAATACCGGAGTGCGTCGTGTGAACAGTTGTGGCAGCAACGCGGTCAGCCAAAGTCACCAAGAGAGCAGGAATTGATCCAGGCCCTGCGGAACGATCCGCAAATGCGCGCCGTTTTTATCGATCGGGTGGCCGCGCCAATCGCCTACAAAATGTTCGAATGCGGACTGCTGCCGTGATCAGCGCGCAGAGGTCTAAGCAATTGCGGCCGTGGTCCGTTGCGGCCCGGGTTTTCTCGATGGCATTCGGATGCGCGCTGTCCGTGGGCCTTTTGTTGATCGCGACGGCGAATGCCCAACCGCTGCAGCCGGCCCCGTCGCCGGTCACGGCGCCCGCCAGCAACGCAGCGCCTCCGCCTGAAGCGAGTGCGCCCGAAGCGCCACCGGGGGGCGCGGCTGAAGCGATCCCGCCGGCGAGCACTCATCCGGGCGGTATCGTTCCGCGCGCCGAGAAGCTTTTGACCAAGGCGTGCGAGGCGCTAGCATCAGCAAGCGCGTTCAGCTTTCACGCGGAAATTCTGTTCGACGAAGTTCTTCCGCCAGATGTGAAGGTGCAGTTCGCAGGCGCGATGGATTATGCCGTCCAAAGGCCGGATGAGCTTGCAATTGAATTTCAAAGCGACCTTGGAGCTAAGCGGCTTTGGTATAGCGGCGGTAAGCTGACGATTCTCGATATCCCGCACATGGTGTATTCGAGTGTGGCGGTGCCCTCCACGATCGACGGAATGCTGACCAAGGTCTCGGAGGATCACAACGTAACGATTCCGCTAGGAGATTTCGCCGCGAGCGATCCTTGTTTGTTAATCCGCCAAAAGGCCACCTATGGCGGCTACATCGGGATCAACGACGTTAACGGTGTCGATTGCGATCATATCGCCCTTTCGTCGCCGAAGGCGGATTTTCAATTATGGCTCGATCGCTCGGGGAAGCCGATTCCACGCAAGGTCGTGATCAACTATCGATCCGATCCAGGATCTCCTGAGTACATCGCGGTCTTGTCAAACTGGAAATTTCCCAGCAAGATTCCTGCTAACCACTTCCGGGCGAATCTGCCGAAGCAAGCCAAGCGGATTGAAATTCTGAAGGTCGGGGAGCCAAAACCATGACGATGAAAGTTATCCGGCGAATCGTTTATGTTTTCACGCTCGGATTCACCCTCGCAATCGGGATCTCCATCGCAACGGCGCCGGATGCCTCGGCCAGGTTTGGCGGTGGCTATGGCGGAGGTCGCGGCGGCGGTGGCGGTGGATGGCATGGATCCGGAGGCGATGGCTTTGGAGGGGGCAGTTTCGGCCATGGCTCGTATGGCGGGAGTTCTTCCTACCATCCGTCCGGCGAAGGCAGTTCATCTTATAACTCGTCCCAACGCCCCTACAATAGCTCGAGCTCATCAACGTATAGCGGCGAGCATCCCAATAGCAGCCAGAACTATTCGACCTACACGGCGAATCAGCAGGAACAGCAGCAGGCTAAGTATAGCGAAGCGAATACGCTGCAATCGAATCAGGAAAAGACCGAGGAGCAAGAGCACACTCAGTCGGTGAACGCCGCCTACAATATCAACAACAACAATATTTCCACCGGACACACCAACAGCTATTACGGCGGCAGTTCGTCCAGCAGCACTTACTACGGCCCTTATGGAAGTTGCTGCGGTAGTAGCGGTTCGAGCACCGGTGAAGCGCTGGGTGCGGCCGCGCTGGGAGCGGTCGGCGGCATGGCAGTAGGTTCGATGATCACGGCCAACTCGCAGAAGGCCGCGGCCCCGGCTTATGGGTATGCTCCGGCGCCGGCATATCCGCCACCGGTCGGCACCACGGTTTACGCTCTTCCTCCGGGTGCGTACTCTGCCTCGATAAATGGCGGTACGTATTATGTAGCGAACGGGGTTTACTACAAGGCCTTTTATAGCGGAAGCCAAGTCGTCTACATCGTCTCACAGCCATACGGGTATTGATCCCACGACTTGCCAGCTCCATTAACTACGACGGCCACCCTTTTTCTAATTGCGAACCGAAGTACAGCTGGTGTCGACAGCCGGGGCCTGTCAGTGAGTGGACTGCGGACGCGCGATTGGTTGCTTTTTCAACGGGATGGATATGCGCCGATCCGCGTCGGCGGCATCACTGATTTTCTGGGCGGCAGAATTTGGTTCCAACCTAGGTTGTCGATGGCGGCCGGTTGGCGGTCTGACAGCGTCAAGGTAGGCGCCTTTGCGATTTTGTTCACTCAAGGAACTTGCAGTAGTACCGTGGCGTCGCAAAGCCACGGTGTCGAGCTTTAATCGCTAGATGATAAATCATCGATACGCACGGTTAATTGTCCTCGTAATGTCCAGTTTTTTGATAGTCGGGAGTGCCGCACCACAGAGCTCTGATAGCAAATCTCTCGACGAAGTAAACAAAGAACTCTCGAACCCGATTTCGACCATCTGGGCGCTTCAGCTTCAGGAAAACACCTACTGGCTCAACAAGCCGGAACGCAACGTGGTGAACCTTCAGTTTCAGCCGGTGCTGCCGGTTGGAGTAACCGACAATTGGAACTTGATCACCCGCCCGGTATTTCAGGTGATGAACTCGACTCCATACGTGAACAAGAGCGGCAACCTGCATCGCATTACCGGGTTCGGAGACACAATTCTCGCAACAATGATCTCGCCAAGTCCGAAACTCGCAGGCCCCTGGCTGCTGGGCGCTGGGCCTAGTTTCATCTTTCCAACAGCAAGCAATTCACGGTTGGGTCAGAATAAGTGGCAAATAGGTCCCGCTGGAGTATTTGGTTACTTAGGGGGTAAATGGCTGGCCGGGGTGTTTCCTCAACAATGGTTCTCGGTCGGCGGTCCGGGCTCGCAGACCACGAGCCAGATGAACGTTCAATACTTTTTTGTCTATCTACCAGGGGGAGGGTGGGGCATTGGGATCTCCCCGAACCTCCTCATCAACTGGTATGCCGACAAAAGTGCAAACATGATCACCTTTCCGATCGGTTTGAATGTAAGCAAGGTCATCAAAATTGGAGTCCTACCAGTTAAACTGCAGGTCCAAGGGCGGTATATGCCGGTACATCCAGATGTTTTCGGACAGAAATGGAATCTGCAATTTGCAGTCACGCCGGTTATCCCGAAGTTGATTAAGGGCCACCTTTTCGGAGACTGAAACGTCAGAAAAATAATCAGTTGGAGCTTGCGTGAGACTAACCGCGAAACTTCGCAGAGCTACATCGCTCGCCACTTTGATCTTGCTCGCATTGGTCACTTCTGCCCGAGCCGCTGCCCTTGAGCTCTACGAAACCGGTGCGCCTGATCTCGGCACGGCCAGCGCAGGACGAGCCGCAATGGCCGGCGACGCGTCGACCGCGGCGGCCAACCCGGCCGGAATGACCCTGCTGGATCGAACGCAATTGCTAACCGCATCGGGCGCGTTGTTGCCGTCCACCAACTTCGACATTGGCCCCAGAACGACCCCGGCAAGAGGCACACCACTAGGGACGTCCGGGGGCAACGCCGGAGTGTTTATGCCCGTGGGCTCGCTCTTCTTTGTTTACAAGTTAGACGAGCGGTGGCGGCTGGGCGTAGCGGCCTATTCGGATTACGGACTGGCGGGCAACTACAGTCATCAGTGGGCCGGCCGCTATTATATTGATCGGGCGGCATTAATTAGCGGCAAAATCGCCCCCTCAATTGCGTACCGTGTGAACGACTGGCTGTCATTAGGCGCGGGATTCAGCTTTGCAGTTGCGCGTCTCACGTTCAAATCCAGGGTCAACACTCTCAATCCCAAGCTTGCGGACGGCGGCATGTCGCTGGAGTCGTGGGACGAAGCGTTCGGCGGTAACGCCGGCATTCTGCTCACGCCGATGCCGAAACTTCGCTTTGGCCTGACCTACCAATCGCCTCAGTATTTCAAGTTTGGCTTTCGTCCGTTCGTCTCCAATCTGGGCAAGGGTCTCGACGCTATCACCAGGCGCATCGGGGGCGCGAAATTCAACCTCCCGTTGACCGAGCCGCAGCAGGTGATGGCAAGTGCACGCTACGAGGTCCTGCCCAACTTCAGTCTGCTGGGTAACGTAGGCTGGCAGAATTGGACGGAGTTTGGAGAGTTCCCGGTCGGCATCACGACCCAAAAACAACGCACCGTCAACGCCAACCTGCACTTCTCGGACACCTACCAGATTGCGGTTGGCCAGCAATTCCGCATTGCGGAGAAATGGCTGTGGTCGGCGGGCTTCGCCTTCGATAGTTCGCCGGTTTCGCGCACCAACCGGAGTGCCGTGCTGCCGGTCGATCGGCAATTGCGTTATGGCACGGGCATTCAGTATGACGTCAACCGTAACGTCACGGCCGGGGCGGCGTGGGAGTTCATGGACGCCGGCCCGGGTCCCTACAGCATAAAAGGCAAACCGCCGGTGGCGGGGCCGTTGCAGGGTCACTACTCGACGAATTATCTTAATTTCCTTGCACTTAATGTCATTTGGAAATTCTGATTTCCGAGTATGAGTTCGGAACGGAACTCGATCGCGCTGTGCATTTTGGCTTTTCTACCGGTTGTAGCCGAGGTGAAGGTCTCGCTTCCAGACTGGCCCGCGGCTGATTCCGACGAAGGAAGGTGGAGGGGATTGAGGTGAATGGTTGGGTTTTGGGCGAATCGACGGCGTATCAATAACAGCGGGGCATCACGCCGAGGTTACCTTGCGTTCAGCTTAGCGTTGCGGTTCTCGGATATTCTACTTTGAAATTGAGGTGACCACACGACGCAATGGTACCTTGGTACAATAGGCTGACTCGCATGTCGCCATGCAAAATGCGTAAGCTAGAAGATCAAAATTTGCGCATAACTTTTCGCGGGCGCGCCAAAGCACTCGTTTTAGCCGAAATTATCAAGCGGTCAGTTTCGCGCAGGGACTAAGTGTTCGGGCAAAAATACAATGAGCCGGTTGGCGATGCGTCGCTGATGGCCTGTTCGCACTGTGATCTGCTGCAGCGGCTTCCCTTGCTTGTACCCGGTTCTTCCGCCCGATGCCCGCGCTGTGACAAGGAGCTGTGGCGCCGCCGTGAAGATTCCATGAACCGGACGTTGGCGCTGACGCTGGCTGCCGCCGTACTCTACGTTATCGCGAATTCGGTGCCCATGCTGGGTCTCACGATCGTCGGACGCGCTGCTTCGACCACTGTGCTCGGCGGTGTCGAGACCCTGTGGCAAGATGGGCAAGAAATCGTTGCTGTACTGGTTTTGTTTACGGTGATTCTCGCACCCGCACTCCAAATCAGCTTGATGTTGGCGATCGTGCTTGGCGCAAGTCGCGCAACCGCACCGAGGTGGGTTGCGACGCTGCTGCGCCATTATCCGACCACCGGAACCTGGAGCATGATCGAAGTGATGATGCTCGGGGTGCTGGTCGCTTTGGTCAAGATCGCCGACTACGCAACGGTGATTCCCGGAGTTGCACTGTTTGTGCTTGGAGGGTTGGTCTTCGTGCTCGCGGCGATGCAATCGAGTTTCGACGCGCGAGAGGTCTGGGAAAAGATCGAGTGGGCCAACAAGAGAGCCCGGCATCAGGTTCGTGATGGCCAAATGCCGGAGGGTGCATCGTGAGTACGAGTTCTCCCGCTCCGATCTACACCACCGCAATGCAAGAAGGGTTGCACGGTTGCGAGGCGTGCGGGCTCATCTCACGTCCAGCGCCCGGCGAGGACGAAGGGCGATGCCCACGCTGCGACGAGGAACTCGCCTTCCGCAAGCGCGGCAGCATTCAGCGGACCTGGGCCTTTCTCATCTCAGCGGCGATCTGCTACATCCCGGCAAACCTGCTTCCGGTGTTGAAAACGACGACCGCCACCGGAACCGACTACGACACCATCCTGCAAGGCGTTGTTCTGCTATGGTCGCCGACCGGATGGCCGCTGTCGCTGATCGTCCTCGTCGCCAGCATCATGATCCCGAGCGCAAAGATCCTTGCCCTGGGGTATCTGCTCATCACCGCTCAGCGGAGCTCAGTCCAGAACAGCCAGCAACGAGTCCGGCTCTATAGGTCGGTCGAGTTTATCGGGCGTTGGTCGATGGTCGACGTGTTCGTCGACACTTTCACGGCGGCCCTGATTCAACTCCAGCCGCTGATGGCGGTGGCACCGGCGCCCGGACTGCTCTTCTTCGCCGCGGTCGTGGTGCTCACCATGCTCGCGGTCGAGTCCTTCGATCCACGACTGATCTGGGATGGCGCCAGCCCGCCAGAGGTACAACAACATGTCTGATCGTGATCGGCCGCTGCCCCCGGTGCCTGAATCGAAGGGGGTGCCGAAGAGCCGTACGCGACTTTCGCTGGTTTGGTTCATCCCGATCCTGGCGGCGTTGGTAGGGGTATATGTCGCGGTGACGAGGATCATGGCCGAAGGCCCGATGATCACAATTGTGTTCCAGTCGGCGGAGGGGCTCGAAGCCGGCAAAACGAAGGTCCACTACAACGGCGTCGACATCGGAACCGTGACCGCGGTTCGGCTTTCGGAGGACCATCAGAAAGTGATCATCAAGGCGCAGATGGCGCCGAAGACGGAAGAATTTCTCGTCGCAGATACGAAGTTCTGGGTCGTGCGTCCGCGGATTTCGGGAGCCAACGTCACGGGACTGGGCACTCTCATCTCGGGGGCCTACATCGGGCTTGAAATCGGAGATTCGAAGGAGCACAAGCGCGACTTCGTTGGACTCGAAACACCCCCTGTAATCACCGGCGAAGTGCCCGGACGCCTGTTCGTGCTTAAGACCCCCGACCTTGGTTCGCTGGACACCGGCACTCCGATATTCTTCCGACGACTGCAGGTCGGCCAGGTCTCGTCTTACGCACTCGACCCGGACGGCAAATCGATCACCGTTAAAATCTTCGTGCGGGCGCCGTACGACCAGTACGTCAATCCGAACACGCACTTTTGGCATGCGAGCGGAGTCGATTTGTCGCTCTCGGCGAGTGGGCTCAAAGTACAGACTCAGTCGATGCTATCGATCCTCATCGGTGGTATCGCATTTGAGACCGACCCTACGGTTCCGCTCCTGCAGCCGGCTGAGGCGAATACGGTGTTCACCTTATACAGCGACCGGGCGCAGGCGTTTGAGCCTGCTGCGCGGAATCCGCAGACCTACCAACTCATCTTCAACGAATCGGTGCGCGGGCTTACAGTCGGCGCGCCGGTTGAGTTCCGCGGCATTCCGATCGGCGAAGTAGCTGATGTGCGCGCGCAGATAGACCTGCAAACCTTCCAGTTCGCGGTGCCGGTGACCATCCACCTTGATCCACAGCGTCTCGGAGTCAAGGTAGTGGGAACCTCGGCCGGCGTGAGTCTCGACACGGTGCGCAGAAGGCTGATCGATTCGTTGGTGTCCCACGGAGTCCGCGCGCAACTGCGGACCGGGAATCTGCTGACTGGCGCTGTGTACGTGGCGCTCGACGTCTTCCCCGGCTCACCGCAAGTTACCCTGGACTGGTCGCAGAATCCGGTGCAGTTGCCGACAATTCCAGGGCAACTCGAGCAGACCGAGGCAAGCGTTAACAACATTATCAAGAAGCTCGACAAGATGCCCTTGCAGCAGATTGGCGACAATCTGCAAAAGGCACTCGGCGATCTCGATCTGACGTTGGTGAGTGCGCGCGGTACGTTGACGGCCGCGGAGGGCACCCTTGGCAATACCACAAATCTGACTGCCGCGAATTCAGCCCAGCTTCAGCAATTGGATAGCACGCTACAGGAAGTAAGCGGGGCCGCGCGCTCGGTGCGCGTGCTGGCTGATTTTCTCGAGCGCCATCCGGAAGCGCTGATTCGCGGCAAGCAAGGGGGGCCGAAGTGACATCGTCTCGTATAGCGCTGCTCGCCTCGATCGCGATAGTCGTCGTAGCAGTGTCCGGTTGTAGTACGAAGGCGGCCCGCTTCTACACGCTTGATTCCACGGCCACCTCAAACGGTGCGCCAGCGGTGCTCCTGGCGGTTATGGTCGGTCCGGTCAGCGTACCAGCTTCCGTTGATCAGCCCGATTTCGTGGTGCAAGTGGCCTCGAATCGGGTGGAGCTTGACGAGTTCAATCGTTGGGCCGCGCCGCTAGGCAATAGCATTGCACACGCCGTCGCCGGTGATCTCGTGGTGCTGCTGGGCACGCCAGACGTAGCGACATCGCCGATGGCGAACTTCATTCCGGCATACTCGGTCACGATAAACGTCCAGCGTTTCGAGTCGACGCGTAATCAGGGGGTGCTGCTCGACGCGGTGTGGGCTGTGCACCCGAGCCTTGGCGGATCTACACGATCGGGGCGCACTGTCGCGCGGGAGGCCGCTCTTGGCGATAGCTACGACGCGCTAGCCGCCGCACACAGCCGTGCGCTCGCCCGGATGAGCGGCGAAATCGCCGCGGCCATCCGCGCTGAGGCCCGCAAAGGCCGTTAGCTGGGAGGCCCGCAGCCGAATGCCAATCGATAACAGCATCGTAAATCGACTGCACAGTATGATCGGACACCGTCTGATCCCGTACAGACATACCGCGCTTCTGGTCGCGCTCGTGTCTTTGCTGGGGGTACGGCCACTGATTAGTAACACGGGCGCAGGCAATGCCATGTACGGTGTCGTGGTAATCCTTGTGCTCATGGTGGCGGTGTACACTATTCAGGTTGACGAATTAGTCGGTGATCGAGAACTTCTCCTCAAGCAGCGAAAGAATCGAGGCTTAGTTGGATGGGTGCTCGCGCTGGTTACGCTCGGGTTGCGTATGACCGTAATGGTCTTTCCAAACCATCAACTAACCACGGCTAGTTCAATCTCTCTGTTACTATTTTTCGGTTTCATCGCGCTTACCGAATTGCAAGCGGTGCTGAGACAAAGAACGGTTACCCGCGAAACCATTAGTATGTCGATCTCGGTTTACCTGTTGCTCGGGCTGACTTGGGGGATCTTTTTCATCGTGCTTTTTGATTTTCGACCGCACGCCTTCAGTTTCGGCGGCGCTTCACCTCCGTCCGAACAATTGGTAAGTCCGGTTCTCATCTATTTCAGCCTAACCACGCTCGCGACCGTCGGCTACGGCGACATCACCCCGGTGACACTTCTAGCTCGCTATGCGGCGGTGACCGAAGGAATCGCGGGGCAGTTTTACCTGGCGATTCTGGTCGCGCGCCTGGTGGGCATGCAAATGAGTCAATCTACGATTGAAGCTGTGGAAAATAAGGTCGAGGATTCTGATAGCAGATAGCCATTCGATCAGGGTGAAGGCGACTCGCAAATGCCGGGTCGCTCGTGACCTTTTGTGGATCGTGCTCATCTGGGCGTGCCTGACAGATCAGCAGGCGGCGTTTGCCCAGAATCAGGCGCCCCGGCTATCACCGGAGGATGAGCTTGCGGCTGAGTTCACCGATCCGCTTACCACGCTGCCGCAGATCTTTCTGAAGGATGCGTATTCGCCGGCGAACTTCGGTACCCACGTCCAGACCAATCAGGTCCTGCTCAGAGCGATTATCCCGCGGCTTCCGAGATATTCTCTTTTCCCCTTTGTCCAATTGATAAGGCCGACAATCTCGATGGTAACAGTTCCGAGCCGTAGAGGCGGCTCGCGGACTGAGTTCGGTGATACACAGGTGTTTGACCTGGCGGTCCTGCCCTGGCCGAACGAGAATACGAATCTCAAGATCGGGATGGGACCGGTGTTGGTGTTTCCGACCGCGACGTCAAAAAGCGCCGGCCAAGGTTCATGGCAGGCTGGCCCCTCGTTTGCCGCTGCCTACACGGGCATTCCGTGGCTACTGATGGGATTTCTCTTTCAAAATCCCATCTCTTTCGCTTACACCTCGCCCGATCGCCGGCCGCAGAGCACGATCGTATTCCAGCCAGTGCTACTGCTTCACCTGTGGCGCGGATGGTACGTGCGATCCGCCGATGCGTCCTGGCTAATCGGGTGGCGTCATCTTTCGCCGACGACGCTGCCGTTGAGCCTTGGAGTCGGGCGCGTGCTGGTTCGCCCGGGATTGCCGCCGGTGAACTTTTATGTGTCTGGGCAATGGACGGCCTATCGCCAGTTCGCGCCGATTACACCTCAGACGACGGTTAATTTCGGGATAACCGTTGCCTTCCCGGAGTTCAGTCAGTTTCAGTGGTAACTCGCGGTCGTGCTTTAACGCATCGGCAGTGTTGCCGAGAGGCAAACATCTCAATGCTGCGGTTCGACTGGGTCGCCGGTCTGCTCTACTGTCCACGGAACTAAATTGGGGCGTACTGCTTGCGCCGACGATGGCGTGAACGGTTCGTCAGTTAAATGGGTCCATTATAAGACCCTCCGTCTATAAGACCCCGTCGCCGTAGCGGCAGTCTTTGGTTGGACGGCGAAATACGTTTTGGCTAGACTAAACATTATAAAAGGAGATTATATCGTCCAGAAATGTATCTAGGGTGACACAAAGGTTACTAAAGCGCACCCCTTCTCCGGTCAGTCTAGTTATGAATACGCCTAAAATTGAACGTTTTCCTTGGTTTAGTGTAGTGGCGTCTCTCTTGCTTACGGTTTTGTAGCCATTGGAAGGCATTGACGTTCAAAACCGACCCGCCCACGGTTCAATCTCCGAGGTGAAGAGCACCCAAGGGGGTGAGCCGGAAGGGCCTACGTCGATGAACGTCGAATAGAGACCATCACAACCTGGTCCGGCTGAGAACGGTCCGAGACCGATGGAAAACCAGAGGGAGAGCGCTATGCGAACGGCACACAAACTAACGCGCAAACTGACCTGGCTAGCAGGGGCGACGGCGGCGGTCGTGGGATGGACGCTCGCGATCGGCGCGATCGCATCTGCAGCCGGTGTGGGCGGCGCAAAACTCGCCAATAACCATCCGGCGGGTCTCGAGCAACTTGGCCCCGTGGTCCATGCGGATCCGGCGATGACGCTTCACATATCCGTGGTGCTAGGTATTCACGACCAGGCCAAGCTCGACCAGCTATTAGGCGATCAGCAGAATCCGTCGTCCGCCGAGTACCACCACTGGCTCACGCCGACCCAATTCGCGCGGCGCTTCGGGCCGACTCCAGCGCAGACGAACGCGGTAGTGCAATGGTTGCGAGGCCAAGGCCTGCAGGTGACGTCGGTCAACCACCTCGGCCGCACGATCGAGGCGACCGGCAGCGTCGTGCAGGCGGAAGGCACCTTCGCGACGACGATCATGGAGCATGGGGCCAGCTATGGAAATAGCGCCGATCCGTCGGTACCGGCCAAATTCGCCGGCCTGATCGTCGCGATTAACGGCCTCGATAATATGCATGCTGTGATGCCGGCGGGACTTCATCAGCAATTGCCGGCGATGAGTGCGATGTCGCCCAAGGGACTGACGCTGGCGCTGGCGGATGTAGCCCACCCCACGGCCGACGATGGCTACGCGTCATCGCCAGACGTGAACGTTGGGGGCTCGATCGCATTCGGGCCGTTCGATATCGAAACCTATTACAATGAGACACCGCTGATAACGGGTGGCAACAGCGGGACCGCATCGCCAGATTGCGTGGCGCTCGCCGAGGATTCGGATTATCTCGACAGCGCGGTCAGCCTTTTCGCCACGAGCTTCAGTTTCCCCTCGTTCAACATCACCCGCGTACTACCAGGCGGATCCTCGCCAGGAATCAACGGCGACGAGACCGAAGCGCTACTCGACATCGACTACGCGCACGCGACTGCGCCCGCCACACCGGTTCACGTTTATGTGAGTAGCAGCCTTTACACGTCAATCCAGAGCAGCGTTACCGACAACACTTGCGGCGCAATCAGTATCAGCTTCGGCTATTGCGGCGCCTCTTCATCTTTCTATACGGGACTCGACACGCTGTTCGCGCAAGCGGCAGCTCAGGGCCAGTCGGTATTCGTCAGCACGGGCGACTGGGGCGCGGCGGGGCTCGCATATAATTCGAGCAGCAATAGCTGCGCTGCTGGCACGACGCGGAACCCGAGCGAGATGGCAGCGAGTCCGCACGTCACTGCCGTGGGCGGGACGACTTTCTCGCCGCAATGGAACGCTTCGGGCAACGATATTAGCGTGGTCGGCGTGGCGCCGGGCGGAATAGAGAGCGCGTGGGGATCGAGCGGCGGCGGAGCGAGCCAGATTTTCGCTAAGCCTGCTTGGCAAGCCGGTCCGGGCGTTCCGAGTGACGCGGCTCGTGACATTCCGGATATCTCGATGATCGCGTGGTCGCCAGGTGTCTTCATCGGCGCCGACGTTGGCGGTGTCGCGCAACTGCAATGCTGCTGGGGCGGCACCAGCCTATCGGCGCCGCTGTGGGCGGGATACTCGCGCGCGATCGCGAAGCAGCACGGTGCGGCGCGGCTCGGGATGCTCAATCCGACTGTCTATACCCTCGCGCAAAAGGGATTGCTGACCAATGGGATCGAAGACGTCATCAGCGGCAACAACAGTTTTAACGGCGTGACTGGATACAACGCAGGAGCCGGTTACGATCAAGTCACCGGATGGGGCAGCGCCGATATGACGGCGTTCGCGTCGGCTTACAACGGTGCACCGTCGCCGACACCCACACCGACACCGACCCCGACACCTGCTCCCAAACCGACGCCAACCCCCACTCCAACGCCGACGCCCACCCCTACGCCTACACCCGGGCCTTTGACGGTGTCGCCGACCTCGATGTCATTCGGTGGAGTAAGGGTCAACCACTCGAGTTCGATGAGCTCGGTCAAGCTAAGCAACTCGAGCAATTTTACGGCCACGATCAGTTCGGCCAAGCTGACGGTGGGCACCGATTTCGCGGTCACCTCGTCGACGTGCACGGCGGGCAAAACGCTCGCGAAGGGTGCGTCCTGCACGGTCGGAGTGAAGTTTACTCCACATAGCAAAGGCGCGAAGTCGGACGCCTTGCAGATTACCGACAACGCGACTAACAGTCCGCAGAAAGTGAGTCTTGGCGGAACGGGTATGTAACCAGAGACCTCGTTCACGTGCATGACGCCGGGCTGCTCACAAGGCAGCCCGGCGTTTTTTCTTGACGCAATCGCACTTAGACGAGGTCGTCGATTTTTTACGGGTACGTGCTATAGGAAAAAAAGGGGAATATCCATCGCGCCGAATCGGGGGTAAATCGATGACTACACATGATTCGCATCATCTGCCGAAGCACGTGCTCGACGGCTACAAGGTGTTGGACTTCACGCAGGTAGTGGCAGGGCCGACCGCGACCTTGATGATGGCGGAGATGGGCGCTGAGGTGATCAAGGTCGAGTTAACACCGGCGGGCGATCCGGCGCGCCTCGGACCGTTCCGGATCGGCGAACGGAGCGGCTACTTCGTGCAGCATAATCGCGGGAAGAAAGACCTGTGCATCGACGCCAAGCATCCTGAGGGACTCGCGATTCTCAAAGATCTGGTGGCAAAGGTCGATGTACTCGTGCAGAACTACGCGCCCGGCGTGATCCAGCGGCTCGGCCTCGACTACGACACCGTGAAGAAGATCAATCAGAAGATCGTCATGTGTTCGATGTCGGCGTTCGGTCAGAGCGGACCGCTGGCGCAAGAACCGGGATTCGATTATCTCGGCGCAGCGTATGCAGGTATCACGTCAATGGGCGGAGAGGCTGGCGGCGCACCGTACTTCTCGATGATCGCGATCGGCGACGTTAGCACGGGGGTCCATGCGATGGGCGCCATCTGCGCGGCGCTGCTCTACCGCGAGCGCACGGGCCGCGGACAGCACCTGGATATTTCACTGCTCGATACGTACTTCCATTACCATGAATCTGGCGTCGAGGCGCACAGTCTGAGTAAAGGAAAGTTGAAACCGACGCGGTCCGGGTTGCATTCGTGGTACGCAGTTCCGGCGGGGGTTTTCAAGGGCAAAGAGCGTTACATACTAATCATCGCACCGCTGGAACAGCATTGGGTGAAACTTTGCACCGCTATGGGCCAGCCGGGCCTGGCGCGCGATCCACGGTTTACAAACAACGATGAACGGCTGAAGAATCTGCCGCAACTGGTTTCAATAATCGAAGGCTGGATACAGTCGATGCCGAGCGACGATGCGGCGGTCGAGGCTATGCGGGAGCAGCGGGTGCCGATGGCGCCGATACTGTCAGTCGAGGAGGCGGTCAGGCATCCGCATCTGCGCGAGCGCGGGACGGTGCGAACGGTTCACGATCGCATCTTGGGAGATTTCGACGTGCCGGGATTCGCACTACGCTTTTCCGATTTTCCACAGCGGCTCACTCTGGAAGCGCCGCTACTGGGTGAGCACAATGAGGAGATCCTGACGAGGGTGCTTGGCTATTCCGCGGGGCGCGTGCGCGAGCTGGAAGGAAAGGGCGTTTTGCGCAGTGCACCGTACTGAGATCCGGTGCCCGGCGAAATAGTCAGCCCGTGTGTAGTCAGTTCCATCGAGTACCCGAGGGTTCACTCAGAAGAGGCGGTGCAGCTTGAACTGAGGCATCTGTTTCGTTTTAGAGGCCGATCCCGGCGAGGAACGGATTGAGCACCTCAAGCAGCGCGCGCGGATTATCGCCCTGGATCGTGTGGCCGGCGTTCTCGACGCGCAACCAGCGGCCATTGGGGACGGATGCGGCGAAATCCCGGGCGTTGTCGTCGGAGAGTACGTCGCTACGCGCGCCGCGCAAGACCAGCGTCGGGCACGTGATATTCCGCGCGTTGTCCTTGATCATATCCCGGCGTTCGTCGCGCTCGTTCTCGAAATTTTTCGGCATCCGATTGGGGTCGTGTTTCCAGGTCCATTTGCCATTGGGTAGTTGTCGCAGGTTGTGCAGGAGGCTGCGGCGGAGCAGTTGGCGATTACGCATCGGGTTGAACTTGAGCGCCTTTTCGACGAAGTCTTCGACCGAGTCCAGCTCGCGATCCCCCTTGATGAAATCGCGGATGCGGAGTGAACCGGTGATGCTGATCTCGGGTGCTATATCGACCAGTACGAGACCCGCCATGGAAGCGGCGTGGCGTATCGCATAACCCATCGCCGCAAATCCACCCATCGAATGGCCGACCAGCAACGGGTTCCGCAGCTTGAGCTTTTCGATGAAGCCCTCGAGGTCGGCGACCTGCGCCTCGAAGCGATAGTCGGCGGTGGGCTCCCATTCGCTGTCGCCGTGACCCCGTTGATCGAGGGCGAGACAGTGATAGCGATCGCGTAGCATCAGGCAGACGAGATCCCATGTATGCGCATTAAGGCCGCCACCGTGGAGGAAGAGAATCGGTTCGCGGCCCTTGGTGCCCCAATCGAGGTAATGCAAGCGCATCCGGCCAACGACGAGGTGATGAGATTCCGGTAATTCGACGGCGGGCAATTCGAGTCCCGCGTGCTCGGCCGAAAGCTTGAGGTGGTCGATCTGTTCAGAGGTACTCAGCACAATTCACGCTCCTGGTCTGTTCCGTTTTCCCGATAACAGCCACATCAACATTATGACGTATAGCAAATAGGTGAAATGAGCCGCAAATCTTATTCGGCGGGTGCGCCCACGCCGGCGTCGATAGTCAGTCGGACTGTAGTATCGAGCCACGGATACTCGGCCAGCAAGACGTCAGCGAAACGGAGAACACTAAGATGCAGGTCGCGTCTGCGAATCGCCAATCGATCGATAGCGCGCAGACGAAGATAAGCGTCAGCGCCTACGCGTATGGCGATCGGAAGATGAAAGGCGCGGAGCAAGCGCCGGATTTCGATTGTCCTGCGGCTGCTCCGCGAACGGACTATTGCTGGTTACCAGCGGCCACCGCCGCCTCCACCACCCCCGCCTCCGCCGCCGCCACGACGATCGCGTCCACCACCGCCGCCTCCGCCGCGGGGACCACCATAGCCGCCGCCACCGCCACGAGGACCGCCGCCGCCTCCGCCTTCTCGCGGACGCGCCTCGTTAACGCGAATATTGCGGCCCTTTAGCTCGGTCTCGTTGAACTCCTCGATGGCGCGTGCAGCGTCATTGGAATCGGCCATTTCGACGAAGCCAAAACCGCGTGATTGACCTGAGAACTTGTCAGACACGACGACCGCGCTCTCCACTTTACCGGCTTGAGAGAACAATCCTTCGAGGTCTTCGTTGGTGACGGAGTAGGCCAGGTTGCCTACGTATAATTTTGTGGGCATTAGGCGCCCCTCCTTGATCTATGCCGTAGAGCGCGCGAGCCAGAAAAACCCTCGGGCGGGTTTAAATGAAAAGTGCGTTCGGCCGTTTACGATCATTTATTTACAACCTCGAAATCCTATTGTCCACAGCGGAGAAGGATCAGTCGGCTACGCGATCGGCAGCCTCATGCGCAAAGGTGACGGTAAATGTGGTGCCGACGTGCTTGGTGCTCGCGACTTCGATGCGCGCCCGATTGAATTCAACGTAGCGGCGAACCAGCGCGAGACCGAGACCCGCGCCTTCATGGCTGCGTGCGGATTCCTGACTCTCCTGCGAAAAGGGCTCGAACAGGTGCGGCAGGTACACTGCGTCGATTCCGTCGCCCGTGTCGCGCACCTGGAGCGCGAGTGTGCCAACGCGATCGCGAAATACGCGCACCGAGACAGAGCCTCGTTCGGTAAATTTGATCGCGTTCTGCAGCAAGTTGATGATGGTGTTCGAAAGGCAATGTTCGTCGAAGATTACGGTCGCATCCGGCGCGTCAATCTGGCTGTAGAGGCTGATTCCTTTCTTGCGCGCGAGTACGCCTAAGTCGTTAACGTGGCGCTCGACCATCGCGGCGAGCATGATCGCCACCGGTTGGAGCTCGAAGGCTCCCGATTCGATGCGCGAGAGATCGAGCACCGCGCCGATAGTATCGAGCAGGCGCTGGCCGGCGCGATGAATCGGTTCGGCGTATTCCGAAACGCTCTCGTCGTTGATCTCGGCGAGCCGCTCGACCATCAGGTCAGCGTAACCAAGGATCACATTGAGCGGCGTGCGGATCTCGTGGGTAATGTTGGCGACGAAGCCCGATTTGAGGCGCGAGGCCTCGAGCGCGGCGTCGCGCGCTGCGCTCAGTTCATCCTGATGGCGATGGGCTCGCTGCTCGTATATCCGGGAGTATGTCAGAGCGAGCGATTCGGCGGCGAGATTCCACAGGCGCGAGTATGCGAGGCGAGCGTCGGTCTCACGCGCCGCGTCATCCGCGAAAACGGCCGCGACTTCGCGATCGACAATGTCACAAAAGAGGCGCGAAGCGCGCATCAGATCGCCGATGGTGAGGCGGTGCTTGACCGCCGCGTCGGGAAGCCGGCGGCGGATCAGCCGCTCGCAAAACTGATCGTGAGCGGCGAGCGCACCCAACGGGTCACCCGTGGCTAGCGCGCGAAAGAGGCCGCCCATCACTTCGTGGGCGAGCAAGACCAGAGTTCGGCGCATCCCGGGGACCTTGTCGGGAGGCGCGGCGAGTGGAATCGCCGTGGTCCAGGTTTGAATAATCTCCGCAAGGCGCGGATGGAGCCGGCGCGCGACCTCGGCGAACAGATCACAATCGCGAGCGCTAAAATCCGAATTCTTCATTGGGTGAATGGCGTAATCGCCAGTCAAGAACTTCCTCGATTCGCCGCCACCATTCAAGGGACGAGATAGCAAGAATGGAACGACACGTGGTTGACATCAGAGGTGACGCAGGGTTGACTCGGAGTCGTGTCGAACTATCCGGTGAGCGAGAAGATCCCACCGTGGCTGTTATGGCAGCGGCTCAGCCGGTTGGAAATGTTCGAGAGCTTTAGTGACGACCAACGCGACGCGTTCCTCAAGGCGTACGAGAACGAGCCGGCTATCCGGCTGCGCACCTTCAAAACCGGCGACGTAATTTGCCGTAAGGGCGAATACGAGCTCGACCTCTGCTTTATACTGACCGGCGGCGTGGACCTGATTGATCGTTATGGCAAAGACGATCAGGTGTTCGTGGCGGCGTTGGAGACGGGCAATATCTACGGCGAACTGGGTGCGATTGGCGGACTGCCGCGCACGCTGGACATCGTCGCGCGCACAGATTGTGAAATCTTCTATGTGCCGCGGCATGCACTCAAATATATCGAACAGAATAATCACGCGCGAGAAGTGCTCGCCCAGCGCTATCGCGAACGCGCAGTTCGCGTCACGGTGGCTGATATCGAGCTGTTCGCGGGGGTATCGCCATCGGGTGTCGATGATCTGATTCCGAAATGCGAGATTTTGCGCTACGAGCTGCGCGGGATTCCGGTGGTCTCGCAGGGCGAACCCGGTGATGCGTTTTACATTGTGCGCGATGGTTTCGTGCAGGTCGTGCGTGACGAAGATGACGGCAGCCGTCGCGTGCTTGCCTACCTTCGCACTGGGGAATACTTCGGCGAGATGGCGCTATTCCAGACCGGTACGCGCTGGGCGAGCGTGCTCACCGCAGGGAAATGCGAACTGATCAAAATCAGGCGCGACGACTTTCTCGATCTGTGCCGGCAATATCCGCAGATTGAGGTGTCCGCGCGCAAGGTGATCCAGCAGCGCTTCGAACAGGAGCGCACGGTGACGGCGGAGATTTCCGATCTGCTCGAACGGAGCGGACAACTCGGAGTGATCCAGGCCGACGCGCTGTTGGTGATGGATCTTGATCTGTGCATCAAATGCGATGCGTGCGTAAAGGCCTGCGAGTCGCTGCACGGCAAAAGCCGGCTGATCCGCAACGGGATTCAGCTGGGAAAATACCTGGTGCCGAGCGCCTGCCGCCATTGCGACGATCCGAAGTGTATGAACAGTTGCCCGACGGGAGCGATCAAGCGGCGGCCGGAGGGCGAGATTTATTTTCAGTACGACATGTGTATCGGCTGCGGCAACTGCGCGATCGCCTGTCCCTACGACAATATAGCGATGATCGACACGCCGATCTTCGACAGGGCGCAGGCGCGCAAGTCCCGTGTCATGAGCGATCCGAATTTCTTTCGGCCGTATCCAGTGGCGTCGCATGACGTAGGTGAGACTGGATTACGCGAGCAACTGTTCGGTTTCGGCGGCAAGAAATCTTCGATGCGCAAGCCGGTCACGTTGCCGGTGGCGGTCGAATCCGAACATCTGCCAGCGGCCTTTCCGATCAAGTGCGACCTGTGCGACGGTTTGCCATTCATGGGATGCGTGCACAATTGTCCGACTGGTGCGGCGATGAGGATCGATCCGGCGAAGCTCTTCGCCGAAACCGGTGCTATCAGTGCGGGCTCACGCGTGCGCAAGGCCAAAGGCGGTAGCGATTAGCGTGACAAGTGGGGGCGGAGATGAGGATTCTGCGAGTGCGAAAAGCCTCGACACGCGCTCTCAATTTGGTGCGGACACAATCGCCCCTTCGGCGGGGCAACGGAGGAATCGGGCAGGGCGCGGAAATGGTGTCGCGGATTTCCGGAACCTGGCGTGACCAGATGAGACGCGGGTGAGAGAGCAGATTGGCGAGGCTGCCGACCGGCGTCATACGTCGCCAATGGCGTCGGTGACATCGTGGGCGGTGATTTGCGGCATCATCGTAGTAGCCGTACGTGCTACAACAATTGGTATCCCGGCACGGCTGGGATCGTACCGGACCGGAATAATTACGATCAGTTCATTCGCGCTGGCCGCGCTCTACAGCGCCCGCAAGCGAAATTTGTGGGTCTCGGTGCGCTGGTTGCGACTGGCCACGCGCCTGCCACGCAAGATCGCCCGCGCTCTGATTGTTCTGGATCGTCTGGAGACCTGGCGAACTGCTCATATCACGCTCGGGGTGCTGGTGCTGCTGCCGTTCTGGTGGCACGTGGATGCGGGACGCGCCACGCTGCTCGAGCGGGCGCTTTTCACCACGGTGGTGTTGGTGATATTGAGCGGTCTGTTCGGCCTTGCGATTCACGATTTGCTGCCGCGCGCGATGCGCGTTCGACCGAATCAGGAAGTGCGGCTCGAAGACGTTGAAGCCGGCTTCCATCAGTTATACATCGAGGCTGAGGAAGCCGTCCTCGGCCATTCCGAAGCTCTGGTTCACGCCTACTTGAAAAACGTCCGGCCGTTGCTGATCGGAGAACAATCGCCGGCACGGCTATTCTGGGCGACCTTGCGTGGAACCGATCCTGCCCCACGAGCGTGCCGGACCGCACTCGCCGCGGCGAAGACGGCCGGCGCAGACGAGGCGATTTTCCGTGAACTGGTCGAGATCGCCGCGCGCAAGGTGCGCCTGGAACACAATCAATTCAACTTGCGGCTAAACACCGGCTGGCTCAGCTTTCATATCGGGCTCGTCGTGATCATGGGCGTTGAGGTCGCCTTTCACGTCACCGGGGTGCTCTATTTCGTGGGCTTCTAATGCGGCGGATCGCGTTCATAGCGGGCTCAATCGTAATCGCGTTCGTCGTCTTCATCCTCGCGCGGCATCAAAGCTACGAACCCGGCGACCTGATGATCGACCACGCCAACCTAAAGGGCCAATGCGCGAGCTGTCATCAACCATGGCATGGTCCGTTGAGCGAACGCTGCGTCGCGTGCCATGGCGACATCGTTGATGTAAATCCGCACGGCGGATACGACGTGACTTCCGACAGCGGATTGATCGCGGGACGCGAACTGCGCTTTCTAACGCGGAACAGCGAGATCACCTGTCTCAGTTGCCATACCGAGCATCGGGGCAGGGTGGTCGATCTGAATACCACTGCGACCTTCAACTGCGCGTGGTGTCATAAGCATCCGTCGATCAACGAAGTGGACGAGCACAGAGTCGCGATCATGAAGCGGGGCGTTACGACGCGGGTCGAGTTTCTCAAACCGTTCAATCATTTCGAACACAAGTTGCTGATTGAGTCGCACCTACCGGCGATTACCGGCGGTTTTAAGTGCGAGTCGTGCCACGTGGTCGCACCGACCTTGCCGCTTAAGCCCGAGCAGATGAGTTTTCGTTGGGCCGGATGTGCGGGCACTGGATGCCATATCACGCCGCAGGATTCTTTTGTTCATTTGCCGGAGTCGGTAGGCGCTGCGCCGCAGGCGATCTCCTACACGCCGAAAATATTGCACCTGGATGCGGTCTTTGCGCATTCCACGGGTCATCTGGTGACACCATGCGAAACCTGCCATCTCGCGATGGCGACGAGCAAGGCGCCCAACGACGCGGCGTCGAAGCAGGTCGAGAATTGCTTCAAATGCCATACGCATAATGCGGCGGCGCCGCTTGGCGAAACGCGCAGCGCGCGGGCGACGTTTCAATGGCTGAGTACTGGAACAGCGATTGCGGCGGTGCCGAGCGCAATCGGCAAGAGCATCACGGCCTGCGGCGGGTGCCACCTGTTCCACACCCACGGTCCGTTGATGAAGACAGACTTCGTTGGAACTGCGCCGGAAGCTTTGCCAAACGCGAGAGCTCATCCGAGCGCCATCATTTATGTCCCGACGGTCGACCGCGTCCATGGCCTCAAGGTCCGCGCGCTGCAGATTTCGCCGTGGCTGCTCGGATGGTTCGGTTTGCTGGCGGCAACTTTGTGTGCAGTCACCCTGGTGCGATTGTTGCCAGCGCGGCCCGCCGAACGCCGAGTCGTACCCGACGTGGCGCCGCAGCGTACGCAGGAAGTCCCATTAATCGACGACACCTACCAAACCAGCGTGCGCCACCTCTACATAATCGGCGAGGCCTCCGGCACGGCGTCGATCAACCTGGCGATGCGCTCCGGTCGCCAGGTAATCGAGGCGATAAGCGCCGAGCTCAAGCGGGCCCATCCGCCAATCGATCCGATGGTCTACGATGTCGTGATCGTCGGCTGTGGTCCGGCCGGACTCGGTGCGACGGCGACCGCGCGGTCCGCGGGCCTCAACTACGTCACGCTCGAAAAAATGACACCTGCGAGCACGCTGCGCGCTTATCCCCGCGCTAAATTCGTCCAGGCGACGCCGATCGATATAGCCGAGTACGGGTCGTTCTTCCTCGAGGGCGATAATTCGCGCGAGGAACTGATCCGCGAGTGGGAACGGATCATTGCCACGCTTGGACTTACGATTAACGACCGGGAAGAAGTCGTCGAAGTCGTGCGTGATGGCGATTTCCTGTCGGTCAAGACCGCGCGTGGCAACGTCTACCGCTCGCGCACCGTCGTCCTCGCAATTGGCGTGCGCGGAAATGCGCGTCACCTGAATTTGCGCGGCGAAGAGCCCGGTCGCGTATTCTACACGCTAATCGAGCCCTCCGAATTCCAGCAGCAGAAAATCCTTGTTGTGGGCGGTGGCAACGCCGGCGCCGAAGTCGCCCAAGCGCTGGCTGCGGCCGAACTCGGCAACCGGGTGGCGTTTTCCTTCCGCGCCGCAGTGCTGACGAACATCACTCGAGAAAATGCTGAGCGCATCAGCGAACTGCAACGCGCAAACTTGCTGACGCTCTACCCCGCGACTGCTCTGACGGAGATTAGGCCCGGCAAGGTCGTGCTCCAGGCGGTGAAGAGTCCAGTCGCCAAACAGGATTCCTTGTCGCCGGATGGACCAACCGTGATCGACAACGACACCATTTTCGCAATGATCGGTGCGGAGCTGCCAACCGCCTTCCTCAAGCAGATCGGCGTCAAGCTGGTCAGCAAGGGTCGCCTTGGACTGGGTTGAGCTACAGGTTCTTTCTGATACATCTCCAAACGGCGCGAGATTCTTTTTGGCGCATTTCGGATCGAAAATGTGCCACAATTGAAACCATTCGGAGAGTTTTATTAACGGAAAGTCGACTCCTCATGTCGATCACACACTGACTGCGACCAAATGACGCATTGATTAGCCAAAGTGGAATATTTCTCTCAGGTATACGGATTGCTCGTTTGGAAGCGCGAAGAAGATGATGGCCCTAAAGGTTATGAAGAACGCCGCAGGAGCACTTCGATATGAGGAACTTACTGGGAAAGATTTTCCGGCTAAAAAAAGTGGGGCTCCCGGTCGTGGTCGCGGTGGTCATTATGACCGTCGGTATTTCCTTCCAAGGCATGGCTTATTTGATTTCGTTCGGAACGACCGCTCGACTGACAGATCTCTCGGGCACGATTCGCGACACCCGGGGACATCCAGTCGCCGCGCTGAAGGTTTCGTTGATGAACTGGTTTGGCGAGGGATTTGGCAGCGCCGTAACTGACGACCGCGGCAGTTTCGATATTCGAAACGTTGCGCCCGGCATTTACTATGTGAAATTTCGGCCACTGGCCGAAAACTCACAGGGCCAAGTCGTAATTTTTCATGTGCCACCGCATGCGTTTCATATCAATATGGTCGTTAACCGTAATCCTTCTGCGCTGGCCGGAGGGCAGGCATCAGCGGGCGTAGTCAGCTAACCTCGTCGGCTCGACTCGCCCAGTCAGCGTTCTTCGATAGGGCGTCGCAAACCCGTTACATTGAGGCCGCGCTATGTTATTTGATGCGCGCGCGCCCATCGAGGTCAGTCGTGTAGGCCTCGCTCTTCCGCGCGTGGAGGTTAGGACGGTGCCCTACGTCACCACGCCCGACAGTGTCAAGCTCTACTATGAAGAGACTGGCGCCGGATTTCCGATTGTATTCGTGCACGAATTTGCCGGCGATCATCGCAGCTACGAGCCGCAACTGCGCCACTTCGGCCGCCGATATCGATGCATCGCCTACAACGCGCGGGGCTATCCGCCGTCGGACCTCCCGACAAATCCTGAGAGCTATTCCCAGGATCGCGCCCGCGATGACATCCTCGCTATTCTTGATGGTCTGAAGTTGGCCTCGGCCCATATCGTCGGTATCTCGATGGGCGCGTTCGCGACTCTTCATTTCGGGCTTCACTACGGGGCACGCGCGCGTTCATTGGTAGTGGCCGGATGCGGCTACGGTGCAAATCCGGATCGGCGTGCCCAATTTCAGGACGAGGCGGAGGCTGCCGCGCGCCGCTTCGAATCGCTCGATATGAGTGAGTCTGCGAAAGTCTATGCAGTCGGCCCCACTCGCGTGCAGTTTCAGAACAAGGATTTGCGGGGATGGACGGAGTTTCGCGCGATGCTGGCGGAGCATTCGCCGCTCGGATCGGCTTTGACACTGCGCGGCGTGCAGAAGATGCGTCCGTCGCTGTACGATCTGACTGCCGCAATGCACCAAATGACAGTGCCGACATTAATCATGACCGGCGACGAGGACGACCCGTGCCTCGAAGCGTCGCTGATGATGAAGCGTACAATTCCATCGGCCGCACTCGCGGTGCTGCCTCGCACCGGACACGGCCTGAACCTTGAGGAACCGTTGGCCTTCAACGCGCACCTCGATAATTTTTACCATCAGGTTGAAGCGGGGCACTGGACGTTGCGTGATCCGCGGTCGCTGAGCGGCTCGATTCTTTGAGTTGGCCGTTTAGGGCCACAAGACTCGCATCGATATGCGCCTTGAGGATTGTCGCGCAGATGCTCCGCCGGGCCTTTACCCGGCCGTGATCGATCTGCACGCTTGAGCGAGGTAGCCCCGTGCCGATGATTGCGTCCCATAACTTTCTCGAGGATCTGGCGTTCGTTCTGAGCGTGGCAGCGCTCGTTTCGATCCTCTTTCAAGCCCTGCGGCAGCCCGTGGTGGTCGGCTACCTGGTCGCCGGGATGCTCGTCGGACCGCACGTGCCGTTTCCGCTCCTGGCCGATGTCGATCGCATCCAAAAGCTCTCGGAGTTTGGCGTTATCCTGCTGATGTTCGCGCTCGGCCTCGAGTTCAGCGTACGCAAACTGGTTCGCCTAGCACCATCGGCCGGCTTTATCACGGTGGTGCAGGTCGGCCTAATGATATGGCTCGGCTACGAGGTCAGCAGCGCATTCGGATGGTCCGAGCTGGAAGGGGTTTTCACGGGTGCTCTGATCGCGATCTCCAGCACCACGATTGTCGCAAAGGCGTTCGCCGAAGAGCGAGTTGAAAAGAATCTCAGCGAACTGGTCTTTGGCGTGACGTTGTTCGAGGATCTTGCGGCCGTCGTCATTCTGGCCGTCCTGACCGCAATCGTAGCGGGCGAAGGGTTGTCGACTAGAATGATCGCGGTCACAGTCGGCCAACTGGTTGTTTTTTTGGCTGCACTGGTCGGTGGCGGTTTGTTCATCGTCCCGCGCGTGATTCGAATGGCGGCGCGCTTCGAGCGCGATGAAACCCTGGTCGTCGCCAGTGTCGGAATCTGCTTTGCCGTCGCGATGATCGCGGAGGTCGCCGGCTATTCAGTCGCGCTGGGCGCCTTTCTGGCCGGGGTGCTGGTTTCCGAATCGGGCAATGGGCCAAACATCGAACACCTCGTCGCTCCACTCCGCGACGTCTTTGGCGCCGTCTTTTTCGTCTCGGTCGGCATGATGCTCGACCCGCATGTGCTGGTTGAATATCGGTGGGCGCTGGCTGCGCTGGTCGCGGTTGTTTTGATTGGAAAAATCATCGGCGTCGGCGCAGGCGCGATGCTCAGCGGCAGCTCCACTCGCATCGCGGTGCAGGCCGGCATGTCGATGGCGCAGATCGGCGAGTTCTCGTTCATCATCGCCGGTGTCGGCCTGGAACACGACGCCACGCGCAGTTTTCTTTATTCGCTTGCGATCGCAATATCGGCAATTACCACCTTCACGACTCCCTTCATGATTCGCGCGTCGGGCCGGATCGGCAGCTTTGTCGACGCGCGTTTGCCGCATTCAGTGGCCATCCTGCAATCGCTCTACGATTCGTGGCTCGAGCGCATGCGAGCGCGGTCGCACCCAGGCAATTTTCGGGGCGCCGTTGTCTTTATGGTCGCAGCGATCGCTTCGGTAGTGACTATCGCAATCGCCTATGAATTGACCAACGACCGCCTCGAGATGGTAGTTTCCGCGGCAGCCGGCGTTTCCCCGAAGATCGCCACGATCATGGTGAAGGCGATGGCGTTGAGTCTGACCGCCGTGCCCTGCGCGGCGATTTGGCGGGGCGCGCACCGCCTCGCGGTCCGCATTGCCGAGAACATTTCACCGGCGGCAGCGAGCCAGGAGGCGACCACGGACCCAAGCGGTGCGGGATTTGACCTGATTACCGGAATCTTCGAAATTGCAATCCTCTTCGCCGCCGCCACCTTTCTACTCGCGGTCCTGGCGCCTTTCATGAGTCTCTACGATGGGCTAGCTGTGATGATGATCGTGGTGACGGGCCTGGTAATCGTAATCTGGCGCAGCTCTCACATGCTTTACGCGCTGATGCGGGAGTCATCGGGTGCGCTCGTTGCGCGGCTCACGCACTCGGGAGACCTATTGACGCCGGCCTTAGACAGTCCCGATCCGATGGATGTGGGACGGGTGGTATGGGTGCGTGTTCCCGATGGTGGCCGAGTGTTGGGGATGAGTCTCGGCGATCTTAATCTGCACGCGTCAACCGGTGCGACGGTCGTCGCGATCGCGCGTGATGGTCGCGGCGTAGCGCTGCCCGGCGGCAAGGAGATTCTACGCATCGGCGATATGCTCGCCCTGGCCGGATCGACCGACGCACTCGCGGCCGCCCGTGAACTTATTTCCGCGCCCGCCACTGCGCGGTCTGCGATTCAGTAACCTACTTGGCCACATTCGCTCAGTAGTCCGTCGTTGGCGAAGGTCGCCTCTCTTCCCGGTGCCGAAACCTCGCGTAATCATGAGCGGCCTACTGACCAGCTGGGCGTGACAGTTGGCTCGCTCCGACTGTGTTCGGCTTTTGATATGCACCGAACCGACTGGCAAAATCATGGTACTCCGATCAAACCTGCGGCATAAATCCGTCAATTTCAGTGGTTCAAACATCCTTCAGCGAGCTACATCGTCTTATATCGCGGCATGAACCTTGCGCAGTTGCACATACCGGGACCGCCCCCGCAAGGAGACACCGTGAGATGGCTGTACGAACGCTAATTGTTGATGATGCGCCAACGGCGCGGGTCATTCTGCGGCGCTATCTAGTTGAGGCAGGGTGTTTGATCGTCGGTGAAGCAAATTGCTCAGCTACGGCTGACGAGGTGATCGAGAGCGAGGTGCCTGACCTGGTCACACTTGACATACATATGCCGGAAGTTCGCGGTATGGATTCGTACGCGCTGTTTCGCAAGGTTCGCAGGGATCATCCAAGAGTCGAGTTCGTGGTAATCTCGGGCGCGACCTTTTACCAGAATCGGCAGGATTTTCTCAGGGGCGGGGCGATCGGATATTTCGCCAAGCCAATTGATTTTCGCGGTCTGCTGACCAATCTGCGGCAAATCTTTCCGGAGCTCGGTTCTTATCGTACGCGGGCCGCCACGCTCTAGGCTGTTCCACCAACTTAGGTTTTGGTTTCCAACGATCTCGACGGTCTATCGCTGTAGTCGTGGGCGATGCTGGTTTCAAACCAAACGCTCCCGGCTGCCGTCGCTTCTTATCGCCTGCTGCTCGGCCCAGCCAAGTACTGAAACAATCGATGCGGCACTAGCCATCACGCGGCGCGGGGTTGAGTAGTAAGCGTAGCGTTTGGATAGAAGCGCACGGCCTTCAGCAATCAGGCGATCGATCAAGGCAGCACAACTCATTCATTTCCGACGAGCAGAACTTACCCAATAAAGTCCCTGCCGCCTCAGGCGCCTCTTTACTTTCCAGTAACCACTATTTTCTCCAACTCGACTGGTACTAGTGGCCCAGTCAGGCCTTTAGGTCGCTCGCGCCATTAGCCCAGGCGCTCGTTAATCATACTGCTACACTCGGTACATCGAATTGCCTTACAAATAATTTCGAATTAGAGCCATTCCCCTGACCAATCCGCCTTGCCACTCTTTCCGCTTAGCAATTGGTTAATCATTTGACCTTCGGAACTTCTCAGAGCGGTCAAACTACCGAACGAGTTTCATGGCTAAGGTGTGAGCATAGGGATTACTCGTTCGGAAGGTTGGGAGAAGGCGGTGTAGTAGTGAATCCGTACGGACTCAGCCAGAGCTGTCAAAACGAGCTGCCTGCCCGTCCGATCGCGCTGTCGCGGACGGCCTCCGCCAGGTCTAGCCGATCCATCTGGATTTCTGACTTCCATCTGGGCACCTGGGGTTGCAAGGCGGAGGCCTTGTTGGATTTTTTGCACAATCACGAAGCCGAATATCTATATCTCGTCGGAGACATCGTAGATAGCTGGAATGCCGGTCCCTCGTGGCACTAGAGCGACGCCCAAAAGGCCGTGGTTCAGGAAATCGCGGCGTGGCGGCGCCGCGGTGTGCGTATCGAGGTGCTTCCCGGCAACCACGATGATGTTGGTTTGATCGAAGCACTGTTCGGAATCGCGCCGACACGCGAGGAACACATACATCGTACTGCCGAGGGCCGTCGCTTGCTCGTCATTCATGGCCATCAGTTCGATGGTTCGCTCGCCTCCGCCCGTTTATGGAAATCGAATCAGACTTACTCGATGGCACTGAAAATTAACCATTGGTACAGCCGTGACCACAACCAGCCACTGGACCAACCTCGACGACGGTCTAGCTATCTGAGATATCGGCTCAAGCGGGCGGTCGAGTTCTTCAGCGAATTCGACGAGCGGCCGGTGCTCCAGGCCGCACACCGCACTCGTGTCGACGGCGTTATCTGCGGCCATGTACATCGCGCGGAACAGCGCCTCGTCGGGCCGATTTGGTACTTCAACGATGGCGACTGGGTTCATAGCCGAACCGCTTTGATCGAAGACTACCACGGAGCGCTGAGTTTGCTGCGATGGGGCGATCCGCGGGGAACCCAGACCGATGCCGATAGCAAAAACTAGGCGGAGGAGTCATGAGAGCAGTGCGAGATCTTCCACTCGGCGCCGACCGGCCGCTGGTCGACCTGATCTACTTCGACGCCGGCGGCGGCCATCGCGCGTCGGCCACGGCACTCAAGACGGCTGCTGAGCAACAACGTCGGCCCTGGCAGATTCGCCTGGTAAACCTGCGCGATGTGCTCGAACGTATCGATTTCGTTCAGCGGATTTCCGGTGTGCGAGTCGAAGACTTCTACAATTGGATGTTGAAATATGGCTTCACCAGATGTGTTAATCCGATGTTGCCGGTGATGCACCTGCTAATTCGCCGGATGCATCCGGGCCAGGTGCGGACGCTCGCGCAGTACTGGATGGACCGTCCACCGATCTCGTGGTCTCTCTCGTCCCGCATTTTAATCGCGCGATTTTCGAGGGTCTCCGCGCCGCCGATAGGGCCATGGCGCGCCCATCGACGCCACTGGTGACGATTCTTACCGACTTTGCCGATCATCCGCCGAATTTTTGGCTCGAACGCCAGCCGCAGTATTTCATTTGCGGGACCGCTGCTGCCGCGCGCCAAGCCATGAGCATGGGGCACCCGACTGGTCGTGTCATGCGCAGCTCCGGAATGATCGTGCGGCCGGAGTTCTATAGCCCACCAGAGATCCGCCGACCCGACGAGCGCGCTCGGTTCGGCCTCAGCCCCTACCTACCAACGGGAATCGTGATGTTCGGCGGTTTCGGTTCGCGTCGCATGATTACTATCGCCCGACGCGTTGCGGAGGCCGGTCTCCGCACTCAACTGATCTTCATGTGCGGTCGAAACGAGAAACTGCGCGAGCGTCTCGCCGCGCTCGACCTGCCTTTTCCACATCACATCGCAGGCTTCACGCGCGAGATTCCTTACTTCATGCAGCTATCTGACTATTTCATCGGCAAGCCCGGGCCAGGTAGCATCAGCGAGGCGCTCGTTATGAAGCTGCCCGTAATCGTCGATCGTAATTCCTCGACAATGATTCAGGAGCGCTACAATACTGATTGGGTATTGGAGAATGGAGTCGGGGTAGTCCTGCGCAGTTTCGAGGATATTGTCGACGGCGTCGGCGCGATGCTCGATGCCGCACGGCATGCCACCTTCCGCTTCAAGCTTCGTTCAATCAATAACCGCGCAGTGTTCGAGATACCGGGTATGCTGGAAACAATCATGTCTTCGGCGCGCTACGCAATCGCACCGGACGGCATCGGGGCCGAGGTTTGGGCAGCCGCCGAGTCACAAAAGTCAATGGCGGAGAAGGGCGTCCACATCCGCGGGGAGTAGTCAGTTTGGTATGAGTGGATGTGATGGGGACATGCACCAACCGCCAAAGGAATCAAATTGCGATTCGATTACGCATCAAATAATGGATAAAGCGATGGCGCCCGGTGATCCACCGGGCGCCATCTTTCATTTCGTTGCGGTTCGGCGCTGGCTAGCTTAATTCAAACGTTCGCTACGGCCCGTTACGTGGATGCTGCTGCTGACCAGCTAGGGTTTATTGCTCGCAGAACCCGACGAACGCGTCCTGTAGCTCCGTTCACACTGCCGAACCCCAGGGCCGAGGCAGCCGCATCAACGCTTCCAAATTGATGGGCCAGCGCGGAGATGCTTTTGCCGTGACAGTTCGCCTTACCGGGCACGCCGCTCGGGGAACGGTTTCGCCGCTCAGGGAAAACGTCATGTTGAACGTGGGTGGAGTGGCGCCGTCGATGATGTCAGTGCCGATTCGCAGCCAATCCGGTGCCAAATCCGAGTTGCGAATCCAGGCCTGCAGGTCGCCCACAAACGGCGTCCCGGCGACACGATCGGCCGCGGCGCAGACAGGTACAGGAAATTGCCTCCAGTCACCAGCACCTCCGGGCGAAAGAAATAGTGATTCAAGGGTGATGGCGGTGCCGGCAGAACTATCGGGGGCGTGAAGGTGATCGTAATCTGGACCTCTTCGCCGCTCGCCGCCCCATCGCCCTTGGTCGTTTGATTGGGCTTCTTGTTGATGCCGTTCACCACGGTGTTTGCGACCGAGAAGTTAGAATTCACAAGGCTTGTGATAAAGCTAAGCGTTCCTGAACTTCCGTCGCGCGTGGCCGAGTCGATTTCCACATCCGAAGGCGAGTTGGCTCGCGTTGGAACATTTCCCGAAGGGGGATCGACCGAGTCCGCGTTGAACACGTGGTACACCTCGACCTCGACGTTACCTATATCCGCCGGCGTCGCGCCCGAAGTGAGCAAACCCGAAATGGTCGCGCTTTTGATGACGGTGGTGTTAGTCAGAATAAAGTCGTCGGCCGTTTCGGTTTCCACCTCACCGGCGCTCTCGGGCCGGGACAGCGCTCCGAGCCGCCCATCCGGGTTGCCGGAGCTGAAGGAAAATGATGCTGCAGACGCGGGCGTCACAAGCCACGCTGCAGCACTGAGTGTCATTGCCGCTAGAACAAACTTATTCTTCACGTCGTCTCCTTTTTGTCGAATAGCGTACGTTTTTTCGAAACCACGAACAGTCCAATCTTGCGCAATCGCTGCGCTCACCTCCTAGAACTCGCAGCCTAGAATAAGACTTGACTGCGCTTACAGGGAGTTAGTTCGGAGCAAGAGCGAGATTGGTTACACTCGAAAATGACTGGCAGACGCTATTATCAAGACTCCGGGCGGACGATCGATATCGAGCCTGGCTCGAAAGGTCTTGTCGCAGTGCTGGAGGGTTTACCAATCAGAGCGGGGTCGAACAAAAAGTTGATACCGCCGTCGGCATTTAATCAAACGAAATCCTGATTAATGAATCGAGAAGCAGATCGAAAAGGCCAAGCGTAGGAAATCAGTCTGTCGCGTCTGATGTTACTTTGGCGCCGATTACCATCGAAGAACGCGAGGGCCCAGTTGCGTCCCAACGACTGCGCATATCACTATCGCTGCACCGTACCAGATCGCAATGAAAGGAATCGTATCGCTCGCACAGTTGAAGGCGTAAGCGGCTGCACCAATACCTCCCGCGACAATGCCGGCGATGCCGCCACAAAGCTTCAACCGCGTAGGTGCACCTTGACGAAGCGCGTAGATCACCAACGCCAATGGAATCGTTGCAAAGAATATAATGAGAAGCAGGCACCGCATCGAGGAAATGGTAGTCGCTCCGCGAACCAACTCCTTCCATGCCTGCGGTTGACCGAGCAGCACCGCGAGGGCCACGGCGAGGGCAGCAATGAACGGAAAGAGGATCAGCGTCCAATTGGTCTCGACCTCCAGCCCGGGACGCATCGAACTATTCAACAATAGGGCGCCCGTGCCGATCACACTCAGCGCAAAAAGTAGTTTGACCGCGACCCATTCGATATGAGCGGTCGACTGAAGATCGGAGCGCGGACCGACGGTCACCAACATAAGACCAAAAGCAATCGCTCCACCTGTTACGATTGCCAGAATCAGCGTTTTGCCAAGCCGGCCGCTGTTTACTGCCTCCAGTTCAGCGCTGAGCATCTCGATGAGCCGATCTGTGTTCATGCTTCGCTCTCCTTGCGAATCTGCAACGCCAACGCCTTAAAGCCGCGATGCACGGCGACCTTTACCGCCGACTCCGACATCCCGCATCGCTTCGCCGCTTCGCTCACGCTCAATCCTTCCAGCTTAACGTACCGGATGACTTCTCTTGCTTTCGACGAAAGGTTCGACATCAAACGTTGTAGATCCAGACCGCTCTCGACAGCTGCGGCGTCGTTCACAGCCGTGAGTTCATGGACGCTCGTGATGGGGAGGTCGTTGAACGAGGACTTGGTCCGTCGGAGATAGTCCATAAACTTGTACCGCGCGATAGCATGAATCCACGGCGTGAAAGGTTGCAACCGATCGTAGGTATGCCGATGAGTATGGACGGCGATCAACACTTCCTGCAGAAGGTCCTCCGCCTCTGTCGGACCGTGCCCGATCCGTGCGAAACGGTTACGATAGTAGGCGCGGAGGTGCCCAGTCAGTTGCTTGAGGAGTGTATGGTACGCGACGCCATCCCCATCGAGACTGGCTGTCATGAGAGCTCGAAGCTCGCGTTCCTTTGGATGACTCGGTTCGTCCACAGACAAACAGTTCGCGATTTCACGCGAAATGTGATTTACGGAGAAGGCTTTACCCTTGGCCGAGGCCATCCACGCCTCTTTCGCGTCGGATGGCGAAAAATTGAGAAACTCTCTCCGGTCGGTCTCGACGCCGTCCAGAACTAGCGTCGATCGAAAATTGTCTTCAACCGAAGAGGGTATCGATTCCCATGTATTATACTCAATTAGCACTTTTAAGCGTAGTCAAGTCGTCGAGGCCCAGCCAGCTTGCGGATGACTCGAATCTCTCCCATTTGCGCATCACCTTCATTCAAATCGTGGGTCCGCGAGCCAAACCACGATACGACGGCAGTCGAGAGCCTCGAAGCTATCGCTCCCGCGAAATTGCGACCGTTTGAGATCGGCTCTCGGATGCGTTCGTATGGGTTAGTTCGTAGCGGTGCAGTGATTGGTTACATCTGCATTTCAAAATGATTTCCGCTGGCTCAGGGCTCCACGTTTTGCACCTCTGCCGCACCGCCCCAACGCGGGCAAAAAATGAACCTGGGCTCTATTCAGCCGCCACCCCGACGCTTGGAGGTCGGGTTCTTTTTCCCGTATTCCATATAGTCCGAATGGCGATCATTGTCGTCGAAATGCATCACATCGCCAGGATGCTCTAGGGAAATCCGTAGCTCCCCAGCGCAGTCGTTGGCCGCGTAATGCTTCTGCGATTTCGACCCCCGAATCGAAAGAAAACCGCGTGCCGGATCGCGATAGCTGCCTGGACTCTTTCGCAACTGCTGGCTGGTTTCGATCCTTTAAGACTCGCCTTGATACTTGTCGAGATTGACCTGCAGAAACTTGACCTCGATCAGGTCACGAAGGACTACGCTGAACCGTCGGCGGTTGATTCAGAGCTTTGTCCTCGACTGGTACGGTGACATTCGGCTCATACATTTATCCAATTGCTTGAGCGCAGGTTCTGCAGCAAACCGAATGCTTCGGGTTCAAATGTCGGCGTGATTCACAAAAATACCCATCGATCTTCCGCACTATTCCGCGCGGGCGCGCGCAATAGTCGTAGAATTTCGATTCCGCCTGGACCTTATTTCCTACGACCTTCTGCGTATCTCTTGAGGGTGCGGGTACAGGCGAGCCTCGCCAAAACGATCCGACCGATGCGCCGTCAACCGAGCAAGGATTGCTTTATGGGCCAGCGCGAAAAGCGCTCATGGGCAGCCGCAGGCTGGACCCGGCAGTCATGAGAAGCAGAAATTGAATGGGCGGTGCTGGTTTCGAACCAGCGACCCCCGGCTTGTAAGGCCGATGCTCTACCGCTGAGCTAACCGCCCGAGGGCTGAGGAACGTCTGCTGAATAAGCAGTGGTCGTGGCCATAAACCAGGTATTCATCTGCCATAGAGGCCGGGACATTTCACCGGTCCGAGGAGTCGCGCAGCTCATTCAGGCTCTTCTGATCGGCATTTGCGATCGAGTTCGTGCCAAGGGCGGGAAACTCGCAACTTTTAGTCAGGTTAGAGTTTGCGATCGCCCACGCTTAGGTCGACGCGAAAGTTCGTCCCACGGGCCCAGGTCGAGGCTAGCTCCCCGATCGCGCATAGATTCAGCTCGGCGTTGAGGCTTGCTGTCCCCCCGTACCCGCCTCGTTGAGTGAGTCCTTCAGTTGTTTGCCGGGTTTGAATTTCGCAGATCGGCTCGCCGAAATCTCGATGGATTCGCCCGTCTTGGGGTTGCGGCCGGTTCGCGCCTCGCGCTCCGAGACCGCGAAGGTGCCGAAGCCGGAGATGTTCACCCGCTCGCCCGCCTTTAGCGCATTGATGATGTCATCGAGCATGATGTTGACCGCTTTCTCGGCTTCATTCTTGTTCATTCCAAGCTTGTTCGACAGCCCTTCGATAAGATCGGCCTTCGTCATAGTTTCGCTCCGGCGCCTCCCGCCTGCACTGTTGGTTGTTGTTCCGGCGGGTCGTGTTTACAGTGCACGACCCGCCGAAGAGTTTGGCGGAATTAGTTTAAGCGATCAGGAGAGATTGGGCGAGACCGTGGGCTCGGCATCATCGTCATCGACCAAGGGCAGTTTCTCGTCCAAATCTGCGGTGAACGCCGGATCGGTTTCGTCGGTTTGGGGTTTGAAGAAAGTGTCCGGATCAGCAAGCACGAGCGCCTGACGTAACACGTCATCCATGTGCTCGACCTGGATGATGGTCACGTTTTTCAGCACCTGCTGCGGGATTTCCTCGATATCTTTGCCGTTTTCCTTGGGTATCAGGATGGTCTTGATGCCGGCGCGATGCGCCGCCAAGACCTTTTCCTTCAGTCCGCCGATCGGCAGGACACGCCCGCGCAGGGTGATCTCCCCGGTCATCGCGATTTCGTTGCGCACGGGGATGCGGCGCAGGGCCGAAACCAAAGCGGTAGCGAGGGTGATTCCCGCCGAAGGACCGTCCTTCGGAATCGCGCCCTCGGGAATATGAATGTGAATGTCGATCTTGTGGAAGGCAGAGGAGAGGCCCAACGCGGTGGCACGCGAGCGAACGTAGCTCAAGGCGGCCTGCGCGCTCTCCTGCATCACATCGCCCAGTTGCCCAGTGATAGTGACCTTGCCACGGCCTGGGACAATCGTAACCTCGATGCTCAGAATCTCGCCGCCAAGTTCGGTCCATGCGAGTCCGGTAGCGACACCAACCTGCGGGATGGTCTCGGCGATTCCATAGCGGAACTTCGGCACGCCGAGGAACTTCGCCAAGCTAGACGAGGAGACCTTCACGTGAGCGTTGCGATCGGTCTTGACCACTTCGACCGCGACTTTGCGGCAGACCGACGCTATCTCGCGCTCGAGGTTACGGACGCCGGCTTCGCGCGTGTAATGGCGAATGATCCCCAAGACGGCCTTGTCGGAAAACTCGATGTTCTCGGGGCGGAGGCCGTTGGCCTCGAGTTGCTTGTGCAGCAGGTACTTCTTGGCGATTTGGAGTTTCTCGGCCTCGGTATAACCAGGTAGCCGGATTATTTCCATGCGATCCTGGAGCGGACGCGGAATGCGATCGAGGGTGTTCGCGGTCGTGATGAACATCACCTTCGAGAGGTCGTAGTCACAATCGAGATAGTGATCGTTGAAGGTGTTGTTCTGTTCGGGATCGAGCACTTCGAGCAAGGCCGAAGACGGATCGCCACGGAAGTCGGTGGACATCTTATCGACTTCGTCCAGCAGCAGCACCGGATTGCCCGAAGAGGCCTTGCGCATGCTCTGAATCACCTTGCCGGGCAAGTGCGCCGATGTAGGTGCGGCGATGGCCGCGGATTTCGGCCTCGTCGCGCACGCCACCCAGCGACACGCGGACGAACTTGCGTCCGGTTGCGCGGGCGACGGATTTGCCGAGCGAAGTCTTGCCGACGCCTGGAGGTCCGACGAGGCAAAGAATCGGGCCCTTGAGCTGGCCGACCAAAGTCTGCACCGCCAGGTATTCGAGGATGCGTTGCTTGACCTTCTCGAGGCCGTAATGATCTTCCTCGAGGATGCGTTCGGCTTCCTTGATGTCAAGCTTGTCTTCGGTGTACTCGAACCACGGCAGCGCGAGGAACCAGTCGAGGTAATTGCGCACGACGGTCGCTTCGGCGGACATCGGCGACATCATCTTGAGCTTCTTGATCTCGCGCTCACACTTCTCGCGCGCCTCGGCCGGCATCTTCTTCTGACGAAGCTTGTCTTCCAATTCCTGAATTTCGTTCTTGAATTCGTCTTTTTCGCCCAGCTCCTTCTGGATCGCGCGCATCTGCTCGTTGAGGTAGTACTCCTTCTGGGTCTTTTCCATCTGCTTTTTGACCCGGGAGCGTATGCGTTTTTCGACTTCCAGAATTTCGAGCTCCGACCGCATATAGCCGAGGATGCGCTCCAGGCGCTCGGCCGGATTGGTGCATTCCAGTAACGACTGCTTGTCCTCGAGCTTGATGCCTAGATGGCCGACGAGTTTGTCGGCAAGGAACGCCGGATCGTCAACGGCCGCGATCGACGTCACCATTTCGGGCGGAATCTTCTTGTTCAGGCGCACGTAATTGTCGAAAGTGGTGTTGACCGAGCGCATCAGCGCTTCGACTTCGGTGGAGCGGTCGCTGACTTCCTCGATCTCCTCGACTTCGACCTTGAAGAAATCGTCTTCGGCAACGTACTTGAGGACGCGCGCACGCTTCTTGCCCTCGAGCAATGCCTTGACGGTGCCGTCGGGCAAGCGGAGCAATTGGACGACCACACCTAGTGTTCCGACCGCATAGATGTCATCGGGCCCAGGCTCGGCGACGCGGGCGTCTTTTTGGGCGGCGAGGAGAATCGGACGCTTGGAGGCCTCAGCCGCTTCGAGCGCCTTGATGGACTTTTGACGGCCAACAAAGATTGGATAAACTTCGTGGGGGAAAACGATTAGCTCCCGCAGCGGCAGCAAAGGTACCTGTTCGTTCGCGGAAGCTATCGCGATTGTCTTTCTTATCGTTTCGGAAAAGCATTTCCGTCAGTTTCCGATCTCCTCGCTATGCGGTTTCAGCGGTCTTCTGATAGACCAGCAGAGGCTGCTCTTTTTGAGTGACAACCTCCTCCGAGATCATTACCTCCTTGATATTGGGCTGGGATGGGATTTCGTACATCAAGTCCACCATGATGGCTTCCATTATAGCACGAAGGCCACGGGCGCCGGACTTGCGCTTTAGCGCCTCCCGCGAGATTGCGCGCAGGGCGCCGGGAGTGAACTTCAGGTGGACGTTCTCCATGTCGAAGAGCTTCTGGTACTGGCGCACCAGCGCGTTCTTGGGTTCTGTGAGGATGCGCACGAGCGCCTCCTCGTCGAGCTCGCCGAGCGTCGCGATGACCGGGAGACGTCCGACGAATTCCGGAATCAGCCCGAACTTGAGCAGATCTTCGGGCTGAACCTCGTAGAGCAGTTCGGAGACGGTGCGCGGATCGCGATGCGTCAGGTCGGCGCGAAAGCCCATGGTCTTGCCCGAGATGCGCCGGCGGATGATGTCGTCAAGGCCGACGAATGCCCCGCCGCAGATGAACAGGATATTGGTCGTATCGACCTGCAGGAATTCCTGCTGCGGATGTTTACGGCCGCCCTTAGGCGGCACGCTCGCCATCGTACCTTCGATAATCTTGAGCAGCGCCTGCTGGACGCCTTCGCCCGAGACATCACGGGTGATCGACGGGTTGTCGCCCTTGCGCGCGATTTTGTCGATTTCGTCGATGTAAACGATGCCGCGCTGGCAGCGTTCGATATCGTAGTCGGCATTCTGCAGCAGCGAGAGAATGATGTTCTCGACGTCCTCGCCCACGTAGCCCGCCTCAGTCAGCGAGGTCGCGTCGGCGATGGTGAAGGGCACCTGAAGGAAACGCGCGAGGGTCTGCGCGAGCAGAGTTTTGCCGACGCCGGTCGGGCCGATTAGAAGGATGTTCGACTTTTGCAGTTCGACATCGCCGGTAACCATCTGCGAGTCGATACGTTTGTAATGATTGTGGACGGCGACCGAGAGAATCTTTTTGGCGCGTTCCTGGCCGATTACATATTGATCGAGGACACGCTTGATCTCGGCCGGCTTCGGCACTGCGGAGGTTTGGCTGAAGGCCTCCTCGTTGTCGGTTTCTTCCGCGATTATGTCGTTACACAGGTCGATGCATTCGTCGCAAATATAGACCGTGGGGCCGGCGATCAGTTTGCGTACTTCGTCCTGACTCTTGCCGCAGAACGAGCAAACGAGGTTGCCCGAGCGGTCGTCATGCTTGGCCATACTGCCTCCCGCGGTTCACTTGGAGGACCTCCGGCTAACGATTACCTCATCGATCAGTCCGTATTCAACCGCCAATTCAGGCGTGAGGAACATATCGCGATCGGTGTCCTTTTCGATCTTTTTCAGTTGCTGTCCGGTGTGGCGCATGATAATGTTGTTGAGCTCTTCGCGTACGCGCAAAATCTCGCGCGCCTGAATATCAATATCGGTCGCCTGTCCCTGCGCGCCGCCCAGCGGTTGATGGATCATTATACGCGAATGGGGCAGGGCGTAGCGCCGGCCCTTCTGCCCGGCAAGCAGCAGCACGGCACCCATGCTCGCCGCCTGTCCAAGGCAGAGCGTGGAGACGGGCGGCTTGATGAACTGCATCGTGTCGTAAATCGCGAGGCCGGCGGTCACCGAACCGCCGGGCGAATTGATGTAGAAATTGATCTCTTTCTCCGGGTCTTCGGATTCGAGAAAGAGCAATTGCGCGGTGACCAGATTGGCGACTTCGTCGGTGACCTGATGGCCAAGAAAAACGATTCGGTCCTTGAGCAGACGAGAGTAGATGTCGTAGGCGCGTTCACCGCGGCCCGTCTGTTCAACCACGATCGGCACAAGGCTACTCATAATACCCCGAGATCCCCAACGGATGCAGCGGTGCGAAGCAACAAGACGATTTTACCTCGCAACAAAAGTCTAACCCGTTTGCAAAACACGGGCAACCTAAAAGCCAAAGCCCATGCACAGAAGTGTCCTTGACAAAGCAGGCACACGAGTTCGTTTCACCTTAACAATCACGCCGAATCTGCTTGCGCGAGAGCCTGAGCGTTCAACCTAATCACGAATCGCCCGAATGCGAAGGTCGCGAAAAGGGAAGAATCTGTCATGGCTCGCCGTTGGCAGGTGACGCGTCCGACGACGTCTCGGCGGGGGCCGTCGCCTCACTCTCGCCCTGTGCGCGTTTAAGTAGCATGTCGAGCGTCTTCTCGCGCCGCATCACCTGCTTTAGCGCAGCGCGATTTTCTTCACTGCGATAATGCTCCGCCATCTGCTCGCGTGCGCGTCCGCTATAGGTGACCATCTGGCCGATGCGCTCGGCGACTTCGTCGTCGGTGATGTGGATATTTTCCTGATCGGCTATCGCGTCCACAATCAGCGCACTGCGTGAACGCTTTTCAGCGCGAGTCTTAATATCGTCGGCATTCTCTCGCGCCCGGGCGTGAGCATCTTCATGCGACATGCCGGTCGCTTCGAAGCTCTGCGCCAGCTCGTGCTCGACGTTGTGCGTCTCGCGCGCGACCAGCGATTCCGGCAGATTCTACAGGATTGCGCTCGATGATGAGGTCGAGCAGGCCCTGCCGCGCGCGGCCGTTGGCCTCGTTGCGCGCCCGCATCTCGAGGACCTCGCGCGCCTTGGCGCGCAGCGCATCGAGATCGTCAAAGCCTTCGTCCTTGGCGAACTCGTCGTCGAGTTCAGGGACGACGTGGCTGTAGATTTCCTTGACCGTCGCGCGCCATTCGACATTCTTGCCGGCGACTTCCTTCTCGACGTAGTCGGCAGGATAGCTGCGCGGTTTGCGGACCTCGGAGCCGGCCTCGGCCCCCAGCAAGACCTCGTCGAGGCCGTGCGCCAGCGTTTCCTTCGAGACCTTGAGCAGTCGATCGTCAACCTTGGTGCCCTCCACCGACTTGCCGTCCTCGAAGGCTTCGAATGCCGCGACGACGAAATCGTTTTCGGCGACGGTTGTGCGGCGCCTCGACTTTCTTCAGCACGCCACGCCGTTCGCGCATCCGCGCCAGCTCGGCGTCAACGTCCTCTTCTGTCACTTTGATCTCTGGCGTCTGAACCTTCAGGTCCTGGTAGTCCTTGACCTGAAGTTCTGGCTTGAGATCGAAGACCGCGCTGAACTTGAGCGCCTTCTTGAGGTCGGTCTCTTCGGTCACGATTTCGGGCGGAATCACCGGCGTGAGCGAATTTTCCTCGAGCGCCTTCTCGGTATATTCCTTAACCAGTTTCTGGGTCACGTCGCCGCGGACCTGGTCGCCGAAAAAACGCTCCAGCAGCGGCCGCGGGGCATGGCCGGGCCGAAAGCCCTTGAGCACGACTGATCGCTTGAGTTCGTTGTAAGCGCGATCGAGCTCGCGATTGATTTCGTCGGGCTCGATTTCGATCGTCATTTTGCGCCGAAGCGCGGAAGTATTCTCGATATTTACGTTCATAGGCGTCCGACCAGCTAAACATAAGCGCGGCGGCAGGATCAACATGAAGACCGGGACAACATAAGGACCCGGTGAGAAGCGGTTGGAAAACTGAAAAATAGCGTCTTTTCCGGAAATCTTACGATCGCCAGTGCGACGCCGGCAGACTGGACATCATTCCAAGGAAAACCTAAACTGCGCCAGATCATCCGACGACGCCTGAGCGCGAGTATATTTAGAGTTTTGTTCGCCTTGCGACCGGATGTGACCAATCGCACTTTTTACGCAGGAGACTGAAGCTCGATGAGCGAAGCAAAGATCGTTCTTCCAGCCCTGACCAGCGCGCAGCTTACGATTCTATGGTGCGTGCTGGCCTCGGCGGTGGTATCGCTGGCCTACGGCTGGTGGTTGGTGCAGGTGGTTTTGAAGGCCGACCCCGGGCCAAAATCGATGACTGACGTGGCCGACGCGGTTTACGAAGGCTCGATGGCATACCTGCGACGGCAGGTGAAGACGATGCTGTTCTTCGTCGTTATCATCGCGGTCGCGCTGTTCCTCATGTATCGCAACGTGTTCCCCGATCGGCCGAGTCTGTCGGTGGGAATCGCGCTGGCATTCATCCTCGGCGTCAGTGCCTCGTATGGCGCGGGGTTCGTCGGCATGTGGCTGGCGGTCAAGGGCAATGTGCGCAGCGCCAACGCGGCGTTGACCAGCTTCAAGGATGCGATGGAGCTCGCCTTCAAGGCCGGCGGCGTCTCGGGCATGTTCACGGTCGGTCTCGGCCTGATGGGCGCGACGGTGATTTTCCTGATCTACCAGCAAGACGCAATGAAGGTGCTGGTGGGCTTCGGCTTCGGCGGCTCGCTCGCCGCGCTCTTCATGCGCGTCGGGGGCGGCATCTTTACCAAGGCCGCCGATGTCGGCGGTGACCTCGTGGGCAAGATCGAGGCGGGCATCCCCGAGGACGATCCGCGCAACGCCGCAACGATCGCGGACAATGTGGGCGACAACGTCGGCGATTGCGCGGGCATGGCGGCCGACGTTTTCGAGTCTTATGAAGTCACTCTCGTCGCCGCGATTATCCTCGCGGCCTACGCCCTCGAAGACCCGACCTTCGTCGCGGCATACGGCGGCGTCGCGGCAGCAAGCGCGTTTGCGATGAAGCTCATCATCTTCGCGCTCATCCTACGCGGCGTCGGCGTCTTCTCGTCGATCCTCGGAATCATGGCCGTGAAAGTCCCGGCGGGCACCGAGATGCGCGATCCGATGCGGCCGATTAACGCCGGCTATTACACCTCGTCGTTCACCTCGGTGATCGGATTCTTCATCGTAAACTATTTCTACATGACGGACCCGCGCACCGGCGCGCCTGACTGGCGCTTCGGTATCGTAGCGACGCTCGGCATCGTACTTTCTATCGCGACCCTGTTGTTGACGAACCACTTCACGCATCCCGATAAAGGCCCCGTGACGGAGACCGCTAACGCGGCGCGCACCGGCCCGGCCACGCTGATTCTGTCGGGACTCGGCGAAGGTCTCGAATCGTCGGTATGGGCGCTGATGGTAATCGTGGTGGTGATCATCGGAGCGGTGGTCATCTTCCGCGAATCGACGGCGCTGCAATTCTACGGCATCGCGCTGACCGGACTCGGACTGCTGACGACGACCGGCTTCATCCTCGCGATGGATACCTACGGACCGATCACCGATAACGCGCACGGCATTTTCGAAATGGGCGGAGTCCATCAGGAGGAGGCGTCGCGCACGTTGTCCTGGATGGACGCAATCGGCAACACGACCAAGGCGCTCACCAAGGGCCTCGCGATCGCGACAGCGGTTATCGCCGCAGTGTCGCTGTTCCGCTCCTTCATCGATGAAGCGCATCTCGGCGCGATCGGCGTGCAGATTAATACACCCACGGTATTCGTCGGTCTGCTGATCGGCGGCGCAGTGCCGTTCCTGTTTAGCTCGTTCGCGATCAAGGCGGTCGGACGAGCGGCCTACCAGGTTGTGTTCGAAGTGCGCCGCCAGTTCCGCGAACACCCCGGCATCATGGAAGGCACTGAACTTCCCGACTACGGCAAATGCGTTGATATCGTCACCGCAAGCGCTCAGAAGGAGTTAATGAGCCCGGCGATCCTCGCGGTGTTCGCGCCGCTGCTGGTCGGCTTCGGCCTCGGTGCGGGAGCGCTCGGCGGATTTCTGGGCGGCACCATCCTGACCGGCCAGTTGCTCGCGGTTTTCATGTCCAATGCTGGCGCCAACTGGGACAATGCCAAGAAGAAAGTCGAAGACGGTTTCCTCGGTGGTAAGGGCACGGATGTCCACAAGGCAGCCGTCGTCGGCGATACCGTGGGTGACCCGTTCAAGGATACGGCAGGCCCAGCGCTCAACCCGATGATCAAAGTGATGAACCTGGTCGGCATTTTAGCCGCGCCGTTCACCACTATCGTGGTGGGCAGCATCACCGGCACGAGCCTCGCGATTACGATCTTCGCAGCGATCATGCTGGCGATCGCCGTCATCCTGTCGAAGCGCGGCTCGATCGCGGAGGAGGACGTGAAGTCGCCTCACGCGAAGGCCGCCGCATAATCCTTCCCGGCAGAATCTAAACGGCGCAAATAAGAAAGGCCGGACGTCCGAAAAGGGCGTCCGGCCTTTTTGGTGGAAACTTGCGGCGGTAAAAGGTCACGCGGATGCGGCGGCACCACCCATCTTGCGCTGGGGCGGCGCCTCGAGATTCGTCTCTTCGTGCAGGCGTCTGATGGCGTCTTTGGCCATGCAAACACCCATCGAAGCAGTCCAGATAAAATAGGTTCCGAACAGGGTCCAGAAGGAAAGGACGCCGTTCCAGGCCAGCGGGCCGGTCTTGAAGAACGGCATCGCAGTGAGCGGGATAAAGCTGAGGCCTGCGAAGATTGCCCACCAGCTCACCCAGCGCGGGAAGACGGGCCGCGCACTCTTGTCCGCCAGCCCGACCAGACCGGCGGCAATCGCCTGCACGGAAGTGACGGCATAAGTGATATTGAACAGGATGAAGCCCAAGTCATTGAGCGACCGCACGAGGTTCGGGTCGCTCTCCGGCCGAAATGCGGCAGTCGCCCAGATCGCGGGACAGAACATCAGCACCCACGCTGTAAGCGCGCCGCCGATCACCTGGATGATCGTCAGGACCGGGCTCGAGCCTTCGATCCGCCACATCACGACGGTGAGTTGGGCCGTCCACGGAATCCACAGCACGGCGACCAGCGCAGCCATGCTGTTGCCGAGCAGGATGGCGTTATGGTTCATAGCGAAGTGCGAGGCAAGAGCTGGCGCGCTTAGACTGGGCGAGGCCGGCGGCAGGTTGTGTCCAAACCATCCCCAGAAAATTGTAAAAAGAATTTCGAATGCGAAACCGCATTGCGCGGCCAGCACCTGATATTTCAGGTTTTCTTTCTTGGTCATTCGATTACTCCCCGATTTTCGTACTCAGTTTCGACGTTACCAATAGGCGCAACTTTACCTGCCTGCCGGGACGCTGAATTCTTCGCCTCACTCGCAACAGCTATTTTTTGAGGCCGAGGTCGCCCACGATGTCGAAATGAATCTTGCGTACCTTGAAGCGCCATTCGCCGTTTCGCTTCACGAGCAGGTCCTCGTAACGGCCCGCCAGCGACGGGATGATGCCGCCGCCGTCGGCCTCGCGCAGCACCACGATGTAGCTATTTGCGGTGGCTTCGTCGCCGTTCACGATAATCAGATGATTCATCGTGCAATGCTTGCGTGCCGGTCCTTCGCCAGCCCGCGGCACGACCGACGCGATGAAGTCGCGGATCGCCTTGCGGCCCTGATATTTGCCTTGAGGTCCCGGTTCAAAGATGCCGTCATCGGCAAACAACCCGGCGAACTTATCGAACTCGCAATCGTCAACATGAAAGCAGTAGGCGGAAAGTAAGTCGCGGATCGCGTCTTTTTCTTCGAGTATCGACATCTTGATTGACCTCCCTGTTTGGGCCGACTTCGGCCCTGCCGACTTGGTGCCCTACCAGTGCCACGGTCGGCGCCTCAAGCGCAAACCGCAGGCACTTTCAGAGGTTTTGGCTATAGGTGCACCTTCCCTTGTCGATGATTATCCTTTAGCGCATGGCACTCCTACCCAAGCGACGCACCAGCGCGTCCCCGCCGGAGCCGATTCGGCCGGCCGCCCTCACAGACGGCGATCACTTTTTCACCGACTTCTATCTACACCTGCTGACCTCGTCATGGCCTGCATTGTTGCTTCAGATCGTCGGCGCCTTTGTCGTTATCAACATCATCTTTGCTCTAGGCTACTATCTGGAGGGCGGCATCGAGAACGCGCGCCCCAGCTATTTTTCCGACTACTTCTTCTTCAGTGTCGAGACGATAGCGACCATCGGGTACGGCAAAATGTCGCCGACCGATATGTTTTCGCAGATCCTGATGAGCATAGAAGCGGTTGCCGGACTCATCAATTTCGCTTTAATCACCGGGTTGATTTTCGCCAAGTTCTCGCGTCCAACGGCGCGTGTACGATTCAGCCGCTCCGCGGTAATTTCCAAGCGCGACGGGGTGCCCAGCCTGATGTTCCGGATGGCTAACGTACGCGCGAGCAACATCGTCGAGGCGCAGATTCACGTGGTCTTTGCGCGCGACGAGCACACTAGGGAGGGTGAATATGTACGCCGCTTTTACGACCTCGACCTGGCGCGCTATCGCAACGCGATCTTCCAGTATTCGTGGACGGCCGTGCATCCGATTCAACCGGGTAGTCCGTTCTACGGTGGCAAAGCCGAGGATTTAATCCGGGACGACGTCAGCATCACGGTATCGCTGACCGGGATCGACGAGACATTTTCTCAGACAGTGTACTCGCGCCATTCGTACAAGGCCGACGACATCTTGTGGGGTGCGCGCCTGGCCGACATTATCAGCGAGTCGGCCGAGCGCGGCTTTCGGATCGACTATACGAAGTTTGACGACATTGAACCGACCGAAGTGCCAAAGTGGACGCTCGAAAGCGCATAACTGGTTGCGCGGGCGCGAATCGCAAGCAGATTAGGCGAACGGAAACGATCACCGATGCCATCCAGGAATCCCGGCCCGTTTGAGCCAATCATTTACCTTATCCAGACGCCCGCCTTTTTCCGAATAGTCGGAGTTGGCGGTCTCGTTATGTTCACAATCGTGTTTCTCGTCAAAGCGGCGGCGCACAGCTTCGGCGCATTTACGATCGGTTTCGGGTTGTTTGCGACGATGTGGATCGAATCCAGTTTGACGGTGTGCCGGCGATGCCGCCATTTCGGCACCTGGCATTGCGGCGGGCAAGCGAAAATCGTCGCGCGATTGTTTACGCCGCTGCCGTCCGGCATCAACGAGAGTCGCGCGATGCTGCATCTCGGATTGCTCGCACTTTATCTGATTTACGGCTTGTATTGGACGTGGCATGGCGTCGCGACTGGAATCCTGTTTACGCTCTGGGCCGTTTTATTTGTGATCAGCGCGATTCCAGTCAATGGCTTTTCGTGGAAGGCGGTGTCGCGACCATCCCACGCTGCCTGACCTTCGCGAACCGCGCGGATAAAAACACCTCGCGCCGTATCACGACCGTTCCGCCAGGCACGATTATTTCGTCGAAGGAACTAATTATGGAAATCGCATGGATTGGAACCGGCATCATGGGGGCGCCGATGGCGCGCAGACTGCTCCGGGCGGGCCATCGGGTGCGCGTGCACAACCGCTCCGTGGAAAAAGCGCACGCGCTGAGCGCTGACGGCGCGTCCGTCGTCGCCGACGCGGCCGAATGCGCACGCGGCGCCGAAGCGGTCTTCGTTATGGTATCCGACACCCCCGACGTCCAAGGCGTCATTGCGAAAGTCGAACCGGTGCTGGCGCGCGGGCAACTGGTAATCGACATGAGCACGATTGCGCCGGACGCTGAACGCGAGATCGCCTCGCGCCTCGCAAAGTTGGGCGTCGCCTATCTCGACGCGCCAGTTTCAGGCGGCGAGACCGGGGCGATTGAGGGCACTCTCGCAATCATGGTGGGCGGCGACGAGGCGGCTTTCAAACACGCGCAGCCGTTGTTCGAACATCTCGGCAAGCGTGTGACGCATATGGGTCCGCCGGGCGCTGGCCAGACCACCAAGCTCGCAAATCAGATTGCCGTCGCGGTGACGCTGGAGGCTGCGGCCGAGGCGTTGCTGTTCGCACGCCAGGGCGGACTCGATCCGGCGAAGGTGATCGAAGCGATCGGCGCGGGCGCCGCGGGCTCGTGGCAACTGAACAACCTCGGGCCGAAAATCGTCGCCGGCGACTACCGTCCGGGTTTTTTCGTACAACTGATGCGCAAGGATTTGCGCCTGGTTGGCGAAGCCGCGCACGAGCAGCGGCTGGCACTGCCCGGGCTCGCCTTGATGACCTCGATGTTCAACGCGGCAAGTGCGCTCGGCCATGACCGCGACGGCACGCAGTCGGTCGCCGACGCTCTCGACAGCGTCGCGGTGCTGAAGTAGTACGGGATTCGATCATCAGAGCAGTTTCGCCTTTGGAGGGCTTACCCATGACGACCGAACATCGCGATCTGATCGCCGAGCGCCGCGACGGTGTTTTGTATCTGACGATGAATCGCCCCGATAAGCTGAACGCATTGAGCGATCAGATGATCGCTGGTTTGCTCGAAGAGTTGAATCGCGCGGCGCACGATCGCGAAGTCGGTGCGGTGGTGTTGACGGGTGCGGGGCGCGGTTTTTGCGCCGGCGGAGATATCGGCCGTATGCGTGAACGCAATGAAGGCGGCAGCGCGGGCGGCGCGCACGCACACTCGGCGTCCGCAGGAGAGCAGGGAATCCAGACGCGCATCAGCCAGTTGCGCCGTTCGGAAGAGGTAAGCCTGCTGCTGCACGAAATGCCGAAGGTGACGATTGGCGCGATCAACGGACCGGCCGCTGGTGCGGGACTGAGTATCGCGCTGGCCTGCGATCTTCGGCTCGCTTCGGACAATGCGCGCTTCGGCACGGCCTTCGCACGCGTAGGGTTCTCGGGCGATTTCGGCGGCACCTATTTGCTTACGCAACTGGTCGGGCCGGCCAAAGCGCGCGAACTGTACTTCACCGCCGAGGTGATCGGTGCCGAAGAGGCGCTCAGGCTCGGCATCGTCAATCGCGTGGTGCCGGCGGAGTCGCTGACCGAAGAGGTGCAAGCGTTTGCCCAGCGCCTCGCGGCCGGACCAACCGTGGCGTATTCTTACATGAAGGCGCATTTGAATCTTGCGCTCAAATCCGACCTGCGGACCATCCTCGATCGCGAATCGTACGGACAGACGCTGACCGGCCTGACCGAAGACCACAAGGAAGCGGTCAAGGCGTTTCTCGAAAAGCGCGAGGCAAAATTCAAAGGACGTTAGGACGCTCGCGCGAAATTTCAGGAGCGACGCCTCAATGCTGCGAACCAGAATTTGCGAACTGCTGGGAATCGAGTTGCCGTTGATTTCGGCGGGCATGGGCGGTGTCGCCTTGTCGAGGCTGGCGGGCGCGGTGTCAGAGGCCGGCGGCTTCGGCTTCATCGGCTTGGCCGGCTTCAACCCAGCCGCGATCCATCGCGAAATTGACGCCGCACGCAGGATCACCCAGAAGCCGATCGGCGTGAACCTGCTGATTCCGTTTTTGCGGCCGGGTACGGTCGAGATTGTTGCCGACGAGCCCATCCAAGCGGCGACTTTTTTCTGGGGCACACCAGCTGAACATATCGATTCGATTCGGCGCCTGCGCAATGCGCGCATCAAGGTGGTCTGGCAATGCGGGTCGGCCAGCGAAGCGCGGGCCGCCGCCGACGCGGGGGTCGATGCGGTGATGGCGCAGGGCGTCGAAGCGGGCGGCCACGTCCGGGGCACCACGACGACGATGGCGCTGATACCGGCGGTGCGCGACGCGATTGGCGATCTGCCGATGGTTGCGGCGGGCGGCCTTGCAGACGGCCGGGCGCTTGCGGCGGTGATCGCGCTGGGGGCGGACGGCGGTGTCTTCGGCACGCGCTTCCTGGTGGCGAATGAATCCGCCGCGCATCACGAGTACAAGAAGGCGGTGATCGAAGCCCAGGCCGAAGACACGCTGTACACCACGCTTTTCGATATCGGCTGGCCCGAAGCGCCGCATCGTGTGATCCGCACGGCGACCGTCAAGGGCTGGGAGGACGCCGGACGCGCACCGACCGGCAAACGGCCGGGCGAGGGTGACCCGGCCGGGACAATGCGCCGCTCTGATATTGAGGTCCCGCTGTCACGCTATTCGATATTTCCACCAACCGAGTATATCGAGGGTGAGATCGGCGGACTCGCGTTCTACGCGGGTCAATCGTGCAGCCTCGTCAACGAAACGCTGACGGCTGCGGAGATCGTCAAACGCATTGCCGACGAAGCGCGCGCGGTGATCGCGAATCGCCTGGCGCCACTGATTCGATGAATCGCTGCGGCGGGCATTGTTGCGATTCCAGCCTGCGCGCGTTCTGATTGAACGCGCAGTGGAATCGCCGATCGCAAGCTCGGCTATCGCTGCCAACCGCCATCTGAAATAATTTTGCCTTGTGGCCAGTAAGGTATCCCTCGAACAAGTCGCGGTCGCACTCGCCCGCGTTAATTATCCCGGCTACCAGACCGATATCGTATCGCTCGGGATGGTCGAGGAGGTTACGCCGGCGGCTGACGGCGGCTACACGGTGACGCTGCGCAGCGCGACCGATCGCGAAGAAATTCTGCGTGACCTTGCCGGCGCGGATTCATCAGGCGCTCGCGCATGAACTCGGCGTGCCCAAGGTCGAGTTTAAAGTGCGCAAACTCGAGCCCGAGCTTAGGCGAGAAGACCGGCAAGGTGCGCCTTGAAGGCACCCGTTTCATCGTGGCTGTGGCGAGTGGCAAGGGCGGCGTCGGCAAATCGACGGTAGCGGCAAATCTCGCCACCGCGCTGAGCCGGATCGGATACAAGGTCGGCCTGCTCGACGCCGACATCTATGGCCCTTCCGTGCCGATGATGTTCGGCACTGGCGACGAACGTCCGCGCGGCGCCGGCGGCCAGTCCTTCTACCCGGTCGAGCGCTTCGGCGTGAAGCTGATCTCGATCGGCTTCTTTCTCAACGACAAGGCACCCGTGATTTGGCGCGGTCCGATGGTGATGGGAGCGGTGCGACAGTTCCTCAAGGACACGCTGTGGGGCACGCAGGATTTTCTCATCGTCGATCTGCCGCCCGGCACCGGCGATGCGCAATTGACCCTGGCGCAGGAAGTCGCGATCGATGGCGTCGTGATCGTGACGACGCCGCAGGACGTCGCATTGGCCGACGCAATGCGCGCGGTGCGGATGTTCCGGCAGGTGCATTGTCCGCTGCTCGGCGTGGTCGAGAACATGAGCTACTTCGTGTGTCCCGATTGCGGCGAGCGCGACGAGATTTTCGGTCATGGTGGCGGCGACAAGATGGCGTCCGGCGAGCATATGGAAATGCTCGTGCGCCTGCCGATCTTTACCGAGGTCCGCGAGGCGGGCGATGCCGGGAGGCCGATCGTAATCGCCCAGCCGGATCATCCGGCAAGCCAGGCATTTATCGAACTCGCGCGCCGCGTTGCCGCCGCGATGCCCGGACTGCTGAACTGACTAATCCGGAAATTTCAAAATGTCGACGCTGATTACCGAAGAATGTATCAATTGCGGGGCGTGTGCGCCGCGATGCCCGAACAACGCAATCTACGCGGGCGGCGAATCATGGGAACTCGATGGGGCCAGCTCACGAAGCGATAGCTCCCGACATTTATTACATTGTCCCCGGCAAGTGCACCGAATGCGTCGGGTTCTTCGATCACGAAGAATGCGCCGCTGCCTGTCCGGTGGATTGTTGTGTTCCGGATCCCCAAATTCCCGAGGTCGAAGCCGTGCTGATCGAACGCGCGCGCCGGCTCCACCCGGAAATTACGTTTGAAGCCGATCTACCCGTCACGCTTTCGCAAGTGACGAGGAACGTTGCGCCGGTATTTCTCGTAATTCAAATCAGAATGGATAGTTGATGCCCGAGAAGACCGCGGCGCCTTCGCCGCCCCAACCGACATCGACGTAGCCGACCACAAATGGCTCGACGATTGCCCGGAAGCCCACCCCGCCGACCGAATGCAGTTCCTGGAACGGGATTCGCGACATCGAATGCCAGACGTGGCCGGTATCGAAAAACGGCGCCAGTTCGGCGACGCCGTGAGTCCCGAAGACGTTCGCCTCGAGTACGCGCGTGCGCATCTCGATATTGGCGACGGCGATATTGTTATCGATGAAGCGGCCCGCACCATAGCCGCGCAGGGTCTCGACGGTGTAGAGGAAGCTCTCCTCACCGCCGAGCCACGGCATCGACCAGAAGGGTGTCTCGTTCCCCGCCGGAGTCCATTGCATATAGAGGTGGCCCGCGAAGGTGACGCGGCGGCCAAAGGATAAATAGCGACGCAGCTCACCGCCGAAACGGTTGTAAGACACGGAACTCAGGAAACGGCGATCGGCCAATCCGTAATACAGCAGCGCGAGGCCGCCGGCGTGCGGTAGGTCGATCGAGTCGCGATTGTCGTAGGTCACGCGGATCTCATCGCACATTTCGCTGCCGCCGTTGATGCCCTTGACGCTGCGGAAACATCGTGCACGATCTGGGGCGTGGTCGTGAAGCCGCCGTTTTGAATTCGCACGTAACGGGGCTTGACCACCGCCGCGAGCTGTAGATTGTGCGTGATGTTCCAGCCTAACAAGTCCGCGAAAATAGAACTGCTCAGTGGTGTAATTGCTCTCCTGTCCCTCGCGCGAATTATTGCCGATTCCAAAAAATCGTTCGGTCGGATCACGTTCGAAGAAGAACCTGCCGGTAAACGACCACCAATCGTGATGCGTGCGACCGGTTTCGTAATTGAGATCAAAATTGCGCGCGATGTTTTCCTGCGCGCCGCCGGTCGCATACCACTGCGTGTCCTCAGAAGGATACGAGAGAATACGGATGTTACCGCCAGGTCCGAGCGTACTGTTGTTGTTGACGTCCGGCGCGAATATATAGCGAATATCGCCGTGCTTATCCTTGATTAGGAACGCGGTTAAAATTCCGTAGGTGACGCCGCCGTTGGGGTTCGTCGCTACCTCAGGTATCGGGTAGAGCGAAAAAGGCCAGTTGTGCGGATTCAGCGAAGGCGGCCAAGTGTTCGGGTCGAGCAGGCTGAAGGCATTAGCGGGGATCGCCACGAGAGTGCTCGTGAAAAAAAGTAATATTGCAAAGAGGCGCCGTTTCATTTCATCCGCAATTTGCCGCGGCCATCATTTCAACCGCCGGGCCGCCAAATAGAAATAGGTCCTTCCGAGCCCTCAGATTTATAGGCCTTTTGGTTCATGATCAACGATGCCCTGAAAGAAAAGATCGCGCCAGCAATACCGATCTCCGCTCATTCGGGTTTTCGCTTCCATCAGAAATGTGCAAGGATTCGTCCCGAACAATCTTTCAGACCCGCCGAGACCAGGGCCAGCTGATACCGCGCAATCGCGGACATCAATGGTTTGGCGCACGGACGGGCGGCACATATCGAAGGAGGATCTCCAATGGCCAAAGTGGACGGCGGCGAGCTGGTCGCGCGCATCATCCAGGAAAATAAGGCACGCTATTGTTTCGCCATCAATGGTGGTCACTTGTTCCCGATTCTGGCGCAGTTGCGCAGCCATGAAATCAAGCTGGTCCACATGCGGCATGAACAGGCGACCGCGTATGCAGCCGACGGCTTTGCGCGCATGACCGGCGAGGCTGGCGTCTGCATGGTGACGGCCGGATGTGGCCTGACCAACGCGGTGACCGGACTGGCGCTCGCCGCGATGACCAATAGCGCGGTGGTCTGCATCTCGGGCCAACATCCCAACACCGAGGACCATCAGGGCTCTTTCCAGGAGGCCTATGGTTCCGACGTCGTGCGCAGCTTCGCGAAGTACACTAAGCGGGTCACCGACTTCAGCACCATCGAATTCGACATGCGCCTGGCTTTCCGCGAGGCGCTGACGCCGCCGCAGGGCGTGTCGTTGATCGAGATTCCACAAAACATTCTTTACACCCAGGGCGAAGATGCGAAGCAGCGCGCTGGTGGCCAGCGCTTCACGCCGGACGACGTTCGTTCGGCGGGCGACCCGGCCAAGATCGATCGCGCAATCGAATTGTTGCATGCGGCCGAACGTCCGCTGATTGCGGGCGGCGATGGCCTCTTCTGGTCGAACGCCGCGCCCGAGCTAAAGGAATTCGTCGAGCTGACGTCGATTCCCGTCTATGCACGGCGTGCCGGCCAGGGATCGGTTTCCGAGGAGCATCCGCTGGCCATTCGCGGCGCCTTTAAGAAACCGTTCACGGGCCGCGCCGACGTCGTGCTGACGCTGGGTTTTCGCTTCTGGAGCGGTGAGCATTTCGGCCGGATGCCGACCTGGAACGATAAAGCGAAGTATATCCAATGCGACCCGGTGGCATCGCGCATCGGATGGCAGGTGCCGGCCGAGATTCCGCTGGTCGGCGATCCGAAGCTGGTGCTCCGCCAGATGATCACGCGAATCAAGGAACTGAAGCTCGATTTCTCGAAGAATCGCAGCTCGAGTTGGGTAAAGGAATTGGCCGAGGTGCGATCGAACTTCGAGAAGGTCGTGGTCGACAACGAAAAGAAGGTCCATAGCAATCTGCCGATTCACCCGGCACGCGTGACGCGTGACCTTGTTTCGGTGCTCGACAAGAATGCGACCGTTGTCATCGACAGCTTCACGCTTTCGGGCTGGATGAGCCAGAACTTTGTCTGTCGTTTCCCCGGTTCGGTCATCGACGCGGGGCCACTCGCGCCCGTCGGCCACGGCTTCGGGATGGGTGTTGGCGTGCAGCTAGCGCGGCCGGGTAAACAGGTCGTGCTGGTGATGGGTGACGGCGGTCTCGGTATCGGCGGCTGGGACATGGAGACCGCGGCGCGCTACAACCTCCCCATCGTCTGCCTCCTCTATAATAACAGCTCATGGGGCCCCAGCTTCGAGTCGATGCCGATGCTGAAAGATCGCACCGAGCCGTTCAACATGTTGCAGAACATCCGCTACGACAAGGTCTTCAACGAGATGGGATGCCACGGTGAACAGGTCGAGAAGCCCGACGAGATCGTCCCGGCACTCGAGCGGGCTTTCAAATCGGGCAAGCCGTCGATGATCAACGTGATCGGCGACAAGACGGTCGGCCATCCTACGCTGGGCGGCAACCTGCTCGGCTCGACGGGCTCGAACTAAGGACGTTCACAGCTTCGCGCGCGTCGTGGCGGGCGGAGCGAATCGCATCGCGGGCGGGAAGGCGAACATCGCATTCCCGCCCGCTGCATTTCGCAGGCTACTTGCCCCGGCAACTTTACTTCCACGCCTTGTTTTGCGCCCGCGCGCTGACAGAATTCACGTTCGTATGCCGACGCGCATTACGGATATGCGAAGACCCAGCAAGCTCAGGATGATGCTCCGCTTCATGCTGATGGCCTCTACGATCGCGAGCAATCTGATATTGGGCGCCTGCCATCGCGACTCTGCCAGCCAGCCGCTATCGTGCCCCAGCGGCGCCACGCTGATGGGTGCGCCGCCGCCGAAGGGCGAGGAGGTCTGGTGTCAGAAGATTGTCAATGGCAAACCGGTTAAGGACGGCCTCTTCGTCGCGTATGGGACGGGCACCGATCGAATGATTCAGGGCTATTACCGCGAGGGCGTGCAAGACGGCGAATGGACGACGTGGTACGAGAACGGCGTGCGCTCCGCGATCGACCATTATCACAACGGCTTGCAGGATGGCCTGCACATCAGTTGGTACGCGAACGGAGTCAAAGCACTGGAGGGCAACTATCGCGCGGGCAAACGCGAGGGCGTTTGGACGCGATGGGATCCAACCGGCATTACGAGCAAACAGGAAACCTACCGCGACGACCGGAAAATCAGCTAACCTATCTATCTTTCGGGCGGCTCAATACCTCGTCATGACTGCGAGGTTTGCACATCCTCAAGTCTCGCGATGCTCTTCCAAACGGACAGTTTGAAACCTTATGAGGTTTCAGAAAAACTAGAGTTTTGAGTTCTTTAACAACTCTCCTATTTCTCGTATTAATCCGAATCCGCCGCTCCGACTTGCGCCAGAGTGATTCCGTCCAACGCAATCGCGGGCACGAAGTAGGCTTCCGGCGAGCCCCAAACGACCGCGAGTTCGGAGCGTTTGCCGACCGCGAGCGGCTTGGTGAAGACCTGCTCGATATTTGCGTTGATCCGAAAACAGTTGGGCGCCAAGGGCGCGGCGAGCCGGCCGTTGCGGATGACGTAGGAATCGCCGCTCACGGTGCAGGTGAAATCGCCCGCGCGCTGTCCGTTGATCGGATAGGTGTACCAGATGCGGCCGATGTAGATGCCGTCGCGAACGGTGGCGATCAACTCGGACTCATCGACGCCGCGCTTCGTCCGCATGATCACGTTGGTGCCGGTCGCTCCCGGATGAGCGTCGTAGCGCCGTGCGGGACTTTCGCCGAGCCGATAGCCGCTGCGTACCGGAAACGTGATGGTCGCCGAGGCCGCCGGACCCAGTCGCTCTGCGCGATGTTCGTCGGTCAGCAGGCGATGCGAGTCGTAGAAGTTGGAAATGAGGCCGACGAGTTGGCCGTCGCGAATCATCTCGGTGCGTGCGGCTGGAAGTCCTTCGCAGGTAATGCGACGGCGGACCGGACCGCTCTTGGCGATCGGATCGTCGGCGAGACTCAATCGGTCGTCCATCACACGTGTGCCGAAGCGTCCATGATAGGCCGAAGTCGCCGCATGAAAAGCGCCGGTGGTCAGCGATCCGATGACCATATAGTTGAGAATCTCGGCGACCGGCTGCGAGCCCAATACGACCCGATACGAGCCGGCCGGCGGTCGTTCGCCATGCCGCAACTTGAGTGCACGCGCGACGGCGTCGCGGCCGAGTCGCGCTCCCGCGCGGCGCATCTGGTCGAGCGACGAGCCCATCGCGGTCGCGGTACCCTTGGCGTCGAGCGATTCGATTAGCGCCGTCACCGACGACACGAAATGCGCGCTCTCGTCGGTGCGAATATCAGCGAAGGTCGAGCTGCCGATCGCAATTCGATCGCGAATCAGCGAAAGGTCGCCGCCGATGATCAGTCCCGGATGCGGCAGTTTGAGCGGCACGCCCGCCTCGAAGGCTGAGATCGCACCGCCGATAATTTGCCATGCGGCCGCGGCAATCGCACCGTCACGGGCGCGCATCAAATCAGACGCGCCACCGGTTTCCTTGTGCGGCGCGAATTTACGCGGCTCCGTGGGCAGTCCCGGAAAATGCGGATCGATCACGGTCGTCGCACGCGCCCGGCGCAGCGTTGCACGAACGGCGTCGAGGCTAAGATCACCGGCCTCGGTCGCCGATCCGGTTTCGTGCGGATCACCGCGCATCACAACGCGCAGCGCGAAGCCGTCAGCATTCAGCGACTTGAATTCCTCGAGACCGCGCGACGGTATGTCGGAGGTGAAGTTCAGCCGCGCGACGCGATGTTCACTGGTCGAGCAATAGATCTCGAAGGCGCTGAAGTCACGCTCGCGCTCCAAGAGCGCGCCGGCTTCGCGGACGAACTTGCGCAGATCGGCGCTCGTGCGCATCGCGAGTTAGCCCCCACCCATGCGTGCGCGCGACCGCAGGGTCGGTCCTCCGTTGGACATCCGCTTGACCTGCATTGGCTGGCCCTTGCCGCAGTTGGGTATCGCGATCAAACGCAGATCTTTGCCGACCGCGTCGACCTTGGTGAAAAAGCTCTTTGAATCCGAGATCACGCTGCCCGCGCGATAGAGCTGGCCGATTCGTCCGTGGTCGATTTCATAAACCTTGCGCGAGGAGATGCGAAAGTTCTCACGCGATTCTGCGATCGATGGAACCAGGCAGCCGCAGACGTAGTAGCCGTGATCGACTTCGGCGATCATCTGGGCGGGATCGCTTGCTCCCGGCAAAAAGAAAGTGTTCGACATGCGGATCAACGGCACGTGCCAGGCCTCGCTCGCCCGCGCCGAGCCGTTGGGCTCAACTCCGAGCGCAGCCGCGGTCGCGCGCGAATTGATGAAGCCGCGGAAGACGCCGCCCTCGATATGCGTCACACGCCGGCTCGGCGTCCCCTCGTGATCGTAACGATAGTGGCCGTAGCCGGTGAGCGTCGGATCCGAGCATGCCCAGAGCAGCGGAGAGCCGACCGGACGGCCGATCTCGTTGCGATCGAGCGACGGCAGGAACCAGCTGCGTCCGGCGTATGCGGCTTCCATCTTGAGCGCGCGATCGGCCTCGCACGGATGGCCGATTATCTCGTGCGCGACCAGCGCATTGAAATGCGGATCGGTCACCACCACGACTTCGCCGTCGGGCGGCTTGAGCGCGGGCGCGACGGCAACCTCGCGCGTCTCTTTGGCCAATTCGATCGCGAAAGTCGAGAGGTCGGGCGTGGGCATCAGCTCGTCGCGTGATCCTTCGGCCAGGCATTCGAAACCGCGCTGATGGCCAATCGTGTCGTAGGTCTCCTGATGGCCATCACCGCTCTGCGCGACGACGTAACAATCGCCTTGCGAGAATGCGAAAGCCTGTGAGATCAGCGCGCCCGCCGTATTGATGAAAAGCTCGTGGCGCAGTTCGCTCATCGCGGCGACCGCGTTGAAGGCGACATCGGAACCGAGTCCCGCGATCGCGGCGGAGGCTTCGTGACAGGCGCGTTTGAGCTCGCCCGCATCGAGAGTGCGCGGATCGCGCTGGAAGATCGCGGCAACTTCATCGCGGGCGGTCGAGGGCGCGATCGTTCCCGCCAGCGTGAGGGATCTGGCCGCGTCGCCATGTTTTTTGAGGATCGCGGCCTTTTCGCGAGCGTTGAAGCGGGCGCGTTCGTAGGCTTCGGCGAGTACCGCATTGAGCGCAGCGATCAGTTTGGTGCGATTCAGCGCGATGCGGCCGATCTCGGCCCCCGTCTGTCCGCGACCGATAACGCCGCCGTGCTCCGCGTAGTGAACCGCGACGCCGAAAGCCGCCGCCTCACTCTCTGTGCTGTCGCGCTGATCGCCGTCGTTGGCCGAGGCCGAGCGATGGAACATCGCCTCGAAACGCATCTCGGCATAGGCGGTGCCGCGATGGGCACGCGCGAATCGGCGCAATGCAGTCTCGCCCTCGCGTTTGAGGTATTCGACCGCCTCAAAGATGTCAGTCGCTGACGTCTTCGATTTTGTGCTGCTTCCCGCCACCGTCAATTGCCTCTGATCGCCGCGTAACCATAGCTCAGTGCGAAGATCGCAGCGAGGATAGGGGATGAATCTGGTGCCCGCAAACGGCGCCATCGCAGTGTTCCATGTTTTTTCCGCGGCGGTAAGTTGCGATTCGAAAGTGGCGAGATTCTGCGCGAAGTAATCCTTGTCGGGCGCATCGACGTACACCAGCGCGTTGAAGATGTTCCGGGCCATCTGACGACCCGACTCCGGATCGAGTTGGTAGTGCGGGTTGCCGAAAGGATGGATGTCACCGAAGCTGTAATCGACGCGGCCCTGCGGAACGTCGAGCAGCGCGCTGCCGGTCGAAACCTGCGCCTTCACTAACTCGGAATTGTTGGCCTCGTTGAGGAGGTCGCGCGCATCGCCATGTAATTCCCTCATGCAGCGTCGCGGTGCGTGCCATGCGCAATTCTCGCGTCACGTGCGCATGGCACGCGCCACGCGGCCTCGGGTTGCCCTGATGGAAATGGGTCAGGGCGAGAAACTGGGCGGCGAGAATCAGGACGGCGCCGAAGAGCGCAATCGACTTTGCGCCACTTCGAATCGACCTCCCCGTTTCTCGCCGCCTGGAAACCTTGGTTTACACAAATAGCATCGCGACGGCGCTCAGACGATACCCTCCTGCTTGAGTTGATCCAGATCGGAGGTCGAGAGCCCGAGCATATCGCCATACACCTCGCCGTTATGCTGGCCGAGCAGGGGCGCGGCCGTGACCTCGGCGGGCGAATGCTCGAGCTTGATCGGACATCCGGGCATCGTGAACTTGCCGCGCACCGGATGATCGACGGTGACGATCATGCCGCGCTCCTTCATGTGCGGATCGTTGAGCAGTTCGACGCTGTCGAGCATGGCGCCGCAGGGGACGCCAGCTTCGCCCATCAACTTCATCACTTCGCGCTTGCCGCGCTGGCTGGTCCAGGCCTCGATGATTTGCGTGAGGTCTTCGATGTATTTGACGCGCTCACGACGATCCTTGAAGCGCGGATCTTCGGGGACGTCGGGACGGCCGATAATCTTGCACAAGGCGTGGAACATCTCGGGCGTGGTGCACAACATGTAGACGTAATCGTTGGGGCCGCCGGGCGAGCACTTGAAGATGTCGCCGATCGCGCCGGCGGTGAGGCGATTGCCGACGCGCGGAGTGGGCTCGTTGGTGATGTAAGTGCCCATCATCGGGACGCGCACGAAGTTGAAGACCGCTTCCTGCATCGCGACTTCGACCTTCTGGCCCTTGCCGGTGCGCTCGCGCTGGATGTAGGCGGCGAGCACGCCCGCGGCCGCATGGATGCCGGTGCCGGTGTCGCCGATGGTCGGGCCGGGCTTGAGCGGCGGCGAGCCGGGAAAGCCGGTTAGCGACATCGCACCGCCGGCGGCCTGCGCGATCATGTCGAAGCTCTTGTACTTGCTGTTCGGGCCGTAGGTGCCGAAGCCCTTGATGGTCAGATAGATCAGGCGCGGATTGATTTCGCGCAGACGATCGTAGCCGAGGCCCCAGCTCTCGAGCGTGCCGAGCGAATAGTTCTCGGCCAGAATATCGACTTGCTTGATCAGATCGATGAAGAGCTGCTGGCCGCGCTCGGACTTGAGGTTGAGGGTGACGCTGCGTTTGTTGGCGTTGAGCAGCATGAAGTAATGCGAATCGACGCCGGGCTTTTCGGTGAGCAGCCAGCGGCCCTGCTCGCCCATCTTCGGCGGCTCGACCTTGATGACGTTCGCGCCGAGCCACGCCAGCATCTCGGTGCATGAGGTGCCGGCCTCGAATTGAGTCAGGTCCAGTACTTTGACTCCAGCCAACGCTTTTTCCATTGAGATCCTCCGGCGGCGCGCAGCGTGCCGCAGGTTGCAACGCTCGCTTCGTGCGAGCGAAATTAAGCCGCCTAGGTGCCGGCTTTCGTTCTAGCGCCGATGCCGGATTGCGGCAAGGTGTTCGAGCGACGTCGAGGCGGATCGGGGACCGGAGGTGCGACAGCCGTTGAAGTGGAGCGACCGGCTCATGCTAGATTTCACCGGAGTGCGCGGTTTCCGAGCGCCCGAGCGATATGGCCGAAACGTTAAGCAAACTTTCATCGATTCGCGAGGAACTGAATCATCTCTTTCTCGAACGCACCGATTTGATCGACGGCGCATTGTGCGCGCTGCTGTCTGCGAGCCATATCCTGGTGATCGGACCGCCGGGCACCGCCAAGTCGATGCTCGCGGATGAACTCTGCCGCCGAATCGAGGGCGCGGATTATTTCCAATGGCTGTTGACGAAGTTCACTACGCCGGAAGAGATTTTCGGCGCGGTGAGTTTCAAGGGTCTCGAGCAGGACGACTACCGCCGCGTCACCGATCACAAGCTGCCCGAGGCGCACATCGCGTTCCTCGACGAGATCTTCAAGGCCAACTCCTCGATCCTCAATGCGCTGCTGACGGTGATCAACGAGCGCGTGTTTCACAACGGGCGCGAGCGCGTGATCGTGCCGCTGATCACGATGTTCGGGGCGTCGAACGAGCTGCCCGACGAAGAGGAACTGACGGCGCTGTTCGATCGCTTCATGCTGCGCTTCATGGTCGATTACATCGGCGAGGACTTCCGCTTCCTGAAAATGCTGGAGGGCGTGGCGGCGGGCGAGCGCACGCATGATGACGTTCGCGGAGTTGGAGGAGATTCGCGCGCGAGCGGCGTCGGTGATACTGCCGGGGAGTATCCTGCGATCGATCGCGGAACTGCGGCGGGCGCTCGCCACGCAACAGATAATCGTCTCCGATCGGCGCTGGCGGAACTCGCTCGCGATCCTGCGCGCACACGCATTGATCTGCGGCCGGACGACAGTAACGGAAGACGATCTGACGTTTCTCGAGCACGTGTTGTGGAAGGATCCCGAGGAACTGCCGAAGGTACGCGACGCGATTCGGCGGATGGTCAAGGGCTTCGAGGACGAGGCGCGCGAATTGCTTATCCAGGGGCAGGAGCTGCGCGAATACGTCGATCGCGGATGGGAGAGCGACGAGATGCGCAAGCGCGCCACGATCGAGGCGCATACCAAGCTCGCCAATATCCTCGCGAAGTTCGAGAATCTGGTGCGCGACGCGGCCGACAACGGGCGCGACACCGACGGTATCGAAGCGATGCGCACCAAGGTCAAAGCGATTCAGCAATCGATTCTGCGCACCGTCGGCCTAATCGATGCGATCGGTCGAGCGATGATCGTGCCGCGGATGAAAGGTCAGTCGTGCCGGCTGAAGAATCGACGCCGGCGATCGTGCTGCGTGCGCGCGACTATTCGGAGTCCGATCGCATCGTGACGCTGCTGACGCGGGAATTCGGCAAGCTCAGCGGCATCGCCAAGGGCGCCAAGGCCTCGCGGCGGCGCTTCGAACGCAAGCTCGAACCGTTCTCGCACGTCAACCTGTTTTTCCGCCGACGCCCGCACGGCCAGTTCGTGTTCATCACGCGCGCCGAGCCGGGCGATTCGCGGCCGCCGGCAATCGAGGACGATCTCGCGAAGATCGCGCTCGGCAGCTACATGCTCGAACTCGCCGACGCGCTCACCTCCGAGGAGGCGGAAGCGGTCGATGCGTATCACGTGCTCGTGCGCGCGCTCGATACGCTCGGCAGTGGCGCAGCGAGCCTCGCGATGCGTCAATCCTTCGAGCTGAATATGTTGCGAGCGGCCGGCTTCGGTCTCGATTTCGCGCGATGCCGAATTTGCGCGGAGGTCGAAAGCGGCGCGGTGCGCGGGATGAACGGCGCCGTGTATTTCGTGGTATCGCGCGGCGGGATCGTGTGCGCCAGATGTCGTCCGCAAGCGCCCGAAGGGGCGGTGCGGCTGGCCGTCGCAAATGCGGCAGCGCTCGCGGCCCTCGCGGCGGCGCCGATCGAAGATGCAGCGGTGCTCGCTGCGGCTGGCGGGGACGGTGCGCTCGCGATCGCACGCTTCCTCGCTTCGATCCTCGATCGCAGGCTGCGGTCGGTGGAGTTTCTCGACTCGTTATTATGAGCGGTAAGTTATGGCTCTTTCCTGAAACCTCACGAGCCTCACGAGGTTTCAGACTTTCCATTGTGTGACGTTCGCGATCCTCGGTGGGTGGCTAAGTCCTGCGATCACCGCCCGTTCGTATTTTTGAGGCGGGATTATTCATCGGTAAGGATTTGCGGGGGATGCAAACGGTCGGGTTCGTGCTCGATCAGGACGATGCCGCAATTTGGCGGCAGATGCGCAGCATCCCAGCTTCCGGTCAGATGCGCCCACATCGAGAGCATCACGCCGCCGTGGCTGACGACGACCAACTCATGATCGGGATAACGACGACGGGTTTCCTCGATCGCTACGATGACGCGCTGGCGCACATCTTCGTAGCTCTCACCGCTCTCGGGCCGCCAGAGCCATCCGCGCTTCGGGTCGTAGCCCGAATCCTGACCCGCCAGATCGCGCAGGAGGTCGTAGGATTGGCCCTTGAGCACGCCGAGATCGCGCTCGTGCAGGTCATGGACGATTTCGATCGGCAGGCCGAGTTCGCGCGGCAATGATATCGCTGGTCTGGCGCGCCCGACGATAAGGGCTGGAAATTATCAGTGCGGCTTGAAGCGTTTGGCGATGCGCCGCGCGGCCTCACGCGCCTGCTGACGTCCGAGATCGGTCAGGGGAACTTCGGGTGAAATGGTGAAGCGGCGATCGCGATTACCTTCGCTCTCACCGTGGCGAACCATGATCAACTTGCCCATCGCTACCGCACGCTCATTTATGAACTATCGCCAACTCGCGGATCGCGATGCACGCTCAGTTGCAAACGCAGTTCGCACAATTCTGCAGGTCGCGTGACGCTCGAAGAATTGAGCGTACCTGGCAACGTCGCAGTCGAGCTGCGCCGCCGCCCCCGGGACGTTTGCCCGGGCAGACGTCGGCACCGACGTCGTACCGGCGCTGCGTGCGGTTTGCGTCGGCGGCGGCGGTTCGCGATTGCGATTATATGCGACACACGCACCGACGGCGGACTGCCGGGCGGCGAAATAACCGGCAGCCGTTACCGGTTCCCATCCAGTTGGTCGCCGACTGCCGCGTCCGGAGCAACTGCAATTGAAGGCGCGCACCGGCAGGCGTGGGAGTGGCAATCGCCAGAGTCGGCACCGGCGCGAGAATCGGTGCGATCGCGGTGGTGACAGGCGCCGGCAATTGCGCCGGTGCGGCCGGCGGCGGGACCGGCGCAATCAGCGGGTTCGACGTGCGTTTGCGCCCAGAGCGGTAGCGATCGAGCGCGGCCATCCGAGCGCGAACGCGAAGATCGCGACGACCAGCGCCAATCGCGGTACTTTTCAACGCGCGCATCGTCTTTCGATTAATTGGAACTGATCGGTTCATTCGGTAGAGCATGCCGGAGCCTTTGGCTATAATCGCGCGACTGACGCGTTGCAAGCGCCCGCGGATGGGTGCGCGTCCGCTAGACGGCTTTTGGTTTGGCCGGTTTCTTCGTCGCCGGGTTTGCGCTAACACAGTTCGGGCGATGAAGTTCCGCTTCCTGCCAGCGGTCCGGTGATGCAAGGAGGCCCCGACGAGATGCGACGTTTCACATATCGCCATGCCTGCGCTGATGGCCTGATAATATTGTTTGCGCAGCGTGCGGCCGGCGGCGGCCCAGTACACCAGGTCATCCGCAGTACGGCACCACCGGCGTTCAGGCGCCCTCGTTGAGCGGCCAGAGTGCGCCCGCGAATATTCCACAGGGCGAGATGGCGTTGCCACAGGTTAACGTCCCGGCCAAGCGCCGCGAATCAGTTCGAGCGCAATCCGATCCTCTCGATTCCGAGCGAGTTCGTCCATCAATGGTCGCCGGCAAATGAAGTCGCTCCGGAAAACCTGATCAGCGAAAGAGTATCTGCGCTCGATCGATAACACGGCGCGCAAGATCACCCTCAAGGAAGCCATCTACATTGCGATCAACAACAATCCGGCGCTCAAGGCGAGCCGAACTCGATCCGATCGCGGCGACCGAAGCGGTGCGCGGAGCGAATGCTGCTTTCGATCCCGACCTGACCGGCTCAGCTCGATGTCGAGAAGATCGTAACGCCCGTCACCTCGCCCTTTCAGACTCTGAACAGCACTTCGTTCAACCAGAAATTTTACGACTGGAATTTCGGCATCGACAAGGTTTCGTCGATTACCAATGGGACCTTGTCCGTTGCCTTCGACAACAATCGAACGCTGACCAACTCGAATTTTTCCGGCGTTAATCCGCTCTACCAGCCCACGCTCGAGGCCTCGCTGGTCGCAGCCGCTGTTGCGCAACTTCGGCTGGGGTTTCGCGACGCTTCAACGTCCGCCTGTCGGAGTCTGCGCAGCGCGACGCGCAATGGAATTACGGCAGTTCGCTCAACGAATTCGTCGAGCGTATCGGAAATGGACTATTGGGCCGTGGTCGGGGCGGCGGAAAATCTGGAAGTGACGGAATCGGCGCTGAAGTTCAACGCCGACCTGGTGCGCATCAATCGCATCAGTGTGCGGGTCGGCACTCTTGCGCCGATCGATCTCCAGGAGGCGCAGTCCGCCGCCGCGACCGCAGAGGCCAACGTTTACGCAGCAGAGGCGGCGCTCAAGAGTTCCCGTGCGCAACTGCGCCAGGACGTGATGCTCAATCCGGCGGGAACCTTCCTGCCGGAGAATATCGAGCCGGCCGACGTACCGAACCCGTCGGCGAGATCAAGGACACTGAGGAGACCGCGCTCGAAGCGATGGTCCAGTACAGCCCGCAACTCGGCGGTCTGCGCGAAGCAATTCGGACGTCGTTGCTGCAGGTAAAATTCCAGGAGAATCAGATTCTGCCGCAACTCAATATCGGCACACAATTCGGCGTAACCGAAGTCGCCGGCAGCCACCCCGTGTACTCCGAACAGGTTCGCGTCAACGGCGGCGAATTGCGTGGCCCCAGGTACGGCTCCTCCGTCCCAATGGCATCAGGTTGCCCTTTGGCGGGGGCTACGGCGACGCCGTCAATCAAATGCTCAATGCGCAAGTTCTACAACTACGCTGCGGTCCTGACCTTCGAGATGCCGCTGGATAACGCCGCCGCAAAGGCCGCCCTGGCGCAGGCGCGGGTGAGCTACGAGCAGGCCCGTCTGCAGTATCGCGCGACGCTCTCGCAATCGGTCACCGCCGTCGAGAGCGCTCTGGCCAATCTTCACGCCGACGTTCAGCGTGCTCAGGCGACCAAGGAGGCGGTCTTCTTCGCGGAGAAGTCGTTGCGGGATGAACAGGTCCGCTTTCGCGTCGGGTATGGCAACCACGCACGATTTGCTCCAGTTCCAGAGCGAACTGGTGACGGCGCAGGGCAACGAAGTCTCGACCGATATCGATCTCGAGAACGCGCGTCTTGCTCTATGGTTCGCTGAGGGTACGCTGCTGCGGATTTTCAATATCGATTTTCAGGTGCAGGATCCGCGCGAACATCCGTGGTACGCGAGTTTCTAGTTGGTGCACGAGCCTCCAGACCCTATCGCGGCGCACCCGCTCCGATAATCGCATAGGAGTCGAAGAAAGGCTCTCGCGATGGCGTATCTGTGGGTGGCGATAGGCGGAGCTCTCGGCAGTATGGCTCGCTATGGGGTCAGCGGCTTGGTCAGTGCGATGGCTGGCGGCGTGTTTCCGTTCGGCACGATGGTCGTCAACGTTACTGGCGCGATCCTGATCGGATTTCTTGCAACGCTTAGCGGCCCCGACAGCCGTTTTTTCATTCCCGCCTACGGCCGGCTCTTTCTGATGACCGGAATCTGCGGAGGGTACACCACGTTCTCGACCTTCAGTCTGGAAACCGCCAACCTGATGCGCGACGGCGAATGGGGCGCCGCGCTCGCCAACATCGGCGGCTCGGTCATACTATGTTTGGTAGCGATATGGGTGGGGCACCTTGGCGCGCTCGCCCTGGATCGTCTCCGAGGAGCGTGACCGTGATGCACTTGCCCCACGACGCGGCGTTGCTGAGAGTCTTTATCGGTGAGAGCGACCGGTTCGAAGGCCGTCCGCTGTACGAGGCGATCGTGCTCAAGGCCCGCGAACTCTCGATGGCTGGAGCGACAGTCCTGCGTGGACCGTTGAGTTTTGGGAGGAGCAGCCGGATGCATTCGGCGAAGGTCCTGCGGCTGTCTGATAATCTCCCGATCGTGATCGAGATCGTGGATAGCCAGGAACAGATTGACCAGTTCCTGCCAGTGCTGGATGCGATGATCGGATCCGGCCTGGTAACGCTCGAAAAGGTTCAGGTTATTCGCTACGGGGATGGTGCCACTGCGTGATCAAATGTACACGACATCGATCGATTCCAGGTATTCTGCGAGCTCCTCGAGAGTATGGTTCAGGGATGCGACGTCCTGGTGCAACGCCGCCTGCTCCAACGCCGCACCCATAACAGTGACCGCGTCGAACCCAAAGCTACCGCCTTCGCCCTTCATCTTGTGACCTATCTCGCTGACGGCCTGGAAATCCCTTTGGTCGATCGCCAAACGAATGAAGCCGATATCGGAACGCTTGTGTTCCAGGAAGTTCGGCACCAGATCCTGAAGATCCGCTTCGATTTCAATTTGTTGACGTTTCAACTGATCGACTCCGTGCCCACCCGAAGTTTAATTTCGTCGCTAACGGCGGTGTCGGAGGCAGGATTGGTAACCGCGATTATTACTTCAAGCAGCGCGGCTCTCTTTACCGGCTTGGATACGTGCGCATCGCATCCTGCCTCGATGCTACGCACCACTGATTCATCCAGGGCCGAGGCGGTCAGCGCAATTATCGGCGTTCGCGGTACTCCCTGCGTGCGCTCCCATTCGCGGATAGTGCGCGCGGCAGTATAGCCGTCCATCACGGGCATCTGGATATCCATTAAGACCAGATCGTAACGGTTGGTTCTAAATTTTTCGACGGCGATCGATCCATCCACGGCGTGATCGATTTGGTACGGCGCTTTCTTCATATAGGCGTCAATCAACATCCGATTGTCGGGCGAATCGTCAGCGAGCAGAATCCGTAGAGGTCGCAGGTTGACGGACGGTACACTCCCAGGCCGCTCCGCCGCACCTATCGAAGTGGCGGAGTGCGCCTCGGCGGAGCTCGCGAGCTCCCGCGATCTACGTCCTGTAACTTCCATAATTACTCCCAGCAGGTCGGCCCGCTTGATTGGTTTCACCAGATGACGGCATTTGCTTCCGGTCTCACGGCTGAGCCTCTCGACGCGCTCCGGATCGGCGACCAGTGCGGTGGTGGCTAACATCAAAATGATCCCACCGGACGGGCGGCCGCGTTTCTTCACGAACCCTGCGATGGTCTCATTGCCCACGCAATCCGTTATCCGCTGATCCACTAATAACACATTGTAGTGATTAATGTTGGCGTTGACACTACCTGAGTTTGCTCGCGATTTGCGAAAGCCAGTGACCGCCACGACCGTAGCGCCAGCTTGGGTCAACGTCTCGCGCAGGGCGCTCGGGCAGTCCGCGCGCTGATCGAGGAGCAGGACCCGGACTCCCGCCAGGGTCGAGAGGTCGTCTCCTGGCGCCTCCGCGGAGATTGCGTCGTCCCGCGACTGCGCTTGCAGTGGCAGCGTGACGGTAAATTTAGTTCCGGTGCCACATGCGCTCTCGAAGGAGATCGCACCGCCCATCAAATCGACCAATCGTTTGACGATTGCGAGTCCGAGTCCGCTGCCGCCGTATTTGCGCGCAGTCGATGAGTCGGCCTGGGTGAAGCTCGAGAAAATCGTCGCGGCGTGTGCCGGAGAAATCCCGATACCGGTGTCGCGGATCGTGAAGCGAATCCATACTGGCGGGCCGGTGACGGACGACTGCATGGCGGCCGGGTTATCGGCCTCGAATTCAGCAACACGATTCGAATCGGGTGGGTCCACGCGCTCGACGGTCAATTCGATTTCGCCGGTTTGGGTGAACTTGATGGCGTTGCCAATCAGATTGAAGAGGATTTGACGCACGCGAAGGGGGTCGCCGAGCAACATGGTAGGGGTTCCAGGCGCGACCCGGCCGATTAGCTCGAGTCCTTTGGTATGCGCTCGCAGGGCGAGGGTCTCGAGCAGCTTTTCCGCGAGATCGCGCAGATCGAGCTGGATCTGCTCGAGATGCAGCCGGCCGCTCTCGACTTTGGCCAAATCCAGAATTTCGTTGATCAAGTCGAGCAGCATGTTCCCGTTGTTGCGCATCGTTGCGAGATAACGCCGCTGTTCGGGGTTGATCTCGCTTTCCCACAGCAGGTCAGCCATGCCGAGGATGGCGTTCATCGGGGTGCGAATTTCGTGCGACATGCTTGAGAGGAATTCCGACTTCGCGCCCGACGCCGCCAGGGCGGCTTCGCGCGCCGCGATCAGCTCTTTCTCGACCAGGATCCGTCGCGAAATATCGACCGCGATCGTCGCGACGCAGGGCGCACCATCAATTTCAAGCATTGCCGCGCATACGCGCATCGGATGAATCACGCCGTCGCGGCTCCGCAAATCTATCTCTGTCTCCGGAATCGAGCCGCGCTGGGAAAGCTCACTTAGAAACGTTCTGAACTGTGCGCGATTGTTAACGATTCCGCTCTCGCGCACGGTAAGCCGCGAAAGTTCGTCGAGCGGGTAGCCCAGGATGGCGGCGTACGCTTCATTGATGCGCAGGAAGCGTCCATCGGAGATGCGATTTATCGCGATCCCCACCTGCGTCGAATCAAAAATACCGCGGAGGAGCTCGGCACTCTCAGTCGCGCGCTCCTGCGCCGAACGGCGTTCGGCGATTTCGGCAAGCAAACACGCTTCACTCCCACGCAAAGCCTCGACCTGGAGCGCCATTTGCTCTCGTGCCGCATTCAGATCGCGTTCGGTCTGCTTAAAGGCCGTGATGTCGCGAGCGATCGAGACCACGCAGTCCTCGCCGCCGAGTTCCACCACCGTGGCCGAGACCAGGAAGGGCCGTATCGCGGCGTTCTTGGCGCGGACGTCGCAGGGGAAATTGGCGACTGTGCCGTCGGTCTCGAGCAGGCGCAGGAATTTCAGCATTTGATCGCGATCATTCCATAAGCCGAGGTCACGCGACGTCTCCCCCAGCGGTTCCTCGCGTGAAAAGCCGAGTCTGCGAAAGCCGTCATTGACTTCCAGATAGCATCCGTCACTCAGACGGTTGATGGTGATTGAATCGGTGCTGGTCTCGAAAATCTTGCGCAGCTTGGCTTCGCTTTCGCGCAGCCGTTGGTTGGTGATCTCGGTCGCTGCAACACCCCGCTCGCGCGCGGCTATTTCATTCATCAAGCGATGATGATTGGCCTTGAGCAGGGCAACGCGATGTCCCAGTTCCCCGCGATACCGCTCGCCGACCAGCGTCGCAAAGTAGCCGACGAGTGCTGCTGCACCGATCGCCAGCCAGTGAAGGCTTTGATAATGGTCGGCGTGCGGGATCCAGTAGGTGCAGATTGCGGTGGTGCCAACGCCGGCAACTGCGAGCGCCATCTGCCAGGGCTTGCCCCACGGCACCAACGCTGCGCCGCTCACGATTGCGATCGACACCGTGAGGAACACGGGTTCCGCACTTCCAGTGGTAATTGCCAGCATGCCCGTGATCGCGAACAGATTGAAAAATCCAATGAGTGCGAACTGACGCCAATGGGGCCTTCCGACTCGAGTGCGGAGCGCCACCGCGCAGATCCCGGCGTTAGCGATGCTCATCAGGTGTAACGGGAAAATGGCATTACGAAAGCCAGCCAGTGCGCGCCAGTCCGCGGCCAAGTATAGAATTTGAATGACCGCTAAAATGGCCGCGCCGGTGGCCACGATGTAGGCCGACCGGGGAATACTCAGCAGATCGACCAGCGGATCCTCGCACGTCCACGGCGGAGGCGATGAGGCAGCCGTGACGTTTTCGTAAGTCATCTGATGCGCACCGGAATGCGACCGCCGAAAAGCCGGATCGGGGCTTTCGTGTCTCAGGTGGCAAGAGTGTGCAAGAGCAATGCCCTTGTGCGCTGCACTGCGGCTTCCCTCCGTGCGCACCGTTGCGCCCATGGTGGCCTGCAGGTATCGATATCGAGACGGTTTATTTATGGGACACAGGTGCTCGTGTCTCGATATGAGACGACACGGGCGAACGCCAGATGACTACCATCGAAGCAATTTCGACGGTCGATGAGAAATCCAGAAACGCACCATCCGGGTTCAGCAGACGTCCAGCGCTCGCACAAGATCCGCAATGAGGTCCTCGGTTGCTTCCAGTCCTACTGAGAGGCGGATCAACCCCTCGCCGATGCCGGCGCGCGCGCGCTCGGCCGGGGGCATCCCCGAATGGGAGGTCTTGGCCGGTCGTGTAATCAGGCTCTCGACCCCGCCGAGGCTGGGCGCGCAAATCGGAATCGCCAGGGCGTCGATGAATTTCTCCGCTGCTTCGACTCCGCCACGCAATTCGAAGCTCATCATCCCGCCGAAGCCGTCAAACAACTCTCGCGCACGCGAATGGCCCACGTTGCCCTCAAGCCCCGGATAATTCACCGTCGCGACTTTCGTGTGCGATTCGAGAAAACGCGCGATCTCGATCGCGCTGGTGTTCTGGTGGCGCACGCGCACTCCGAGCGTTTTCAGTCCGCGATGCAGCAGGAAGCATGCGTGGGGATCCATCGAACCACCAAAATGGCTGAGCGTTCGATTGATTTTCTCGATCAAGACGGCTCGTCCGATCACCGCGCCCGCGACAATGTCCGAGTGGCCGTTGAGATACTTCGTGCCACTGTGAAGGGAAAGATCGAAACCGATTTCGGCTGGCCGGAAATTAATCGGGCTGGCGAAAGTGTTATCGATAATCGAAACCAGTCCGTGGGCGCGTGCGAAGTCGACCGCCGCGCGCAAATCGGCCACCTGCATCAGGGGATTCGAGATGGTCTCGACGTAAATCGCGCGCGTCTGCGGCGTCAAGCTCTCGCGCCATGAGGCGGCGTCCGTGGCGTCGATATAGTCAACCCCGATATTCATGCGCGGGAACTCCAGGCGCATCAGATCGTGAGTGCCACCATAGAGACAATCCTGCGCCATCACACGTTCGCCCGCGCCCGCAATGGTCATCAGGGCGGTAGTGATTGCCGCCATTCCGCTGGCCGTTACCAAGGCGGCTTCGGCGCCCTCGATCGCCGCGAGCTTCCGATGCAGCGCGACATGATTTGGCGTGTTGTTCAAACGAATGTAACGTAGCGCGTAGTAGCTGTCCTCGCCGCGGTACTCGAAGGTAGAAGACTGAAAAATCGGCATGCTCACGGCACCCTCGAACCGCGGTTGCGGTTCTCCCGCGTGAATCAGCCGGGTGTCGATCCCCTTCATTGGTTTGTCCACGATTCACCTCGATGGCATGCCCGCGCCGCGCGCTTCGGCTAATCTTATAATCTTAAACGAGCTTCGCGCCCAGTCAGAACATGCGGGCCGCGAGTTTTCGGCGGGTTCAGCGGAGTGGCGACAGTGAAAGTTATAATCATTGGCGGCGGAATCATCGGCGCGTCGATCGCGTGGCGGTTGGCGCGCGAGCATATCGACGTGATCGTGCTCGAACGCGCGCGACTCGGCCAGGAGGCCTCGTGGGCTGCCGCCGGCTTGATCGCTCCTCAAGCGGAAGCGCAGACCTCAGGGGTTTTTTTCGATCTGTGCCTCGCCGCCCGCCGCGTCTTCGACGCGACTGTCGAGCGGCTGGCCAGCGATTCCGGCCTTGACCCCGAATATGATCCGCATGGCATCCTCTATATCGCGCTGGATGCGGTCGAACGCGCCGAGCTCGAAGGGCGTGCGCGCTGGCATCGCGAGGCCGGCGCCCTGGTCCACGAACTCTCGGCGGCCGAGGCGCGCAAAATGGAACCCGCAATTTCTCCGGATACGCTCTTCGCACTTCATCTGCCGGACAATCGGCGGGTCGAGAACCGCAAGCTGACGCAGGCCTTTATAGCGGCCGCGCTCAATGCGGGTGCGGAATTCCGCGAGGGCGCGAGTGTCGATTCGATCGTCACGCAAGACGGCCGTGCGACCGGCGTCCGCCTCTACGACGGCATTATCCTCGAAGCGGATATTGTGGTGGTCGCCGCCGGGTCCTGGTCACATCAGGTGCGCGGCCTCGAGGCGGATTGCGTCGCTCTGCGTCCGGTGCGCGGTCAGATGCTATGTTTCGAGACGCCTCAGCGGATGCTCACGCCCGCAGTTTTCTCGATGCGCGGCTATCTGGTTCCGCGGCGCGACGGTCGCATCCTCGCCGGTTCCACGATGGAAGAGGCGGGCTACAACAAAACCGTTACGTTGGGCGGAATCGAAAAGATTTCACGCGGGGTGCTCACGATGGTTCCGGCGCTCGCCGAAATACCATTCCGCGAGGCGTGGGCGGGGCTGCGTCCGGCAACCCGTGACCTGTTGCCGGTGCTCGGCTACTCGCCCTCGGTCGCCAACGTCATCTGGTCGACCGGACACTACCGCAGTGGCATTTTGCTTTCGGCTATTACCGGCGAACTGATTGCCGATCTGGTCGCTGGCCGTCAGCCCTCGATCGATCTCGCGCCGTTTTCGCCAGAGCGCTTCGCGCCGCTATAGTGCTAAGCTCTAAGCTCGCGAGATGACGCTGCCGACCCAAACAAATGCCTACGAGGAAAATCATCGCTCTGGTCCGCGACCTGCTCCTCCGCTCGCGTATCGAGGCAGTCGCTGAGGCACTCGGCGCGGAGGTGATCCCGGCTGCCACACTCGAACTCGCGCGCACGCGCACGATCGAGCATTCGCCCGCGATCATTTTTGCCGATCTCTCCGATGCGAATTTCCCCGCCGAAGAAACTGCGCGCGAACTTCGCGCGGCCGCCCCGCGGGCACGCCTCGTCGGCTTTGCATCACACGTCGATCTGAAGTCGCTCGCGGCGGCGCGCGCAGCCGGTTTCGATCTGACGCTCTCGCGCAGCGAGTTCACGGCGCGTCTGCCCGAACTGCTCAAAGCCTGACCTGCGAGTCCGCCCATTATTGCTTTGCTACAGGCAGTCCGCGCTTTCCGTTCTGCGACCCTTCTCGTGTAATCTGGACTAGTGCCATTAGCTGACTTTCATCCGGCTGTCCGCGAATGGTTTCGGCGCCGCTTCGACGCGCCTTCGCGCGCGCAGATTCTCGGCTGGCCCGTAATCGCAGATGCCGTTCGTCCGCCTGGCCACGACGTTTTGCTATGTGCGCCGACCGGCAGCGGCAAGACCTTGGCCGCCTTCATGTGGGCGATCAATCGCCTGATTGTGGAGGCCGAAGCCGACGCGCTACGCGACGAAGTGTCGGTGCTCTACGTTTCGCCGTTGAAGGCGCTCGCGAACGACATCCGCCTGAACCTCGAGGAGCCGCTCAACGGTGTTCGCGAAGTCGCCGGTGAGATGGATCTAGCGCTCGCGCCGATCCGCGCCGGTCTGCGCACTGGCGATACTCCCGCCAACGAACGGACCGCGATGTTGCGGCGTCCGCCACACATCCTCGTCACGACACCCGAATCGCTGTTTATCCTGCTGACGTCGGCACGTTTCCGCGAAAAGCTCCGCGCCGTCCGTTATGTGATCGTCGATGAATTGCACGCGGTCGCCGGTGACAAGCGCGGCGCCCATTTGGCGCTGACATTGGAACGGCTGGAGCGCATGGTGCGGCAGGGTGGGGCGCCGCGACCGGTGCGCATCGGCCTTTCGGCGACGCTGAATCCGATCGAAACGCTCGCCGAGTTTCTCGCCGGGGCGGACGTCGATGAGAACGGCGAACGCACGCCGCGTCCGATCCGGATTGTGCGCGCCGATGACGCCCCTCGCGAACTCGATCTCGCAGTGATCGCGCCCGGCCCGGAACTCGGCGCACTTGCGACTCATCCCCATTGGGAGGCGATGTACGACACGGTCGCGAGCCTCATCCGCGAACATCGCACGACCTTGGTCTTCACGCTGTCGCGCAGGTGGGCGGAACGAATCGCACTCGCGCTGCAAAAGCGTATCGGCGCGGACGCCGTGGTGGCGCATCATGGGAGCCTCGCCCGCGCGGAGCGCCTCGCCGCCGAGCAGCGTCTCAAGCGCGGCGAACTCCGGGCAATCGTCGCCACGGCGTCGCTCGAACTTGGCATCGACGTCGGCGCGGTTGACCTCGTATGCCAAATCGACTCGCCGAAATCCATTTCGGCCGCAATCCAGCGCATCGGCCGTTCGGGCCACAGCCTTGGTGCGACGCCGAAGGGGCGATTCTTCGCACTCACGATCGATGATTTGATCGAATGTGCGGCGGCGGTCCGGGCCATCCGCCTGCGCCATCTGGACGAAGTTGAAGTTCCTCTCAATCCACTCGACGTCGCAGCCCAGCAAATCGTCGCCATAGCCACAGATGAAGAGGATATCGGCGAGGACGAACTGCTGCGCGTGCTCCGATCTTCGCACAGTTACGGCACGTTCGCGGCTGCCACTCTGCATCAATTGCTCGACGAAATGACGACGCCATTGGCCGAGCGGATTCAGGGCGCCGCGCCAAAAATCTTTTACGATCGCATCGCGCGCCGGATCCGTCCGCGCCGCGGCGCACGCCTCTCTGCGATCACCTCCGGTGGTACTATCCCTGAAGCGGGAAATTACGACGTTGTGATCGCTTCGGAGGGGCGCAAGGTCGGCGACGTCGAGGAGGATTTCGCGCAGGAATCGGCGCGCGGCGACATTTTTTCACTCGGATCGATGCCTTGGAAGATCCTTGGCATTTCAAAGAACCGGCTACTGGTCGAACCCGCGCCCGGCATGGCGCCGTCGTTGCCGTTCTGGCAGACCGAAGCGGCCGGACGATCGCACGCGATGTCGGTGGAGGTCTCGGCGCTCCGGCGCGACCTCGCCGCGTTCTTTGCGCGAGACGCCAGGGTTAAGGACGACGACACTCGCGAGAAGGCCGCGGCGCAATGGCTGGTCAGGGAATGTGCGCTGGATGACGCCGCGGCAGCGCAGGCCGTCGCCTGGATTCGTCGCGGCGTCGCCGCACTCGGCGTCGTTCCGGACGAAAAGAACATCGTCGTCGAGCGCTTTTTCGACGGTCTTGGCGGCACCCAGATCGTTATCCATTCGCCCTTCGGTATCCGCTTCAATCGAGGGCTCGGCCTCGCTATCCGCAAGCGTCTTTGCCGGTCCTTCGATTTCGAAATCCAGGCCTCGGCGATCGACGATGCGGTGCTGCTTGCGCTCAATTCGCGTCACAGCTTTCCGCTCGAAGACATCATGACGACGGTCAATTCGCGCACCGCGCGGCCGACGCTGGTGCAGGCGATGCTCGACGCGCCGATGTTCGAAGTCCGCTTCCGCCACGTCGCGACGCGCGCGCTCGCCGTGATGCGCTCGATGCGCGGGCGCAAGGTCGCGGCTTGGATTCAGCGCTTGCGCACCCAGGAATTAATCACCGCGATTTTTCCGCGCCGCAACGCATGCTTCGAGAATCGCCCGCCCGCAATCGAAATTCCCGGGCATTACATCGTCAGCGAGACCGTTCGCGAATGTCTCGAACAATCGGCCGACGTCGATCGGATGGAGTCAGTGCTGCGCGGGCTTGAGGATGGCTCGATTCGCCCGCGCTTCGTCGATACCGTCGCGCCTTCAGTCTTTGCCCATCGTATTCTGCTGGCGTGGGATTATTCGTTTCTTGACGACGGTGAGCGCGCCAACCGGCGGAGCCGTACGGTCACGATGAACCGCGCGATGGCTGAAGACGTATTCCGCGACGAGGATCTTTCCGCGATGATCTCAGCCGACGCAGTCGATCGCGTCGCTGCCGAAATCGGCGGTTACATCGAGGGCTCGCGCCCACGCAATGGCGACGAACTTTACGAACTGGTCCGCGCCCACGGAGCGCTTTCGGCCGCCGCGGTCGAACGGCAAATCGGCGGCGAGACCCCCGCACTCGCGGTCGCGATGGAACGGGCAGGGCGATTCCTTCGCATACGCGTGACGCCAAGTTCCCCGGAATCCTTCATCGTCGTCGAGGATGCTACGCTCTTTTCCGCAGCCTATCCCGAAGCGACTTTCGCGCCGCCGCTTGCAGACGGGAACGATAATTCGCCAATACCGAACGCCAAGCTCGTTTCGCAAGAAGAGGCGCGTATCGAAATCGTCCGGCGTGCACTCGCGACCTCGATTCCCACCACCGCAGTCGATCTCGCCGCACGACTCGCGCTTTCTCCGAGGGAAATCGACGGCATTCTTGCAGCATTGGAAGCGAACGGCGCAATCTTTCGTGGCTATTTTACAACAGCGCGCCCGTCTGACGATGCAAATGCGCAGCGCCTGGCGTTGCGAACGACCGAAAGCGATGCAAACTTGCGCGAAGCCGCCGAACAATGGTGCGATCGCTACGTTCTCGAACGGATTCATCGGCAGACTTTGAATCGTTTGCGCTCTGAAGTGGAACCTTGTGTCGACCATGAGTTCGCGGCATTTCGCCTGCGCTGGATGCAAATCGGCAGCGATCTTCCTGCCAGCGCGGCAGCCGTGAGCGAGGTCCTCGACCAGCTTGCTGGCTTGGCCTTCGATCCCGCCTTTTGGGAACGCGCGATTTTGCCGGCCCGGATTCGCGGATACCGTCCGGAACACCTCGATTTGCTCTGCCTCAGCGGCGACCTGCGCTGGATTGCGACATCCGTCGATGACGCGGGCGATAACGCAACGCGGAACTTTCCCGGCGATGTTGCGTTCATGCCGCGCCGCGAGCGCTTGCACACCAATACAGCGATTGTTGCTCCCGACGATCGATCGGCCGAGGTCCATCGATGCCTCGTGACGCACGGCGCACAATATCTCGATCAGGTCGCTGACCGTTCCGGTCTCTCGGAGCGGGATACGTTATCTGCACTCTGGCGCCTTGCGGCGAGCGGCCTCGCTTCCAATGACAGCTTTGCGCCGTTGCGATTGCTGGCCTCGGATTCCGACGCCGGACGAGCGATCACCGATACGCCGCGCGCGGCGAACGGTCATACCCATGCGTCGATGAGACAGGATACAGCGCTGCGCAAGCACGATGCGGCTTTGCGCGCGCGATTGAAGTCGAGTCTGAGCGGCCGCTGGTCTGCGATCGAGACGGCGCCGGCAGCGGGCAACGACGCCCTCGTCAACGGCAAGCGTGGCGACGCGACCGCCTTCGATGAAGTTCGCGAGGCGGCTCTGCTGCTGCTCGCACGTCACGGCGTCCTGACGCGCGAGATGCTCCCGCTGGAACCGTCGCCGCTTTCGTGGCAAACGCTCTCGTTTGCGCTCCGCCGGATGGAGTACGCCGGGACGATTCGCCGCGGCTATTTCGTGCGCGCGCTCTCGGGTGAACAATACGCGCTGCCGGAAGCGTTGGAGATGTTGCGCGAGGTTCGCGCGCACGCCGTCGCGAATGAGCCACTGGTGGCGTTGAGCGCCGCCGATCCGGCCAATCCCTATGGCGTGTTGTTGCCGGGATGTGGAATTGCGCGCGAGGCGGGAAATCTGATCGTGGTGCGCGGCGGCCGCGTCGTACTGGGACTCACGTCGCGAGCGCTGGTCGGCGGCGACACGCTCGACGACGAGACCTTTGCCAATGCGCTGCTGGCGCTGATGGCGTTCCGTCCAAAGCTTACAATCGAGACGATCGATGACGTCGCGGCGCTCGACTCGGAGCGCGTCACCGTAATGGCCGCGATGCGCTTCCATTCCGACGGCCGCGCCCTGGTCTTCGACGGTCTGCCCGGCCCAACCCCGCGCGCGCCGGCCGCCGCGAAGCGCTCAACCACTAGGGCGCTACCTTACCTCGTTCTTGTCTTTCTCGAACACTGCGACGGCTATTCCATCACGTGCGCGTAATTGGCCCAGTCCTCCGGCGCGTGGCTGATCCACAATTTCGCCTCGCCGCTTGCCTCGATCTCGCCAAGGCGCTTGATCGACGCACTCGCTTCCGCCTGGTCGTAATCGCTGTCCATCGCGGCGAGCGTCCGCATCTGTGGCCGGATGTGAACGGTGTCTCCCGTCAGCACGATGCTGAAATCTTTGAGCCGCACCTTCAACGAACATTCACCGGGCGTGTGGCCGGCGGTCTTCAGCATCATCAGGGTGCCGTCGCCGAACAGGTCGGAGTCGCCTTCGAGTTCCTTCCAGTCGAAGCCGCGCGTCGGCAGCAGGTCATTGAGGATAAAGCCGTTGCGCGCTCGGCGATCCGGCCAATACGCGTAGGGCAACTCACCCTTCATCACGAGGAATTGCGCATTCGGGAAGAGCTTCATGCCGCCGGAATGATCCAGGTGCAAATGCGAAACCACGACGTACTTGACGTCGGCGGGTTGGTAACCGTGGAGCTTGACCTGCTGATCGACCACCTGATCCTTGCGATAACGAATGTTGCGCAGGAACTTGGCCGCCGGACCCCAGTAGCCCTCCGGGTCGGTCGCGACCTCGGGCGCGCAACCGGTGTCGAACAGCACCAACCCCTTGGCGTGCTCGATCAGAAAGGTCGGCACGGGGATGTCGATAAGCTCGTCGCTGCCGCCCATCATCAGGTGTTTCTCTTTCATGGTGAAGGTCGCACCTTCGAGCGCGATCAGCTTGCCCGCCGTTGCCATTGCCATGATGCACCTCCCGCGATCCCGCTCAGTTCGAAGCGTTGGCGCAATACTCCAACGCAGGCGCTTCAAGCGTCAAGTGCGAAGGCGCTATGATCGTATTCCTATGCGACGCTCTGGCGATCACGACCCGCGCGATGCGAGCGATACTGCGGACAGCGCTGACTCCGAACGAACGCGGCGTCACCTTTGAACGGGGGCTGGCGCTGTTCAACTCCGGCGAGTTCTTCGCGTGCCATGAAGTGTGGGAGGCCATGTGGCTGCGCAGCAGCGATGAGGAGAAGCTCTTTTACCAGGGACTGATCCAGGCGGCAGTGGCTATCCTGCATGCCGAGCAGGGCAATTTGCGTGGCGCGATCTCGACCTGGCGCAAGGCGTGCGCGAAGCTCGATCCGCTGCCAAATAATCATCGGGGAATCGCGTTGGGCGAGTTCCGTGACGTGTTGGCCAAGTTCTTCGCCGATGCGAACGATTCAGCAAACCTTCCGGCGCGCCCTACGATCCGGCGTTCGCGGGAGAATTCTCCGTAGCGAGCCGACCTATCGAGGTCGGGGGAGATTCGCCGGACGGTGACGGAGATCTAGAAGGGGATGTCTTCGTCGTCCATCGGGGCGCGGTGCGCCATCGGAGGGGCCCCCGATGTCGAGCGGCTCGTCCATCCCGGAGCCCGCGCCGGCCCGGCCGCCGAGGAACTGCACCCGCTGAGCGACGATCTCGGTGCGATAGCGTTTGCCGCTACCGTCTTTGGCTTCGTAAGTCTGGTTCGAGATGCGGCCCTCGATGTACGCCTGCCGGCCCTTCTTCAAATATTGGCCACAAAGCTCGGCTTGCTTGCCCCAGACGACAATGTTGTGCCACTCGGTGCGCTCCTGGCGCGCACCTGCGCGATCGCTGAACGAGTCGCTGGTCGCTAACGTAAACTTGGCCACGGTCTGGCCTGACGGCAGGTAGCGGACCTCTGGGTCGCGACCGAGGTTGCCGACCAGAATTACCTTGTTTACCGACATCGTCTGCTACCTCTAAACCAAAAATTAAGCCGCGCAATGGTCATGCGCAAGTACCGAGCCTGAGTGATTATACACACATCGCGGAAGTTGCTGGGGATAAGTAGGCAATTCGCCATGTCGGGGTGCGAGCTTTCGCGTCGCGGCTGGGCTTTATATAATTTCAACGCCCTTGCTGCGGTCGGCTGTTAGGCAGGCGGGCGTGCGGCAGTAAGCTGTGGGCAGGGCGGAGGCGGTTGAGAGGTTCGATGGCAGTAGCGAAATCCACTCCAGTCAGAATCGTGGCGCTGGGCGGGCTCGGTGAAATCGGGCTCAACCTCATGGTGATCGAGTGCGCGCAAAGCGCCATCATTATCGACGCTGGTGTAATGTTTGCCGAGGAGCGGGAACTGGGCGTCGGTCTGCTGCTGCCCGATCTCACTCACTTGGAAGAGGGCCACCTCAAAATCGAAGGGATCGTCCTGACGCATGCACATGAAGACCATATCGGCGCGCTCGCATATCTGCTGCGGCGCTTTCCTGCCCCGGTTTATGGAACTGAAGTAACACTTGCATTTGCCCGGCGCGGCCTGGCCGAAGACGGGCTGGCGGGTGCCGATCTCCGGCTGCTGCGTCCCGGGGCGGAAATCGAGCTGGGGCCGTTTCGGGTCGGAGGCGGTGCGCGTTACCCACTCGACACCCGATTCGGTGGCGCTCGCGATTCGCACGCCTGCCGGGCTGATCGTACATTCGGGCGATTTCAAAATCGACCCAACTCCAGTCGATGGGCAGCTCTTCGATACCGATCGCTTCGCGCAACTGGGTGAAGAAGGCGTCGCGCTCTTATTCTCCGATTCAACCAACGTCGAACGGCCGGGACGCAGCGGATCGGAAAGCTCGATGCGGCCGATCATCAAGGATCTCCTCGCGCGCACCCAAGGCCGTTTTTTTCTATCGTCATTTTCCTCGCATCTCCATCGGATTCGCCAAGTGGCGGAGGTCGCGCATGAGGCCGGCCGCTACGTCGTGCCACTGGGGCGGCGGATGGCGGAGAGCGTGCGGCTGGGAATGGAAACCGGCCAGCTAAATCTGCCTCGTGGGACTTTTATCGAGCGGGGCGAAGCAGATTTCCTCGAAGGGAAGAAGCTGGTCTTCCTCGCTAGCGGCAGTCAGGGCGAGCCGCTGTCTGCGTTGGCCAAACTCGCGGCGGATAACCATCCCCAGGTTCACATCGAGCGCAACGACGTGGTGGTGCTGTCATCGCGGTTCATTCCGGGCAACGAGCGTACAATCAACACGCTGGTTAACAATCTGTTCAAGCGGGGCGCCGAGGTGTTTTACGACGCGGTCGCGCCGGTTCACGTCTCCGGCCACGCGAGCCGCGACGAGTTAATCGAATTGATTAAGTTGGTGCGCCCAGCGCATTTCGTGCCGATTCACGGCGAGTACCGGCATCTCAAGCGCCATCAGGCGCTCGCGATCGAAGCGGGCGTGGCCTCAGCTAACAGTTACCTGCTCGAAGACGGCGATTCCCTGATCATGGAAGACGGGAGCTCTACGGCGCGGACGCGCGGTCACGGCCGGCCGCATCGTCGCCGATGGCGAGGGCTTGGGTGACCCCGGATTGCTGCGCGAACGGCGGGCACTGGCGCATGACGGCACGGTGATCGCGATCGTCGCGATCTCGGCGCGCAACGGCAAAATCGTCGCCGGTCCCGACCTGCTCTCGCGCGGGGTGGTCAGCGGGGATGGAACCTCGCCGCATATCGCACGGGCCCGCACCGAACTTTCGATGCGTATCCGGAGCATCGGCGGGGCGGCACGCGACGATCCCGAACGTCTCAAGGACGAGATGGTGCGTATGTTGCGGCGCTATTTCGGCGACACCATCAACAAGCGCCCGATAATCGTGCCTTACGTGATGGAGGTCTGAGCGCTTATCGCGCGCACATCCAAAGTTCCGCCGATCGAATCTGATCGCCAGTGCCGAAGTGACGCCGAGCGAGGGTCGAATCGCGCGCGAATTGGCCGCTTTGGCGCTCGTCGCGATTGCGGCTTGGATGCTGCTCAGCCTGGTTTCAATAGATCTCGATTGGCGGCCGAATCGCGGTGGTCCGCTCGGCGAGACGGCGGCCGGTCTGCTGCAGACGTGTTTCGGGTATCAGGCCTACGTCGTGGTGATAATGACCGCCGCGATCGGGCTGCGGGCGTGGGTCGCGCTCGGCTGGCTCGCAATTCTTCGTGAAGCTGCGGGCGGGTCGATTGTAGTCCTCGCCTTGAGCGCCGGGAGCGGATTCCTGAATACGCCCGGGGTGCAGCCCGGCGGAACGGCCGGTGCCGCGATCGCTGCCGGCCTTGGCTCGTACGTGAGTGTCGGCGGCGGGTTCATCGTGGTGATCCTGGCGTTGGTCGGTGGGTTGGCGCTGATGTTTCAACGTGCGCCTACCGACTTGATGGCGGCGTTAGCCGGCGCGGCCGGAATCGGTTCACGCACCGGCGCTTCGAAAGCGACGGACAGCGCGTCGTCGGTAATCACCGAGATGTCGAAGGACGACGTCTCCTTAAATTCCTCGCGCGAACCGATCAAGGTGGCGCTCGCCGCTAACGGCGCGCGCACCGACCTTCCTCTGGTGCGCAAAGCGGAAGTATCAAAACCGATTGTGCGCGATCCGGCGCCGAAGGCTCCCGCGCGCGGTAAGGGTGGCTACAAACTGCCCCCGGTGACGCTGCTCGACGTCCCGCCCGTGGAACATTCGCAGATCGATGAGGCCGCGCTGGAGCGCAGTGCGCGCGTGCTCGAACAGAAGCTCGGCGATTTCGGCGTCGCGGGCCGCGTGGTTGAGGTACAGCCGGGGCCGGTCGTCACGATGTACAAATTGGAGCCGGGCTCGGGAATCAAGGTGAGCCAGATCGTCAACCTTGCCGACGACCTGTCGATGGCGTTGCGGGCGGCGACCGTCCGCATCCAGGCCCCGGTGCCAGGCGAGGCGGTGGTCGGCATCGAAGTACCGAATCGCAAGCGGGAAAAGATTTACCTGCGCGAGATTCTCGAAGCGGAGGAGTTTGGCGCCGCGCAGAGCCATCTGACGATCGCGCTTGGCAAGGATATCGCCGGGCGGCCGGCAGCGGCGGACCTCGCCACGATGCCGCATCTGCTGATTGCGGGAGCGACCGGCACCGGCAAGTCGGTCTCGATCCATACGATGATTTCGTCGATCTTGTTTAGCGCGACGGCCGACGACGTGCGCTTTATTCTGATCGATCCTAAGATGCTCGAGCTGTCGGTGTATGAGGGCATTCCGCATCTGCTGGTGCCGGTGGTGGTGGACCCCGAGAAGGCCGCGGCCGCGCTCTTGTGGGCGACGCAAGAGATGGAAGGGCGCTACCGGATGATGCGCGAGCTCGGCGGTGCGCAATATCGATGGTTACAACCGCGCGATCGGCAGTGGTGGCGAGTTGGTCGAGCTCAAGCGCGGCGATGCGGCGGCTAACGCGGGCGAGGGCGAAGAATGGATCGACACGCCCGTGAAACATCGGAAGCTGCCGAAGATCGTGATCGTTATCGACGAGCTGGCAGACCTGCTGCTGTCGGAGGGCAAGACCGTCGAGCGCGATATCACGCGACTGGCGCAGAAGGCGCGCGCAGCAGGTATCCACCTGATTTTGGCGACGCAGCGGCCGTCGGTCGACGTGCTTACGGGGTTGATCAAGGCGAACCTGCCGGCGCGAATTTCGCTGCAGGTGACCTCACGCGTCGATTCGCGCACGATCCTCGATTCGATTGGCGCAGAGCGTCTTTTAGGCGCTGGCGATATGCTCTTCATGCCGCCTGGAACGGCCAAGCTGCGCCGCCTCCATGGGCCGTTCGTCTCGGAAATCGAGATTCGCAAGGTCTGCGACTTCTTGCGCGCGCAGGGTGCGCCCGACTATCAGATGGAAATTCTGGAAACTACCGTACCCGGCGAGGGCGATAGCGGCGAGGCCGACGGCGAGCGCGACCAGCTTTACGACGAAGCGGTGCAAATTGTGATTGATACTAACCAGGCGTCGATCTCGATGATCCAGCGGCGCCTCAGAATCGGCTATAACCGTGCGGCCCGGATGGTCGAGCAGATGGAACGCGAGGGACTCGTGTTGCCGGCCGACGGCGCGCGTCCGCGCGAGGTTCGTCTGCGCGGCGCGAGTTGATCGAATGCCGACCTGCGACGTCGCGAATGAAACCTCGCCGCGCGATCTCGTCTAAATTGTAGTGAACGCGAAATCGAACAAAACCGGCGCCCGCATGCACGTCGGGCCAACCGTGCTTAAGTTGATTCTCGCGTTATTGGTTATTGGCACCGGCCTGACCACGATCAGCGGCGATGGTGCTGGTGTGGCGCTGGCCGCAGCTAGGGCGTCCGCCAATTCTGCGGATCTGAAGGCGATCCTTGTGAAGCTGCAGCGCCACTACCAGGAAACCCATTCGTTCACCGCGACGTTCAAGCAGACAGTCACTCGCGTCGGCGCCCCGCCGAAGGAGAGAACGGGCAAAGTTTACTTCCAAAAGCCTGGGCGCGTTCGCTTCGACTTCAACGATCCGCAACCGGAAACGATTGTGAGTGATGGCAAACTTCTTTACGACTACGACCCGGGGCTCAACCAGGTGATGGAGACACCTCTTAAAAGCGCGATCAAGACCCAGGCGGCTGCCGCATTTCTGCTGGGAGTAGGCAGCGTTCAGCGCGATTTTAAGGCGGAGCCAATAGCCACACCCGCTAATGATGGCCTAACCCATCTCCTGATGACGCCGAAGCAGGGTGGACAGGATATCGCGGTCGGCCTCGACCCGCATACGATGAATATAATGGACCTGAGACTCACGGATGCATTGGGAAATATTACCGAATTCCAATTTAGCGGGATTGACACCAACGTTTCGATCGCAGTCGTCGCGGTTCGATTTCCGGGCGCCTGACGGTGCCGATGTCATTACGCCCGCTAATGTAAGATGAGGGTGCTCGATTCGTTCTCGCCGTAACAAATCTTTCGCGATATTTTGTGGAACATGGATTGCATCCCGCTTGTCCGGCGAGTACACCTATACTCCCTTAGATACCGGATATCGCCGTACTCGACATGGAAAAGATTCATCTCCTGACTCTGGGCTGCCCCAAAAACCTTGCCGACAGTGAGCTTATGCTCGGTGCGTTGATGCGCGCGGGGTTCGAAGTCACGCTGGATCCGGGCGAAGCGCAGGTCCTGATCGTGAACACTTGTGCGTTTATCGAGGCGGCGAAGAGGGAATCTATCGGCGCAATCCTCGAGGCTTCGCAGGTCAAAAAGCGCGGCATCGGCACGCGATTAGTCGTCGCTGGATGCCTTGCGCAGCGCTACGGAGCCGAGTTACGCGAGGAGTTGCCCGAGGTTGATATTTTCGTCGGCACCGGCAATTTTCTGGATCTGCCCGGAACTGCTTGCGCCGCACCGAGTCGCCTGAGATGCGACCTATTCCTTACGCCGGCGCAGCGCATCTGCTGCCGACGATGGACGAGGCTCCGCGCGTCAAAACCGGCGACTTTTTCACTGCGTACCTGAAGATTTCGGAAGGCTGCAACCACAAGTGTGCGTTCTGCATCATCCCGAAGATTCGCGGCCTGCATGAGAGTCGCGGCGGTGGCGGATATCGTTGCCGAAGCGCGCTCGCTGGTTGAGGTCGGCGTGCGCGAACTGAATCTGATTGCGCAGGACCTGACGGCGTACGGGCGCGATTTCAAACCCCAGTCGTCACTGGCGGCGCTGCTCCCGCAGCTCGCGGAAATCGACGGCCTCCGCTGGATCCGCTTGCTCTACTGTTATCCGAATTTTGTCACTGACGAGTTGTTGGCGACCATCGCCGAACTGCCGCAAGTGGTTAAGTATATAGATATGCCGCTGCAGCACGCCGATGACGGCATCCTGCAGGGCGATGCGGCGCGAGCGATCCGGGGCCGCGTTGAGCAAGCTGCTCGAGCGGATTCGTCGCAAGATTCCGGGCGTTGCGCTGCGGACCTCGTTTATCGTGGGATTTCCCGGCGAGGACGACAAGGCTTTCGCGCAACTGCTGGAGTTTGTGCGGCGGGAACAATTCGATCGAGTCGGCGTGTTTACTTACTCTCGCGAGGAGAATACCGACGCCTTCGAAATGGCGGGGCAGGTGCCCGAGCCTCTCAAGCGCGAACGGCGAGCGGCCTTAATGGAAGTGCAGGCGGAGATTTCGTTGAAGAAGAATCGCGACCTGGTAGGCCGCGAGATCGAGGTGTTGGTCGAGGGCTCGACGGCCGGGCGCGCCACGCGGCTTCGCGGGCGAACTCCGGCGCAAGCGCCCGAAATCGACGGTATGGTGATGCTCAAGGGAGACGCCCAGCCCGGGGATTTCGTCAGCGCGAGGGTCGAGCGGGCGCTCAGCTACGATCTCCATGCGGTAGTGACGGGCGCGAGCGTAAACTGAAGGGGTGACCGGCGATGCCTAAAAAAACCGCGGCGGCAAATCGAAAGAAGTTCCTGACCGACCTGCGCCAGAATTTGCTCGAGATGAAGAACAAACTGGTGACTGAGATCGATTCGGAACTGAAGGCGGAACGCGAAGGCAACAAGGACGAGGGCATGGATACCTATGACCTCGCGTCGGAGGAGCGCGACCGCGAGATCAATTTCATCCTCTCGGACCGCGAGCGCGTGAAAATCAAGCAGATCGACGACGCGCTGGTGCGTCTGGAAGACGGCAGTTACGGTGTGTGCGAATCGTGCGGACTCGAGGTCGCCGAAGAGCGGCTCGAGGCGATGCCGTTTACGCGCCTGTGCCGCGATTGTCAGCAGGACATGGAGCGCGAGGCCAAATCGCAACGCCGCTTCGACGACGAGCGCAATACCTATCGCAAGCTCGGTTCGACCGATGCCGACGAGGACAACATCTAGCGCACCGGACCAGCCAGCACGTTTGACCGCATCACCCGACCCCCCACGCGGCGCCGGTCATCAGCGAAGCGTTACGGGCGAAGATCGGCGTCGGGTTGTATTGCAAAATGGGTGCGATAGTCTGGTTCGTACGAAACAGGAGTTAATGAGAGTTTTCAGAGAAATCGGAAGTGAGGCGGACGCCAATGGTGCGCAATCTGCCGAAGAGATTTCGCTGCTTCGCGCCAACCTCACCGGCGTCAAGTCGATAATCGCCGTCGCCAGTTCGAAGGGCGGCGTGGGCAAGAGCACGCTCGCCGTGAACCTCGCGACGGTGCTGGCCTTGGCGGGTCGCAAGGTTGCGATTCTCGACGCCGATCTCAATTCGCCGAGCATTGTCACGATGCTCGGGATGAAGGTGCCGCGCCGGTTTCATTCCCAGGGCGGGATCGAGCCCGGTGCGGGTCCTCTCGGCCTGCGCATCGCCGCGAGCAATCTTCTGCCCGACGGCGAATCAGCACCCGTCAGTTTTCTCGATGATGAGGCTCCGTCGCCCGGTTTACCCGAGGAGGCCGCTCCCGCAGTGGCGTCGACCAACGGTCACCGGCCGGTTGAGTTGGGATACGCCGCCACGTTGCGCCGGTTGCTCGCGCAGACACGCTTCGGGATGATCGACCTCCTGGTAATCGATCTCGGCCCGGGTATCGAACAGCTTTTTCGCATCGCGCAGGTCACACCGTTGAGCGGCGCTCTAATCGTCACGCAACCGTCGGAGATTTCGGTGAATGCGTCGCGCGCGGCGCTCGAAATGTCCTCGCTGTGCTCGACGCCGGTGATCGGTGTGGTCGAAAATATGGTGGGGTTCAATTGCGACGGCTGCCACGCGGTGCGGCCGCTGATGCCGCATGGTGATCTTGCGGCGCTCGCCAACACCATGGGTGTGCCGGTGCTGGCGCGACTGCCATTCGATCCGCGCCTGGCCGAATGTTGCGATCGTGGCGTGATCTTCGTCCGCGAATACGCCGATTCGCCGCTCGCTCGTCAACTGAGCGCACTCGCGCAGGCGATCGATCCTGCTGCAATACCCCGCACCCAAGCCGAAATGCCAGCCGCCGGGTAATTGTCGCAGATCCTCCTCGGCCGCCGTCCGCTCAGTCCGAATCGCTCTCGTCGTCTTCGCCGTCTAAACTCGGGGCGCTGACGATTCGCGAATACTCGAACATGCCGGTGCCGCTGGACGTTCCCCGGCGGAAGCTCGCAAAGCCAAGGGAAGTGTGGATACGGGCTTGGTCGGGACCGGGACGCGAGAGCGTCATGAAGGCCTCGGCGATTCCATGCAGAGCCGCATGGTCGCCGAGGTCGGTGAGCATCGTGGCGGAGAACGGATCAGGCCGCGCACCGGGTGCGGGCGTTTCGAGTTCGATCGCGGCAAGCGAGCAGTCGCGCCATTCACCGTCACGAAAGGCGCGGGCGACGCGCTGCGACTCGCCTTCCGCGAAGGTCCAGGCGCGGGCCTCGAGTGCGGCGAACTCGGGCGCATCGGGAAAGCACGCCCATAACATCCGCCGCGTTTCGAAGCGCTGCGGTTCGAGTCCTGTGAAGGATGCGCCGATGCGAGCGACCGCGTCGATCTCCCGGCGGCTTCCGCCTATCCTGATCGCCCCGCGCAGACGCCCGAATATTGCGGTATTGCCGACGGCGGCCTTGCCGTTAGTGGCTGCGCCAAGCGCGCGTTCGATCAGGTCGTCGAGGGCGCCGGTGGCGGAATTTGTGGACGCCAGACTATCATCCAGCGCGATCGTGGCCTCGACCACGACTGTCGCTATCGAGGCGACTTTCGGCCAGCGCGTTTTCGACGCTGAGGTACGCGGCGCCATCGTTGACGATCACCGCCGGTCCATGAAAGTTGAGTCGCCCGCCGCTGGAATCGACCGCCAGTTCGAGCGGTCCGAGGCGCAGACATCCGCCCTCGCGAGTCGCCTTGCCTTCGGCCGTGAACAGTGCCGCGCAGCAATGATCGAATAGCATCATGATCCGCGCGCCCGCCGCGCCCGCGCCGAAATCGAAACTCGTCATGCCGCCGATTCGCGCCGCTACATCATAAAATTCGATCCCGACTCGCACCGGTGGACCGGGTGAAGCGGACAGCAGGCTTACGTTCTGCCGGAGGGCTGGGATTCCGTTGGATGGTGACAACGCCAGCGCGAGCTGGATTTGCCGCCTCTGATCGGGCGCCATTGCTCGAATACCGGAAAGCCTCGGCCAGCGCGTCCAGACCGCGAATGCGAAGTCGCACCTGCCAGCCGCACCGCCACCGACATTTCGAGTTGCAACGCATCGATCGCGCCGCGCGCTGCGAGCTGAGCGAGGCGTTGCAATGCCACAACCTCGCTTGCGGCGTGCCGTTCCGTGAAGGCCTGCAACAGGTTCTGGCTGGCGCCGCCGGGATAACGCAGTCCGAATGTCGGGATGATGCCGGACGCGTCGAGGCTCGCGAACAATGCGGCGACCGGTCCCTGTATAAATTCGTTACTAGCCGACACATGAGCGCCCGCCGGCGGGCGCAATATGCCGTTGCCGTGTCGCAGTCCGAGGCCGAAGTCGATGCGCGGTTCGATTACATTCCAGCCGTGGATTAGCAAGACCGTCGCGTGGCCATGACGTGCGATTATTCGGTCCATGTGATCTGCGATTTCGTCGAGTATCCACGGCGCTCGCGCAACTATCTGCGACAGCCGATTACAGTCGATCTCGTTGCGATCCATTCCGGCATTGATCATCGCCGCAGAGCCCAGCCGGTGAGTCAGATCTCGTGCGATGGCGGCGGTCTCGAGGTCGTTGACCTTGGGATGCAGTGTGGCGCGTGAGGCCGCGCCCGCGCGGCCGCCATGCGGTGCAATAAGCAGGATCGGAGCGTCGCCCTCGATCACTTCGAGCCAAGGGCCCGGCTCAATCAAATTGGCTGCCGTAGCTCTCATCACGAATCAAAGAGTCCGACGCGCAGCAACCCGCGTCGGATGCGCATGCAGGGCGAATGACATTGCAAAATAGTACACGACGAAGGCGAGCGAAGTGTAAAGCAAAATGTCGCTGTGAGCCGGCAGCATCGGGAGCATCGCGGCGGTTGCCACCGCCCAGATGCGCGGCGAGCGTCAGCGTTAACGGGCGCATTAGTTCCGTGCGATTGGGATAAATATATTTGATCGGCACGAACACCATCAGTGCCAGAAGCGCGACGATCGCCGCGTTCAGTATTGGCGCGAAACCGAGGCAATATAAATACAGCGCAACGAGATTCCAGTACGACGGAAAGCCGCGAAAATAATTGTCTTCGGTCTTGGCGTCAACCCGGCTGAAGCCGTACGCGCTCGCGATCATCGCGAATCCTGCAATCGTCTCGCCCGCCGCGGTCGGTGGAAGAATCCGCGCGCGCATCATCAGGAAGATGGGTATGGCGACGTAGTTAAGGTAGTCGACGATGTTGTCGAGCAGCGCGCCGTCGAAGAACGGGATCCGCTCGCGTACCCGCAACGCGCGCGCGAGGGTCCCGTCGCTGGCGTCGATCGCGACCGCGATTGCCATCATCACGAAGGCCCCGCGCCAGTTATCGCGAGCAATATAATCAATGGCGAGCAGGCCAAGCGACCGCTCCCAGAGCCGTATAAAGATGCACGGCCCAAGCGCATCCGAGCAGAAAGCGGGTTCTCGTCACCGGCGCATCCGCTGTCCTTCAGGTCTCCGGCTTCAGATCGCGCGGTCCAAAATAGTCTTCGAGTATCGTCATGAAGGGGCCGCACGATCGCCGCCGTTTGACGTGAGCGAGGGCTTCGTCGAGCGACATCCCGCCATGCGCGCGCAGATACGCGATCGCCAGCGTGGGCGCGCGATTCAGCCCGGCGTTGCAGTGGAGGTAAACGCGTTCATTGGCGCTGACCAGCATGGCGAGGTCATCCAGGGCCACGCGCAGACGATCGCCCATGTCGTCGGCGCTTCCATCCTGAATTGGTGTGCGTACATGCTTGATCCCGTGACGCGCTGACACCTCGCGCAGGGCCGCAATATCGAGTTCGTTGATGCGCAGGTCTTCGTCGTCCTGGAGATTATGGATCGCGGTAACGCGATGTTCGCTGCTGAGCCATTCGATATCGTGTGCGCGCGGATATTCGCCCACCAGCAGATAGTCGGTAATCTCGCTGACGGTCGGGCGCACATCTCCGCGTGTCGGGCGCGGCCGGTTATCGCGTTGCTGAGTCCACCATTCCATCGTCAGACATCTATGCGAGAAAAGAAGGAGTTATCCATGCGCCCTGCAGTTCACAACCAGCGATACACATTGTAACGCGGTTGAAACATTTGCAGAAGTGCGATTTCGACAGCTTTGGCTGAGGGTCGAATCCTCAATGCGTGCAAGCGCCCGGGTTGCCCGCGCGATTCCACTCAAAGAGCCATACCGACGCGAGCGTCGAGGCCGCTTCTGCGACCTGCTGCGCGACCATCGGCATCTCGCGCTGCATCAGCGCGCGATCGAAGTCCTCACCGCGCTTCGCTCCGGTTGCCGCGCGGGCTGCACGATCGGAATCGATCGTGGCCGCGACCAGGGCGCGACTGTGATCGAGTTCGACGATGGTTGACGACCACACGGAATCGATTTTTTTGAAATGCACTTGAGGTCGCGCAAGCTCCGCGACCTCTTTAACGGATCGATCGACGGCGCCTTCGAGCCGCGCGTGCATGCCGCGATCCTGCGGCAGGCCGTCATAATATTTGGTCGTATGCAGCGGTTGGGTCGCATCGCCGATATAGTGCGCGAGGTAGCCCGATAGCTGGATAGCCTGCGCGCAATCGCCCTTGCTCCATGCCTGCTCGATCTGTTGCGCGATCTCGTCGATCGTCCAGGGGAGCGTGCCGGAAGCTTCGAGTGTCCGCGCGCCGAACTCGTGCTCCATCGTGGCGCGGTCGGGCTTAAGTTGTGCCAGCGGATCGGAACCGTAGTATTCGAGATCGATGTAGTGGCGAATCGCTTCGGCCTTGCCATAACGCGGCCGCAGAATCTCGTCGGGAGCGACCGCGTCGTCCTGCAATTCCGCATCGTGCGTTTCGAAAATGCGCTTGAGCGGATTTTGCGGAAGGGCCTCGATCGCGAGGTGGGCGATCAACCGATGCGTGCGCGCATCCCACGCCCACGATGGAGCGGGGGATGTAGCGACCAATGCAAACAGCAGCGCAAGAATCAGCAGGCGGCGCGCGGCGCGTTGAACTTCGCGCGCCCCACTGTGGCGAATCGAAACGGATTTGTAATACGGATGAGCGGCGCCGGTAACCTCACGCCCGGTCTTGAGCGAGGCCATAGGCGTTGGTTACAGGCTATCCTCGAGCGAATTATGCGCATTGCCGGCATCTGGACCGATTCCATGAGCCGGACGAATTTCCCCGGTCTTGTCGAATCGAACGATTGGCCATTGACGTTGGCGTGCGACCGCAAGCAGCCGCCGACTCGGATTTACCGCCACCGGATGGCCCAGCGCCGCGAGGAACGGTAGATCGAAATGCGAGTCGGCATAGCCCCATGAATCGCCGAGCGAAATCCGGTTATTTGCCGCGTACTCCGCGCACCAGGCTGCCTTCGCGTTGCCCACGATTACCGGTTCGCACAAACGTCCAGTCGCGAAACCCTCGTGGAAGGCCAGCCGGTTGGCGACGAACGCTTCAATGCCAAGACGCCGCGCCAATGGCTCGACGATGAAATCCGGCGAACCGGTTACCAGCACCGGTTCGAGTCCGGCGTCGCGATTGGCCGCGATCATCTCGATTGCGGACGGGTACATGTTCGCGATCAGGACGCGATCGCAATACTCCTCACCGAGCGTTACCAATCGTTCGCGCGGGATGCCCTTGAACATTTCAAACAGCACCAAGTTGAGCAGATGGCGGTCGCGCCGCTCGGTCAGGAAGAGCATCGGCAGGCGCGTCGCCAGGCCGAGCACGGTCGGCACCCGTCCGCTCCACGCGCCGATATATGAGAACGCGAAGAGCGTGCCGTGGATGAGGTTGAGCCCCATCAGCGTGCCGTCGAGATCGTAAAACGCCGCTGCTCTGACCGCGCGCCGCCGGTGATTGTCATGGTTTCGGTAAACTTGCATATCAGCCCGGCGATAGACTCCATCCCGAGCCGTCAGGGTTGTGGTGATGCCGGCGGTTTGGTCAGAATTGCCGGGGGCGTCGGGCACGGCGCGGCAAAGGGATTGACGCCAATCACTACGATCTGCGTGAAGCCGCCATCCGAAACACTAAAATACGTGCATCCCGGGGTAACGCCGATCAGCTGTCCATTGCCGTTGTAAGCGACCATGCCGGGAAAGGTCCCGTTCGGTGCAATCGGCCGCCATGCTGCACCAGAGGTCACATCACGAAATTCCGGCATCGTGGAATTGGGGTTTCTCGCGAACTTGCCCTGCGCTTGAAATTGCACCGTGTTTGAGCCCGGCGTTGTTCCGACGGTGGCAGCCGGCAACCCCGCCACAGGAGTGCATTCGGGCGTGGGCGTCGGCGTCGGCGTTTTGGATTTGGTCGGCGAGGGCTGCGGGGTAGGGACGGGTGGCGTACCCGGGCATACGTTAAGCCCAACAATTGCGAACGGATTTTCCACGGTGGTGCTGCTCGAGCCTCCGCCACCGCAACTCATGATTAGCGCCGTGGCCAAAAAAGACAGCACCGGCACCAGCACCAGACATCGTCGTCGACAAATCATCAAGCCTTGAAACATGACGACGCATGGCGTCGCTGTCAAGCTGAGGCTAGCGGAGCCCCTCAAAACGAAAAAAGGCGGGACGCCAGGGAGGGGGGAGTCTCCAAAGCGCCCGCCTTTACGCCGCCCGTCTTGCGACGAGCGGTCCCCGACTACAGGGAGGAGGAGTAACCGGGGAGTGCCTTCACATTAAATTGGACGGAAGACGTTCCGGGAATATTCACGACGCGTTTCGATCGATTTCCGCGGATCGATTCACCCCTGCGGGAGCGTAGTCGATTGAAGAATGCTCACGTATCCATAGACCGTGCGCCTTGATGACAGGAGGGCGCGCGTCATGCGATCCTAGTTCACCGTGAAACATATCCCGATATTGGCCGAACACGCCCGGCCATGCGAATTTTGTAAAGCCCAGTGAAGCTTTCCGTAATCGATCAATCGCCCGTTTCGACGGGGTTCACGCCCGCCGACGCCCTGCACAATACCATCGAACTCGCGCGCCTGACCGATCGGCTCGGGTACCATCGCTATTGGATCGCCGAGCATCACGCGATCCCCGCGCTTGCCAGTCCGGCGCCCGAAATCCTCATCGATCGCGTGGCCGCGGAGACCTCAGCGATTCGGGTCGGTTCGGGTGCCGTTCTGCTGCCGCATTACAGTCCGTTGAAGGTGGCCGAGACTTTTCGCGTGCTCCACGCGCTATATCCAAATCGAATCGATCTCGGCATTGGACGCGCGCCGGGCGGCACCCCGCTCGATAGTTACGCATTGCGCCGCTACCGCGATCACGAGCCGGGCGACGACTTTCCCCGCCAATTGGTCGAGCTGTTGACTTTCCTGCACGGCGGTTTTCCAGCCGATCATGCCTTCAGCCGGATCATCGTAACGCCTGCGATGCCCGGCGCGCCTGATGTTTGGCTGCTCGGCTCGAGCCGCTGGAGCGCTTCCGCAGCCGCGCAACTTGGACTGCCGTACGCTTTCGCCCACTTTATCGATCAATTGCCCACCCGGCCCGCGATCGAGCACTACCGTTCGCACTTCATCTCGTCGAATGGATCCAAACCGCAGATCATCCTTGCACTCGGCGTGATTTGCGCCGAAACCGACGAGGAGGCCGAGCGCCTCGCCTCGAGCGCGCGGCTCTTCCGGCGGCGTGTCCGCCAGGGTGACGTCCGCCCGATTCCCTCGCCTGACGAGGCTTTGGCGGAGCTTGGACCACGCGATGTCGAGCCCCTGCCAGCGAGCGGCGAATGGCCGCGCTATGTGATGGGTGGACCCGAACGCGTGCGCACCCAACTGATTGATATGGCGAGCCAGCTCGGCATTGACGAACTTATGGTCGTAACGATCGTACACGACCATCAAGCGCGTATGCGCTCCTACGAATTGCTCGCCTCTGCCTTCGAGCTTTCTCCGCGCGGCTAGCGTCCTCCTCTGGTTCATTAAAGCTTAACTTGCCAGACGATAATTCGCTCCCGCAAAGTAACGCGAGATGAGTACGATTTCGCTTGCGAAAGTTCGGTAAACCATCGAGATTGTCTGCGTCCACCAGGCGGCGATGATCGCGGGCAGCCTTGCCTCCATCGCCGCAGATTTTCCGCCGGTTCCGTTCGACCGATGGATCGTAAAGGGGGTGATCACTGAAGACGAGCGAACGTCGTAACCAAAAAGCCGCGGTTTAACCAGAACGATTCACGGTAAAGGGGGAATCAAGATGAAACGACTTGCATTTGTTCTTGGGATCGTTTCTCCGCTGGTACTTTTCACCAGCTTCGCTTTCGCACAAACTCCGTTCAATCCAAAAACGATCGAAGCGGCATGCGCCGCTGCCGCCAAAGCACAAGCCGCCAAATTTCGCCCCGGCAACACCAAGATGTGGTGCGCGATGATCGATCGCGAGGGCAAGCTGTTGGCGATCAATGCGACCGATACTGGCGGGACGCCGCAAGCCCCGCTCAGCTCTGACGCATGGCGCGGTAGCATCGAGATCGCGATCGCCAAGGCTTACACTGCGGTCGCTTTCAGCAGCAACGATCTCGCCCTCGACAGCAGGACCGTCGGTCTCGTTACGCGTCAGGATGGGCCCGGATCGACCACTCCCGCCGATATCGGTACCGACCTCGGCGTCGCGCCGCTATGGGGTATTGGCGCAAGCAATCCCTATCGCTCGGCCTTCGGTTTCTTTCAGGGTAGCGATGATGTCCTCGGTGGCTACCATCACGGCATCATTACGTTTGCGGGCGGTCAGCCGGTTTATACCAAAGGCCGCAGCGGTGGATGTGGCGGCGGTGGTGGAGTTCTGATCGGAGCGGTTGGCGTGAGCGGCGACGGCGTTGATGAAGACGACGCCGTGGCAAAAAACACCGTCACCAGCTCGGGCCTCTGCCTGACGCCGTGACGCGCTGACGAATTTCGACCTCGGCGGGGGCGTTGTCATCCTCACGCCCTCGCCGTAAAATCCTGCTCGAACCGAAGGCACCGTCTTAACTGGAGGGGCTATCCGGTGCTATTTGCGAATCTACCTCCATTGATGATTGACAACCGAGTGACCGTCTAGTGGCGCAACCCTCTACACATTGTCACGCCTGTCGCAAGACTGTCGTCGGCAATCCCAAGGTGTGTCCGTTTTGCGCGGCGCCAAATCCGACACTTTCATACGAGCGGGTCATAAAGATGATCGCGACCTTTGTCGTCTTGATCATCGTCGCCAGCAGTTTGTCGATTCTGTTTCGCGACAAGAGTCCGACCAGGCCCTTTGAAATCGGGCAGATCTACCCCGTCGCCAAAACCGGCCCCATCTGTCGGACGCCGAAGGTCCTGGGCACGGCTCGTGAAAACCGTGTCGCGACCGATGATCAGGCCGAGGCCCTCGGCTGTCTGCTGCTCGATCCCGCGAAGATCGCGAAGGTGGCCCTGATCGACAAGGACCCCGACGTGCTGAAGGTGCGCGTGCTCGCCCCTCATCAAAAGGCCGACACCTTCGAGGGTTGGACCGACATTCAGACGCTCGGTTCTTATCCAGTCCCTGCAGACCAGTAGATCGCCGAATGGATTCCGCCGCCGCACACAGAATTCGTCTGTACGCCGCGCGAGTCGTTCAGCCGTTGGTTCGATCGGGGCGCTCGAACGATGGTCCCGAGAATCCCGTGCCGAACTTGATTCGCGTATTGCCGGTGTTCATTCCGCCGTCCACGATCATCGCCGTTCCGGTGATCCATTCGGCATCTTCGCTCGCGAGGAACAGCGCCATCGCCGCGATGTCCTCGGGCTTGCCCGCGCGTGGAATCGGCTGCGACCGCGCCATGTTCTTGCGGGCTTCTTCCTCGCCGCCGCGCATTCCACGATAGACCAATGGGGTGAGCACGCCGCCCGGGCAGATGCAGTTGACGCGAATCCGGTCACGCCCGAGTTCAATGGCCGCGCTCTCGGTCAGGCTGACCACCGCGGACTTCGCCGCGCTATAGGCATGCAGTCCGGCAACGCCTCGCAGCCCGGCCACCGACGACGTCGAAATAATCGATCCGCCGCCGGCCTTGCGCATCGGCTCGATCGAATACTTGATGCCGAGGAAGACCGCGCGCGTCAGGATCACGAAGCTCTTGTCCCAATCTTCCGCGGTGGTGTCTTCCAGCAGGCCGGTCGCCCCGCCGATGCCCGCGTTGTTGTACGTTATATCGAGCCGCCCGAATTCCTTCACCGCGCGATCGATCATCGATTTGATCGCGGCGTCGCTGCCGACGTCCGTATGCTGAAATACCGCGCGCCCGCCGCCCGCTGCGATTTCGGAAACGGTCGCCTCGCCCGCCTGCGAGTTCAGATCGGCCACTACCACGGCCGCCCCTTCTTTGGCGAAGCGCAGCGACGTCGCGCGCCCCATCCCGCTGGCCGCGCCGGTTATCACCGCGACTTTCCCGTCAAGCTTGCCCATGATTTCTCCTTCGTCGGATCGTTCTTCAGGCGGCGCCGGCGCCGCGCTTCGACGTTCGCCTTGACGCTGCCGTTTTCTCATCTAGTCAGCTTTTCCCCTCGATGACAACGAAAAGTAAGAACTCCCGGAATTGGAAAGTTGTAGTAACTCTCCATGATCTCCTTCGCGCCATAAGAGAGGTTTCCGTCTCCCAGGATGAAGCCCAGTCCGCCGAGCGCGAGCTACTCCCGATGCAGCCGCGAGATGCCATTCGCCACGAATGCCACACCCCACTAGCCCTTCGGACGCTGCCACAAGTCGCCGCGCAGGTCCTCGCCGAACGACAAAGTCTCATCCACCTCGGTATAGGCCCACGATTCGTGCTGGCCTTCATTCCAGTCCGCTCGCATGAACAGTCTCGCCTGGTAAGTTGCTGTTCCATATTGAGCCCGAAGCCGTACTTCAGCGTGGTGATGAAGCCCTTCGCATCGATAAATGCTGGAGTAGGAATCAGAGTGAGAAATCGGGCAATCGGCGCACAAATCGCGCAACCCGAAGTTCGCAATCAAACGTCTCGTCATATTCTCGGCTCCGTTAATCAGGTCGCCCAACTCGCCCCATTTGACAATTTGATCGTCACTCGTGCAAAAGCGATTTATGTTCGGCCATCTGCATCCCGCACCGTCGATTTGTCGCATGCTTCGCTCGACCGAAAGGTTTATAATCAAACGCGTCCAGACTCTCGGCTAATCGGTCGGATAACTTTCGCATCGTTATCATCGCTGTGTGATATTTTTGCAGGCGCTGCGCGGATGTCGGCTCGCTGGCTGGGAGAATTCGCGAGACAGTTATGCAGCACCAGGAACATCACCGCACTCATCGAACCGGCTGGCTGCGCGCCGCGGTACTGGGCGCCAACGATGGCATCGTTTCGATCGCCAGCCTGCTGATCGGTGTCGCCGCCGCCCATGCGTCGCACACCAGTATCCTCGTCGCCGGGGTTGCCGGCCTTGTCGCGGGCGCGATGGCGATGGCGGCTGGCGAGTATGTCTCGGTCAGCACTCAAGCGGATACCGAACAGGCCGACCTCGCGATCGAGAGCGAAGGACTCGAAACGGATGAAGGGTCGGAGCGTGAGGAATTGGCGGGCATCTACGTTCAGCGCGGGCTCGAAGCCGGACTCGCCAGGGAAGTCGCCAAACAGCTCATGGCCTTCGATGCGCTCGGCGCTCACGCTCGCGACGAGCTGGGCATCAGCGAAACTCTCAAGGCACGTCCGCTTCAGGCCGCGTTCGCATCGGGAGCCAGTTTCACGGTGGGGGCGGCCATTCCGCTGCTCACCGCGGTAGTCATCACGAGCACCAGCCTCATTGTTCCGTGCATCGCGGTAGTGTCATTGATTCTTCTCGCACTGCTGGGCGGCCTGGCCGCGCAAGTCGGTGGCGCGCGTGTAACCGCAGGCGCTATCCGGGTTCTCTTATGGGGTGCCTTGGCGATGGGTGTCACGGCCGGCATCGGCTCGCTCTTTTGATTGTCAGTGGAATTCACCGCCGCGCATACTTTCTCCTCTGATAGTTTGCGCAACGCGGAAGAGCAGAATTCTCGACTGCGCTTCGCCGCCGCAGTCAAACCACCGAATCTCAGGTTGACAGCCTCCGCTGCGTCCGGATATTTGCGATCAACCACACTCGAGGAGATCTGCTATGGCCCAGTCCGTCAAAGGTAGCTGCGCTTGCGGCGCCGTGCGCTACGAATGTTCTGCCGATCCTATCTTTACCGCCAATTGTCACTGCCGCGATTGTCAGCGGGCCGGCGGTGCGGGCTTCGCCTCGGTGCTCGGCGTGCCTAAAGACGCCGTCAAGATTACCGGTCAGGTCAAATACTTCGACCTCAAGGGCGACAGCGGGAAAACCATCAGTCGCGGGTTCTGTCCGAATTGCGGTTCGCGTCTGTTCTCCTTGCTGGAGGCTGCGCCCGCCCTGATGGGAATTGCGGCCGGCAGTCTGGACGATCCCGCATCGTACAAGCCGGGCATGAACATCTATACCGCCAGCGCGCAGCCCTGGACGCATATGGATCCCGCGCTGCCGAAATTCCCCAAGATGCCCCCGATGTAGCCCGATCGTTGATGCCCTTGTCGTTGTTTAATCGAGCGAAGCGCCTCCAGGCCCACCTGGCTGTACGCGTTCGCGTCAGCCTGTGACTATCGCGGCGGCCGGCAAAGCTCGGTAGGGACTATCTCGTATCTGCCAAAAGGAGTATAGTCCTACATCGAGTGGGCAATCGCGTGCTCACCTAGGCGGCTGGCGGCCTCAGTCGGCGGTCCTCATCCGAAAGGCCAAACCCCTTTCCACCGATGACTCATCTGGTGATTTGTCCTCTTCCCGCGCGCGCTGCTATTTCAACTGCTTTGACCATCATGAACCTCGATCAGCAAAGCCAATTTCTCCCACTTTCATGTCGCTAAAGTGCTCATATCGCGGCGTTTGTGTAGATACCGTACGCCCGCAAAACCCAATAAATCCGGCACATTTCTCTCAAACGACGCTTTCATCAACCTGTCCGCAGAGCCAAAAATGAAATGTACAGAACGAACCCAATTTTTACCTGGCCTCGAGGGCGCTTTTGCCGCACCCCGATTTGAGCTATCACACAAGCCGGAACCCGCGATGGACGCCGCCAACGAAACGCTGAAGTTCTATTACGACTTCAAGAGCCCCTTCACCTGGCTCGCACTCGAACCGGCCCTTGGACTCGAACGGTCGCATCACGTAAGCCTGCGCTTCCTGCCTCGCGACTTCGAACCGCGCATCGCCTACGGCGGCGAACTCGAACAGCGTCAGCCACACGATTGGAACAAGGTTCGCTACCTCTACGAGGACGTTCGCCGCTTCGCCAACGAACGCGGTATGATTATTCGCGGACCGCAAAAGCTCTTTGATTCGCGACTCGCAATGATGAGCGGCATTTATGCCGACGTCCATGGCCGGTTTCGCCAATACGCACCGCGGGTGTTCGAGCGCTTCTTCAAGCGCGAACTCGATATCGAGGACCCTGCCGCGCTCGCCGCAGTGCTGCGCGAATGTAGCCTCGACCCCGATGACTTCGCGCGCTATGCCTCCAGCGACGGTCCGCAAGATCTCGAAAGCGCCCGCGCCGAAAGCGATCGCGACGGTGTCTTTGGCGTGCCGACGATTATCGTTGCGGGCGAACCCTTCTGGGGCAATGACCGCATCGACTGGGTAATCAAGAAGCTCGACGCGATGAGTCTGCGGCGCGCTAGCGCGGAACTCGCGTCCCACTAACCAACAGGAATTACCTCATGCGTCCAGTACCGGTCGGCACCAAAGGCAGCTTCGAGTTCATCGTCGAGCGCAACGATCTTGCAGGCACCATCGAGCCGTCTCTGCCGCCGGTGCTGGCCACCGCACGGATGAGCCTTGCGATGGAACGGGCGGCGATCGACGCGCTCCGGCCGTTCCTCGAAGCGGGCGAGATGACCGTGGGTGCGGTCGTCAGCGTCACTCATACGGCGGCCACGCCCGAAGGATGGAAGGTGCGCGCCGAGGCCGAGGTCACCAAATGCGACGGCCGGCGCATTGAATTCAACGTCAGCGCCGCCGATGAAAAGGAAACGATTGGCACCGGCACACATATGCGGGCGGTCGTCGATCGCGCCAAATTCGACGAGCGCTTCGCGGCCAAAGTAAAGTCGCGCCCCTAGGGGAACCTCTGCACAAGCGCGGGTGATTATCGATGGCGGACGAATTGTTCGAGGCGAATGAAGTCTACGTCGGGCGCGATTTCGGCGGCACCGAATATGAGATCACGCCGGACGCGATCGAGAACTACGTTGCCGCTACTGGCGACGACCATCCGTGGTATCGCGGCAAGTCGCCGACCGGCTATTCGATCGCGCCCGCATTGACCGTTCATTCGGCGGTCTTCCGAACCTTCGAATGGTACCTGCCCAATGTGTACGGCAACTTGCACGCCCGCCAGGAATGGGAAGGGTTCTCGCCGATCCGCGTCGGCGAAACTCTGCACTCACGCTCGGTGATCGTTGAGCGCTATTCCAAGCGCGATCGCGAATATGTCGTCAATGAAGTTCTGTTGATGGGCGCCGACGGACGCGTAGTACAACGCAGCCGCACCCATCAAAGTTTCCTTATCGAGAATGCTCCCGCAGCGGGTAACGGCTTTGCGGTTGATCGCGATCGCGAGAAATCATCGGCGCGGGTCTTCAAAGTCGGCGAGCGGGGCGGCGAGGCGATCGCTGCGCCGACGCGCACCATCTCGCAGGCGATGTGCATGGCCTTCTCGGGTCCCGGCATTAACTATCACACCGACGCGGACGCGGCCCGCAAACTCGGCTTTCCCGATATCGTCGTGCAGGGCATGTGGTCCGTCTGCCTGATCGCCGAGATGATGACGCAACGCTTTGGCTTGGGCTTCCTCGTCGGCGGAAAATTCGATCTGCGCCTGGTCAATGTGTTGTGGGTTGACGAAACCTCGGGACCGCACGGACGCATTATCGAAAGGCGGCCAGAGGGCAAACGCACCCGCGCCATCGTCGAGGTATGGTGCGAGAAGGCCGACGGCACCAAGACCATCGTCGGCACCGCCAGTGCGCTCGAATTGTAGGTTGAGACTATGTCGAGGTGGTCAGCGCTTCAGGGCAAGCGCACGCGCGCGATGGTCGAAGTATAGTGCGAGCCCAAGTGAAGTCGAGGCGTGATGCGAGTCCCCGCAGTAGGATCATCGTCGGCACCGCGAACGCGATGGCAGTGTGGTTCGGGCTATGCGGCGGTGGTTAGCGCTTCGACCTCCGCGACGGTCTTTGGCACCGCCGCCGTCATCACTTCGTGGCCGTCGGGAGTCACCAGCACGTCATCCTCGATCCGGATTCCGATGCCGCGAAATTCCTCAGGAGCTACCGTATCGTCCGGCGCGATATAAATTCCCGGCTCGACCGTCAGCACCATCCCTGGCCCGAGTCTGCGCGACTCGCCCCGGACGCGGTAGAGCCCGACGTCGTGTACGTCCATCCCCAGCCAGTGGCTGGTGCGGTGCATATAGAAGCGCCGCCACGCGCCCTCGCGCATCGCGTCCTCGAAGGGCCCCTTGATCAACCCGACGCTGCACATTCCCTCGACCAGCACGCGCACCGCGGCGTCGTGCGGATCGTCGAACTTGATTCCCGGCTCGATCGCCTCGATCCCCTTCGCCTGCGCAGCGAGCACGATTTCATAAAGGTCGCGCTGCAACGGCGTGAAGCGAGCGCCAATCGGAAAGGTGCGTGTGACATCCGACGCATAGAAGCGATACTCACAACCGGCATCGATCAGCAGCAGTTCTCCGGTGCGCATCTCGCGATCGTTATTGATGTAATGGAGCGTGGCGGCGTTCGGCCCCGACGCGATGATCGACGGATAGCTCGGGCCGGCCGCGCCTCGCGAGCGGAAGGTGTAATCGACGGTCGCCTCGACCTGCCATTCCATCATGCCGCCGCGTGCCGTGCGCATCGCGGCCTTGTGGGCCTCGGCCGAAATCGCGATCGCGTCGCGCATCGCCGCGAGCTCTTCGGGACGCTTGCGCAGCCGCGCCTCGTGAATCAACTCGCGCGGGTCGAGCAGCGAATGCGGTCCGGTGCCGAGCCGCGGACGCATCGCCTGCGCCGCTCGCAGCAATTCCAGGATGCGCCCGTTCATCCGTTCGTTGGCACCGAGCGGATAGTAAATTCGATCGACCTTGTCGAGATGCCGCCGCAGAACACCGTCGAGTTCGTCGAGCGCAAATGCTTTGTCGGCACCATAATCCGCGACCGCACCGTCGAGGCCGGCGCGGCGTCCGGTCCAGGTTTCGCGTTCCTTGTCGCGCGGCCGCACGAAGAGAACGAACTGCTCTTTCGCATCAGGCGCGAACAGCGCCACCGACTCGGGCTCCGCAAACGCCGTCAGGTAATAGAAATCATTGTCCTGTCGATAGATGAATTCGACGTCGCCCGAGCGCAGGGAAACCGGTGCACTCGGCATGATCGCGACCGCGCCCGAGCCGATCGCATTGAGGAACCGCCGACGACGATCGGCGAAGACATCCGTATTGATGGTTGACGTCACGCTGATTCAGATCCGTCCGTTGCGATGCTGGCGACGATCACCTCCACCTCTTCCATTATGGCCATCCGGCACCAGCCACCGCCACTTCCTTGGTCCAGATTTTCGAGGTCTTTTTCGCGCGACATTCATCGGGATCGATGCTGTCCGAGGTGAGCATGAAGAGTGTTCGGCGATCCGGTCCGCCGAGTGCGCAGGCGATCGGCATGGTATCGAACTTGAGACGCTCGGCCACCATACCGCCCTCGCGCACGCGCAACATTTCCTTCGACATCGGCGATGCCACCCAGATGGCGCCTTCTGCATCCAGCGCGATACCGTCGGGAACCGCCTCGCCGAGATCCGCGAAAGGCCGCCGATTGGTCAACGATCCGTCGCGCTGGATAGTGAACGCGGTCAGCCGATGACCCATCGATTCGCCGACCACCAAGGTCTTGCCATCGGGCGAAATCACGGTGCCGTTGGGAAAGTCGAAACCGTTCGCGGCGACACGCGCGGAGCCGTCGGGATTCACCATGATCAGTTCGGCCGGCTTTTGCGGCTCGCCGCTCAACAGATCGTAGCCAAAGTTCCCGACGTAGGCGCGGCCGTTGCCATCCACCACCATGTCGTTGCAATAAAACGAGGCCAGCGTGTCGAGATCGGCGTGGGTCTTCAGACCGTCCGGATCGAGGCGCAATAACTTGCGGTCGGTCATCGAAACGATCAGCATTCGGCCGTCCGGCAGCCAGCCGAGCCCGGACGGCCACTTCGGCACTTCGACGATGGTCTGTGCCTTGCCTTCCAAATCAACCGACATGACCTTGTGCGCGTGCATGTCCGAGAAGTACAGCTTGCCGTCGTGCCAGCGCGGACCCTCGGTAAACATCAAGCCATCAAGTAATACTTTAAATTCCGCCATCGCCTTTCGTCCTCGAGCTTAATGAATGTGGTACTTCAACTCTCTATTTTCCCGCGATTACGAACTCCGGAATCGCTAATCCAGCGCACCCTGCGCGCGCAGCTTCGCGACCTCGTCGGCGCTGTAACCGAGCTCTTGCGTCAGCACTTCGTCGGTATGCTGACCAATGCACGGCGCGGCCGCGCGCACCGAAGTCTCGGTGCGGCTGAATTTCCACGGCATCCCGCAATGTTGCATCGTACCGACTTCGGGATGCTCCCGGTACACGAAGTAATTTCGCTCCCTGAGATGAGGGTCCTCTTCGGAGAGAAATTTGTTGTCAGCGATGACCGCAGCGGCCACCTGCGCATCCTGCAATACGCGCGCGACATCGGCCGCCGTGCGCGTGGAAGGTCCATTCCTCGACGATGCGATTGAGTTCTTCCTCGTTGGCCTTGCGGGCCTTGAGGCTGGAGAACTTCGCATCGCTTGCGAGCGCCGTTTTGCCGATCGCGTTGGCGAAGCGCTCGAACTCCGCATCGTCCGCGACCGCGATCGCAACGAACTGATCGACCACGATGCCCATGACCGTGTCCGGACGATCGACGCAGCGATAAATGCCGTGCGGCGCCATCTGCGGATCTTCGTTGCCGATGCGCTCCGGCTCGGTCCCGTTCATGGTGTACTCGAGGATGCCTTCCGCCAGCAGGCCCATCGCGCATTCCCACTGGCTCATGTCGATGTACTGGCCTTCGCCGGTCTTGGCGCGATGATACAACGCCGCGAGGATCGCAAACGCGCCGTGAACCCCCGCGTTGGGATCCGCATAGCTGAACCCGGCATGCATCGGCGGCGACCCGCGATAGCCGGTCAGCGCCGAGAGGCCCGAGAGCGGCACCTGTGCGGGCCCATACGCAACGTAATCGCGATACGGCCCGGTGTCACCGTAGCCCGTCAGCGAGATCATAATGATGTCGGATTTGATTTTGCGCGCGGCCTCGTAGCCGAAACCCATCTTCTCGATTATGCCGTGCGCGAAGTTATTGATGACGACATCGCTCTTCGCAATCAGGCGCCGCGCCACTTCGAGAGCCGCCGGATCCTTGAAGTTAAGCGTGATCGAGCGCTTGCCCTGGCTGTACTGATTAAAATAGCCGGACCGGTTGAGACCGCCCGGTTTCGCGTCCGGCCACGGCGGCAGCATCCGCGTGATGCACGGTCGGGTTTTGGTTTCCATGCGGATGACGTCGGCGCCCAGATGCGCCAGTTGCAGCGTGCAGTAGGGCCCCGCCCAGACCCACGTGAAGTCCGCGATCCGAATGCCGTCGAGTGGTGGCCGTGCCATCTAAATCACACCCGTGCGCTTGAGTTCGTCGAGTCGCGCGGTTGAGAGACCCAGCCGCTGGCCGAAGATTTCGTCGTTATGTTGTCCGAGCGTCGGCGCCGGCAGACGGATTTCCCACGGCGTCGCGCCGTACTTGAGCGGCGCGCCCGGATACTTATGCGTGCCTGCGACCGGTTGTGCGATCTCGACGAAGAAGCCGCGCGCCTTCAGATGCTCCGAATTGAGCAGGTCGCCCATCGTCGATACCGGCGCAAACGGGACTCTTTTGGCCTGCGCCTTTCTGTAGAGGTCCAGCACGGTCTGGTCCTTGACCCATTCCTCGAGAAAGATGGCGAGCGCTTCCCAATTTTCGCCGCGCTTGAGCCGATCGGAAAAAATCTCTTCGCCGGCCCATTCGGGATTGCCCATCACCTCGACGAACCCCTTCCACTGATGCTCTTCGACGCAGCAGAGGTAGATCCAGCCGTCCTTGCATTGCATCGCTTCGAGCGGCTGAATCGGCTTTTTGCCCAAGCGGGTCGCGATCATCTTCATGTATGGCCAGTACTCGAAGGTCAGTTCGAGCTGCGACGCAATCGCTTCCTGGCATGAGACGTCGACGTGCTGGCCTTCGCCATCGCGCAACTGCGCCATCACCGCGCCCATCGTCGCAACCGCGCCGTGTACGCCGCCCTGATAACCGGACTGGTTGCCGAAGGTCTTGAGCGGCGGCAGTTCCGGATGATCGGGCCCCGCGCCATTGAGCACGCAGACCCCGCCCGCCGACCACACAGTGAGATCTTCCGCGCGAAAATTACGCCACGGTCCGGTCAGGCCGTAGGGCGTGATCGAGGTCATCACCAGCCGTGGATTCACCTTGCTCAGCCGTTCAAAATGCAAGCCAACGCGGTCCATTTCGAGTGGCGCGACATTGTGAATCAGCACGTCGGCCTGCGCGACCAGCTTTTCGAGGATCGCGAAACCTTCCGGCTGCGCGATATCGAGCGTGACGCCGAGCTTGTTGGTGTTGAGGTAAAGGAAGAGGCCGCTCTTTTCGCGATGCGCATGACCGCCGGGAAACGGACCGCGCACGCGGGCGTGGTCGCCGATGCCCGGTCGTTCGACCTTGATCACTTCGGCGCCCATATCCGCCATCAGCTTGGACGCGTAGGGCGCCGACGCCATCTCGCCGATTTCAACGATCTTGAGGCTCGATAATGCTCCAGCCATCGGTGCTCCGCGCCAACGCCGTCGTCAGGGGACGACCTTGCGAAATGGTCTAATCTCGACGCGTTCGAAGACGCCTTGCTTAACGTACGGATCGCTATCCGCGAACGCTTTTGCCGCGGCCTCGTCCGCGAAGTCAACGACCATCAAGCTGCCGCTCCCGTCGGTGAACGGACCGCCGACGATCATTCTGCCGGCTTCTACCAACGGTTGCAGATTTTCTAGATGCGCTGGCCGCACCGACGGTCGCAGCTTCGCACCGTTGGGACCGTCGTATCCGATAATTACGAAGAGCATCGACGTCGAAGACCTCGCGCTAAATTCCTGCCCACGCTAGCACGCCTTTGCGCCGATGCTCCAGTCGGATTCACCATGCGATCGTGAACACGAAGCCGATCGACTGCGCTAAAGTGCGAACGCCTAATTCGCCGAGATCGCGCCGTAGCCCGAAAAATAGATGAGAAAATAGACGACGCCGAGACCGACTAGCGCCACGAACGCGACGCGATCACGCGCGCGAATCGGATAATCGATATAACTCGTCGGTGTCGCACTGACCCCAAAGCCGCGCGCTTCCAGAGCCATCGCCATGTTGTTGGCCTTGCGCAACGCGCCCATGAAAACCGGAATCACCACTGGCACATAGCGTTTCGCACGATCCAAAGGGCCGCCGCGGTTGAAGTCGTAGCCGCGCAGGCTCTGCGCCTGCACCACCGTCAAGGCCGAATCGATGAACAGGGGCACCAACCGGAACGAAAGTGTAATCGCGAAGCCGACCCGATAAGGCACGCCGAGCCGCTGCAAGCCGGCCGTGAATTCTTCGACCTTGGTGGTCGAGAGGAACAGCACGGAGGTCGCGAGCAGTTCGGCGAGCTTCAAGCCGCGGCCGAATCCGAACACCAGCGACGCGCGGCTTAGATGGATGATCGGCGTGTTTATCAACGCCGGCCCTTTGCGATAGAAAACCATCCACGCCACCGTCGTGAAGAAAATCAGCAGGATGAAGAGCCAGCGCAGGCGATAGAAGTTCGGCCACGAACCCGTCAATTGCGCGAGCGCGACCATCACGAGTCCGAGGGGCAGCAGGGCCAGCGGATGGTCCACCCAGTAAACCGACCAGAACATGATGAAAAGCGCGAAGACCTTCACCGTCGGATTGAGCCGATGAACGATGCTGCCGCGATCGATGTAAAGATAAATTGGCATCAGCCGCGCGTCTTGATCCAATCCGCCAGTTCTTCCGGACGCAGCGCCGTGAAGCCGAAACGGCGGCCCAGTAGCGTCGCCTCGGGCGGCCGAAACGAGGAGTTCGCGAGTAATTCATCGCGCTCGAAGAACTCGCGCACGCCTCCATCGAACATAACGCGGCCCTTGCGCATCAGCACCACGCGGCGAGCATATTCGGCGACCAGCCACGGCGTATGCGTGATCATCACGATCGCAATCCCGGCGCGGTTCAAGTCGCCGATTAGCGCCATCATGCGCCGCTGTTCACGGTAATCGAGGCCGGTGGTCGGCTCGTCAAGAATCAGCATTCGCGGACGCAATGCGAGCACGCTAGCCACGGCCAATCGTTGACGCTCGCCCTTGCTCAAGAGGAACGGATCGCGATCGCGTTCGCCGGTGAGATTGACGGCGCGCAGAACTTCCTCGGATCGACGCGCGACTTCGTCGTCATCGAGGCTGAAGTTGCGCGGTCCAAACGCGACCTCGTCCGCAACGGTCGCGGCAAATATCTGATGGTCCGGATTCTGGAATACGTAACCGACTTCGTGCGCGGTTTCCGCCGGATGCAGCGTCGCGCGATCGCGGCCGCCAATCAGAATCTTGCCGACGCCGGGTGCGAGCAGGCCGACGAGGTGTTTCGCAAGAGTCGTTTTGCCGGATCCGTTCTGGCCGATGATCGCGACAAATTCGCCAGCCGCAATGTCGAGCGTCACGTCGTCCAGCACGCGCGGCCCATACGGATAAGCAAAGCTCAAATTCGCCACGCGGAGAAACGGTCGAGCGCGCTCGTCATTGATGGGTGGCATCCCGGACGCGGGTTGCGCAGACGCCGTCGCAATCGTTGCCGCGGTGCGCGAAAAGCGCACCCGTATAATCTTTTCCGCTTCGTCAACGGACACCGCGTGCGCATGCATCCCCAGTGCATCCAGCACGCGGTTGACGTCGGGCGGATGGACGCCGCAATCCTCGAGCAATTTGAGCTGGGCCATAATTTCGGCTGGCGGTCCGTGCGCGATGATCTCGCCCTCTCTCAGCAGCACGATGCGATCGCAGTTGCGCAGTTCCTCGGCCTCGTGCTCGATCACGACCAGGCTGACGCCCTGTCCCCGCATCCGATGAATCAGCGCGAAGACCTCTGCCTTGCCCTCGGGATCGAGGTCGCTGGTGGGCTCATCGAGGACCACGACTCCGGGCCTCAGAGCGAGCACGGACGCGATCGCGAGGCGCTGCTTTTCGCCGCCGGAGAGCGATGTCGGATCGCGATCGTCGAAGCCCGCTAGCCCGACCGCCGTCAGTGCGGGCGCGATCCTCGACGCGATCTCAGCGCGCGGCATTCCGATTTGTTCCATCGCGAAGGCAACTTCATGCGCTACGTTGGTCGAGAACAGTTGCGCTTCGAAGTCCTGAAACACCATTCCCACCATCGCAGCCACATCGCATACGCGTTCGCCGTCGAGAGTGCGACCGCCGATGCGCACGATGCCGCGAAAATTCCCGTCCTCGAAGCGCGGGCACGATTCGATTTAGGCATTTCGCCAGCGTCGATTTGCCGGCTCCCGAAGCGCCCATGATGCCGACCATCTCGCCGGGCGGCAGTTCGAAGCGCACCTCGCGCAGCGCCTCGCGATCGCCGCCGGCATACGTAAAGCTGACGTCTTCCAGCGCGGCGGCCGTCGCGCGCGTTGTGCTCCGGTCGGACTCGAGCACCTTCACATCATCAGCGTCGCCGGTAAGTCGCGCAGACGATCAGCGGACTGACCATCACGGCGATCGATTTGTCATACGGTGGCTGCGCGAAACTTGCCGGCAGAAATGAAGGAATCCAGTAGCCGGTCGAAATCAGATTACCGACCACCCATGCACCGCTCTCCCCGACGACCAGGAGCGCGAGCCCGGCAGGCTGCGCGACCGGGATCGCTGCTTGAAGCTCCGGCATCACGTCGCTATAGAGCAGGTGGCCGGCGCGCACGCGCGGATAGACGCCGAGCAGAATCAACGGCGAGAGGAACAACGCGGATATCATGTTGTTAAAGATGATGACGTTGCCGAGGATGCTGAAGGGTCGAAGGCCGAGCAGATTGTCGCCCCATCCGACGAGGTCGGCGCAAAGCACGCTTGCCGGCGAGACAGACCGCGACGTACTTGGCGAGATTGATCGGGGAACGGCTGATGGGGCTCTGACCTTTGGCGACGATGCTCCAGGCCTTGTACGGGATGTAGCCGTAGAAGAGGTTGGCGAAGAAACCGAAGATGTCGCCGGGTCCGACGCCGCCGAAGAAGTCGCCGATCATGTTACCGATCGCGGAGCCCCACGCGGCGGCGGGGCCGAACAGAAACGAGCAGACCACCGGAATCGCGTTGGCGGGACGCAGTTCGGTGACGCCCGGAATCAACGGGACGACCTTGAACGGGACGAGCACGGCAGCATAGAGCGCCGCGGAGATCGCGCACAGCACGACCATCCGGGTGTTGCGCCACATCAGGCGCAGCTCATGCATCGGGAGCTACCGGCGTGGCCATCAGGATGAAAATACAAAGCGCGTGGGCCGCGCCGATTCGGAAACATAGTGGATGCGGTACGAATCTGACTCGGGCGAGATGGCAAGTGGATAATCAATCGGCATACGAGTAAGACGGTGACCAATACGACGAGGGCAATCAAGTAAGCAAGGGCGCGCGATTCGGAAATCGACCTGCATGGTGACAAGCATATTGCCGATTCGCGACGCGATGCGCAGAATCATTGCTGGCGGGTTGTCATTCACGGAGTCAAGGCGGGGAAGACGATGCCGATTTACGAATACGAATGCGACAAATGCCATCGGCGCAGCAGCATTCTGACCTTGCGGGTGAGCGAGAAGGTTGACGCCAAATGCGAGTCATTGCGGCGCGACCAAAATGCGTCGGCTGATGTCGCGATTCGCGATGCCGCGCAGCGAAGAGGCGCGGATGGATGCGCTGGCGGATCCCATCGAATTTCGGGCGATCTCGATGAGAACGATCCGAAGAGCGTCGCGCGGGCGATGCGCAAGATGGGACACGAGATGGGCGACGAATTTGCGGGGCCGGAGTTCGACGAGGCAATCAACGAAATCGAGAGTGGTGGAGACATCGGCGACGACGGCGACATCGATGGTGAATGACCGGAAGCGACGCAATCTTTCGTAATATTCGACGGGAACGAGGCGGCGTGAGTTGCCGCATATCGATCAGAAGGAGCCCAAAAGTGTTTCTCGTTCACCACTGCCCGTCCTATCGTCCGCTAAGCGGCCTGCGCTCAACTTCCCCACCTGCATGAGCGGAAACGGCTGGGCCGGCGTGGCAGAGCGCGGCTAGCCGATGATGCCGGACGCACGCAGCGCGGCGCGATCGGCGGTCGCGATACCCGCCTCTTCGAGAATCGCGTCGGTATGCTCGCCGAGCGTCGGCGCGAAAGCGGCGAGTGCGGCGGGCGTGGCCTCGAAGCGCGCTGCCGGGCGCGGCTGGCGCATCGGGCCGGCGTGCGGATGTTCGGATTCCACGATGAGCTGATTGGCGGCGACCTGCGGGTCGGTCAGCAGGTCGGCGCGCGTCTGAATCGGCGCGCAGGGAACCTCGGTGGCGTCGAAGGCGGCGAGCCATTCGGCGGAAGTCTTCGTGTGCGGATGATCTCGGCGGTCAGCTCGAGGCGCACGTCGGCGTTGCGGATACGGTCGGCCGGAGGCTTGAAGCGCGGATCGTCGATCCATTCGGGATGGCCGAGCGCGCGCGCGAGTCCCTGCCCATTCGGAGTCGGAGTTCGCGGCCGCGGTGATGTAACCGTCGGTGGTCTCGAAAATCAGGTCGCGCGTGCCCGGCGGCGCACGGTGGCAGACTCGTGTGCCGACGAAAGTGTAGGCCGCCATCCCCTCCGGCCAGATGAAAGCGACCACCGCGTCGAGCATCGCGAGGCGCACGTGCTGCCCCTGGCCGGTGCGCTGGCGCGCGAGGAGCGCCGCCGTCATCGCCTGCGCCGCGGTCAGCGCGGTGACCTTGTCCGGGATGATGAGGCGAATCATGTGCGGGCGGCCGGTCTACGTCGGCCTGAATCGACATCAGCCCCGAGAGCGCCTGGATCACCGGATCGTAGATTCGCTTATGGACGTACGGGCCTTTTTCGCCGAAGCCGCTGATCGAAACGTAGATCGAGGTCCGGCTTGATTATGCGCGCAGCGCGATCGTCGCCGATTCCCATCCGCTCGACCGCGCCGGGACGAAAGTTCTGCACGAACACATCGGCGCGCGCGACCATCCGCTTGAGCACTTCGACGCCGCGCGGATCCTTGAGGTTGAGCACGATCGAGCGCTTGTTGCGATTGATCACGGCGAAGGTCGGGGACATGCCGCGTTTGCGCCCGCCCATCGCGCGGGTGAGGTCGCCGATTCCGGGCGGTTCGACCTTGATCACGTCGGCGCCCTGGTCGCCGAGGATCATCGTCGCCATCGGACCCGAGATCATCTGGGTGAGGTCGATTATGCGGATGCCGTCGAGCGGTCCGGCCATCGCGGATGCCCTCCCGTAGCAAGCGAGATTAGTGCTTTGCCGATTGTGTCATGCTGAGCGCGGCGAACAATCCGGTCCCTTTTGACGTTCATTGGAGTTTTTCGCTGCCTTCACTATGCCCACGCGAGGAAATCCAGATGCCCTCACCCGCCTTCGCGATGCTCACGCGACCTCTCCCTGGACCAGGAGAGGTGTGCAAGCACACCTGCAGGGCGCCTATGATCGGGCCGATGATCCGAGCGCAGGGAATCGCGGCTCGCGAGACGGGCCACGCACGAGAGCCTCCCGAAAATTGGGCAGGCCTCCCAATGGTGTGGCGGGGACGGGTTAGCCCCAGCGGCCAGTATCGACGTGAGCAAAGCCCAAACCGCATGGCGGTGGGCGGTCGCGAACTGAACGCAGGTCTAGCCCCAGCGGCGGATGCGGCCGGTATCGACGTGGACGAAGCCCGACTGCGGGTAGTAGCCGACTCCGCCATAGCGCAGAGCCAGAGCGATACGCTGGAGAATCGAGAGTTGCCGGCCGGGAAGATTGATGTCGGCGGCCTTGCCCTCGATATGCATGCTGTGGCGGGCAACGCCCTCGTGCTGCGCGGCGAGCATCGCATTGGTCTGCGCTGACCGATAGCCGGAAACCAGATTAAAGGGTTTGGAGTCGTCGCTTGCCTGATGAATCGTGTGAAGGAGGTCCAGTAGCCGCGGGTCAATCTCCTTCACGAGATTAGCACGGAAGTCACGGAAGAAGAAATTTATCTCGTGGAGCGCGCCGGGAACGTATTGGTCATTCTCGCAATAAACGAGGTTGAGACTTTCGCCGGTGTGCGGATTGTACATCGCGAGCGAGCGGGTGGCGCCGGTAAAGGACCGCGGCGTGTAGCGGACCTGCTGATAGCCGCCTGCGGGCTGAGCGTCGGCCCGCGCGCGCAGGCGTGCTCTCATGATCGAGGAACGGCCGGGGACTGACGAGGTTAGCGGAATCGAGTTGACGCGAATCCAGTCGTCGGCGCGGGCAAGGCCCGGGACGACGATGGTGGCGGTCGCGGCTGCGCTTACCTGCAGCATGCGACGCCGGCTGATTCCTTTATTTCGCGGCTTCTCGATGTTGCTTTCCATTAAGCACCCCCGCATATCCGCTATGCCCCACCCGAAGGCCGGGAGCATATCATGGCGTGACGTTTAAGGGAAATCGCAAATCAGGGCATTGCCGTAGCGTGTTCAGGGCTAAATTGAGCCAATTATCGCCCTTTCCGGCGATATTGAGACACTTTGACTGCGATGCGGGGCCTATAATGAGCACCATGCGGTCGACTCAAGGGATTTAGCCGGTCGAAGAACGCTGGAGCAGGGGAATCGGAATCTGAAACCTACAATAGGTTCCAGACTTTCCATGAGGGTGAAGTCGCTCGATGCGCTCGGCCAGCCGGCGCCCTGTGAGAAAATCATCCAAGACTACCATCCGTCATCAGGACCACCCGGATAAAATGTCGTCACATCATCAAAGTTCGGCAGGTGGATCTCTATACCAAACACCTCCCGAAGCCTGATCCTGATTCAGACTGGCTCCCGGTCGCTTGATTCGAGGCACTGCTCAACTCGTTCCTTCGTCCCAACTATTTCGCCCGGCAGTCACGAGATAGTTTCGCTCGAGCGTAATTTCGAGCCAGGCGCGGCGGGCGATGCGGCCGGACCGGCGCGAAAGGAAAGTCGCAAGGCGGAAGCGCAAGCGATACTTTCGCGACAAGGCGGCGGTCGCGCGCTCGATCAATGCCAGATCATCGACGATGCGCGCGTGGCCGTCGGCATAATCACCGTGAACCTTGCCACGTATGTCGCAGGCCGCCAGCCGAATCCGATCGATCACGCGCAGCCGTTTCATTTTGGCGGAAGTGCGATCGGTGACGACGTAAAGCTGGCCGTCGGCGCCCGCGATCCACACGGGCCTGGCGACGCCGACGCCATTGCGGCGAAAGGTCATCAGACTGACGTACGGCGCGGCCGCCAAGTCCTCAAATGATGGTGGCACGGTGACAGATGCGGTCAGGGGAAGTGTCGTTCGATGTAGGTCAGCGCGCTTTCCAGGTCAGGCAGAATCTTGGTGCAAAAGCGCACCATCCAGGGCGAACAATCCGCATAGCTGAAGGGGCTGAAGGCGATGACGAACTTGCCAAGATCGTGGCTGGCGTAGAAGACCTCCATCGCGGTGCCGAGCGAGGGCTTGCAGTAGTTGACCAGCAGCAGGTCGGCGTCGCGAACGTCCTGCAAGTCGAATTCGACGATCTCGTTGGCCGAGTCGATTTCGCGGTCGCGGAAATTGCGCCGCAGCGGATCTAGCAGAATGAAGCGTCCCGCGAGACGTTCCTTGGCGCGCGTGCGCCAGTCCTGGGCAGCGGCGGGCTCGGAGTCCATGATCGGCCCGCATAGATAGATGGTCCTGATGGTCCCGGGCATCGCGAGAGAGGTTAGCATAGGAAAGCGCGCGTGGCGCGCATCCGGCAGTTGTCGATGAGCGGGGAATTATGATTCTTTCTGAAACCTCAGCGAGGTTTCAGCCTTCCCGTTGAAAGAGTCGATCATGTGGAGCGACGCCAACCGCTGAGCGATTGATTCGCGGACCTGCCTGCTTACCCCGGCATCGCGAGCCGGTTAATCGATTCGGTTCGGATCGGCAGTTCACATCTTACGAACGGGAAGTCTGAAGCCTCGCTGAGGTTTCAGAAAGAAACTATAGTCATTTTCATGGCATCGGCGGGAGCGATCGGCTTCGACGTTTACGGCACATTGGTGGACCCGCTCGGGATCAGCGAAGTGCTGCGGCGTTTCGTCGGCGAGGACGCCGAACGCGTCGCGCAACTGTGGCGGACCACGCAACTCGAGTACACGTGGCGGCGTTCGTTGATGGGAATTTACGCGCCGTTCTCGATTTGCACCGCGCAGGCGCTCGAGTTCGCCGCGCGCAACCTCGGGCATCAGCTCGCGCCGGAGGCGACGGCGACGCTGCTGCGAGCATACCGAGCACTGCCGGCATTTCCCGACGCGGCCGCCGGGCTCGAGCGGATGCGTTGGGCGCGCGATCGCATGGTCGCATTTTCCAACGGCGAGGCGGACTTCGTGCGCGCGGTGCTGACGCACGCGGGTGTCATGGAGATGCTCGCGGAAGTGGTCAGCGTCGATGAAGTGAAAATCTACAAACCGGCGCCCACCGTGTATCGTTATCTGGCGACTCGGATGGGCACGGCGATGGAAGACACGTGGCTGGTGTCGAGCAATCCGTTCGATGTGATTGGCGCGAAGGCGGCGGGCCTCAGAACCGTATGGGTGAGACGCAATCCGCGCGCGATGCTCGATCCGTGGGCGATCGAGCCGGACCTCATCGTGGCGGACCTGGTCGAACTCAGTGGGCAGATTGGAGAAGCCAGGTAGAAGCAATTTCTGAAACATCTGAGGTTTCAAATTTCCGATTGGATCTGACGGTCGCGATCCGCGGGATGTGAACCGGAATCATTCGATGGGAATCGCCGAGAGGATCCGTTTGCGCCGATGGGTGCAGAGTGACGCCGAGGTGCTCGCGCGGCTCGCCAACAATCGCAACATCTGGATCAACCTGAGGGACCGCTTTCCGCATCCGTACACGCGCGCCGATGCGGACGGCTGGATTGCTCATTGCGCGTCGGAAACCGGCCAACCGACCCAATTTGCGATCGACCTCGATGGCGTCGCGGTCGGCGGCATCGGCGTCGAGATGAAAGGCGACGTCCATCGGCTGACAGCGGAGATCGGCTACTGGATCGGCGAACCGTACTGGGGCGGGGGTATCGCGAGCGCGGCCGTGGTCGAGATGACGCGCTATGCGTTCGTCGAATTTCCGCTCGAACGGGTGGAGGCGATAGTCTTCGAGTGGAATACGGCGTCGCGGCGAGTGTTGGAGAAGGCCGGCTACGTGCTGGAGGGGCGCCTCGCGCGGTGCATCGTGAAGGACGGTCGGATCGGCGACGGGTATCTCTATGCGCGGCTGCGTGGTTGAGGTGCGCGCAGTGACGGCTGATGCCCTTATGCAAGGGGTGGAGATTTTGGAAGCTATAAGGCGGAAACGGGTCGACGAGAGCTTCTCCCGCAACCGCGATTTCTGCGAGCTAAATCATATGCATGGTGTGCGGTTCCGCAGTCACTTCTGTCTCACGCCATTAATCGTCACTGCGGGTCTCCGTCCCGAAGAAGTTCGGAAGATCTCGAAGTGAACGAATCGGTACCCAGCGGTTGCGTAGCTGCCCGTGCCGCCCAGGACGGCGTAGTTGGCGATAAACTGCAACTGATTCGGAACGAGAGGTCGCCCTGAAGACACGATTGTCCGGCTGAAGCCGAAGTGTCGATGCGTGAAATTATGGGCTGTGGTGGTGGCGACTCCGTGCGTTATATAGCAGCCAAACGACGAAGCACCTAATAGATACGTTGACTCGAAAAGCAGATCCCCCGAGAGGGTAGCCCCGGCCAATCCGCCCTGATGGGTAAACCGGAGAACGAAAAGCAGGAACACGATCCTGAGCTGACAATTCAGACCCGCGCAAGGTGTCAGGTCGCTGCCAGTAGTAACGGGGCCACTCGCGAAGAGATTCAACTTATTGAATGGTTTAGGGGGCGGCGTCATCGATGGCTGCGACGCCTGGCTCGGCGTATGTTGAGGCCCGCCTCTGTGGCACTCTCTTGAGCCTTTGCAACGCCTTGTAAAGTCAGGAACGTGAAGGCAAATGCCACAATAGCGATCAGCGATGAATCGTTTCACTTCAAATATCCTCCCCAGAGTTCATTTTTTCGGTCCAAAGTACTCATAGCACATACGATTATCTATTAAGAAGACTTGCCGTTGGATCAGGATACACACCTCCAGGTTCGTCTCTGTCGCGCTGTGGATAACTTTAATTGTGGCTGGGCTTTCGTAACGTCGGTGACGAATTGATGCATGAGATAGCCGGGGACACCTTGAACGAGGATATGTCACATTGTCAGATCAGTTACCTTTCAATAAGCGATCTCGCCGACTAGCCCCAAAGCGTCAAAAAAAGTATTAGATTGTTTCTCGATGGCAAGCCGCACGCGGTCGCCTATCCATTATAATGCTCGCTAGAGAAGGAGAGTCTGCGATGACACAAACGCCCGTCTATATTCTTGGGGGCGCCCAGAGCGACTTCGCGCGTAATTGGAACCGTGAAGGCAAGCATTTCGCGAAGTGATGACGGAAATCGTCACCGACGCGATCGCCATTACGAAAATCGAGCCACGCGAAGTCGAGACCGCTCACGTCGGCAACTTCGCGGCGGAGCTGTATGCAAAGCAGGGCCAGCTCGGAGCGCTTTTTTCTCGAAACCAATCCGGCCTTCAACGGTATCGCCGACCAGCCGTCACGAGGCCGCATGCGCATCGGGATCGATCGCGATTCTGGCGGCATCGGCGGAAATCGAGGCCGGACGCTACGACCTAGCGGCGGTGGTCGGACTCGAGCAGATGAAGACCGTGGACACGGCGACCGGCGGCGATTTCCTCGGCACGGCGGGCTGGTACGAGCGCGAGTGCAAGGGCAAGGAGTATCCCTTTCCGCGGCTGTTCGGGCGCCTCGGCGACGAATACGACAAGCGCTTCGGACTCAAGGACGAGTATCTCGCGCGCATCTCGGCGGTGAATTACGCCAATGCGCGGCACAATCCGCTGGCGCAGACCCGCGGATGGCCGGTGACCGAGGGCAATCCGCAGGCGCAGGCGAAGGCCAACGCGGTGATCGCGGGGCGAATCAAGGTACGCGATTGCTCGCAGGTGACCGACGGCACCGCGATGGTTTTCCTGGCGTCGGAGAAATTCGCTACCGTCATGGGCAAAGCGCAACGGCAAGAACGCTCGAGGACTTGCCGCGCATCCTCGGCTGGGGCCATCACACGGCGCCGATCGAGTTCGATACCAAGGTGGCGGAGAGCAAGGACAATCCGTACGTGCTGCCGCATACGCGGCAGGCGATCCTCGACGCGTTCAAGCGCGCGGGCGTAAGCGCGGCGACGGATTTGTCGGGTATCGAGACCCACGATTGCTTCACGACGTCGGAGTACATGGCGATCGACCATTTCGGCATCACCAAGCCCGGCGAATCGTGGAAGGCGATCGAAGCAGGGCGTGATCGAGATGGGCGGCAAGCTGCCGATCAATCCGAGCGGCGGACTGATTGGCGCGGGCCATCCGGTGGGCGCCACCGGCGTGCGGCAGATGCTCGATGCGTGGCGGCAGGTGACCGGCAACGCGGGCGAGTACCAGGTCGAAGGGCGCGAAGAAATTCGGCGTTCTCAATATCGGTGGCAGCGGCACGACGAGTTGCGCATTCGTCGTGGGTAAGTAGATTTCGATCAATCGGACGATGGGGCGGCGGTCCGGGGTAACCCCGGACCGCCGCCTTTGCGTTGGGCGGGCCGATGGGCGAAGCGCCCATCGGCCCGCCCAACGTGTGGCTCCGCCGCCGGAAGGCGGCGGAGCCACGGGCGCATTCGGTAAGTGGCGACGACGTCGCCGCTTACCGCGTGCGCCGCAGTGGCCGCCCCGCCGAGCGCGTCGCGAGCGACGGGCTCGGCGGGGCGAGAGCCCGGCCGGTACCCGGCTCGGCAGGTACCGGCAATCCGCGGATGCTCGTACGCGATACGGCTTGCCTTGATGCGAATGTTACGATCTACTCGACTGACATCGCGGCGCGAAGCCATCGGGCGAGGTGCGCAAGCGGGATGCAGCGGACATGGACGAAGCGATTTCAAAAGCTCAAGCGATACATCAAGATTCGCCGAGCCGCGGAGCGCAGGCGAGGGCCGGGCGCAGGCCGCCGCTCGCATTAACGGGAATCGCCGGCCGCGTACTGGTCAAGGAGGTCAATTGGCTCGGCGACCTGGTGATCAGCCTGCCGGCGTTACGCTCTATTCGCGCGGCCTTCGCGACCTCGACCCTCACCGTGATGGTCAAAAGCGAGTTGGCGAGTTTCTTCGATGGGATGACCTGGGTGGACGAGGTGATGCCGTACAAGGTACGGCGCGGAGTAGGCGGGCTTAGCGATCGGATGAAGCTTGTCGGCAAGATTCGCGAGCGGCATTTCGACCTCGCGGTTTTGTTTCCGAACAGCTTCGAGTCGGCGCTATGGGCGACGCTCGGCGGCGCGCGCAGACGCGCAGGCTTCGCGACCGACCATCGCGGGCCGATGCTGACGCATCGCGCATTGCCGGAGGGCGACGCGCTCGATGGGCATCAGCGCGGCTATTGGCTCGCGATGATTCGCGAGACTATCGGCGTGATGCCGGCAGCGGGCGCTGAAGAATTGAAGCTCGAGGTCGCCAAGCCGCATCGGGAGAAGATGCAGGCGTGGCTCGACGCTAGTCGGATGAGTCCGCGAGCGCCGTTGATCGCGATCGCGCCCGCGGCAGCGTATGGACCGGCGAAGGAATGGCCGCTGGTGCGTTACGCCGCGCTGATCGATCTGCTGAGCGAGCGTGTGGGCGCCGAATGCGTGCTGGTCGGCGCGCCGTCGGAGCGCGAACTTTGCGCAAAGGTGGCCGCGACGACGCAATCCGACACGCTGATCGCGGCGGGCGAGACCGATATCGGCGACCTGATCGCGCTGCTGTCGTTGTGCGACGGATTTGCAGGCAACGATTCGGGCACGATGCATCTGGCGTCGGCGCTCGCGATACCCACCGTCGGCATTTTCGGTTCGACCAATCCGGATCGTACGGGGCCGGGCGGGCCGAGCGCGGACGTGGTCTATCATCGCCTCGAATGCAGTCCGTGCCTTCAGCGCACCTGCCGGTTCGGTCATTACAATTGCCTGCGCGAAATCACGCCGGCTGAGGTCGCGCGGAAACTCGCGGCGCTGGGCGCATTCGGGCCGCTGGTGAAACAAAGCGTGTAAGGATCGGCGATTTTCGGAGTGAAATGAAATAAATGAAGCTCGGCGAGATAGCAGCGAAGCTGGGACTCGAGTTGCGCGGGGACGGTGCGATCGATATCGCGATGCCGGCGCCAATCGAAGCGGCGGGTCCCGGAATGATCACGTTCGCGGTCGGCGCGAAGTACGCCGCGGCGCTGCGCGCAAGCAAGGCTGCGTGTGCGATCGTGCCGGTGGAGCTGGTGAACGATGCGCCGGCGGCGATGCTGCTCAGTACCAATCCGTCGTTCGATTTTGCCCGCGTGCTGGGCGTGTTCTTTCCGCCCTACCGGCCGGCGGTGGGAATCGATGCGACCGCGGTGATCGCGTCCGATGCGCGGGTCGGCGAAGGCGCGTCGATCGGCGCCTACTGCGTGATCGGCGCTGGTGTGACGATCGGCGTAACGCCGTACTCCATCCGCACGTGACGATTTACCCCGGCGTGCGCATCGGCGACGACTTCACCTGCCACAGCCAGGTCTCGATCCGCGAAGGCGTCACGATTGGCAACCGCGTGACGCTGTTGAACGGCGCGGTAATCGGCGCCGACGGCTTCGGCTTCGTCGAGCACGGGGGCGACCTGATCAAGGTGCCGCAAGTCGGCAGCGTGACGATCGAGGATGATGTGGAGATTGGCGCGAACACTACGGTCGATCGCGCGACGATGGGCGCCACCGTGATACATCGAGGAGTTAAACTCGACAATCTGATCCAGATCGGGCACAACTGCGAGCTCGGCGAGTTCTCGCGGATGGCAGCGCAGTCGGGCCTGGCCGGTTCCGTGCGGCTTGGCAAATGGTGCCAGTTCGGCGGTCAATCGGGATCCGCCGATCACGTGAAGGTCGGCGACCGTGCGCGCGTAATCGCGCAGGCGGGCGTGCACAATGACCTCGACGATGACGCTCTGGTGGGCGGCGCGCCGGCGATTGACCTCAGGGTTTTTCGACGGATGGTAGCGGTGGAGCCGCGCTTGCCGGAAATCGCGCGGCGCCTGCGCGCAATCGAGCAGCGCCTGGGCCTTCGCCCTTAAACGGCCCGCGTATTGCGTATATATCCAATCAATTACGGCCGAAGGATTCGATCGGAGCGCAGCTATTTTGCAGTTAAAATCACGATCGTGGCTGTTTGCGGCAATCGCGCTGGCAATTGGTCTAGCGTGTAGCGGATGTCTCGCATTGGCGGTGCCGGAACTAGCGTACGAAGGCTACAAGTACGAGCATAAGAAAAACGGCGAGGCGACGCCTGCGCCGACGCCCGCTAGTCGTGCCACCGCAAAGCGCCAACCCGCACCTCCGGTCGATGAATCAATCGAATAGTGGGGTGACCGGCGGGCGAGGAATCCGCGCTGCGCGTGGAAAAGTTTCAGTCGTACAAACGCCGGGTGAACACGCCTGCTTCAGTCGCGTTTGATATCCGCCGGATTCGATGACGCCGCCGTTGTAGCCGCCGCGCGGCGCATCTGGAGGAATGGCTCGAATAAATCGATGGGCACCGGAAAGACGGTCGTCGAATTGTGATCGGTGGCGATTTCGGCGAGCGTCTGCAGATAGCGCAATTGCAGCGTGATGGGGCTCTTGCCCATTATTTCGGCGGCCTCGGCGAGCCGCTGCGCCGCCTGGAATTCACCTTCCGCCGCGATCACCTTGGCGCGCCGCTCGCGCTCGGCCTCGGCTTGCGCCGCGATCGCACGCTGCATGTCCTGCGGCAGATCGATATTCTTGAGCTCGACCAGCACCACCTTGATACCCCACGGTTCGGTCTGCGCGTCGATCACTTCCTGAATCTTCGCGTTGAGTTTTTCGCGCTGGCTGAGCAGATCGTCGAGTTCGGTCTGGCCGCCAACCGATCGCAGCGTCGTTTGCGCCAGTTGCATCGTGCCGTACAGATAGTCGCGCACTTCGGTCACCGCGCGCGACGGATCGATCACGCGAAAGTAGAGCACCGCGCTGACTTTGACCGTGACGTTGTCGCGCGTGATGACGTCCTGCGCGGGGATGTCGAGAGTCACGGTGCGCAAATCGATCCGCACCGCGCGTTCGAGAATCGGGATGACGAAAATCACCCCGGGGCCGCGAAACGGACTCAGGCGGCCCGAGCCGGAAGACCACGGCGCGCTCATATTCGTTGAGCACCTTGAGGCCGCTCAGCAGACGATCGCGGCGATCACGATTACGATTCCAATTCCGCTCACCATCGGGATTCCTCCGTCCGTTCGCCGCCAGGTGCGCGGATTTTATTGCGCCGATCGTGCGCGCCGATCATTGTGGTTGCGCCGCGGCCGGCCGCACGGTGATTTCGAGTCCATCGACCGCAGTGATGCTGGCGCGCGCGCCCACCGCGATCGCTTCGTCGCTGACCGCGCGCCAGATCTCGCCATGTACGAATAGTTGGCCCGCCACGCCCGGCGCGATTGCCGATCGGACTTCGCCGACCATCCCGATCAGACCTTCGCCGCCGGTGCTGACGTGGCCCCGGTGTCCGCTGAGGACGAGATAGCCGATACCCAGAATTATCGCGCTGAAGCCCACCGCGGCGCCTGCGATGATGCCGCGATTTACGCTCAGGTTGGACTGCGACGTATCGATCAGGAACAGCGATCCGATCACGAATGCGATCACGCCGCCGATGCCGAGCACGCCGTAACTGGTGACGAAGAGTTCGGCCAGCAACATCCCCATGCCCAACACGACGAGCATCAGGCCCGCGAGATTGATCGGTAGCAGTTGGAAGGAGGTCAGCGCGAGCAGCAGGCAGATGGCGCCCGCGACGCCGGGCAAGTATGCGCCCGGATGGGAGAACTCGAAGTAGAGTCCGATCACGCCGGCGATCATCAACAGGTACATGATGTTGGGATCGGCGAGGTGATCGAGCACGCTTTGGCCCAGCGTCATGCGGGAGCTGCGGGTCTCGGCGCTTGCGAGGTCGAGCTTGATCTTGTGGCCGTCGGCGAGCGTCACGACGCGGCCGCTCGATTTCACGAGAAGGTCGTGCAGGTCGTTGGCGACCAGATCGATCACGCGCAGCTTGAGGGCTTCGGCTTCGCCGATCGAGCTGCTCTTGCGCACCGCATCCTCATACCACGACTCGTTGCGGCCGCGCTGACCGGCGATCGATTTAGCGAACGAGGCCGTGTAATTTTCCATCTTCTCGGCGACCTTGCCTTCAGCTTCGCCACCGTTGGCGTCGATCGGATGCGCCGCGCCGACGGTGGTGCCGGGGGCCATCGCGGCGATATTGGCGGCGCCCATTACGAAGGTCCCGGCGGAGGTCGCGGAGGCGCCCTGCGGCGCGACATACACGATGATCGGGAGCGGTGCGTTGAGCATCGACTTGACGATCTTCTTCGCCGAGCTCAGCAGTCCGCCGGGGGTGTCGAGACGGATCACCAGCGCGCTCGCACCGCCGGCGTGGGCCTTTGCGATCGCATCGTCGATGAAATCGGCGCTGGCCGGATTAATCGATCCGTCCACATCGATGAGATCGATCCATCCCGCTCGGTCCTACTGCCGCTGGCAGCGCCGAAGTGGCACGGCCGTGGCCGATCGCTGTGAGCATCGCGATCGCGAGCGACAGCAGGATGATCACTGCCGGGATACTATTGCCGCGCCGCATCACTTTTGATTGCCCGTTGCTCCAGAATCGATCTTAGCCCCGCGCCCCTCGATCGGGAATCGGCCTGCCGAGCACCTTCATCACCTGCTGGATATCGGACCACACCAGTCGCTTGTCGCTCGGGTTGCGCAACAAGTAGGCCGGATGAAACGTCGGCATCATTTTGATCCCGCGCACCTCGTGCCAATTGCCCCGCAACTTGCTGATCGGTGTCTTGAGCTTGAGCACCGCCTGCACCGCGAAGGTGCCGAGGCCGACGATCACGCGCGGCCGTACGAGATCGATTTGGCGAAACAGAAACGGCTCGCATGCGGCGACTTCGTCAGGCTCGGGATTGCGGTTTTCGGGCGGCCGGCACTTGATCACGTTGCAGATGTAAACCTCGGCGCGCGTCATGCCCATGCCGCGCTCGATGATATCGGTGAGCAATTGCCCGGCGCGTCCGACGAACGGCTCGCCGCGCAAATCTTCGTCCGCCCCCGGCGCCTTCGCCAATAAACATCAAATCGGCCTGCGGGTTGCCTACACCGAAGACGAGGTTGTTTCTCAGCGGCGCGAGCTTGCATCGCGTGCAGTCGCCGATGAACTCGCGCAGCGCGGTAAGGTCGGCGGTTTTTTCGAGTTCGGGGTAATTGTAAACGAGTTCGGTTGATCCCGCGGGCTTCGGCGGGTCGTTGGGAGGTGCCGCGACAGTGGCGGAGGAGGGCGCCGAGGATGTCGCTGCGACCGTCGCAAGCGAGGATGCGGGCGCCTTCGATGGTGGGACGGCGGCCGATGTGCTGCTTAAGCCTTCGAGACCTTCCTCACGAATCTGTTCGACGTAATCGCGCAGCGAGGCAAGAATCGTTGCACGGTCCGGGGGCGTTGCGGGAGTATTCATGAAATTGCTTTGGGTATATTACAGATCATACGATCGCTCGATGACCGCAACCCCAGCCCTCCATGCGATGAACGCGTAGCGAATTCTCCATGATTTTGGCCGTGCTGTTCAGCCTGGTCGCGTCGATCGCGTTCGTTCTCCTCGACCCGTCGCCCGCGTTGGCCTGGGGGCCGGTCACGCACGTAGCTCTGGGCATTCAGGCGCTCGCGACGGTTAGCACTCCTGACCGCTTGCTACAAGCGGTGCTGGCTAAGCTTCCGGAAGTATTTCTCTACGGCGGTCTGGCGCCCGACATCGTGCAAGGGCGGCGCTTGCAGAGCCGCCTGCGACGCCATTCGCATAACTGGTCAACCGGACTGGGACTGCTCGCAGCGGCGCACGCGGAAAAAGAACAGGCCTTCGCGATGGGCTATCTCGCCCATCTTGCGGCAGACGTCGTCGCGCATAATTTCTTTCTGCCCGCCCGATTTGTCGGTCATTTCGATCGCGGCCTCGGCAGTCACATATATGAGGAAGCTTGCTTCGACAGCTTGCAGGAGTCGGACTATCGGGATCTCCTGCTCAAACTGCTGCGTATCGATTTCAGCGCTCTCGATCGGATTCTCGAACGCGCGATCGATTCGCCGCTGGTGGGTTTCGGGACCCATCGGCGAGTCTTCGACGGCGGCTTGCGCCGTATTCGCGAATGGCATCGCGTGATTAAGGCGATCAGCGGTGAGGAGAGGATCAGAGATGCGGACGCTGAAATCTTTTCACGCGCATCGCAGGGAGCGATCGCCGAGGCGCTCATCGAACAAGGCGCCGCGCCTTGTTGTCGCTTCGATCCGATGGGTGCCGACGCCATCAAGAACGCGCTTGCCTCACGCCGCAATCTACAGCGACTGACGCGTCTCGGACCGCAAGCGAAGAAGACGGCCAACGATCTCGCGGCCTCGATGCTCGCCGATGTCATGGCGCATCTCGGCCAGACGCGATTTGGCGGCTCATCTGGCTAAGAAAGCTTCGCCAACGAAACTTCAATTTCGATGAAAGAGCTGGGCCGATCGGAACTCCGGGCGGGGCCGTACGATAATTTAACGGGCAGCGCGTAAAACTGACGATTTTGCCTTATTCGCGCGCAATCTAATCACACGGTCTAGAATTACGTCGGCGACCTCATCCTTCAGCAGTTTCGGAGTGGTCTCGACATGACCGTCGGCACCGAGCATCGTTACGATATTCGTATCGACGCCGAAGCCGGCGTCGGATCGCGAGACGTCATTACCGACGATGAGATCGAGCTTCTTGCGCCGCAGCTTGTCGAGCGCGTGGACCTCGAGGTCTTCGGTCTCAGCGGCAAATCCGATCATCAGGCGGCCAGCCTTTCTTGGCCGACAAGCGCGGCAGCTCGTCCGCGATCGGCGCGAGATCGAGCATCAGGCCGCTCGAGTTTTTCTTGACCTTTTGCGCCGGCCGGATTGCGCGGGCGAAAGTCGGCGACCGCTGCCGCCATGATCAACGCCGAGCACCAGGGGAAATTGCGCGAAGTCGCACTCAGCAGATCCGCGGCGCTGACCGTGTCGATTCGTTCGACGCCGTGCGGCGTCGCAAGCGCCGACGGTCCCGCGACCAGGCGTACCGCGGCGCCGCGCCGCCACGCCGCGCGCGCGATCGCAAAGCCCATCTTGCCGGTCGATCGATTCGAGACGAAGCGCACCGGATCGATCGCTTCCTGGGTCGGACCGGCGGTGATCAAAATGCGCTCGCTGGCGAGGTCCTGCGGCGACAACATCCGCTCGATTTCATCGACGATCACCGGCGGCTCGATCAAGCGGCCCTTGCCCTCGTAGCCACAGGCGAGCGCGCCCGCGCCGGGCTCGATAATCGTGGCGCCCCGCGCCCGCAGTTTGGCAAGATTCTCGGCCACCGTCGGATGGTCGTACATGTGCACGTTCATCGCAGGCGCAAACGCGAGCGGGCATCGCGCGGCCAGCAGCACGGTCGTTACCAGGTCATCGCCGATACCGGCCGCCGCCTTCGCCAGCAGATTGGCGGTTGCGGGCGCAATCACGATCGCGTCGGCGCTGTCGGCCAGCCGGATATGCCCAATTTCGGATTCCTGCGTGAGGCTGAAGGTTTCGGTCGCGACCGGATTGAAGCTCAACGTCTGTAGCGTGAGCGGCGTAATGAATTCCGTCGCGTTCCGCGTCATCATCACGCGGACGCGCGCACCGCGCGTCACCAGCAGGCGTACCAGTTCGGCCGCCTTGTACGCGGCGATCCCGCCGCTGACGCCAACCACGATCGTCTTGTCCTTGAGAATGGACATGGTGACCGATTCTATCCTATGGAGTTGTGCCAACCTATGGAGTTGTGCCAAAGAAAAGCAGCAGCTTCCGACGCTGACAATGGGCGGTAGGGGGCTGACCGTCTGGGAAAGGCCGCCCCGCCTACCGTTCGAGTTCGCCCGAGATAAACTTCTCGACTCGGTCGCGCGCAATGTCGTCCGGAATCTGGCGCGGCGGATGCTTCATCGTGTACGCCGAAATCGAATAGAGCGGGCCGCCAATCTTGCGATCGCGCGCGAGCTTGAGGCACCGAATCGCGTCGATCACGACTCCGCCCGAGTTCGGCGAATCCTGCACCGACATCCGCAATTCCAGTTCAATCGGAATGCCCGCGAAACCTTCACCTTCGATCCGGAGGAAGCAGACCTTGTTGTCGTTTTGCCACGGAATGTAATCCGATGGTCCGATGTGGACGTCAACGTCGGGCATCCGCTCGGGCAGGTTGCTTTGCACCGCCTCGGTCTTTGAAGTGCGTTTGGAACCCAGCCGCGCCCGGTCGAGCATATTGAGGAAGTCGGTATTGCCGCCGGTATTGAGCTGGTAGGTGTGCTTGAGCTTGATGCCACGATCGGCGAACAGCTTCATGATTGTGCGATGCAGAATGGTCGAACCCAGTTGCGACTTGACGTCGTCGCCCACCACTGGAATCTTGCGCTCGGTGAATTCGGCCGCCCACTTCTCGTTCGATACGATAAACACCGGCATGCAGTTGAGCAGGCTGACGCCGGTTTCCAGGCAGGCGCGGGCATAGCGCTCGACCGCCTTTTGGCTCCCCACCGGCAGATAACAGAGCATCACTTCGGCGCCGCTGTCGCGCAACCGCTTCTCGATATCGACCGGCTTGGCCGTAGCCGGCTGAAACGTCCGCTCCGCCGGATAGGAACTCATATGCGCGGCGATGCCGTCGTGGATCTCGCCCATCTCGACCGTGACGCCATACGACGGCAGGTCGCGCCAGATGGTCACTGTGTTATTGGGCTGCGCGAAACACGCCTCCTGCAATGGCCGATCGATCTTACGCGACGTCGACGTCGAACGCACAGGCCACTTCGATGTCGCCCGGCGCGTATCCGCCGAGGTCGTAATGCATCAGCCCGACCGGCTTCTGGCGTGCCCCGTCAGTCGCATGCTTGTAGAATTCAAGACCCTGCAGCAGGGAGGATGCACAGTTGCCCACCCCGACGATTGCGATCCGAATCTTCGACATTTCCCTCTTAGTTTGCCGCTCGCGCTATGCGCGTCAGTGGCCCCCAACCGCGGTCGCGACCATTGCGTTCAATGAAGAGTCAGGACCGGCAAACGTTAAGTTTTTATAGTACCGTAACATTAAAGTAAATTAGGTAGTCCGATTCCTGTACACAAGGGCAATTTGCGAATCGCCCCTTTCTGTCTTCTTACAACGAGGCCGGTGCTGGACTCCCACAGTTCATCGGGTCGATCGGTTGCGATCCAGCCGCAGTAATTGCGCATGATAGGCGGCATTGGTTGCGGAAGCGACCCTATCAGCTCGCTCCGACGCGATTAACTCGCTTCGACACGCCGTTTGGTCGCGCCGGTGACAATTCGGACGAGCGAAAATCGACGATGATGAACAATCCGCCTGTGTCTCGTGGATCATCCCTGACGCTCTTACTCGTCGATTCGCCCTGCCTTCGCGTGCTTGACGTTGGCCGCGCATGGTGGCGTGATCAGCGCGTGGCGGCTCATCCGAGGGACACCGGAGCCCAGATGCTTACGGCGGGCGAGGCGGCGGCGCAACTCGGCGTCAAGCTTGGCACGCTTTACGCCTATGTCAGCCGCGGATGGCTCAAAAGCTATCGGCGTAAGGTCGGACGCCAGGCCCTTTACCGCCGCTCCGATATCGAGGCGCTGCGCGGGGTTATCGCGCCCGAACGCGGTGTGCGAGCGCGATCGCTGCCCGACGCGTCTTCATGGGTGACGGTCGCGCAACCACCCACCGATGGTTCGTCCACCGGCGTCATCGTCGCCGAATCCGGCATCAGCTCGATTATCGACGGCCAGCTCGCCTATCGTGGCTATCCGATCGAGGAACTGGTTGAGCGCGCCTCGTTCGAGGAAGTCTGCCTGTTGCTCTGGAGTGGCGAACGCCCGCGCGCGGAAGAGGTCGACCATCTGCGCGCCGCGATAGCCGCCGCACGTATCCCGCCGCCGGTGATCGCAGCGTTGGCGGCGGTCGGCGACGACGCGCCGCCGTTGCTGCGGCTCGCCGTGATGATGCCGAGCCTGGCGGCTGCCGAGCATCGCCTGCCGGCGCGCTCGCGCATCGACCAGGCCCGCATGATCATCACGGTGCTGCCGCTAGGGCTCGCGATGCTCGCCCATTCCCATGCCGGGGAGGCCGGCGGCGCTCGCGCCGCCGGCCTCCCCGGCATGGCGGTCAGCCTCTGCAAACGCTCCCTGGGAGCGTTCGCAGAGGCCGACCGCGAGGCGCTCGATCACGTGCTCGTCGCCTGCGCCGAGCACGAGCTCAACGCCTCGACCTTCGCCGCGCGCGTCGTCGCCAGCACCGGCGCGGATCTTTACGCCTCGGTGCTGGCGGGCCTCTGCTCACTCTCCGGGCCGATTCATGGCGGGGCCTGCGACCGTATCGAGAGCATGTTCGCCGACCTCGACGGGGGAACCCGCGTCGAGCAGGCGCTCGAGGCGTTCAGCGCGAAGCATTCGCTGCCGCCCGGCTTCGGCCACACGATTTACCCGGACGGCGATCCGCGCGCGGCGCTGCTCAAGCGCGTGGCGCTCGTGACCGCGAAGCGCAAAGGCCGCAAGCTCTTCGAGACCGCGCTCAAGGTTGAGGAGGCGGTCTGGAAGAGCGAGCGGCTACGGCCCAATCTCGATTTCTACCTGACTGTGTGCGTCCGCATGATCGGCTTTGCGCGCGGTATGCCTGCGGCGATCTTCGCGATGGGCCGCGCCGCCGGATGGATCGCGCACAGCCTCGAGCAGTCCGCCGACAACCGTCTCATCCGCCCGCGCATGCGCTACCACGGCTCCCCCCTGCGCCATTGGGAGTAGCCTGCGTTGCGGATGGCGCGAGGGCGACCCTTGCCGGTTTTGACGCCACCGCCGAAACAGTCGTATTAATATCCTCCGGAGGCACCGCCCAGGATGAAAGCGATCGCCAAAACCCGTCCCGAACTCGGCGTCGAAATCGTCGATGTGCCGGTGCCCAGGCCCGGCCCCGACGAACTCCTCGTCAAGGTCGCCGCCTGCGGCATCTGCGGCTCCGACCTCCACATCTATCTATGGGAACTCGGCGCCGAGCGTGCGATTCCGTCGATGCCTGCCGTGATCGGCCATGAACCCGCCGGCGAAGTCGTCGAAGTCGGCAAGGGCGTGATCGGCTTCAATGTCGGCGATCACGTCGCGCTCGATCCTTTCGGCCCGTGTGGACGCTGCCCGGCCTGCGCTTCCGGCCGCTTCAATTTCTGCCATTCGCCGGGCCGCCTCGGCGGCGCTTTTGCCGAATACGCGATCGCACCGGTGCGGAATTCATGGCTGGTGCCGAAATCGATGGACATGGAGCAGGCCGCGATGCTCGAGCCGTTCGCGACCGGCCTCCATGCGATCGAGGAATCGTCGCTCGCCGCCGGTGACAGCGCAGTCATCGAGGGCCCCGGCCCAATCGGCCTGTGTACCGCGCTCGCGGCGCGCGCGCTCGGACTCTCTTCGATCGTTATCACTGGCCTTGCCGCCGACGCTGAACGGCTCGCCCTCGCGCGCGGGATGGGCTTTAAAACCGTATGTGCCTCCGACCGCGATTGGATCGATCAAGTGCGTGCGCTGGTCCCCGAGCATGGCGCCGACGCCGTCTTCGACGCGGCCGGCTTTCTCGATTCCGTACGCCATCTGGTCAAGCGCGGCGGCGAGGTGATCGAACTCGGGTGGCCCGCGCGCGATATTCCGAGCGCTGAGATGCGTTCGCTGTTCTTTCATGGCGTGAAGATCATTCCCTCGCGCGTGCGCATGCCTGAGACCTGGCGGCGGGCGGTCGCGATGGTCGCGAACGGCGCGATCGACATGAAGCCGATGATTACCCATCGCTACGATCTCGACCACGGCGTCGAGGCCTTCGAGTTGTTACGTAATCGCAAGGGAGTCAAGGCGCTGATCATGCCGCAGGCGTGACTTCGCTGTGCACTAATCTAAGCAACTGAGATTTCGCAGTTACATCGACGTTGATGAACTGACTATTGAGAGGAACTGACTATGCGAAATGGATTCAAAATCGTTGATACAGATTCTCACTTGATGGAACCGGAATGGCTATGGGAGCGCTACACCGAAGATGAGTTCAAGGACCGCGCCCCCAAGATCGGCCGCGCCCCTGATTCCAATCGTCGCACCTTCCTGGTCGAGGGCGAATCGTTCGTGCGCGAAAAGGGCAAGTATCCGATGGCCGCGCCCGCGTTCCTAAGCGCCGTCGGCAAAGCCATGAAGCGCTTCGATGTTGCCAAGCAGGACGGCTTCAGCGCGCAGTCCCGCCTGCGTGACATGGATGAGCAGGGCGTCGATATCCATATCATGTATCCGACCGTGGCCGGACAGATGCTGGGGCGCGAGTTCCGCGACGTGAAGCTGCTGGCGGCGTGCACGCGCGCCTACAACGACTGGGCTTGCGACTTCGCTTCAGCGGATCCCGCGCGCCTGAAATGGGCCGCCGGCTTGCCGATGCAGAGCGTGGAAGAAGCGATGAAGGAAGCGCGCCGCGCCGCAGACAAGGGATGCATCAGCTACTACATGCGGCCCAATCCGGTCGGCGGCCATAACCTGTGGGACGACCAACTCCTGCCGCTGTGGGACGAGATCGAACAGATCGGCAAGCCGATCTCGACGCATGAGTCGGCGTCGTCGGCCGTGCCCGGCTTCGGCGATCGGATGGACACGCACGTCAGCGGTCACATCCTCTCGCATCCATTCGAAGCGATGGCGGCGATGGCCGGCCTCATCTGGTACGGCATCTTCGAAAAATTTCCCAAGCTCAAGGTAATCCATGTCGAGGCCGATGGCGGCTGGGTGCCTTACTGGCTACAGCGGATGGAACAGCATTGGGATTTCAGCGGCAACGCCGAACATGAGTATTTGAAACTGCGGCCGACTGAGTATTTCAAGCGCAACGTCTGCGTCGCTTTCCGTGGCGACGAACCGACGATGAAAGCCGCGGTCGAACTGGTCGGCGCCGACAACTTCACCTGGGATACCGATTACCCGCATCCCGACGGTACCTATCCGTGGGGGATCGACGCGATCATGAAGCAGCCGATCGGCGACGAGGCGCGCCGCAAGATCCTGTGGGATAACGCTGCACGCACCTTCAATCTGTCGTGACGCTGGCCGGGTGCTGAGTTCGTGAGATGAAGAGACGGGAGAGGGCGTGATCGATGGATTTTGAGTACACCGCCGAGCAGGAGGCCTTTCGCGAGAGTGTGCGCGCATGGCTGGCGGAAAACCTGCCGCCCGAACTGTGTATCGACGATCCGATGGACGAGCGTATCGCGCCGAACCGCGAGGTCTTCGAGAAGCGCCGCGCATGGCAGCAGAAGCTCGCCGCGGCCGGCTTCGTCGGGCTTTCCTGGCCGAAGGAATACGGTGGGCGCGAGGCTCACCTGATGGAGCAGATCATTTTCGACGAGGAGTATTTCAAGGCGCGCGCTCCCGTCCTCCCCGGTTATTCCGGAGTCAGTCTGTTGGGCCCGACGCTGATGCAATGGGGAACGCCCGAGCAGAAGACCAAGTACCTGCCGCGCATCCTGCCCGCCGACGATGTGTGGTGCCAGGGCTACTCCGAGCCCGGCGCCGGTTCCGATCTTGCGGGCCTTCAGACGCGCGCCGAGCTCAAGGGCGACTACTTCATCATCAACGGTCAGAAGGTCTGGACTTCGGGCGCGCAATACGCCGACCGGATGTTCCTGCTCGCGCGCACCGATCCCGATGCGCCCAAGCACAAAGGCATCAGCTATTTGATCATCGACGACATGAAGAGCGCGGGCGTCGAGGTGCGGCCGCTGGTGGTGATGAACGGGCATCCTCATTTCAACGAAGTATTTTTCGACAACGTGCAGATTCCCAAGGAAAATATCGTCGGCCCGCTCAACGAAGGCTGGAAGGTCACGATGACGACGCTGGCCTTCGAGCGCGGGATGGCTGGCGGCGGTGGCCATGCGGCACAGGTGCGGCGTCTCGCCGACCTGGCGCGGACGATCAAGATCGACGGCCGTCCGGCGTGGGATCAGGAATGGGTGCGACAGGAACTCGCGCAGTTCATCATCGAATGCGAGGCGGTGAATTACACTCGCCTGCGATCGCTGACGCGGCAGCTCAAGGGTCTGCAGCCCGGCCCCGAGGGTTCCACGTTGAAGCTCGTCGGTTCCGAGTTGGGCGTGCGCATCGCACGCTTCGTCAGTGAACTATTGGGTAGCTATGCGATCCTCGGCGAGCCGACCGAGTTCGTGCCCGACGCGCCGCGCTGGCAGAATCGATTACTTAGTTCGCGCCAATATACTATTGCGGGCGGCACCAGTGAGATTCAGCGAAATATACTCGGCGAGCGCCAGTTGGGTCTGCCCAAGGGTTAGGGAACCTCTGCACAGGTGCTTTGTGTCACCCTGAGCGAAAGCTGCTGTAGCGAATGGGTCCCGGATCCGGGACTTTTTCCGGGATCTTTCGCAAGCTCAAAATGACACTCTGGCTAGTGCGGAAGTTCCTTAGTATTGCTCTGACTGCACCGCTGCTTAGACTTTCGGCTTACTACTTGAGGCTTCATCGGGGCGCAGGCCGTGTTTCGGCTTCCACGCGGCGGCGAGCGTCTTGGCCTTTGCGATATCCGCCGGATTCATTTGCCGTTCCAGTCCGTCAAGCTGGAGTTGGTAAAATGGAAGATTGTTCTTGGCCGCAAGGCGCATCCACATATCCGCCTGAACTAAATCGCGCGGCAGCTCTTTGACGCCCTGCATATAGGTCTGACCGAGCAGCAACTGCGCATCCTGGTTTCCCTGTTCCGCCGACAGCCTCATCCACATCAATCCCTGGGGCACGTCTTTGCGCGGCAGCAGGTACATTGCGCCGAGAAAGAATTGCGCGTCGGCATTGCCTTGATCGCCCGACGCCTTGAACCACTTCTTCGCCTCTTCGCGATCGACTGGAACCCCCTGGCCCAGTTGGTACATTTTGCCGAGATAGAGTTGCGCCTCCGCATTACCCTTCTTGGCTGCGGGCGTGAACTCCTTCATCGCGGTGGCATAGTCCTTTTTCTTATAGGCGTGCTCGGCGGACTTTAGATTCGCCGCAACGGCAGGATGAGCGAAAAGCAAGAGTGCGAAGGCGCAGAACGACGCACGCTGTAACCACAAACGCATCTGGGCATTTTCTCCTTTGCGGTTTCCTGGATCGCGGCATGAACGGGAGGTACATGCCGCATCACTCGGATACAAGAAGCGAAGGCCGGCCTCAAGCGGTGTCGCCTGAGGCCGGCCGCATTCAATCGATGGACATTACTCAGAAAGAAAGGTTCGCAGTGGCGTTCGCGCTCGGCTTGAAGATCTTGTTCTGCTGGATGGTGAGGTTCACCGGTCCGACGCAGGTCATCGATTTGGCGATACCGAAATCCGCGAGAGACGAAGTCCACGTCGCGCGAACATCGTAAACGCCCGAAGTGAGGGGTCCCAGCACCCAGTCGAAACTATGGGCTGAAACCGTGCTCTCGTTGAACGTGATGAAGCAGCCGCCAGCCGACGCCGTGCAATTGGCCTGAAGTCCCTGGAACAGGTTGGTGCTGATCTGGATGAAGCGGGAGTCATAGGTGACGGGGAAGTTAGGCGTGGGTAAGGCGGAACTGCCACTTGGCGCGCCTGCGATGGTCACGGCGAAATCCACCCCGGCGAACGCGGAACTGGTCGCGGTGGTTTGCTTCGAGTTGATGGTCACGTCGGTCAACAAGCCGATGACCGCCGAGGGCCTGACATCGAACACGTTGCCATTGCCGCTGCTGGTCTTTATCGCGACGTCGGTGTGGCCGACGCACGATGCCGATGCGCTGCCCGAGCAAATTCCCGTATCCGTGCAAAAGCCGTTGACGACGTCGCAAGTCGTTCCGCTGGCCGAGCAATCCGTATCCGATAGGCAGGCGACGGCTCCCTGACAGGTCTGTGTTGCGGTCGGGCAATTCGCGGTCGTCGTGCAGGCGGTGCCGCCGGAGGAAATCGGACCGCACTGCGTTCCGCCGGTTATCGTGCCGTCGCTATTGTTGAGCACGCATGCGGTCAGACCGCCTGCATTCGAGTATTCGAAACTGCCGCTGGCCTGTGCGAAGACGGTACCCCTCGCGGCAAATGTGACCAATACCGCGATCATAACTCCAATCAAAATCTTTCTCATAGCCCACGCTCCCCTCTTTGGTTGACAGTCAATTCTCCCTGCGTTTACGGACACTGGTTTCTCCATTCCCCTTTTCCCCTTTAATGAGTTGCCGTTGACCCCCGCTCGACCATTTTATTGGCCTAGCGGTGACTTAGCAGCACGTTGCGTCTTTTACAACAAAGCATGATGTCATTTTTGTAATTTTTGGGTTAATTGGATGGAGACTGCCTGTTGATAACCCATCGTTGTCAATTATTGCTCGAATTGCGCATTTACTCTGAATTCAGACTGGCAGCAGCCCGTGGGTTCAGATAGGCACCAATCACAATGAGGACGGTAAACCCCGCGCAACAGCCCTGGAACCGGTGCCCAGCCTTGTTACCCAGAGAACACTGTTTTAATGGAACGGAAATCGATCAGGCAGGAATCAACGGGCGCTCTCGTCTTCCCTCCCCGGATGGTCGGCGGCGCGCCACGGCTGAGACTTCAACTGCGATGCGATTCGCGCCGCCTCGTCGGGGGTTGGCGGCTGCACGATGATCTCGCCGACCATCGAGTCCACTTCGTGCGACATGCAGAAATACTTGTAAGTGCCTGGCGTAAAGAAGGTATGCCGATATTTCCCGCCCGGCATCACGTTGCCCGACGCGAAACTCGGCACACCAGTCGGCAACGCGACGTCGTCCGTTTTGGCGGCCTTCGCCGGATCGTCAACCACCGAATGACTGACCTGTCCAGTGTTCAGCCATTCAACCGTCTGCCCGGCCCGTATCAGGATACTGTTGGGCTGGTACATCGGGTTGTCGTCGCTCATTTTGATTACGGCTGTGGGCCCCCGCACTTCAGCCTGAAGCGGCGGCACCTCCTCAGTGGCGGTCGCCCGTACTGAGGCGGGAGTATCAGGGGGATTGGCGTAGGCACGGCTCGCCCAAATCATGGCGAGCAGCGGAATTGCGACAAGCACAATATTCCGCAAAGACGCGCTCACCCCGGGTCCCCTTGCGGAGTTGGTCGCGAATATCGGCACAGCTCCTTTTAATATGCAAAATTAGAACCCCTTCTGCAATCACTTTCGCTGTGGCCAGTCAATCGGCGGCCGTTTCCTTGAGGTGCGATGGGGTGGTCAGCCCGCAAGCCTGGCCTTCAGGATCTCGTTGACGACCTTGGGATTGCCCTTGCCACCCATCGCCTTCATTACCTGGCCGACGAAGAAGCCGAAGAGCTTGTCGCGCCCCGCCCGATACTCGGCGACCTTGTCCGGTTCGGCCGCGAGGACCTTGTCGCAGGCCTCGGCGATTGCGCCTTCGTCGGAAACCTGCACCAGCCCGAGTTCGCCGACGGTCGCGGCGGCGCCCTTACCTGACTTACACATCGCGGCGAACGCGGTCTTGGCAGCGTTGAGGCTGAGCGTCCCCTGTTCGACCAGTTTCAGCAGCGCACCCGACTCCGCGGCGGGCGGCGCGGCTTCGCCGATCAGGCGTCCGCTCTCGTTGACGACGCGCAGCACTTCGGTCATCACCCAGTTCGCCGCGGTCTTCTGATTGCGCAGGCCGGCAGCGACCATCGTCTCGAAATAGTTGCCGACCTCGCGATCCCCGGTCAGCACTGCGGCTTCGTATTCGGTCAGCCCGATGTCGCCGATGAAACGCGCGCGCTTTTCCGCCGGCAGTTCGGGCATCGTCGATTTGATCTCTTCGATCCATTCGCCGGTCACCCGCAGCGGCGGCAGGTCGGGCTCGGGGAAGTAGCGGTAGTCGTTGGCGAACTCCTTCGAGCGCATCGGGCGGGTCTCCTCGAGCACCGGATCCCACAGATGAGTCTCCTGCAGGATGCGCCCGCCGGCGTCGAGCGTATCGATCTGACGCGCGACTTCGTACTCAATTGCTTTCTCGACGAAGCGAAACGAGTTGAGGTTCTTGATCTCGGTTTTGGTGCCGTAATCGGTCGCGCCTTTGGGCCGCACCGAGACGTTGACGTCACAGCGCAGGCCGCCTTCTTCCATCTTGCCGTCGGAGGCGTCGATCGAGCGCAGGATGCCGCGCAACTCGCGCAGGTAGGCACTGGCCTCCGCGGCCGAGCGAATGTCGGGCTCGCTGACGATCTCGACCAACGGCACCGACGAACGATTGAAGTCGACGAGGCTGCCGTCGGCCTCGTGGATGTTCTTGCCGGCGTCCTCTTCCATGTGGATGCGGACGAGGCGCACGCGGCGTGGCCCGTCGGCGTCGCCGAGGCCAGGCAGGTCGATGTAGCCGCCCTTGCACAGGGGCAATTCGTACTGGCTGATCTGATAGCCCTTGGGCAGGTCGGGATAGAAATAGCTTTTGCGCGCGAAGATCGACTCGTGTGCGATCTCGCAATGAGCCGCCAGGCCGGCGCGAATCGCGAGCTCGACAGCATGACGATTGAGGACTGGCAGCACTCCCGGCATCCCCATGCAGATCGGACAGACGTTCTCGTTGGGACCGGCGCCGAAGGTCGACGAGCATCCGCAGAACAACTTGGAGTTGGTCAGCAGATGAGTATGTACTTCGAGCCCGATTACCGCTTCGTAGTCTTCGGCCGCCATTGCTCAATGATCCTCGCAATCATTTGCGACTGAATCGCTTCCGACACAATCGCTTTCGTCATCATCATTTTAGCTGAAAAGCGAATTACAGGCGAAGATGTTTCACGTGAAACATTTTCGCCATCAATTTGCGGTGAAGTATTTCACCGCTGAAATCCTGATGAAAGATTTCACCGTTGACAACCAGACGGCAAGAGTCCTCCGTACGCGGGCCCATTACCATACTCAAATGCGCACCGGCGTTGGATCTTTCTGAATTTTGGTCACCCGAGGGTCGGCGCCGCACTGCGCGTCGGCGCCACGGTGGAGAGGCGTTCCAGAGGCGAGGATCTATTTCGTGCGCGATCTTCTTTTCATCGACGTATCCGTCATTAGTCAGTCGCGCGGGCCTAGACTAAATTTCGTAAGGCAGTCCGCGCGCAAGTCGTGAGTTCATTTCATTTGACTGTGGCGCTACTTCGCAAGAATCGGTTCGGCAATAGTTACTGGAATAGCCAGTATATTCCAATAGTCACTCTGCTCAATAGCCATTGCTGTAATAGTCACTGAACCGGAGATGCCACCGTAGTCGCTACAGCTACAGAGTCGAAAACAGCTATGAGATTGCGAGTGCGCTTCGCGAGACGTTGCGCTCCGCGAAACACTTTCAGGCGCTGGCCGAGCCGGACTACGCAATGCGCGACAGAGTACGATAGTATCGCCAGTGGATCGTGAGGCAATCGGTCGGGGAAGGGAGAACGGGATGATCGGTCTTAGTCGTGATGATTGGAGTGAGATTTTCTACGCACTGGAGTCGAAGTCTTTGGCGGTGCGACAAGGTCAGTATGGCTCCGAGGATGCGGCGGATGCGGACGCGAAATGGATAGCTCACCTGGATGAGTTGAGGCAAAAGATTGGTCCGGATGGCGCGACGGCGGCGCGCGAGGGCGTCCGTCCGGCAAGCCCCCGCGGCTAGTCGGCTACCCGCCTAAATCATTCACCCGAATCAGGATTTGGATCCTTCCAATCCTCGGGCATCTCGATTTTGGCTTCTATGCCGGCGTTTTGGGCAAGGAGATATAAGAGGTTACTGCCGCTCAGCAGTTCCAACGGCTTGCCGTCCGCGAATTCGAAGGATGCTTTTCCATAGCCGCTGGTGGTAATCAAAATCCCCTTTGAGGCCCCTTCGTTTTGGACCGTTCCGAATAGATCACGCACCGCACTCACACCGACTGTATTCTTATAACGCTTCGCCTGGATCACCACCTTGCCGCCGAAGATCGGTCGCGGATCGTATGCGACGCAATCTACACCGCCATCTCGCGATGGTCTCGTCTGTCGTGTTTCCAGGCCCATCTTCTCGAACAGGTTTGTAATCAGCGATTCGAATTCACGAGGTGTCAGCAGCATTAGATTCGAGCGATTGTCCAAGCCAGAAATGATGTCCTCTTCTTCAACGAATCTTGGATCGACCATGTTAAATTCAAGAACCGGTTTGACCGGTGCCAAGTCGGCGGGCTTTTTGGAGACCGAAGCGTTTAGCCCCTTGAGACACGTTTCGGGGTCCACTCGGGAAAGATCCAGTTGAGCGAATATTTCTTGAGTTGTTCGAAGGGTCACCAGGCAAGGATGCACAGGTCGACCGGTCGCTTGATCGATAGCGTTCACGTGCCCATTTAGGACGATACTTTCAAGCTGGCCTGAATAATCGGCGTTGAATAGGACGTAGACAACTCTCAGCGAGGTCTGCGCGATGACTAAAGAGTACAAGCGTCTGCGCTCGGCATCCGATCGCTGCGTCGTTATGATCTCCTTTCTCGCTTTTATATATTTGTAGGCTGCGATTTCAGGCACGATTTCGAAGCCCGGGAAATCGTACTCCACCACCAGCTGCTTTGATTCCGGTACGAACGCCACTCGGACAGATTCCGGCCAGCCTTCTGGATAATGCTGCGACGCGAGCACTAATTCAGAATAATGTCTGATGGCATCAGTTTTTCCAGCTTCATAATCGATCCTTAATCCGTCAATTTCCTGATGTTGGCGGCTGATAGTCTCCTGAACTGACCTCACAATTTCCGCGTGCTTTATTACATCCACGTCGTAGCGCGCGCGGGATTCACGGAGAGCGATATGATGACGCTCCTTGGCGCCAGGCATCAGCCGGGCAAAAAAACCCAGCGGCTTGGGTAAGTAATCTTGGGGACGTGGAGCCGACTCAGTTTTCGCAGCAGACTTTAACTCTTCGAAATCCAAGCGATGATCCCGCCCGAGCACCTCCGTCAAAATGTTGTCAAATCGATCCGTACTATCACGGAGGCCTCGATTTCGAGTTTCGACCTCAACTTCCTGATCCTCGTGAAATAATCTTAGTTGTTCCCGGTCTCCGACAGCACGAGCAAGATCTCGCTGACCTCGAATTCGTTCCTCTTCCCTACGCAGATGGATTTGCTGGCGGTGTCTCGCTCGTGCTTCTCGCGCGGATGCGCGTTGAATCGCTGCAAGAGTGCTTACTAAGCTCCGTCGCCTGCTCATTTGGTCCTCGCGGACTTGGTTCGAGCGAGATTCTCTTTGCTTGGCTGACCTTGTGTCAATCCAATCTGGCCGCGGAAGGTCGCGCCTCACCTGTAGGCTCGGCGCTCCGCGGTGGCGCAGCGCGTCTAAGAGGGGAAGTCTGAAACCTTCACCTTTAACGCACCTCGCGGACTCTTAGATCGGCTCGCACGCTCGCCTAGTGATGAGGTTCAGAAAAGAAGTTTGAGTTTTGCGTTCTGCCTCCGTCGCAGCGCGCGACCGCGCGCGGCGACGGGGCGGCAATGACGTGAATACCGACCGGATACGCGAAGCGAATGCGGTCGGCACCCTTGCGAGCCCGTGCGGCTATCGAGTGGGGGCGGCGGAAGGTCGCGCCTCACCGATGGGGTCGGCGCTCCAAGGTGGCGCAGCGCATCTTACAAATGGGAAGTCTGAAACCTCCACGAGGTTTCAGAAAGAACCTTTAGGTGTTGGGTGTGGGCGCGTTCGCCCGCAAGGCGAACGCGCCCTCCTCACAAGATGGCGACCGGCGCGAGATCACGCCCGGATACGTGAAGCGTATGCGGGCGTGATCTGCGGCGGCGCGTTACAAGATGGCGGGGCGGCGCGGCGCCGCGCCGGTCCGCTCGAAGGCGTCACCCGCCCGCAGGATGGCCTCTTCGCCGAACGGCGGGCCGATCAACTGCAAGCCGATCGGCAGGCCGCTCGCGTCGAAGCCGCACGGCACCGCCATCCCGGGGAGGCCAGCGAGGTTTACCGAAATCGTGAAGATGTCCGACAGGTACATCTGGAGCGGGTCGGAGGTCTTTTCGCCGAGCTTGAAGGCGGTAGTCGGCGTGACCGGCGTCGCGATGACGTCGCAGCTCTCGAAGGCACGCTCGAAGTCGCGGCGGATCAGCGTGCGGACCTTCTGGCCCTTGAGGTAGTAGGCGTCGTAATAGCCGGCGGAGAGGACGAAGGTGCCGAGCATGATGCGGCGCTTGACCTCGGCGCCGAAGCCGCGGGCCCGCGTGCGATTGTAGATTTCGATGTTGTTGTCGCCGGGGACGCGCAGGCCGTAGCGGATGCCGTCGTAGCGCGCGAGATTGGCGCTAGCCTCGGCCGTCGCGACGATGTAGTAGGCCGCGATCGCATAGCTGGTGTGCGGCAGCGAAATGTCGACGATTCGCGCGCCCATCGACTCGTACGATTTGAGCGCCGCGCGCACCGCCTGCTCGACTTCGGGTGCGATGCCCTCGACGAAGAACTCCTTGGGCACGCCGACGCGCAGACCGCTAACGTCGCCGGTCAGCGCCGCCTCGTAATCGGGCACCGGCCGCGCGGAACAGGTCGAATCGCCCGGGTCGGCGCCGGCCAGATCGCGGAGCATGATGGCGGCGTCGCGCACGGTCTTGGCGAAGGGGCCGACCTGGTCGAGCGACGACGCGTAGGCGATGACGCCGTAGCGGCTGACGCGGCTATAGGTCGGCTTGAGGCCGACGACGCCGCAAAACGAGGCCGGCTGGCGAATCGAGCCGCCGGTATCGGTGCCGAGCGCGCCGAGACATTGATCGGCCGCGACCGCCGCCGCCGAGCCCCCCGACGAGCCGCCCGCGACGCGTTCGACCTGATGGGGATTGCGGGTCGGGCCGAAGGCGGAGTTCTCGGTCGAGGAGCCCATCGCAAATTCGTCCATGTTGGCCTTGCCGACGAAGACCGCGCCGTTGGCGCGCAGGGTCGCGATGACGGTCGCGTCGTAGGGCGGGACGAAGTTCTCGAGGATCCTCGAGGCGCAGGTCGTGCGAACGCCATGCGTTGCGTAGATGTCCTTGATGGCGAGCGGGATACCGCATAGCGCGGGAGCGTCGCCGGCCGCGAGCCGGGCGTCGGCGGCGTCGGCCTGCTCATGCGCCTCGCGGGCACATACGGTGATGAAGGCGTTGAGCTTGGGATCGACCAGGGCGATTTGCTCGAGGCAGGCGCGCGTGAGTTCGCGCGCGGATATCTCGCGTTTGCGCAGGAGGTCGCGCGCGGCGGTGATGGTGAGTCGATTAAGATCGGTCATGGGGGAGCCAATCGAGAAAACGTGGTTGAGGAACCAGGAATCATAACCTTTGTCTGAAATCTCAGGGAGGTTTCAGACTTCCTGTTGGGAAGAACGAGCAGCCCAACAGTCTTGACCTGATCTTTTGGACTGCTCGCGATGCTCGGGTGAACAGCTAAGTCCTGAGGAAACTTCGTCGCGGCAGATTCCAAGCTGACTTAGCTCTCGATAATCTTGGGCACTTTGAAGAAATGGCCTTCGCGGGCGGGCGCATTGGCGACCATCTGATCGGGTGCGGAAGGGTTGGTGACGACGTCCTCGCGCATCGGCGTGCCGGCCTCGCCGACCTGCGCGGTTGGCGGGACCATCGAGGTGTCGAGCCGGTTGAGTTGGTCGATATAGCTCAGGATTTCGCTCAGGTTGGCCTGCAGGCTTTGCTCCTCGGCGGCTTCGAGTTCGAGGCGGGCGAGGCGCGCGACGTGGCGGACCTGTTCGAGGCTGATTTTGATCGCCGGGGCGGTCTTGGCATCGGACATGATGAGGCGAATGTAACATCTGCGGGGCGGCAAGTCAGTGTTCCTCGGAACCAGGTCAGCGGCTTGTAGAAGTAGATGGTGCTGCAGAGGCCGCCTTGCGGGAAAAGCGCGTAACCGGGGATCTCGCCGAAGCGTCGCCATCCGAGGCGATGTAGATACGCTCGGCATCGCCGCGACGATTCATCCGCAGTCCTGAAGCAGGGAGTACGAACCGGAAGTCCCGTGCGCGGCGAACTGGAGGCGTCAGGCTTTTTTCTTCGCCGCGACGCGCGGACGCCATTGATAGAAGGAACGCAGATCGACCGCGAAGGTCCACGCGTTGCGCGGCTGATCGATGACGTGGACGATCTCGCCGCAAATCGAATCGGTCGAGACGAAATGATCGGGATCCTCGTCGTGGGCGGCGTCCGTCACGCGCGGCAGCCCGACCGCGCCGTCGACGTCGAGGGCGACCGCATGGACGCCGCGATGCATGAACTCGTAGGCGACGGATTCGGCCAGTGCGCGTTGCGCAACCTTCGAGGCGTTGTAGGCGGCGTACTGCAAGGGGCCGCTGCGCGATTCGGAACCGAGCACGAAGATGATGGTGCCTGCGCCGCGCTCCGCCATCCCGGCGACCACCGCCTGGGTGCAGAAGAACGGCCCGTAGCAATTGACCTTCATCTGGAAATCGAAATCCTCTTCGCTGATTTCGACAAACGGCTTGCGCAGGTAGGCGCCCGCGTTGTTGATCAGGACCGCGATCGGACCGAGTTCGCGCTCGACGGTGGCGACGGCGGCGGCCACTTGGTCGCGCTTCGACACGTCGGTCGGAGTGACGACCGCCTTGCCGCCAGCCTGGCGGATGAGCTCGGCGGTCTCGTCGAGTTGCGACTTGGTGCGCGCGATCAGTCCGCAGGCGTAACCCTCGCGCGCCATCCTGAGCGCGATATCGCGGCCGATGCCGCGACCGGCGCCCGTAATCAATGCGACCTTCGCTTCTGACATGGGGCGCATCTTAGCTTGGCCGCGAATTTCTGCAAAGCTGGAGCCGTGGCGCGCCGAAGAAAGTGCGCTTGGCGAGGACCTCAAGCGGTGTTACCTTTTTAATAGAGTGCGATCGTGGAGTGCGGGTCGATGAAAGGTAAATTGCAGTTCGATTTACGACGCAACCTCGGCGCAGCGGGATTGATCAAAGCAGCGCACAAAATTCCGGGGTTCGCGGTAATAGCGATACTGGCGCTGGCCGCGCCGGCGTTCGCTCAAGTCTCGTTCGATGCGCATGATTCAGGGGACGTCCCGGCAGACGTGGCCAGCGCCTCGCCGACGTTTGCGGCCCCAACTGGCTCCGGAGATGCCGGGTCGGATACCTTCGCACCGGCAGCCGGCGCGGCGATCGTTGCACCGGATAGCGGTTATGCGTTGCCGCCACCGGACGATGGTTCGCTGGCCGATCCGGCGGCGTCGCCCGGCGACGCGGGCACCCCGGATGCAGCTACGAGCGCCGAGAATCCGGCCACAGGGGAGGCCTCCGTCGCAGATGGCAGCACTGCGGGCGATGCGCTCCCGAGCAGTTTGCCGCCAATCGATCTAGCGTCGCCGCTCGGTGGGATCGCGCCAGTCGCGTCAGCCGATCGAGATTCCGGCGCCGCGTCGCATTCCGGTTGGGATCGCGTCGGCGACAGCGAGAGCGACGCTGGTAGCGATAGCGATTCCGGGAATCCGGTGCTCGAAGTTCCCCGGGCAGTTCCTTCGCCAGACGCATCGTCGGGGAACGACGCAAACCAATCGGCGCAAGGCGGCGATTCGGCGCCGCCCGATCAGGTCGGCAGCGTGGATGAGTATCAGAACGAGCAGGACTATAACCCGATGGCGATTTACATCAGTCCGGCGACCGGTCCGCCCCTGCTGAATCCACCGTTTGCGGCGAGCACCTTTGGAAATCACTCAACCGCCAACGTGTCTACTCAACCAGGTGTCGGACCAATGCTTCCGTCCGGCATCGGTGGTGTGCGGCCGTTTGCAGGCGGGATGAATTCAGCGATTATGCCGACCAGTCCTATGTTCCCGCGCGGCATGCCGATGCAGAGTTATCGCCCGACGGCCCCGATCTACGCGATGCCGATGATGCGGAGTTACCAGCCGACGGCCCCGCGCAACCCGGCGCCGATCCCTGGTGGCTGGTGGAATCGCGCACGCTGATCGTCGCCTGGCTCCGGTGAGTGGGTGGTCGAGCCGAGACTATCAGCAATTCACCAGCACGATTCCGGGCCGAATCACCTCGATAAGTCGCGCTGGCAGGGCGGGGCTTTCCCTTGATGGCGCAATCGGTATATCTAGAGATCCCTCGCGGCATCTCGAGCGCCGCTACTCTCCGAGTAATTGAGGGTCGCAGAGGCCGAACCCGAATATGCTGATAACGATTGATGTCGGTAACAGCCACACGGTGATCGGGATTTACGAAGGGGAACGGCTGATCCAGCACTGGCGCATCTCGACCGAAGCCGAACGAACCACCGATGAGCATGGCGTGATGCTCAATGCGCTCCTGCAGGGCGCGGGACTCACGACTCCGTTGCGGCCGGAGGGCGTGGTCGTCGCGTGCGTGGTGCCGCCGCTCAACCAGACGATCGAGATGCTCTGCGAGCGCTACTTCAGTTGCCAGCCGCTGATGGTCGGGCCGGGCATCAAAACCGGGATGCCGATACTCTACGAGAATCCCAAGGAAGTCGGCGCAGATCGGATCGTCAACGCGGTGGCCGCGTTCGAGCGCTACAGCAGCGCCACGATCGTGGTCGATTTCGGCACGGCGACGACCTTCGACTACGTGACCGGACGGGGCGAATACGTCGGCGGGGCGATCGCGCCCGGTCTGGGCATCTCGATGAACGCGCTCGTCGAGCATGCGGCGAAGCTCTATCGGGTCGAGCTGGCGCGGCCGCGGGATGTCGTCGGCCGCACGACCGTCGGCGCAATTCAGTCGGGGCTCATCTTCGGGTACACCGCGCTGGTTGACGGGCTGGTCGAACGTATCGTACGAGAGCGGGGAGAGAAGACCCGCGTAATCGCTACCGGCGGGTGGGCCGATTTGATCGCGCCCGAGTCGGAAACGATCGAAGAAGTGGATGAGTTCCTGACGCTTAAGGGTCTGCGGCTGATATTCGAACGCAATCGGCGCCTCTGAAGGGAATCGAACCTCGGAAGGAGAGCTATGGAACAGGCTAAGCGCGTCGTCACCGATAACATGATGGGACTCAAGCTCCCCGACCATGCGCGGCTTTCGCCGCGGGTGGCGACGGTGCTCGGGCATAACCCGGGCCCGTTCACGGGACCGGGCACGAACACCTATCTGATCGGCACCGGAACGCGGCCGATTCTGCTCGACACGGGCATCGGCGTGGCGAAATGGGCCGAGAATCTGCCGCTCGGGATGCGCGAGCATTGCCGCGCCGACGAACTCGATCGGATCGTAGTGACCCATGCGCATCGCGATCATATCGGCGGGGTCAAGGATGCGCATCGGCTGTTCGGCGAGGTTCCGGTGCTCAAGCGGCCGTGGCCCGGACAGGACGATCCCGCGGGCATTCCGGTGACCGTGATCGATCAGGGCGCGGAGGTGACGACGGCGGGTGCGACGTTGCGCGCGGTGTTCACGCCCGGCCATGCGCCCGACCATCTGTGCTATGTCCTGGTCGAAGAAAAAGCGCTCTTCACCGGCGACGTCGTGCTCGGCGCGGGCACGACGATTATTCCGGACGAAACCGGCGACCTCGGCCAATATATGGACTCGCTCCGGCGTTTGCTGGAGCTTGATGTCGAGACGATTTACCCGGCGCACGGGCCAGTGATTCGCGACGCCAAGAAGAAGCTGCGCGAATATATCGCGCATCGCGAACTGCGCGAGCGGCAGGTGATTGCTGCGCTGCAGGACGGTCCGCGCGAGGTGATCGAGATCGTCAAGGCGATTTACACCGACGTGCCCGAGTTCCTGCATCCGGCAGCCGCGCAATCGATGCGATCGCATTTGCGCAAGCTGCACAAAGATGGCCGGGTCGTGGAAGATGAGAATCGCTGGAGGCTCAATTAGGCGGCGCGCGCCGTATCGGGTTATCGCGGCAACCGCCGCAATCCTGATCGTAACGCGCAGTGCATGCGTCCTAGCCGCGGACGCGAGGCCCGCCGATAGCGCGGCAGCCGCGGCGCTCTACGAATCGGAGGCGGCGGATGGCGCCGGCTTGTCCCCCGCAAAAGCCACCTCCGCCGCGGCGAATGCCACCACGGCGACGCGGACCGCATCGGCTTCAGACGGTTCCGCGACCGAGGATGATTTCGCGCCCGCGGTGAAGCCGTCGGCGTTGCCGCCGGTCACTACCGAGACCGTGATCGTGCCCACGTCGATGCCGGCGCCGACCTACGTCCAGCAGGGTGCCGCGATGCCGCCGTCCACCACCGAAATCCCGCAGCGCGACGCGGGTCCGCAACCAGGCACCGCGGAAATCCAGAGCGGCGCTCCAGACCAGCAAGCGGCCGATTACGCCGCGCAACATCCGGAGCAAATCGATCCGCAACTCCATTCGCTGCAGGAGTTCATGAGCGAAGACGATCAGATGTCGCCGCTCGGGATGCAGTTGCGCGAAGATCAGCGCAAGCTCGATTCCGGCGAAGTCGCTACGGGCCTGCTGGTCGTCGCGATCCAGCGGCATAGCGCGGCCGCCATCGCGGGCCTGCACGCCATTAACCACACCCCGCACGACGTCGTGAATGGCCTCGCCGTAGCCGCCTCGCTGTTCTTTCCGCCCGCGGTGCTGGTGATTCCGATCACCCAACAGATGAGCCTTGGCGAAAGCTACGATATGATCATCGGCGTGGACGGCACGCGAGTCACCAACTATCTCGACTTCGAGGACCGCCTGCGCGACATCCAGCCGGGCGAAATCGTTTACCTGAGCGTGGTGCGCGACGGCAAGCGGGTGCAGGTGCCGGTTCACGTTCAAGCGCTGCCGCAATCGGTTTTTTGACATCCGTACGGAATTGCGCTTTACCTCTTGATCGGTTCGCGCTAGAAGGTTTGGTCCGTCGAGACTGAAGTTCCGGCGAGATGACCTGATAATTGACGAGGCGATATCGGGCGACAGCGTCCGTGACGAGGAACATAAGGTTGGGCTCCAAGCCTGGATCCGAATGAGGACCGGGACCCCGAGCGGAACTTGAGCGCGTAGGTGTATTGGCGCTTTCGATGCGGGGTTGCCGGTTAGGGCGGCTCCGCATTTTGCATATTTGAGATGGGTGGGCGACATCATGGCAAAAGATAAAGTCCGCGTTACCGATCTGAGCCGTATGAAAGCCGAGGGTATGCCGATCGCGATGCTGACGGCCTACGACTTTCCGTTTGCGCGCATATTCGACAATGCGGGTGTTGACGTGATGCTCGTCGGCGACAGCCTCGGGATGGTCGTGCAGGGCGCCGACAGCACGTTGCCGGTCACGCTCGACGAGGTCATCTATCACACCCGGATGGTCGTGCGGGGTCGCCGCCGCGCGCTGGTCGTCGCCGACCTGCCCTTCCTCACCTACCAGGTCAGCGTCGAGCAGGCGTTGAACAACTCCGGCCGCTTGATCAAAGAGGGCGGGGCCGAGGCGATCAAGCTCGAGGGCGGTATCACGATGGCCGAAACGATTCGCCGCGTGGTCGATATCGATATCCCGGTGATGGGCCATATCGGCCTGACGCCACAATCGATCCATCGCATGGGCGGCCATCGCGTGCAGGGACGCCGCTCCGGCAAAAGCGCCGGATGCCGTGAACGGTTGCTCGAAGACGCGGCCGCGATCGAACAGGCGGGCGCCTTCGCGATGGTTCTCGAAGGCATCCCGGCAGAACTCGCGCGTGAGATCACCGAGCACGCGTCGATTCCGACGATCGGCATCGGCGCGGGCGTCGGCTGCGACGGTCAGGTGCTCGTGATGCACGACGTCCTCGGCCTCAGCGAGTCGTTCCTGCCGCGCTTCGCCAAGCCCTACGCTAATCTGTGGCAGGACGCGTCGGCGGCGGCCACCAGTTATATCCGCGAAGTTCGCGAGCGCGCGTTCCCCACGCCCGAGCATAGCTACGGCATCAAGGGAGCCTGAGCGACGTGGAGATCATCGCGTCGCCAATCGCGATGCAGCGTTGGTCCGAGGAGGCCCGGCGGCGCGGCGAGACGATCGCCTTCGTGCCGACGATGGGCTTTCTGCACGAGGGCCATCTCACCCTGATGCGCGAGGGTCGCGCGCGCGCCACGCGGCTCGCCAGTTCGCTCTTCGTCAATCCGACGCAGTTCGGGCCCAATGAGGACTTCTCGCGCTACCCGCGCAATTTCGACGGCGATTGCGAAATGATGCGCAAGGTACCGGTCGATGTGCTGTTCGCGCCCGAGCCCGAAGCGATGTTCCCGGCCGGCTCGCAGACCTGGGTCGAGGCAACCGAAGTCACGCAGGGGCTGTGCGGCGATCATCGCCCGGGCCATTTTCGCGGCGTGACCACGGTCGTCGCCAAGCTCTTCAATATCGTCAAGCCGCATCTCGCGCTCTTCGGCGAGAAGGACTTCCAGCAACTACGCGCGATCCAGCGGATGGTCGTCGATTTGAATTTCGACCTTGAAATCGTGCCGGTCGCGACGGTGCGCGAGCTCGACGGCCTCGCGATGAGTTCGCGCAACGCCTATCTCTCGCCGGAAGAGCGTCAACGTGCGCTCGCCTTGAGCCGCGCTTTGCAGAGTGCGCGCGAGGTCGCGGCGAGCGGCGCTCGCACCACCGCACAACTCGCATGCGCGGCGCGGGCGGTGCTCGAACGGACGTCCGGTCTCGAAATCGAATACGTCGAAGCGGTCGATGCCGAGACGCTCAAGCCGCTGGACGGTTTCGATCGCGCGGTGGTCGTCGCAATCGCGGCGCGCGTCGGCAAAACCCGCCTCATCGATAACGCCACCCTGACCCCGGCCGCCTCTAACTTCGCGTCCCGCGCAGAGACCCCATCTTCATCCAAGGAGACGGCAAGCTGAGGCCCCTTTCACGGCGAGGCTCTCGTTGGGCATCCGCGCCGCACGATGCCCCGCCTTTGTTCTCGTCATTTCCAACACCTCTGCTTGTCCCGCGAGCGAAAACGGTAAGCGGTGCTCTCAACGCTTCTCCTTGTCCAGCGAGCGGATAGCGAGACCCGTGCTCTCAACACCTCTCCTTGTCGAGGGAGAGGTCGCGTGAGCATCGCGAACGGGGGTGAGGGCGATCTGGAACTTGAATCGCGCGACCGAATCAAATGCGGCGCGCAGAACGTGAGGAGTAGTTATAACCATGCGCATCATGCTTCGCGCCAAGCTTCATCGCCTGCACCTGACCGGCGCCGATCCCGACTACGAGGGCAGCATCGCGATCGATACCAACCTGCTAAAGGCCGCCGGCATTATCGAGAACGAGATGGTGCACGTGTGGAACGTGACCAACGGCGAGCGGCTCGAGACTTACGCGATCAAGGCGCCGGCCGGCTCGGGCGAGGTCTCCCTCAATGGGGCGGCGGCGCTGCGCGGCAAGCCCGGCGACATCATCATCGTGGCGACCTTCGCGCCGATGGACGAAGTTCGCGCGCGGCGTCACGTCCCGACCGTGATCCACGTTGACGAACATAATCGTCCTCGCGAACTCGGCCTCGCCAACACCGGCTGATTACTCGCCGCGGTTCCATTCCGAAATCACCCATCGCGGATTGCAGTGAGATCAGCGGTCGGCCTCCCGGTATTCATTCACGGTACCTGACTGCTGGAAGGATGGCCGATGACCGCACGACGGAGGTGAGTCGAAGCAATGCGATGATTCCGATCACGCAATTCGGCACAGCAGTCCTGCGATCTTCGGCAGATTTATCAGAAACCGGAGTGTTACGTAGATAACAAAAGCTGTAGCGGCTAGCAGAATCGCTTGACCACTAAGATAGTCTGAGTGTCGAATCCTCTGAGGAACGTCAAAGCACGCGATGAAGCTACCCGCCACGAATACCATTAGCAATACGGTAGATTCGCAATCGGAGTGAAGTAGGTTCGCAAACCGCCGATCCCTGATGACAGAATCGGAATAGCGACTGCCGAAGATATTCCGCGAAGCGGCAGGCACATTATGCGGATGCCCAACGCGATTTCGAGTACGCGATCGTTCTTCAGCAAATTCTTTTGAAGAGACTCGGTAGGTCTTGAATCCGGGCGGCTGTCGGCCTGCTTGCGATTCGTCGGGATGTCGTCCGCAAGATCAGAATGACACACTGGATTGAGCGGACGTCCGCAGTTAATCTGCGCCGCCATGAGCCTGCGGTCCAGCACCGCTCCTTGTCCAGGGAGAGGTCGCGTGAGCATCGCGAACGCGGGTGAGGGCAGCGGAGCGGCTGCCCGGGCGGGACAGCCGCTCATCTTATCTTCTAATAATAATCCACCGGGTCGATCTGCCGCTTCGCCCCGTACCAGAACAGCATGTTCTCAGTCAGCCCCTGCCAGGTGAATTTCCCCGGCGGCATCAGCAGCCGCTTGAACATCGACTTGAACGAATAGAACTCCTTGGTGCAGCGCCACACGCCCTCTTCGACCTGCTGCGGCGACAGATTCTTCGGCACGAACATGCACCGAAAGTTATTCGTGTACATGTCGGCGTCCGGGATAATCACGCGCCCTTCGTCCTCGAGCTGCGTGCGCATCGGCGTGCCCCGGCGCGGCGTCACCGTATTGAAGAACGCCTCGGGCGCCTTGACCTCGTGCAGGAACTTGAGCGTGTCGTCGAAAATCGCCGGATGGTCGTCCTCGAGCCCGAACAGGAAATTGAGCGAATAGTAAATCCCGTAATGTTCGAGGCGCTTGAGCAGCTTCTTGTAGTCCTTGGCGTGATTCTGAATCTTGTTCATCGACAGCAGGCTGTCCTGGCTGATCGATTCGACGCCGATATTGACGTGGAACACGCCGGCCTTCGCCGCCAGCTCCAGCATCTCCTCGTCGTGATTCGAATTGACCGTCCACAGGCATGAGAAGCGGATATTGAGCGGGGCGAGCGCGCGGAACAGTTCCTTGGCGAACTTGTGCTTGCCGGTGATCTGGTCGTCGATAAACTGGAAGCGGCGGAAGCCGGTCACCGCCATCACCTGCTTGATCTCCTCGACGATCTCCTCGACCGGCCGCGTCCGATAGCTGCCGTTGTAGAAGACCGGAATCTCGCAGAACGAGCAGCGATACGGACAGCCGCGGCTGGCCTGCACCGGCACCGCCTTGAACAGGTACTTGTTCAGCTTGAGCAGTTCGTGACGCGGGCGCGGCAGGCCCTTCAGGTCATGCAGCTTGTCGGCCTTGTAGGTCTGCTTGAGCTTGCCGTCCTGCCAGTCGCGCAGCAGCGGCTCCCACACCAGGTCGGCTTCGCCCTGCACTACGGCGTCGGCATGCTTGAGCGCCTCTTCGGTCTGCAGCGTCGCATGAAATCCGCCCATCACGACCGGGATGCCGCGTTTGCGGAACTCATCGCCCAGTTGATACGCGCGCAGCGACGCGCCGATCGTGGTCGTCATGCCGACGAGGTCCCAGCCCCCGTCGAAGTCGAGATCCTCGAGCCGTTCGTCGCAGAGCGTTACGTCGAAGTCGTCGGGCGTCAGTCCCGCCATCAGCGGAATCATCAGCCCCATGATCAAACGCCAGCGCGTCTTGTGCGGTGTGCCGTCGAGATGGACCGTAGTCGGTTGAACCAGCAGAATTCGCGGCTTCTTCACAAACCCTCCCTTGCTTCGATAGCGCGCCCGGTCGTGCGGTACTAGACCCGCACCTCGTCCTGTGCCCGGCGCCGATTTGTCATCCACCACAGGCTGTAGGCGAAAACCCAGGATCCGAAAGCGGCGCTCCACGCGAAAACCGGCAGCCAATTTAATAGCGCGAGCACCAACACGAGGTAAGCGAAATCGCGGCCGGTCACCCGTTCCACCGCGCCGATCCACTGCTCCGCCTGCGCGCCGGTCAGATTGAGCGCGCGGTTAACCGAGATCGCACAAAAGGCGAAACCCGCCAGCAGAATCGCCAGCAGGTAGAAGTAAGTCGAGCTCTGACTGGCGCGATAGCAGCCGATCATCAGCCCGATGAAAATCGCGACATGCACGATGTTGTCGGTCATCACGTCGAGCTTCTTGCCGGCCTCGGATTCGACCATCCGCAACCGCGCCAGCTCGCCATCGACGCCGTCGAGCGTGACTACAGACCAGGAACAGCGCTGCGCCGATCAGGCGCATCCAGTAACTCGTCGTCGCGAGCATCGCCGCGCAGAAAAAACCCAGCGCGGTGTTCGCTAGTGTGACGTGATTCGGCATCACGCGGGTGCGCGCTAGGCGATAACTCAGCCGCCACGACAGCCGCCGATCGACCAGCCGCGCCAGCACCGCGTCGGTCTCGAGGCTCTCGTTCCGCACCGACTTCGCGAGCCGCAGTTCCGCCTCCTCGCGATCCTCCGGCCGGCCGTTGAGCGCGAACGGCAGATAGCCGATGGGTCGAATGGCCGATCCGGTTTCCCCGCCCAAAGCCCCGTCAGCCGAGGCGGCATTCGCCGGTCCTACGCTGCCCGCACCAGCATCGCCGCCTTGCATCAGATGACCCAGCGGCCCGAGGCGTATCATGCCGCCGCAGTCGTCGTCCGCGCTCGTAAAGCAGAGCTCGCGCCCGGGATTTGTCGCGTAATCGGCAAGCATGCGCCGCAATTGCGATTGCGCCATCACCAGGTTGCCGCGCAACGCGATACTCGGTGCGGACGGATCGATTCCCTCGGGCCATCCACCTGCCGCGTTTATCGAATCGACGATCGTCACCTGCGGATTCGCGCCGAAACTGCCGAGCGCGGCGCGAATCGTCGCATGCTCGGCCGGCGGGCGCTTCGATAATGAAACGGCGCACTCCGGCGCGCGAGCACTGGATCATGAGGCGTTCCAGCAACGGACGTCCGAAGATCGTTTCATGCGCGCGGGAAGGCGCGCTAATCAATGCGGTTTCAATCAAGGCGGTCAAATTAGAACTAGGTTTTTAAGCGATTCTGACCGCAGAGTCAATGTAACCCGAATGTAATCTGACCGCACAGTCAATGTAACGAGAGCACAAAAACAACTTAATTGGTGGGCGATATTCCGGCTGGGCATCCGCGTCCATAGAATCACATGCGACCCGCCAGCGCGAGCACGGTTAAGGTCGCGATTAAGCTTGCTTGCAACGCGCGCCCGATTGTAGAGACCGTCCTCGTCCAACTGTTAAACTCTTCGACGATTCACACAACACGCAGGTTCGTTCACCACCGTACGCAGTCGATAGCGAACCCCGCGCGTCAACGTAATCGCACGACTTGGTCGTCATTCGAGCATCGCGAGCGTCAGTCAGTGAAAAAAACCATCCTCTTTGATTTCGGCGGCACCCTCGACTCTCCGCGCCACTGGCTCGATCGCTTTCTGGTCGCACTATCGCGCCGCCGGTATCGAGATCACGCGCGAGCAACTCGACCCCGCCTTCGATCACGCGACCCGCATCGCCTACCGCTCGACCCGAATGCTCTCATCCTATGGGCTAATTGAACTGGTGGATTACCTCGTCCGCCTGCAAATCGACCATCTAAGCCGTGACGGCGCACCGGAATTGCGCGAAATCCTGCGCGCCGCGTCCGCCGGGATGCGCCTGCCGGAGATCGCCGGCTGGATCACCCAATCGTTCGTTGCGGAGTCGCGCGAGGGGTTCGCGGCCAGCCGAAAGTTACTGACGGCTCTCTCCAGGCGCTTCCGGATGGGGGTTGTTTCCAATTTTTATGGTAACCTGAAGAACATTCTTGCCGAGTCCAATCTGGCGCAGATTCTTCGGCGTCGTCGCCGATTCCTCGCAACTTGGGATCTTCAAGCCGGAGCCGGGTATTTTCGATCACGCGCTGAAACGCCTCGGCTCCATCCCTTCCGAAACCGCGATGGTCGGTGATTCGCTGGCCAAGGATTGTGCGCCCGCCCACAGACTCGGAATCACCACGATCTGGCTCCGCCACGCCCCTCTCTCGGATGCGGCTCGCCTGCAGTATTCCGCAATCGCGCAGACGGGAGACCTCATTGGCGACGCCCGCGTGATCGAGCGGCGCTCGCCGCGACCAGACCGGCCGCCGGACCGGCCAACCGACGACGAAATTGCGGGTACAGAACAAAGCCAATTAACCTCCGGTTTCACTGCGGATTTCACGATCGAGGGTGTCGAGGAGTTGGAGCATTTGAACTGGTGGCGGTCGTGAGCGACGCGAAAGATGCCCCAGATGCAAGCCATGGGAGGCACATACCAGGCGCGCAGCCAGCACCATCCGCCAAGCGCATAACAGGGCTCTCGGGCGCGATAATCGCCGCCGGTCGTGGCGAGCGACTGCGCGCAGCCTCGGAAGGTGTCCCCAAGCCGCTGGTCGAGCTCGGCGGCGAGCCGCTGCTGGTCCGCCAGGCCCGCGCGATTGCCCGCGCTCGGCGCGTACTCCGGTGCATGCGATCATCAATTCGGAAACCGCGCGGATGATTCGCGAGCGCGACCTTGACGATGCCACCTGAAGTCGAGTCTGCACGTGCGCGATACCGCCAATTCGATGGAGTCGCTGCTGACGCTCGGCGAGCATATCGCACCCGGCCGCTTCCTGATGACGACGGTTGACGCGGTCGTGCCGCCGGCCGAATTGGCAGCGCTTTGCCGTCCGCGCGCCTCGATCTCACCGACCCGGTCAATCTCGATGCTCTTGACGGCGTGCTGGGAGTGGTAAAATGGCGCGGCGACAGGCACCCGCTGTTCGCGGAAGTTGCACCCGATGGTACTATATGTGCCTTGGGTGACCACGAATCGCGGCAGGTCACGGCGGGGGTTTATCTGTTTTCGACACGCATATTCTCGTTTGGCGACAAGGCGCGCACCGTCGGGCTCGACGCGATGCGGCGGTATCTGGCACTGCTGATCAGCGAAGGCATGCGCTTTGCTGCTGTTGAGCTGAGCGATGTGATCGACGTTGATGAGGCAGTGGATCTGGACGCGGCGCGCGCGCTAGTCGCAAGTCAGGGCGGTCGGTCCTGACCGCGATGGTCGCTGGCGGTCTTGCGAGGACCGGAGCATCTCGATGAATATCCAGGTGATGGGAGTCTATCGCGAAGCAGGAGTATTCACCCGGCAAGGTCGAGGCGGATGCCGCGATCCTCGATGCGGTGATCGGTCAACTGCGCGACTTCGGGGGCCGAAACGACCACGATCGACGCGGCGCGCTTCGTCGATGGCAGGTTTACGACGCCGCATCTGGTGCTCGCGATGTGCCAGGGCGAAGCCGGCCTCGCGCGCCTCTCGGCGGTCGAAGAGTCGGGTGCGGTCGTTATCAATTCCGCGCTCGCTATCCGCAATTGCTATCGCGACCTGCTCGGCGCCGGTCTGATGCGCGCCGGCGTGCCGGTGCCGGAAGGCGTCGTCGTCCGCACTGCTGCGCCGCTCGACCTGAAGCCGTTGCGCACGATCGATCTGTCCGCTCCGATGTACGTCAAGCGCGGCAACCTGCACGCGCTTGGGACCGCTCGACGTGGTGCGCGTCGAAGGACTCGAGCAACTCGAAGCGACGCTGACTACGCTTCGCGCGCCGCGGCGTCCAACTCGCCTTCGTGCAGCAGGAGGTCGTCGGCGAAGTCGTCAAGTTCTACGGCGTCAGCGGCGGTGAGTATTTCGCGACCGTCGCCGAAGGCGCGGCCGCATCTTTCCGACCCGCAAAAGCGCGCGCTCAACCAGGCGGCCGCGAATGCCGCGACCGCCCTGGGCCTCGAAGTCTGGGGCGGCGACGCGATCGTCAAGGGCGATCGTCTTCTCGATCGTTGACTTCAACGACTGGCCGAGCTTCAGCCGTGTGCGCGACGATGCCGCCCGCGCGATCGCGCGCCGTTCGCTGCTGCATCTGCGCCGCCATCCGGCGACCCGTGACCTCAATATCTGATCGCAGCCCTTGCGCCATACTTGACTTGAGCGCCGCTGCGCGACAGTCCTTACGGGTTGCCGCCGATGCGGGCGGCGCACCATTTTCGAGCGAACGGCGAGTGCGCGACGGCAGAGATGGCGAAAAGACCAGGCGACGGGAACGGCGCAGCTATCAACTGCAAAACGGGTTAGCGACGGTGCGGTCGCCAGGACCGGACTACCGAAAATCGTAACGGCGGTGCCGGGTCCGAAATCACGCGAAATTTTCGCCGAGGAGCAGCGCTATATCGCGCCGGGCCGGCAGCGCATCTCGTTGCTCGCCGGCGTGGCTTTCGAGTATGGCAACGGCGCGACATTGACCGACGCAGACGGTAACACCTACGTCGATTTCTTTGCTGGCGTGGCGGTCGCGAGCCTCGGCCATGGACATCCGGCGCTCGCTGACGCAATCGCCCGGCAGGCCGCGCGCCTGATGGTCGGGACATTCGCTACACGCGAACGGGCCGAGGCCTTCCGCCTGATGAGCGAAGTGGCGCCCGCGAACCTCAAGCGCGCGCATCTCTATAGCGGCGGGGCCGAAGCGGTTGAAGCGGCGCTGCGACTCGCGCGGTCCGTCACCAAGAAAGATGAAGTCGTAAGTTTCTGGGGCGGCTTTCACGGCAAAACGATGGGCGTGCTAGGGTTGATCGGCGACGAGTCCAAGCAAGGCTACGGACCATTGCCGGGTGGGCGTTACTCGGTGCCCTACGCCGATTGTTATCGGTGCCCGTTCAAGATGACCTATCCCGACTGCGGGCTGTATTGCGTCGAGTTCGCCCGCAAGCAGATTAAGAATTCCTCCGCCGGTGCGATCGCCGCCGTGATCGCCGAGCCGATGCAGGGTACCGCCGGCAACGTGATTCCCCCGGACGACTGGCTGCCGGCGATCAAGTCGGTCGCCAAGGACAATGGCGCGCTGCTGATCGCCGACGAGATGATCACCGGCTTTGGGCGCACCGGAAAATGGTGGGGCGTCGAGCATAGCGGCGTCACTCCCGATATCGTTACGGTGGGTAAGGGCATGGGCTCCGGCTTCCCGGTCTCGGGCGTGCTGATGAACGACGAAATCGGCAATGCGGAGCCTTTCGCCAAGCCTAGCGCGTCGTCGTCGAGCTACGGCGGAAATCCGTTGGCGGCGGCGGCACTGGCGACGACAATCAAGACGATCGAGGGCGAAAAGCTGGTCGAGAATTCACGCAAGGTCGGCGCCCTGATGCTTAAGCGGCTATTCGAGTTGCAGGAGAAATACGAATTTCTCGGCGACGTGCGCGGCCGCGGATTGCTAATCGGCCTCGATCTCGTGCGTGATCGCAAATCGCGGCGCGAGTTGGGCCGTAAGGTGATGGAAACGATATTCACCGAGTCGCTGAAGCGCGGTCTGCTGCTGATGGGCTACTTCCCGCGCGTGCGCATCAACCCGCCGTTGGTGATCACCGGGGAGCAGGCCGCGGCCGGAATCGCGATTATCGACGAAGTCTTCGCCCACGTGCGCGACCATGTCGATTGGCGCAACGGTGATTGAGCGATGCCACACGATGCTGGCAATATGGCGCTCTTCCTCGACCTCGCCGGCACGCTGGTCGCAATGGACGAGACGCGTCAACTGCCGATTGACGGTCAAGGCAACGTAACCATCAACCTACTGCCGGGGGTGCGCGAAAAGCTGGCCCCGATTCACGACCATCTGATGTTCGTCGTCACCAACCAGGCGGGCGTCAAGCGCGGACGCTTTCGGCTGGCGCAAGTTGAAGCCGCGATGGCGGACCTCGACCGCCAGTTGGGCGATATCCTGACCGGCTGGCAGATCTGCCCCCACGATGACGCCGACGGCTGCGAATGCCGCAAACCGAAGGGCGGCATGATCCTGGAATTGGCGGATCTTCACGGAGTGCATCTGGAAGGCTCGACGATGGTGGGCGACCAGGAGATCGACGCGCAGGCCGCGCGGGCGGCGGGCGTCGGCAAGTTTATCTATGCCGCCGATTTCTTCGGCGGGAAATAGGTGTGGTGCGCTCCGCCATGCTACGCGCTTGGACGCCGAATCAGCCCTTCGGGCCGAGGTAGAAATCCGCGACGGTTTTTGCGACAAGTCGATTGGCGATGCGAGTTGCTTCGACGCCGAGTAGTCCAGATCGCGGAAACTTGGGAACCTGACATCGCCGGAGGCGGCGCATGAAGATTGGATCTGCTGAATGTTTTCCATGAAAGCACTGCGCGGCCGGGGCCGTTCGCGCAGGCGGCCGAGCAACTGGGCTTCGAGTCGCTGTGGGTGCCCGAGCATCCGATCTTGCCGGTCGATCCGAAGACGCCGTTTCCCGCTGGCGGTCCGATTCCCGAGGTTTACAGTCACATGAGCGACCAGTTCGTCTGCCTCGCGATGGCGGCGGCGGTCACCAGCAAGATCAAGCTGGCGACGGGAATCACGCTGGTGCCTGAGCACAATCCGATCGTCGCGGCCAAGCAGATCGCGACACTCGACCATTTCTCCGGCGGCCGCGTAATATACGGCATCGGCGCGGGCTGGCTCCGCGAAGAGTCGGAGATCATGGGCGTCGATTTTCCACGGCGATGGTCGCAGACGGCGGAGTTCGTCGCCGCGATGCGCGAGTTGTGGACCAGGCCGGAGGCCTCGTTTGCAGGGAAGTACGTGAACTTCCCGGCCGTGCGATCCTATCCGAAGCCGGCGCAACCGGCGGGTCCGCCGGTATTGATCGGCAGCCGCGACAAGAATGCGCTCAAGCGGGTGGCGAAGTGGGGCGATGGGTGGTTCCCGAATCGCGTGACGCCCGACGATATGAAGCGCGACCTCGCCACCCTGCGCGACGAATGCCGAGCGGCGGGCCGCGACTTCGCCAAGCTCGATATCACCGTGATGGGCGGCATCGCGGGTGAGCGCGGTGCGGTGCAATCGGAGCTTGCGCTTTTCGCCGAGGCCGGAGTCGGCAGGTTCGTGATTGCGCTGGGCACGCTGACACCCGCCGATTACCAGTCGAAGCTCGAACGGTTCGCATCGCTGTATATATAGGTCAACTAGTCAATTGAACGACCGACTAGTCGCTACTTAATGAATAGTCACTACGAATAAATTCGCGAGAGGGAACGCACAATGAAAATCGGAGTATTGAGTTTCGTCGCGTCATACACCGCCGATCCAGGCGCCATCGCGAAACATTGCGAAGCGCTCGGCTTCGAATCGTTCTACCTGCCTGAGCATCCGATTCTGCCGGTGAAACACAAAACGCGCTATCCGCTCTCGCCCGACGGCGAGATTCCGGAGCCTTACGCGCACATGATCGATCCTTTTATCGGCCTGACCTTGGCCGCCGCGGCGACCAAGCGTATCGGCCTCGGCACCGGTATCTGCCTCGTGCCCGAGCGCGACCCGTTGATCCTCGCGAAGGTGATCGCGACGCTCGACCATTACTCGGGCGGGCGTTTCATTTTCGGCATCGGCGCGGGCTGGCTGCGCGACGAGAGCGAAATCATGGGCGTAGATTTCAAGCGGCGCTGGGCGATGACGCGCGAGTATATCAATGCGATGAAGGAGCTGTGGACCAAGCCCGAGGCTTCGTTCAACGGCGAGTTCATCAAGTTCCCGGCCGTGAAGAGCAATCCCAAGCCCGCCCGCAAACCGCATCCGCCGGTTCACGTCGGCGCCGGCGGTATCGGTCCGAGCATGGAGCGCGCCTTGCGCGACACCGTCGCGATCGGCGACGGCTGGGCTCCGCTTGGCGTGCCACCCGAGCAGCTCATCACCGAATTGGCGAAGCTGAAGAGGATGTGCGCCGAGGCGGGCCGCGAATTCAGCAAGCTTGAAATCACGATGTACGCTCCGGTCATGCAGGGCGCCGACGTGCGGCGCACAATCGCGGCGTACCAGGAGGCCGGAGCGCATCGGTTGATTCTGTTTCCCGAAAAACTCGGCGTAAATGAATACGAGCGCGAGCTCGAAACGATGGCAAAGACCTGGGTCGTATAGGGAGTTTCGGCATACTAATTGTGATTCCAAGCGTCGAACAAAGGGTCGGAGGGCGGCTGATTTATGAGCGAATCGGTTACCCAACATAGCGCCTTCAAATGGCGCGCCGGCTCGATGAGCGAGGAGGCCGATCGGCTCGCGGTGGAGGAGCCCCTGGAGATCCGCCTCGGCGGACGGCGCTTCACGCTCACGATGCGCACGCCCGGGCATGATGAGGAGCTCGCGGCGGGCTTTTTGCTGGCCGAGGGCTTCATCAATGCTCACGGCGAACTCGGTGAGATTCGCCGCCTGCGAGATGCCCGGGGAGCGCTCGATCCTAACGCGATCGACGTTATCCTCAATGTGCCGGCGGCCGGGCTGCGCGAGCGTCTGCAGCGCAATTTCGTCGTATCGTCGAGTTGCGGGGTGTGCGGCAAGACCAGTATCGAGGCGCTCGAGCGGCGAATCGCGCCGCTGTCAGTTGCGGTCGCGATTGCGCGGCCCGCGCTGCTGCGATTACCTAAGTTGATGCGCGAGGCGCAGGCGGTCTTCGCCGCTACCGGTGGCTTGCACGCCGCGGCGCTGTTCAGCCTTGAACAGCCCAACGAACCCGCGCTGATGGTCTTGCGTGAGGACGTGGGCCGTCACAATGCGGTAGATAAGGTGGTTGGCTGGGCGCTCGCGCAAGATTTAATTCCGCTGACGCGCTACGTTCTGATGGTGAGCGGGCGCCTTAGTTTCGAGCTGGTGCAGAAAGCCGCCGCCGCGGGTATACCGATACTGTGCGCGGTGTCAGCGCCATCGTCGTTGGCAGTCGAATTGGCCGAAGGACTCGGCATGACCCTGGTGGGCTTTTTGCGCGAGCTCAACTTCAACGTCTATGCGGGTGCCACACGGATAACCGATCTGCCCTGAAGACGGGCCTACAATCTGTACGCAACAAGCAGGAGCATGGCCGTAATGAAAAAATCAAACGCCAAGCCAGCTGACAAAGCGAACGCGAAAAACAGCGCGCGGCCGCCGCGAACACTCGCAATCGATATCGGTGGTACCGGGATCAAGGCGTTGACTCTCGATCCGGCGGGCAAGCCGATCAACGACCGCACGCGGGTTCCGACCCCCAAACACGCCACACCCAAGGACATCATCGAGATTGCGCGCAAGCTGGCCAAGTCGCAGCCGGCCTTCGAGCGGGCTTCGATAGGATTTCCCGGCGTGGTCAAGCATGGCGTGATCTATTCCGCCGCGAATCTCGGCAACGGATGGCACGGCTTCGACCTAGGACATGCGCTCGAACGCAAACTCAAAAAACCCGTGCGCATTGCGAACGACGCCGATGTCCAGGGTCTCGGTTGCGCGACCGGGCATGGCGTTGAGTTAGTGATTACGCTTGGGACCGGCTTCGGCTCGGTAATCTTCAGCGATGGCAGCCGGATTCATCTCGAGCTCGGGCATCATCCGTTTCATAAGGGCAAAACCTACGAGGACGAACTCGGCGATCGCGCGTTGCATAAGAAGGGGCGCAAAAAGTGGAACAAGCTGTTGCGCGAGGCAATCGACGAGCTGCGCGAGACCTTCAATTTTGACCGGCTGTATATCGGTGGCGGGAACACCCGGCTGGTGAACTTCAAGCTCCCTGCCGATGTCAGAATCATCAGCAACGAAGACGGCCTGCTTGGCGGTATCGCATTGTGGCGCGAGGCGAAATCGCCGGCCGCGCCGCGTCCGTCGGGCAACCCTGCGGCATCCGCGACGGTCGCCGCGAAGCCGCGTGCAAAGGCGGTGCGGAAATTGCCGCCGAAAATGTCTCCGAAGAGCGACGCGAAGCCCGCCTCTCTTGCGAAGCCCGCCTCTCCAGCGAAGCCTGCCTCTCCGATGATCGCGCGACCCGCGCGCCCGTCTCAGGTCGCGGGATCGGCGACGCCAGGGGCAGGTCCCACGGCGACGTCGTCATCCGGCAATGACGTGGTTCGCCCTGCTGAGGCCGTCCCGGCCAGGAGCTCCGGCCTACTGCCGTCATCCACCTGACCTTTACACCTCGCGGGCTTCGGCCCGCTTCTTCATCGTGCCTTAACGATCACGACATACGAGTACGCATATTCTTTCGCTAGATTACCGACCGGTCGAAATCTGTCCGTTCCTCCGGGAGGTCTCTCGTCTAGTGACAAAGTCGAAATCGTTTAGTCGAAAGGTGTGTTGCGCCATCGCAATTGGCGCGCTCGCAATCGCCACCGCGTCGTCGCCGAAAGTCTTCGCTGGTGGGAAGCATTCGCAGTCGGGCGGTGGTGGTGATGAAAGCAACGGCATCAAGCACGTCTTGTTGATCAGCGTGGATGGGATGCATGCGCTCGATTTCATGAACTGCGCCAACGGCATCGCAGGGGTTAATGGTGGTGCGCCCTACTGCCCCAATCTCGCGGCGCTGGCCAAGACCGGAACGAATTATCTCGACACCAGCACCTCGAAGCCATCGGATTCGTTTCCCGGACTGATGGCGCTGATGACGGGTGGCTCCCCGCGCACGATGGGTGTCAATTACGATGTCGCCTACGACCGCGTGCTCAATCCGCCGTCACAGACTACTGGCAACGGATTGCCAGCCGGCCCGTGTACGGCTGGAGGAACTCCCAGCGGTACGGGCACTGAATACGATGAGGGCATCAACCTGAACAACGTGCCCGGCGAAAGCGGTCAAAACCTGCTGAACGGTGGAGCCCCGAGTGGCGATGGTGGCGTCAACTCAATCGATCCCACCCGCTTGGTCCGCGACCAGAATTGCAACCCGGTTTATCCGTGGAACTTCGTCCGCGTCAATACGATCTACGGCGTGATCCATGCCGCCAAGGGTTACACGGCGTGGTCCGACAAGCATCCGTCATATTCGTCCGTGGGTGGTCCGACCGGCACCTCGACAGATACCAACGTGGACGATTATTTCTCGCCGGAGATAAATTCCGATTCCGCGAACTATGAAGCCGGCGCGACGCCGGCCCTGATTCCCGCGGGTTGCAGCCCGAATCTGCCCGATCAATTCGCCGTAGCAGACGGTGACGACTACACGGGCAGCTTTCTCAATATCCAGTGCTACGACGGCCTTAAGGTAAATGCCATTCTCAACGAGATCGACGGCAAGAACCACGACGGCACTGCCGCGGCACCGGTACCGTCCATTTTCGGGATGAATTTCCAGGCGGTGAGCATCGGCCAGAAATTAATCTACCAGCACAATTCCGGCGTTCCGCCGATGACTCCGACCTATAGCGCCAAAGGCGGCTATCTCGATTCGATCGGGACGCCGAGTCCGTCGCTATTCCAGGAAATTGAGTTCATCGATACTTCGATCGGCAAGATGGTCACGGAACTGACGAATCAAGGTAAAATCAACTCGACCCTGATTATCATCACCGCCAAGCATGGACAGTCGCCGATCGATACCAGCCGGTACAAGAAGAATGGCTCGCCGAACGATCCCGCATCGATTCTGAGCGCGTGCCTTACCGATTCGGAGGCGAGCGACCTTGGACCGACCGAGGATGATGTGGCTCTGATTTGGCTTAAGTCGTCCTGCAACGTTGCGACCGAAGTCGCCGCACTCGAGGCCGCCTCCCCCGTGGACAACAACATCGCCGGCATTGGGGAGCTCTTCTCGGGCCCTGGGCTTGGACTTTACTACAACGCCGGCGATTCGCGCGCGCCGGATATTCTGGTGACGCCTAATATCGGCGTGACCTATTCGAACAGCGGGAAGAAGCAGGCTGAGCATGGCGGCTTCGCGAAAGATGACACTAACGTCATCATGGTGGTGTCGAACCCATCGCTAAAGTCCACGACAATCACCAGCCCGGTCGAGACCGCGCAAGTCGCTCCGACGATTCTGGATGCGCTGGGCCTGGACCCGAACGATTTGCAGGCCGTGAAGGCAGAACATACGCAGATGCTGCCGGGTCTGCATTTTGGTGATTGAGCCCATCGGGAATCCGTAGCTTCCCGGATTCTTAGATTGTCACCTGAAGCGGGCGTCCTGCGGGGCGCCCGCTTCGCATTTGTCTGCCTGGCATTCGTCGCGCCGCTTGATTGGGACACCACAACACGACGGTTTCGCGCTTTTGGATACGCCCGCGATCGATTAGATTGCAGCTTGAATGGCCGAGCAAATCCATCAGTTCAACGCAATCGCCTTCGAAGAGAATTTCAACCTGCGGCAGATCGCCACGCACTTCCCCGAAGCCCGCGTGACGATGCGCGAGTTGCACTATACGATGCAGCCGGGTGGGGCGATCTACGTATTTCCATTCGGTGCGATGGTCAGCCACGATCTCTCGGCCGATAAGCGCGAGATCGAGCTGCAACGCCTCCGCACTGCCATGCCCAAGCTCACCGCGCGAGTCGTGCGCGAAGACTACACCGTTGCCGAGGATCCGATATTCAAGACCGGCATCGTGGACGGCGTTCTCCGGCTCGACCGTCTGACCTCCGGGCGCGCCGGGATCGTCGCCTTGACGGTCGCCCAGAGCGGGGCGATGGAATACTACGAAAACCTGGTCGAGGATCTCTTCGTTCGTACGCGGAGCCTGATCGATTTCATGGAGCGGCGCGGCACCGTGCCGTTTCGGACGCGTCCGCTCCATCGCTTCATCGGTGAGGCGATCGTTACGCGGACCGAGGTTCTCTCGGTGCTGCATCTGCTGGATAAGCCCGACGAGGCGTGGGACGATTCGGCCATCGATCGCATCTACGACGATCTGCGCGGCGAGTTCGATCTCCGCGACCGATACGCCGCGTTGGAGTTGAAGCTGCGCGCGATCCAGGAGTCGCTCGAATTACTGGTCGATGTCGCCCGCGATCGGCGGCTCCTACTGCTCGAAGTTGCCGTGGTTCTCCTCATTCTGCTCGAATTGGTCTTTATGATCCTTCCCGCCGTGCGCGGTTCCACGCATTAAGCTCGCATGCCGACCGATCAACTGAACCAGCTTCCGATGCTGATGCGTCTCGGCGTCGCACTCGCGATCGGCTTGATGATCGGACTGGAGCGTGGATGGGAGTTTCGTGAACTGCATACGGAGCAGCGGACCGCGGGTTTGCGAACTTTCGGTGCGATCGGCTTGCTCGGCGGCGTCGTTGCCGAACTCGGAGGCGATCACGGCGCGCTAATAATCGCGGCGATAGCGCTCGCATTGGGAATAGTGCTAGCGGCGGGCTACTGGCGCGAGTCCGAGATCGATCGCAATGTTAGCCTGACGACCTCCATTGCTGCGCTTGCCACCTACGGCCTGGGAGCGCTCGCCGGGCGCGGTGAACTACTCGCCGCATCGTCCTCGGCGGTGGTCCTCACGATGTTGCTCGGTTTCCGTCCGGAGCTGCACAGCCTGATTCGCGCGATCGATCGCGAAGAGCTGCTTGCGACCTTCCGGCTACTGTTGATTTCGATCGTGTTGTTGCCGGTGCTGCCCAATCGCGGCTACGGCCCGTGGGGGGCGTTCAATCCCTTCGATATCTGGTGGATGGTCGTAATGGTGGCCGCCGTCTCTTATGTCGGCTACTTTCGCGACCCGACTGATGGGTGCGGAACGCGGCATTCTGATTACCGGATTGTTCGGCGGCTTGGCTTCATCGACGGTCGTGGCGCTGAGCCTCGCACGACAGGCCGCTCGACGATTTGCGCGCGCCGAATCTGCTGGCCGCGGGAGCGACGATCGCCAGTGCGATCATGTGGCCGCGAATCTTTCTCATCGTGAGTGCGGTGGCGCGGAACCTCGGCTGGGAGTTGGTCTGGCCACTGGGCGCTGCAATGTTAGTGGCAATTGCCGCGGCCCTCTGGATCGCGCATCGCGGCCGGAATGAGGAAACGGCCCTCGCGGACGGCGGCGAGCAGATGAAAGCAGCCAATCCGCTCGACCTCGGCACGGCGCTTCGCTTCGGATTGATTCTGACCGCGATAATGGTTGCTGCGCGAGCAGCGAGCGCGTGGGCCGGGCCTTCCGGGCTGCTGCTGGTAGCGGGAATCTCGGGTTTGGTGGACGTCGATGCGATCAGTCTTTCCGTCGCCACCATGAGTACCCATCAGATCGTCGCACCCGCCGTGGCTATTAGTGCGATTCTCCTGGCCGCCGTGGTCAATACGGTGCTCAAGGCCACGATGGCGCTCGCGATCGGCGGCGCTCCGATGGGACTGCGCTTCCTGGCCGCGTCGCTCGCGATGGTCATTGCATGCGGCGCCGGTTGGTTGATTGCGACTGCACCTGGTGTGACCCCGAATTCTCTGTGCAGACATTGTGCGCGAACGCCCCGTGGTCCCGCCGAAGAAAAGAAGTAATTCGTCTCGTAATAAACATTTAACAACAGGCGCTCGATCGCGCGCTCGCCTGTTGATTAACTCGATCGATCGATGAATGACTTCGGCCATTGCGCAGGTTACGTTTAGTTATGCGGCTGGCCGCGATCGACGTCGGTTCAAATTCCGTCCACATGCTCATCGCAGACGTGAGCCGCGATGGGCATATCGAGGTTCTCGATCGGGTCAAGGAAATGGTCCGGCTCGGGCGCCGATCCTTTACCACCGGCCGTCTGACCGAAGAATCGATGGACCTGGCGATCCGCGCGCTGATTAACTTCCGCCGTCTGCTACAGGTCCGACGAATTCACAAAGTGCACGCGGTGGCGACCAGCGCAGTGCGCGAGGCGCGCAATCGGGCCGCCTTCATGCGGCGCATCCACAAGGAAACCGGGCTCGCGGTCGAAGTGATCTCAGGTCGCGAGGAAGCGCGCCTGATTTTTCAGGCCGCGCGTCATGCACTGGGACTAGAGGGCGGCCCGTTCCTGCTGGTGGATGTGGGCGGGGGCAGCGTCGAACTCGTGCTGGTCAAGGACGGGCGGCGCCTGTGGATGCATTCGGTGAAGCTCGGCGTGGCGCGCATGAGCGAGCAATTCCTGACCGACGATCCGCCGACCGCAGGTCAACGTCACAGCCTCGAGAAGCACCTGCAAGCGGAAATCGGTGAACTGATGCGCTCGGCGCGTAAAGCCAAGGTGGTCAGCGCAATCGGGACTTCCGGAACGATCAACACGCTGGTCGCAATGGCGCGGGCGGCGCGCGGCGAGGAGTTGGGCCGTCTTCATGGCGCGACCGCATCAGCTGCCGAAGTCGCCCGTCTTGCTCGCGAACTATGCGAAGCGAACGCGGCCATGCGTATCGACTTGCCTGGGATGGATGCGAAACGGTCCGACCTGATGCCGGCGGCGGGCATCCTTACCGATTTCGTCCTGCGCAAATCCGGCGCCGCCGAACTGATGGCGTGTACCTGGGCGCTGCGCGAGGGCGTGCTGCTGGGCCTGGCGCAGAAGACCTCCGGTCGCACGACGACCGAGGCGCGGCGACGCTCGGTTACGATGCTGGCGCGGCGCTTTTGCGGCTCCAACGAGCACGGCAAGCAGGTCGCGAAGCTCGCGCTCAAGCTCTTCGACGCGACCGCGCTATTGCTTGGCCTGCCGGCCCCCGCGCGCGAACTGCTCGAATACTGCGCCCTGCTGCACGACGTCGGTCACGCGATCGACCATGACCGACATCACGGCCACACCTACTATCTGATAAAAAATGCCGAGTTGCTCGGTTTTGAGCCGACCGAGATCGAGGTTATCGCGCAGGCCGCGCGCGGCCATCGGAAACAGGCGCCAAATCTCGACTCCGTGGAACTCCACGGCCTCGGTCCGGGAAAACGCCGCGTGGTGCGTGGGCTCGCTGCGATTCTGCGCGTCGCCGACGCTCTCGACCGCAGCCATTTCGGTGTCGTGCACGGCCTCGATGTCCGCTATTCGCCGGGCCGCCTGATCATCGAAGTGGCGTCGGATCGCGATAAGGCTGATCTCGAACTCTGGACTGGCGAGCGGCGCACCGACTTGCTTGCAAAGCTGCTCGACCGGCGGGTTATCCTGCGCCAGGAACAGTCGCCGCAGCCGCACGGCTGAAGCTGCGCCGCTTTCCACAAGCTCAGCAGCCGTCTTGTGGATGGTGACGCTGCCAAACCTTTCATCCAGACGACGAAAGCCCTACGATCAATTTCGTGCACCCCGACTCGCACAATTCAATTTCTAAAGTGCTGAAGGTTGCCATCTGATGGCGGCCGCCATCGTCATAAGTGCTCCCCGGGCATTTATCGCGCCGGATTCCTCCATCGCCGATTCCGCTCGCCTCGTGCTGGCGACTGGCGTCGTCGCACTGAAACATCATGAGACGGCCGCGATGGCTGGCGAAATCGAGCCGATCCATCAGATGCGCGTGTCGCTGCGCCGCCTGAGGGCCACCGTCGCGCTGTTCGCGACCGTGATTCACGGCTCACGCAGGCGCATATATGAGCGCGAGCTCAAGTGGCTGGGCGGGGCCGCGGGAGGTTTGCGCGATTGCGACGTGATGGGCGAATTGCTGCGCGACGGCAGCGCTCATATCGATCCGGTGCTCGCCGCTGCCTTGGCGCCTGTGGCCAAAGCGCTCGCCGTCCGTCGCGACGCGGAACTCTCACTATTCGCCGAGGATCTTCGTACCAAACGTTACCAGCGGATGTGCGAGCTGTTCGCCGACCCCCTACTGCGCCGTGCGCTGCCGCCAACAGATGTCGGCTGTCACGCGCCCGCGATGATCGCGCCGATCGCGCGCAAAGTGCGCAAGGCCGGCAAACTTATTACAGCTGCAGATGTGCCGCCCGCCTTGTTCCATCGCCTGCGCGTGCGGGTCAAGCGCCTGCGGTATGCCTTCGAAATGCTCACCGGGATGGGCGGTAAACGCGTGCGCCGGGCTCTCGCTCGCCTCGAGCAGATGCAGGAATTGCTCGGCGCGCATCAGGATTTGACGGCCACGCTGGCCTGGCTGCACGCCTATGCAGAAAGTGCCCAGGACGTTGCGCCGGAAACTCTGATGGCCGTCGGTGCGCTAGTCCAGACGCTCGGCGAACGACGCCGAAAGCTCGTGGCGCAAACCTATCGCCGTTGGAGGAAGGTGTCGCGCGCGGGCTTTATCAATGACGCGCTCAAGGAAATTTCTCGCCTCGCGCAGCGGCGTTTGAATTCCTTTCGTGAGGCACAGGCTGAGGCCGTCCATCAGGCGCAAGCCGAAGCCGATCGTCATACGCAGGCCGCAATCGCAACGAGTGTCGATGTTGCACCGGATCTCACTCCGGATCAGATGGCCGCGAATGCCGTCATAGCGGATCCAATTGCGCTTGCGTCCCTCGATACGCGCGCTCCCGAGGTGGCTGCCGAATTGCCCGCCACGCTGCATGATCATAATCACCACTGAGGCGACATGATTCTCTACATAGTTCGTCACGCTCTTGCGGAGGAGGCGGCCGCCGGTGGCGACGACGCGCGCCATTTGACGGAGATTGGCCGCCAGCGCACCCAAAAGGCCGCCGCCGGAATCCGCGCGCTCGCGATCGAATTGGACGTGATTCTGACGAGTCCGATTGCGCGCGCTGCGGAAACCGCCGCGATCATCGCCGAAGTCTATGACAATAATCCCGCCCCGCGCGCGCTCGATGAGCTCTCGACCGGCGTGCCTGCCATAGATGCGATTGCCGCACTAGCACCCTTCGGCCGCGACGACAGCGTGATGATCGTGGGGCACGAGCCGCAGTTGAGCGCGCTCATTTCGATCCTGCTGAGCGGAGAGTCCAATGGAATGCATCTGCGGATGCGCAAAGGCGCATGCGTCGCGCTGGATCTGCCCGCGAAAGGCATTGAACCCGGCGCCGCCGAATTACATCTGGATGATGACCCAGCGCCAATTACGCAAGCTTCGCAAGTAGCCCTCGCCCCGTCGGCAGGCTCGTTTCCGATATGTGCCAGCATTGCGGAATGCCGTCGCGCGGAAAAGTCGGTTGCTCGCGTAGGCCTCTTGTGATTGGCGCGTCGCGGACGTTACCCTAGAAGGTCGTAAAAGCACCGCCATCATTATGTACCCACGCCAACGCGCCCTCGAGCGCATCGCCAACGAAAAGGTGCTATACGAGCGCCAGCCCGGCGGCGATATCGGCGTATGCGTCATCTATCCGAACATCTATCGCCTCGCGATGGCGAATCTCGGTTTTCAGGCCATCTTCCATATCTTCGAGTCGGACCCGCTGGTCGCCGCCGACCGCGCCTTTCTGCCCGACGCCGACGAACGTGCCGCGATCCGGGCGCGCACCGTCCCGATGGTATCCTTCGAGCGCGGACGCCCGCTCACCGATTTCGAGATTCTCGCCTTCTCGATCTCCTTCGAGACCGACTATCTCAATCTCATCTCGATGCTGCGGATGGCGGGGATTCCGCTGCGTCGCGCCGATCGCGCCGGACGCAACTATCCGCTGGTGATCGCGGGCGGCTCCGCCATCTTCCTCAATCCCGAACCGATCGCCGACTATGTCGATCTTTTCCTGATTGGTGAGGGCGAGGAGATGGTCCCGGAGTTTCTCGCGGCCTATCAAGGCGCGCGCGCGACCACCGGCAATCGAGGCCGCCGCGGCTGCGCGACCTCGCAGCCGTCGAGGGCGCTTATCTGCCCGATTACTTCACACCGATGCTCGACTCACGGGGGCGTATCGAGAGCGCTCGACTACAGCGGACCGGGCGAGCCCAGAGTCAGCCGACGCCTGCTCGAGCGATCTCAATCGCTTCACGACCTCGTCGTTGATTCTCACCGAGGAATCCGTCTTCGGCGACATGTTCCTGGTCGAGGCCAGTCGCGGATGCCAATGGGGTTGCCGTTTTTGTGCGGCCGGCTTCATGTACCGTCCGATTCGCTATCGCACTCCCGACAAGATCATCGCCGAGGCGCACTCGCGGTCTGACCGAGCGCAAGGTGATCGGGCTGGTCGGCGCCGAGATGGCGAGCGTGCCGGGCGTCGCCGATATCGCGACGGCTGTCGCCGACGCGGGCGGGCGGCTTTCGCCGTCGTCGCTGAAGGCCGATTGCATCTCGCCGAAGCTCGCGGCCGCGCTGGTCCGCAACGGCGCCCGCAGCGTGACCGTCGCGCCCGAGGCGGGCAGCGAGCGGATGCGCAAGGTCATCAACAAGAATCTCACCGAAAACGAAATCCTCGCGCCGCCGACATGCTGGTCGGCGAAGGTGTCGAAAGCCTCAAGCTCTATTTCATGATCGGCCTGCCCGAGGAGCGCGACGACGACGTGCTCGAAATCGCGCACCTGACCGGGCGCATTCTCGAACGCGCGCGGGCGCAGAAAAAGCGTGTCGGCCGTGTCACCGTTTCGCTCAATCCGTTCGTGCCGAAACCGTGGACGCCGTTCCAGTGGGATCCGATGGAGGACGCCGCGAGCCTCAAGCGCAAGATCGCGTTGCTGCGCACGGCTCTCGGACGCATCGGCGGCGCCGGGATCGAACTCGACGCGGAATCGCCGCGCGAGGCGTATTTCCAGACGCTGGTCTCACGCGGTGATCGGCGCGTCGGCGCGATTCTCGAGCGGCTCAGCGAGCGCGGTTGCGACGACGCCGGCGCCGATTTGGCATGAGCTGCGCGCGATCAAACGCGAAGCGGGCGAGGGTGCGCGGGCCTGCCCAATCCCGATTTCTATGTCACACGCGCACTACACCCACGACGAACTGCTGCCGTGGGATTTCATCGATCATCACATCCACAAATGGTTTCTGCTGTCGGAGCGCAAGAAGGCCCATTACGAACATCAGACCAAGCCCTGCGATGTCACTCGCTGCACGGTTTGCGGTGCGTGTTGAAAAGATCCTGGAGACGGGGCGATGGCTACGCGAAGCAAACTGACTTTGACGGCGTTGACGGCGCTATGCGCCATCGCGATAGCCGCGCCCGCCATAGCGCAGACCGGCGCGGAGTATCCGCGCACCGGGACGGGAGTCTCCACAGTCCCCGGCGGCGGCATGGGTGGCGGCGGTATCGGCGGCGGATCGATTACCGGCCCGGCGCCGAGCGGCAGCGGCGAAACCAAGACTACGGAGATTCCCTACAGCGGCTCTCCCGACGACGACCTTCCGCCGTCAGCTCGTCCCGCTCACCCTCCCGTACATCGCCGAGTAAAGCATCGCGCCAAAGCTTCCCCTGTGGACACGAGTCGGATCGAACCCGCGCAGGGACATCTCAAACTGTCCGAGGATTCATGGGCATACGAGCGTCCGAGCAAATCGAGCAAGCATATCGAGCAGGTGCACGCCGGCAAATACGTCAACGTGATGGGTACTTCGAAGTATTTTGCGCTGGTCAAACTGAAGGGTGGCGAAATCGCCTACATTCCCCTCACCGCACTGCAATTGCTGTCGCCGACCGACAAAATGTTCCTGCTGACCAGTGATGCGAATGTCCTTACGGCGCCAACTCATGGATCATCGAAAATCGCGGAAGTCCACAAAGGGCACGACGTCCACGTTGTCGGGATCGCGCTCAACTATCTGAAAATACGCATGAAGGACGGAATCGAGGGCTACATCCCGATCAGCGCTCTCCAATAGCATTGGATTAGGCGAGCCTCGCTAGGGGGGCGCATCTGCGAATAATCTTTTCTGCTGTATCAGCGCTGCAACAGCACGGTCAACACGCCACCGATTTGCAACTATTTTCAAAGATATACCTAACATACGACAGAATTACATCTATTAGCATGACAGGCTATGTATAGTGACGTCCAAGCAGCCGTGAGAACGTATTCTCACATGGCTGGGAGGATAACCAAATGGGCTTGCCGCTCCTGAAAACCAACGGATTATTCGCGAAGGACGCCGATGGCAGGTTATTGTTCTTTGCCACGCCTACGGCCAAATCCGCATACGTCGTGCCTGACTTCGGTCGTGAGGACGCGCTCCGCACACTTAGCAGATACTGGGGGCTCTGCGAGCTGTTCTCCATCGCCCTAGTGGCTCCCATAGCAGTGCATTTCGGTGGCCCGGTTGGATTATTGCTGGCCTTTGCGGTCTTCGCCGTGGGCTCGCCGATCGGCTATCACTTCGCACTGAAGGAAATTCTCGCGGAACTCGAAACCGTGGTTCACGAGCCGCTCGATAACGATCTTTTTACGCGCAGCCTGCCCAGCCTCCTGCGAACGGTCGCCGACGAGACTCACGCTGGACTGCTCTGGTTGTGCGAGTTGGTATCGATCGTGCCGGTGTTGGGTGCGCTGCTGATGCTGCTTAACGCGCATCACGCTCATCACGTAGCCGGCGCTCTGGTCGCGTTGGTTTTCTTTGGCGGCGCTTCGATCGCCGGAGCCTACATGATCTCGATGAAGCACCGTGGCGTCGCGGTGGTCGAGACGCATTCGTTCCCCGAGCACAGCGTGGCGGTCACCCGCTAAGGGAAGTTCGATCGATTCCGACTGGACCGCACTCTGCGAACGCCCGGACTTCGGTGTTACAGGAGCAACGGTCCAGTCGGTTGAGACTCAGAAGGTATAGACAGCTCGAAGCAGAACGTTATTGGTATAGTAATCCGGACTGATCTTCACATCCTGGCCGGCCACGGTTTGGTCGAATCCGGGGCGCAACGTTCCGAAGTACCGATACTCAGCCGCCATACTCAGGTGCGGGCAGACGGGAACCGAGACACCCGCGATACCCTGGTAACTAAAGACCGCATCGGTACCGCTGAATGGACCGACATTCGATGCACCCGCGAAGCGCGCATTATTGAGCGCGATGCTCGCCTCGCCTAAGCCGCCACCGATGTAGGGCGTGAACGGCGTGCTGTTGAGAAAGCGGTAATAGCCATTCAGCATCATCGCGTAACTATGCACGTCTCCACCCAGCGTGATTGGCGACGAGGTCGCGATTCGATCGATATGGTTCTGTCGAAAAGTGAATTCGAATTCACTCGCGAAGCCGCGTGCCCAATGTTGATCCCATTGATAGCCGACGGCAGCTCCCGCCAGCCAGCCAATGTTGTAATTGGTGTGGGCGTTCACGCTCGCCGGAGCGGCGTCTGACGAAACGCGTGCCGTTTCATTCCAGGGAATCGTCGCGCCTCCATGCACATCTGCGTAAAACCCGTCCGCTCTGGCGATAGCGCTCGATGCGATAATCGCGAGCGAGGCAACACCTACCATAAGAACGTTACGAAACTGCTTGTACAAAATTTCACCTCTCCTCAACATAAACAAATTTCACCCAACTCAAAGGTATTCGATCGAGTGTGCCTAAGCTACGCAGCCGGTATACCAGACAGCAGCGGCCCTTGCTTAGCTACTCCGACCTTTAGTGCCTTTTCGCCTTCACGCTAATGAGTTAAACGGCGCACCCAAGTGAGAACTTGCAATAAATTCCCATGGTCTCATCGGCGATTTTTCGTTCGCGATGTTGACTGACGAGACAACGGTAATCGCTTCGCATGCATAGGCGTCGCGAGTCCCCAACGACTAACCGCGGGCTCATAGTAGGCGTTACCGGTCTTAGAAGTTATGCGGATAAGACGGCCCGTTGCTGTGAGCAAAGTACGCATTGCGCGACGCTCACGCCGCAGAATCTGTTAAGTGGTGGAGTGAGACGTAATCGACAGCAGCGCCCGCACCTTGGCGGGGATGTCGGAGGAGCGGACCACGTCGCTGATGATTGCGGCGGCGTCCGCGCCCGCCGCCAGGACCTCGGGCATCGTCGCTTCGGTTATGCCGCCAATCGCTACAATCGGTAGGTTCACTGCTTCGCGCACCACGCGCAGTCGTCCGAGTCCCTGCGCGTTCGCGACCTGCTTCAAACCGCCCGAGTAGATCGCGCCAAAGCCAATATAATCGGCGCCGCCGGCCGCGGCCACGCGAGCCTGTTCGACATTGTGAGTCGAGACCCCGATGATCGAATCCGCCCCCATGATTGCGCGCGCATCGGCGAGCGGCAGATCGTCCTGACCAACGTGCACGCCGGCGGCGCCCGCGAGTTTGGCGATATCGGCGCGATCGTTGACTATGAGAATGGCGGCCTGCGTTACGGCAGAGCGCGGCGATCTCGCGTGCCGCCGCCAGAAAATCGCGGCTGCCGACATCTTTGAGACGTAGTTGCAGGATGCGCGCGCCCGCCTCCAGCAGAATCCTCGCGAGTGCCACCGGGTCGTGACCACCAGCCGTATCGACCATCGCGTAAAATCGTGAGGGCAGCTTCATCGGATGCGCCTGGTCAGGGTGGAAGGATCTTTTGCGGCACGATCCGGTGTTCGGTCAATTTTTTGCGCAACGTGTTGCGGTTGAGGCCAAGGATCCGCGCGGCGTGGACCTGGTTGCCGCCGGCGCGCTCGAGCGCGATCTCGATCAGGGGTTTCTCCAGCTCGCCGACCAGCTTCTGATACAGGTCGCGGGCTTCCTTGCCGTTGCTTTCGACCATTTCCGCGATTCGACGCGCGATGAGGTCGGTGAGTGACGCACCGGCGTCAAGGTTGGAGCCGGAAGCGCGCACGCCGCCGCGACCGAGTTCAATGTCGTCGGCTTGGACAGTATTGGTCGGCGCCAGCAGGCTCGCGCGCAGGACCGCGTTTTCGAGTTCGCGAACATTGCCGGGCCACGAGTAGTTCAGCAGCTTGGCGCGCGCCTCGGGGCTGATGTAGCGCGCATTCGCACCCATCTCGCGGATCGCCTTGCCGATGAAGTAGTCGGTCAGCTCGGCGATATCCTCGCGGCGTTCGCGCAAGGAGCGGCAGGTCGATCGGAATCACCCGCAGGCGGAAATAGAGGTCTTCGCGGAATTTCTTCTCCACCACCGCTGATTTCGAGGTCCTGGTTGGTCGCCGCGATCACCCGCGCCTGCATCCGCAAGGTCTCGAAGCCGCCGACCCGCGAGAACTCGCGTTCCTGCAGCACTCGCAGCAGCTTGGGCTGCAGCTCGACCGGCAGATCGCCGATTTCGTCAAGGAAGACCGTGCCGCCGGACGCCTGCTCGAACTTGCCCGCACGCCGCTCGGTCGCGCCGGTAAAGGCGCCGCGCTCGTGGCCGAACAGTTCGCTTTCGAGCAGTCCGTGCGGAATCGCCGAGCAGTTGACGGCGACGAACGGCCCCCGCCATCGCGGCGACTTGAAATGGATCGCCCGCGCCACCAGTTCCTTGCCGGTGCCGCTTTCGCCACGCAGCAGCACCGTTGCGTCGTTGTTCACCACGCGCCCAATCAGCTTGTAAACCTCCTGCATCGCGGGACTGCGCCCGATCATCTCACCGCCGACGAGTTGTCGATTGACCTCGTCCTTCAGGCGGTTGATATCCGCCGCCTGCGCCGAAATCTCGACCGCCCGAGCGACCGCCGCGGCCACCAGATCGAGATTCTCGAACGGCTTGGTCAGGTAGTCGTGCGCCCCGCGCTTCATCGCCTCGACCGCGTTGTTCATCGTGCTGGCCGCCGTGATCACGATGATCATGGTCCGGCTCGATTGCTCGCGCGCAGCCGACAGCACCTCGAGGCCGCCGATGCCGGGCATCATGATGTCGAGCAGGGCAACCTTGTGGCGATTGCTCAGCAGGGCTTCGAGCGCGCTTTGACTGTCGGCCGCTTCCTCGACTCGTAGCCCGCGGCTTCGAGCCGATGGTGCAGGACGAGGCGGATGCCGGGATCGTCGTCGGCGACCAATATGGGCGCGTGATGCGCTGCGGCAATCGTTCAAGTGATGATCATCCGGGTCGGTCTGCATCGATGCAGCTTACGCCGCTATCGTAGCGTAATGGTCCGGTGGTGGGCGAGATACCGTGGGAAATATCGTGCAGATTACTGGCGTCGAATCTCAAATGAACGATTTGGTCGGGTTCTATCGGGAGCGGATGCTGAACTGAATCGCTCTCGTCATCGGCTTTCGAGGAATGAGTAGTCCGGCGCACTCAATCGGGTCCGACCGGCAGCATCACGCAAAACGTCATCCCGCGCGGCTGGACGTCCGTCGGCTTCAGATTGAGTGGGCGACCATTGCCGTTCAACGTCAGACTGCTGACGGCCGGTGGCCGGGCGACCGGGACGGACCGCGCCGCGCGGGAGCATCGAGCCGCGCTCGGCCCATAGTTTGCCGCCATGGAGCGCAACAATCCGCTGGCTCAGTACGAGACCCAGACCGGTGCCCGAGGGTTTCGTCGTGTAAAAAGGAGTGAAAAGCTGTTTTACGTCGGCCGCCGACATGCCCCCGCCCGTATCGCTGACCTCGACACGCAGGAACTGTCGCCGCTTCCCGCCCTGCGCACTGATGCGGAATTGATTCTCGATCGCGGTGCGCAGGCGGATCGTCCCTCGCGACGGCGGTTCCCCCGATGGTCGACGAGCCGGAATCGGCCGATGACTGCGGCTCTGCTTCGAGCGTGCACCCGGCGAGGAGAGTGAGGGACCCGTCGCCATGCACCGCCTCGATCGCCTCGCGGGCGTTGCGGATGAGATTCAGGAAGACCCGTTCGAGCGCCGCCGGATCGCCGTTTACCTCGGGCAGGCTGGGATCGAAATCCTGCTCGATCACTATGTCTTCGGTCGTACTCAACAGCAGCCCGGCCATCCGCAGCGCCTGATGCAACACCTGATGGATATTGAACGGTTCACGCTTGAGCCGTTGCGGATTCGTCGCTGCCAGCACCTGCTCGACGAGCCCCGCGATGCGGTTGACCCCGTCCAGAATCAGCCCGCAGTAGAGTTTGGCGCGGGCGTCGTCCGGGAACATCCCGCTCAACAGTTCGGCTGCCCCCTTAATCCCCGTGAGCGGATTCTTGACCTCATGGGCGAGCCCCGCTGGCGACAGCCGAAACGCCCTCTCATCCGGGTCGAAGGCCTGCTCGGCGCTCTTCTGATGCGACAGATCGTGGAAGGACGAGAATCGCCCCCTCGAAATAACCGGCCGGGCTGATTAGCGGCGAGACCTCCGCGTGAACCGCGATCGAGCTGGTGCTCGAGCACCAGCAGCGCCTCGGGATTATCCAGGCTCTGTCCACTTTGCAGACACAGATCCACCATTCGTCGGAGCCACGGATTGCGCCGCATCAACCGACCCAGCTTCGCGCGGTCGATCTGGGAGGCTTCCAGCGTGGTCTTCGGCGGCGGCGTTGACCGCGATCGGATCGAGACGTCGGCGACAAGACGATGACCGCGTCGTTCAGGCAGTCGAAGATTTCGATGCCACAGGTCCAATTTGCGCGAAGCCCGGCAACGGCCTGCCGCGACGAATTTAGCATAAAGCCGCAGACCAACTAAGCCCATAGGCATTAGCGTTGAGTGAGGATTGTGATGCGCTAACGCTACGACCGCGTCCGCGAGTCAACTAGAATTAAACGCTGTGGATAAGCGGCGTATTGAAGATTTGCTGTGTACAGATATTAGATTTTTTTATTCTTATGGGGTTGATCCAGCTGTCGGCTGGCCGATAGGGTTAGCGACAATTTGGTGACACTCTTCAAAAAATCGGGACACGGTCATCACCGCTAATGGCGGCTCTGGCGCTGACGCTCTCTGGCTGCGCTTCCACCGCCAACGTCCAGTCCGACCCCAACACGGCGATGACGGTGAGCGGTCAGCCGACGGAGCCGGACTCAGCTGCCCGCCGCGCGAGATCCGCTCCGATCGCGGGTTCCGCCGAATATATTGGCGGCGACCGAGATGCCGTTCGTTCGGAGCCATCCCAAGTCGGTCGCGCCCTTTCCGCTGGTTCTGAATCGCACCGTCCAGCAATACGTCAAGCAATACGCCGTCGCAGCCGCAGGGCTTGCAACAGTCGTTTCGCCGCAGCAAGCCGTACATGGCCGATATGGTCCGTGAACTGGAAAATGACGGATTGCCGCCCGACCTGATTTACCTGGCGTTCGCCGAGAGCGGCTTCTCGCCCAAGGGCGACGGTCCCTGGCAGCTTGAGAAAGCGACCGCCGCGCCGCTTCGGCCTGACCATCGACCAATGGGTGGACGAGCGCCGCGACCCGGTCAAATCGACTCGCGCGGCCGCCGAGTACCTCGCCACGCTGCACGATGCCAGCGGCGCCGACTGGCGGATGACGCTGGTCGCCTGGAACAACGGCGATCGATCGATCGATCGATACGCGCGCCTGCGCAATGCCAGCTACGATCGGATGATGGCGAAGTTGCCGCATCATACGCGTTCGCTGATGAATCGCTTCATGGCGGTCGCCCTGATCGCGCGTCATGCCAACGACTACGGACTCGACGAGGTAAGCTTCAACCAGCCGCCGCATTATCGGGTCTTCAAGGTCAAGGGCGGGACCCTGTTGAGTTATGTCGCCAAGCAGACCAACGTGACGGTCGAGGCGATTCGGCACGCGAATCCGGCGTTGCTGCGCGACCGCGTACCGACCAATGTCGAGAGTTACGAGGTTCGCGTGCCCGACGACGAGCTGCAGGCGCAACTCTCAGAGTACTAAGCCCACCACAGTTCCATAGTCCGCCAGCCCATTCGTTCGCCGAAGGTGCCTTCGCGCCCGGGATTCCGCCGGTACGCTGCCGGTGTCCACCACGCGCGATCGAGGTTTCGCGCAACCTTTTGCCGAAGTCGCCGCTCATCACTTTGCTAGGTGCTCTCGTTCAGGTTCAAAACGAGCGGTCGGCCAAGTATCCTTGAGGCTAGCGGGCTTTGGCAGGCGATACTTTCGAGGTCATCGGCGCGAACCCGGATTTGCGTTAAGAGGCAGTATTATGACCAGTGCGGACGAGGCCCTCCAAATCGTTCTCGATAACGTCGCTCCGCTCGGCGTCGAGCGCCTCTCGATTACCGCCGCGCTCGACCGAACGCTCGCCGAGGAAGTCCATTCGCCGCGCGACATTCCGGGCTTCGATAACTCCGCGATGGACGGCTACGCGGTGCGCGCCGCGGATGTCGCGGCGGCCAGCGAGGCCAATCCGGTGCGCCTCGAAGTGCTCGAGACCGTCGCCGCCGGCATGATGCCGTCGCGACAGGTCGCGGCCGGGACAGGCCGTTCGCACGATGACGGGAGCGCCGATCGCGGCGGGCGCCGACACGATCGTGCCGGTCGAGCGCACGCGCAGCGATGGTAATTTCGTCGAAGTGATGGCGATCGCCGAGGCGCGGCGCTTTCGTGCGCCCGCGCGGCGAGGATCTGCGCCGTGACGAACTCGTGATGAGCGCCGGCAAGACGCTCAGCCCGTCGGACCTCGGGATGCTGGCGGCGTTGAATCGGTCGATGGTCGATGTTTGGCGGCGTCCGCGAGTCGCGATCGTCGCGACCGGCGATGAACTGGTTGACGTCGATCAGATTCCGACCGGCGCGCAGATCGTGAACTCGAGCGCCTACGCGCTGGCCGGGTGCGATTCGCGAGGCCGGCGGCGAGCCGGTGATGCTCAAGGTGGCGCGCGATACGCCCGACGAAGTCCGCGCGCGCCTGGCGGAGGCGCTCGCCTTCGACGTCGTGCTCTCGACCGGCGGCGTCTCGGTCGGCCAGTTCGACCACGTCAAAGGCGTGCTCGACGAACTCGGCTTGCGCCAGCTTTTCCATGGCGTCGCGCAAAAGCCGGGACGCCCGCTCAAGTTCGGCACCATCGGCGGCCGGCCGATCTTCGGCCTGCCCGGGAAATCCGGTCTCGACGATGGTTTGCTTCTACCTTTACGTCCGGCCCGCGCTGCGGCGGATGAGTGGGGCGACTGAGGCCGGACTGCCGCGGGTAACAGTCCGATGCGCGACCGAAATCCGTATCGCCGCGAATCTGACCGAATTTGTGCGGGTGCGCCTGGAGCGCCGCGATGGGGAGGTTTACGCGACTCCCACCGGCTACCAGGGCTCGGGAGTGCTAAGTTCGCTCTCGCGCGCCGATGCGCTGCTGATCGGGCCGGCGGCCGTGAGCATGTCTGAAGGCGGGCGATCAGGCGACGGTGCTGCTGCTGGTGCCCGGGCGCGGGCGTCGACTGCACGACGACTCTTCGAGGGGCGGCCGCCTCGACGCCAGATGAATTGAATCACCAGCGTCAGGACCGCGCCGAAGACCATCGAGGAGATCACGATGGTGCTGACCTTGACGATTGGGCTGCAGCAATCCGGGAATTATGTGGACGATGACGATTTGCTCGAGATTGCTGCCGATGACGTAGCCCAGCCACAAGATCAAAATCGCGGCCGCCCAGAATTTCGGTTGCTTCCAGAACTCGAGTCATCGCGATCCCTCCGCAAATGCAATCCCTGAAAGCTTGGATTGTCGCCTCGCCAATGTCAACGTGAACCGCGATGCGACTTGGATTAAAGCAGGCGGTCGATGCGATTTAGAGTAGGGCAGGGCTTCGATTTCCATCCGCTGGAAGCCGGCCGCAAGCTGGTATTGGGCGGCGTCGAGATCGCGCATACCGCAGGACTGCGCGGCCATTCGGATGCCGACGTCGCGGCTCATGCACTGGCCAACGCGATTCTCGGAGCGCTTGGGATTAGGCGACCTCGGACAGCATTTTCCCGACAACGATCCGCACTACAAGAACGCCGATAGCATCACGTTGCTGGAGACCGTGTGGCAGCGGGCGACCGACCTTGGATGGTCGCTGGTCAACGCCGACGTGACTATCTTCGCGGCGCAGCCGAAGCTGGCGCCGCATCTGCCGGCGATGCGCGCGCGACTCGCGCGGCAGCGCTCGGCAAGACCGCAGACGCTGGTCAACGTCAAGGCGTCGAATCCCGAGGGCCTCGGCGCGCTGGGGCGCGGCGAAGGGATGGCCGCCGCCGCCATCGTGATGCTACAGGCGAATTGATTGCCGCGTCCGCGGACGACAAAAGTTCAGTCGTGCGGTCTTCTGGCGACCCGCACTCGGCGGTCGAACTTCACCAGAATCACTCCCGCTGACGGCCGCCCGCGAGCATTGGCCAGGGAGAGGTCGGCGAATGCGTGCCGCGCACGCATTTGCTGGGTGAGGCAGCCTGCCGGGTGAGGGTAGTCGTATGGCTCGTGCAGTCGATCCACGCTGGATTCCGCACGTTCGAGCGCGCCAACTACGGCGCGATGAAACCGAGGCCGAAGCCAAGTTATGGGCCCGTCTGCGCAATGCGGGCCTCAACGGCGCGAAATTCCGGCGGCAATTTCCGATTGGGGAATTCATCGCTGACTTCTGCTGTTCGAAGCGCCGACTCGTGATCGAACTCGACGGTGGTCAGCACGCCGAACAAGTGCAGCGGGATGAATGGCGGAGCGCTCTGTTGGCTCAGCACGGATATCGGGTGGTGAGATTCTGGAACGAGGAGATCATCGACAACCTGGATGGAGTATTGGAGCGGACACTGGAGGAACTAAAGAGGGGCGTGCGCTAAGGCGAGAGTGCCTCACTCGGCCGAGTAGATGAGCAATGCGAGGCTGCCCTCACCCGGCTTCAGCGAACTGAAGTTCGCCTCAGCCGACCTCTCCCTGGACAAGGAGAGGTGTTGGGGAGGGAATGTCGGCGGACGTGAAGGTTGGGTGTTGGGAAGGAGCATCGGGGAACGTGACCGTGGGTGTTGGCAAGGAAGTTTGGCGGACGTGAAGGGTTGGGTCTTTGGAAGAGACTTCGGCGAACGGCGTGGAGGCGGCTCAATGAACAGGAAGGTTTTAACCGCCGGGGCGCTTGGCCATGACGAGATGCTACTCGACGCCGAAGGCGAAGTATCGGGCGCGAGGCTGCATTCCGCAAGCGTCACCAAATTCAATTGGAAAGCGCCGATGTCACATTTGCAGGTGAGTCGTCGTACTACGTTCCGCACGCGTTACGAACTTAACTGGAAAGTGCCGATATCACATTTGCCGGTGAGTCGTCGTACTGCGTTCCGCAGGCGTTACAAACTCGACTGGAAGGCCACGATGTCACATTTGCAGGTGAGTCGTCGTACTACGTTCCGCACGCGTTACGAACTTAACTGGAAAGCGCCGATATCACATTCGCAGGTGAGTCGCTTTACGCCGCGCTGATCGGTCGGCAGGCAATGGCCACCGATGTCGTTGGGGCCGCGGGGTTGCCGGCCTTTAGCGTGGGTGAACCCGTCTGCGGCTCCTGCGTCTCGGTCGTGCCGGGCAGATTCAGGAATAGCGGCTGCAGGAGCGGGTCCCGCCCATCGATGTCGGTCGAGGCCTTACCACTGATAGAACATCCGCTCGTATCGAAAAACAGGTTGTAGCCGGTCGAATCCCGGTTGTCGTCACAATCGGGCGCCATGGTGGTGCCGGGCACTTCACCAGAACGATACTTATAACACTACTTTGGTTCTTGGCGCGGACTGCTGGCAAAAGTAAGCAAGCGTGTTCCGCAATCGAGTGAGTCTTGCACCGTCGGCACCGAGTGGTACCGAAGAATCTGCTCTTTTTGTTCCTTCGCGAATCTAGTCGGTTCATTTCCCGACTGCTCAACAAAATTTCGGTTGGCCGTCATTTGGAGTCGCTCCGGTGCGAATGTGTCGGTGAATTGTCACCTCATTGCACCAACGCCGTAACGATACGTTACACCTCCGACAAATAGCGGACAGACAGTCATTGTTGGTCTATTAAGGAGAATATAGAAAATGTCAGGCAGTCAAATGGTTTCAAAATTGCGTAATGCACTTTTCGTGATTAATAAGTCTGTTTCACTAACGCAATGGTCTTTTGGGCAACCCAGAAGAGTCAGGGCATCGAGGTCAGCTGAATCTGCCGATCAGCGTGGGCGAAACAGGTTTATTCGCCGGTGCTGATCAAGTGAGTCGAGCTCCTGCGGACCGAAGTCAAAGTTTCAAATGGACAGACACAAAGGAGGACAGGTATGGGTACATCGCGGTCGAGTAACAGATTGAAATTGCTTCGGAGGGTGGCAGGCCTATGCAGTGCGTTAGCATTGATTATGAGCCTGGCCACGAATTCGAATGCACAGGTAGTGTTTTCCAAGGTACTGAACAATAAGGTTTCCGATCCGCTCGGCGGATTTCTCAATGCCGACCCGAATACACCAATCGCGATCGACGGCAGCGGTATCGCGTTTCGCAGCCTGGGAGTGGCCGCGCCGGAAATGTGGTCGAGCGATCTGGGCGGGTCGAGCCTGGTCAATCTGGCGAATCGAACGTCGCTATTACCCGGCCTGCTGCATATCGGCAACCTGTCGAATATCGATCAGGCAGCGCCGATCGCGCGTAACGGGGTGGTGCTTTTCACCGCCGCGGACCATTCGTGCGGGACGAAGCTGCTGGGCAATTGCGGCGGTTTGTGGACCACGCCGCTTGGCGCAGCGACTTACTCCCTGATCGCGAGCGGTTCGATTCTGGATCCGAGTCTGTTGCTGACCAGTTTCTATTTTGGCAGCGACGGCTCCACGTACAATTTCGATCTCGACGACGTCGCGTCCAAGGCGGTCTTTGAAGCCGACAGTGCGTTGTTGGGGCTGCTGGGCGCCAGCCACGGAATTTACCTCGAAAATCTCAACGGCACCGGGCTCACGACCATCGCCGATAACGCAGACGGCTTTATCGTGCATCCGGGCTCGGGCGATCCAATTATCAATTTCGAGGATCCGGCCCTATCGAACAGCACGACGGCATTTGTTGGCCGGGCGGCGGATAACCTGAAGCAGGGCCTCTACACCTTCCCGGCTACGACCATTGTGCTGGGCGACGGATCGCCGCCGTTCAGTGAAATTCTGAGTTCAGTCGGGAAACTGCCGGGCGATCCCCACGGCGGTGACAATTTTATAAACTTCCTGTCACCCTCGCTTCAACTGGTCGGCAATACCCTCGCGTTCGTCGCCACTAACGCGATTTCAAACGCGACTTATGCCGGAGTTTTCGTGGTTGATACCGGTACGGGCGTCATCAAGAAGATCATCTCGAACGCGGATACTCTGCCGGGCATGGGAACGCTGTTGCCGAATTTCACTTATGCAATCGACAGCCTTGGAGATATTGTTTTCAAAGCTACCGACGGTTCGCATGCCGGGTATTTCCTCGCCAAGATCGTCGGCGGAACCGTGCAAATTGCTCAAATTGTGGTTAGCGGGCAGCCGATCACAGTGGCCGGCAGTACGGTAACGCCCCTTCTCACGGACATCGTCGATCTCGGCAAATTCGCCATCAGCGATTCCCATTTTGTCTTCGTGATAGCGAGCAATCTGATCGAAGTCGTATTGGCTGACCTGACGAACGCAACACCGATTCCGACGCCGACACCTACTCCAACGCCGACGCCTACTCCGACATCGACGCCGACGACCACTCCAACGGGAACGCCGACACCGACGCCGACCGGTACTCCCACGGGGACGCCGACGCCGACTCCTACTGGAACGCCAACGCCGACGCCGACCGGTACCCCGACGCCGACGCCCACTCCGAAACCAACGCCGACCCCGACGCCAAAGCCGGTAGCGGCGAATATTGGAGCGAAGCCGGGGATCATCTTCTTCGGCAAGGGTCCAATCGGTGCGACGAGCCTGCCGCGGAAGGTCACGCTGAAGAACCTTTCATCACGGAAGTTTCCGGTGCCGATTACGATTCAGTCGGTGGGCATCCGGGGGCCCTTCGCGATCTTCTCCGATAGTTGCAGCGGACACGTGCTCAACACTTCGGGCGCGAAATGCACCATCTCGGTGATCTACAAGCCCGACGCCCTCGGTCCGCAGGGGGGTACGGTGACTGTGATTCACAACGCACGTCGTTCGCCGCATAGCGTGCGAGTGCAGGGACGCGGAATGACGCCGTAAGGTTAGACCGCGCGTTCAATCGACGGGCCGTTCGATACACTCGGACGGCCCGTCGCCTTTTGGGTGTCGGTACTGAGAGCGTTGCTATCGTCTGCTTCAGGGATGTTGATGGTGCCCGCCTTTTTCCGTTTCAAGCAACACGAATCGACAACGCAGGTCAGCCGAAGAGAAAGAGTTTCGGTACCGCAAGGGGCGTTTTCGGATCGCGAACCAGAGAAACCGGACCGTCGAGGTCATTTACGACAGAGAGCGCGATGGCGGTCGCGAACTGATGGTCGCGCACGCAAAATCGAGGCAGAACGGGAGACCCGTTTTTTAATTTTCGATGAGACTGTATGGTTGACGCGCGAGGAGATTGGCCCAGCGGGAACCGATGTGGAGACATGCTGAAAATCGCTCTGACACTGCGACGGCGGTACCAACGTTCATTGGAGTTGGACCGCCGCGCACCGGTACCACCTGGTTGGACGCGATTCTACGCGGACACGTCAATCTGCCCGCCGGGCTCAAAGAGACGCTGTTCTTCGACCAGCGGTATGAGCTCGGGCTGGCGTGGTATCAGTCGCATTTCAGGAGCCTTCGACCGGGCCTTCCGACCGGCGAATTTGGACCGTCTTACTTTGCCTCGGCCGCCGCGCGCGAGCGGATCGCCCGCGCAATTCCGCACTGCAAGATAATCTGCACGTTGCGGGAGCCGGTCGCGCGGCTCTACTCGAACTACAAGATGTGGCGGCGGCTTGCGCTGGTTAAGGATTCCTTCGCGGGGGTGGCCGAGCGACATGAAAACCTGTTGGCGTATTCGCGCTACGCGTCCAACATCGCCGCGTGGCGGCAGAGGTTCGGGCGCGACAATACGCTGGTGCTGATCCATGAGGAGGCGCTGCTGGATCGGCAGCGTTACGTGGATGGTCTGTGCGCGTTTATCGGTGCGGAGCAACTGGACCTGGCGAAGGTCGCTCGGGTTGACGAGAATGTCGTCACGGTCGAGCGCGCGCCGAAGAGCCGCCGCATGGCGCGACGCGCCCGTCAACTGCGAGGGTTTCTCGCGGCACATCGGTACTGGCGAACGCGCAACCTGATGCTTCCGGTTTTTGAATTTTGGATGGGACGGGGAGAGAGATTTCCGCCGCTCGACGAGGAGCTGGAGACGCATCTGCGAAGCCGTTTCGAACCCGAAATCGTGGCGCTCGAGGAATTGCTCGGTCGCGATCTGTCGATCTGGCGCAAGCCCGTGGCGGGATTACGCAAGTAGCTCCCGCAGCGCAGCGTCCAAGCCGATTCTTAAGAGTAAACGATCGTCAGAGAGCGTACCCACGCATGACATACTCAGTTACTTCCGTGTCATAGCCTTCGATCTTCGGCGGAACCTGCTTGCGAACCTCTTCGATCTCATCATCGCGGATCTCTTCCGTTGGGCATCTACTGTGACGTTAACACGAGTGCCGCTTTCAAGATCACCTTAATTACAATCCGGAAACACCGCGGGTAACTGGCGGCGCGCCCGTCACGTTTTTGATCCGACCGATTCAACGGGCGACCCAGCCGCCGTCGATCGCCATCGGATGTCCGGTCACGAACGACGCCGCATCCGAGAGCAGCCAGAGCACGCCTTCGCCGATCTCTTCGGGCTTGCCCATCCGCCCGACCGGTTCGCCCGCGATGAAGTCCTGCTCGTTCATCCCGCCGCTATCGATCATGCGCGCGACCATCGGCGTGTTGATCAGCCCGGGGCAGACGCAATTGACGCGAATGTTCTTTTGCGCAAACTCGAGCGCGGCGGTCCGCGTCAAACCGACCACGCCATGCTTCGAGGCGTTGTACGCGGAGAGGCCCTCGACGCCGACGAGTCCCGCACCGGAGGACGTATTGACGATCGCGCCGCCGCCTTGCTTGAGCATCTGCGGGATTTCGTACTTCATGCACAGCCACACGCCCTTCAAGTTAATCGCGATGATGCGATCGAAGTTCTCCTCGGTCGAAGCAACCGTATCCGCCATGCGTCCCTCGATGCCGGCGTTGTTGAAGGCGAGATCGATGCGTCCGTAGGTCTCGACGGTTTTGTTGACCATCGCCTCGACTTGCTTCGTGATCGCCACGTCGGCGTGGATAAAGGACGCCTCGCCGCCTTTTTCCTTGATCAACTTGACGGTTCGATCGCCGCCTTCGGGAACGTAATCGGCGATCATGACCTTAGCGCCTTCGCGCGCCAAGGCGAGTGCAGTCGCGCGGCCGATGCCTGATCCGCCGCCCGTTACGAGTGCGATTTTGCCCTGTACTTGTCCCGCCATGATTGATTCCTCTTGAGCTTAAGCTGATTCCGATCCAACCGAGCTTGTCGTCTTTTATGTCCACCGTCGCACGACTTTTGCAAATGGCCGATCGAAGTCGGCGATGCGCGGGCGTAAAAATGCGCGCCGGACGGAATCCGGCGCGCAAGTAGCGATCGTGATGCGGCAGGCGTTAGGACTTGAGGTTCATCTGCCCTTGTCCGGTTTTTGGATCGACCGGCACCGAAACGTGCGAATGAATGACTTTCCATTTGCCGCCGACCTTGTGGAAGACATCGGTCACCCGCAGCGTCGCCTCCTGCGCCTTGCCCTCCTTATCGGTAAAGGTGAAGTGCTGGATACTGCGAACCATCCCCATCTTGCCGTCGGTGACGACCACCATCTCGACAAAGTTACCCTTGACGTCCTTGGCATTACTGAAGAAGCCATCGAGGTCGCCATGGACGGCGGTCGCACCCTGGTACTGCAGCGGCCCCGAGAAATCGAAGAGGTCGATATCGTTCTGGTCGTAATACTTCATCACCTCGTCGGTGCTGGATGCGGAGATCAACTTGTTTTCGACATCTTTGAGCGCCGCTTCATCCTTGGCATTGCCGGCGGCGTTGGCGCTGATGCTCAAGCCCAACAGCATGCCCACTCCCACGATAGCCCCGATAATAAGTCCCCATCTTTTCATCTGACGTCTCCTCCCCGTTCAGGTTGTCCAAAGTTCCGGTCTAAAACGCGTCGGAGTGTAGCACAGGATTTTACAAATAGTATGAGTGAAACCCAGGGCTGCTCGCCCTCACGCAGCGGCTAGGCGAGCGCATCGCGCGAGGTGCCGGTGACGGAAGAGTGCGGCCGGGGACCCAGGAATGGGACGTTGAGCGTCGCTATGACGTTTACCGAGGGGCGTTGGGGGGCGCTTATTGGCCATTGCGAGCCGTGTTCGCCAAGTATATAGCTCTTAATTAGACAAAACCGTAAGCTGTGCACCGATGGAGTACTACCAGTACTTTCGCCTGGACGGGCCACCCTTCCAACCGGCGTCGCCGCGCGGGGCGGTGTATCTCAGTCCGACGCATATGGAAGGTCTCGCCACGCTCGAAAAGGGCCTGACGAGCGACCTGAGCGGCCTGACCCTGCTGACCGGCGAGGCCGGCACTGGAAAAACCACGCTGATCTATTCGCTGCTGCAGCGCGACTACAAGCGGCTGCGAATCTCGCACATCGATGACCCCAAGCTTTCGTTCCTCGAAATGATGCAGGTCGTGATGTCGCAGCTGCAACTTTACGCGGCGGGCACGACGAAGCTGGATTATCTCAACGCTATCGACCATCTGCTCGACCTGCATGGCAAGGAAGAGCGGATTGCAATCATCGTCGATGAGTCGCAGGTGCTGAGCGATGACGTCCTGGAGGACCTGCGGCTGCTGTCGAATCGCGGTCAGCGTGACGACCGCTGCCTGCAGCTCATCCTGGTGGGCCAGCCGGAACTCGCGGAGCGGCTGAAGAAACCCGAGCTGCGTCAACTGAATCAGCGAATTTCCTCGCGCGGAGTACTGCGGCCACTGAGCACGGCCGAAGGTTTGATGTACGTCGAGAGCAAGCTTGTCGCTCAGGGCGGCACGGTCTCGGGACTCTTCGAGCCGCGCGCGCTGCCCCATCTGCTGAAGAAGAGCGACGGCATCCCGCGCAAAATCAACATGCTCTGCCATACCGCGCTGAACGCGGCATTTTACGCGAACGAGCGAAAAGTCAGCGTCGCGACCGCGAAGAAGACCGCGCTCGAGTACCATGACTCGGTCGCGATCGTGAAGCGGCGGCCGTCACGGATGAAGTGGCTCGTGATACCGCCGTTGGCGGCGGGCGCCGGGATCGCGGCGATGTTGCTATTGGGAGAGGTGCATCCGAACGGCGCATCGGAATGGGTTCGCGACCATACGATTGGTTTGGGCAAGGCCAGGACCGTCGAGCAGGCGGACGAGGAAGGACCGCTGGACTTCGGCGTGAAGCCGATCGAACGATCTGCAGGCGCACCGCAAACGGTCGAAGCGGGAAGGTCACCGAAGAACCCGATCGCGGGGCCGTTGAGGGTGCCGGGAATCCACATCGATCCGACCGCTCCGGCGGCCGCGGCCGTCAGCGAAACGAATCAGTCGGGAACCTCCGCAGCCTCGCAGCAGCTGCGGCAGATTACGGTCAGGCAGGGCGATACCCTGGGGACGATCGCGATACGCTATTACGGATCGGAAGACGCCGTCAGCGAACTCATCACGGCTAACCCGCAACTGACCGACATCAACAGGTTGAGCGTCGGACAGACCATCAACCTGCCAGCCGGCTCGGCGCCAGGGGCCGTGCACCAGCAAGCGACCGCAGAATCGGTCGAGTAACGAGTTAAACCCGATTCTGAGTCGTCGCCCTCAATCACCTGTCACGATTGCTATTTGACTTGTTCCCAGCCTCCGGGAGAGTCGTCGCGCCGATCGGTGTCCCTGTCGTCGCGGGAACGATCATTCGACGGGACGTCGTAGGTTCGAATCTCTTCCGTGTGCTGCGAACCGGAGGAATTTCCGGAACCTGAACCGGTCTGCCTTCCGAGGCTCGGCGCGCCTACCTTCGGCATCGAGGATGCTGCGCCGGCACTTTGCGCTGTGACCCCGCCATATTCGCCCATGGTCTGGGCGCTGGCCGCGCCGATGAAGCCTGGCGCGACGATCGTCAACGCGAGTGCGGCGCAGCTGGCGGCGGCCAGTAGCAACGGTCTCGCGAAAGAGAATCCCTGCCGGCGCACCGAACGGATACGGAGGCGAGCGAAGGCGTTTTCGACCGCTTGATGGTTCATATTGTCAGTGGATAGCGGGGGCGGCTGCAAAGTCAATACGCCGAGATTTGTGCTCGCGCAGCGAGCTAGCAACCCAGGCGACGACCGGGCAGCGCGCAAATGGGTGGCGAAGTTGGACACCCGCGGTGCCACCTGGGCATCGCAGAAGCAAAGGGAGCGACAGCTTAGAAACGAATGCGATGTGAAGGACTTGTTACAACATGTAGGTAAGGATTCCTGATCCTGGGGAATAAGGTGTCGTTCGGCCTATGGTGGGTATCCCGTTTCCGCCGAGGATTTCGCCGCTGGCAGTGCAGGCTGTCTGGAAGGCCGTGAGTAACAGGTCTCGACGAGATAGCTTATCCCGCGGTTCATCGAGCGGCGGTCGTCACGATCCGGTTGCTTACTGCCGGATTCGTCCTTGGGAACCATTGGCGGCGAGCGACGATTATCTAGTTGAGAACAGTCGGACTCGTGGTAGAACCAAATGGAAGCGCACAACAGAGCAAGGCGCATCGCGCAACGAACGGCGCTAATGCTGTTCCTCTGGGCAGCGACGAATTCCACAGCACCCGTATCTGCGACAGCGCAGTCGACACCTGAGCTTACCGGGGAGGTTTCGACTCCGATAAACGACTTCGGTCTGCGGTTGCTCCGGACGCTGACGGACGGGGCCGGCAAGAACGTGATCGTATCGCCGCTTAGTGTCTCGCTTGCACTAGCGATGACCTACAACGGCGCGGCTGGTGGCACGAGGATCGAAATCGGAAAGACGCTCGGCGCCGCGTCGCTAACCGACGACGCCTACAACGGCAACAATCGAGCGCTGCTCCACAGTATCGAAACAGCCGACCCTGCAATCAAAATGGAGGTAGCAAACGCGGTGTGGACGCAAGCGGGTTTTGCGATCAATCCGGACTTTCTGAAGCTGAACCATGATTTTTATGACGCGCCGGTGGAAAGCCTAGATTTCGAGCGCGAGCCGCAAGGCGCAGTGGATAAGATCAACGCATGGGCTAACGATAAGACTCACGGGAAGATTCCCACGATCCTCAAAGAAGTCGAACCGAGAACTCGAATCGTCCTTACCGATGCGGTCTACTTCAAAGGCCGCTGGACATTTCCCTTCGACTCAAAAGAGACCGAACCGCGAATCTTTCATTTGTACGGTGGCGCATCAGTAACCACGCCTATGATGGCCCAGACGGGCGAGTACTATTACTTCGAAAACAACCTCTATCAAGCGATTCGTCTACCCTATGGAAACATTAGATTCGCGATGTACGTATTCCTTCCGCGCGAGGCTGGCGGCCTGCCGGACTTTCTGCGCACGCTCGACCAGCCGCATTGGAGCGAATGGAGTCGCAAACTGTTCAGCGCCAAAGGTCGGATCGTCCTGCCGAAGTTTGAATTAACGTACAGTCAACGGCTGGACGACGCACTTCAATCGATGGGGATGGCGATCGCGTTCAGCACCAATGCGGATTTTTCGCGAATCCATCAACCACCACCGCCGCTCGAGATTACCGAGGTCGAGCACAAGACCTTCGTTAAGGTTGACGAGGAGGGCACCGAAGCCGCGGCGACAACCGCCGTCGTCGGTGGCCTGATGATGGCCATGCGGCCGACGCCCACACCATTCGAGATGGTCGTGGACCATCCATTCTTCTGCGCCATTGCGGATACTCAATCCGGCGCCTTGCTGTTCGCCGGCGTCGTGACCGATCCGAGCCAGCATTGAAACACGGTGCGCGAAGCTGACTCCAGCACCTTAAGAATCCGCAAGGGCGGATCATTCTTCGCCGAAGAAGCGGCGGCGGACGCGCTCGTCGTATGGCAGGTCGGGACCGCTCACGCCGTGATCGGGAAAACGATCCGGCTCTTGCGCGATCAGCGGTAAGGACCGCGCACGCCGCGCGTCGGCCTCGGCGCCTTGCTCGAAAAAGAAATCGAACTCCCAGTCCTCGACCGTCATGCAGGCCTTGAAGTAGCTATCGCGTGCCCGCGCGTACGCGTGACCCGCCGCATCCCAATCTTCCGAACCGAGCAGGCAGTCGGCGAGCACGCGGACGTCGCGCGCCGTCATGCTGAGTCCCTGGCCCCAGGTCGGATCGCTTGCACCAGCCGCATCGCCCAGCAGGGCAAGGCCCTCACGATAAGGATGATCGACCCAATGTTCAGTCATATCGAAACTGGCGAGCGGCGCGACTGCGCGGGCCCCCGCATAGTTCTGCGCCGGCATCCCGGTGCGCACGCATCCCTCGATAAAGCGCGGAACGTCCCCTTCGCCTTGAATTCGCGCAACCCGCTCCGGCGCGTAGACGAGATACGCTCGCACGCGCCCGCCACCCTGAGGAAAGAGGAAGGCTTCCTGCTGGAGTGGCGGGTTGAAAACGATCACACCGGTGTCGTCGGGTACCTGCATCTCCTCGAACATTACGCCCGCGCCAAACAGGCGCTGTCTGCCGCGTTGGGATGCGAAGCCGCCCCAGCTACGGCCCATCGAGCTCTTGCCGTCCGCGCATACGACGATACGAGCGGTTAGTTCGCGGACGATGTTGTCGCCCTCGATCGTCACGACGGGCGGTTGCCCCGGTTTTACATTGCGCACGCTGACGCCGCGCCTTACTTCGGCACCCGCCTGGCGGGCGCTATCGAGTACCACCTCCTGCATCGCGGGATGGAAAAAATTCAATGCGGGGAGACCATGGGGCGTGGTCTCTCGATAGTCGCGCGGCGGGAGACCGATGACTTGGAAAAATGGCTGATCGTGCGCGCAAGCTTCGCGGAGACGATTATAGAGTCCGAGCCTCTGGATTTCCGCGACACCCCAAGGCGCCATCGTTTCGCCGCGGATACGGTCCTTGAACGTTACTTCGCGCTCGGCGACGAGTACGCGCAAGCCCTTGCCGGCGAGCACCGTGGCGAGGCCGGCACCGCCGAGTCCACCACCGACCGTGATCACGTCATAGTCATATTTTGCCATATCCCGGCTCCTGCGCGCCGAACGCTCGCGCGAACGGAACTTATCCCACAATCTCAATTGCTAATCAAAAACGGTTGTTGACGATGCTACTCCGTTGAGTGCTTGCCCGCACGTCGAATCGGAAGAACCTATGGTTGACCTCGAAGTGATTGGATAGGTCGCGGTTTCTATCACGATTCATTGGCGCGCCCGGAGGGATTTGAACCCCCAACCCTCAGATCCGAAGTCTGATGCTCTGTCCAGTTGAGCTACGGGCGCAATCCAGTTAGTCGGGCTGCTACCTTGAAATAGGCGGACCTCAGGTTACCTGAGGCCCGCCTTTAGGTCATCGTGACAAGAGGTCGCTATGAGGTCAACGGCTGGTTGATGAACGCGAAGTGCGCGTCCATCCGCGCGCTAACCTCCTTCAGATGTTTGCAGTAGCTGAAGAAGCCACCGTTATAGTTGCCGTCCTGACGACGCTGGAACTCGCCCTCGAAGTTGTAGTACCCCGGCGTGCATTCCTGATTGAAACCGGTCTTGCCGCGATGCTCGATGACTTCCTGCACCCACCATTCCTCGGCCTTAGGGTTCGCGTCGAGCGACCTGATAGCCGTGGCTGCGCACATGGTTGATGCACGCGGCGATGTATTCGCCCTGCGCCTCGATGATGTCGGTGAAGTTGAACTGGAACGACGCCTGTAGGCCGCCCATCACGAACATGTTGGGAAAGCCCTGCGAATGGATCCCCAGCAGCGTGCGCACGCCGTCCCGATGTTTATCACTTATAGCGAGCCCGCTCACTCCCTTGATCTCGTTGTAGGTGCCGGTCTTCTGCACTTCGAAGCCGGTCGCATAGATGAGCACGTCGACCTCGTAGTGCTTGCCCTCGAACACCGGCCCCTTCTCGGTGATCTCGGTGATGCCCTTACCATGGGTGTCGATCAGATGGACGTTAGGCCGGTTGAAGGTCGGCAGGTAGTCGTTGTGAAAGCACGGCCGCTTGCACATCAGCATGTACCACGGCTTGAGCGCCTCGGCAGTAGCCTTATCCTTGACGATCTGATCGATGCGCTGATGGATCTTCATCATCGCTTCGATGTTCGAGTTTTCCTGCCGGCGGACCTTCTCCTCGGGCGACATCGCCGCATACCTCGCCTTCTGCTCCTCGCGACATCTGCGGTTCCATGCGCGCGCGTTCGCGCCGTTGCGACTGCCATCCGGGACGCAGCTTGCGCGCCCAGTTCGGATCGGTCGGCCAGTCGTCGCGGATGTCGATCGACGACGGCGTGCGCTGGAACACATAGAGTTCCTTCGCCGCCGCGCCGAGTCCCGGCACCGCCTGCACTGCGGTCGCGCCGGTGCCGATGATGCCGACGACTTTGTCCTCCAGTCCCGACAGGTCGGGCTTGGTGTAGGCGTAGTCCCAGCGCGAGGTGTGAAACGAATGGCCCTTGAAGGTTTCGAGCCCTTTGATTTTCGCCAGCTTCGGCTTGGTCAGAATGCCGTTGGCGCAGATCACGAAGCGCGCCTTCATGCGATCGCCGCGGTCGGTCGCGACGTGCCACATCTGCTCGCTCTCGTCCCACACCGTCGAGGTCACGGTGGTCTGGAAAGTAGCGAGTGCGTATAAATTGTACTTTCGGGCGATCGCCTGACAATGCGCGAAGATTTCGGGGCCGCCCGCGTAATGGTCGCGCGGCACGTAGTCGAGTTCGTCGAGCAGCGGCAGGTAGTCGTAGGAGACCACGTCGCACGCCACGCCGGGGTAGCGGTTCCAATACCAGGTGCCGCCGACGTCCGCGCCGCGTTCGACGATGCGGATGCTCTCGACGCCCACCTGCCGTAACCGCGCCGAGGTCAGCAGCGCCGAGAAGCCGCCACCGATGAACAGGCATTCGACCGTATCGTTGAGCGGCGCGCGCGGCTTGACCGCGTCGGCGTAGGTGTCCACCTCGTACTTCGCCAGCGCGCCGTTCAATTCCGAGGTGTATTGCGACAGACCGTTCGGCCGTTCTTTCAACCGCAGGTCGCGTTCCTCGGCGTACTTGCGCTTGACGTTGTCGTAGAAGTCCTGGGAGTGGGTGGGCTTCGCGGTCAGCCCGATCGGCTTATCCAGTTTTTCCGCCATGTAATTGCTCTCCGTGCTTTGTGGTCATTGCGATGCTTCGCGCCAGCAGTCAATGCCGAAAACCGGCCCGTAGAACGGATCGAACGAACGGGCCATCAAACCCCCTTCAGAATCGCAGCTTGCCACGAAATCGACACGATTTTCCAGCACCGATGATTTGCGCAGGCGCCATCCCGAACCATCTCGCCGTTAATGGTGATCACGGCGATCGCTCGCCCACCGCCCGCCTATACTTTTATTTAACGGCGAGCTCCCACAGGCCCACCTTCGTCGCCATCGTAAAATAGTCGCGTGGGTCGGTAGATTGGTGGATATAGCTGGTCCCGTCCCACAGGTCGAGGTGGCCCGAAGCGTCGTCAAACTCGATGTCGAACGCGACGATGCCGTGCATCCCTGCGAAACTCTGGCGCGTGATTTGTCCGCCAGCCGGCTGGACCTTCTCGATATTCGGCTCACCGAAAGTCGCCTCGAGCCATTTTTTGAGCTCGCGCATCCGGAACGCGTACCACAACCCGTCGGCTCCTGAGAGCACGCTAAGCCCCTCTTGGTGGATGGGGATATGCACGCCGGAATAGTTCAAAGCGCGGCTCATCCTGATCGCGCAGGTATTGGTTATCCAGTCGGCGTGAACCTTGCCGCCGATACTGCTTTTCACTTTTTCCGGATCGCCGTCCGGGTAATTACCGCGCAACGCGGCGAAATCGGGCAGAGTAGCCATGGTCAAATCCCCCCTTGTTGGATGGTCTACGTTAGCGCTTCTCTACTATGAAATAGGTGGCCGCCGAAACCGGCAGCCTTTCACCCTGAAGGACGTCCTCTTTGACGAATTGTTTTTCAGCCGCGGTCATCCGCGCGATCGGCAGTACCAGGATGTCCTCCGTCCCGCTGACGCGCAGATTATAGCCCAGATCTCCGAACACCTTCGCGAGTTCAGGATAGGTCCGCCGCTCGTTCATCAGTCGCCGGACAAAACGGCCGATGGTCGTATCGCGAGGGCGCCCGGTTTTCGGGTTCCATCGTGGAGATTCGGCAGCGGCGGCCGCGAGCCTCGCGCCAATCTCGGGGAAGGCGCTGGTGGCAAACGAATACCGCGCCTGTCGGCCATCGACTTCAAACGAACGCTCGAGCAGCGTTGCCAGCATCACTGATCGTAGCGCCGACGGAATCGAGGCGGCGTCAGAATCCTCATGCGCGCGCATCACCACGTAGCGAAGCGAATTGCCGTTTTTGCCGAAGAACAATCGGCCGGTATTTTCGCCGCAGGAAATCTCGAAACGGGTGAACCCTTTCCAGATGCCCGCCGCTACCGTCTCGACCGCAATATTTCGCCGGTTGGCGTCGGACGGGGCGCATTCGACGCTATGCGGAGCATCGTTCGCAGCGGCCGGGTCCGTCAGGGTCTCCGACCATGACGGCGGCGCAAGGCATACTCCAACGACGACGCCGATCGCCGCGAGCCGGAGTTTCCGCCTCATCGTTGAATGCCGCTGCTTTCCAGGGCCGTAATCGCGCCGCGGTCAACTCGCCTGGGGTTTCGCGAAGTCGGCATGCCACCGCACCAGTCCGCCCTCCGCTTCGAGAAACTTCCGCAGGTTTGGCAGCGAGCGAATCGTCTTCTTGATCGCATCGCCGTTCGCAACCGGCTGGACATCGAACGCATGGCCGCAGAAGTGGAGCGAAACACGGGTCTTCTGGTCGTCGGACCAACCGCTCATGAGACCTTCCAAGCCGGCGGCAAGCGCCGCCTGGGTTCGCGCTTCGGGATGACCATCGATCCAGTGCTGCAACGCATCCCGTTCCGATGTTTCCACGTATGTTTGCGCGATCCATTTGCGGTTTTTCAGCACGTTGGCGGCCATCGCGGACGCTTGTTCCTCGGCTGTTCGGCGCCCGCTGGTGAACTGAACCTCGGGATGCGCCTTGAGCAGAAGCCGGGCCGCATCCGCCGCGAAATCGACCAGGTCGAGGTCATCGATAGACTGAGTCTTCATCGGATCAACCCCCTTTAGTGGAACCAGAAGCTCGTCCAATTTCGCTTAGCACCGCGGCCACCCGAATCCTAGCGCTCTGAGCTGCGTCAGCATGACGCGTGACCCATAGCCTCCGGCGCAAGACAATCCGCAGAGTCCAATCTTTCCCACACTTCGGTAGTGGGTCAGTTTGAAGTTCTAGCGGCGCGAATCAATATATAGAAACCCAGAAAGGTGCCGCCGAACATTCCGGCTAACTCGCACCAAGGATTTGTATGGAAATATCAATCTAGGGCATATCCCAACGCGAATCCTCCGACGATTACGAAGAATAAACCTCGTGTTGCGCGGTACAATATCGCTATCGGAAAGTCCGGCGGTTTTGATTTATTCACGCCCCTGCAATTCCTAGATTTGCTTGCTAGTTTCCCATTCATCCACGACCCGCACGATATCCTCAAGCGACCATAGCCTATCCGTAACGTGTGCTTCCGTTGCTGGCGTGCATCGCAAGGTCTGATGGATGCGCACGAAATTATAGTGCATGAAATAGTTTCAAACTGACCCACTACCCACACTTCTCCTAGACTATAGAGAGATCCGTCCGCTGAGCCGATCAAACGACGGGCTGAAGAACCATTCAGAGACCGACGAACCATTAACGGGGACGCACCGAAACCACGCAGTTTCTGCTTGCGACGAAATCGGCACGATTTTCCAGCGCACCGGGATACGCGCGCGCCGACCGCCCGATCGCAGTCGCAGATGTCGAGCGGAAGAATCTGTCGTCCCACTAGGAACGCGCGAATGCTAGCAGAGGAGCAAGATCAAGTTGGTCTGCGGCTTGAAGAGCAGCTATATAGCGCCGACGCACGACGCTCGCCTTCCGCAAATCGGTATCACCCCACGGAAACCGTTCTCCGCCTAATTTCATGATCAAAAGATCCGCCATCAGGCGAGAATGACGTCCGTTGCCGTTTGGAAATAGGTGGATCTGTACCAACCGGTGATGAAGGCGCACGGCGACCTCATCGGATGGATAGGAATCGTACTCGATCCACGCCCTGCTGTTATCGAGCAACTCGCGGAGCGCCAGAGGGATTTCATAATGGGGAATCCCGAGATTGCGTTCGCTGGTCCGGAACTTCCCCGCCCAACGCCATACGTCGCGGAACATGCGGCGGTGCAAGTCCTTGATGAATTTCTCGGTCAGCAAATCACGGCGCCGACGCCCAAGCGCCCACTCCTGGCCACGCACGATGTTTTCTTGTTCAGCTTCATTTAGCTCGCTCCGGTAGGCGATATGCGCGGGGATGAGTTCGCGCGTTTCTTCGGGAGTGAGCGAGGTGGCGTTCTTCGGCTCTTCGAAAAGATCGCTCACCGCCTAGTCCCAAAACAAGCGCGGGTTGGTCTCTCGCACGATTTCATCGAGCAGGGCATCAGCATTTTTCCTGACCACCCGCTGATCCTCCAGCAGCATCGAATGTTCGACCGGCCGTCTGCGTCGATCTAAAAAGGCCCGTGCGCGGTCACGGATCGCAGCTTCCAGTGACTTATTGGGGATGAGCGCATAGACCAGCGTGCAATCGAGCGCCTCGGCCACGCGCCTCAGGGTCGCCAGCTCAATCGTGCCCCGCGCCTCGGATTGTTGAATCGCGACGATCGTCGGTTGTTTCACATTCAGCCGTTTCGCCAATTGCGCCGTCGTCATGCCCATCGCTTCTCGGACCGCCTTGATCCATCCGCGCACCGGCGAAGCGTAGCGTTCGACCGGCCCCAGCGCCTTGAAGCGCTTCGCAAGGTGCTCACGGGATTGGGCGGCAACTCGAGCTTTTTTCATAGACTACAATCTATTTTAAGTCCATTCTGATAGACTATAATCTATCAGAGATTTAATTGTCAATAGATTATAATCTATCAAATGAGCCACGTTCGAACGGCCCGCCCGCGGGCGCCCCTTCGGGATCCTGAAGGCCGAGATGGGTGCACGCGCCCATTGCCGCTTAGAGAATTGAATCGCGCGCCACCAGATATCCCGGATTGGATACGGCTCGTACTTCGAGCCGGATTAAACCGGGATTCGTTTCAAGCGAATTTTCTGCGTGGTCTTCGCCGACGTGAATAGGGTTGGTTTGAGCGCTGCCCCAAGCACAGTTATGATGGTCGCAAGACGGGAATGCCAGAAGTGCCACGAAACCATCAACAGCCCGCTTTGGAATCGCCTTCTTGGGAGGAGGGCTCTGGGGAAAGAGTCCCAGACATCTATTTTTCGGCAGACGTCGAGACCGACGGACCCATTCCAGGGCCGTTCTCAATTCTATCCTTTGCCCTCGTGTACGCCGGCAGATTTGATGGAATCAGATTCGAACGCCCAACCGATCTGAAGCCCGCCGCATTTTATCGTGAGCTGAAGCCGATCTCCGCAACTTTTCAAGAGGAAGCGCTTCGGGTAAACGGACTCGATCGTGAACACTTGGTGAGAACCGGTCAAGCACCAGAGCAGGTAATGACCGAAGCCTCCGCGTGGGTTAAGGAAATGTCGAAACCGGGTCGCGCTGTGCTGGTGGCGTACCCACTCAGCTTCGACTGGAGTTGGCTATACTGGTATTTCGTCCGATTCTCCCGTGATGGGTCCCCATTCGGTTATTCTCGATGCTTTGATATCAAAACCGCCGTCGCGGTGAAGACCCGAGTACCGATCGGAAATGCCGGCCGTGCACGACTCCCCGACTTTCTCAAATCGGCGCGTGTCCATTCTCATAATGCTCTCGATGACGCCATCGAGCAGGCAGAGATATTCGCCAACATTTTCGAGTGGGAGGCTGACCATGGGGGAGGTTCTCGAGGCTCGTCGTAATGAAACGCAGTCGCGGTTGACAAAACTCCGAACGCGACTGCGAGATGCTGCGCTTCGCGCCGAAGGTAAGGCGTGCGTTTATATCACGGGTTCTTTCGGTCGAGGAGAGGCGAGCAAGTATAGCGATTTGGACTTATTTATCGTTGGACTTGGTAGCCCGGGGAAGGGCACACTTCCTCGTCTCGAAGAAATCTGCATCAAAGCGGACCTGATTGAAGCCACTCGCGACCTCGACTTTCCCGAATTCTCCGGAGATGGACAATATCTTACCCATTATAGTGAAGAAGAATTAATCGGAGCACTCGGTCAGCCGGAAGACGACGCGAGCAACACGTTCACGGCCCGACTGCTACTATTGCTTGAGAGCCGCGCCGTGGTTGAGTCCTCTATATACGAAGGGGTCGTGAAGAACGTTGTGGCCGCGTACTGGCGCGACTACGAAGATCACAAGAAGGAATTCATTCCCGCATTTTTAGCGAATGATATTCTGAGGCTGTGGCGAACGTTCTGCGTGAATTATGAGGCCCGGACTTTTACCGATCCGCCCGGAAAGAAGGCAAAGCGCAAGGTCAAAAATTACAAGCTTAAGCATAGTCGACTGCTCACGTGTTATTCCGCTCTTTTGTATCTTTTGTCGATATACTCCGCTCAGCACACCGTGCATCCTGACGATGCCGTTACCATGGCCAAGCTGAGCCCTACAGCTCGGCTGGAATACCTACTTGAGCAGGACCATATAGCCGCTGCTCACGAAACGATCGACAAACTTCTTCAACAGTATGAAGCCTTTCTTACCGCGACCGATGCTCCGGAAGAGGAAATGATCGCACTCTTCCTCAACCCCACGGTTGCCAAGGAGCACTTCCAGTCCGCGAACATTTTGGGAGACTTGACTTTCAAAGCTCTCGATCTGATCGGTCAGAAAAACCCGTTCCACAGGATTTTAATGGTGTAAGTACTGAAAGGTGAACAAGCCCAAGGTGGTTGGGCCGTCAGGCTACGTTATGAACCTGACATGGTGTCCCAGAATGAATATGGGGCGAATCGGCGATGCGCCGATTCGCCCCTTCCAACGGCAATTCAGTTCTTCGTCAACGCCGCGATCACCCGTCGATAATCACGTCGGTCTTCGTCGCGAATTTCCTCGTCGGTCGCGTCCTGAATCGGATGCGGCACGAAGATACGCGGGGCTTCGGGCAAGCCCAGAGCCTTCGATTGGACTTCGGCGGCATCGACGAATACGTCAGTCGCGATCACGACGGTCGGCTTGCCGTTAATTTCGAACCAGATTGAGTCGTGCATACTGCACGTTATGCAGGCCCCTCAATCGGCGAGGGCTTCGACGACGAAGTCGCACTCTTCGAGCATCTTGTGGCGGATGTCGTCGGGCGCGGGCTTGGCCGGCGTCGGCTTGCGATAGCCTTGCGGATCTGCAACGCCGGGCAGTCGAGTCCGTTCAGGCGCTGCTTGAGCCGCTCGATCATCACGTCGCCGCGCGCCTTGTTGATATCGAGCAGGCCGATCGTCCCGTAATACTTGCGGGCGCGGCGCGAGCGATCGACGCACCGGCACCCGCTCATCGGTAGGGTCAAGGATTTGCGTCATGTTATCTCCTCGATTTTGCGGCTGGTCGGCACGGATCCGTAGATGCCACTCGCCCATCCGCCGAACATCGCCGACCATTTTCCGGCCGGGCCGCCAGCCACGACTATATGGATGTTTTTCGTGCTCTGGAACTTCGGAATTTTCTTGTTCAGTTCCTCCTCAGTGCGCACGCGGATTCGCTTGGTCGGGTAGCGCGCCGATCCCCGCGTAGTCCTCGTTGGGCAGCAGGTCGCGCAACGGCCGCGCCGTGATGTTCTGGATGCGCTGGCGGATATCTTCCTTCGACCAGCGGTCATGCCAGATCGTGTCGACGTGCTCGGGCGAAATCGACCAGCATGATGTCGCCGAAATTGTGCGCGTTCGGATGCCACGACGCTTCCACGCCGAGCCCGATGCTGCCGACGAGCGAGCGTGCGGTGCGCGAGGTCTGGTCCGCGATCTGGCGCGGCCCCTCTCGAGGCCGAAGCAGGTGACGACGCTCTCGTTCGGGTCGAAGCCGCGCTCGACGTGGAGCGGCTCCCACGGGCTTTTCTCCTCGAACTCGGCGAAACAGCAGGTGAACTTGCTGGTCGAGCCGAACGCCGCGCGCTCGACTTCGCCCGGACGGCCGCCGCCGACGTTACGCACGATCAGCTTGATCGCGCGCCCGATCGTCGCGTTGGGACGATTCCCCTGGCCGAGCACGTTGATCCCCATGTTCATGCCGATTTTGTGGCGAATCGGTCCGTTGACGACGAGGATCGGCGTCGCGCCATAGGTCGTCGCTGTGATGCCGTGGATATTGTATTCGGGCGTGCAGATGACTTCGGTCGCCGCGATTACGACCGGCAGGTACTCGGGCTTGCATCCCGCCATCACGGCGTTGATCGCGATTTTCTCGATCGTCACCGGCGCATAGTTGGGCGCGCAGGTGCCGACGATTTCCTGTGCGTCGCGCCGCGTCCCGCGCAGCATCCTGATTACCCGCTCGGGCGTCGGCGGCACCACCGGCAAACCGTCGGTGAGTCCTTGATCGAACATAAACTCGAAGACGTCGTCCTGGTCGGCGATCTCGATCCGCCGTGCGCGCAGCGGATTCCCCTCCGACTCGGCGATCAGGCGATCGGCTATGCCGGGCTCGACCGATTTGGAACCGCAGCCGGGACGCGATTCGGGATACGACGACCAATCGATAGCGGGCGGCGGCACCTTGGCGATCCGCTCGAGCGCTTCCCACATCTCGCGCCAATCGCTGCGGCCGAAGCCGATGAAGCGGCGAAGTTCGCGGCCCTCGGCGTCGGCGAGAATGATCGTCGGGACGATCTCGATGTCGTAGCTGAACGAGACCTTCAGCGCCGAATCGTCGAGCATCGCGGCCGTCAGTCCGTGGCGCTTGACCAGCGCGTCGTTGCCCGCACGGTCCTGCCCGATCGCGATTACGTCAACGGCGCGACCAAACGCGCGGTGCGCTCCTTCGATCAGCGGCATCGAAAGGCCGCAAGTCGGACAATCTTCCTTGACGAAGCACAGTAGCGCAGGCCGCTTGCCGGGAAAGGAGCGCGCTTTGCCTTGCACATCGTCCAGCGAGAACGCTGGCAGCGAATCGCCGTGCGCCGGTAATGGAGTGCCGTTCGCCATACTCGTGAAATCCCTACCCGCGCCACTCAATGAATTTGCCATGACGAAACTCCGTTCGCATGGCAACCAGAATCAGCGGCGCGATAGAAAGGAAAATGCGCCTCGCATGCCTTGCTTGTCAAAGCGCGGAAACACAATTCCGTCGGACTCCGGTCCAGCCGAGCGCGGAGATTTCGTGTGGCCGTTGGCCGGGCCAAAACCGGGGCCGAGACTTATTCAGGCGAACCGATTGGCGTCGGTCAGAATCCTACTCACGCTCAAGACGATGACTAAACGTTCCCCATAGAACAAAAGTGTCGGTTGCCCTGCGTGCTGCTAGTTGTAACCGTTTTGAGAACGTTCCATGCTTGAGCGTGATGCCCTCAGCCGATCGAAAATGCATCGTGAGACCCTCGATAAGGATGAGCGCCTTGGCGTTCGGCCTCGCGATACTCTGTGGCGGCATGGCGTGGGGATGCGGTGGGGCGGCAAATTCCGCGGTACATAACGAAGCCAATTTTGCCGCACCAAACAAAGACAATCAGAATTCAGCCGTGTCCGGAAACGCGTTTTTTACGGTTCGGAACTACAAAATTTCTCCTGCTTCTGCAGCGGCCAACGGTCCCGTCCAAGCCGGCAAACCCGGTAGCTCGCTCAACCATTGGCATCTGGAGTAAGGTCCGGCAGCCCGATTCAGAGCCACCCAATTCGAGGTGCTATGCGCTTACTGTCGAGGATTATTCTACTACTCGCCGCAATGCAGGTTTATAACGCAATCCCTGCCTTCGCCTTCCATCTCGATCCCGATCTGAATCCCGAGCCACCCTTCGCAATTTGTAACCATCAGAGGTACGCGCTCTGCGCGGAGGCGAGATGCTTCGTGTTTGACGGCGTCGCCTACTGCAAGTGCGATATCAAAAACGGCGACAGTATCAGTCTCCAACTCAGTTACTCGACGCCTACCGGCCAGAAAAATGTCTGCGATGTGAATCGGCAGGGCAGGGCGAATGGCTACATGATAAGTACGTTCAACCTGCCGAATAGCGTTTTGAAGGGCGGCAATGCCGCGGCCTACACCTGCCCCGGCTCGGCGGATGCGGATGGTGGAGTCGTCGCGCCCGTCGCCTATGGGCAATGCGACGGCGGCTTTTGCTTCAAGAGCACCAGAGATCAGCGGATACCGGGGTTTACCAGGCCCTTGCGCGAGAACGAGATCATATGCTCGTGCCCGATTTCAACCGACGCGACCGCCGGCAGCTCGGACACTTTCGGCTATCAAATCTTCGGCCCGTACAATCCCAAGGCGCCGATCGGAAGCCGCTGCGATCCGAGCGCTTGCGCTTCGTGCAGCGTCGCCAACCCAACCTCCAATGGCGCGACTCTCCCGGTGGGAGCACCCACGGGAAGCGGTAAATTCCTCGCGCTAAGGCTGAACGGACCGCCGATACCCGAGATCAACGAATGCCTGTGCTCATGCCAGGCAACGGGTCAGAGCGGCGCAGTTTCCTGCACCGTGGGCGAAGACCGCACACAGTAAGCGTCGTGCCGGACAAGATCTCTGGATCCGCGAATCGAGGGAACCGGATCACTGCACCAGACCAATGCTCACGAGCAGGCTGCGCCGCGCGAGCACTTGTCCTGAAACATGCTACGGGGCCGAGCTCCCGGAGGGTTCCCAACGGGAGCCGGGAGCGTCGTCGTCGTTACTCGGCGCCGTAACAATCGAGGTTGGCAGCGTCGATAGTCCGGGTGCGGGAGCAGGTCGTGGCGCGTAGGCAGCGGGCGCCGACCGGGGCGGAGGAGGTGCCAGCGGACGAATGCTCGAGTTGGTGGAATCGGCGTCGGTAGAGTCCGCCGAGTCGGCGGGCTCGGCAGTTACACGGGTGATGTCCGTTGACTCGGCAGCGCCCCGCGAATCGACTGGCGCAGAGGATTCGCGCGCCGTTGTGTCGGTGCTGCTTTCCACCGTTGACGCAGTCGGCGCGACGGCATCAGCGGCGGGAGGTGCAGCGTCGGCCGTGGTCGGGAGCGCCGCCCCAGCCGGTTCCGGACCGAAGCCAACGTAACCCGGAATTCCCGCGCGCGCCTCGACCAGCTTCTCGAGCTTGACCATGTCGACCTGACCGGCAAGGTTACGCCGCTGCACTTCCTGCGAGGCGAGGTTCCACAGTCCAGGATATTTGCCATAGAGATCGTCGTGAACTTCAGCGTAGAGCGAGTCGCCGCGCCAGCCAAATTTCACCGGCTGATAAACGAATTCTCCGGGGGTGCCGACCGGCGTTTTGCTGAAGAGCCGTTCGATATCCTCCGGATAGAGCCGCACACAGCCATGGCTAACGGTCATCCCGATGCCCCACGGCACATTCGTTCCGTGCAAGCCATATTGCGGGATACTGAGATCGAGCTTGTATTGCCCGAGCGGGTTGTCGGGACCAGCGGGAACGACCTTCTCGGCTTCGCCGTCGCGTTCGAGGTGCTCCTGATAGATATCGTCAGGCATCACCCAGATCGGATTTTTGACTTTCGCAGTCACGCGCCATACGCCAAGCGGAGTCTTCCAATCGAAGCGGCCGAGACCGACCGGAAAGGTATAAACGACGCGAGCGCCCCCACCGCGAAGTGCGATCGGCGTGAGCTTGCCCTTTTTGTGGCGAACGCGGGCGTAAGCGGGCGAGGGGAAATAATAATAGAGGCGCATCTCGGGAACGTTAAGAATGATGCCGGTTCGCGGCGAATTGGGCAGAATGTGCTCGGTCGGCAAAATGACTTCGCGGCCAGGCGGCGGCACCCACCAATCGATGTGCCCGTTCGCGTCGGAGATTTCCTTGGCGCTGAGACCGAACCAGCGGCCGACGTCGAGCAGCGTGTCGCCTGGCTGGATCCGATAGGTGGTGAGCGACCCGATAAGATCGTCGCGGCCGTTCGGTAGCGGGTAGGCATAGAGGGGCCGGTTGGCGAAGTTGACGCTATGCCAGGAATGCGCGAGGCTCGGCGCAGCGTACGCCGCCAGCATCGCCGTCACCACCAGCACCATCCAGCCGAAGAATCTTTTTGCCATGCCTTTAACGCATCCACGCAGCGCGCATAGCGCGAACCGGAGCCCCACCCAAGCGATCGATAAATGGAAGCTTAAGCGATGCGCAGCTACTCGGCAACGGGCCGCAAGTTGGCAAATTTGAGCACCAGCAGCTTAATCCCGCCGCGATCGAAATTGACCCAGACCTTGGCGCTATCGCCGCGACCCTCTCGTCGGCGGACCACACCGCGGCCGAAGGTCTGGTGCATCACGCGAATGCCGATTGCGAGGTCGGCGTCCGCATCGTCGTGGTCGGAAACCTGGGAGTCGGTGTAGTCGACGTATGGTTCGCGCGAAGGCGCACGCAACAGCGGTCGCGGCTCGGCCTCCGGTGCGATGCGGCGAATGAGATCGTGATCGATCTCGCGCAGGAAGCGCGACGGATGCGAGTCGTCACGCCGGCCGTACAATTCGCGCGAGAGCGTGTTGGTCAGATAGAGCAGGCGGCGCGCGCGTGTCATACCGACGTAGCAGAGGCGGCGCTCCTCCTCTATTTCGCGCGCGTTGTCCTGCGAGCGCATGTGCGGGAACAACCCTTCCTCCATACCCGCCATGAAGACGACCGGATATTCGAGGCCTTTCGAGGTGTGCAGCGTCATCAGGGCCACGCGACCGCCGGCGGCGCTGACCTGGTCGCTATCGTTGACCAACGCGATGCGTTCGAGGAATTCGCCCAGACCGCCGGGACCGTGGTCGGCGTCGAAGGCGGTCGCGGCGGAGAGCAATTCGGCGACGTTCTGACGCCGCGCGGCACCATCGGGCAGGGCTTCGAGATAAGCGGCGAAACCGCTGCGCACGATAATGTCGTCGAGCATCGCGCGCACGCCCAGAGTGCTCGCTCGCGCCATCAGGTCGCGCATCCACGCGTACAGATTGCCGGCCGCCTTGGCGGTGCGCAGCGCGATGTTCGATTCGGTTTCCATGCGGCCCATCGCCTCGAACAGCGTGAGGCCTTCGCTAGCCGCCACCGACGCCATCACTTCGACGGTCCTGTCGCCGATACCGCGCGGGGGCACGCCGATGATGCGGGCGAGCGCGATCGAGTCGGCCGGATTGAGGATCACGCGCAGGTAGGCGATGAGGTCCTTGATTTCGCGCTGATCGTAAAAGCGCAGTCCGCCGACGATGTAGTACGGGATGCGCCGGCGTACCAGCGCTTCCTCGAGCACGCGCGACTGCGCGTTCACACGATAGAAGACGACGATGTCGGTCGGGCGCGTGGCGGTCGTGTCGCCCGAAGTCTCCGCCGACGCCGTCGAGCTTGCCGATCTCGCGCGCGATGAAGTCGGCCTCGTCGCGCTCGGTCATGCCGGTAAAGTAAGTGACCGGATCGCCGACCGCGTTGTCGGTCCACAGCCGCTTGGCCTTGCGCTCGCGATTGTTTTGAATGACCGCGTCGGCCGTCGCGAGGATGGTCTTAGTCGAGCGGTAATTTTGTTCGAGCTTGAAAATTTGCGCGGCCGGATAGTCGCGCTCGAAGTCGAGGATGTTGCGGATATCGGCGCCCCGCCAGCGATAAATCGACTGGTCCTCGTCACCGACGACGCAGAGATTTCCGCTCAGCGACGAGAGTGCCTGCACCAGCAGATATTGGACGCGATTGGTATCCTGGTACTCGTCGACCAGCAAGTAATGCGCGCGCCGCTGCCAACGCGCGAGCGCTTCCGGATTGTCGCGCAGGAGGCGATAGGTCTGCAGCAGTAGATCGCCGAAATCGAGCGCGTTCATCGCGGCAAGGCGATCCTGATAGAGCTGATAGACCTGCGCCAGCGTGCGCTCGCGGCCATCCGCCGCGCTCTCGGCCACGTCGAGAGGGAACTGACCTTCGTTCTTGGCCTGATCGATTCGGGCACGCACCAGTTCAGGTGGCGGCGAGTCGGCGAGTTGCGCATCTTCAAGCACTCGTCGGATGGCGGCCAGGGTGTCGGATTCGTCGAGGATGCTGAAGTTGCGATCGTAGCTGGCGCCGAGCGCCGCGATTTCCTGACGCAGTATCCGCGCGCAGGCCGAATGGAAGGTGCTGACCCATGGCATTCGGGAAGCGGCGCCGACCAGCATCGCTACCCGATCGCGCATCTCGTTGGCGGCCTTGTTGGTGAAGGTTACCGCGAGGATGCCGTCGGGAGCGGCGTTGCGCTCGGCCATCAGGTGGGCGATACGATAACTCAGCACGCGGGTCTTGCCGGAGCCGGCGCCGGCGAGAATCAGGGTCGGGCCGTCAGGCGCCAGGACCGCTTCGCGTTGCGCGGGATTGAGGTCGTCGAGATTCAATGATGACATTTTGCTTCGATGGGCACGCACCGGAGAAAATCGCCGGCAGGGATTACGATACCGGCTTCGCGCGGCGGCGAAAAGTACGCGCGCATTTACCTGTGGAAAACCGTGACAGCGGAGGGGGCCCGGCGATTGTCTGATGGCGCGTTACGATCCGCACGACAAATTTTATCGCAAGGCGCGCGCCGCGGGATTACCTTCACGCGCAGCGTTCAAGCTTGAAGAGTTGATCGCGCGCTTCAAACTCGCGTATGCGGGCGCTTGCGTTATCGATCTCGGATGCGCTCCCGGCGGATGGCTCGCGATCCTGGCACGCGCCGTCGGATCGAACGGTCGCGTGGTCGGCATCGATCTCGATCAATGCCGTCCACTCGGGACGAACGTCGTGACAATCTCCGGCGATTTCCGCGATGACGCAATGCGCGCAGAAGTGGCCGAGCGACTTGGCGGAGCGGCCGACCTCATCACCAGCGACCTCTCACCCAAACTCAGCGGTATCGCGGATCGTGATCAGGCGCGATCAGCCGAACTGCTGATGATCGCGCTGGATTTTGCACGTAGCGGCGCACTCAAGCCGAACGGTGCGATGATCGCAAAGCTGTTCATGGGAGGCGAGTTCGCCGAAACGAAGCGCGCCTTCGAACGCGCTTTCGCCAAAGTCGAAATCGCGCATACTAAGGCGAGCCGCCCGGGCTCCTCCGAGCTTTATCTGGTCGCGCGCGGCCGCCGTGCGGTCGGCGGCTGAGTTCGGCTCCGAATTTGCGTCGCCTCATCGGCGCTGGGCGCGTAAGCTCAGATTACGATGCGATCCGTGATCCGCGAGACACCGTCGAATGTGATTCAGGGCGTGGCAATCATGCTCTCTTTCGGATTGTTGACGGCCTGCGGACATCGCGGAGCGACCAGCCCACTCGCTGCGCCGAGCGGCGAGGTTCGCGTCGAAGTGGCCGACGTCGGCTACGACAAACAATCGGCATCCCACTACGTCCAGCTCGCTGATTCCGCGAAGCAGCGCTCGCTCCAGATTGCCATCGGCGACGAACCGGCGCGCGCGATTCTGCTCGAGCTGCGTGGGCTGCGGTCGCCGCGTCCGCTGACCAATCAACTACTGGGAACGGTGCTGGCGCGAACCGGCAATGCGGTCGATCGCGTCGAGATCACCCAGGTGCACGACGAGATCTACTACGCGAAAATAATTCTCGATCACGGCCGTTATGCGCTCGACAGCCGGCCTAGCGATGCGATTGCGCTCGCGATGACGGTGAACGCACCGATCTATGTGGCGAACGAGTTGATGCACGCGGCCAGTCCCGCTGCCGATGCCGCAGCCGCTCCGATCGTCGCGACCAAGCTGGGAATGACCGTGCAGGAATTGACGCCCGACCTCGCGAATTACTTCGGCATCGCCATCGGTGGCGGGGTTGTGATCGCTGATATCGACGACGAGGCGCGCAACGCCGGATTGGAGCGCGGCGATATCCTGGTCGCCGTGAATGGAAAAACGATTCGTAGTTCCGATGACTTTGCACACATCACCAGCGCGGCCGGCGCGCGGATTGCCGTGACTGTACGGCGCGGCAAAACGACGCAGACGATTGTGATCGATCCGTCAGTCACGACGGGCGCCGCGCACTAAGTCAGGTCGAAGACGGTCCGGCCTTTTGGAAAATCGTTGAAAGCTATTTTCGGATGAGCAGGCTGCGGATGAAGCGCGGATCAATTGGTTCGGCGGGATCGAGCTCAGCGAGATCCTCCTCGATCATATTCAAACACGAATTGACGTAGTCGGCGCTGCGCCGCAGCAGCGGCTCGTCGAGACCCGCCCGCAGCGCGGCTATGACACGCTCCTTGAAACGATCAGTTAGTCGTGCGGGCCGTTCGCTCATCGTCATGATCACGGCGCGCACCTCCTCCAGCCGCTGCGTCTGGATCGGTTCGATCACCAGGCGACCGTCAAGCGCGTAGCGGGCGAGGGCGGTCAGCAGGATCTGGCTCAGCCGAATGTCGTAACCGGCGATCTGCGCGCGGAAACCCGGCGCTGCAATATCAAGTCGGAGCAGCGCACGGAATAGTTCGGGTACCGCGTCGACTTGTTCGAGCATCGCATAGCCGAGATGGAGATCGCGCATCGAGCGAAAATCGCGCATCACGACGGAGCCGTCGCGATCGAGGCCGCCGTAATACTGCGGCTGGCGCTGCATAAAGCCCGCGATCGCTTCGCGGTACGGCGGATCGAGATAAGGGATTTCGCGCGCGCGATCGGTGGCGAGGCCGAGCTTTGCCACGACGGTTTCGGCGCGTTTGCGCAAATCGATCGTCAGGCTCACGCCGAGTCGAAAAAGCTGCTGCAAATGAGTATCGCGCAGATGCTCGATGGCGATGCGCAAGTCGCCTCCGGCCAGATGTTCGAGCGCGAGGTTGAGATAGTTATGCGTCATCTCGACCGCGACGCGAACGGCGTCGAGGTCGCCGAAATCGACCGAGCGCGCGACCAGCACCTGATTGCTGACCATCGCCATCTCACTACGCAACTGGCGCTTGCCCTGCGCGGCGAACCCCGCGGTGAGCGCAGCGTTGAACAGCGAGTTCTCGACTTCCGGCAGTGCGGGCGACATGCCCGGCGGCAGCACGTCGTTGTCCTCGAGGCCGTCGCGGATGGGCGCCGGATACTGCGCCCGAATACTCTGGAAATGCTGCGGGTTGAGATATGCGAACACGCTCTGCGCATCGAAGTAATCGGGGAATCCCCGGTCGGCCAGCCGCGAGCTGCGAAACAGATACGCCTGCTCCTCGAGCTCAGCCTCCACCCCCCAATAAATTTCGTCCATCAGACCAGTGAAATAGTTGTAATCGCGCTCGAAGACCTCTTCGAGGAAATCGAGAACGTGCGCGTGAATCGCGTCGTGGCGAATAAATTCGATCAGGTAATTTTCGTCGAACTGCACGAACCGATCGGAGGGGGCGTCGGGCGAATCCTGCGGGTCGGCGAGCCGATGTACGCGGATGTATTGGCGTAAAAGGAGCGAAACCAGCTCGAGGTCGAGCTCCATCAATCCCTCGGCCATGCGCTTGCGGCCGGCCTCCGAAATCGCCTCGATCCATTCACGCATCCGCCCCAGGTTGGGCCGGTCCTTGTCCCAGCAATCGAGATCGAAGAGCGAACGAATCTGTTCGGGGACGGCGAGGCTCAGCAAATCTCCCGCGTCCGCAACGCCGATTTCCTTGAGGGTGTAGAAGAGCGTCTCGGGGGCGAACGATTGCACCAGACGCTCGGCCTCCGGCGCCGAAAGAATCAGATCGCGTTTCTGGCGCGCGGGCAGACCATAGAGAAACTCCAGTTTCTCCTGGAAGGGCAGGTTGAGAAATTCTTCTTGCCTGGTGTCCGGCATATGCTGCTATCGGGGCGGCCCATCTGCCAACGCAAGGTACAACTCTCGCCCGAATGTAATCAAGTTAAATATTTTTTGGCCGCCAGTTGCGCTCGACCGAAATATTATAACCGATAATTCAGATAGCCGCTGATGCGATTGCGCGAAATGCTGATGGATTGCGCTGAGATCCGCGGCGAAGCCGTATGTCGCCGTGCTAAGTTCGATGCTGCGCGAGTTGCGCGAAATGTAACGTCCGATGGCGAGCACAGCGAAACGATTGGTTGCGATGACGATTGCCGGGAGTGACCCTGGCGGTGGCGCGGGTCTGCAGGCGGACCTCAAGACCTTTGCGGCGCATCGGGTTTACGGATTTTCGGTGATCACGGCGGTTATCGCGCAGAACAGCGCGCAGGTGTCGCGAGTTGAGCCGGTAGCGGCCTCATTGGTGATGGAGCAGATCGCGACGCTCGTGGATGAACGCCTTCCGGACGCGATCAAGACGGGTGCGCTCGGAAATGCTGAAATCGTCGGAGCGATAACGCAAGCGATTCGCGATTTCAAATTGCCCGCGCCGGTGGTCGACCCCGTGCTGATATCGAGTAGCGGTGCGCGTCTGCTCAACGCCGACGGCGAAAATGTCCTGCGCTCGTTGCTGCTGCCGCTAGCCCGCGTTATCACTCCCAACGTTCCGGAGGCCGAGGCGCTCGCCGGCCTTGCGATTGACGGTCCGGTGGCGATGCGGGAGGCGGCGCGAAGGTTGCGCAAGCTCGGTGCGCGCGCGGTTCTGATCAAGGGCGGCCATCCATTCGCGGGCGGCGCCGATGCGATCGGCTCAACCGCGGTCGATCTGTTATACGACGGCCGCCGCTTCACCGAATTCAGCGCGCGGCGCATCGCGGGCGACGGCGCGCATGGGACCGGCTGTGCATTTTCCGCGGCAATCACCGCGTTACTCGCACGCGGCGAGGATCTCGAAGCAGCGGTGCGAGGGGCGAAGGCCTTTGTGACTCGCGCGTTGCGTAACCGTTTCATCCTCGGCGGACCCGGTCGTGCGTTGCTCGATCATTTTGCCCGCGGATGACGTTGAGCTCGACACGGCTCGCCCGTATGGATTGCCACCCGCAATTGCGCACAAGATTAGCTAGTGAGCCGTGTCGCGAATGCGCGTGCTCGATCCGACACGGCTGGTGACCAAGATGCGATGCGCGAACTGCAACGCCGAGAATCCTGCGAACGGAAAATACTGCGTCGAATGCGGCGCGGCCTTGAGCCGCGGGTGCGCGCGCTGTGGCACACCTAACGCGCCCTCGGCGAAATTCTGTAGCGAGTGCGGCCAGCGGTTGTCGCCCGCCGATGTTCCCGAGGCTGCAGCAACTCTCGCCAGCGCAGCCGAATTGCGACGCTCAGCGGATGACGGCGCGCGCGATGGTGCCGCACAGCCCGATAAACATCCGCCGCGTTTTGCCGCCGCGCTGGCCGCTCCGATGAACCTTACGGTGCCTCCGACGGTGAGTATCAGCGCCGGCGAACGCAAGCTGGTGACCGCGCTCTTCGCCGACATCAAAGGCTCGACCGAATTGATGGAAGACATCGATCCGGAAGAAGCGCAAGCGCTCATCGACCCCGCATTGCGCCTGATGATCGAAGCGGTACAGCACTTTGACGGCTATATTGTGCAATCGACGGGCGACGGCGTCTTTGCGCTGTTCGGCGCGCCGATTGCGCACGAAGACCATCCGCAGCGGGCGCTCTACGCCGCTCTGCGCATGCAGGACGAACTGCGCAAGTACGGGGCGCGGCTGCGCGCCGAGGGTCGCGCGCCAATCGAAATCCGGGTTGGCGTAAATACCGGCGATGTAGTTGTGCGCTCGATTCAAACTGGCGCGCGCACCGCCGAGTACACGCCGATCGGCCACACCACCAATCTGGCGGCGCGCCTGCAGACGATAGCGTCGACCGGCTCGATCGTCGTTAGTAAGGATACCGAGCGAATCGTCGCCGGCTATTTTACCTTGAAGCCGCTCGGTGCAGTGAAAATGCGCGGCATCAGCGAAGCGGTCGAGGTTTTTGAAGTCGCCGGCATCGGCCCTCTACGCACGCGCCTGCAGGCGTCGGCCATCCGCGGACTGTCGAAATTCGTTGGCCGTAGTCGTGAGACGGCCAAGCTCATGGACTGCTTCGATTTGGCGACGCGCGGGCACGGTCAAATCGTCGCTGCGGTCGCCGATGCGGGAGTCGGCAAGTCGCGTCTGTTTTACGAATTCAAGGCGATCGCCGGAGCCAACGCGCTCACACTCGAAGCCTACTCCGTCTCTCACGGCAAGGCTTCCGCCTATCTGCCGGTGATCGACCTGCTCAATGACTATTTTTCGATTGCGCCCGAAGACGATCGCCGCCGGCGCCGTGAGAAGGTCGGTGGAAAGATATTGATGCTCGATCGCGCGCTCGAAGACACGCTGCCATTCCTGATTGCGCTACTTGGCTTGCAGGATAGCGAAAGCGACGCTGCCGGTTCGAGCGATGGCGCGCTGAACGGGATGGACGCAAAGACGCGCAGCCGGCTGACGCTCAAGGCGATCGGGCGGATCCTTTTGCGTGAGAGCCGCAATCAGCCGCTCATCGTTATTTTCGAGGATCTCCATTGGGTTGATAACGCGACGCAGGCCCTGCTCGATCTGATCGCTGAAAACACGGCCGCAACGCCCGTCCTGATGCTCGTCAACTATCGCCCCGAGTATCGCCATCGATGGGCTGCGTTGCCGAATTACACCGAGCTGCGACTCGAACCGCTCGGGCTCGCAGGCGCTGACCTGATGCTCGATGCGCTGCTCGAGGCCCCTTTTGCGGGAGCGACTCCCGCGGCAACCACCGGCGCCGCGCACACCAATCGAGCCACGATCGCTGAGCTAAAGCATTTCATTATAGAGAAGACCCAGGGTAATCCACTCTTTATCGAAGAAATGGTGCGGACCTTGTTCGAGCGCGGTGCGTTGCGCCGCGATAGTGGGCTCGAGATCGTGACGCCGCTCGATGAAATCCGTGTCCCGCCGACCGTCAACGGTATTCTCGCCGCCCGCATCGATCGCCTTTCGGCTGAGGAAAAAGAATTACTGCAGACGCTCGCGGTGATCGGTAAGGAATTCACCTTGGACCTGGTCAAACTGGTCGCGTCGCCGGCAACGCGAGACCGGCTTGAAGCGAGGTTGAATGATCTGCAAGCCGCCGGTTTCGTGTACGAAGAGCCTGCGGGTAGCGAGTCGCTTTATTCCTTCAAGCACGCGCTGATCCAGGACGTCGCCTACAATTCCGTGCTGGTCGAACGTCGCAAATCGCTTCACGAGCGTACCGCCGCCGCGATCGAAAGTCTCTATGCCGAGCGCCTCGACGACTATGTCGCCGAAATCGCGCATCATTACGGACGCAGTGGCAACGCCGCCCGTGCGGTCGAGTTCCTCGAGCGTGCCGCGATCCAGTCGGCGCGTCGCGCGGCTTACGTCGAGGCCGTCGATCGCTTTACCGAGGCACTCGCGCTGCTGCGCACGTTGCCGGTTACTCCCGAGACAGCCCGCCGCGAATTCACCATCCAGAGCTCGCTCGGTCAGTATCTGATTCCGTTCAAGGGTGTCGCTGCCGATGAGGTCAGGGTCGCCTTCGAGCGCGCGAGCGAACTCGCCCGCGATTATGCGACCAAGGATGAGTTGTTCTGGATCGTTTATGGCCTCCAGTTTCATTATCTCGTGCGCCTTGAACTTGCGACCGCGCGCGAAATCGGCGAACGTCAGGTTGAGATCGCCGAGCAGTCGGGCGATCCCGCGATGCGCATGGGAGCCTATGTCGGCCTCGGGCAGACGCTGCTGCTGACGGGCGAACCGGAGGCGGCTCGCGACCTTGCCGAACGCGCGCTCGAGCTGCCGCGGCACCTGCCCAATTTTCCGCTCGGGGATATCGGTGATGCCCGCGTGATGATCTTTTCGATCCTCGCGAGTGCGCTGGCGGTCACCGGGTATCCCGAGCAGTCGCTGCGTCGCAGTGACGAGGCCCTTGCAATCGCTCGCCTGGCGGGGCCGCATTCGCAGATCGTCGCGATCAACAGCGCCGCGGAACTGCGCTTCCGGCTTGGCGATTGGGACGCGGTGTTAGCCAAAACTGCGGAGCTCGAATCTCTCGCGGTTGACCGGGATTTCGCGCTCTGGGTGGCTTATGCGCAGGAGTTGCGCGGTCAAGCCTACATCCATATCGGCCGCGTGGAGGAGGGTCTCGAGCTCATGAAAAAGGGCGCGGCGGTCTTCGAATTTACCGGAACTATTGCGCGGCAATGGCGCATTCATTACGCCGACGCGCTCGGCCGTCTCGGCCGCGCCGAAGAAGCGCTCGCGATGCTCACCGATATCGAAAATGGGTTGAGCGAGGCCGGTTGGGCCTTGTCGCTGGCGGATATCCATCGCTTGCAAGGCGAAATTTTGCGCGCGCGTAATGGCCCGGGTGACGTGGGCGCTGCCGAGGCCTCATTCCACAAAGCGATCGAAGTCGCCGCGAGTCAGCACGCTCGCCTGTTCGAATTGCGCGCGACCACTTCGCTTGCCAGCCTGCTCGATTCGCTGGGCCGCCGCGATGAGGCCGGAACAATGCTCGCCAGAATCTATGGACAATTCACTGAAGGCTTCGGCGCCCGCGATTTGATCGAGGCTCGTGAACTCCTTGCTCGTGTCAGCGAACACGGAGCGCAAGCGCCGACCGGTTGATCGATGATGCGCGGCCGCGCCCGCAATTCGCGCTGCGTTGATCTATCCGATCAACTCGCGCAACGCCGCGGGGAAATTGTGACTGTGCTCGGCGCCGCCACCCAGCTTGATCAACGCGTAGCGCGCGTCGGCGTCGAGCCGATCCCATATCGGCTGGTCCAGAGTGACACCCGCCGACCGAGCGTTCTCGATTAGTCGCGTCGGTGGCGCATCTGGAGGGTCCGCCGACCGCTTGACCTCCTCCGACAAGGGCTTGGTCGCGGTACCAGTGCGCGTCTTTACCGATTCCTCGACGAAGGTCCTCACCGCATCGCGCTCCTCAGCGGAGTCCGTCGGCAGATGACAGACCGCCAGCCGTTCGTGTTGCGCGAGCGCCTGCCATTGCTCGAGGCTGACCTTCACACCGACGCGATCGAGCTTGCGTCGTACCGCCATCGGCACGCACGCCAGGCTATGATGCACCTCGTCTTCGAAATTAAATCGCCGGATCATCTTACGTCCTCGCCTCTTTCGATTTCATACGTGAAAGCCGTCCGCGCCTTTACCTGACGGCATTCTACCAGCGCACGGCACGCGTCGCCTCTTGACCTAAACGCCTCGATGAACGACGCTCGTTTTCGAAGCCGCTGTGCATGGTCAAGCTTGAGTGTGGCGCGAATCGCGTGGGACTTTCGACCGTTGCGGCATTCATTCTTGCGGAGTTTTAATGGCGCTCGATCATCCATGGGACAGGGCCGCGGTCAGCGCGATTGTCAACGCTCTCAAACACGAACCCGGAGCGCTGATGCCGATCCTGCGGCGCATCCAGGACGACCTCGGATGGGTTCCGCCGGCGAGCATCCCACTGATCGCGCATGAACTGAACTTATCTCGCGCCGAGGTTCATGGCGTCGCGAGCTTTTACCATGACTTTCGCCACGAGCCGCCCGGCCGCAACATTGTTCGGGTCTGCCGCGCCGAATCGTGTCAGGCGATGGGCGCGGCGGCGCTCGCCGATCACGTTCGCAAACGTCTCGGAACAGACTTCGGCGGCACGAGCCCTGACCGCGTCTTCTCGCTCGAGGCAGTGTATTGCCTCGGCAATTGCGCATGCTCGCCCGCCGTTGTGATCAACGGCGAATTGCTCGGTCGCGTGACGCCTCAGCGCTTCGACAGGGCGCTTTCCAGCCTGGTTCGACGATGAGCAACGCCTCGTTAACGACGGTTTATGTCCCGTGCGATTCGAGCGCCGTGTCGCTGGGTGCGAACGCCGTCGCAGAGGCGATCACAACGGAAGCGGCACGCCGCCAGGCTGGCATAAATTTGATTCGGAACGGTTCGCGCGGGCTCTACTGGCTTGAACCGATGGTTGAAGTAGCGACACCGCGTGGCCGTGTCGCCTATGGCCCAATCTCCGCAGGTGACGTTTCGGCGCTTTTCGATGCAGGGTTCCTCGAAGGCGGCGAACACGCGCTCAGACTCGGCCTTACCGATGACATTGCATACCTAAAGCGTCAATCGCGGGTGACGTTTGCCCGTGTGGGCGTTATCGATCCCCTCTCGATCGACGACTATATCGCGCACGGCGGCTACCGCGGTCTCACCCGCGCGCTCGCGATGTCCGGCGCGGAAATCGTGCAGGAGGTGACGGTCTCCAATTTGCGCGGCCGCGGCGGCGCAGCCTTTCCGGCCGGCATCAAATGGAAGACCACCCTCGAGCAAAGCGCCAAGCAGAAGTACGTCGTTTGCAATGCCGACGAAGGCGACTCCGGCACGTTCTCCGACCGCATGATTATGGAGGGTGATCCGTTCGTGCTGATCGAAGGGATGACGATTGCCGGCGTGGCGGTCGGCGCGAGCGCGGGATACATCTATCTCCGTTCGGAGTATCCCGACGCGCTGCGCACGTTGACTGCGGCAATCGACGCTGCTGAGCGGTGCCGGCTACTTGGGCTCCGACGTTTGCGGCAGCGGCAAGCCGTTTGACCTCGAGGTTCGCATCGGGGCTGGCGCTTACATCTGCGGCGAAGAGACCGCCATGCTCGAGAGCCTCGAAGGCAAGCGCGGCGTGATTCGCTTCAAGCCGCCGCTGCCGGCCATCGCCGGCCTCTTTGGCCAGCCGACGGTGGTCAACAATGTCATCACGCTGGCCTCCGTGCCGGCGATCCTCGAATGCGGCGGGAAAGCTTATAATCAGTATGGTGTCGGCCGCTCGCGCGGGACGCTACCGCTGCAACTCGCCGGCAATGTCAAACGCCCGGGGTTGTTCGAGTTGCCTTTCGGCCTCACTCTGCGCGAATTGATCGACGATTTCGGCGGGGGCACGGCGACCGGCCGTCCGCTGCGCGCGGTTCAGGTCGGCGGTCCGCTCGGGGCGTACTTCCCCGACTCGATGCTTGATCTCGCGATCGATTATGAAGCTATTGCCGGCGCCGGTGGGCTGCTCGGCCACGGCGGCGTGGTGGTCTTCGACGACACCGCTGACCTCGCGCGGATGGCGCGTTACGCGATGGAATTTTGCGCGCTCGAGTCGTGCGGCAAATGCACGCCGTGCCGCATCGGATCGACGCGCGGCGTCGAGGTTATCGATCGCATCATCGCGAATCGCGATCGGTCCGATAACGTGGAACTGTTGCGCGACCTATGCGACACGATGACTGCCGGCTCGCTCTGCGCGCTTGGCGGTTTGACGCCGCTGCCGGTGCTCAGCGCGCTTAAATATTTCCCCGAGGACTTTGGGCTCCCGGCGATTAAACGCACAGGTATTGGAGTATAGTAGGGGGAGAGCGATTCTCCCCGGACGGAGTGAAGCCGTGTTAGCGATCAACGACAAGGACCTGGGCACGCCGGCGCGCGATTCCGCAAAGCTCATCACGCTTGAAGTTGACGGCCGTGCAGTCACCGTTGCCGAGGGCACCTCGGTGATTCGCGCCGCCGCGTTGGCCGATGTCGCGATTCCCAAGCTCTGCGCGACCGATTCGCTCGAGCCCTTCGGCTCCTGCCGCCTCTGCCTGGTCGAAATCGAGGGACGCAAGGGCTTCCCTGCCTCGTGCACGACTCCGGCCGAAGCCGGCATGAAAATCCGCACGCAGACCGAGCCCCTTGCGAAGCTCCGCCGCAACGTCATGGAACTCTACATGTCGGATCACCCGATCGACCCGTTCGAATGCAAGGCGGGCGGCAAATGCGAGTTGCACGAAATGGCGAACGCGGTCGGCTTGGTCAACGTGCGCTATGGCGATGGCGGCCGCAATCATCACGACCTTCCGATCGATGACAGCAATCCATATTTCGCCTTCGATCCATCGCGATGCATCGTGTGCTCGCGGTGTGTGCGCGCGTGCGACGAAACTCAAGGTACGTTCGCCCTGACGATCGAGGGTCGCGGCTTCGATTCGCAGATGGTCGCTGGTCAGCATGAACATTACATCGATTCCGAGTGCGTATCGTGCGGCGCCTGCGTGCAGGCCTGTCCGACCGATGCCTTGATGGAGAAATCGCTGCTCGAAAAGGGTCGCGCCGATCGAGCGATCGTCACTACTTGTGGCTATTGCGGCGTCGGCTGTTCCTTTAAGGCGGAGGTTAAGGCAGGAGCGCGCGGCGACGAAGTCGTGCGCATGGTGCCGAACAAGGATGGCCTGCCGAATCATGGCCATTCGTGCGTCAAGGGGCGCTTCGCATGGGGCTATGCGACGCATCCCGACCGCGTCAAGCGACCGCTGATACGCAAGCGCATCTCGGATCCGTGGCAGGAGGTCTCGTGGGACGAGGCCCTCGGTTACGCCGCGTCCGAGTTCAAGCGCGTGCAGCAGAAATACGGGCGCGGTTCCGTTGGCGGAATCACGTCCTCGCGATGCACCAACGAGGAAGCCTACCTGGTCCAAAAGCTGGTGCGCGCGGCGTTCGGCAATAACAACGTCGATACCTGCGCCCGCGTTTGCCATTCACCCACCGGTTACGGACTCAAGACGGCGTTCGGCACGCCCGCGGGCACACAGGATTTCGATTCGGTCGCGGCCGCGGACGTCATCATGGTGATTGGCGCGAACCCGACTGAGGGACATCCGGTCTTTGCCTCGATCATGAAGCGGCGCCTGCGCAATGGCGCGCGGCTGATTGTCGCCGACCCGCGTGAAATTGACCTGGTGCGGATGCCGCACGTTGAGGCCGACTACTTTCTCCAACTCACGCCGGGCACCAACGTTGCGCTGTTCAACGCGATGGCACACGTGGTCGTTACGGAGGGGCTGGTCAACGAACAATTTGTGGCCGAGCGCTGCGACCCTGGCGAATTCGAGCAATGGCGGGAGTTTATCGCGGCCGAGCACAACTCGCCGGAGGCAGCCACGAAAGTCACCGGCGTGCCGGCGGAAAAGATTCGCGCCGCCGCCCGGCTTTTCGCACGCGGGCCCAATTCAGCCATCTACTATGGACTCGGCGTTACCGAACATAGCCAGGGCAGCACTGCCGTGCTCGCGATGGCGAATCTTGCAATGGCGACCGGGATGCTCGGACGCGCCGGCGTCGGCGTCAATCCGCTGCGAGGTCAGAATAACGTTCAAGGCTCCAACGACGTCGGCTCTTTTCCTCACGAGTTGACCGGCTACCGTCATGTTTCGGATCCGCTGATGCGCGCAGATTTCGAAAAGGTGTGGCACGTTGCTATCGATCCTGAGCCCGGTTTGCGCATTCCCAATATGTTCGATGCGGCGCTCGACGGCAGCTTCCTCGGGCTTTATATCGAGGGCGAAGACATTGCGCAGTCCGATCCCAATTCGCAGCACGTGGCGGCAGCGCTCTCCGCGATGGAAATCGTTGTGGTTCACGACATCTTCATGAACGAGACTGCGAAGTACGCGCACGTCTTTCTGCCCGGATCGTCGTTTCTTGAAAAAAACGGCACCTTCACCAATGCGGAGCGACGCATCTCGCGTGTGCGCAAAGTGCTGCCAGCGCTCGCGGGTAAGGAGGACTGGGAAGTCACTTGCGCGCTTTCCAATGCCCTCGGTTATCCCATGAACTACGATCATCCGTCGGAAATCATGGATGAGATCGCGCGCCTCACGCCGACCTTTGCGGGCGTCAGCTACGAGAAGCTCGACCGTTTTGGCTCGCTCCAATGGCCTTGCAACGACGCAGCGCCCACCGGCACCGCGGTGATGCATGTGGGTGAGTTCGTGCGCGGCAAAGGCCGTTTCCTGATTACCGAGTATGTCGCGACTGACGAACGCACCACTTCGCGTTTCCCGCTGATTCTGACTACCGGGCGAATACTCACTCAATACAATGTTGGCACTCAGACGCGACGCACGATGAATGTCGCATGGCATCCCGAAGATGTCCTCGAAATCCATCCGCACGACGCCGAGCAGCGTGGCATCCGCGCCGGCGACTGGGTCGAAGTGACTAGCCGCGCGGGTGCGATCGCCCTACGCGCCATGATCACCGAACGTGTCGCTGCGGGCGTCGTCTATACCACCTTTCATCATCCCGAGACCGGAGCGAACGTTGTTACGACGGAGAACTCCGATTGGGCGACGAACTGTCCCGAGTACAAGGTGACGGCTGTGCAGGTGATGCCGACGGGGCGCCGTCCCGAGCGTCTGCCGGCCGACAAAATAGTCGCCGCCGCTTCCCCAGCGGCCCGCTAGCGCGGGTACCGTCGCATGGATATCCATCACCTGGCGAAAATGGCCAACGACATCGGCGGCTTCTTCGGGTCGAGTCCCGACCATGAAGTTGCCGTCAATTCGATCGCGCAGCATCTCAAGAACTTCTGGGAGCCGCGCATGCGCCGCGAGATAATCGAATACGCACATTGCGAGGAATGCGACTTGACGCCGCTCGTGCGCGAAGCCGTCCTGCGCCTTGATCAGCCTCAAAGGCCCGGTTGAGCGTGTTGCGCGGCGCGATTTCGGGCTTCGGCGAAGTCGCCGCCGCGGCCCATCTTGCCGGATGGCGCACGCGACCCGATATCGCGCTTGTCGCCATTCACGATCCGGTCTCGGAGCGCCGTCATAGCGCAATGAATCTCGTTCGCAACGCTCGCGTTTACGACGACCTCGACCTGATGCTCGACGGCGAGGCACTCGATTTCGTCGACATCGCGAGCCCGCCCGCTTTTCACGCGTGCCGCAGTGCGCAAAGCATTGGAGGCCGGCACGAACGTCCTGGTGGAAAAGCCGCTCTGTCTGTCCGCCGCAGAGTTCGAGGAGTTGGTCGCGCTTGCTGCCCGGAAATCGCGGATTCTGATGTGCGTGCATAACTGGAAGCACGCGCCCGCTTATCGCCGCGCCCGCGAACTCATCGAATCGGGCCACCTCGGCGATCTTCGATACATCTCGATTACGCGCCTACGCAGCGGGCCGGCCGGGGCGGGCGGTAGCCGTATCGGTGGCGAGCGCTGGCGCCTATCCGCGAAGACCGGCGGTGGCATCCTGATCGACCACGGATGGCATGTCTTCTACCTCACGCGATGGATGGTGGGCACGGCGCCCATTGCCATTTCCGCTTATCTCGATTTTCAGGCGGGCAGGGCCAACGACGATTCCGATCGTCCCGACGACGTCGCCGATCTGCGGATTGAGTTCCCGGGAGGCCGTGTATCGCATGTTCATCTTTCCTGGCGGAGCCCGGTCCGCCGAACCTCTGCGATGCTCTGCGGCGAACTCGCGATGCTCGAAATTGAGGGCGACCGCGTGCTCTTGACCAAGCGGTCGGGAAAGTCCGAGGACCATTCCGTGACCGATATGCCCGACGACTCCTACCATTCAATGTGGTTCGGCCGGATGGCTGCCGAGTTCGAACGTGCTATCGGCGAAGGTCCTAACGGCCCCACCGTCCGCGAGAATCATTTGGAGATTCGCGATGCCCTCGCCCTGACCGAAAGTGCCCGCCGATCGTTCGCTGCCGGCCTTCGTGTGCTCATCGATTAACCCTCCCAATCGTTTCCGCTACCGCCTATTGACTCTATGGTCAGTGCGGTTATGATGCCTGTTGACCGCTGGGTTAGGGGCGTTGCGATGGGTCGATTTTCGAGTGGGTGGTAGAAGACCCTGCGGAGGTTGTGAGCGGCGGAATTGAGCCCGGAAGCGAACAGAATGAATCCGTCGGATGCTCTCCCGACGACTTCGGAGACGCGGGCCCAGGATTCTCGCGACGAGATTTTGAAGGCGGCGATGCGGCTTTTTGCGGTCCGCGGCTTCCACGAGACCTCAATGGCGGAGGTTGCTCGCGGCGCGAGTGTAAGCAAGGCTCTCATTTTCTGGCATTTCAAGACCAAGGAAGAGCTCTTTATGGCGGTGTTGAACCGCCTGCTCGAGCCGTATTTCATCGACTTTACCGAAGAGGCTGGCGCGCTGGACGAGAAAGCGCAGATTCTCAGGCTAATCGACCTTTATCTGCAGTTCGTGCGCGAAAACGCAAGTTCGATTCGCTTTTTTGTCGCGCAGCTCCTTCATGACGAAAAGCCCTCCGATGGGCTCACCAACCAGGTTCTCCAGCTCTACGGTGGCTATCGTACGCTGTTGGTTGACCTGATTGGCCGCGCGCAGGAAAAGCAGCTCTGCAGTTCGGATTTTCCAGCACAGACCGCGGCCAGCTTTCTGCTTTCGACCCTCAACGGTCTTCTAATGGGGTTCCTGTTTTCCAGTGAAAATGACCTTAACCTCGACGGCGCCCGAGCGATGCTGCGCCATTGGCTCTTCGGTGACGTACCGCAATTCGGCCCGGCGAATGCCCCCCATCACCCTGATAACTCCTAACCGCTCGGATCGCAGGAGAACGACTGAAAATGCGCGTCCCGCTACGACAGATGATTGATCTTGGCCGCTACATCAACCGCAAAAAACGCGCCAATGAAAAGTATTTTCCACTGGTGCTAATGCTCGAACCGCTGCACGCCTGTAATCTTGCTTGTATCGGCTGTGGCCGCATTGTCGAGTATAAAGATACGATTCGCGACCAGATGCCCCTCGAAGAGGCCTTGGGCGCAGCTGCCGAAGCGGACGCGCCGATCGTTTCGATCTGCGGTGGCGAGCCGCTGATGTACAAACATATCGCCGCGCTGACAAAGGGCCTGATCGAGCAGCAGAAGCGCCACGTCATGATTTGTACCAATGCAATCCTGATGGAGCGCTTCATCAAGCAGGTCGAACCCAGCCGCTACTTGAGCTTCAACCTGCACATTGATGGCATGCGCGAGACCAACGACCGTATCACCGACCGCACTGGCCATTTCGATATCGTCGTAAAAATGATCAAGCTCCTCAAGGAGCGCGGTTACCGCGTGCAGACCAATTCGACGATCTTCCGCGAAACCAGCGCCGGGGAGGTCGACGAATTGATTCGGTTTCTGGGCGGCCTAGGCGTGGACGGCATGCTGTTGACGCCCGGCTATCACTACCAAGTGCTCAATAACGACGACCTTTACCTCCGCAAGGAGGAGATGCCGCTGAAATTCCAGCGGGTGCGCAAGCTCGCCGACGATTACAAGATTATTAATACACCAATATATCTCGATTACCTGGTCGGCGAGCGTGACCTGCTATGCAGCCCATGGACCACGGTCACGCGCAACCCGCGGGGCTGGAAGGGACCGTGCTACCTGATCACCAACGGCCATTATAAGAGCTTTGCCGAACTGCACGCGGCGACCGACTGGGAGTATTACCGGACCAAACAGGACATCCGATGCCGCGACTGCAAGCTCCATTCGGGATTTGAAGGGACCGTCGCGATGGACTTCGGGAAGAATCTTAAGGACTCGTGGCGGATGGTGCGGCATTACGTTTCGTAGTGTGGAGTCGCGGGAGATTGTGCGGTGACTAATCGGAGCACGCTGACCTGGCGGTTGCACCGAAACGCGCGAAGCTCTTGGCAAAATGGGGACGATGCGCGACAGGGTCAAAGACGCCGCGAGTCGTGTGCCGTGCGATCGGGAAGAACAGACTGACAATGCAGGAAGCCAAGTCCGCTTATCGCGAGCCGGCGGCTAAGCGCGCCGGCGGACCGTCGCCTGACCTCGCGCGTGCACTGGATTTCGATCGCTATCTGAAGGAGCGCGCCGCCTTGGTCGAGCGCGCGTTGTCGGAATGTGTCGCGCAATCCAACGGACCGGAGAGCCGGCTCTTCGAGGCGATGCGCTATAGCCTGATGGCGGGCGGCAAGCGTCTCCGTCCCGTTCTCTCGCTGGCGGCCTGCGAGGCAGTTGGCGGTAGCCTTGACGCCGCTATGGGTCTCGCCTGCGCCATCGAGATGATCCACACCTATTCGCTCGTGCACGACGATCTACCGTGCATGGACGACGACGATCTGCGTCGCGGCCGTCCGACCAATCACAAGGTCTATGGAGAAGCGATCGCAACCCTGGCCGGCGACGGCCTGCTGACCGATGCCTTCCAAGGTTCTTGCCCGCTCTGAAACCTCAGGCAAGCATCAGCCTCCACCGCAAGCCTTGCTCGACACCATCGCGGAACTGGCTGGCGCCGCAGGTTCATCCGGAATGGTCGGCGGCCAGGTGATCGATCTGCTCGGCGAAGGCCGTTCATTGAATCTCAGCGAACTCGAAGAGCTGCACGGCAAGAAGACCGGCGCGCTCTTCGTCGCCGCCGTTTGCGGTGGAGCCCGGCTTGGCGGCGCGACCGCGACGCAATTGACGTCGATGCGCGAATACGCGCAAGCCCTCGGCCTCGCGTTCCAGGTGATCGACGATCTGCTCGATGTCGAGGCTTCAACCGAAGCGATGGGTAAGCGGACGAACAAGGATGAAGAGCGCGGCAAAGCGACCTATCCGTCGCTCATCGGCATCGAGCGATCCCGCGATCTCGCTGGCAAACTCGTGCGCAAGGCGCACGCTGCGCTGGGCGCATTCGATCATTGTGCCGACGCCTCTGCGGGCGCTAGCGCAGTACGCAGTGGAGCGCAAACTGTGACCGCCTCGCGCGTCGCGGCGCCGATGAAAGCGACAGGCGTCGCCAGCCGGCATCCGCGCGACCCGTACGCGCATGAGGCGCATCAGCGCGGGCCGCGTCCGCGTCAGGCGGTGCTTATCGAACGGGGCCGGCTCGAATTGCGCGAGGTCTCGCCACCGCATCCCGGTGCCGGTGCGATCCTTCTCGAAATCAAATGCGCGTTGAGTTGCGGCACCGACCTCAAGACGTTTCGCCGCGGCCATCCATTATGGAAATTGCCCACCCCGTTCGGGCATGAGTTCTCCGGCGTAGTTGCCGAAGTGGGTGAGGGCGTCGAACGGTTCAAGCCGGGCGATGCGATCATGGCGGCGCCGACCGCGCCCTGCGGCGCTTGCTTCTACTGCGATCGCGGCCAGGAAAATCTTTGCCCGCAGGCGATGGACCTGATGGTGACGGGGGCGTACGCCGATTATCTCTTGCTGCCGCCCCATATCGTCGCGCGGAACACCTTCGCCAAGCCGCCGTCGCTGCCCTTCGAGGAGGCCGCCCTGCTCGAACCGCTCGCGTGCGTCGTGCACGCCCATGAAATGGCGCATCCAGAAAAGCACGAGACCGTATTGATAGTAGGAGCAGGTCCGTTCGGCCTGATGCATATGCTGGCGCTCAAGGCTGCCGGCGTTCGCACGGTCGCGATCGCGGGCCGCGGCCAGAGCCGCCTCAAATGGGCCGGCGAACTTGGTGCTGACCAGGTTATCGATGCGGCTCGGACCGACGCTCAGGCGGCGGTCGGCGGGCTCAACGGCGGCTACGGTCCCGATCTGGTCATCGAAAGTACCGGACAGGTAGCCGGCTGGCACGATGCATTTGCGCGGGTGCGCCGCGGCGGTCGCGTAGTCTTCTTCGGTGGATGCCCCGTCGATACCGCGCTCAGCGTGGACACCCGCCGGATGCACTACGATAACCTCACCCTGATGGCGCCGTTTCATTTCCGGCCTCGCGACGTGCGCCGCGCCTACGACCTTCTTTGTGACGGACGTCTCGGTGCCGGCCGCCTAATCAATGCGCGCCGTTCGCTCAACGACCTCAAAGAAGTATTCGCGATGCTCGAGCGCGGTGCGATCCTCAAGTGCGCGGTGATTCCTTAACCCGGAACGCGGGCCGCCGACCCGCTCGATCGATTGAATACCAGGTGGATTAGCCGTTTATGGATCAAGTTTCTCAGGTGACCGATACGCACGCGGCGATCGGCGCGGCAGCCGCGCGCGACGAATTTTCCGCCAAGCTCGATCATGCGATTGGCGGGGCGCAGCGCGCCCTGCTGCAACAGCAACATCCGGAGGGTTACTGGCAGGCTGCTCTCGAAGCCAATGCCGAGATGAACGCGGAGTACGTCATTTTCAATCGCTTCATGGAGGTCGAACCCGATCCGGCGCTCGACATCAAGCTCAAAGAAACTGATGATCGATATCGCAGCAGGGCGACGGTAGTTGGACCTTGTTCCCGGGCGGCGAGGGCCACGTCTCGACCTCCATCGAAGCGTACTTCGCATTGAAGCTCACCGGCTGCGCGCTGGCGATGAGCCGATGATGCAGGCGCGCCGCTGGATTCTCGCCCACGGCGGTATCTCCAGCGCGGGCACTCTCGCGCGCTTCTACCTGGCCGCGATGAATCAGGTGACGTGGGACGCCACTCCCGCGATGCCGGTCGAGATCACGCTCCTGCCGAACTGGTTCCCGGTCAACATGTACGAGCTGTCTTCGTGGGCGCGCGGCACCCTGTTCGCCATGATGGTGCTGCAGGCCAAGCGTCCTGCCCGCCAGATCGATTGGATCGAAGGCGTTCTCGAGCTTTATATCGAACCGCCGCATTTCACCAAGTTCAAAATGCCGCGCGGCAAGAAGTTATTCTCATTGCGCAATGCGCTGAATGGGGCCGACAAGATTCTTCGCGGTTACGAACATCATCATTTGCGCGGCTGCGCGCCCGCGCTTTGCGCCGCGCCGAGACCTGGCTGCTCGAACATCAGGATGCCAACGGTTCATGGGGCGGTATCCAGCCCTGCTATCTCCTCAGTCCGATGGCGCTCAAGGCGCTGGGCTATCGCAACGATCATCCGGTTATCGAAAAGGCGCTCGATGGGGCGCGCGAATTAATTTGGGATCAAGGCGACTCGATTCTTTATCAGCCCTGCGTCTCGCCCAATTGGGATACCGCGCTGGCTGCCAAGGCGCTGATCGATTCCGGGCTTCAGGGGTGATCATCCGGCGCTGCGCAATGCCGCCAAGTGGCTGATCGATCATCAGATTTTCAAAGCGGGCGACTGGTCGATCAAGCGCCCGAATCTCGAACCCGGCGGATGGGCCTTCGAGTTTCACAACGACTGGTTTCCCGACGTCGACGATTCCGCCGTTATCCTGATGGTGCTGGCAGACGCCGCACACGATGACGCGGGAGCTACGTGAACGCGCAATCCGGCTTGGCGCTAACTGGGTCATGGGAATGCAGTCCAAGGACGGTGGATTTGCCGCGTTCGACGCTGACAACGATTCCAATTGGATCAATCAGGCGCCCTTCGCCGACGTCGAAGCCGCGACCGATCCGACTGTGCCGACTTGACCGGCCGCGTGCTCGAAATGATGGCTGGCGTCGGCTATCGTGACAGATCATCCGGTGGCGCGCCGCGCGATTGCGTGGCTCAAGCGCGATCAGAAGGCGGACGGTTCGTGGTGGGGTCGCTGGGGCGTCAGTTATATCTACGGCACTTTCTCGGCGTTGTCGGGTCTGCGCGCTATCGGGGTCGGACTTGAGCGAGCCGTGGATCACGCGCGCGCGTCGCATGGCTCAAGTCGGTGCAGAATCCCGACGGCGGTTGGGGCGAGACCTGTCTCGCTGACAAGGATCCCGCGCTCAAAGGCAAGGGCGATCGAGCACGCCCTCGCAGACCGCGTGGGCGTTGATCGGATTGATCGCCGGCGAAGACGACCTCAGCGACAGCGTCGATGCGCGGCGTTACTTGGCTGATCGAACAGCAGAACGAGCGAAGGCCGCTGGGAAGATGTCGAGTTCACGGGCACCGGATTCCCCAATCATTTTTATCTTCGTTACCACATGTACGCGCACTATTTTCCGTTGATGGCGCTCGGCCGATTCCGCCGCCGGATGGCCGAACGAGCCGCACTGAGTTTCGCGGTTATGCGATGAAGGCGATCTCGATCATCGGCTCGACCGGTTCGGTCGGCGTCACCACGCTCGACGTGGTCGCGCGCTTCCCCGATCGCTTTCGCGTGGTCGCGATGGCGGCCGGCCGCAATCTCGATTTGCTCGCCGATCAGATTCGCCGCTTTCGCCCGCAACTGGTCTCCGTCGAAACCCCCGAGTTGGCGCGCGACCTCGCCGATCGGATTCGGCCGCTCGAAGTCACCATTATGCACGGCAACGAAGGCGCGATCGCGGTCGCGACCCATCCCGAAGCCAAGCTCGTGATGTCGGCGTTGGTCGGTGCACTCGGTCTGCCGCCGACGCTCGCTGCGATCAAGGCCGGCAAGGATATCGCCTTCGCCAATAAGGAAGTGCTGGTCGTCGCCGGCGAGGTCGTGACTCGCGCGGTGCGCGAGTACGGCGTGCGTCTGCTGCCGGTCGACAGCGAGCACAACGCGATCTTCCAATGTATCGAAGGGCGGCCGCGCGAGACCATCAAGCGGATTATTCTCACCGCGTCGGGCGGACCGTTCCGCGAGTTGCCTGCCGATCGCTTCGACCGCGATCACGATCAAGGACGCGCTCAATCATCCGACCTGGCGGATGGGCAACAAGATAACGATCGATTCCGCTACCCTGATGAACAAAGGTCTCGAAGTAATCGAGGCGCACTGGCTCTTCGGTTTGCCGGCCGAAAAAATCGACGTGGTGATTCATCCGCAGAGCGTCATTCATTCGATGGTCGAGCTGATCGACGGCTCCGTTATCGCCGAGATGGCGATCACCGATATGGCGATTCCGGTGGCTTTCGCGCTCGCTTATCCCGATCGCCTGCCGCTCGATCATCTGCCACCGCTCTCGCTGCTCGACTGTGCGAATCTCTCTTTCGAGCAGCCGGACTTTGCCGCTTTCCGTGTCTTGCGCCTTGCCTACGAGGCCTTGCGCGCCGGCGGCACGATGGCCGCCTGCCTCAACGCCGCGAACGAGGAACTCGTCGCGGGCTTTCTCGCCGGGAGCATTCGCTTCGTCGATATTCCGCGACATATCGAAACCGTGATGTCGCGCCATCACAATGCGCCCGCGCGCACGCTTGAGGATGTGATCGGGACCGACGGCTGGGCGCGTGCGATGGCTCGCGAATTGATCGGCGCAGGGAGCGGCGAGGCATCGCAAGCCTAATGGATACCGTCGGGTGCAATCTCTCGGCATCGTGCGCGTCGTCGAAGCCGTCCCCGCAACGGCGGCGAATCTCGCCGACGCCTACGCTTGGTGCGGACGTCTTGCCAAGTCGCATTACGAAAACTTCACCATCGCGTCATGGCTGATGCCGCGTGCGATGCGTCCCGCACATGCACGCGATCTACGCCTACGCCCGCATCGCCGACGATTTCGCCGACGAGGACAAGAGCCTCGCGAAGCTCGACGAATGGGAGCACGAACTCGACGCCGCCTATGCCGGTGCGCCGCGCCATCCGGTCTTCGTCGCGCTTGCCGATACTGCGCGGCGTTTCGATATTCCGCGCGAGCCTTTCGCCGATTTGTTGCGCGCGTTTCGCTCGCGACGTCAATTTCTAAGGCTTCGATACTATCGACGATTTGCTCGGCTACGCACGTTATTCGGCGAATCCGGTCGGCCGTCTGGTGCTCTATCTATTCGGCTATCGCGACGCCGAGCGCCAACGACTTTCCGATCTCGTCTGCAGCGGATTGCAGCTCGCCAATTTCTGGCAGGACGTCGCAGTCGATTTCGCCAACGGCCGGATCTATTTTCCGCGCCGCGATATGGAACGCTTCGGAGTCACTCCACCGATCGATCTGCGCGGACTGCGGCCGTCGTCACGCACCGCGGAATTCGTCGCGCTGATGCGAGCATGAAATCGACGTTCGCGCGCGACCTGCTGGTACGCGGGGCCGAACTCAGCCGCATCGGTCGATCGCCGGCTGCAGCGCGACGTCCTGATGTTCGCGGGCGGTGGCCTCGCGATTCTTGCGCGCGATCGAAAAAATCAACTACGACGTTTTCAACCAACGCCCGAAGCTCGGCAAGCTCGACTACCTCGCGCTCGGATGGGACGCGCTTCGTGGACGCCTTTCGCACTGAAGCAGTGACTGCCCGGCCGGCGGATCCGCCGATCGCGCTGGCCGAGGACTACGCGCGCTGCGCCGAAATCACGCGGCGAGCGTCGTCGAATTTCTATTACGCTTTTATGTTGCTTGCCGCTCGAGCGGCGCCGCGCGCTCTACGCAGTGTATGCCTTCTGCCGCTTCGTCGACGATATCGCCGACGACGAATGCCATCGCGAATCCGGCCGAAATGCTCGCGCGCTGGCGCGAGGAGCTGCGCAACGTCTACGCCGGCACGCCGACTCGGCCCGTATCGCGCGCGCTCGCCGACAACGTTCGCCCGCTTCATATCCCGCGACGCTACTTCGACGAAGTCATCGACGGCGTCGAGATGGATCTGTCGCGGCGGCGCTACGACACGTTCGACGAACTCGAGTCTCTACTGCCGTCGCGTGGCCTCAGCCGTCGGCCTCATCTGCATCGAGATTTTCGGCTATCCGAATCCCGCGACCCGCGTCTATGCGGAGAAACTGGGCCTCGCATTTCAGCTCACCAACATCATTCGCGACGTGCGCGAGGATGCCGAGCGCGGCCGCATCTATCTGCCGCTCGAAGACCTGCAGCGCTTCGGGGTGACCGAAGCGGAATTGCTCGACGGCGTTTACAACGATCGTTTCCGCGCCCTGATGGCATTCGAGGCGGAGCGGGCGCGCGACTTCTATCGTGAGGCGGAGGCAGCGCTGCCTCCTGAAGATCGTGCCGTCGATGCTCTCGGCCGAAGGCGATGCGACTGATTTATAGCGCTCTGCTGGAACAGATTGTGCGATCCGATTTCCGCGTGTTCGATCGTCGCCATCGCCTTTCGACTCCGCGTAAGCTCTACCTGGTCGGACGCGCCTGGGCAGGCTCGCGACTGGCACGCGCGACGGGCTGACGATCGATGGCGGTGGACGCAAAGGACGTCGTCGTGATCGGCGGTGGCTTTGCCGGTTTGGCGGCGGGCGTCGCGCTTGGCGCGCGCGGCTTTCGCGTCGCCGCTGCTCGAGGGTAAGCCCGCGCTCGGCGGCCGCGCTTATTCCTTTCCCGACGCCGACACCGGCGATTTCGTCGATAACGGCCAGCACGTCCTGATGGGCTGTTATCACGAGACGCTCGATTTTCTCGAACGAGATCGGCACCCGCCGCCAGCTCATGTTCCATCGCAATCTCGAAATCGAGATGCTCGACGGACCCGGTCGACGCGCGCATCTCAAGACCGCTCGCCTTGCCGGGACCGTTGCACATGAGCGCGAGCGCTTCTCGGCTATCGCCATCTGACGGTGCGCGAACGTATGCGGTCTGATTGCGGGCGGCTCGCGCCTGATGTACCTGCGCTCACGCGACCGCGATCGTCTCCGCCGGATGACCGTGCCGAACTGATGGATGTGCTGAAGCAGGGCGAACGCGCGCGCCAATGTTTCTGGTATCCGCTCGCTATCGCGACGCTCAATGACGATCCGGAACTCGCCTCCGCCGCACTGCTGGCCGAGGTTCTCAAACGCGCCTTCTTCTCGCGCCGCGACGATTCCGCGTTCGTCTATTCGAAGGTCGGGTTTGAGCGATCTCTATTGCGGCGCCGCGCGCGATGCGATCGAGAACGCCGACGGCGTGGTTGCGACGCCGTTCGATTGTCGAGGGCTTCGACTTCGACGCCGATCGGCGATTACCGGCGTGCGCCTGCGCGACGGCACGCCGGCTCAAGCGCCGCGAATTACATCGTCGCCGTTCCGTCCGCAGCAATTCTTGAAGCTGCTGCCGGAAGGCGCCGTCGCCGATCCTTTTTTTTCGCGCATTGGCGAATCTCAAAAGTTCGCCGATAATTTGCGTGCATGTCTGGCTCGATCGCGAAGTCACCGACTCTGCCTTCGTCGGCTTTATCGGCACACAGACCCAATGGCTCTTTAACAAGCGCCGCATCTTCGAGCAGCACGGCGAGCGCCATCCCGGATATCTGAGTTTTGTGATCAGTGGTGCGCGCAAACTGGTCGATCGCTCCAACGATGAATTGCTCGACATCGTGATCAACGATTTGCACACGATGATTCCGGCGGCGCGCAACGCCAAAGTGGTCAAGGCCCTGGTGCTCAAAGAGAAGCACGCGACGATGGCGCCCGATCCGCTGTCGGATTTGAGCCGGCCCGCGACTCGTCACGCCGATTCCCAATCTTTTTCTCGCCGGCGATTGGATTCAGACCGGCTTGCCCGCCACCATCGAGAGCGCGGTGATCTCCGGCCGCGCCGCCGCGCGCGCTATCGCGTCGCGCGTCGCCAACGCCTGAGTCACTCGCGATGGCCTCCCGAACCGCGCTGGTGACCGGTGCCAACGGCTTCGTCGGCGCGCATGTGGTTCGCGCTCTCGTCGCGCGCGGTGCGCACGTGCGTGCGTTTGTTCGGAGCGGTGCGGATTTGCGCGCGCTCCACGGGGTCGATTGCGAAATCGTCGATCGGCGACCTACGCGACGTCGAGTCGGTTGAACGCGCCGTGCGCGGATGTGATGAGGTCTATCACGTCGCCGCCGATTATCGCCTGTGGGTGCTTGATGAAGCCTCGATGTACGCGGCCAACGTTGGGCGGTACGCGCAACCTGCTCGAAGCGTCAAGGCGCGCGGGCGTCGCGAAGATCGTTCACACCAGCACGGTGGCGTGCTCTTGGCATTGGCGCGGACAAGGTTCGGACGCGAGGACACTCCGGTCACGCTCGAAGATATGGTCGGGCCTTACAAGCGATCGAAATTTCTCGCCGAGCGAGCGGCGCTCGAGGCCGCGCGCGCAGGTCTGCCGGTCGTCATCGTCAATCCCTCCACGCCGATCGGTGCGCTCGATTACAAGCCGACCCCGACCGGCCGCATCATCGTCGAGTTCCTCAACCGCCGGATGCCGGCCTTCATGTCGAAACCGGTCTCAATCTCGCCTGCGTCGAGGATGTCGCGCGCGGTCATCTGCTGGCGGCGGAGCGCGGACGTGTCGGCGAGAAATATATTCTCGGCGGCGAGAACCTTACGCTTCAAATGATGCTGCAACGGCTCGCCGCGATCGCCGGAATGTCGCGCCCCGAGAGTGAAAATTCCCTACGCGGTAGCGTTTGGATTTGCCCTTGGTGCCGAGGCCTTCGCCCGCACCGTCACCCATCGCGCCCCGCGCGCGAGCCTGACGGAGGTGCGTATGGCGCGCAAGAAAATGTTTTTCGATTCCGGCAAGGCGCGCGCCGAACTCGGCTACGAGACCGCGCCGATCGACGACGGCCTCACTCGCGCGATCGAATTCTTCCGCCGTATCGGCGTCGCGCGCACGCCCGCCTGAAGCGCGATGCATCTGCTGCTTGCCACCATCGAACTGCGCCCCTACGTTTTCATCTTCCTCGCGTCATTTCTCGCCATCGCCATCGTTAATTTCGGCTTGCGCACGACGCTGCTTTTTACCGTTCTGACTTACGCCGTCTCGCTCGCCTGCGAATGGAGCTCCGTGCACAACGGCTTCCCCTTCGGCCTCTATCATTATCTCGATGCCACGCGCGGCCGCGAAATCTGGATCGCCGGCGTCCCTTTGATGGACTCCCTCTCGTTCACCTTTCTCGGCTTCGCCAGTTACACGGTCGCGCTGCTGGTCGCCTCGCCGCTCTATCGCCGCGGCCTCGATTTGCGCCTGCTCGATACCTGGAGAATTCGCCGTGCGCCACGCGTATGGATGATGGCGGCGCTCTTCATGGTGATGGTGGATATGGTCGTCGATCCGCTCAGCGTGCGCGGTGACCGCTGGTTTCTCGGGAAGATTTTCTGGTACGACCCACCCGGCCCGCACTTTGGCGTGCCGATCAGCAATTACCTTGGATGGTTCTTCGTTGCGGCGATTGCGATCGCGATTTTTCAACTGCTGGATGGCTGGTTAAATCGCGGTGCGGTCAAACCCGCCGGCGCGATGCCCACGTTTCCCTCGCGCGCGTTGCTCGGGCCGCTGCTTTACGCCGGCATTGTCGTGTTTGGCATTTCGATGCTCTTCGCCATCGGCGCGCGCGATATCGCGTGGGCCAGCGTATTCATCTATCTGCCATTCCTGGTTCTGATCCTGCAGATCGTCACGCGCGTGGAGAGCTATGGTGACGCTGCCGCCATCGCGCGGCATCTCGATGACTTTCCTTTTGATGCGGCGGCGCTTGCCGAGTTGTCCGCGCCCGTCGATCCGATCGCAAACGCGCGCCGTCGCAACGCCTGAGCTTTTGCGATGCCGTTCGCGTTCCGGCGGATGCCGCTTGCTTAGTTACCGAGACGTCGTGCGACGGCATCCACCGCGACGGCCATCGCATCGCTTGCTTTGCGCAGATTTCGCACGAGACGAACCACCCCTGCGACCATCGCGGGATTTCGCGCAAGTGCCGCCGCAGCCTTGAACGGTCGCACTTTGCCGTTTTCGTCTGCGAGTCCCGCGCCGGCGAGATCGTGCTCGACCGTATCCATTATCGTCCGCATCGCTACGAACGGAATCCCGCGCCCGGCAGCTTCGAGCGCGATCACGGCCGTCTCCATATCGACCGCGATCGCACCGGTGCTTTGACCAGCGCGGCGTTTTTCCGCCTCCGTCGCCAACGGATGTCTCACGGTCAGGATTCCGCCGCGTGAATGATCGATGCCGGCTGTGTCCAACGCCACCGAAACCATTTCGAGATGAACGCGCGGAACTTCGATCGTCTGCGCCGGCTTCGCACTGTCGCCATCACGCGTCATCAGACGGTCCGCGAGCACCAGGTCGCCTATTTCCAGGTTGTCGGCGAGCGCTCCCGCAACGCCCGTCAGGATCACAAGCTCGAGGTCGCGAACCTCGTCCAAAACTCGGCGCGCGTTTTCGGTTGCCCGCCGCATCCCGATGCCACTCGTGGCCAGCGCGATTTGGGTGTTGCCGATTCGCCCGTAGTACCCTACGGGCCGATCGAGACCCAGTGCTTTCTGGGTGTGTACCCGCTTGCGGATCGGTTCCAATTCGGCGCCGAATGCACAGAAAATCAATATCACTGCCAGCTTCCTCCACATCGTTTGTGCGCTTGATAGTCGAATGTCGCTTGAGCAGTTATGTGGTTCCAAGCAGAATTGCCGCGATGCGATCGGATGGTCAAGATATTTTCAACTTTGCCGCCGTCATTGAGAATCGACGGCCAGCCACGTCTAATCCTGCCGCTCAATGAGCTCAAAGTCATCATCGATGCCGAAAGCCGCCATCGTCACTGCCGACGACTTCGGCTATTCGCGCGAGGTCAACGCTGGCATCATCCGCGCGCATCGCGAGGGCATTCTCACCGCGACGAGCCTGATGGTCGCGGCCGCGGCGCGCGATGAAGCTGCCGATCTCGCGCACGAAAATCCGAATCTCGACGTTGGCCTCCATCTCGTTGTCTGCCGCGGAACTAGCGTGCTGCCGCCCGATCAGGTTGCCGGACTCGTTGATGCTTCCGGCAACTTCCGCGACAGTCCGATCGGCGCCGGCCTGCGCTACTTTTTCAATCGCGCCATCCGTGCGCGTCTGCGCGACGAAATCCGCGCGCAGATCGAATTGCACCTGAAGCTGATCGGCCGCCTCGACCATATCGACGGCCATCTTAACTTTCACGTGCACCCGATCATCGCCGACATCCTCTTTGATCTGTGCGTCGAGTACCACGTCCCATGCATTCGACTGCCGCACGAAGCCGTATTTACGACGCTCACGCTTGCTCGCGATAACGCCGCGCGAAAAGTCGTCGAAGCTGGAATCTTTCGCGCGCTCTCGCGTCGAGCTCGACGCCTGGCCGACGTACGCGGCATCCACTCCTCGGATTGGCTCTTCGGACTCCATCAGAGCGGCCACCTCACCGACGCCTACGTGCTCGGTGTGATCGCGCGGTTGCGGCCAGGATTGACCGAGCTCTACTTTCATCCGGCCGCCGACCTCGGCGGCACTCCACCGGCGGCCGAGGCGCAACGCGAAGTCTCGATTCTGATCAATCCGCAGGTTCGAGCGGCACTCGAAGGGCAGGGCGTTCGCCTCACTAATTTCAGCGAAGTCGCGCGCATCGCGAATCCAGCGGCGGTCACGATACCCACTGACCAGAGACGTATCTAACTCGCGTCGAGCGCCGCTTTCCGATTACAATAGCCGCCTTGGAAGGAAACCTGACTGACCTCGATCAATTCGATCCGGAGAAGATTACCCGATGTTCGACCAGGAGACGTCGATTAGCGCCGCCCAGGCTTTGGAATACCGCCTGCCTGCCAATGTCACGCCGGACCGTTACGACTTGTCGCTCACGCCCGATCTCAAGGCATTCACCTTTGCCGGCAGCGAGACGGTCGCGATTACCGTGCACGAAGCGACGGGCGAAGTCGTGCTCAACGCGCTCGAGCTCGAAATCGAAAGCGCCATTGCCGATCGCGCCGGTAAATCGTTGACCGCCCAGATCGATCCAGAACCAGCGCGCGAGCGCGTGCGTCTGCGCTTCGGCGAGACTCTCGACCCCGGCGCCTGGACGCTGCGAATCAAGTTTCGCGGCATCCTCAACGACAAGCTGCACGGCTTCTATCGCAGTCAGTACACCGACGCCGCTGGTAAATCGCATACGGTCGCCACCACCCAATTCGAAGCGACCGACGCGCGCCGCGCCATTCCGTGCTGGGACGAGCCCGCGCTCAAGGCGGTCTTCGGCGTCACCCTGATCGTCGACGACGACCTGACCGCGCTTTCCAACGCCGGCATCAAGTCTGAACGCAAACTCGGCAACGGCAAAAAGGAGATCGTCTTCAAAGACACCATTCGGATGTCCACCTATCTGCTCGCCTTCATCATCGGCGAGTTCGAGGCGACCGTAGCCGGTCGATGCCGGCACTCCGCTGCGCGTCGTCCATGTCCCCGGCAAGCGCGCGCTCACCGGATGGGCTGAGCAGATCGGTGCCTTCTCGCTCAAATTTTTCGCCGACTATTACGGCATCCCGTATCCGGGCGACAAGCTCGACTTAATCGCGATTCCCGATTTCGCCGCCGGTGCGATGGAAAATCTCGGCGCTATCACGTTTCGTGAAACGGCGTTGCTCGCCGATGACACGCCGCCTCGCGTGCCGAACTCGAACGTGTCGCCGACGTCGTCTCGCACGAAAACGCGCACATGTGGTTCGGCGATCTGGTCACTATGCGCTGGTGGAACGGCATCTGGCTCAACGAGGCCTTCGCCACCTTCATGGAGATGCTCGCCGTCGACGCCTGGAAGCCCAACTGGAAGCGCTGGGAGAGCTTCGGCGTCTCGCGCGGCGCCGCGATGGCGATCGACGCGCTGAAGAGCACTCGCTCGATCGAGTACACCGTGCTCAGTCCCGAAGACTGCCGCTCGATGTTCGACGTGCTGACCTATGAAAAGGGTGCGGCGGTGCTGCGGATGCTCGAGCAGTTTCTCGGCGCCGAAGTTTTTCGCAAGGGCATCTCGGCTTACCTGAAGAAACATCAGTACAACAACACCGAGACCGGCGACCTATGGGATGCGCTCGAAGCGGCGAGCGGCCAGCCGGTTCGCAGCATGATGGATACGTGGATCTTTCAGCACGGCTTCCCGGTCGTCAGCGCGGCGCCGACCGCCGATGGCCGCGGTCTCAAAATTACGCAGCGCCGATTTTTCTTCGCGCCTCCGGAAAAGCCCGAGCCTCAGCTTTGGCACGTGCCGGTGATGGTCCGCGCGCGCACCGATCACGGGGTCGCGACCCACAAGCTGCTCCTGACCGAGGCGGAGACCACGCTCCAATTGCCTGGCAAGCTCGAATGGGCGCTGCTCAATGAGGGTGGCCATGGCTTCTATCGCGTGCGTTACTCGCCCGAAATGCTCGCGGCGTTGACCAAAAACCTCGCCGCGCTGGAGCCCATCGAACGCTTCGGCCTGGTCAGCGATACCTGGGCCGCGACCGTCGCCGGTCTCACCCCGCTCGCCGAGTTCATCAAGATGGCGCGCCTCTTCCGCGACGAGACGGATATCAATGTCTGGCGCGCGCTGATCGGCGCCTTCCATTACCTCGACATGATTGCGACCGACGCACAGCGCCCCGGCGTTGCTGCTGCGGTGCGCGAGACACTCAGTTCGGCGGCGTCGCGGCTCGGATGGTCTGCGGTTTCGGGCGAAGACGAATTGCAGGGCCAGTTGCGCGCGCTGCTGCTCGCGACGCTCGGTACCGTTGGCGAGGACGCCACCGTTCAGGCTCGTGCGCGCGAGCTTTACGACGCATGGCAGCAGGATCCCGCCAAGGCCAATCGCGATCTACAGCCGGCCTTCGTCAGTATTCTCGCCCATGCGGGCGATGCCGCTCGCTATCAGGAATTCAAGCGACACTTTAAGTCCGCGCGCACTCCGCAGGAGGAACAGCGTTATCTCTTTTCGCTCGCCAATTTCCGTGCGATGCCGTTATTGAAGCAGACTATGGAGATGACCTTGACTGGCGAGGTACGCACGCAAAACGCGCCCTACCTATTGCACTCGTTGCTGGCGAACAACGTCTCGCGCATCGAGGCGTGGGAGTTCGTCAAGCACAACTGGGAAACCATCGTCTCCAAGTTCCCCGATAGCGCTCTCCCGCGGATGTGCGAAGCGATCAACGGATTGCTCGACCGCCAGCCAGAGGTCGAAGCATTCTTCCATCAACACAAAGTGCGCCTTGGCGGTAAGTTAATCGACCAGCACCTCGAGCGGCTCGCCGTCGCGGTCGCATTCCGCCAACGAGAAGGCGCGGCGCTCGAGGCATCTTTGAAGGCGTAAACGTTCTTCTTTTCTGCAGGGTGCGGTGAGGCACTTTGTGCCTCACCGCACCCTCAAGCGGTCGCGGGCGGGCGCAACGGCCAGTTCAGCCCGTTCGCGTCCCGCCACTTAATCCATCGCTTTAACTATGCGCCGACGCCATCCGCCGCGCATCCGGCTGCTCATGGCCAACCACCGGATGAGGGCGGTAAGGTTTCTCGATCGCTTTCACCTCTTCCGGCGTCAACTTGACCTCGGCCGCTTCGATCAACTCCTTCAGGTGATTCGTCTTGGTCGCACCGATAATCGGCGCCGCCACGCCCGGTGCTTGCACGATCCACGCGCAGGCGATCTGGGTCGGCGAGACCCCGCGTTCCTTCGCGACGTCGCTCACGGCGGCCGCGATTTCCAGGTCGCTCTCGTGACTGTACAAGCGCTTGCCGAACTCGTCGGTCTCCGCCCGCTTGGTCGAGGACCCACCGTCGCCCGGCTTGTGGCTATGGGCGAAAAAGCCGCGCGCCAGCGGACTCCATGGAATGAGCCCGACGCCCTGATCGACACACAGCGGATTCATTTCGCGTTCTTCTTCGCGATAAATCAGATTGTAGTGATTCTGCATCGCGACGAAACGATGCCAGCCGTGTTCTTTGGCCGTGTACAGCGCCTTGGAGAACTGCCATGCCGCCATGCTGCTCGCGCCGAGGTATCGCACTTTGCCCGAACGTACCAGGCTGTCGAGCGCATCGAGCGTTTCTTCGATCGGCGTTGAAAAATCCCAGCGATGGATCTGGTAGAGATCGATGTAATCCATCTTCAGGCGCCGCAGCGAATTCTCGCACGCCTCGATAATATGCTTGCGGCTGAGTCCGCGCCGGTTCGGCCCGCGCTCCATTGCGCCATGGACTTTGGTCGCCACCACGATGTCATCACGCGACGCCATCTCATTCAACCAACGTCCGGTGATCTCCTCGCTCCCGCCGATCGAATAGACATCCGCCGTGTCGAAGAAATTGATTCCTGATTCCAGCGCCAGCGCGAAATGTTCACGCGCCGCGTCCATTCCCAGTGCCCACTCGCGCTGCATCGTCCACGACGGCAACTCGCCGCCACCGTACGTCATGCAGCCGAGGCACAGCCGCGAAACATTCATTCCCGTGTTTCCGAGTCTCGTGTATTGCATTGCCGCTCCCATCCGCGCCGGACGCCGCTCGGCGTCGCGCACTGCGAGTTTGAAAGCTCGCAGGCTGAAGAAGTTTGATCTGTCGAATTACGTTGAAAATCCCGCGAACTCGCGTACCTGTCAAGCGCGCTCCGCTTTGCTTGTTCGAGCGCTCCGCGCAACCTATGCTTCAGTGAACTAGGTTCGTTTCACCCCGAATCAGGTTCGTTCTCTAATGGCAGACTGGGATCCTCAGCTCTATCACCGCTTTCGTGGCTATCGTGCCGAACCCGTCGAGCGGATCTTCGCGCGGCTCATACTTGAGCGCGCGCATAATATCGTGGACCTTGGCTGCGGTACCGGAGAACACACCGTTGAACTCGCACGCCGCGCGCCCGCTGCGACCGCGCTCGGTCTCGATTCCTCGCCTGCCATGATCGCAAGGGCGTCGTCTCTGCGCGCTGCTCTCGACACTGGACTGCAGGCGCGCGTTGCTTTCCGGTTCGGCGATTTTCGTGACTTCGCCGCCGATCGCGAATACGACATCGTCTTTTCCAACGCGGCTTTCCAATGGGTGAGCGATCATCGCGCCATCCTCGAGCAGTGCTTTGGCGCGCTGCGCCCCGGCGGCAGCCTTGCGGTTCAGATGCCCGCGAACGATCGTGAAACCGCGCAGGTCACGATTTACGCGCTCGCCAACGAGCCCCAGTGGCGAGAGCTGCTCGGTGGCATTCGCACGCCCTCGGATCGTTCGGTCCAAGCGCCCGACGGTTATCATGCGATGATCTCCGCCATCGGCTTCGTCGAGATCGATTGCCACTACCACACTTTTCGCCATCCGATGGGCAACCCCGCCGAAGTTGTCGAATGGTCTCAGGCTACGGTGCTCCGGCCGTACCTTGACGCACTCCCAGCCGATCGGCGTGGGGCGTTTATCGACCAACTGACGCGTCGCCTCGAGCTTGCGTATGGAACCAGCGGACCGCTTACATTCGAATTCCGACGCCTTTTTCTCTTCGCGCGCCGCGCTGAGTCGTCGATCGCTTCGCAGCGGGACAAACTGTAGATGCCCCGGACCCACATCATGCCAGCGCTAATCGCTCACGGTGGGGCAGGCGGCCGCGCTCCGGCCTCCGACCAGGCCTCGCGACGTCATGGAATCCTCGCTGCGGTGGAACGGGGAGCGGAAATAATGCGCGGCGGCGGCTCGGCCCTCGATGCGGTCGTGGCCACGGTCGTCGCCCTCGAAGACGATCCTCTTTTCAATGCCGGCTATGGCTCCGTCCTCACGACCGAGGGCAGGGTCGAGATGGACGCGGCCGTGATGACTGCGACTCGTCCCCATTCGGATTCCGATTCCGGTGCCATTCTCAACTATTCGCGCCGGGCGACCGCACCAGCCAAGCCCGGGCGCGGGCCTGCCGACGCCTTCGAGGTCAATGCTGGCGGCGTCGCTCTCGTCAGTCGCGTCCGAAATCCGATCGTTCTCGCACGCGCCGTGATGGAACGTACGCCGCATATCTTGCTTGGCGGTGCCGGCGCCGAACGCCTTGCGCGTGAAGCCGGTCTGCGCCTTTGTCGCCCCACCGACCTCATCAGCCAGCGTGCCCGCGAGCGATGGCTCGTTTCGCGAGGTGAACTTGACGTCGTGGCGTCTTCACGCAACACCGACGCGCATGGCACCGTGGGTGCCGTGGCGTTGGATTCGCACGGGGACATTGCCGCCGCCACTTCCACAGGCGGCGTCTCCGGCAAACTCCCGGGCCGCATCGGCGACTCCGCTATTGTCGGTGCAGGCGTCTTCGTCAACGCCCTTGGCGGCGCTTCCGCCACTGGCGAAGGCGAGGCGATCATGCGCCTGGCATTGTGCCGGGAAACAGTCGCCGCGTTGGCGCGGCTGCGCGCGCAGGACGCCGCCGAACGCGCGATCACGATGATCGCTGACGCGACTTCCGCCCACGCTGGCGTCATCGTCGTCGATTCCTCCGGCGGATTCGGCTACGCTCACAACGCCGAAGCGATGGAAATGGCGCTGTTCCACCCCATCGACGGCTTCGTTCATCGTGTCGTCGAGCCGCTCGCGACTCCGGTGCGCAAGGCGCGTGAACCGCGCCGTTAGCGCTCGCTCCGCCACCGATGTCCACCGCGACGCCCACCGACGTTTCCGTGCCCGTCCATGCTGGCGACGTGACTGCAGACGGCCCAACGAGCGCCGCCGCGCCGCGCATTGGTCGTGCCCGCTTCATCCGCTGGGCAACACTCGCTGCCGCCTTCGCTATTGCGCTCGCCATCCTCAGCCTCGGCCTTAACGGCCCCTTCCAGAAGGACGCCGAATCGCAATCCGCACAATGGGTCGTCGATATTGCGCACCACGGCCATTGGCTCTTGCCGCACGACTATTACGATCTTGTCGAACGCAAGCCGCCACTCTTTTACTGGCTTGGCGCTATTGCCGTTCAGCTCACCGGCGGTGACGTTGACGAGGCGCGCGCGCGGATGCCCTCTCTCGTCGCCGGCGCCGCGGTCGCCACCCTCATGATGGACTGGGCCGTCGCGGATCTCGGCGTCGCCGCCGGGTGGCTCACCTTCTTCTTCCTGCTCGGCCTATATGGTTTCGCCGCGCGCGCCACTGTCGCCCTTACCGACATGGTGATGACGTTCTTTCTGCTGGCGACGTGGCGCCTTATCAGCGCGCCCCTCAGCAACGACGATTTTGCGCCGGATTCAACCGCGCGCACGATCATCGTCGGCCTCATTCTTGGGCTCGGCATTCTTGCCAAAGGTCCCGTGATCGTCGTTCTGATCGCACTCGCCGCCGTCCTCTATCTCGTGATCAGCCGCGTCAATCTGTTGCGCGTTGCCTTCCGCCGATGGTCATGGATTATCCTCGCGGTGGCTCTTGCCGTCTCCGCCGCCTGGTATGTTCCCGCCTTTATCGCCGGTCGTTCTGACGCCTGGGCAGGCGTCTTCATCGACGAAAACTTCGGCCACTTCCTGCCCGACCAAACTGGGCGGGACCGGCGAAGCCGCGCGGCCGATCTACTACATCGTGCTTCGCCTGCTCGGCGGGGTGATGCCGCTGACCTTCATGCTGCCCGCAATGATTCTTGCGTTTGCCACCGGCGCCTTCACTTCCCGCGTACGCCCTGCGCTGCGCTATCAATTGGCGATGGTGCTGGCCGTCGTCGTCCTGTTTTCCGCCTCCAGCGCGAAACGCGACGACTACATCCTCCCCGCGATACCACCGCTCGCGATTCTCTTTGCCGCGCTCTTCACTTCCACCGCTCCTGCAGGCGCGCGTTTTGTCACCGTCGTCCGCGATTTCAGCGCCGCCGCAATCGCCTCAGTGACCTTCCTCGGCGTCGCCGCCACCATCTTCTATGAGCGCGTGGCCGTGCCCCTTCCCGCACCCGGCTTGCACCTGCAGTCGAGCGACTCCACCTTCGCTGCGATTTTTCTTACCGGCATGACGCACCTGCCGCCGCCGTTCGTCGCTTTCGCTACCGCGATCGCCATCGGCGCGATCGTCGTCGCCTCCGCCCTGATGCGCCGCAGCCCTTTGCGCACCGGCGCGGGTCTCGCGATTATCTGCCTGGCCGGCAGCATGTTGTGGACGGGCGTTCTCAAACCGCAGGAGATGAGCACGCGCAGTCTGCGTCCGTTCGCCGCCGAAGTCCATCGACGGGTTGGCGCCGCGCCGCTGTTCGTCGCCTTCATGGATCCGGAATTTGCCTGGTACTACGGCCGCGGCGTGCCCGCGATGCCGCGCCCGCTCGCACGCTCCGGCCCTCCGTCGGGTACTGGCGTCTATCTCATCGCGCGCCCCAACGAACTCGGTCGCTTCTCTCCCGCCGTGCGGAGCGCTCTCGTACTCGTGATGCCTTCGAGTGCCCTCGGCGCCAACCCTCCATCGCTTTACCTTCTCGGCGCACTCGCGTCCGCGCCGGCCGCACCCCTCTCCCATTAGCCGCGCATCCGACGTGGCGACTGCGACGCCACGTCGCGATGCGCGCCTTTCGTAGCAGCGAATCTGCGAGCGAAGCTCGCAGATTCGCTGCTACTCCCGGTGGGTGGGTGGGCGCGCTGCGCGCGCCCGCCCACCCACCGCCCTCCAGAAAAGTTCTTGATGCCCTCGGGACCGCCGCCTATCTTTTAATCTGAATCTGAAGCATCCCGACCCGGATTCGCATGTCCAACAAACGCTCCCTACCCGCACTCGACTACACCGGACAGACCACTCCTGAACTGCTCGCGTATAAGGACAGCCGTCGCATCGATTCCCTCTTGTGTGCTTTCGAAGAAGGCATTCAAGCGAAACTTAAGCCGCCGCACGATGGCCGCCTCAGCGATGAGGAGAACCTCGTACTGGCCGTGATGGCCTTGGAGCGCGAGGTCAATAACGGCGGCTACCATCAATTTTTCTTGAACTCATCATGCCGGTTCGCGCCGGTCATTTTGGATTATCTCGGCCGTATCGGATGCGCCACGACTGAGGCGCTCACGCGCAAAGCGATCGCCTCACTTGAGCTTCCGGAACTCTTTACCGATGC
>CAVZFW010000003.1:0-201946 GCA_963774705.1 uncultured delta proteobacterium
GCGAACTGTACCGGCACGCAGGGGATTTACGAAAGGCCCGAAGTTTCCTGGAAAAAGCGAGGCAGAAAACTGATTCGCCTTTCGATCATGAGCTAATCGATCGGCGCTTGGCGAAGTGTATGTAGGCCGAGCCGCACGCACTAGGCCGCGGACTCATCCGGTACGGCTCTCATTGACAAATCGGAAGACTTTCTCGACTCGGATTCTTCAAGAAAGCTACGGAGACGAGCGTAGAGGTGGTCTGCCAATCCCTCGTCGTGTTGACTACCCTGCAACGTTGCAAAATACTTGCGCACGCGACCGCGGCGTCATAGAGCCGCTTCCCTTGAAAATAGGGCACGACGGGATCGCCGACGCGATGCACCTGAAAGATCGGCATCTTGCACTTGCCGATCTTGCTCAGACTATCGAAGCGATTGCGGACCAGTCGGGTGACAGGAAAATACGGAAACAGGTAGTGGGCCATTTCCGGTATGGAGGCGAAAGTATCGACCAGTATGAGAGCGCGGTGCTCGCGCCGGCTGGCCAGATCGACAGCCACCGCTCCGCCCAGCGATCCACCGTAAAGTAGTATTCGCTTGGCTGGAACGGCCATCGTCTGCGTCAGCCACTCGTACCCGGCGTCGGCCGCCGCGAAGCAGTTCGCTTCACTCGGACTGCCCTCGCTGCGTCCGAAGCCGGGATAGTCGACCATCAGGACCGCCTGACCCATTTCGCGCTGCCAGCGAGCTGCGAGCCCGCCGCGATGGCTCAAGTTGTCGGCGTTTCCGTGAAAATAGAAGGGTGGCGCCGTCTTCCGGCTTCCAACCTTCCGTCGGGAACCACCAGCCATGGATGGGTGTGCCGTCTGGCAGATGATAACTCAAGGTCTCGAATCGCGGCCACTGGGCGGCGGATCCCAGCTCTCCGATGCCTTGACCGGATGAAAAAGAAGCCAGTTTTCCAGCGCGAGAAGTATCACATTCGCACCTAGAAAAACGATTACGCCGTAAATCCCGTATCGAACTGCATACCTCAGCCAGCGGTTCCTGAGCCCGGGCCCCACTGCGGCCCCTTGCACTTCTTCCATCACTATTATACCCCGCATCGACCTGAACGAGTGTCCTCGCGGGCACGACTTTCGAGTAAATAGTGCCGGTTTTAGCGGAAATCCCAATGCTACACTGGTAACGACGTAATCACCGGTTTGTTGCCGTCGCGATAGTATCAAGGCTATCATCCACCCGTGCGCAGCGTGGAGAGACGCGTCCCTTTGGTTCCTACACCTCCAAGACCCAACGAACTCATGAACGAGATCGAAAAATCTGCCCCCGGCAGCCCGATCCGCCTGACTCAGCTCGCCAAGCGAGCTGGTTGCGCCGCCAAACAACCGCCTGGCTATCTCCTGCCGCTGCTGGGCATGCTGCCCAAGATTACCGATCCCAACGTCTTGGTGGGAAGCGCCACGGCGGACGATGCGGCCATCTACAAGCTCAACGACGAACTGGCTCTGGTGTTGACCACCGATTTCTTCACGCCGATTGTCGATCGCCCCTACGATTTCGGCGCCATCGCCGCCGCCAATGCACTGAGCGATGTGTACGCCATGGGCGGCAAGCCGTTGGCTGCTCTGAATCTCGTCGGCTTTCCCGACCAAAAGCTGCCGGCGGAGGTCTTGGGCGAGATCCTTCGCGGCGCCTCGGACAAGGCAGCCGAGGCGGGCATTGCGATTGTTGGCGGGCACACGATTCAGACGGACGAGCCGATTTTCGGTCTGGCCGTGGTCGGCAGGGTTCACCCGGACCGTGCGCTCACGAACGCCGGTGCCCGAAAAGGCGATCTCCTGGTGCTGACCAAGCCGATCGGGTTGGGGATAATCACGACCGCCGCCAAGAACGGCGAAGACTCGCTGGGCGCCATCGCAGAAGCCATCGCCGTCATGACCACGCTGAATCGAGACGCAGCCGCGGTCCTGGAGCAGTATGACGTGCACGCCCTGACCGATGTGACCGGCTTCGGTTTGCTCGGGCATCTACGGAATATGACGTCGGCCAGTCAAGTGACGGCGACGATTCGGTTTGAATCGGTGCCGGTGCTGGCGGCCGCCAAGAAATACGTGCGCTCCGGTATCGCCCCAGGTGGGACGCACGCGAACTGGCGTTTCCTGGCGAATTGGGTCAGTTACGCCCAGGACATGGCGAAGGAGGAGCAGCTTCTGCTTTGCGACGCTCAGACTTCCGGCGGTCTGTCTGGCATCCGTTTCGGCGGACCAGGCCGAAGCGCTCGTCGCTTCGCTGCACGAAGCTGGCGTGACAGCGGCGGCGATTGTTGGAGAGATTTCAGCAGCCGGCGCCGGCCACATCGAGGTCGTGCGCTCCTCAGCCACAGAGACGCCTGCTCAGTGCGACATGTCCAAAATCCTGATGACTCCGTTTTGACTGCCCGAAGCCAGGTGCGTTCCATCTGGCGAGTAGGCCAAACAGTACACTTTCCCATCTTCTCCGTCCAAAACGGAGATGAGCGATGTTGGTGGAAACATCCCAAAGTTCAACGGCTGTTCCGATGGCTGTCGCCAGGGTTTGGCCGTCCGGTGAAAAGGCCAGCCCGTTGATCGCTACAGCGAAGGTCGAGCCTCGCAATTCGGCTTGGCTGCAAACCCACGAACACCGCTCCTCGCCCGTGGAACAATCCCACATTTTGACGACGCCGTTCCGGTCGCCCGCGGCAAGCGTTCGACCGTCGGGAGAAAAAGCTATGGCGTGAACAATCGTGAGGAGGGCTGAATTGGCACGGATGCTCTTGCCTGTGGAGACTTCCCAAATTTGGATCACTCCGTCGGTGCCGCCGCTAGCCAGCAACCGTCCGTCAGGTGAAAAAGCCAACGCCTGCGCGAATCGATCATGTCCCGATGGTTTGGTCCAGAGGAGCTTGCCCGATCGATCCCAATAGAGAAGCTCGTTTTCGCGATTGGCCGATATCAGATGGCTGCCATCGGGTGAGAACGCCACACAGCAAGGGCTGACGCGGCACGTGTCCTGCCACTCGATCTCCCGCATCGTACCGACGTCCCACATTCGCATGCCGCTGCCTGCGCCGGCAGTGACCAGGTTCGATCCATCGCGAGAAAAAGTCAACGCAGCCAGGTTCGCCTGGAAGCCCGTGTGTCTGCGTAGAAGCGAACCGCTGGCAAGGTCCCACACCATCAGTTCCACGTCCTCCCGCGGACTGGTGGGGAGTCGCGACGAAAGTGAAGCCCTGATCGCCGCCGCCACCGGCATGCGGACCACCACCCGCGTCGGCAATGGCCGAGCGCTGATTCAAGCGGCGTTTTACTTTTTCAAAAAACTGCGCATGCGAAGTCCACTCGGGATTCCATAAGCCGCTGGCGGAATGCACCGCCGCCGTGATTCCAAGGTTCTCCAATTCCGCCCACAACGGTTCGTAATAGGGATGCGTCAAGTAGTGCCCTTCGATGAACATGGGCCGGATGAAGGCGCCGCGAAAACACGCGATTTTCGCGATGCGGCGCAACTCCTCAACGGCGTAGTCCATGTTCTGCAGCGGAACCATCGCAGCTGCAAACAGCCGGTCCGGCGCGGCCTTGCAGAAGTCGGCAATCCAGTCGTTGTAGGCGCGCGCGAGCGCATAGGCGACGTCAGGATCCTCGACCAGATGGAACCCCTCCGCAAACCAGGTCGGATAGAGGAAAGCCTGATCGACTCCCATCGCGTCCATATCGCGCAAACGCGCTTGCGGATTCGATGCACCCTCGGTCATCGGATGGCGATGCCTGGGATCCAACTCACCAACATTGTCCCAGGTCATCCCAGGCTTCCAGATCGCATGGCGCGGAATGTTGGAGTTCATGGTGTCGCGGAACATCTTGCCGTTGACCTTGAGATAGGAACCGAACTTTCCTTCTTCACGCCAGAGCGCATGCTTACCGAGAGTGCGGTACTCGGGCTCAAGGTACTTGGACCAAAGTTCAGGCGCCTCGACCACGTGAGAGTCGCCATCAAAGACCGTGAAACGTTTGTTCGTCATGACGACTGTCCTTACCGACTTAGCGGCCGCCGCCCACGCCCGGAGAGAATTCGGCACGATTGCGCACCACGGAAGACTCCGGCTTAAGCGATTCTTTGACCTCTTCCGCAGTTGGCCACCAATCGGGGCGCTCGATCTCGGTCACGCGGTCACGAATAAAATCCTTCGGTGTATCGATCTTGTAGAGCTTTCGCGCGTTGCCGCCGAGGAAAGTCGCCTGGTAGTGCTCTGGAAGTTCGCACTTACGCATCGTTTCGATCGCGCGCCATGCATCGTCGCCATCGTGGTGATAAACGTCGGACGACCACGCCAGGATGTTCTCGTAAAACTCCGGCAATCTCGAGGGCGGAGCCTCGTCGCCTTCGAAGCCGGTCACACAATGCTCAAAGAAAGTCTCGCGCGGGAGACGCTTGAGCGGGGGCAATTGGCGTTCGTTGCGATAAAGGCGATAGGCCTTGTCGCACTCGTCGAGCACGAAGCTCAACCAGGTTGATGAAGCCTCGAAGACGGCGGCACGGAGCTTAGTATAGCGCTCGAAGAAACCCGACATGAGAACCATTGCGACCCATAAGGACGCTTCGGCCTGGAAATCCTGCACGTTGACCAGGAAAGAATGCGGCAGGCCGGCCGTTGAAGCGGCCAGTGCAATTAGTTCGGCGCCGGAATGCTGCTCGGTGTAACCCGGTGGCTTCAACGATCCGAAGGCCGGGAACGGATGCATCCCGTAAACCACGCCGGTCTCTTCCATCGCCCGCCACACACGGTCGTACTTGGGCTGAATCGGATAATTGCCCATCGCATCGATCGGGCGGATCAAGCCGACGCGGCAACCCTTGGCGGCGACGCGATAGACCTCCTGCTCGGCGAACTTCGGATCCTGCATCGGCAGCATCGCGGCGAAGAACAGACGCTCGGGATTCTCCTGACAATACTCGAACGCCCACTCGTTATAGGCCTTGCACATCGCCTTGGCGCCAACCGCGTTCAGCAGCCACGGATAGGTATCGATATCGGTCGGTATGATCATGACCTGATCGATGCCCTGGGTATCCATATCCTTCAGGCGCGGCTTAGGTTCGTAGGAACCCTTATGATCGAGATATTCGGCCTGCTCGGCCGTCAACGAAGTTTTGCGATTGAGATTGCGCACGTTGAGCGCGCGCTGGATATCGTGCTTGAGGCCTGGGCCGGCAAGGGAAAGAACGTTGACGGCGCCGGTCGTACCATGAATTCGCTGCGAGCCGATCCCGGCTCCGGCCTTGCCGTTGACGATTAACTGTTCGCTCTCCGGATCGAACCAGATCGTGTTTTTAAGCGCCTCGTACTCGTCCTTGGTGAGCCAGTCTTTCGCGCGCTCCCACAACCACGGCGGTTCGGTGACATGCGCATCGCAATCGAAGGTCGGAAAATTCTTCTTCATCGGGGCGAATTTTTGAACCGGCATCGCAAGTCTCCTCTGGTTCACTGATTCCAGCAGCCTAGCGGATTGGTGCTACAGAGTCTCCAGCCAAACCTCGGGCTTGGTGATTGCTCCGTGGCGCGCAAAAATCGCATCGATTTCCTTCATGTCGGCCTCCGAGATCGTCCATCCCACTGCGCCGACGTTATCGTCCACTTCGTTGGGATTCCGGCAGCCAACCAGCGCCGTGCTGATGACCGGATTCGATAGCGTCCAGCGCAGGGCGAGTTGCGGCAGGCTCTTGTTGTAGCGCTTCGCCACACCCTTCAAATCCTCGACTGCACGCAGATTTTTCAGAAAGTGATCGGGACCGAAGAGATGCTGAAACAGGTTCAGATTCATCAATTGCCCGCGCTTCGCCCGCCAGTCACCCTTCTCGAAGGCCTGCTCCTCGTTGAGGGTGCCGGTCAACATCCCATAGGCGAGCGATCCATAGGCCATCACGCCAATCTTGTGCTCGCGGCAATACGGGAAAATCTCGGTCTCCATCCTCCGATCGAACATATTCCAGCAATACTGCACGACATCGACGCGGCGTGCGGACATGCAGGTTTTGATTTCATCGAGCTTAAAGTTCGAAAGTCCGACGGCCTTCACTTTGCCCTGCTTGACGAGGTCATCGAGCGCTCGCATCGGCTCTTCGAAGGGTATCGTCCGATCCGGCCAATGGATGAGATATACATCGACATAGTCGGTATTCAACGCCTTGAGGCTCTTCTCGATCGACTCCATCACACGAGCGCGCGAGCTGTCTCGATAGTTAGGCTTATCGGGATAGCCGACGCCGAACTTGGTCGTAATCACTGCTTCTTTGCGGCGCGAGCCGAGCGCTTTCGCGAGCGATTTTTCCGACGCCCCCATGCCATACGCCTCGGCGGTATCAAAGCTATTGAGTCCGATGTCGAGCGCCCGACCCACTGCTTTGACGAACTCGGTCTCCTCGATACTGCCGTAGCCACCGCCGATCTCCCAGCAGCCGAATCCAACCGCTGATATCTTGATGCCGGTGTCGCCGAATGCACGATATTCCATGTGTGATCCCTCGTTGTGTCAGCAGGTCGGGCAGGTGCCCGCGTCCCAAGCTGGCGCGTCGAATTTTCGCTTTTGTTTTTCAGACTCGCACCGATAACCGCCGAGTTGCAAACGCTATCGAAATCCTAAGCCGATGGCATCGGTAGCAAACGCAAATTCCTGGAAGCGCCGGAAGCACTTGATGAGCAGGTCTTCGCTGTCGATACAGTCGTGGAAGCCGGCCTGCCGAGCCTTGATCGTGCTGACCAGTATAGGATTCGCTTGCTTCGCGCCGAATGCAAATGCGAAGTCGGCTAAGGCGAACGACTCGCCGACGAACTGATGCAGGTCAGCGGGCGCCACGAGATCGTATTTGTGCACGATCGAAGCCCATTCGGCCGCGTACTTCGGCATCTCCTGCGCGAGCGACAACGGCTTCGGCGGCCCCACCTTCATCCCGAGCGCATCGGCGACCGTGGGCCATACTTCAGGCCAGCGGAAAACGTCGCCATTAGTGATGTTGAAATGCTCGTTGCGGCAGGCGGGTGTCGTCGCCGCCCATTCCATCGAGCGCGCCAGCAGATCGACATCGACCAGTTCGAAAAGATAAGGCGGACCGCCCGGAAACGAAAGCGGCCGCCCGGCTTCCTTCCAGATTGCAGCATAGACGCCGATCGCCGGGATCACATTGAGGTTGCTGCCGATAGCTTCGCCCATCACGAGTTGCGGCCGCAGGATGGTCCACGACCAACCGCGTCCAGCCTGCATCTCGCGGATGTAATCCTCTTGCAGCCAATAGAAGTTCTCATGTGGATGGCGCGGCGCGCGCTCACGCGCGGGCGTTGCCATCGGACCGATGTGAGCGCCATAGGCTTTGGTGCCTTGCAACACGGTTACGTGCTTGAGATTCTTCGCGACTTTATGCAATGGCTCGAACAGGTTTCGAAGCATCGCGAGATTTATTTCCATCTGCTTGCGTTCGAGCCAGCCCTCGAGCAGATTCGGCTTCTCATTGACCGCCGCATAGACGAGATGGGTCACGTCCGACATCTGCGAGAAGGCCTCCTCGCATTGCCGCGCGTCTAGGAGATCCACCGAGATAAACGTCGCGCCGTCAACTGGCATAGGACTGCGTCGCGATACCGCCACGACCTCCCAGCCGTCGAGCCGCGCAAAGTGGCGCACGCCCGCGTAGCCGACCAATCCCGACGCTCCAGCGATCAATATTTTTCGCTTTGCCACTTTACCACCACCGTCACTTGAATAATCGAAGTGCGCCCAATAATACGTTTGAAGATATTCGATGAAAAGGAAATCACACTTCAAGCGCAATCTGTTTCACTTCCTCGAGGATTTGAACAACAACAACCGGCGTGAATGGTTCGAGGAGAATCGGGAGCGCTACGAACGCGACGTGCGCGAACCGGTGATCGCTTTCATCATGGATTTCGCTCCGCGGCTGAAGCAGATCAGTACGAAGTTTATCGCCGACCCGCGTCCGATTGGCGGCTCGATGTTCCGTATCTATCGCGATGTGCGCTTTTCCCCGGACAAGCGGCCGTACAAGACGCACGCCGCTGCGCGCTTTCCGCACCTGATGAGCCGAGACGTTCACGCGCCCGGTTTTTATCTTCATCTGGAACCGGGAAACGTATTCTTCGGTGCCGGTATCTGGCGTCCTGATGCGCCAACGTTAAGTCAGATCCGCGATTTTATCGTGGCGAATCCGCGGCCTTGGAAAAAGAGCATCGACGATGCCCGGTTTCGCAAACGATGGGAACTCAAGGGGGAAGCGCTCGTGCGCCCACCTAAGGGCTACGATCCCGCGCATCCACTGATTGAAGATCTCAAGCGTAAGGACTTCATCGCCATCACCAGCTGTAGCGAAGCCGATGCGCTGTCGCCTTCATTCATTGACCGCTTCACCGAAAGCTGCGATGCCGCGTCGCCCCTAATGAAGTTTCTCGCGAAGGCGCTGGCAATTCAGTTTTGATGGCGAGCGACTGCCGGCCCTCATAAGAACTGGCTGCCGCCGCATCAACCCCCTCTGCCAACGAAAATATTGGTCGAGCTTGCTAGCCCTTTTTTCTGCGTTCCGCCCAACGCCGCTTCATCGCTTCCGATAGGCGCCTCCTACCGGCTGCCGTGAGGCGGCCGCGTTTCTTTCCGGGAGTCGCTGGCGAAGCAGCGCTCATTTTGGCGGCCCTATAGCGCGGTCCACTGCCCTCCAGGGCTTCAATGGCTCGACCAATCCGATCTCTTTCCGATTTCAAGTCTGCAACAATTTTCGCTACGTCCAAAACATTCTCCTCCACAATGAGTTAATAACGGCCCCGCCGATCTACCTCTCCGATCTTGGCAGATCAAGTAGGTGACTTCTATTCGACCTTAGTGGCTGACATTTCGCAAGTAAGTAAGAGGCTGAAGTTTGATGTTAAGTTGAGCGTCCGCCATCGCTTTAAACTTAGTCGTTCTTTTATCTTAGATATGTTATAACTCACTGGCGGATACAGCAGCCTGGAGTAATGCCACGCCGTTAGATCTTTACTCCCGATCGAACGAAGTATGCGATACAGGCACGAATTACTGATTCCGTGTCTGGAGTGTCTTGGCGCTGAACTACTTGACGCTGCGAAAACTGAAAGAGGCGATCTCGGGTGAGACCGCCTCTTCGCCTCGATCTGAATTTGTTAGTTGGTAGTTTTTTCCGTTGTGCTCTTATCGGTCGTTGTCGTGCTGCTCGTATCCGGTGCGGCTTTGTTCGTCGTGGTTGTACTGCTCGATTCGGTCGACTGTTGTGCGACATCGGCCTGCGGAGCCGGGGCGCCTTCCGTCCCTTGAGCACCGGTAGCTCCCGCCGCTCCGTTTGCCCCGGCAGCTCCGGGCGCACCGGCAGGACCCTGGGTAGTCGACGTCTCCTCGCGGACGGTTTCCTTGCACCCGATAGCGGCGGTACCCATCAGAAGCGCAACAGCCCCAATGGCCGTATAAGTGGCAACGTTTCTAAGATTCTTCTTCATGACTACAGGCTATCAGGATCGGTTGGTCGCGAAGCATATCCTTCGAACTATTAGGTTATCTGGATAACCAAAGTAGGCGAACCGACACGAAGTTTTCTGTCCACACCCAAGTCAGCCTACTCGCGCAGCCCCGCTTTCTGTTTGGAGCAGGAAGCTCTCGTTTAGCTCTGGCACCGTCGGACATCCAATTTGCGCCATCACCAGATCGACTTCTTCGCGCAATATATTGATCGCCTTCTGCACGCCTGGGACGCCACCTGCGACCGCGCCGTACAGCGTCGCACGCCCGACCATAACGAATCGCGCGCCGTGACAAAGCGCCATTACGATGTCGGCGCCGCGGCGCACGCCACCGTCAACCATCAAGGTAACTTTGTCACCAACCGCCGCGTTGATACCCGGCAGCACCTCCAGCGGCGACGGCGCCTGATCGAGTTGGCGCCCGCCGTGATTCGAAACGATGATCCCATCGACGCCGATCTGCGCCGCCCGAATCGCGTCCTCACGATACATGATTCCCTTGACCACCAGATGGCGCGGCCAGATGCGCCGAAACTCTTCCAGGTCGGTCCACGTAACGGAATTGGCGGGCGCCTGCATCGCGGCAAAAGCGTTGATCTGCTGGGTGGTAGAGTTAGCGCGGGCGTAGGGCTCCCAGTTGTCGAAGCGCGGCATCCCGTGGCGCAGGTAGCCAGCCAGCCATCCGGGATGTCGCACCGCGTCGAGAATCGTCGCCGCTGAGAGTCGCGGCGGAAGCGCGAAACCGTTGCGCAAGTTGCGCTCACGTTTGGTCGAAGCCGGAACATCGACTGTTAGCACGAGGGTACTAAAGCCCGCATCCCGAACCCGCCGGATGAGGTCGAGGGTGATTTCATGATCGCGCGCGACATATAGTTGATACCACGAGTGACTCGGCGCGACCTTGGCCGCGGCTTCGATCGACGCGGTGCTCAGTCCTGACATCATGAAGGGGATATTGGCCTGCGCCGCCGACTCCGCGAGCATCAGATCGGCGCCAGGCCGAAACAGCGCAGCTAGTCCCGTCGCCGAAATCCCGAACGGACTTGAATACCTGCGATCGAACAAATCGACCGTCTGATCACGCTTCGAAACGTCGACGAGATAATGCGGGACCAACCGCTCGCGATCGTAGGCCGCTTCGTTGCGCGCGATACCGAGCTCGTCCTCGACTCCGCCCTCGATAAAATCATAGATGATGCGCGGCAGCCGGCGCTTCGCCATTTTGCGCAAGTCGTCGATATTGATCGCATGATTTACGTTCACAGTCGTGTCTCCACTGGTCTTCTCGCGGTACTGCTTCGCGCAAGTTACGCTGGCCGAAGCGCTTTCCAGATGTTCCTCTTACACAAGAGACGGCGATTTGACGAGTAGCGCATGCTTTGCTTTTTAAGTCGTCCTGTACTTATTGTGGGGAAAATTTGGCGGGACTGATGAAGGAGACGCAAATGAAAGTTGGCATGACGCTCCAATTGACCAGTTTCGGCGATAAACCGGATCTCGAAACCTATCGGGACGAACTCTCGCTGATGGAGATGTCGGAGGCGCTCGGCTTCGATTCGGTATGGGCGCTGGATCATCATTTCACCGGCTACGTGATGTCCCCCGATCCGACGCAACTGTTGTCGTACGTTGCCGGCCGTACCAAGCGCGTGCAACTTGGCACCGCGGTCATCGTGTTGCCATGGCATGACCCGGTTGAGATCGCGGAGAAGATCGCACTGCTCGATGTCGTCTCGGGCGGCCGGACGATCTTCGGCTTCGGGCGCGGCGCAGCGACGGTCGAATACAACGGCTTTCGCATCAACATGGAAGAAGCGCGCGATCGCTTCGTCGAAAGCGCGATCATCATCCGCAAGGGACTTACGCAGAAGAGCTTCTCGTTCGACGGCAAGTACTACAAGATTCCGGAAATCCAGATCCGTCCGCGGCCCATTTCCCATCCTGAGGATCGCTTCTACGCATCGAGCGTGAGCCCCGAGTCAGCGGAGATCATGGCGAAGCTTGGGCTTGGGGTACTGATCATCGCGCAACGCAGTTGGGAGGATACGGCGGCGGATTACACGCGCTACCGCGAGACTGCTATTGCCAATAACATCACGCCGCGCCCACCAATCGGATTGTTGAATATCCTGGTCTCCGAGGACGCTCGTGAGGCCGCCGAGTTGGGCAACACCCATCTCGAAGCGATGTGGGACTCGATCGATACCCACTACCACTTTTCCGACGGCCATCTGCGCGGCGTGAAGGGCTATGAGTTCTACGCCAAGCTCGAGAAGACCTACAGCAAGTTGCAGGCCGATTCTGAAGCCAAGGCCAAGGCGATCGAATTCTTTCGCAGCCTGCACGCCGCCGGAACACCGCAACAGGTGCTCGAGAAGCTGCGTTACATCCATCAGACGGTCGCGCTCGAACATGTCATCGGCACTTTCGCCTTCGGTGGATTGCCGTATGCGAAGCTCGAGCGCAGCTACAAGCTCTTCGCCGAGAAGGTGCTGCCCATTCTGAAGAACGATCCGGCCTTCCAGTACCCGCACGATCGGCTCGGTTCATCGCACGCCGGAGCGAACAAGTAACAGCAAGCCACAGCAGCAAAAGAGTAATAAGTTCGGCTCGATGGAAACGTCGGGCCGAACTTATTCGCGGCGGCTCATCAGCGTCGCCTTCTTACTTCTCCTCATACCACTGGATCGCGCCGCGCAATCCGCGTTCCTTCTGCACCTGCCTAATCTCCTCGTTACCCGGCCCAAAGTGAAAGATCGCATCGAATTCCGCGCCGGCCTGAACCGACACCCGAAACCCACGTAGATCCATCGCACGGTTGATTGCGAGTTTCTCGAGTCTCAGCTTTTGCGCCGGGACTTTCGCCACCCGGCGCGCGTAATCGTAAGTCTCCTTTTCGAGAGTGTCGTCCGGAAACGCGCGCGTCGCGAAACCCATCGCCTCTGCTTCCTTGCCGCTAATCTTACTGCCCGGCAGGAAGGCCAGGTATTTCGTCCGATGTGGTCCGACCATCCAGTTCCAAAACGCACTGACATAACCCGCGCCGGCCGGTATCGAGGGAAATCCGATCCGCGCGTTCTCAGCCACGAAGATCATATCGGTGCTGATACACAGTTGCGTCGCGCCCGCCAGGCAATAGCCATGCACCATCGAGATGACCGGCTTCGGCAAATCGCGCAGGCGCAGCCAATGTTCGATGTAGCGTTGCAAGAATCTTTGATCGTCGTCGATCGTAAACGGCTTCGAAGCACCTTCGCCCCAACCGCCGGTCAAGTCGTAGCCGGTGGAGAAGGCGCGCCCGGCGCCACGAATGACCAGCACCTTCACCTCGACGTCTTTCGCTACCTCATCGATCGCTTCGCCGAACTCTGCGATCAGCGCGGGCGTCATCGCGTTGAGCTTCTCCGGACGATTCAAGGTAAGCGTGCCGATCCGTTCGCGCTTATCCAGTGTAATATTCGTGAATGCCATGTACCCTCCAACTTGTCCGCGTGAATCTCAATTACGATCGAGCTCATGCGAAACTAGCGACTGAATCTCCTCACAGGTTCTTTTCCAGAACGATTGTTTCAGAACAGTGCGACCGGATTTGCCGGTGATGCCGTGCCGCGTTCAAGCACCAGCGGCAACAGGCTGAACATGAAGGCGTAGCGGCCTTCGCGCGCGCATTTCTCGGCGAGCAAGTCGAGCTCGGCGTTGTCGATCAGATGCACACCCATCATCACCAAAGCGCCGGTATGAATCGGCATCTTCAGCGGCGGATCGTAAGGCGTCGGCAGCATGTCGCTTACCGCATCGGATCCGAGCACTGCAATCTTGCGCTCATGCAACCACTTCAGACATGACGCATGCAGCCCAGGCATCGAAGTCAAAGTTGCCTGGGCGCCTTTGCTGCGGCGCAATTTGAAGCGCCCCGTGCGCAAGAGCATCACGTCGCCTTCGCCGACTTGTACACGATGGTCCCGCTCGGCGGCCTCGAGGTCTTCAGGATAAATTGGCTCGCCGGGTTCGACCCATTCGGTCTTGCGAATCTTCGGGATGTCGATGAGGACCCCGCGGCTGATCACGCCGTCGCGGGCGACGTCGATTGCACACTTATGCGCGCCCTGGAAATCCACTTCGGTGTAATCGAAATCGTTGTACATCTTGCCGCGATAGAAATGATGGCACAGCGCATCGAGGTGGGTAGTCGCAAGCCCGTGCGGTTCGATCGCGAAATAGTCGGCGCAGCCCCACGAGCCGAGCGGATGTCCGACCTGTCCCGAGCGAATCATCAGATGTGTGACCGGCGTGGGATTATCGCGCGCGGCGCGCGTCGCCAGCGGCAGCGACAACGAGACGGATTCGCCACTTTGCACCAGTCGTGCGGCGGCGGCGCGCTTTTCATTCGTGATGTAGTTGAGCGCTCCGCGTTGATCCTGTTTACCCCAACGTCCCCAGTTGCTGACGCTCTCGAGCAGTTCGGCGATCTGACTGGTAGTGTACGTCACGCGCATCGTGCTTCACCTCAGCTTGGGGTTGAATGTCGCGCGCCCTTTCATTAGCCCAAAACATCGCGTTATGACAGTCACACACGATTATCATAAGTCCGTGCCAACGAACGCTTTGGCCGTTCGATGGGACGCCTCCCACATCGTCGAAAATCCGGCGTAGCAACCGGAGTCCTCGCCGCTAACCTTCGAATCGCTCGATGTGCTACGAAAACTTTGACCAACACCATTCTGTCGTTATGAGAGGACATCATCATGGCAAAGTGCGGCTTCTCACTCTCTCCCATGTCCGGGATACCCTATGCGGAATTCCTGCAACTCGCGCGCGAGCTCGAAGACGCGGGCTTCAGCGGTATCTTCATTCCGGAGGCCAACAATGACGGCCTGATGTGCTCCTATGCGGTTGCGGGGGTCACCAAGCGCGTCGAGATCGGGACGTGGATCGTCAACATCTATTTGCGCGAGCCTACGCTGTGCGCGGCGGCCGCCGAGATGGTGCAGGACGCGGCCAACGGCCGCTTCATCCTGGGCTTGGGTGTGAGCCATCGCCCGGCGCTCGAAGCTCGCGGCATCGACATGGGGAACGCGCGCGATCGCCTGCGCCGCGATACGAAGATTATCCGCGACACACTTGGCGGCGAGACTTCGATGTTCGGAATGAAGTTCCGCCAGCCCAAGAAGCCGATTCCGATTTACTACGCGGCGCTCGCACTCGAGACGGCGCGCCTCGGCGGCGAAATCGCGGACGGGCTGATGTTGTACCTGTGTCCGCCCGAGCGGATGCGCAAATCGATCGACGTCGCGTACGAGGCGGCCAAGCAGCACGGCCGTAAGCCCTCGGATATCGCGGCGACGGTTGGCTTGCCGGTATTTTTGCACGACGACCTCAAGGTCGCATATGCCGCGGCGCAGCGCGGACTCGCGTTCTATGGCGCCCTGCCCTTCTACAATCGTTTGATCGCGCGGAGCGGGTTCGAGCCGGCTGCCAACGCGATCATGGCGGCGGCGAAACGCAACGACGCGAATGCGATGGCGGCCGCGGTTACCGAGCCGATGATCGATTCGCTGGCCCTGGTCGGTCCGGAGTCGCGATGCTTCGAACGGCTCGAACAGTACCGTAAGCAAGGGGCGGACCTTCCAATCATCGTTCCCAACGCAGTGAATGAGGATTACTCGACATCAGTGCGCCGCATTGTAAAGTCGTTCGCGAAACTAAATTGATGGAGTGCGTTCAATAAATAACCTCCCGACATGCGGAGGCCTCGTGTTTCGATAGATGCTCGCGCCCCGTTAGAGGAGAAGGATGGAAATGGCGCTGCTAACATACCTCGAAGATAAAGACGCCTCGCCCGAGGTGTTGAAGATCCTGACGGTCCGCCCGCAGGTACTCAACGTTCAGCGGATGATGGCCAATGCGCAGGGCATCTTTCCAGTGCGCAGCAAACTGAGTACTGCGCTGTTTACTCAGATCAAGCTCGATGCGCGGTTGCGCGAAATCGCGATCCTGCGCACGGCAAAGGATTGCCGTTCGATCTACGAATGGACGCAGCATGTTCCCGCGGCCAAGCACGTCGGCGTGACCGACGAACAGATTGCGGCGATCGAGAAATGGACCGAGGCCAGTTGTTTCAGCGCGATCGAGCGGCTGGTGCTGCAGTTGACCGACGAGGTCAACGCCAACGTCAAGGGGCGTCGCGAAACCGTCGAAGCGCTGAAGAAGCTTTTGAGTCCGGGTGAGATAATCGAGTTGCTGGTGATCATTGGACATTGGCGGCAAACGGCAAGTGTCCTCGAAACCCTAGAAGTGGATTTGGAAGAGTTCGCCGGGAAACTGAATATCCTCGAAGGTATGGCGCGGCAGTCGAAGTAGTCACTCGATTCGAGAGCACACTGACTATTCGAATGGAGGTCGATAGGCATTTCTGACTACCCGCGGGCTTACGATCCTTTGAGGACGGTCGTCGCCTTATCCAGACGATCGCAATAAGTGTTGAGAGCGTCCGCGGTCAGTTTCGTGTAACGGTTGGCGTCGGCCCATCGCTGCTCCTCGATCGCCTCGCGAACTCCGGGCAGGGTCTTCGCACCGTAGCCGGTGTAGCGGCCGGGCGCGTAGATCAGATTCTTGTACCAGGGGCGGCCGGGCAGGCCGATGTCGGGCGCAAGCGTTTGATCGATATCCAACATCAGCATTTGCACGTGAGCCAGCCGCGCACCGGACAGACCGTGGGATTGTTCCGCGAGGGCATCGTCGTAAGCCTTGGCGCTGTGTTTCAGTCGATCGACGGCGTCCTCAAGCGCGGCAAACTCGATATGCGGGACGGGCTGCAACGGTGTAGGCAGGCCACTCGTTTTTGTGGGATCGGCGGCGAGCTGGAACGCGTGGTCGCGCAGGAGGCCGGCTTGCGTCTGGGACTCCTCGCGCTTGTCATCGACCAGCTTCTTCACTTCATCGAGGTAGCTTGAGACCGCATCGGCGAAGTCGCTCTCGCGCTGAACGGGAAGACTCGAATCGGCCACCCGCAGCACGATTCGGCCGGCGGTTTTGGCGAGCAACGCGTCGTACACGAAGCCCGGATCGGCGAAGCGGCTATGGTGCTCGAAGGTATCGTAGCGTGAATGATAAACGCCGCGCGTACTGCCCTCCTCGCTGAAGCCCACGTCGAGTACCGGCACGCCAAGATGTTGCAGGAAGCTCGAAAAGTCCGATCCGGAGCCGAGCGCTTCGATGGGAAAATCCTTGCCCGGGTCGGCGACGATCTTGGCCTCGGCCTTGACGCGTTCCTTGGCGTCGGGCGCCAGCGCGTCCACGCGGATTTTCGCGCGCAGCCGTTGACCGATGGGGACGCCGGTTTCGGGATCGACGACGTCGGCAGCGACCTGGTTCACCAGATGCTGGAAGTCATGGCTGCCACCGGCACTCAGGAAGCCCCGTTCGTTGGTGTCAGAGTTGATATAAAGAAGAGCGGCCTTCTTCAGTTCGCTCGCGTGCGTCTCGGCCCATTCGGTTGAGCCGACGAGCATCGGCTCTTCGGCGTCCCAGCTCGTATAGACGATGGTGCGCAGGGGCCGCCAACCCTGCTTGACCATCGCGCCGATCGCCTTGGCTTCGGCGAGGAGTGCAACCTGCCCGGACAAGGGATCGCTGGCGCCGAACACCCAGCCGTCATGATGGTTGCCACGCACCACCCATTGGTCGGGATAGGTCGAACCTTTCATCATCGCGATGACGTCGTAGATCGGTTTCTGGCTCCAATCGGACTTGACTGCGAGATGAGTCTGCACCGTGCTCGGACCCACGTGGTAGGTAATCGGCAGTGCGCCGCGCCAGCCGGGTGGAACCGCTCTTCCGCCCAAGGTCTGCAGGAACACCTGCGCGTCGGCATAGGAGATCGGCAGCACAGGAATCTTAAGGATCGAGGTAGCCTCGGAGAGTTTGAGGCGCTTAGCGTTATCGGTTGCGCCGATGCCGGGGGTAAGCGGATCGCCGGGATATAGCTGCATGTCCGCCACGGAGCCGCGTTGGATGCCATGAGGCGGGCGCATCGGGCCGGCCGGATAGGTCTCATCGACGGAGTAGCCGTCATCGGCGGGGTCGGAGTAGATGATGCAGCCGACCGCGCCATGGTCCTGGGCGAGTTTCGGTTTCAAGCCGCGCCATCCGGAACCGTAGCGCACGATAACGATCCGGCCCTTGACGCTGACGCCCAACCGCTCGAGCGTCTTATAGTCGTCCTGCATGCCGTAGTTGACGTAAACCAGCGGAGCCGTGACGTCGCCGTCGCCCTGGTATTCGACGTAGGCAGGAAGCGCAGGCTGGGTCGCAATCGCACTGGAATCGCCCGGAATTGGCGGTTCCTGCAGGGTTGCTTTGAAGGGTTTGGGGCCTCTCAATTCGAGCGTTTCGGTGATCGGCGTCGGATAAAGTACTTGAAAAGTCTCGATATTTGCGTCCCAGCCCCATTCCTTGAACCAAGCGAGAATCTGTTCGGAATTGGCTTTGTTATGTACCGAGCCAATTTGGTTCGGTTCAGCAGCCAGCAGCTTCATCCAGCTGCGGAGGTTGCTGGGTTGGATGAGGCTGTCGAAATTATGTTCGACGACCGATTCATCGAAGGCCGGCGGGTCAGAAGCCGCAAAGGAAATGCTCGTGCAAAGCCGGAACACGATGGCGAACAAAATGGTGCCGCGGACTAAGATCGGGAAGCGGATCGAAAGCGCGGCAGGGTTCGAATTGATGAGCTTCACCTTAACTCCTTATCTCTAGTCGAAGCAGGTTAGCCTAAACAGGGGGAAATGTTTCACGCCATCGGGCGCTCTAATCCGAAGCATGCTCATCGCGCCGGCCGTTGGGCCTGGTGATCGACCTGACGAGTGAAATCGGCGCCGCTGTCGCGAATGGCGAATCCCGGGCGGTGCCAGCCGGGGCAATGTAAAATCGGTGCGAGCGCAAAATCAAAGCGATTGCCTGTGGTTTCGGTTGGCAATAGAGCTGAAGAATGGGCGTTGAAGGGCGAGGATTGCGGAACCAATGGGGCGTGTCGCCATGGGATCGCACGCGCCGGATTGCGGTGAGCGATCTTCATACGGTCGAGAAACATCCGGAGGTCGTGATTATCGGCGCCGGACTGACCGGACTCTCGACGGCCTATCATTTGGCGAAGCTGGGCGTACCGAGTGTGGTGCTCGAACGCGGTCTGGTCGCCGACGGCGCGAGCGGTCGAACCGGGGGGTTAGTGCTGGAGGGCACCGCCGCGGGCATCTTGCCGCAGGTCGATTCGTGTATCGCCGGACTCCGCAAACTGGTGGAGGCGGAACAAATCGATTGTGGCTTACATCTGCCGGGATGCTGGGAGATCGAACATCGCCGCGACGATTCAGGTGCGATGCTGCCGTGGACCGATGCCGGCGCGCGCGTCGCGATTGCCGAGCTGCTGAGTGGTGGGACGGTCGAGCCGGCGCGGCTTAGTCTTGGGCTGGCTCAAGCGGCCGTGGCAGCCGGCGCAGTGATCTGCGAGCATGCGCGGGTCACGAAGATCCTTGCGGCTCGCGAACCCATGGTGGAAATCGATCACGAGCGGCTTTATCCGCGATGGGTGGTCGTGGCCTGCAACGCGTGGATTGACGCGTTGTTGGATGACGCGCCAGCGATCACCAGTTGTCTCACGTTCGCCTGCGCGACTGAACCACTGACGGAAAGCGCGATAGAAGAATTGGGACTCGCCGAGCGAATTCCATTCTACACGCGCGACCGACCCTACTTGTGGGGACGCACGACCGACGATCGAAGAATCATTTTCGGCAGCGGCCTGGTGTTCGGTAAATCGACGGAACTGGAAGGGACCGGTACTCGATCGCGCGATTTCAAGCGCGAGATCGCTCGAATGCAGATGCGCATACGCAAGCTTAATCCGGCGCTCGCCGGGATCGAGTTCTCGAATGCGTGGGCGGGTCCGATCGCCTTTACCGAAGATGCGGTGCCGCTATTGGGCGCGGCCCCGGGTAGCGACCGGATCCTGGTAGCCGGCGCCTATGCCGGACATGGGGTCGCATTGGGTGTCCGCGCCGGCGAACTGCTGACGAATGCGATCGTCCGCAACGAAGCGCTTCCCGAATGGGGCAAGCTGAAGCGCTGAACTGGCGCAGCAACTCTGCCTGACTGAACGATAATCGACAGGTCAAATCTACTCGGCGGAATCGCTGACCGACATGGCATACCTAACTAGGTGCATCGTCGGGCTGCCCGGAACCGTCATCGGGGCCAGATAGCGCTGCTCGATTTAATCTGCAAGAAAGTCTGGCTGTCACGTTCTAAGGGCGGGGTAGGACGATATGAAGCTAAGCGCATTGCTTGTCTTGTGGTGTGTGTTGATAACGGCGCCCGTGGCCTTGGCCGAACCGCTGACCCGCGACCGCGTGCCGGAGCCGTTGCGGCCATGGACCGATTGGGTGTTGCGCGGCCACGAGGACCAGCTATGCCCGATGGTCCAGAACCCCGCCAATGAGCATCGCTGCCTGTGGCCCGCGCGCCTGACACTAAGCGTTGACGAAACCTCGGCGCGGTTCGCGCAGGATTTCCGCGTTTATCGTGACACCTACGTGATGTTGCCCGGCGACCCGACGCGCTGGCCGCTCGACGTGCGGGTCGATGGAAAGCCCGCGGCGGCTGTGGCCCACAACGAAATGCCCGCGGTCTATTTGAAGGCTGGCAGTCATACGGTCGAAGGCTCGTTCGCGTGGGATCACATGCCGCAAATACTGCCGGTGCCGGCGGAGACCGGTCTCGTCTCGCTGACGGTTGACGGTAAGGCGGTCGATTTTCCGCATCGCGAGCCGAGCGGCCAACTATGGTTGCGCAGCGCCGCCGTCCAGGCAGCGCCGGAGGGACTCGAGGTCGAAGTCGAGCGGCGCGTAGTCGACGAGATACCGCTGCTGCTGGTCACGCGAATCGAGCTCAACGTCTCGGGCAAGGATCGCGAGGTAACACTGGGAAAGGCGCTGCCCGATGGCTTCGTGCCGATGGCGCTGGATAGTCCGCTGCCCGCGCGGGTCGAGCCGGATGGATATCTGCGCGTACAGCTCAGGCCGGGAACATGGACGCTGGAACTGACGGCGCGTCATCAGGGACCGACGAACGCGCTCGCGATGCCGGCGACCGACGCGCCCTGGGCGGCACAAGAAGTATGGGCGTTCGAGGCGCATAACGAACTACGGCTGGTCTCCGTCGAAGGGGTCAGCGCGATCGATCCGAATCAGACGCGGCTGCCGCCGGAATGGCGCCAATTTCCGACCTTCCTGATGCAACCCGGCAAAACGATGCGGCTGGATGAGAAGCGGCGCGGTAACGCCGATCCGGCACCAGATCAGTTGAACCTCGAGCGCAAGCTGTGGCTCGATTTCGGCGGCAAGGGTTATACGGTCCAGGACGGGATCTCCGGAAAGATGAGCAAAAGCTGGCGACTCGAGATGACCCCGCCGCAGCGTCTCGGACGTGTCGCGATCGGGAATATAGACCAGGTCATCACGCACGGCAGCAATCCGGCGATGGCCGGCGTCGAGATTCGGCAGGCGCAACTCCGCATGGAGGCCGACAGCCGGATCGACGGCACAATCGGGCGGTTGCCGGCGGTCGGTTGGGACCATGACTTCCAGTCGGTCTCGGCGCTGCTGAACCTGCCGCCGGGTTGGCGGTTGTGGCGTGCGTCGGGAGTGGACGACGTTTCCACCAGTTGGATCACCGATTGGACACTGCTCGAACTGTTCCTGGTACTCATCACAGCGCTGATCATTTACCGGATGTGGGGCCCCACGTGGGGCGTGGCGGCGCTGCTGACACTCGCGTTGATCTATCCCGAGACCGGAGCACCGCGCGGAATCTGGCTCGCACTGCTGTTGGGCGAAGCGCTCGATCGGGTCTTGCCCAAGGGCCGCGGCACCTGGGTAATCCATGCGTATCGGCTGGTGGTAGCCGCGGCACTGGTGGTGATTGCGATCCCGTTCATGGTCGATCAAATCAGGACGGCGATTTACCCGGATCTGGAAATTCAGCGGACGTTGACCTTTCCGTTGAGTGTGGGATCGCCGGTTCCGGTGACAGAGAGTTCAGTGGTCAGCAACGAGCCGCCCAAGGCGTTCGATGAGGCAGCGTCAGCGCCGGTATCGGCACCGGTGCCCGAACAATTGCAGGCGCGGCAGATGGGACGTCGCGACATGGGCGCGGCGGGCGGGGCAGGCTTCGTCGTCGAGAATGCGATCGGTGCCCCGATCCGCGCGTCGGCAACGTTAGGCGGGGCGGTCGCGGTATCGAAGTACAGCTACGCCGCGGTGGACCCCAACGCGATCATCACGACCGGGCCGGGCCTGCCGCGATGGCAATGGCGCACGGTGAGCCTCAGCTGGCGCGGTCCGGTCCAGCGCGGCCAGCAGATTCGTCTGTGGCTACTGTCGCCCTTCGTCAATCTACTGCTTGGCTCTCTGCGGGTAGGCTTGATCGCACTGCTCGCGTATCGCGTGTTGATCTCGATGCGTGCGATGGGCCGTCCGACGCTCTCCGCGCCTGGTGTCGCGGCGGCGTTGCTCGCGTTGATAATCTTCGCGCCGCTGTTCGCCCCGCCCGCGCACGCCGATTATCCGTCCGACGCCTTGCTCAACGAATTGCAGCGCCGGCTGCTCGAAAATCTGGACTGTTCGCCGACCTGCGCCGAGATCTCGCGGATGCGATTGGAAGTGCAGCCTGGCACGCTGGCCGCACGGATCGAAATTGACGCCGCCGCTGATGTTGCGATTCCACTACCGGGGAGCGCCACCGGTTTCAACCCGGCACAGGTGACGCTCGACGGCAAGAGCGCGACGGCGATTGCGCGCACGCCTGACGGACTCCTCTGGCTGCTGGTGCCGGCGGGCAAACATGAGGCGTTGCTCGAAGGCGCCCTGCCCGACGCCGATGCGGTCGAGCTTTCACTGCCGCTCAAACCCCATCGCCTCGAGGCGACGGCGGTGGGCTGGACGGTCGAGGGGATCCGCGAAGACGGCATCGCCGAAGACAATATCCGGCTGATGCGGCAAGCCCCTGCGGGGCAAAAGAGTAACGCGTTGCAGCCGGGTCAACTGCCGCCGTTCGTGCGCGTGACCCGCGCGCTTCATCTCGGGCTGGAATGGGTAGTAGAGACCACGGTCCAGCGGCTGACGGCGAGCGATACCGCGATCACGCTGCAGGTTCCGCTGCTGGCGGGCGAATCGGTGACGACGCCTGACATCCGCACCGAAAATGGCAATGCGCTAGTGAGTTTGCCGCCGGGAACGCCGTCGGTCCAATGGCGATCGACGCTCAAAATCGGACCTTCGATCGAATTGAAGGCGTCGGATGCGGTGCCGTGGACCGAAGTGTGGCAGCTCGACCCCGGGCCAATGTGGCACGTCGAGCCGCACGGCATCCCTGAGGTCTATCAGGCTGCGGAACAATCCCCAGGCAGGGTGCGCCAATGGCAACCGTGGCCAAGCGAGGTTGTCACGCTGGCGGTCACGAGGCCGGAAGGAATCAGCGGACCGACGCTCACGATCGATTCGAGCCGGCTCGAAATGAGTCCCGGCCTGCGCGCCGCCGATACGACGGTGACGCTGGAAGTTCGCAGCAGTCGCGGCGGGCAGAAGAGTTTCGTCCTTCCGCCGCATGCCGAATTGCAATCGCTCTCGATCAACGGCGCCACGCAACCGATCCGGCAGGAGGGGCAGACCGTCACCGTCCCGATTGTGCCGGGACGCCAGACGATAGCGATCGCATGGCGGGAGCCGCACGGAATCGGCATGCGGATGGTGACGCCGAAATTCGAGTTGGGTGCACCAAGCGTCAACGCGGAGACGATCATCAATATGCCGGTCGATCGCTGGACGTTGTTCGTCGCGCCGGCGCTGCTGGGCCCCGCGGTGCTCTTCTGGGGACTGCTGCTGGTGTTCGCGCTGATCGCATTCGCGCTCGGCCGGTCGAATGCGACGCCGTTGCATACCGGCCATTGGTTCCTGTTGAGCCTTGGGCTGACGCAAGTGCCGATCTGGTCGGCGGCGCTGGTCGCAGTTCTCTCCGGAGCAACCAACCTGCGACCAGCGCCGCCGACCAGAATCGGCACTTGCGTCAGCCCAAGGTTCGACAGGAACCAATGGCCGGTATGCAACGGCGTCGCATTCGACCGGCCGAGCGCGAATCCGAAATAGCGCGAACACCAGCAGCAGTCCCCAGAAGACCACCGCGGGGCCCAGCAGCGCCGGCGCGACGAAGACAACGTCCAGCGAAATCGACCGGCATATTGATGATGCGTCTCCGCGTTGACGCTTCCGAACTCGAAGTTCGGCGTCCGCATCCGCATGCCGATTCCGTGCCGCTCCGCCATGCAATCGCTATGAGTCTGGCGTCCCGGCACAATCGGGACAGTGACGGTCCCCCCTCCTGCGAATCGGTTGCGTGGCGCCATTTTAATAGAGAGCGTGGATTGCGGCAAACAAGCTTCTTCTCCCGCCGAGCTGCTCGAACTTCCAGCGTCACCGTCGTATCGGCGGGAAACTCATTTCGAGCCGCTCCAATCAATCGTGAGCATCGGTCCGCTGATTCCTTCCGGCCTCGTGACCGCCAGCGTGACAACCTCGCTTCGCCACGGTTGCCATTGGCGCGCCTGCCTGGGGATTGTTCCGCAGCCTGATAGACCTCAGGAAGCTTGCGGCTCGACGTGCCACATTGGCCCGGGGTCGAGCTGCCACTCGGTCCACGGCACAACACCTTCAATTCGATCGAAAGTCCCATTTTGAGCGTCAATCGCCATTCGACCCTCACTAGCGCATTGCCATTTTCGGCGGTGTCGGCCGTCGTCACCGATTCGCCCGCCAGCAGGACCCATAAGCGTGATCGCAGCAGCTCACCGTGGCCGCCGCTGGACCGTGGTCTCTACTACCCATTCCAGCCCGAGATGAAGCGCGCGGTTCGAACAGCGGCAGTTGACCCGGCTGCGACGCGTTTTACTCTTTTGCCGCAGGGGCTTTCCGCGTCGGCCCATCAGGCGATGCCGTCTTCGCGGATCCCCTCGACGTCCAGCCCACCGCCGTCGCCTCGAGGCGATGGGCGTGAAAGCTCGACCGCATCGGCATCAGGCAGGGCGCCTTCGAGCGACGCCTCATGTTTGCCCGCCGGCGCCGGCGGCCAGAGGAGTCCGTCAGGCGTGCGCGCAATCGCCGTCGCGCTTCTTGAAGACATCACCTGGGTTGAAACCGGTGGCGCTCCCCGGTAGTGGAATCGCAACATCAGCGGCGGCGTCAATTTGAATCCGTGAGGCCAGCGTGCCAGGCTGCACTTCCAATCGCATCCGCGAGATCTCGGCGCAGGTGGCGAACATGCAGATTTTCGAGCAGCCGGCGCTGCGACGGTGGAATCGGCGGTACGGCAAGGCGAACAGCAGCGCGAAGTTATCAACGCGAGCAACGCCGCCGCGACACCAGGCGCGAGAGCGTCGGACAGCCCATCAGCGCATCGAGATCGACACGCAATACGCGAGCAGTGCGATCGACCTACCCCGCAGAAAGCCAAGCAGTAGATTGACGAAGGGCAACGGTACGCACAGACGAATCTGCTGGCCGCGCTGGACCGGACCGCGCCAGCTGAGGCTCACCGCATTGCACCGTCATCGAGACGCGGCCCCAGCCCGTCATGATGATGCATTGGGGTCCACCGCGGCGTAGCTGTACTTCGATCCGCGACCGCCCCGCCTGACGTTGCCGAGCGCGAGGATCGGGGCACCAATCGCATTCTCGACGACGAAGCCTGCCCCGCCCGCCGCGCCCATGTCGCGACATCCCGTGTCCGCGCCTGCAGCCGGTCTCGGAGTACGGCGCTGAGCATCCTGATCGAAGGAGCACGGTTTCGTTGCTGACCACTGAACTCTCTGTCACCGGAACCAGCAATCCACACAACGGAAAGGTCAACGTCCGCTGAATTTCCAAGAAATCCGGGTAAATCGCCGTCCTAAGAGTTGATCGACCATGAACGGGATCGCAACCACCACCACTGTGCGCGGCTACCACCAGCCGAAGATACGCATGGATTACCCAGGTGCCGCGGCCCCGGGGCAAGACCAAATCGAGATCTTCGCCCACCAGCAGCGCGAGCCCACTCCGCGCGGTGCCCCGGTCTCGTGTAGATCAACGCCAGCGTCGCTAGCGCCGCCACGCCCACGAGCCGCATCCGGTAAATGATCGGTCCTGTGATGAGTACCAGGAACAGTTCGAGCAGTGTCCAATCGGTAATCCAACTCTTCGAGACATCGTCCACTCCCGACCGCACGCCACAACCGCCAACCCGGCGGCAGGTTCAGCAGCGCCGAGACCGAGCTGGAAGTCATGGTCTCGACCGACCACCGGCAACCGCCCGATTGTGCCGTCGATCCGGCTGTCGGCCTCCATGCGGAGTTGCGCCTGCCGAATCTCGACGCCGGCCACCAGGTCGTGCGTGATGACCTGGTCTATATCCGGAATCGCGACACGTCCGAGACGCTGCGGCGGGTCGTCTCGAGTCGCCAGCTTTTGCTCATCTTTCCGGTTCATCCCGTCCTCGACCGTATAACCCTTGCCGCCGAAATCAAGCCACAGCTTGCATCCGAGGTTCGACTGAATCTGGTGCCGGATCGGCGTTTTCCGCGCCGCTTTCTCATCCAGCCGCATCGTTTTGCCGGGTTGCATCAGGAAAAATGGCGGAAATTGGCGCAATTTCGGCGGCAGCCGCGCTCTAATTCGGAATAGTGACCCCTTCAACAGAGACCAGCCGTAATTAGCTAGGATCCGCCTCGAACGCCCTCGCCCAGCGCCGTCGGTCGCCGGCATCGCGAGCATTCCCGTCGGTCCCTGATGACGCGCCGTCAGTTCCAGCGTCCATGTTCCCGGCCTTAGCTGTACGCGCAGATGTCATCCAGCTCGACCCGCGCGGGCAGCGACTTGGTTTTCCAGCGCCATCGGCACGAAGCCATCGGGCGGCGCCTTTCCCAGTGTTACCTCGCGATAGCTTGCCCGAGACGTTGAGCTCGATTCGCGTGACCAGCAGCAGCGGTCATCTCGTCGACTACGCGCCGCTCGACTTCGATCGGCCTCGAGTCCCTCCGGCGCTGCCTGGACGGCGGCGCTGCGCAACCATAGTTGGCCGCTCGCTATCCGAAATCGACCGCCTTACCGTCAACCGTCGCGGAGACAAGACGTCTTCCGCCGGCACCGGCAGTATTTGCGGCATGTGATCCAGCGCGAACGAGCCTTCGACCGTATGACTGCCAGCCTTCAAATAGACCGCGGCCGTTCGTTGTGGGCCGCCGCGGGCTTTCCATCGACCCGCACGTCGAGCGGCCAGCGCGTCGGGTCGCCGGGCGTAAGTGTCACGAGATAAACGCGGAAATACTGCGCGGAAGCCGCACAAAGTTTCGTCAACGCTTAGTGTCGGCGCGCGGGCCACAGGCAGCGATGCTCATTGGCCGGGTTCTGGACCATCGGGCATAGCTGGTCCTCGTGGCCGCGCAACACCCAATCGGTCCACGGCCGCAACAGGTTCCGGCACGCGGTCGCAGCGGTTCGGCCAAGGCCGCGGGCGCCGTTATCAACACACACCACAGGACAAGCTTGTCGACTACCCCGCCCTTAGAACGTGACAGCCACTTTCTTGCAGATTAAATCGAGCAGCGTCTTATGTCGGCCCCGATGGGTTCGTGCAGCCCGACGATGCACCGAGTTAGGTGTGCCAGTGGGTTAGCCGAGATTCCGCCGAGTAGACTTGACCTGTCGATTATCGTTCAGTCAGGCAGAGTTGCTGCGCCAGTTCAGCGCTTCAGCTTGCCATTCGGGAAGCGGTTCGTTGCGGACAATCGCATTCGTCAGGAGTTCGCCGGCGCGGACACCCGATGCGACCCCATGTCCCGCATAGGCACCGGCCACCAGGAATCCGCTCGCTACCGCTGGGGCCGCGCCCAATAGCGGCACCGTGCTTCGGTAAAGGCGATCGGACCCGCCCACGCATTCGAGAACTGAATCCCGGCGAGCGCCAGATTGCGTATGCGCGTGTGGTCGAAGGAATCTCGCGCTTGAAATCGCGCGAAATCGAGTACCCGGTTCTTTCCAGTTCCGTCGAGACCCGAACGCCAGGCCGCTGCGGAAAATCGACATTCTTCGAATCGTCGGTCCGTGCGTCCCCACAAGTAGGGTCGGTCGCGCGTGTAAAATGGAATTCGCTCGGCGAGTCCCAATTCTTCTATCGCGCTTTCCGCAGTGGTTCAGTTGCGCAGGCGAACGTGAGACAACTGGTGATCGCTGGCGCGTTATCCAACGACGCGTCAATCCACGCGTGCAGGCCACGACCACCCATCGCGGATAAAGCCGCTCGTGATCGATTTCCACCATGGGTTCGCGAGCCGCAATGATCTTCGTGACCCGCGCATGCTCGCAGATCACTGCGCCGGCTGCCACGGCGGAGCCAGCCCAAGACTAAGCCGCGCCGGCTCGACCGTCCCACCACTCAGCAGCTCGGCGATCGCGACGCGCGCGCCGGCATCGGTCCACGGCAGCATCGCACCTGAATCGTCGCGGCGATGTTGGATCTCCCAGCATCCCGGCAGATGTAAGCCACAATCGATTTGTTCCGCCTCCACCAGTTTGCGGAGTCCGACGATACACGATCGACCTGCGGCAAGAGCCGCGGCGGTGCCCTCCAGCACTAAGCCCCCGGTTCGACCGCTGCGCCGTCGGCGACCAGACCGCGTTCGAGCACCACACTCGGGTACGCCCAGCTTCGCCAAATGATAGGCCGTCGAGAGTCCGGTCAGTCCGGCGCCGATAATCACGACCTCCGGATGTTTCTCGACCGTATGAAGATCGCTCACCGCAATCCGGCGCGTGCGATCCCATGGCGACACGCCCCATTGGTTCCGCAATCCTCGCCCGTCAACGCCCGGTTCCAGCTCTATTGCCAACCGCCACAGGCAATCGCTTTGATTTTGCGCTCGCACCGATTTTACATTGCCCCGTCTGCACCACCGGGGATTCGCCATTCGCGACAGCGGCGCCGATTTCACTCGGCAGGTGGATCACCAGGCCCAACGGCCGGCGCGATGACCATGCTTCGCATAGAGCGCCCCATGGCGTGAAACATTTCCCCCTGTTTAGGCTAAGCCTGCTTCGACTAGAGATAAGGAGTTAAGGTGAAGCTCATCAATTCGAACCCTGCCGCGCTTTGGATCCGCTTCCCGATCTTAGTCCGCGGCACCATTTTGTTCGCCATCGTGTTCCGGCTTTGCACGAGCATTTCCTTTGCGGCTTTCCTGACCCGCCGGCCTCCGATGAATCGGTCGTCGAACATAATTTCGACAGCCTCATCCAACCCAGCAACCTCCGCAGCTGGATGAAGGTGCTGGCTGCTGAACCGAACCAAATTGGCTCGGTACATAACAAAGCCAATTCCGAACAGATTCTCGCTTGGTTCAAGGAATGGGGCTGGGACGCAAATATCGAGACTTTTCAAGTACTTTATCCGACGCCGATCACCGAAACGCTCGAGTTGAGAGGCCCCAAACCCTTCAAAGCAACCCTGCAGGAACCGCCAATTCCGGGCGATTCCAGTGCGATTGCGACCCAGCCTGCGCTCCCTGCCTACGTCGAATACCAGGGCGACGGCGACGTCACGGCTCCGCTGGTTTACGTCAACTACGGCATGCAGGACGACTATGACACGCTCGAGCGGTTGGGCGTCAGCGTCAAGGGCCGCATCGTTATCGTGCGCTACGGTTCCGGATGGCGCGGCTTGAAACCGAAACTCGCCCAGGACCATGGCGCGGTCGGCTGCATCATCTACTCCGACCCCGCCGATGACGGCTACTCCATCGATGAGACCTATCCGGCCGGCCCGATGCGCCCGCCTATGGCTTCCAACGAGGCTCCGTGGCGGACATGCAGTTATTTCCTGGCGATCCGCTGACGCCCGGCGTCGGCGCACCGACAACGCTAAGCGGCTCACCTCGCCGAGGCTACCTCGATCCTTAAGATTCCTGTGCTGCCGATCTCCTATGCCGACGCGCAGGTGTTCCTGCAGACCTTGGGCGGAAGAGCGGTTCCACCCGGCTGGCGCGGCGCGCTGCCGATTACCTACCACGTGGGTCCGAGCACGGTGCAGACTCATCTCGCAGTCAAGTCCGATTGGAGCCAGAAACCGATCTACGACGTCATCGCGATGATGAAAGGTTCGACCTATCCCGACCAATGGGTGGTGCGTGGCAACCATCATGACGGCTGGGTGTTCGGCGCCAGCGATCCCTTGTCCGGGCAGGTTGCGCTCCTCGCCGAAGCCAAGACGATCGGCGCGATGGTCAAGCAGGGTTGGCGGCCCCTGGCGCACCATCGTCTATACGAGCTGGGACGCCGAAGAGCCGATGCTCGTCGGCTCGACGGAGTGGGCCGAGACGCACGCGAGCGAACTGAAGAAGGCCGCTCTTCTTTATATCAACTCTGACACCAACGAGCGGGGCTTCCTGAGTGTCGGTGGCAGCCACGACTTCCAGCATCTGGTGAACCAGGTCGCTGCCGACGTCGTCGATCCCGAAACCGGCGTCTCCATCGGTCAACGGCTGCGCGCGAAAATCCGCGTGGACGCGCTCGCGCCCGACGCCAAGGAACGCGTCAAGGCCGAGGCCAAGATCGTCGCCGACCCGGGCAAGGATTTCCCCATCGAGGCGCTCGGCTCCGGATCGGACTTTTCGAGCTTCCTGCAGCATCTTGGCGTGCCGGTACTCGACGTGGGCTTCAGCGAGGAGGGCAGACGCGCGGCGTTTATCATTCGCGCTACGATACCTTCGAGCACCATAGCCGCTTCGTCGATCCGGGCTTCGTCTACGACGCGTTGCTCGCCAAACCGCCGGCCGAATCGTGCTGCGGGTGGCCGATTCGAGTCTTCCCGTTCAGCGCGAGAGCGACTTCGCCGATGCCGTCTCAAGCTACCTCGACGAAGTCAAGAAGCTGGTCGATGACAAGCGCGAGGAGTCCGAGACGCAAGCCGCTCCTGCGCGACCACGCGTTCCAGCTCGCCGCCGATCCCACGAAAACGAGTGGCCTGCCTACACCGTTGCAGCCCGTCCCGCATATCGAGTTCGCCGCGCTTGAGGACGCCGTTGATCGACTGAAAAGCAGCGCCAAGGCTTACGACGATGCGCTCGCGGAACAAGCCGACGGTCTGTCCGGTGCGCGGCTGGCTCACGTGCAAATGCTGATGCTGGACATCGATCAGACGCTTGCGCCCGACATCGGCCTGCCCGGCCGCGCCTGGTACAAGAATCTCATCTACGCGCCCGGCCGCTACACCGGCTACGGCGCGAAGACGCTGCCCGGAGTTCGCGAGGCGATCGAGGAGCAGCGATGGGCCGACGCCGACCGCTACGCGAAACTGACCGCGGACGCTCTCGACACTTATTGCGATCGTCTGGATAAGGCGACGACCGCCCTCAAAGGACTGTAAGCTCGCGGGTAGTCAGAAATGCCTATCGACCTCCATTCGAATAGTCAGTGTGCTCTCGAATCGAGTGGCTACTTCGATTGCCGCGAGATTCCTTCGAGTATGTTCAGCTTTCCCGCGAAGTCTTCGAGGTCGACTTCGATCGTTTCGAGGATACTTGCGGTTTGACGCCAATGCCCAATTATTATGAGCAATTCGATTATTTCGCCGGGACTCAAGTGCTTCTTCAACGCCTCGACGGTTTCGCGTTTGCCTTTGACGTTGATGTTGACCTCGTCCGTCAATTGCAACACCAGCCGCTCGACTTCGCTGAAGCAACTCGCCTCAGTCCACTTCTCGATTGCTGCGATTTGCTCGTCCGTGACGCCGACATGTTTCGCCGCGGGGACATGCTGAGTCCATTCGTAAACCGAATGGCAATCCTTGGCAGTGCGCAGTATCGCTATTTCCCTCAGGCGAGCCTCGAGCTTGATCTGAGTAAAGAGCGCATTACTCAGTTTGCTGCGAATCGGAAATATTCCCTGTGCATTCGCCGTCATTCGCTGGACGTTCAGCACCTGCGATCGCGCCTTTAAAATCTTGAGCACTTCGGGTGAGGCATCTTGGTCGTCCAGGTAAGGCAACAGCGCCATCAGTTTCCACGGTTCCTCCAGGTATCGATTGAGTCCCATCAATTGAGTTTGGCGAACGACTTCGCAATCCGGCGGACGGAAGTCGAATAGTCTTCGTTGACTGCGTTAGGCACCAGGATCGGTAGTTGCGCGCCGTGCTTGCGATACTGTTCGAGACGCTCGAAGCATCGCGCTTCTGGGCCTACCAGCGCCAACGAATCGATCATGGGCTCAGTGACAGCCGCCGCCATCGCATTGGCGTCGCCGACCTTTGCCGCAGCCATGATCGAGTTCGCCGCGGACTCGAAGCCGCTGCGCGCAATCAATCGATTGTAGAAGGGGAGGGCGCCGTAAAAGGCGAGTCCGCGCTGAGCCGCTCCGTACGCGACTTTGAGATCGTCGTGCAGGAAGACCGGCAGGCCTACAGTCGCGACGATATCGAGGGCATGCGACCGTGTTCCCTCGCGGTCTCGTGCGCGGCGTCGATCGATTTGCGCATCCGCTCGGGCGTACAGAGGTAGAGCATCAGGCCGTCCGCGAGTTCACCGCCGAGCCGCGAAGTCTCCAACGCCAGCGCCGCGTAGTATATCGGGATGGGCTTCTTCGGCTGGCGGAACTTCATTCCGAACATCGAAGTCTCGCCGTTAAACGTCGCGCGGATAATCTTCGTATCGCGGCGCAAACGGTCGCGCGCGTTGCCCATGTCGATCCCGCGCGCCTCCAGGGCCGGGCGATGGCTCACGCCCAAGCCTAGGATGAAGCGACCGTCGGCTGCGTCCTGCACCATCTCGGCGGCGGCGGCGCAAGGCGTCGGTTCGCGCAGATAGATATTGACGATCCAGGTGGCGATCGTGACGCGCTTGGTGACGCTGGCGACGGCGTAGGAGCACATCAGGGCGTCGTTGTGGCCTCGGGGATGAAGACACCGCTGAAGCCGGCGTCTTCGAGCTTCGCGCGCCAGTTGCAGGAACTCGGGATGGGGAATGCCGGACATGGAAGAGAGCGAAAAACCGCATCGAGCCATGATGATGTCCTCTCATAACGACAGAATGGTGTTGGTCAAAGTTTTCGTAGCACATCGAGCGATTCGAAGGTTAGCGGCGAGGACTCCGGTTGCTACGCCGGATTTTCGACGATGTGGGAGGCGTCCCATCGAACGGCCAAAGCGTTCGTTGGCACGGACTTATGATAATCGTGTGTGACTGTCATAACGCGATGTTTTGGGCTAATGAAAGGGCGCGCGACATTCAACCCCAAGCTGAGGTGAAGCACGATGCGCGTGACGTACACTACCAGTCAGATCGCCAAACTGCTCGAGAGCGTCAGCAACTGGGGACGTTGGGGTAAACAGGATCAACGCGGAGCGCTCAACTACATCACGAATGAAAAGCGCGCCGCGGCCGCACGACTGGTGCAAAGTGGCGAATCCGTCTCGTTGTCGCTGCCGCTGGCGACGCGCGCCGCGCGCGATAATCCCACGCCGGTCACACATCTGATGATTCGCTCGGGACAGGTCGGACATCCGCTCGGCTCGTGGGGCTGCGCCGACTATTTCGCGATCGAACCGCACGGGCTTGCGACTACCCACCTCGATGCGCTGTGCCATCATTTCTATCGCGGCAAGATGTACAACGATTTCGATTACACCGAAGTGGATTTCCAGGGCGCGCATAAGTGTGCAATCGACGTCGCCCGCGACGGCGTGATCGGCCGCGGGGTCCTCATCGACATCCCGAAGATTCGCAAGACCGAATGGGTCGAACCCGGCGAGCCAATTTATCCTGAAGACCTCGAGGCCGCCGAGCGGGACCATCGTATACATGTCGGCGAAGGCGACGTGATGCTCTTGCGCACGGGGCGCTTCAAATTGCGCCGCAGCAAAGGCGCCCAGGCAACTTTGACTTCGATGCCTGGGCTGCATGCGTCATGTCTGAAGTGGTTGCATGAGCGCAAGATTGCAGTGCTCGGATCCGATGCGGTAAGCGACATGCTGCCGACGCCTTACAATCCGCCGCTGAAGATGCCGATTCATACCGGCGCTTTGGTGATGATGGGTGTGCATCTGATCGACAACGCCGAGCTCGACTTGCTCGCCGAGAAATGCGCGCGCGAAGGCCGCTACGCCTTCATGTTCAGCCTGTTGCCGCTGGTGCTTGAACGCGGCACGGCATCACCGGCAAATCCGGTCGCACTGTTCTGAAACAATCGTATGGAAAAGAACCTGTGAGGAGATTCAGTCGCTAGTTTTGCATGAGCTCGATCGTAATTGAGATTCACGCGGACAAGTTGGAGGGTACATGGCATTCACGAATATTACACTGGATAAGCGCGAACGGATCGGCACGCTTACCTTGAATCGTCCGGAGAAGCTCAACGCGATGACGCCCGCGCTGATCGCAGAGTTCGGCGAAGCGATCGATGAGGTAGCGAAAGACGTCGAGGTGAAGGTGCTGGTCATTCGTGGCACCGGGCGCGCCTTCTCCACCGGCTACGACTTGACCGGCGGTTGGGGCGAAGGTGCTTCGAAGCCGTTTACGATCGACGACGATCAAAGATTCTTGCAACGCTATATCGAACATTGGCTGCGCCTGCGCGATTTGCCGAAGCCGGTCATCTCGATGGTGCATGGCTATTGCCTGGCGGGCGCGACGCAACTGTGTATCAGCACCGATATGATCTTCGTGGCTGAGAACACGCGGATCGGGTTTCCCTCGATACCGGCCGGCGCGGGTTATGTCAGTGCGTTTTGGAACTGGATGGTCGGACCACATCGGACGAAATACCTGGCCTTCCTGCCGGGCAGTAAGATTAGCGGCAAGGAAGCAGAGGCGATGGGTTTCGCGACGCGCGCGTTTCCGGACGACACTCTCGAAAAGGAGACATACGATTACGCGCGCCGGGTGGCGAAAGTCCCGGCGCAAAAGCTGCGACTCGAGAAACTCGCAATCAACCGTGCGATGGATCTACGTGGGTTTCGGGTGTCGGTTCAGGCCGGCGCGGAATTCCGATGCGATCTTTCACTTTGGGCCGGGTAACGGGGGATTAGGCAGGTGCAGAAGGAACGCGGATTGCGCGGCGCGATCCAGTGGTATGAGGAGAAGTAAGAAGGCGACGCTGATGAGCCGCCGCGAATAAGTTCGGCCCGACGTTTCCATCGAGCCGAACTTATTACTCTTTTGCTGCTGTGGCTTGCTGTTACTTGTTCGCTCCGGCGTGCGATGAACCGAGCCGATCGTGCGGGTACTGGAAGGCCGGATCGTTCTTCAGAATGGGCAGCACCTTCTCGGCGAAGAGCTTGTAGCTGCGCTCGAGCTTCGCATACGGCAATCCACCGAAGGCGAAAGTGCCGATGACATGTTCGAGCGCGACCGTCTGATGGATGTAACGCAGCTTCTCGAGCACCTGTTGCGGTGTTCCGGCGGCGTGCAGGCTGCAAAAGAATTCGATCGCTTTGGCCTTGGCTTCAGAATCGGCCTGCAACTTGCTGTAGGTCTTCTCGAGCTGGCGTAGAACTCATAGCCCTTCACGCCGCGCAAATGGCCGTCGGAAAAGTGGTAGTGGGTATCGATCCAGTCCCACATCGCTTCGAGATGGGTGTTGCCCAACTCGGCGGCCTCACGAGCGTCCTCGGAGACCAGGATATTCAACAATCCGATTGGCGGGCGCGGCGTGATGTTATTGGCAATAGCAGTCTCACGGTAGCGCGTGTAATCCGCCGCCGTATCCTCCCAACTGCGTTGCGCGATGATCAGTACCCCAAGCCCAAGCTTCGCCATGATCTCCGCTGATTCGGGGCTCACGCTCGATGCGTAGAAGCGATCCTCAGGATGGGAAATGGGCCGCGGACGGATCTGGATTTCCGGAATCTTGTAGTACTTGCCGTCGAACGAGAAGCTCTTCTGCGTAAGTCCCTTGCGGATGATGATCGCGCTTTCGACGAAGCGATCGCGCGCTTCTTCCATGTTGATGCGAAAGCCGTTGTATTCGACCGTCGCTGCGCCACGCCCGAAGCCGAAGATCGTCCGGCCGCCCGAGACGACATCGAGCAGTGCGATCTTCTCCGCGATCTCAACCGGGTCATGCCATGGCAACACGATGACCGCGGTGCCAGCTTGCACGCGCTTGGTACGGCCGGCAACGTACGACAACAGTTGCGTCGGATCGGGGGACATCACGTAGCCGGTGAAATGATGATCCAGCGCCCATACCGAATCGAAGCCGAGCGCCTCCGACATCTCCATCAGCGAGAGTTCGTCCCGATAGGTTTCGAGATCCGGTTTATCGCCGAAACTGGTCAATTGGAGCGTCATGCCAACTTTCATTTGCGTCTCCTTCATCAGTCCCGCCAAATTTTCCCCACAATAAGTACAGGACGACTTAAAAAGCAAAGCATGCGCTACTCGTCAAATCGCCGTCTCTTGTGTAAGAGGAACATCTGGAAAGCGCTTCGGCCAGCGTAACTTGCGCGAAGCAGTACCGCGAGAAGACCAGTGGAGACACGACTGTGAACGTAAATCATGCGATCAATATCGACGACTTGCGCAAAATGGCGAAGCGCCGGCTGCCGCGCATCATCTATGATTTTATCGAGGGCGGAGTCGAGGACGAGCTCGGTATCGCGCGCAACGAAGCGGCCTACGATCGCGAGCGGTTGGTCCCGCATTATCTCGTCGACGTTTCGAAGCGTGATCAGACGGGTCGATTTGCTTGCGATCGCAGGTATTCAAGTCCGTTCGGGATTTCGGCGACGGGACTAGCTGCGCTGTTTCGGCCTGGCGCCGATCTGATGCTCGCGGAGTCGGCGGCGCAGGCCAATATCCCCTTCATGATGTGCAGGACTGAGCACCGCGTCGATCGAAGCCGCGGCCAAGGTCGCGCCGAGTCACTCGTGGTATCAACTATATGTCGCGCGCGATCATAGAAATCACCCTCGACCTCATCCGGCGGGTTCGGGATGCGGGCTTTCGTACCCTCGTGCTAACAGTCGATGTTCCGGCTTCGACCAAACGTGAGCGCAACTTGCGCAACGGTTTCGCGCTTCCGCCGCGACTCTCAGCGGCGACGATTCTCGACGCGGTGCGACATCCCGGATGGCTGGCTGGCTACCTGCGCCACGGGATGCCGCGCTTCGACAACTGGGAGCCCTACGCCCGCGCTAACTCTACCACCCAGCAGATCAACGCTTTTGCCGCGATGCAGGCGCCCGCCAATTCCGTTACGTGGACCGACCTGGAAGAGTTTCGGCGCATCTGGCCGCGCCATCTGGTGGTCAAGGGAATCATGTATCGTGAGGACGCGATTCGGGCGGCGCAGATCGGCGTCGATGGGATCATCGTTTCGAATCACGGCGGGCGCCAACTCGATCAGGCGCCGTCGCCGCTGGAGGTGCTGCCGGGTATCAACGCGGCGGTTGGTGACAAAGTTACCTTGATGGTTGACGGTGGCGTGCGCCGCGGCGCCGACATCGTAATGGCGCTTTGTCACGGCGCGCGATTCGTTATGGTCGGGCGTGCGACGCTGTACGGCGCGGTCGCAGGTGGCGTCCCAGGCGTGCAGAAGGCGATCAATATATTGCGCGAAGAAGTCGATCTGGTGATGGCGCAAATTGGATGTCCGACGGTGCCAGAGCTAAACGAGAGCTTCCTGCTCCAAACAGAAAGCGGGGCTGCGCGAGTAGGCTGACTTGGGTGTGGACAGAAAACTTCGTGTCGGTTCGCCTACTTTGGTTATCCAGATAACCTAATAGTTCGAAGGATATGCTTCGCGACCAACCGATCCTGATAGCCTGTAGTCATGAAGAAGAATCTTAGAAACGTTGCCACTTATACGGCCATTGGGGCTGTTGCGCTTCTGATGGGTACCGCCGCTATCGGGTGCAAGGAAACCGTCCGCGAGGAGACGTCGACTACCCAGGGTCCTGCCGGTGCGCCCGGAGCTGCCGGGGCAAACGGAGCGGCGGGAGCTACCGGTGCTCAAGGGACGGAAGGCGCCCCGGCTCCGCAGGCCGATGTCGCACAACAGTCGACCGAATCGAGCAGTACAACCACGACGAACAAAGCCGCACCGGATACGAGCAGCACGACAACGACCGATAAGAGCACAACGGAAAAAACTACCAACTAACAAATTCAGATCGAGGCGAAGAGGCGGTCTCACCCGAGATCGCCTCTTTCAGTTTTCGCAGCGTCAAGTAGTTCAGCGCCAAGACACTCCAGACACGGAATCAGTAATTCGTGCCTGTATCGCATACTTCGTTCGATCGGGAGTAAAGATCTAACGGCGTGGCATTACTCCAGGCTGCTGTATCCGCCAGTGAGTTATAACATATCTAAGATAAAAGAACGACTAAGTTTAAAGCGATGGCGGACGCTCAACTTAACATCAAACTTCAGCCTCTTACTTACTTGCGAAATGTCAGCCACTAAGGTCGAATAGAAGTCACCTACTTGATCTGCCAAGATCGGAGAGGTAGATCGGCGGGGCCGTTATTAACTCATTGTGGAGGAGAATGTTTTGGACGTAGCGAAAATTGTTGCAGACTTGAAATCGGAAAGAGATCGGATTGGTCGAGCCATTGAAGCCCTGGAGGGCAGTGGACCGCGCTATAGGGCCGCCAAAATGAGCGCTGCTTCGCCAGCGACTCCCGGAAAGAAACGCGGCCGCCTCACGGCAGCCGGTAGGAGGCGCCTATCGGAAGCGATGAAGCGGCGTTGGGCGGAACGCAGAAAAAGGGCTAGCAAGCTCGACCAATATTTTCGTTGGCAGAGGGGGTTGATGCGGCGGCAGCCAGTTCTTATGAGGGCCGGCAGTCGCTCGCCATCAAAACTGAATTGCCAGCGCCTTCGCGAGAAACTTCATTAGGGGCGACGCGGCATCGCAGCTTTCGGTGAAGCGGTCAATGAATGAAGGCGACAGCGCATCGGCTTCGCTACAGCTGGTGATGGCGATGAAGTCCTTACGCTTGAGATCTTCAATCAGTGGATGCGCGGGATCGTAGCCCTTAGGTGGGCGCACGAGCGCTTCCCCCTTGAGTTCCCATCGTTTGCGAAACCGGGCATCGTCGATGCTCTTTTTCCAAGGCCGCGGATTCGCCACGATAAAATCGCGGATCTGACTTAACGTTGGCGCATCAGGACGCCAGATACCGGCACCGAAGAATACGTTTCCCGGTTCCAGATGAAGATAAAAACCGGGCGCGTGAACGTCTCGGCTCATCAGGTGCGGAAAGCGCGCAGCGGCGTGCGTCTTGTACGGCCGCTTGTCCGGGGAAAAGCGCACATCGCGATAGATACGGAACATCGAGCCGCCAATCGGACGCGGGTCGGCGATAAACTTCGTACTGATCTGCTTCAGCCGCGGAGCGAAATCCATGATGAAAGCGATCACCGGTTCGCGCACGTCGCGTTCGTAGCGCTCCCGATTCTCCTCGAACCATTCACGCCGGTTGTTGTTGTTCAAATCCTCGAGGAAGTGAAACAGATTGCGCTTGAAGTGTGATTTCCTTTTCATCGAATATCTTCAAACGTATTATTGGGCGCACTTCGATTATTCAAGTGACGGTGGTGGTAAAGTGGCAAAGCGAAAAATATTGATCGCTGGAGCGTCGGGATTGGTCGGCTACGCGGGCGTGCGCCACTTTGCGCGGCTCGACGGCTGGGAGGTCGTGGCGGTATCGCGACGCAGTCCTATGCCAGTTGACGGCGCGACGTTTATCTCGGTGGATCTCCTAGACGCGCGGCAATGCGAGGAGGCCTTCTCGCAGATGTCGGACGTGACCCATCTCGTCTATGCGGCGGTCAATGAGAAGCCGAATCTGCTCGAGGGCTGGCTCGAACGCAAGCAGATGGAAATAAATCTCGCGATGCTTCGAAACCTGTTCGAGCCATTGCATAAAGTCGCGAAAAATCTCAAGCACGTAACCGTGTTGCAAGGCACCAAAGCCTATGGCGCTCACATCGGTCCGATGGCAACGCCCGCGCGTGAGCGCGCGCCGCGCCATCCACATGAGAACTTCTATTGGCTGCAAGAGGATTACATCCGCGAGATGCAGGCTGGACGCGGTTGGTCGTGGACCATCCTGCGGCCGCAACTCGTGATGGGCGAAGCCATCGGCAGCAACCTCAATGTGATCCCGGCGATCGGCGTCTATGCTGCAATCTGGAAGGAAGCCGGGCGGCCGCTTTCGTTTCCGGGCGGTCCGCCTTATCTTTTCGAACTGGTCGATGTCGATCTGCTGGCGCGCTCGATGGAATGGGCGGCGACGACACCCGCCTGCCGCAACGAGCATTTCAACATCACTAATGGCGACGTTTTCCGCTGGCCTGAAGTATGGCCCACGGTCGCCGATGCGCTCGGGATGAAGGTGGGGCCGCCGAAGCCGTTGTCGCTCGCGCAGGAGATGCCGAAGTACGCGGCCGAATGGGCTTCGATCGTGCACAAATACGATCTCGTGGCGCCCGCTGACCTGCATCAGTTCGTCGGCGAGTCGTTCGCCTTAGCCGACTTCGCATTTGCATTCGGCGCGAAGCAAGCGAATCCTATACTGGTCAGCACGATCAAGGCTCGGCAGGCCGGCTTCCACGACTGTATCGACAGCGAAGACCTGCTCATCAAGTGCTTCCGGCGCTTCCAGGAATTGCGTTTGCTACCGATGCCATCGGCTTAGGATTTCGATAGCGTTTGCAACTCGGCGGTTATCGGTGCGAGTCTGAAAAACAAAAGCGAAAATTCGACGCGCCAGCTTGGGACGCGGGCACCTGCCCGACCTGCTGACACAACGAGGGATCACACATGGAATATCGTGCATTCGGCGACACCGGCATCAAGATATCAGCGGTTGGATTCGGCTGCTGGGAGATCGGCGGTGGCTACGGCAGTATCGAGGAGACCGAGTTCGTCAAAGCAGTGGGTCGGGCGCTCGACATCGCACTCAATAGCTTTGATACCGCCGAGGCGTATGGCATGGGGGCGTCGGAAAAATCGCTCGCGAAAGCGCTCGGCTCGCGCCGCAAAGAAGCAGTGATTACGACCAAGTTCGGCGTCGGCTATCCCGATAAGCCTAACTATCGAGACAGCTCGCGCGCTCGTGTGATGGAGTCGATCGAGAAGAGCCTCAAGGCGTTGAATACCGACTATGTCGATGTATATCTCATCCATTGGCCGGATCGGACGATACCCTTCGAAGAGCCGATGCGAGCGCTCGATGACCTCGTCAAGCAGGGCAAAGTGAAGGCCGTCGGACTTTCGAACTTTAAGCTCGATGAAATCAAAACCTGCATGTCCGCACGCCGCGTCGATGTCGTACAGTATTGCTGGAATATGTTCGATCGGAGGATGGAGACCGAGATTTTCCCGTATTGCCGCGAGCACAAGATTGGCGTGATGGCCTATGGATCGCTCGCCTATGGGATGTTGACCGGCACGCTCAACGAGGAGCAGGCGTTCGAGAAGGGTGACTGGCGGGCGAAGCGCGGGCAATTGATGAATCTGAACCTGTTTCAGCATCTCTTCGGTCCCGATCACTTTCTGAAAAATCTGCGTGCAGTCGAGGATTTGAAGGGTGTGGCGAAGCGCTACAACAAGAGCCTGCCGCAACTCGCCCTGCGCTGGACGCTATCGAATCCGGTCATCAGCACGGCGCTGGTTGGCTGCCGGAATCCCAACGAAGTGGACGATAACGTCGGCGCAGTGGGATGGACGATCTCGGAGGCCGACATGAAGGAAATCGATGCGATTTTTGCGCGCCACGGAGCAATCACCAAGCCCGAGGTTTGGCTGGAGACTCTGTAGCACCAATCCGCTAGGCTGCTGGAATCAGTGAACCAGAGGAGACTTGCGATGCCGGTTCAAAAATTCGCCCCGATGAAGAAGAATTTTCCGACCTTCGATTGCGATGCGCATGTCACCGAACCGCCGTGGTTGTGGGAGCGCGCGAAAGACTGGCTCACCAAGGACGAGTACGAGGCGCTTAAAAACACGATCTGGTTCGATCCGGAGAGCGAACAGTTAATCGTCAACGGCAAGGCCGGAGCCGGAATCGGCTCGCAGCGAATTCATGGTACGACCGGCGCCGTCAACGTTCTTTCCCTTGCCGGCCCAGGCCTCAAGCACGATATCCAGCGCGCGCTCAACGTGCGCAATCTCAATCGCAAAACTTCGTTGACGGCCGAGCAGGCCGAATATCTCGATCATAAGGGTTCCTACGAACCTAAGCCGCGCCTGAAGGATATGGATACCCAGGGCATCGATCAGGTCATGATCATACCGACCGATATCGATACCTATCCGTGGCTGCTGAACGCGGTTGGCGCCAAGGCGATGTGCAAGGCCTATAACGAGTGGGCGTTCGAGTATTGTCAGGAGAATCCCGAGCGTCTGTTCTTCGCCGCGATGCTGCCGATGCAGGATCCGAAGTTCGCCGAGCAGGAGGTCTATCGCGTCGCCGCCAAGGGTTGCCGCGTCGGCTTGATCCGCCCGATCGATGCGATGGGCAATTATCCGATTCAGCCCAAGTACGACCGTGTGTGGCGGGCGATGGAAGAGACCGGCGTGGTTTACGGGATGCATCCGTTCCCGGCCTTCGGATCGTTGAAGCCACCGGGTTACACCGAGCAGCATTCCGGCGCCGAACTAATTGCACTGGCCGCTTCGACTGCCGGCCTGCCGCATTCTTTCCTCGTCAACGTACAGGATTTCCAGGCCGAAGCGTCCTTATGGGTCGCAATGGTTCTCATGTCGGGTTTCTTCGAGCGCTATACTAAGCTCCGTGCCGCCGTCTTCGAGGCTTCATCAACCTGGTTGAGCTTCGTGCTCGACGAGTGCGACAAGGCCTATCGCCTTTATCGCAACGAACGCCAATTGCCCCCGCTCAAGCGTCTCCCGCGCGAGACTTTCTTTGAGCATTGTGTGACCGGCTTCGAAGGCGACGAGGCTCCGCCCTCGAGATTGCCGGAGTTTTACGAGAACATCCTGGCGTGGTCGTCCGACGTTTATCACCACGATGGCGACGATGCATGGCGCGCGATCGAAACGATGCGTAAGTGCGAACTTCCAGAGCACTACCAGGCGACTTTCCTCGGCGGCAACGCGCGAAAGCTCTACAAGATCGATACACCGAAGGATTTTATTCGTGACCGCGTGACCGAGATCGAGCGCCCCGATTGGTGGCCAACTGCGGAAGAGGTCAAAGAATCGCTTAAGCCGGAGTCTTCCGTGGTGCGCAATCGTGCCGAATTCTCTCCGGGCGTGGGCGGCGGCCGGTAAGTCGGTAAGGACAGTCGTCATGACGAATAAACGTTTCACGGTCTTTGATGGCGACTCTCACGTGGTCGAGGCGCCTGAACTTTGGTCCAAGTACCTTGAGCCCGAGTACCGCACTCTCGGTAAGCATGCGCTCTGGCGTGAAGAAGGAAAGTTCGGTTCCTATCTCAAGGTCAACGGCAAGATGTTCCGCGACACCATGAACTCCAACATTCCGCGCCATGCGATCTGGAAGCCTGGGATGACCTGGGACAATGTTGGTGAGTTGGATCCCAGGCATCGCCATCCGATGACGGAGGGTGCATCGAATCCGCAAGCGCGTCTGCGCGACATGGACGCGATGGGAGTCGATCAGGCTTTCCTCTATCCGACCTGGTTTGCGGAGGGGTTCCATCTGGTCGAGGATCCTGACGTCGCCTATGCGCTCGCGCGCGCCTACAACAACTGGATTGCCGACTTCTGCAAGGCCGCGCCGGACCGGCTGTTTGCAGCTGCGATGGTTCCGCTGCAGAACATGGACTACGCCGTTGAGGAGTTGCGCCGCATCGCGAAAATCGCGTGTTTTCGCGGCGCCTTCATCCGGCCCATGTTCATCGAAGGGCACTACTTGACGCATCCTTATTACGAACCGTTGTGGGCGGAATTGGAGAACCTTGGAATCACAGCGGCGGTGCATTCCGCGAGCGGCTTATGGAATCCCGAGTGGACTTCGCATGCGCAGTTTTTTGAAAAAGTAAAACGCCGCTTGAATCAGCGCTCGGCCATTGCCGACGCGGGTGGTGGTCCGCATGCCGGTGGCGGCGGCGATCAGGGCTTCACTTTCGTCGCGACGCCCCCGCTTGGTCATCCGATCGCGCCGATTCTTTCGGGCTGGCTTGACAACCACATGTTCGTCGCCGCGACTTTGATCGGTTTCACTGTTATGCAGCGCTATCCGAAGATGAAAGTGGTTGTGGCGCATGGCAAGGCCTCCTGGATGGAGGAGGTCCTCGAGAAGATGGAGGCGTCCTGCCGCACGATACCGCTGCTCCATTACTATCCGGTCAGGACCGATACCGAGGAAATGTGGGAAGAGGGCAACGTGATGCTCGGTTTCGATGCCGAGGAGCGCTTGATTCAGAAGCTGCCGCACGACTTCGCCGAAAAAGTGGTTTGGGGATCGCGCTATCCGCATCACGACACGACCAGCGCGACCGAAGCGATCGAAATCCTCACGCGCGCCCGCGTCGAGGATTCGGTGCTCGCGCGGATGTTCGGCGGAAACGCGGCCGCGCAGTTCGGCATCAGCCTTGCGCATTAACTGAACGCCAGAACCGCAGTTCGCCGCGCTGTCTGCCTTTGAAGAAAAGCATGGCCAGCTGTTGCAACCGTTCTAACGATCGCTGCCGACGGGCCGTCTCGCATCAGCTGGACGCCGTCTTCAGCGCCGGTCGATAAAGACGCGCTCCTTCGCAATCCACATCGCCGACTTTTTGAAATCGATAAACTTGGCTTCGTCCTCGACTGCCATCTCCATCGCCCGCTTGGCCTCGGGCGTACCGGAAATCGTCGCCAGTTCCGCGCGATCGAACCAAGCCTCGGCGTGGCCGATATAAGGCGAAACCTGAGTCCCACGGCCAGCGCGCAACTGCGCTTCGGCGGCGTTCTCGTAGCGATGGACCTGCAGGTAGCGCCGCAAGCGCATCCCGGACGCCACGCTTCGGATTAGCGGACCGTGATTGGTGCGCCAATACAGTTGCGCCTCCTCCATGCTCAGATTCGAGGTCTGTCGCAGGCAGAAGAACAGCTTAACCAACCCGCTATGTTCCCGCGCGATCATCTCCTCCGGCGTCGGATTCACCTGCGGGTATTCATAGTTGAACCACAGCGGCGAATTCGCGAGATCGATAAACCGGCCTTCGTCCTCGAGCAACTCTTTCGCGTCGGCCTGCGCAGTGGCAGTTCCGAGGAGTGCGTCCCGGTTCGCCCACCACAGTTCGGCGACCCCGTCATATGGCCTCTCCATCCCGCCGCGAGCGCCAGCGAGCTGGTCGTTGATCGGATCCTCCAATGTGTGCACCTGGACGTAGCGTAGAATGTTCAGCCGCGTCGCATGCTTCGCAACCATTGGCCCGTGAACCTCGCGCCAGTACTTCTGGAAATCCGCCAATGACATGCCGGCCTTTCGCCGCAGGACAAAGGTCAGTCGAATCATGTTCACTCTCCCTTATCGGCTCGTCGCGCTTGATCGCCGCTGCGATTGGACGATAATCGGTGCGGCTTTACAACCTTTGCGATAGCTCGAGCCAACGGCGCGGGCGCTGCTGGAGTCGACTGAACCATGAGCGATCGAATCATTTTGTGCGACGTGGCGCCGCGCGACGGCATTCAGAACGAAAAAATCATGTTGTCGTCCGTGCATAAGCTCGAACTGATTCGCCGGCTGGCCGGTGCCGGCATGCGCTGGATCGAGGTCGCTTCCTTTGCAAGTCCGAAGTGGGTGCCACAGATGGCCGACGCTGAAGAGGTGTTACGCGAAGCGGCGAAGATTCGCGATATTCGGCCCCTCGTGCTGGTGCTTAACGATCGCGGTTACGACCGTGCGGTCGCTGCCGGCGCGCGCTACATCCGCCTGGTCGTCGCCGCGACCGATACCATGAACCAGAAGAACGCCAATGCGCTTCCCGATGCTACGATGGCCTCATATCAGCCCATCTTCAACCGGGCACGTCGGGATGGCGTCGAGCTAACCGGCACGATCGCGACGGCTTTTGGATGTCCCTTCGAGGGCGTCGTGGATCCCGAACGAGTGCTCGGACTCGCTGCGCAGTTCATCGAAGCTGGTGTAGCGGAAATCGATTTCGCAGATACGGTCGGGATGGCGGTGCCGCCGCAAATCGAACGGATGCTCGCACGTGCCCGTCAGGCATTTCCGGCCAAGCGCATCGGCATTCATCTCCACAATACGCGCAACGTCGGTCTCGCCAACGCCTATGCTGCAGTGCTCGGCGGTGCCGACGTCCTGGACGCCTCCACTGGTGGCGCCGGCGGATGCCCCTTCGCGCCCAAGGCGACCGGCAACATACCGATGGATGATCTGGTCTTCATGCTCGAAGGAATGGGCATCTCAACCGGAGTGAACCTCGACAAGCTGGTCGAGACCTCGCGCTGGTTCGAAGGTCTATTGGAGCACGCCCTGCCTGCGATGTTGCCAAAGGCCGGCCCTTGCTGGACCTCGCCACCCCCTGTCGCTTAATGAAGAAAGCTTAGGCTGCTAAGGCTCCGCGAGCGGAACCAGGCCACGCGGGCTTGAAGCATTGCCCGGTATTTGCGCCAGCCACCGATTGAGTTGGGAGAGAAGGAAGTCGAGGCGCCGCATCGATTGGAGTTCCGCAAGTATCGTGCGACGCTGTTCTGATGTCCACGCTTCGATCCGTGCGAACTGCCGCTCCTCTAGCTGCGAACCGAACCGCTCTATCAGCTTTCCTAAGGGCTGCGTCCGCTCGAGGCGAACGCTCGGCGAATCAGCGTCGTTGGTCTGTTCATTAGCTACGGATTCATCGGCTAAGTGTACGTGCGCGAGCGCGCGAGCGGCGGACCCGCCGAGATCTTTGTCGTGGCTGAAGAAATCGAGCCACGACTGAAGCTGTTGGCGTATGGAATCGAAGGCGGCCTCGCGAACGCTCTCGGCTGCCGGATCGAGTGGAGGCGGCGGAGCCGCAATACGCCCGGTGGCTATTGAGGCCATTCGGTTGGCGATGCGGCGCAGAGTGCCAGAGGCCTCTACGATCGCATTATGATTGACCACACTGGTGCGGCCTTCGACGTCAGCGTCATTGGCGACCTCGAGAATTTCGGCGAGAACCCGCATGGTCTCGGAGTTAGCCCTTTGGATTCCTTCCTCGCTACCAGCAGCCGAACCTCCGGGTGCGAGGGCGAGCGTCTCGCGAATGACTTTTCGCAACCTAGGCAACAAGGAGTCGCCAGCATACTCAGGCCACAACATGAGAGTGACTATCGCGACGATAGAGGTGCCAAGCAGAATTCCCCAGATGCGCCACAGTGGCTCATATATGTCGACCGCTGGGCTCAAGCCGGCAACTACCAGCGCGAAGGTCGTACCGATCTGTTTACCTGCATATGCCACACGTCCGCTGGTGAGCGAGGAGTACGCCGAGAGGTAGAAGACGATGAAGACGGTCAGCAGGTAAGCCGATAGCGTTTCAAAGTTTGGCGTGACGATGATGATAGTGAGCAGCGAAATAGCGCCGCCAATGATCGCCCCTACGATTCGGAGGACCATCTTGCGGAGCGCCGCACCGTAAGTGGGAAGCGCGGTTATCAGCACAGTAGTCAAGATTACAGACAGATCGGCGCGCTGACTTATAATACCGATGACGTAACCGAATATCACGCACAAGCCGACCTTCAGCGAAAAGCGGATCAGTGCCGGATCGGAAGCAACGGGTAAGCGTGAACCACTCGTCTTCGACGATTTCGCGAGTGGCTGCGGAGGCTCGTCGAGTAAGCGCTCGATATGGCCGGTCAGAATCGCCAACGAATCGGTGAAGGAGGCAAGGTTTTCGATTTCGGCCGCACTCGAGTGGCCGATATAAGTTGGTCTGAGTTGTATGATGCGCGCGGTCAGTGCATCCATCGCGGATCGCGCGCGAAGACGAGAGGGTGGGGGGGGCAGGTCAACGCCAACCGAGATTTGTGCTGGTAATTCCGAAGCGATCTCGTTCAATACATCCGCAATTGCGCATACTGTCGCTTTGAGTTCAGTCTGAAGCAATCCGCGAAGCTGGCGTGGAATGCGTTCGCGCGCCGCAACGATCAAGCGGTTCACTTCGAGATCGATTCGAGCCGCGCGGGTAATCGCGGCGAGCAGAATCGCACGGCGATGATCTGACAGGCCCTCGGCCACGCCTCGTTCCAGCAGTGCCAGGTGTGCAGGCAAGTCGGACGTTGGCGGGGGCAGCTTTGGTCGCGGTGCGCGGTCATCATCGAGGTAAAAGCGCGCCGCTTCGACCAACTGCGAGCGCGACCGGGCGAAATTGGCGCCTAACGATTCCATCAGGTTCGTCTCTGCCGGGTCTGGCCATAACCAATTATCGAACACGACAATCACGCCGAAAGCGATAACGCTCCCGGCGAACGCGCCAGCCGCGCCCCAGCCGATTTGTTGTGGCGCAAACACCACGCCATAAAAAGCTCCCAAGGAAACTACCTGGATGAGAAGCAAAGCCGCACCGAGCTTTCGAACGGTTCCCACGTAGGTTGAATAAGAAATCAGGGCGAAAAGAAACGGGAGCATCAGCCACGGCGTTTCCGCAAAGGCGCGCGCTGTCACCACTGAAAAGATAAGTGCGAGCGCCTCGGCGATTAGAAACGTAATCGCCTTGCGTAACGACATCATCGGCCCGGCACCGACCAGCAGCCATACAATGTAAGTGCCGAGCTCGTTGTTGACGTGGCAGATCGCAACCAACGCCGCGCCGATAGTTGCGACGGTCGTTAAACGAAAGGCTGCTCGGAACTTCTGTTTGGTTGGCGCCAACTCGCTGGCGATCAACGCTTCGAGCTGGTCGAACCTCCCGAGCCGTGGCGCGACCCGAAGTCCGGGCTTGGCGAATGCGGCCATGGAACCCTCGGGTTAGCGGTCTCCTTTGATAGTTACAACTGCGGTCGCACCCATGCGGAACGGAAAGGCAAGACCGCTGCTTTCGAGTACTATGCGGACCGGAAAACGCTGTGAGAGTCGCACCCAGTTGAGAGTCTCTTCCACTGAAGGCAGGCCCTGAACACTAGCGCCGTTGTTTTGAAATAACGCCCAGCCGACGCCCTGCACACGTCCGCGAAAACGCTGGTTAGGATAGCTAAGCAGGTAAACCTCGGCATTCATCCCGGGCCGAATGTGCTCGAGGAAGTTCTCCCGGAAATTCGCCACTACATACCACGTGCGGTTATCCACCAGGCTCAGCACTTCGTGGCCTTCGTTGGCGTACTGGCCGACCGTGATATTGAGATTCGTAACATACGCATCGAAGGGCGCACGCACGTAGCAATACTCGAGATTGAGCTTCGCGTCATACACGGTAGCTTCAGCTGCCTTCCGGCGCGCATTGATGTCGCCGTACTGGCCGAGGTCATTTTGCGCCTTGGAGACTTCGCTGTGCGCGCTTGCAACGCCGGCTTCGGCGGCATTTAAGCGGCTGCGAGCGTTGAAGACATCGTTGGCCGTGACGAAGTGACGCGCCAACAACGGCTGGATGCGATCGAGATACTGCTTGTCGTACGCAAGTTCGGCGTTGAGTTGTAGCTCGCGCGACCGAGCCGCGCGGATAGAGTCCTCAAGCGCCTTAATTTGAAGATTTGTCAGAGACAAATCGGCTTCGGTCTTATCAACCGCGGACCGGTAGGGTCTTGAGTCTACTACGAATAGTAGCTGTCCCTGTTTGACGTGCTGGTTGTCCTCAATCGGCATTTCGACAATTGGACCGCTCACGTGTGCTGCAATTCCTACCACGTTGGCGCGCACGTAGGCGTCGTCAGTACGCGGATATATGTAGTATAGACGGGTAACATATATGCTGAGCGTGATCGCGAACAGAACGATCAACAACCCAATCGTGCGGCCAATCACACGCAATCCCGCGGACTCGGGCGAGGAGGTGGCTATGCTAGGACGAGATTGGGTCTGGATAACCCCCGGGGCGGGCGCGTCGTGTTGAAGAGAAGCAGCGTGTCCGGGAAGACCCTCCTTTGGCGGCGACTGCGGTTCGGGCACGGCGGTTCCTCAGATCCGACTGAAAAAAATCAAATAGACCAGGCAAGCGAGCACCGTCGCGAGACACGGATAGATCAGAAGCAGAGGTCCGAGATGCGGCTCAATACCCGTCGCTGCGAAAACCTGTCGCAGGGTCAGCGCCAGTATTGCGCCGACTATTACGCATAGCAGCCACGCCGGGAAGTTGGCACCCGCGACATTCACCACAGGATCGCACCCTGAGAGCGCAAGCAGGGCGATGGAAATTGATACAGGTGCCACCGATGCTCTGCGCATAATCATTTGACGTATGCCCCGCCAGCCGCGTAGGCAACCGCCGCGTATGCAGTGAGTAGTTGAGCCTTGCTCTGGATAAAGGTGTAGCGTGCATTGGCGAGATCGCGCTCAGCGGTCAGTAATTCGACGATCGTGCTGAGACCCTGGCGGTAAGTCTCTAGATTCGCATTGTAGGCCTCCTGCGACGCTGCAACCAAGCTCTGCGCGAAACTATACTTGCTCCGCGATGAGTCCAGCTCATGATAGGCCCGCCACATTTCAGCGATGGTATCAATTTCCTCGGATCTAAGCTCGGCGCGCGCAACCTCGCGATTATCCTCCGCCCGCCGCACGTCATTGAGCCGTTTGAAACCCGTGAAGAGGTCCCACCGCAACGTTAGCAACGCGGCGTATTGCGGCTGCCCCGTTTGAATGGCGCGTGGAGTCAGGAAACTAAAATCCCACAGATTCTCACCGTAACTCGCAGATAGTCCCACGATCGGTAAAAATTGCGCCCGCGCTTGCCTGACCTCGGATTCTGTGGCGCGCAGACTAGCGACTCGTGCAGCGAGATCGGGTCGCTGGCGTCGTGCCTCAGAGATGAGAGCCTCGACCGATTCGTTCAGTTGCGGCGGCGGCGCTTGAGTTTCGAGTCCCGTGATGCGGACGGGTGGATCCGCCGAAACCCCAAGCACCACCGCGATTTGTGCTTCGCTCTCGTGGATCATCAGTTGCGCATTAGCTAGATCATAACGGGACTGCGCCACTCTTTCCCTTGCAAGCAGCAGTTCTGGCTCAGTGGCGAGACCCAGGTCAACGCGCTGACGCACCGCATCAAGGTCAGTCTCTGCCAGTTTGAGATTCTTCTGGGCAGCGATCACAGCAGCATCAGCGGCATCGAGCGCGTAGAAAGCCGCTTCGGAGTTGAACACTACCGATTGAATTGATCGGTTGAAAGCGAGGTTCGCCGCCATGAGCCGATCGCGAGCGCTATCCGACGCGGACGCACGGCGGCCGAAATCGAGCAAGGTCCAATTGATCGTCGCCAGCGGATCCGCTTGCCATTGCTTGAGGACACCGTAAGTTCCCGGCAACTCGACGATCGTTCGCTGGTAGCCATTCTCGGAATCGAAGCCGACCTGCGGATAGTAGGGCGCTTGAGCCGCACCGTAACTGTCGGCCGCGGATCGAGCCGCACTCCAAATACGCTGGGTCTCAGGGTTGTTAAGGAGTGCGATATCAATGAGTTGCGGGAGATCGTACCTCCGCTCCGTCTCAATCGTCGTTGGCGTGTGCTGCTCCGGGCCCACGGTACTGGAGGTAGGCGTGAGCAGATTGATGTTCGCGGGCGGAACGGTCCATTCGCGATCAACGCGTGGCGGCGCCCACTTGTCGGGATACAGCTCAGGTCGATCACGAATATTGGCACAACCTTGAAAGCCCACGATCACCAATATCGCGACGGCCATTACCGCGAACCGCTGCGGAACGGCGACCCTCCGCCGTGCTCCGCTCCGAACATGATTTCTGCGCATTGAACTATACCTGCCGCCTGTACCTGGAGGTGCGATTCCGGGAAATTCGAGCCCAGCCGCACGAGCACCCGAGATAATATTGCGGGGTTCTGCGGCGCGCATCATCGCGATACTGATAACTGAAAAGATGCATGCGGCCAAAACCGACGGGCGGTGGGGTCATGCGCAGATTGCGCGGAAAAGCTGCCGATCATTTGTAAGGGCGGATCTTCGTGATCTTTGGAACCCTGGATGGCGATGCGGCAATCAAATGTTCTATTCAAGAGACGAGCGAAACGGACTGGCAAGGAAGAGAGATGACGGGCGAAGGGGCTCTGGTCCGCTCTGGAGGGGAATCTGGCAGAGAAGTACTGCGGTGCGGTGCGCACAGCCGGGTCGTCAGGGAAGCTGGTAAGCCCCGATGTCGCATTTGCCTTTTGGCCGTAGCGTGCCGATTTGATCGCGCGGTATGCAGTGGCTGCCGAGGCCGTTGGGCGGTGCTGGATTACCCTTATTCAGCGCCGGACTCCCCACTAGCAAGGCTTGCGTCTCGGTGTTGCCGCCGTTGTTCCCCAAAGGACCAAGCTGCGGATCGCCAGTGAGGTTATTCGTGGTCTTGCCGGTCAGCGTACAGCCAGTCGAGTCGCCGATGAAATTGTAATTCATCGACATAGTGGGCGGTTATCATCGCAACCGCGTCGCTGATCGTCGCCGCGCATCCTATGGTCCCGCCTGGATTTACACATAGCGACTGGGTCCGGGCTTCGGCGGACGAACCGAACAGCACAAACGTAATTATAATCAGCGGCAAAATCGCCGCGCGGCTGGACTCGCGGGAATCGTTGCTCATCTGTTCCCCCTTGCCTATGCCTCGCAAGGACTGAGCAAGCTCTTATCAATTGGGAGCCGAGTTGGAAAATGGGAATCCACCGCCTCCGACAGTATCCATTTGGACTGCGCAGGGCGGGCGGGTTAGAAGGACAGGAGGTTGGCGCGGAGGGTGGCGATCTCGGCGGGGACGGCGACGTCAATGCCTTCGTAGCCGGGGAAGCCGCCGAAGCGAAACACCATCCGCAGGTACGCGACGAAGTAGAGGTCGTGGCGTTCGTTAAGGAACTTCGCGTCGGCGCCCAACTCCGGGATCGCAATTTCGTAGGGTTCGCCGCCGCTGGTATTCGACTTTTGTAGATCGTCAGGCGCGACTACGATGAAACCTTCGCCGTCCTCGAAGGACTCGTCGCCGTCCGCCAGCGCGGCTTCGATCGGATAGACGACGAGTGGGTCGGGTGCGACGGAGCTATCGCGGGGTGCGAGGCCGGCATGTTCGCCCACCCAGTTGACGGTGCCGACTACTTCGTAGAACGCGCGCAGTGAAAGCGGGATGGCGCCGATCTTCTTCTCGAGGCGCGCAACTTGCCTGCGAATCGAGGGGCCGGGCGGGTCGTGGGCGTCGGCGTCATCGGCGAATCGGTACCCGAGGGCGCGCAGCCGAGCGGTCACTTCGCGAACGTTCAGATCGATGCGCCGCATGGTCTCGTAAGCGACTGCCAGAGCGTCGGCTGCATACGGGTCGGCGCGCGCCGACGGACCGAGTGTGATCAATTCATCCCAAACTTTTTCGTAATCGCCAGCGGCGTAACGATCGAAGAGCGGCAGATTGCCCTTATTATGCCGGCGCAGGATGGCGACGCGCTCTTCAGACACGGCCGGCAAGGCTTTTTTCAGGATCGAACTGGGCTTGACCTTGACGATCGGCTCCGGGGTCTTGATGCGTTGCGCGGCATACGCGCGAAAACTCGGATCGAACTGCTTGAGATCGCGCGCCGGGATGCTCTCGGGGCGCAGGATCCATTCCTCGCGCATCGCGCGCCCGTTCCACGCCCAGATTCGCAGGCCGTCGCGATAGACGATGGCGGGGCCGTCGCCCTGATGAAGTAGAAACTTATCGTTCACATGCATTTCGATCGGACGGTCGGAAATTACGACCACGCTCGCAAGCGGCCACCACCACAGACCGACTGCGCGAGCCGCAGCCCAAGCTGCCGGGAGCAGCGGCGGAATCGTGCGATCACTGAACGATGCCTCGTCCGTCGCCATCGTGGAAAACGAATAGTGGGCACTGAGCGAGGCCGACATCAGGGTATTGATGGTGCTCCATCCATTCTGGCCGCTGATCGCCCCGCGCAGGTGATGTTCAGCACGACTGAGGTCGTCGGATTCGTCGAACTTGGCAAAGGAATCATTGACGTTGGGATAAAGGGAGATACGGGCCATCGTCAGCGAGTTCTGAATCATCTTTAGCGGTTGGCCGGCCTGATGAGCCCGATACGCCAACTGCATCGCCATCGGTTTTCCTGCCAAAGCCACCACCGAGTGCCAATTGGGCTGAGCGGCATCATGGCACATCCTAATTCGCAGGTGCTCGATCAATTCCCGCTCGCGCTTATAGCGACCCATCGCGTCGACGATGCGTTGCCAGAGATCGTCGTGCGCGGCCATCAAGAGGCCCATCGCGCATAGCGCGCTGTAGGGCGAATCGAACCAGAAGAAGTGGCCGGGCGGCGGCAGGTCGGACGCGAGATAGAGGTCGCGCAGAGTCGTTTCGGCTTGCGGGCGATCGATCGGCGCAGTCGAGAGGAGGAGGGCCAGCCATTCGGCGCGGATTTCTGGCGCGGTTTGCATCGCGCAAGGCATTTTAATTGCCCGGCGGGTCAAACGCACCAACAAAAATCAAGCGGAAAGGATTTCGTCGAGGCTCGCGATGGCGGGATATGAACGACCGCGATTGAGATCCGGCCGCTCTCCCGCGACGTTGACGGAGGCCGTCGGAGAGCCCGGGGCGATGCTGAGTGAATTCGCAATCGAAATGTCATCAACTGCGTATGGTCCTCCGGACGGCATATTGGGAAATGCGCGTGCGAGCTTATCGCCGTCTATCGGCACTGCGCCGATTTTCTCCAGCTCCAGCCGCCTGAAATGAATCGGCGAACAAGTACCCGGGCGCCGCAGGAACCACAAAGATTCTGCGCGCACCTGTTCGAGAGAATGCTTTTCGAATCGCGCTCGCCAGAAAGTAAGCGGCCGATACCAGGCCAGGAAATCGAAGGCGCGACCGCGGTCAACGATGACCAAGGCGCCCCAACTATCCTGAATCCAGCCACCCGGAATCATCTCTTTCGAGCGGCAATAGCTGTTGATGCATTTCCCGCTGGCGGTCGGAAAAGCGAGGACTTCGCCGACGTTCATCAGGAAGTTCTGCGGTTTCTTCAACACCGAGCGAGGTTTGTCAGGTGCGGCCGGCGAGGTGAGGCGCCCGCGCAAAGTGGCGAGCGTCTGCTGCCGTTTGCGCAGGTCGTGGGCGTTGAGCCCGAGCTTCGAGAGCATCGCGAGGTCGCTCTCCGCGTCGATAATGCGGAGCGCTGTGTCGCGCGCGCGGTCGCAGACGATGGAGCGTTTGGCAAACTGGTCGGCGACGACCAGCCAGAAGATCGTATGATCTTCGTCTTCAGGATTGTTCGCCGCAGCCGGCTCGCTCTCGCAGAGTATTTCGAGCAGGCGATCGGCATCGAAGGGGAGTCGAACAACCGCGCCGATGGTCCCGCGCAGATCCATCGCAAAGTCATTTGAATACAGGCTCGCACCCCAAGTGCCCATGTTATCTTCCTCGCGGCCGCTAGTTTTGGTTTATTTGGCGACCGGATCAGCGTGTAAGTATAAGACCGGGCACCATTCAGCGGAAATATATTTTCGCAGAGCAGCGGAAGGTGAGCGGGTCAATCTAAGCTATTTATGGGCGGGTCACTTGCGAGGATCGTCCGATGGCTTGACGTAGTTAATCGTCCACGGACCAAGACTGGATAGCTGCAGGATGGTTTCGCCTTCAGTCCTGGCGAAATGCTGCGTTTTTGCGGGCATCGAGCTATAGGTGCCGGCGGTCAGTGGAACCGTGGCGGCCTGGTTCGATCCGTCGCCCATGCCCAAGTAGAGTGTGCCTGAAAGTACCGTCACGCGTTCGGTGTCAGAGTGCCAGTGCGCGGGAAAGCGATAGCCGTTGGGTACCTTGAGGCGCATCGTGAAGAAGCCCGGCTTTGATGGGTCGCCCTCGAGCACCGCAATCTGAACGCCCGGCGGGAGCAGGTTAGTCGGCCGCCAGATGATTTTGCCGGGCGTAGCTATCAGCCATTTCCTCGAGTTCTCGGACGCGACCGGCGCGCGGACCGAGGCAGGGTGATTTGGTGGGTCGCACGCGGCGCGAAATGAGCTGCCGACCAGCAAAAATGCTAGAATTGCGATGATGAACGGCCTTTTTGTCATGTGCTTCGTGACCAAGCGGTGAATTTGAAGATGGTCGATAGCGAATTTCGACGATGATGACAGAAGTGTGTCCGCATTGCGTGGTATCAGAGAGGAATCGGACTGGGCGGCGGGCAAAATACACCCCCTATCAATCGTTGTTGGGAAGGCCTATAGTAATGTTCGTAACGCTTGGATTGTTCCTTTCATCTGAACCGGGGAATCAGCCTCGGTTTTCTGTTCGCGAGCTTCCCGGCCAATAATTACGGAGGGCAAAAATGCCCAGCAAATTGTACGTAGGCAATCTGGCCTACTCGGTTACGAATGGCGATCTGGAACAGCTTTTTTCACAGGCCGGGACAGTTCAAAGTGCAGCGGTGATCATGGACAAGTTTTCGGGCCAATCGAAAGGCTTCGGCTTTGTCGAGATGGCGAACGCGGACGAGGCCTCGAAGGCGATCGCGCAGTTCAACGAGAGCGAACTCAAGGGCAGAAACATCAAGGTGAACGAGGCCAAACCTCGCGAATCGAGTTTCGGCGGTGGTAATCGCAGTGGCGGCGGTGGTGGAGGCGGCGGCGGAGACCGCGGCCGCAACCGCTGGTAAAAGCAGCAATAGGGCGGGTTCGGACCCGCCCTTTTCATTTCAGCATTGGGCGTGGCCGGACAGGTCGAACGCCGACATAGCGCGCTTGCGATAGTGAGGAAGCCTTGCGAAGAGCGTCGCTTTGGAACGCGACTCCTCTCAACGGTGTCTATGAATCCGGCGATGAAACGTGACCGATAACGTCGGCCGGTCAAAAGACCAAAACCCAAGGAGACCAGTTGGAAAAACGCCGCCGAGAGCAAACGCGCAAACAGAAGCAACAGGACAAACAACAGCGTCGCATCCAGCGCGAAACTGAAAAGCGCAACAATCCTACGGGCACGATCGATAAGGACGCTGACCTCAAGGACATGGTTCCCGGGCCGCAGCCCGGTCAGATCATCGACATCGAATGAAGTTTCGCGCAGTTCGTCTCGCGCAAAATTAGCGAGCGGCAAGCAACATTTGAAAAATTCCGCCTCCCGTTAGCGAAAACTTCGATCCTTCTTCCTCTCAATTCGCCTCCAATTTTGGATAATTCGTTTCGACGAAATCGTTCGGTCGCGCTACGATGACTCGCGCTCGCAAGACCAGTTGCGTCAGGGTGCTGGATTCGAGACGCCGGGCGACGACGCGGGTTGATTGATGGAGATGAATGATGGAATTTGCGCTGAACGAAGAGCATCAGATGCTCAAGGACCTGGTTCGACGGTTCGTGGACGATCAATTGATTCCACTGGAAAAGGCCGTGCTCGCACGCGAAGCCGCGGGCGGTGGTACGATCGTAACGCCGGAAGAGCACGCAATAATCGACAAGAAATCATTTGAGTTGGGCTTGTGGGGACTCGATGCTCCGGTGGAATTCGGCGGGTCGGATTTGCCGACGGTCGCGATGATCGGGGTCAATGAGGAAATCGGGAAGACTGTCACGCCTTATACGCTGCCGCCAGACTCGCCGAATCTGCGGATGCTGATGGCGACGGTCGACGACGAGCAGCGCAAACTCTATCTCGAACCATACGCGCGCGGCGAAAAGATCTCCGCAATCGGAATCTCGGAGCCGGGTGCGGGCGGCGATCCAGCCGGGATGAAAACGCACGCGGAGCGTGAGGGCGATCAATGGGTAATCAACGGCCGTAAGATCTGGGTCAGCCGCGTCGCAGAAGCCGACTTCACGATCCTGATGGCCGTCACCGATAAGGCCAAGGGCGTGCGCGGCGGAATATCGGCATTTCTGATCGATAAAGGGACGCCTGGGTTCAACGTCGTGCGGCAGATTCCGATGATCGGCGGCCTCTATACGTACGAGATTGTGCTCGAGGATTGCCGCGTGGCTGCGTCCAAGTTGCTTGGTAAGGAGGGCCAGGGCTTCGCTCCGATGCAATTGCGGCTCTCCACGCGGCGGGTGCAGATCGCGTCGTGGTGCGTTGGCTTGTCGCAGCGCGCGCTCGACATGATTTGCGAATACGCGCCGCAACGCACGACCTTCGGCGCGCCGCTCTCGGAACGTCAGGCGATTCAATGGTGGGTGGCGGATGCAGCGACACGCATTCACGCGTGCCGCCTGATGACCTACGACGCCGCATGGAAGATTGATAACGGCCGCGAGGCGCGCACCGAGGCGTCGATGATCAAGGTATTCGGCACCGAGATGGCCACCGATATTATCGATCAAGCGATGCAGACATACGGCGCGATGGGCATGACCAAGGAGATGCCATTGCAACTGATGGCCTCTACGGTGCGTGCGATGCGGATTTACGAAGGCCCATCGGAAGTTCATCGATGGGTGATCGCGCGACAACTGCTCGGATTGCGGCGCTGAGTCGAATTGGTCGATCGAGGCGGCGCATTTGCAGGCGCGGCGAATCGTTGAGTCTGAAAATGCACGACCAGCACCTTTGGAGAAACGCGCGCAAACTATTCAGCAGGAGGCCTAAATGGAAAGCATTCGCTTTGATGATGTCGAGAAACTGAAATCGAAAATCAGCTCCGAATACAGCGGTTGGAGTCAGACGGTCGAGGTCACCCAGAACAAGATCAACCAGTTTGCCGACGTTACCGGCGACCATCAGTGGATTCATATCGATATCGAGCGATCGAAGCGGGAGAGTCCTTTCGGCGGACCGGTCGCTCACGGCTTTCTTACGCTGAGCCTGATCCCGGCGTTTGAAATCGATGCCGGGTGGAAGGTCGTCGGCCATCGCAACGTGATCAACTACGGCGCCAATAAGTTGCGCTTCATCTCACCGGTGCCGGCCGGCGCGAAAGTCCATGCGCGGTCGCGGCTGGTGGCGGTCGAGGTGCGGCCGCAGGGCACGCAGGTGACGCAGGAGACGACCGTTCACGTAGTCGGGCAGGACAAGCCCGCGCTGATTTATGAGGGCATTTTCATCTACGTCAAGCCGCAATGAAGCTCGATTAGGCGGTCGTCACCGGTGGGTAGCGCCATCGATCGCTAGAGCACCATTTGAGTCTGCGTCACGACGCCGATCAAGCGACCCTCCTGCGAGGTAATGCGCGTCTGCCAGACCATCGTGCGCTTGCCGCGATGGAGCGGCAGGCACTCGCCGGTGACCTTGGTGCCGACGGGCGCCGGCGCGAGAAAGTTGGTCTTCGATTCGATCGTGGTGGTGCCCGCGCCGTCGCGCAGGTTGATCGCGGTGGCGCATGCGCCGAGGGTGTCGGCAAAAGCCATCATCGCACCGCCGTGCAAGACGGCCGGGCGGGTGCAGAGGTCGTCGCGCACCAGCATCTCGGCGACCACCCGATCGGGCGCCGCGCTGATCAGGTGAATCCCGAGGAGTTGCGCGAACGGCAGGGTTTCCTGATTCAATTTCTCCAGCGGATCCATATAGACCTCCTGGCCGATTGCTCGCGTGCCACTGCCCAGATGTCCATCCAGCGCGATTACTCTATCCAGCTCGCACGGCATACTCAGTTCGAGACTAATTCGAGCCTGCTATTTCAGCACCAATAGTCAATATGCGTCCTCGGTCGCGGTATGCGCGGGATTGTTAATGACTCCTGACTCCGGACGGCCGGCTCCCAGATGCGGATAGCCACTCGCGAGTTCTTTTTGCAGCGCCGCATCATAGTGATAGATGTCATCGAAGAATCTCACCTCGCCGTCCGGCTCGACGACTGCCGTACTGTAAATGATCAGTACTGGAATGGGCTTGTGGAGGTTCACCTGGATAGTCTGATCGCCGTCCATCGCGGCAGTGATCTTTTCCGCGCTCCAGTCCGGGTCGTCGCGTAGCACCCACACTGCCAACGCGAGTGGATCCTGTACGCGGATACAGCCGTGACTGAAATCGCGACGCGCCCGCGAGAACAATTCCGGCACCGGCGTGCTATGCAGATAAACATTGTAGGAGTTGGGGAAGATGAATTTCACCAGGCCAAGCGAGTTCTTTGGGCCGGGCTTCTGCCGGATGGCAAGGCGCCCCGTACTGAGTTCGTCAAAGACTTGGTCGGAAACGGTGCCGTCGGTCACAACCTCTTCGCCATCGACGACTTCGAAGCCGTGAGTCGCGAGATAGCTCCGATCGTGGCGGAGCTTCGGCACCAGCTCGGCTTGCTGGATTGACGGAGGCACGTTCCAGTAGGGCCGGAAGATTACATACTGCATATTTCCGGCGAAGACCGGCGTCTGCTTGCGATACGCTTTTCCGACGACCACCCGCATAGTCAGAAACGGCGCGGGCTGGCGGCGCATAGTGCGGAGGATGAACTCGGGCAGATTGACTATTATCGGTGGTTGCGCGAAGGCCATCGGAATCCACCGATAACGTTCGAGGGTGTATTCAAGCTGTTGCACGCGGTGGCTCAACGGCGTGTTGAGATCGACTATTGTGCCTTTGCCCAGGATTCCGTCGGGCTCGAGTCCTTGGCGCTGCTGGAAGTGCTTTACCGCGGCAACGACCTCCCCGTCGTATTTGGTCACATCGGCGACGACGCTCGCTGACGTGAGGTCGCCGAGTTGACGCAGGCGGGCCACGAGTTGCGCCACCTCAGGATAGTCACCGCTCGGGCGAATGCCCTTGGGCGGCATCGGCAGCGGCGGTCGGTCGCCTTGCGCCGCGAGTTTCTCGTAGGCGGCCAGCGCGGTTTCCGCACGGACGTAGCCAGCGTATGGCGGTTCGACCGCAGCCATCACGGTGGTCAGGTCGGCGGCCAAGACAATCTGGGTGCGGAGAAAATCGGCGAGGTCGTAACTCTTGCCGCCGATTTCCACGCCAAACCTGGCGTGATGGGGATTGACGCGACCGATGCGGAGGTCCGAGAGATAGCGCATCGCGCAGACCGTCATCGCGAGGTCGAAATGGTCGAGGTCGCTGGGTGCGGGAGTGGCCACGGCGGGAGCGAGTTTCGCAATGCGCGCCGCCCATCGGGTGGTGTCGTAGTCCTCCGGAGCGAGGCCCTTCGAATTAGCCTCCTTGAAGACCTCGATCATCGCGATCGCTTGCGGCGTCGGTTGGCCGCTGATGGTCCAGGCGACCGCATAGCCGCCAGCCTGGTAAAAGCTGGCGACCTGGCCTTGATAATCGGGAAAACTCGGCCAGCGCAAATCGTCAAGCCGACCGGCGTGGACGAGCGCCTGGAGTTCCGACTGAATTGGCTGCTGAGCCGCGCCCGACTGATCGGACGGGACGGTTGCGCCGGGTGTTGGAGTTGAGGTTGGCGGCGGAGTGTCCATTCCGGCTGCCGAGGATTGCGCGGCACTTAAGAGGGCGGATAAAAGCAGCGCGGCGACGAGACGAATTGATTTGCAAAGACGCGGGGCGTGAGATGCGGTCGGATGGAAGCGCAGAGCGAAAGGCGTTTTGATTTTCACCATTTTGAGGGTGAAGTTTACCGCAAATTGACGTCTGGTGTAGCAGAGTGTGATGGTAATTCTCGAACCCTGATCCGCGGGAGCGTAATCTGCCTTCATGATGATGATGAATTTGCTGGTCGCCAATCGCGGTGAAATCGCGATTCGGATAATGCGCGCGGCCGCCGAACTGGGAATCCGCACGCTCGCGATTTACTCCGAGGATGACGCGACCTCACTCCATACGCGCAAGGCCGACGGAGCGCGTCCACTGCGTGGCGCGGGCGCGGCGGCATATCTCGATCTCGAGCAGATTATCGCAATGGCGAAAGCGGCGGGCTGCGAGGCGATCCATCCGGGGTATGGCTTCCTGAGCGAGAATGCGAAATTCGCCCATCGGTGCGCCGAGCAGGGTATCAGGTTCATCGGGCCGCGCGTGGAAATTCTGAAACTCTTCGGCGATAAGGTGCAGGCGCGACTACTGGCCGAGCGGGCGGGCGTGCCGGTACTGCCGGGAACTGCGGGGGCGACCAGCCTGAAAGAGGCCAAGGACTTTCTCGCAACGCTGGGCACGGGCGGTGCGATGATGATCAAGGCCGTAGCGGGCGGTGGTGGCCGCGGGATTCGCGCGGTCACGAAAATCGATGAAGTCGAAGAGGCCTACAACCGCTGCCAATCGGAGGCGCTTAGCGCGTTCGGCGCCGGCGACGTTTACGTCGAGCAGTTGATTCCGCGTGCGCGGCATGTCGAGGTGCAGGTGATCGGCGACAGCGCGGGCGGCGTGAGCCATCTGTGGGAGCGCGAATGCACGATCCAGCGGCGCAATCAGAAACTGATCGAAGTGGCGCCGAGCCCGGGCCTGTCGCCCAAATTGCGCGATCGTCTGCTCGCGGCAGCGGTGAGATTGGCGCAGGAGGTGCACTACGACAACCTCGGCACCTTCGAATTCCTGGTCGATGCCGGCGATGAGAGGCGCGAGGCGCCGTTTGCGTTTATCGAGGCGAATCCGCGGCTGCAAGTCGAGCATACGGTGACCGAAGAGGTCACCGGCGTCGATCTGGTGAAGTTGCAACTCAAGCTTGCGGCGGGCTATTCGCTCGCGGAGCTCGGGCTATTGCAAGCCGACCTTCCTCATCCGCGCGGCTTCGCGATTCAGGCGCGCATCAATATGGAATCGATGGGCGCAGACGGCGTCGCCAAGCCCGCGGGCGGGACGATCGCGGCCTTCGAAATGCCGTCGGGTCCGGGCCTGCGCGTCGATACTTTTGGGTACGCCGGCTATACCACCAGCCCGCGTTTCGATTCGTTGCTGGCCAAGCTGATCGCGTATTCGCCGTCGAACGATTTCGCTGACGCGGTGGCGAAGGCGTATCGCGCGTTGTGCGAAGTTCGAATCGAAGGGGTAGCAACCAATATCGGATTTCTGCAGACCGTGCTGAAACATCCGGCGTTCGCAGCGAATCAGATCTACACGCGCTTTATCGAGGACCATCTCGGCGACCTCCTCAGCGAAGCGAACTCAACGCATCGACGGTTGTTCTTTGAGAGTGCGGGTGGCGGCGTTAATGGCGCGCCGCCCTCCGCTGGCGCAAGGGCGGGTACGAACCAGGCAGGGGCGAAAATAGACACCAGTGATCCGCTCGCCGTGCTTCATCACGGAAAGGGCACCCGTGATGCGCCGGCAATCGACCGCGCCGCCGCGCCGGTGCCACCGCGCGCGATCGAAATCGATGGCCCGGAAGGTACGGTCGCGATCCACGCGCCGATGCAAGGAACGATTATTTCGATCGACGTTCACGAAGGCGACAGGGTGCATCGCGGGCGGCAATTGTTCGTGATGGAAGCGATGAAGATGGAGCACGTGATCGCGGCGGCGAGCAGCGGCGTCGTGCGGCAGATCGCGGTGGCGAAAGGCGATGCGGTTTTCGAAGGGGCGGTGCTTGCGTTTATCGAGGAGTCCGCGGTGCAGGGCGACGAGACCGTAGCGGTCGAGGCGATCGATCTCGATAGAATTCGCGCGGACCTGGCCGAGGTCCGTAAGCGTCACGCCATCGGGTTGGACGCCGCGCGGCCCGACGCGGTTGCGCGCCGGCGCAAGACCGGGCAGCGCACCGCGCGCGAAAATATCGAAGACCTGTGCGATCGTGGAACGTTTGTCGAATACGCGCCGCTGATGATCGCGGCGCAACGCCGTCGGCGCTCACTCGACGATTTGATCAAGCGTACCCCGGCGGATGGCATGGTCGCTGGCATCGGCCGCGTCAACGGCGATCTGTTCGACGAGTCAAAGGCGCAATGTATCGCGATGTCGTACGACTACACGGTGCTGGCCGGCACACAGGGTACGCAGAACCATCGGAAGAAGGATCGCCTCTTCGAGTTGGCGGGGCGCCAGCGCCTGCCTTTGATTCTGTTTGCCGAGGGCGGCGGCGGACGCCCGGGCGATACCGACGGTGTCAGCCCGACCGGCCTCGACTGTCCCGCCTTCAACTTGTTTGGGCGCCTGAGCGGACTGGTGCCGTTGGTGGGCATCACCTCGGGCCGCTGTTTCGCCGGTAACGCTGCCCTGCTCGGTTGCTGCGACGTCGTAATCGCAACCAGGGGATCGAACATCGGGATGGGCGGACCGGCGATGATCGAAGGCGGCGGTCTCGGTATCTTCCGGCCCGAAGAGGTCGGCCCGCTGGAGGTGCAGGTGGCCAACGGCGTAGTTGATATTCCGGTTGCGGACGAGGCCGAAGCGGTGCGCGTTGCAAAGCGCTACGTCTCGTATTTTCAGGGCGCGGTGAGCGATTGGGAATGCGCCGACCAGCGGCTGTTGCGCGCCAGTATCCCGGAGAATCGCCTACGAGTTTACGACGTGCGCGCGGTGATCGAGACGCTCGCCGACCACGACTCGGTGCTCGAGTTGCGCCGGCCTTTCGGACTCGGGATGGTGACGGCGTTCACACGGATCGAGGGGCGTCCAATGGGTGTGATTGCGAACAACCCAGTGCATCTGGCCGGAGCGATCGACAGCGACGGCGCGGACAAGGCAGCGCGCTTCATGCAGTTGTGCGACGCCTTCGACATCCCGATCCTGTTCCTGTGCGACACACCCGGAATCATGGTCGGACCGGAGGTCGAGAAGACCGCGCTGGTGCGTCACGCGTCGCGGATGTTCGTGATTGGCTCGAATATCACGGTGCCGTGCTTCACGATAATCCTGCGGAAAGGCTATGGCCTCGGCGCGCAGGCGATGGCTGGCGGGAGCTTCAAGGCGCCCTTGTTCACGGTCGCCTGGCCCACGGGCGAATTCGGCGGGATGGGACTCGAAGGGGCGGTCAAGCTCGGCTATCGAAACGAGATTGCGGCTATCGAGGATCCGCAAAAGCGCAAGGCGTATTTCGATGAAATGGTCGCGCGCATGTACGATCATGGCAAGGCGGTCAATATCGCCTCGGCCTTCGAGATCGACGACGTGATCGATCCGATGGAATCGCGGCGGTGGATTATCGCGGCGCTCGATTCGTCTCCGCCGCCGGCGCCGCGCGCAGGCAAAAAGCGGGCGTGTATCGACACTTGGTAAACGTGCTGGGCGCAAGGCCGCCCCGGCACGGGAGGGAGAACAATTTTTTTCTGAAACCTCAACCAGGTTTCAGACTTCCCATTGGGTAAAATTCGGTGAGATCAACCAGGCCGTGGCTGCGATGCAGCCGTGATTGTGGCAGTAATCGCTTTCGCTCATGACCTCTGTCAGGTGCTCCCAATTGCAATCATCGTAGTTCGGGAAGCACCCGAGCATCGCGAGCGTCACAGCGTCAACGTTTACAAACGGGAAGTCTGAAACCTCGTTGAGGTTTCAGAAAAGAATCATAGTTCTGCAGTTTGATTGTTACTCGCGTTTTTGTGGTTCCGGCTTGATCGTGGCTGCGCCCATCTCGCCGGTGACGAAGAGGAACATAGTCCAGAGACTACGTGACCACGGCATCACGAGGACACCGCCGAACGCGGCGATGACGCCGGTAAGGATCATTTGCGAGGTCAGTGAGAAATCGAAATAGACCAGCGCGGCCCATGTATATAGCGACGCGGCGAGCGCGAAGATGAAATCAATAAGCATCGGCCCGGTCCATTCGCCCTCGTTTTTCCAGAAGACCGCGCCGCACGAAGAACATTCGGAGTTCATCTGGAAGTACGATTTGAGGATCTTGCCGCCGCCGCAATTGGGACATTTGCGGGTAATTGCACGGTAGAAAAGCACGGCGGCGCTGGGCCGTGCAGCTGCCGAGCGGGCCTCGGCTGAATCGGAACTGGTATCATAATCCTGCCACGCCATCCCGACCATCAGGTACACCGCGATCAGCGTGAGCACGCCGACGGCGGTGATGGTCAGAAAGATCGTTAGCGCGACGGTTTGATTATCGGTCATTCCGGTCATTGCCGATCGACTCTATCATTCTCGGAAGGCTCTATTCGAACACCGCAGGAGAAATTGCGGGACCGAAATTGCGAGCGCGCAGTTGCGAATGAATCTCGCACGCACGCGCATCTCTCGGATCTGTCGAGCACAACCTGCATCGGATTGGTCTCGCGCGGATGCCGCGGGTAAAATCCGTCGTTATGAAAACGCTAATCGAGGTGCTCGAGGACGCACGGCGGCGGCACGTCGCAGTGGGGCATTTCAATTTCTCCGAGCTCGCCACATTCAAGGCGGTTGTCGCCGCGGCGCGAACGGTTGGTGTACCGGTGATGGTTGGTGTGTCGGAGGGCGAGCGTGGCTTTGTCGGCGTGGGCCTGGCGGCTGCGCTGGTGAGGAGCGTCCGTGAGGAATTCGGCATGCCGATCTTTCTGAACGCTGACCATACTCATTCAATAGCGAAGGCCGAGGAGGCGGCGAGGGCCGGTTTCGACGAAGTAATTTTTGACGGATCGGCGCTGCAGTTCGAGCAGAATATCGCCGAGACACGGAAGGCAGTCGAGGCGATCAAATCGATTAACCCGTCGATTATCGTCGAAGGCGAAATCGGTTATATCGGGACGTCGTCAGAGATTCTCGAAAAAGCACCGGAACATATCAGCGCACATACGACGGCGGCAGAGGCGAAACAATTCATTGAGGCGACGCGCGTCGACGTGCTCGCGCCGGCGGTCGGCAACATGCATGGCCTGCTGCAATCGATGGTCCGGCACGAAGCGGAAAAGCGGCTCGACCTCGGGCGGATCGCAGAGCTGTCGCAAACGACCGGAATTTTCATGACGTTGCATGGCGGCTCGGGCACCAATGATGCGGATTTTCAGCAGGCGATCAGGTCGGGGATGACGATTGTCCACATCAACACAGAACTCAGACTGGCGTGGCGGCGGGCGGTCGATGCGGCGCTCAAAGCAAGCGACGAAGTGACGACCTACAAGCTGCTCGAGCCGGCGGTGGCGGCGGTCGGCGAGGTCGTCGCGGCGCGGTTGCGCTTGTTCAATTTTATGTGAGTTCCGCGACGCGCAGGTGCTCGCTAAAGGAGCTTCGGTGATCCGCGTTGGGATCAGGCGAGATGGCGTCCACCGTCGACGCGGATCGATTCGCCGGTGACGAAATCCGTTTCGATCAGAAAGAGCACGGCCTTGGCGATCTCCTCGGCACCGCCCCAGCGGGCGAGCGGCGTCGCGTTCATCACTTCGGCGAGTTCTTCGTCGGATAGGTCAGGCGGTGCGAGAATCGGTCCAGGCGCGATCGAGTTGACGAGGATTTCCGGCGCGAGGTCAAGCGCCATGCTTTCGGTGAGCGCGGCGACCGCGGCTTTGGAAGCATAGTAAGGTGTGTAGCCAGGATACCGTGGACGCCCGCTGAGAACGAGCCAGTCGCTCATATTGACGATGCGGCCGCTGCCACCGGCCTTCATGATTCGGCGCTGCGTGACGTGAAAACAAAAAGGTGCTGCGGGCGTTGGCGTCGAGTGCGGCGGTCCAATCGGTGACGGTCGGATCGGGTGTGCGAATATATGTGGACGCCATGTTGATGAGGATATCGAGGCTGCCAAGAGTGCGCGTAGTCTCATTCACGGCGGCGATGATTTGTGCCTCGTCGGTGGCGTCCGCACGCAGCGTCAGAGCGCGCACGCCAGCGTTACGCGCGGCGGTCGCGGCCGCCTCTGCGGCCTCACGCGAACCGCGATAAGTCAGCGCCAGGCCACATCCGCGCGCGGCGAGTGCCTGCGCCACCACTTGTCCGATACGCGCGCCACCCGTTATCAGCGCCACCTTCCCTTTTGGATCCACGCTTTGCCTCTCCGTTCGCCGTGCGAACCGCTTGCAGTCCGGCCCCCGATGATCGAAAGTTTCGCGCGAGTACCACCGGATGACATGGAAACCTGCTGCAAAGTGCCGCGCGATTTTTATGCCCGTGCGGTGGTGCTCGTCGCTCGTCAGTGTATCGGCAAGGTCTTGGTACATCGAACACCCGAGGGCGAGGCTGCCGGGCGAATCGTGGAAGCGGAGGCTTATCGAGGGCCGCTCGATTTGGCGGCGCACAGCGCTCGTGGGCTGACCAAGCGCACGGCAGCAATGTTCGGGCCTCCGGGATATGCCTATGTCTATCAATTGTACGGGACGTCTTGGGCGATGAACCTCGTGGTGGCGAGCGCAGGGGAACCGCATGCGGTGTTGGTGCGGGCGCTCGAGCCGGTGCGTGGGATCGGTTTGATGGCGGCTCGGCGGCGTCGGCCGGCGGACTCACGCGAATTGACGAATGGACCGGGTAAATTGACCCAAGCATTGGGAATCACGGGCGTGGACTATGGCCGCGATTTGTGCGGCGAGGAGCTGTTTCTCGAGGAGTATGGGCCGCAAAAGCTGAAGATTGGCCGTTCGGCGCGGATCAACGTGAATAACGCCGGGACGTGGACTTCGCGTCCATGGCGCTTTTACGAGCGCAACAACCAATACGTCTCGGTCAAGCCGCGCGATTGATTCGCCAGACGAGAGGTTGTATGGTCAGCAGTACAAACTAGCTTAAATTACTCTTAAGCATTTGAAATTAGCAGTTTGATGTACTATTGCTTATGTAGCTGACGAACTGCGAATGTCGCTGGATAGGCGATGAGGAAAAGTAGTAGGGTGACGTTGCCCATCAAAGAGTAACGTCTCGTCGGTAAGTTTGGAAGTGCGCAAACGGATCCAATCTGTCCGCGCACCGCAAGGAGAGTGAAATGACGAAGATCGAGGAAACGGCTAAAAAGGCCTATCAGGAACCCAAGGTGATAGATTACGGCAAAGTCGCGGATCTGACGAAGAAGCCCGGTACGCGCGGTGACGGAGCGCCTGGAACGAAGGGCGACAAGGGTATGGGCGCCTAAGCGAGTTTAGGTTACGATGCGGCTGATGGGTGGAGGATCCGTTACGAGGAAAGACGGAAAAGCAGCGGAGCGCGGGCTCGCGCAGTTAGAACGGTATTATATTGCGATGACGGCCTCGTCCGATGTCGGGTTTGCGCGACCTTCGACTGCGGTCCGACATGGGTAATGAATTGACGCGGACGTAATCCGCAGTAAGTGCGAATATGATAGCGGCGATCGAATTTGTCGGTCGCCGCTTCCGTTTGCCACGCGAAAGGGGAATGCCGCAGGTATTGGCAAATGTATCAATCCTGCACTTATCATCGATTGCGCATGAAGCAGCGTTTGTAGGCCGTAGGTGCATCGCGCTATTAAGGAGGAATTATCTAATGAGCCATCGGAGGCAGCAGAAATGGTGAAGCTTCACGGTACCTCGAAGTCGCGATCACTGCGCAGTTTGTGGGCGCTTGAAGAACTTGGGGTCAAGTATGAGCACGTTCCGACCGAAGTGGCGAAGGCCAAAAGCCCTGAGCATCTGAAGATAAATCCGAACGGGCATTTGCCGGCGCTCGAGGACGATGGTGTCGTCCTCTGGGAGTCGCTTGCGATAAATCTCTATCTTGCGGAAAAATACGGCAAGGGTTCGCTGTGGCCGGCGTCGGTGGAGGATCACGGACGCACTTATCAGTGGAGCTTTTGGGCGATTACCGAGTTGGAATCGCATCTGCTGACATTGCTGACGCATCGGCTCTTTTTGCCCGCTGATCAGCGAGATGAGAAAAAGGCCACGGACTCCATCAACGCGCTGAAGGCCCCGCTTGGGGTGCTCGACGCAGCGCTAAAGGGCCGCGAATACCTGCTTGGCAGCACGTTTACGATCGCGGATCTTAACGTCGCCTCGGTGCTGACGTTCGCAAATTATGTGAAGTTCGACTTTTCCGCGACGTCTGCGGTGCAATCCTGGTTGCAGAAATGTCTCGGCCGCGAGGCGAACAAGAAGTTGCGGGCGCTCGCTTAAGCACGCGAAGGATCACAAACTCGCCAACCGTCTCAAGCGGAGCGGTTGTCCCGATAGGGTTGCCGCTCCGCGCGTCAACTGGCGCCTTTTCTGAATAACGCGCCGGTACGACAAGGCGATGCGACCCATCAAGCGCGACTAGAGATCGATCGCGCCCTTACGAACGGGCCGGGCCCGGGGGGCATGCGCAACATCCGTTGCGATCACCGGCCCGTTGGACTGCGCAATCAGAGCACCACTCAAGTAAAATGGAATTCCGCGTTTGAGTTCTATCGAGATTGTGGATCCATCCGGTGCCACTTTTTCGGAGACGATTTCCTCTGGGCGCATCCCGTTCAGCAACGCATATTGGCGCGCGGTCTTGAAGGCCATTGCTGGGTTTTCTGGCAAAAAGACGATACCCGCGTCGATCGCTTCGTCGGCTGCATTCTGAAGCCGAATCGAATTCGAGTAATAGTAATAACGCGCGGTGACGCAGTCGATGATGACTGCGGCGGCGATCAAGGTGATGGCAAATAAGGCCGTTGTAGCCTTACGGATCACCGGAGATTCGGAAGCCCTCATTGCCGGTTACCAAAAGTGGCGTGGCTTGAGTTTGCACCGCAGGGAACTGAAACGCTATTGCGCGGCCCGCCTGACACCTCTTCTAACATACGATCGCGGCTAAGCCGAGTGAAATTCTGCATCAGCTTGGGAGATCGTAACGCTTCATGGCGGCTGTTGGACTCACAGGCAAACTGATTCTTAGTGGATCAGTAGCCCGGTCGGATTAATTGGAGCGGGGCTCAGTAGTTGGGCCAGCGGCGCGGTGACTCCGTTGGCGTTAGCGGCGAAGAATAACACTTCACCACGTACTGCCGCGGCGATGCGCCCGGAATTGTCAGAGGCGACGCCAATCGGCCCGTGCATCGCGACACTGGTGATAGTCGCCGAGCGCGTCCATAGCTGCGGGCCGTTCGGTGCAAACACGACAATACTGCTGTCGCCGTCGCAGCTCACCAGGACGTTGAGGTACTGATCGACGGCAACGCGCCGGGGGCCGTTCAAGTTATCGAGGCTAATGACCGGGGCGATGTTGCCGCCCGCGTCGGCGGCGAATATCAGGATTTTGCCGCTGTCGTGGTCGGCGACGAAGACCTCGCCCGAGGCGTCGATGGCGATGCCAGTCGGCGAGGTTAGTCCGGTGCTCGGACCGCTCACGACCCTGCTGGGCACGACGTTGCCGCTTTGCGCGGCCGCGAGAACGACTATCCGCTGCTGCCCCGGCCCTCCACCACTGTCGGCGAGGTAGATCGTCCCACTCATATCAACGGCCATCGCCGTGGGATGGACCATTTTTGTATTGGGTCCAGCGAGGGTCCGCACCAGCTGGTAATTGAAATGTTCCCCCGCGTAAACGTTGACGGTAGCATTGGCATTACCAACGAAGATTTCGCCACGCAGATTTACCCCCGCGTCGACGGGAGTGTCCGGGACAGACTCCTTGATCGTCGCCAAGGCCTCAGCTTTGCCGGTCGCGTCGGCCGCAAATATTGCGACGCTGCGCTGCTCGGGCAGCGTGACGAAGAGCAACTGTGCTGGCCCGGCGGGCGGCCCTGAATGGGAGCATGAAGCTGCGGCCGCGAGGCTGATCGCGAGCAACGTGGGCAGGATTGTCAGCCGGCAGCTGATGGCCGATTGGAGCATTCGGACCCCCAGACTAGTTGATTAATCGTCACCGCGAGATCAACCCGCCGGTGCCCGATTGTCGCACCGGCTGTACCATAACCGAGACGCCTCACCAAGAGAAAAGCCGCTTGGCCCGGGTGGGCGAGCGCCCCTCGGGCAGAACACTGAGATCGATCAGTTGATCGGTGATCGAATCAAGGTGATTGTTGTGCACGATCTCGATGGCGAAACCGGCGCAAAGGGGCGTCCAGCAGGAAGGGGAAATCGAAGATGGCGATCAAGGGAAATCTCGCGGTGGCGATCGTGGTGGCCGCGCTGATGGTGGCGATTCCGAGCCTCGCGCAGGACTCCAAGTTATCGCCGGAGATTGCCGCGGGGGGCGCGCCCGTCGGCGATCTTCCATTAGCGGACTACCAGGCCTTCGACGCTTTTGCGGCAACGCATCCCGAGATCGTTAGCGAATTGAATCATCATCCGCGGCTGCTTGAAGACGACGATTATCTCGCGAAACATACCGAGTTGCGCGATTTTCTGGCGTCGCACAGCGAACTGCGCGCCGCGATGATCGAGGACCCGGGTAATTTCCTTGCGTCGCAATCGGGCCGTCGAGCCGATCATGCCGCCAGCCATCTAGGGCTGGGTCTGGACAAGTAACGGACTGGCGGAAAGCCACGCAAACTAATGAGATTACAGCGTTTACTGACCGTGGCGCGCGATGGTACCGTCCAACAAAGCTGGAGAGTTGCTAACGATGCCATCTAATAAGCGCATCCTCGTGGCCGAAGACGACATCGCCACCGGCCAGGCGTGGAGCGAACTGATCGCGAGCTGGGGCTTCGACGTCCGTATAGCCGAAGACGGCAGGCGGGCACTGGAATTTGCAGAGAGCTACGATCCGCATATTCTGTTGCTCGATTTGCGCTTGCCGGAGCTGAATGGACTCGAAGTCCTGAGCGAGTTGCGACAACGCGGCGTCGATATTCCCACCATCATGATCTCGGGCGAAGGCGAGATTTCCGACGCCGTACAGGCGATCAAGCTCGGCGCTTACGACTACCTGCACAAGCCGGTCGATCCGCCCCATCTGCGCGTTCTGCTTAACAATTTGAGCACTCATCTGACGGTCGCTGAGGAGAATCAGCGATTGCGTCGGCGACTGGCGCGGGCCGGCGAGCTGGGCCGCTTGGTCGGCCATTCGGCGCCGATGCGCCGGGTTATGACGCTGATCGAACAAGTGGCTCCGAGTGTGGCCTCGGTGGTGATTCTGGGTGAGAGCGGCACGGGCAAGGAATTGGTCGCGCGCACGCTCCATGAGTTGTCGCCCCGTCGCGCGGGCCCGTACGTCGCGATCAATTGTGCGGCCTTGCCCGAAACCTTGATGGAGAGCGAACTCTTTGGCCATGAACGAGGCGCTTTCACCGGCGCCGATCGCCGGCGCGAGGGTTGTTTCGAATTGGCGACCGGTGGGACGCTGCTGCTTGACGAAATCGGTGAGATGAAGCCGGAGCTGCAGGCCAAGCTCCTACGAGTGTTGGAGGAAAGCAAGCTGCGCAGGCTGGGCGGTGGGGCGGAGATTTCGATTGACGTGCGGGTGCTCGCCTCGACCAATCGTAACCTGGAAGCCGCGATTCGCGAGGGCCGCTTTCGCGAGGACCTTTATTACCGGCTCAATGTATTCACCATCGAGCTGCCGCCGCTGAGCGGTCACGCCGACGATATCGCAGCGCTGGTCGAGCATTTCATGGGCGAGATCGAAGCGCCTGCCGGTAAAACCGTTAGCGGGATCGACGCCGAAGCGCTGGAAACCCTCAAAACCTACGGCTGGCCAGGCAATGTTCGGCAGTTGCGCAACGTGATCGAGCGCGCCCTGATCGTCACGCGTGGTCCGCTGATTGGAGTCGCCGATTTGCCGGCGGAGTTGAAGCGTGGCGGGGGCGGCAATTCGGTTTTCGAGATCAAGCTGGGCGTTTCGCTCGACGACGTCGAACGCGAGTTGATCCAGCGAACGATCGAGTTCTCCGGCGGCAACAAGTCGCGCGCCGCCGAGATCCTGGGGGTGAGTTTGAAGACGCTCTACAATCGGCTCGAGCGATATCAAAATCGCGGCGGGCAAGACACGGCGTCCTAAACCGTCGCAATCACCCGAGAGCGCTGGCGCCTCGGCGCGCCAATTTTTTGCCGCCCGGAGAATTGAGCGGCGACGATTTGGCGCCTGAGTGATTTGGCCAGGTATTTCGTACCAGCGTGTTGGCATCAGGTACTGATGCTTACGAAGTAGCACCGCATTCACGCTCGTCATAGGCGTTACCCAACAATCCCCATATAGCAAATGCAAGTGGGGGCACGTAGCTTGCTGTCACATAGAACGGCGGCGGTAATTGTGCCTCAGAGAACCCGGGCCGGCGAGAACTCACTTCATGGCCAGGGAGACGGGCCACGCACCGGGATGGGACGGGAGGCGAGGATGAATTTGCAAGCTCATCGAGAACAGGATCCAGCGCAAGCGTCGGCTCCGACCAGAAGTGACTCGAAACCGATCCGCCTCCTATTAATCGAGGACAATCAGCTTGACGAGCGGATGCTGCGTGAACGGCTGGGCACGGCCGACGTAGGTTTTGAGATTGAGACTAGCGATTGTCTCGATCGCGGGCTCGAGCGGCTGCGCACGGGGCATCTAGACCTTGTCCTGCTCGATCTTTCGTTACCCGACTCGCAGGGGAGCGCGGCGATCGCGCGGGTAAATCACGAGTCGCCGCATATCCCGATTATCGCGCTGACGGGTATGAACGATCCGACGACGATGGCCAATGCGGTAAAGCACGGCGCAGAGGACTACCTGGTAAAAGGCACCTTCAAAACGGACACTCTGATTCGCGCCATACTCTATGCGATCGATCGCGCACAGGCGCGCCAGCTCCTGGTGGCAGCGCGAGATTCGGCGCTCGAGTCGTCGCGCCTGCGCGCGGAGTTCCTCGCCAATATGAGCCACGAGATCCGCACTCCGCTTAACGGGGTGATTGGGATGACGCGGTTGCTGGTCGATACGCGGCTTACTGGCGATCAACGCGAGATGATCAAGATCGCGCGTGCGAGCGCCGAAACGCTATTGCGCATCGTCAATGATATTTTGGATTTCTCCAAAATTTCAGCAGGCAAGGTGGAGCTGGAGGAAATTGGCTTCGATCTTGGCGAAATGGTGGAAAGCGTCGATGCACTATTCATCGAGCAAGCTAGCGCCAAGGGCGTGGCGATCGACTCGTTAATCGAGAACGACGTGGCGCTGCAGGTGTGCGGCGATGCTGGCCGTCTGCGCCAGGTGCTGACCAACCTGGTCGGCAACGCGGTAAAGTTCACCGCCAAGGGTGAGGTCACTATTCGCGTCAGCGCCGTGACCCAGATCGGCAACGAGAGCGTCCTGCGCTTTCAGATCCGGGATACCGGAATCGGAATTCCGCTCGCCGCGCAGCGCAATATCTTCAGTGCGTTCACGCAAGCGGATGATTCGACGAGCCGCTGCTTCGGCGGCACCGGACTTGGCCTGGCGATCTCGGCGCAACTGATCGAGTTGATGGGCGGCAGTATAGGCGTCGAGAGCAATGTTGGCGGGGGCTCGAATTTCTGGTTCACCGTCCGCCTTCGCGGTCAGACTACCGCGTCGCGTCAGATCAATTCGGAAAACCATGCGCTCGAAGGCGTCCACATCCTCATCGTTGACAGCAATGCGGTTAGCGCGCGCATTGTGAGCGGCCACCTTCAGGCGTGGAAGATGCGTGGCGAGTTCGCAGCGAGTTCTGCAATTGCGATGGTCGCACTGAACGATGCGGTCACGGCGCGAGAGCCTTTTGAAATTGTGGTGATCGACTTGCAGGCGCTAGATACCGATGGCCTTGCCGTGGCACGCGCAATCCAACAGAGCCCGCACTTGGCCGGCGTCGGCATGGTTGCAATACACGAACTCGGCGACCGATCTGCGGCGCGGCGTGTCAAGGCGGCCGGAATCCGCACCGTGATCACACGGCCGCTGCGGCAGAGCCAGTTATACAAGACGCTGGTGATGCTGATGGCGTCATCGTCGCAACACGGCCTGGTCGACGTCCGTTCGGCCCGGCGCTTCCCACGCCTGCTGCAAAGCGCAGTTCCCGAGGAGATTCGAAAGCGACACGGATTCTGCTGGTCGAAGACGACCCGGTAAATCAACAGGTCGCCATCCGGATGATCGAGAGGATCGGCTATAGCGTCGAATCTGTGGGAAACGGCGTCGGCGCGCTCGAGTGCCTCAAACATAGCGACTATGACGTGATTCTTATGGACTGCCAGATGCCGGGAATCGATGGGTACAAGACGACCCACGAAATTCGCCGGCGCGAGGGTGCGGCGCGCCGCACGAGGATCATCGGACTTACCGCACACGCGCTGGCAGGCGATCGGGAAAACTGTATCCACGCCGGGATGGACGACTATTTGTCCAAGCCGGTGATGCCGGAGGTCTTGGGCGCGATGATCGACAAATGGGTCATGGTCGTCGATGCACAACGCGCGTCAGGATCGGATCCGTCTATCGGCGAGGAACTGATTTCTCCAACTACGGGCGTCGTTGCCGCTATGCGCGACGCCTCGATCGAAAAGGCAGCGGTAAACGGAGCGGTCCTCGCCGCACTGCGTGGATATCAAAAGCCGGGGGAACCCGACTTTGTCATCGAGCTGATTGGCATATTCAACAACGATGTCATAAGTCGGCTCGGTCAGATGAAGGCGGGCGTTGAGGCAGCCGATGCCCGTCAGGTGAGTCGAGCGGCGCACGCACTCAAGGGCGCCAGCGGAGAACTCGGCGCGGCGGGCTTGCGAGAGATTTGCTCGCGACTCGAAGAAAACACGGCGCACGGTTCCCTGGAGGCCGCGGGCCCGATGCTGCGAGAACTGGAGGCCGAAGCCGATCGAGTACTCGCTGCACTGGCTGCATATTGTATTGCGATACCACCGCGGATGGCGGAGCCAGCGGTCTAGTCGGCGTGTCAGCGGTTATGCGGACAAGCGACCTCGGACGGAGCTCCGGCAGCCTCGAACGCGCAATTCCGCGCTGCACCTGAAGCGCAAACAATCGTCGTCGTAAAGGGTGACCTTTGGTGCTGCTGGAGCACCTGCGCTGACGTGATTTAATCAGTCGCGCGCTACCCAGGTAATTCAATCAGGTTGCCTTACGCCTCTCTCGTTTCTGCGGGATATAACAGCGTCGCGAGGTTTTCTTGAGCGGAGCTAAAGAAACTCCCGATGCTGCACTGCCGCGACATGGCAGGATCTTGATTATATTTAGTTAAATAGATGTAATAGTAGGTATATTTATGCATATTTATGCTTTTAGAGCTTATCATATTAATCTACTTATAATAACATTCTCTGTTATCGATTCTTACTGTCAATACCGCTAAATAAGTGTTTGTATTGTTATGCAATCTTTGATATGATTTCACGTGTAACGTAGTCGCTTCGCACCTCTAGCAGTGTCTGATGGTTGCAAGGCGTCTGGATTTGACGTGCGCTTCGATCGATTGCCGAGAGGCGCCAATGGAGTGTCGGGGTTGAATCGATGAGTCTAAAGCTTGACGAACTGAGAAAGCGCTTGCTTCAACAGCAGGCCGGAAGCGATGCCGGCAACCCAGAAACTCCTTCAGCGACGAATGAAGGGCGAGTCCTTGGCGTTGCAGTCCAAAAGACTCCCGAAGTGGTAGCGGAACCTAAAGCATATGAGCCAAGCACACCTGAGAAGACCACGGATACCGCGAAAGCGCCCGAAGTCTTGGTGTACAAGGCCAAACCGGCTGAGCCGATCCCGCAGCCCGCGCCGTCCGAGTCCCTGCATGCAGAGCATACGGAAGAGGCGTCTCAGTCTGGTGTAATCTCGCGAAAGCCCAATACTGAGACCGATACAGTCGCTCTGCGATTTGCCACGCCATCGGCGCTGCCGCTGGCAGCAGTTGGACAAAATGAACTGGCGGAGGCTGTTGCGAAGGTTTTCGAGCAGACCAAAGGATTCCAGACCCGGCTCGAGGATTTGAATAGAATTTTTGATCCGATTGACCGTGCCGGAAATTCGGCCGCGCGCGCTTTTGGACCATTGCGCGGTTTCCAGAAACAAATGGCGCAGCTTGCCAAGTCTTTCGAGCCGATGCGAACTTTTCAGGCGCAGCTTTCACAGATCGCGCAAACTTTTGAACCGATGAAGGCGCTGGAGGATCAGCTCTCGCGGTTAGCTGATTCGTTCCAAAGTCACATTGCCGATTTGATCAAGGCGCTCGAGCCGGCCAAGCAGTTGCGCGAGCGAATCCAGAATCTCAGTGCCGCGTTTGAGGAAGCTAGCGAGTTGCAGGAGCAGTTCGGCGAACTGTACGAGGCTTTCCAACTAAACCCAGCCTCGACGGAAAATCACGCGAACGGTCTTGACGCTCACGCTGCCGCTGGGCGCTAGAGCTTCCGGAATAGACACTCCGGTCCGTTCACTTCCAGATGGAGTGGGGCTGGAATAACGGACCGACGCGCATTGAGTGCACGTGGAACCGGGGATCGACGGCCATGGAAAATACAGCCGATGATCCGGCTGGTCGATGACGTCGCGGCACTTCGCGCGACCCGGAGCTGGTCAGAATAACGGAAGCTTCACGCCGAGCGTGACCAGCGCGCCGCCCGCCACGCCCATCAGGGCTTCGCCAGCAACCAGCCCGGCAGCAAACAGTACTCCGGCACTTCCAGTGTTGGCACTCTTGGTGCTCACCAGACCGCGAAGAAGCGCGCCGATAAAAATTGCAATGCTTAGGCCGAACGGCAGGTAGAGTCCGATCGCCACCGGCATCACCGGCGTTCGCCATCCCGTCTCGCGACGCTCCAGAATCGAATCGAGCACAGCCAGCAGCATCGCAAGCAACGCTCCGCACGCTATCGTTTCGATCGGCAATCCGCCTCGGAAAACCCCCTGCGCAACTTTCGCCATCAGGAAGGCCTGCGGGGCCGCGAGCGATTGAGCATGCGCGGAGGGCGTGCCAGCTATGCCGTATGCGCTGATTAAGAGATTGAGCAACGGCGCCATCACAAATGACGAAAGCGCGGCGCCGAACAGCACCGCCATCTCGAGGGAGCGGGGCGTCGCGCCAACGTAATACCCGGTCGCGAGATCGTGAAGCGAATCCCCCGCCATCGCGGCCGCGGTGCAGACTACCGCACCCGCCATAATCGCGAGGCGGGGTCCCACGGCGACCGAAACGCCGATCAGTTCGAGGATCATCGCGATTGCAAGCAGCACGATAATCGTCACGCCTGAGACCGGATTGTTGGACGCGCCGACAATGCCGGTGAGATAGCCGGCGATCGCGGTGGCGAAAAAGCCGATTGCCACGAGCGCAATCGCGAGCGCCGCGCTCAGCCATAAATTGGAACTCAAGTGATAGTTGATCAGGAATACGGCCGGGACGCAGAGTGCAACCGCACCAACTACAAATGCTGCCGATATATCGCGATCCTCGCGACGGATGCCGGCGGTATCGCTACGATCGCGCAGCATCCGCGCGCTTTCGATAACTCCGCGCCCGATCGGGTGGCGCAAGCGCCACAACGTCACGACGCCACCGACCAGCATCGCACCGACACCGAGATAGCGGGTTTGGGTGCTCCAGATTTGATGGGCCGCATCGGCCGCCGCCATCGCGCGAAGTTCGGGATGCGCGGCGCTCGCGATCGGAATTGCGACTAGCCATCCGATTGCCCCGCCGAAAAAGACCAGGCTCGCGATGCCCAAACCGACGATATAGCCGACGCCAATCAGAGCCGCGGAGAGATTGACGGAGCCGGCAAACGCGGATCGCCAGAGCCATCCCGCACCCGTGATCGTGCCGGGAATGAAGCCGAAAATATCCTGTGATGCCTTCAGTGCCGCCGAAATTATCCCGCCCCAGGCCAACGGCGTGGCGCTGGATGATCCACTGGCACCGCTGCGCAGGACCTCGGCGCAAGCAACTCCTTCCGGAAAAGGAAGGCCTTCGTCGACGATGTAAGCGCGGCGCAGGAAAACCACCAACAAGCTGCCCATTGTGGCGCCGGCGAGGCAGAGCATCGTGACGTCCCAGTAAGGCAGCGGGCCCGTTTGACCGAGGATTACGAGCGCCGGAAAGGTGAAGATTGCGCCAGCGGCAACCGCCTCACCGGCGGACGCGATGGTCTGAACGACGTTGTTTTCGAGAATCGTGGAGCCGCCGAGCAGTCGCAGCACCGCCATCGAGATGACGGCAGCCGGAATGCTCGCCGACACCGTCATACCGGCATAGAGTCCGAGGTAGGCGTTCGCGGCGCCGAGGATTATCGCGAGAAACGCGCCGAGGATGAACGCGCGCAGTGTGAGTTCACGGACTGCGGTCTCGCCCGAAGCCGAGGGTGCTGTGGTTGAGGTCGGCGGCACGCGCAACTATATGCCATTGGCTGCGGCGAATGGCGAGTGCTCCGGCAGAACAGAGCGGCCGTGCAGATGCGTACTAACGAGGTCGTCGCAAGACGCGACCGACGCGGGTCTCGATGCGTTCGGCCCCGATCGGATCAGTAATCAGGATTTCGAGGCGTTGGGAACGCTCACGGCCGCGGTCGGTTGGCCCGCTTCCTTCCAACCCATGATGCCATCGACCATGACGCTCACATCCTTGTAGCCCGCCTTGACCGCCCGCCGGGCGGCTTCATGCGAGGCAATTCAATGGGTGTTGGCGCAGTAGAAAACCAGCTTGGAGTTCTTGTCAGCGGGCAGTTCGCGCGCGACGCTGAAACCGTCCGCTGAGGGCAGCAAGTGGGCTCCCGGTATAATACCGTACTGTGCGCGTGTATCAGGATGATTGGCGTCGTAGGTGAGTACTCCGCTCCTGGGATTGGCGATCTCCCCTGCGAGATCGTTGACGTGGATCAGCTTGAAGGTATCGAGCGACTCGTCCTGTTCGGGATTGCCAAGCATCCTCGAAAGGTCGAAAGCACGAGCGGTAACATCGGATGCCAGCGAAGCGGCAAGTACGATTGCGAAAGTCGTCGAGAGAAGTCGGTTGCGCTTCGTCATCTTGAAATCCAAAAGTCCAACTCGCTGAACTGGATATTATCACCAAAATAACGATCACCCAACTGGAACTTCTGTAGCTCGCGCAACTCTTGGCAGCAGACGATAGTTTGCAGCGATGCCTGCCGGATGGCAGATTACCACGCGCAGGTCGGATCGACGTCGCTGGCAGACCTGCTGACTGCGCCGATAAGAATATTGAGACGAACTTGGGGTATCGCATATGAGTGACGACTTGCGCGCGAAGGCCAAAAAGCTGCCGAAGGGGAATCTGTTCGAGGATTTTCAGGTGGGCCGGGTCTTCGAACATCACTGGGGCCGCACCTTGAACGAGGGCGACAACACGCTCTTTTCGACCCTGACGCTGAGTTACAATCCGCTCTACTTCAACGCACCGTACGCGCGCGCGCACGGCCATCGACAAATCGTGATCAATCCGATGCTGGTATTTCTGACCGTCTTCGGGCTGTCGGTGGAGGATCTCAGCGAGGCCGGCGGGCTGTTCCTGGGCGTCGATAACCTCACCTTCCATCGCCGGCTCTATCCCGGCGCCACGCTGGTCGCGCGCAGTACCGTGGTCGATAAACGGGAATCGCAGAGCCGTCCGGACGCGGGAATCGTGACTTGGCACACCGAGGGCTTCGTTGCCGACGGCGACCAGGGTTTGGTGATTGATTTCCGCCGATCCAATTTGATTCCCAAGAGAGGCACCGCGAAATGAGTTACCTCACCGAAGAACGCAAGATGATTCAACAGACGGCGCGCGACTTCGCGATGAACGAAGTGCTCCCGGCGGCAAACAAGCTCGATCCGGTCGAGGGCGACATCCCGATGGATCTGCGCAACAAAATGGGCGAGCTGGGGTATTTCGGGATTATGATTCCCGAGGAATACGGTGGGCTGGGTCTGGGCTCTTTCGAATACGCGTTGGTGGCTGAGGAACTCGCGCGGGGGTGGATGAGCGTCGGCAGTATCATCGCGCGCGGTAATGGAATTTACGGCGATGCCAGCGAGGAGCAGAAGCGCAAGTACTATCCACCGATGGCGCGCGGGGAATTTCTCGGCGCTTTTTCGTTGTCGGAACCCGACGCCGGGTCCGATCTTGCGAACGTCGCTTGCCGGGCGACACGCCAAGGCGATCAGTTCGTCGTCAATGGCACTAAGACGTGGTGTACCTTTGCCGACGGAGCGGATTTCATTCATCTGTTCGCCCGCACTTCGCCGCCGGAGGAGAAGCGGCGTCACGTTGGCATTACGCAGTTCCTGATCGAGAAGGAGCGCGGCAAATTTCCCGACGGTATAACCGGATCACCGTTGCGCAAGATTGGCTATTTCGGTTGGAAGACCTGGGAACTGCATTTTGACAATTTTCATATCCCGGCATCAACCGTGATCGGCAAAGAGGGGCGCGGTTTTTACACGATGATGGCGTTTCTGGAAGTCGCGCGAGTTCATACCGCGGCGCGCGCGATCGGATTGGCGCGCGGCGCCCTGGAGGACTCGATTACCTATTCGCAGCGGCGGGTACAATTCAAGCAGCCCATCTCCGAGTTCCAGGCGATTCGCTTCAAGCTGGCGGATATGGCGGCCAGCGTCGAAGCGGCGCGGCAACTGATGTACTTCGTGGCGACCGAAGTGGATAGCAAGCGGCGCTGCGACAAGGAGGCGTCGATGGCCAAGTATTTCGCCTCTGAAATGGCCGAACGTGTCACCAGCGAAGCGCTGCAGATTCACGGCGGCTATGGCTATACGAAGGATTTTCCGATCGAACGCTACTGGCGCGACGCGCGCTTGACGAAGATCTTCGAGGGGACATCGCAAATCCAATTGCGCATTATTTCCGACCGGCTGCTGGGAGGAACCGAATGACGATCGATGCGAAGGCGCTGACTGGTCGGGCCAACTACTACGAAGACTTCATCGTCGGCGACGTCTACGAGCATGCGCGCGGCAAGACGATGGAGGCGCTCGAAAATGTACTGCTCACGAATCTGGTACTGAATACCGCGCAACTACATTTCAACGAAGACCTCGCCGAAAAGATCGCGGCGCAAAAACATCGCATCGTGTTCGGTGGGGTTACGGCGTCGCTGGTAGTGGGACTTGCGATGCAGGACACCGGCGAACAGGCTGTCGAAGAGGTCGGTCTCGACAAGGTGCGCTTTCGCGTTTCGGTTATTCACGGCGACACGCTCTACGCGTTTACAGAAATCCTCGCGAAAGACGACAGCCCAAGCGTTTGCCGGGGACATCGGAATGTCGGCCTCGTGCATTTCCGGCATTGGGGGATCAATCAGCGCGACGAGACGGTCTTCGAGGGTGAGCGGCGCGCTTTGATCAAGAAGCGCTCGTTCACGACTGCGGGGCTCGAAGCCGATGAAGCGGTAGCGATGGCACCGCGTGGGAGCGCGAAGAAATCTGCGCGCCCAAGGGCTAATCGTCGCACGGTCAAGCGCGTGGCGGTTGGTGTGAAGCAGATAAAGAAGCGAGCGATGCAATCGCGCGACGTAAAATCGAAGAAGACCAGCGCCAGAAAAAAAAGTTAGTATTTGCGATTCGTTGTCACGCGCGGCCGGATGCACGAAACGGTATAACATTCCTCCGTTTATGTAGATTTTGAAGAGATCTAACGAATCTCGCCTTCCGACAAATGCGTGATCTTGCGAAACCCGCGCGCATCGGGCGCCATTTTTTTGCTGGCATCGTTGATGCACTTTACGTCGGGTGACGGAGGTGCAACCGATGAAACAGAAAATAATCGCTATTGCGCGAACGTCGCTGCTTGTTCTGGGATTAGCCGCGTTTTCAGGCTGCTATGCGGATCATTATCGTTATGGCTATTCGGATCCCGGCTACGGCTATAGTCCGTATTCGTACTCAACTTCACCGCCCGCTTATGCGTATGCCCCGCCGGCCTATCGTTATGACGAGGAACATCATCCGATCTGGCATCATGAGGATCGGGAGGAACACCACGCTCGTCCGTGGGTGCATCATCATGACGACGACGATGATTAATCGATCCTGCGAGAATTAAGTTGTGTTTCCATTGCGCCTTTCGCGCCACTGAGTATCGCGAAAATGAGGGGCGGCGCGGGTAATCCCGCACCGCCCTGTCGCTGGACTTTTTTGGCTGTTCAGTCCACTACGGAGTGGTCGCGATCGTTTTGTCGCGGACCAGGACGCCCTCAGCGTAGAGCTTCCGGATCTGCTCGTCGTTTAAATTAACGAGATCGTGCAGAACGCGCTCATTATCCTCACCGAGACGCGCCGAGCGCAGATTGGTTCGATCGGGCCACGCCGAAAACTTCACTGGAACGCTCGGAATTGCGACGCGGCCGAGCTGGCGATCCTCGACCCAGCGGACGGTCTGGCGCTCATTGAGATGCGGGTGATTGACGGCCTCATTCACCGTCAGGACTGGAGCGCAAGGCACGCGCTCCGCATCGAGTGCGGCGATCGCGGCGTCGCGCGTAGGCATCGTGGCGAGCCAGTCTTCGACGATCTTCTGCAGCTCCAACATATTATCGCGCCGACCTCGCGCACCCTTGAAACGCGGGTCCGTTGCCAGTTCCGGCATGCCCATCGCGCGGCACAACTGGACCCATTGATGCGGCGTCGGCACGCAGAGATAGACGTATTGGTCGCCGCGGTAGTGGAAGATACCGGTGGGACCGCCACCTGGATGCTGCGATCCGTTGCGAGTGGGCTTATATTTCTCGCCGCGCAACGAGACCTGCGGTACATTCGATTCGTGCATGTGAAAGTAAGTATCGAGCAGTGACGCATCGAGGTACTGACCTTCGCCGGTCCGTTCACGATGGATTAGTGCGAAGCCGATCGCCATGGCGGCTGCGACGCCGGTCGAGACGTCGCCTATCGCCATCGTGGTGATCGCGGGCGCGCGATCGAGTTCGCCGATGCCGTCGGTGATGCCGGCATACGCCTGGCCGATATAGTCATAGCCGGCCTTGTCGGAGAGCGGTCCAGTCTGACCCGCCATCGAGATTGAGCACATGATGATCTTCGGATTTGCCTTCTTGATGTCCTCGTAGGAAAAGCCCAGCCGCTTGATCACACCAGGTGCAAAGTTCTCCACGACGACGTCGATTTTCGGCAGCATCGACATGACGAGTTCGCGCGCGCCGGACTGCTTCAGGTCGATCGCGAGACTGAGCTTGCTGTGATTGTGTTGCTGATAATAGGTGCTCTGGGTGGACTCCTTGAATTCCGGTTTCATCGGCTTGAGGCCGCCAGCGCGCACGCGATCGCCATCGGGGGCGAGTTCGAGTTTGATGACCTCAGCACCCATCTCAGCGAGCAATCGCGTACAGGTTGGGCCTGCGACAAATTGTGTGAAATCCAAGACACGGTAGCCCTCAAGCATTCGCGGCGGCTTGTCAGACATCGATGGTTCCTCCAAGTACTCAGCGACCATTAGGCGGCCGCGGGAAAGGCTGACGAATATGAGTCTTTCGCCCAAACTATAAAATGCGCGGGAAATTGTCCAATCATTGATCGGCGGGTTCCAGCTTCGCACGCGACGTTCCGTGGTCGATACTTAAACTTCAACTTGGTCCTGCCTGCCTTCGCCGATGCGGTGGGAGGTAGCGCTTGAGGCGTGGTAGAAGAAGTGAAATTCATCGAGTGCGAGCGTGTTTCAGGACGTGGTCCCATCAGGAGGCGAGCAACAATGCCAAAATTGAATACGGTACTTGGTCCGATCGATGCAAGCGAAATCGGCGACACCATGTCGCACGTTCATCTGACGATCGATTTGCTCTGCTGGCATATTCCACCAGAGTCGGGGCCGATGCGCGGGCTCAGTGAAGGACGCATCACAATGGCGAACCTGGGGGCGGTGCGGCGTAATGCGATGCGTGTGCGAAACAACCTCGTGCAGGACGATCTCGATCTCGCGATTCGCGAGGCGAATGACTATCACGTCGCGGGCGGGCGCACCGTGATCAACTGCGATCTCCCCGGCATCGGGCGGGACGTCGTGGCGCTGCGGCGAATCTCGCGCGCCACCGGCATCAACATTGTTGCGTCCACCGGATGGTACGTACAGGCGTCGCATCCGCCGGAAATCGCGAACAAGGGGATCGAGGAATTGGCGGAGATCATGGTCAAGGAGATAACCGTCGGCATCGGCAAGACCGGCGTGAAGGCGGGGAATATCGGCGAGATCGCGTTGAGCGGGCGGACACGCGAGCCGTTCCAGCCGGGGGAGGAGAAGGTCTTGCGAGCCGCCGCGCGCGCGCAAAAGGCGACGGGGGTATCGCTAACCGTGCATCCGAACTTCCCCGGCGATCATTGGGATACCTACATCGAGGTGCTCGAAAAGGAAGGCGCGGATCTCGGCAAGTGTTACATGTCGCACCTTGGGCTCTACCCGAATCCCGAAGTTTCGAAACGCATCCTCAAGCGCGGCGTTGGCTTCGTCTCGTTCGATCAGCTCGGGCACGAAGAGCTGTTCGGTAATCCCGCGGTGCCCGGACTCGGCTACTCGACCGACAAGGAAGAAGTGCGTTGCATCGTCGAACTGCTGAACGCGGGTTATGCGGACAAGGTGCTGCTATCGGCAGAGGTCGCGATGAAGACTTGCTACAAGGAGTTCGGTGGATGGGGTTACTCGCACGTCCACGACAACATCATCCCGTGGCTTAAGTCGCTCGGCGCATCGGGTGAAGATGTTGATTCGATAATGGTGGGGAATCCACGTCGGCTGCATGCGGTGGTATAGCTTGGAGTCCGCGGTGCAGCCAAATACAAACGCGCCGCATGACAAAGGTCATGCGGCGCGCGATCATCCACCCCTTTTCCCGTCCCCACCCAATAATGAACGCTCTAATGTTGCGCGATGGCCAATTCTGGTGCTGGCGCAGCTGCTTCGAGTTCAGTAGCGCGCGCGGCACTGAAGGTATCGGCGAGGATCGCGAAGCCTTCGCCCAGCTCGGTCGCAGGCTCGAAGGCTCGCGCCAGCTTAATCAGTTGGGCCTGGAATTCCTTGGCCGGTTCGAGCGAACGCACTAATTGCTTAATGTTGATTTCGAAAGCGTCGGAGAGCAGCCCGAGCTGCTGCTGTAGTCCCTTCATAGGCGCGAAGCTCTGCGCCATTTCGGCAAGCTGCACCTGAAACGCGCGCATCGGCTCAAACGATCGAGAGAGCTGGGTAAGTTGTTCCTGAAACGCGCGTAAGGGCCCGAAGGACTTGGCGGCCGACTGGGCCAGCGCTTCCACCGGGGTGAAGGTGTTGGTCAGCTCGACAAAGCGATTCTCGAAGGCTTTCACCTGTTCGAACACTTTCGCGACGGCCTGTGCGACTTGATATTGGCCATTGGAGTCCATTGCATCTTCTCCAGCGCTGGTATCGATAGCAGCATTTTCGGCGTATCGGAGGGCAGCCTCGCGAATGGTGCTCGGATTTGAAGCGAAGATTTTCTCTCCGCTTAACTTGGGCGCGACGGGTGGCTGATATACGAAGTTGCCGTTCGCTTCGGTCGTGGGAGCGACCGCTTTGACCTCGGTAGCTTCGCTGATCTTCTGCGTGACCACATGAAGTTCAGCCGAGCTTCGCTTGTAAACGGAAGTCGTTTGCGCGGGAGTCCCGCCGACCGGTTCGAGTAGTCGGCGACGCAGTTCTTCCAGCTTCAGATTCATAGTGCTCCTCTGGTTACACAATGCAGCGCATCACTACTCGAGCAATCAGTGTGCCATTTCGCCTTGGGGTTGATTTTCGCCGCGAACGACAGATAAGCCGCTCGCCGCTGGATGTTCGTATGCCATTACTGGAGAGATGGGAGCGTATGAGGATGTAATAGCATCTCATGCGATAAATCGAGCAAACCTGCAACCTGAGCATCCGCTCCCGGACATCGTAAATCAGGAGAGGCTGATTTCGTTGCGCGCCCGATTCAGGTGGTAGCTACGTTGCAACAGGCTGCGGTCCCGTTCTCCGCCAGGACGCGAAGGAGACACACACGCAACGCCGCGGGCTTTGTTTCACAACGGCCCTTTGTTTGCGACAAAACGTTGTCAGAAAGCGAGGAAATGCCACAGGACTCCGATGAATCATGAAGTTTATTGAGTATTTTCAGCTCTGCTAGCTGGCACGATGTTCGCTCCATCCAGATTAAGTCGCCTTAGGACGGAAACCTAAGCGGACAGGGCAGCTATACGGATAGGGCAGCTATTCATACCTTGGGCCGCCGCCCGCGAGACGAACATATGATCAGTCAGGTTCGCGCCATAATAGTGAACGAGCAGCGCCAGGTAACGACGTTGGGCCTCGCGTTATTGGTGTTCACGATGACGCTTTTTGCACAACGACTGCAGGCTCAATACTCGAGATCTATGGTTGGCGTTATCGGTGACCGGCACGCCAGTCACGCGTCACAGCACAACGGTGTCGTGGACCATCGGGATCGCACGATCGCTTTCGCAGCTTCACCTGTCGCTCCGCGCTGATTCCTTGAGGCTGCGCATCAGTGGATCGTCTCGCCCGTGCGCATTAACCTCTCCATCGAACGAAACACGACGGATTTGCAGATCGTCTTTCGCGTGTTACCCTGCGTGCGCAGAACCGTGACGGAGAAGCATCAGCCGAGAATATAAATTTCCGCGGATTGGTCGCTCGACCATCGCTGAAAGCTCCGGCCAGGTGGGTCATTCACTTCCCGTCAACACACGACTGGCAGCGGAGGGTACGAAGTAGGCCCTACCGGATGGCGCCGGATGCGCAGCCGGAGGGCGCTTCCAGAACAGTATGGAGGGCGGTGCAACAGCAGCCGCGGTTCAGGAACATGCGCACAGCCACGCCGGCGAGGCGGCGCGCAAGTGGATCATTGCGGCATCTGTCATTCTTTGTACGATCCTCGAAGTTCTAGATAGCTCGATCGTGAATGTCGCGCTGCCGCACATGCAGGGCAGTTTCTCAGCGACGATCGACGAAGTCACCTGGGTCGTAACGACCTACCTGGTCGCGGCGGGAATCATGATTCCCACGACCGGGTGGATCGCGGGTCAATTTGGCCGCAAGACCTATTTTCTCATCTCAATCGCGACATTCGTTGTTTCCTCGGCGCTATGCGGCGCTGCACAGACACTCAACCAGATGGTCGCCTTTCGTTTCCTCCAGGGTGTCGCCGGGGCTGCGTTGCAACCTCTATCGCAAGCGATCCTGATGGAAACGTTTCCGCCCAACGAGCAGACCCTCGCGATGGCGGTGTGGGGTATCGGCATGATGGTCGCGCCGATTCTCGGACCGACCGTTGGCGGATACATTACTGACAATTGGAACTGGCGCTGGAACTTCTACATCAACGTTCCGATCGGAGCCGCCGCAGCCTTCATGGTCTATACTTTCGTCCACGATCCTTCGTATCTGAAGAAGCTGAAGGGACAGGGCCGCGCCGATTGGATTGGGATCGTGTGTCTGGTTTTATCCCTCGGCCTCGGCGAAATCGTCATGGACCGCGGCGATCGCGCCGATTGGTTCGCGAGCACGTGGGTCTGGTATTTCTCGATTATCGCCGGAAGCGCCTTTGTTCTGCTGATCTGGCACGAGTGGCGGACGCCGCAACCGATCGTTCAGGTGCGGATTTTACGCAACCGAAATTTTTATATCCCGACGGTCATGCTGATTTTGATGACCTTCACGGCCTACGGGATGCAGATTCTGAATCCGATTTTTCTGCAGGATTTGCTCGGCTACACGGCGTGGAGGGCAGGGGCCGCGATGGCGCCGCGTGGACTCGGCCTGCTGGCGGCTATGTTCCTGCTCGGCAGTATCGCCAAGCGCGGCCTCGACACGCGTCCGTTGGTCGCGATGGGCTTCGTCCTGATTGGTCTCGCGAGTTGGCAGTTGGGCAGCCTCAATCTCAATATGTCGATGTGGGACTTCATGACGCCCACAATTTACCAGGGCATCGGGATGGGTCTCATTTTTCCAAACCTCTCAGCGGCGGCGCTCAGTTCGATTCCACGCGAGCAAATGGGCTATGGGGCGAGCCTCTTTTCGATGTCGCGCAACATCGGTGGATCGATCGGCACCTCGGTACTTACCACGCTATTAGTCCGTCGTGAGCAGATTCGGCAGAGCAACCTGGTTAACCACTTTTCGGTATTCGACGCCTGGCGGATGAGCAACGCCCCCGCCCACATGCCGGGCGGTGCGAGTTTCAACTACATGGGTTCGATTGTTAGCGGGCAGAAGCGCCCATTCGCGATGATCTATAGCTCGGTGCAGGCGCAAGCGATGATGATCTCGCTCAACGATATATATCGAATGCTCGCGTACATGATGATCATCGGCCTGTTACTGACCTGGCTATTGCCTCGCGCGCGAGGCAAGGCGCCGGTCGACTCACATTGACGGAGGATCTCCACTCATCTTGTGGGGGCTAGCTGAATCGCCCGCCGGCTCGCCAGTCCCTTACCTGTTGTTGCCCCTTACGTTGCGATGGTTTAGCTTGATCATCGTGAAACACCGCCCGTCGCGTTCTGTTAGTCGAGTTAAAACGGCGTACCGCCCCTGACCAATCGCCAATCAGCCACTCCGATCGACATCGACCGGCGGGCACGGTTAGCAAAACGCCCGGGGAATTCGAGCTGATTGCCCGTCTCACCGCCAAGCTGCGTCAAGGCCGCCAGACGATCCTTGGACCCGGGGACGACTGTGCGATCCGCGCGCCTTCACCGCATCCGCAGTTGGTAACCATCGATTCGGTTGTCGAGGGCGTTCATTTCAAGCTGGACTGGAGCACTCCGGAAATCCTGGGGGCGCGGGCGCTGAGTGTGAATCTGAGCGACATCGCCGCGATGGGCGGGGTGCCTACGGCGTGTGTTGTGAACCTCGCGATCCGGCGCGGGCTCGGCGGGCGCTTCTTCGATCGGCTATATGCGGGACTCGGCGAAGCGGCGACATCGGCCGGTGTCGATATCGTCGGCGGCAACGTCACCAGCGCCGCTGCGCTCGCGATCACAATCGCGATGATGGGCGAAACGCGCGGACGGCCCCTGCGCCGGGACGCCGCCCGATCCGGTGACGAAGTTTTCGTTACCGGCACAGTCGGCGATGCCGCGCTGGGATGGCGTATCCTGGCGGGTAAACTCGTCGCGCGTGGATCGGCCCGTAAATTTCTAATAGACCGGTTTCTCCAACCCCACCCGAGGTTGACTGCAGCGCAAAGACTGGCGCGGATGAGACCTGTACCTGCGGCCATCGATATCAGCGACGGGCTCTGGCAGGACCTCGGTCACGTGCTGGAGCGCAGCGGCGTCGGCGCGGAGATCGAGGCCGCGGCGATTCCAGTTTCGCCCGGGTATCGCGCGATCATGGGTGACGACCTCGAATTGGCGCTCGGTGGTGGCGAGGATTACGAGTTGTTGTTCTGTCTGCGTGGCGGCGATTCCGAGACCGCACTCACGCGACGACTTGGTGTGCCGGTTCGCCGCATCGGGAAAATCGTTCCCGGGCATGGTGCGCGCTTGATTGGCGCAATTACCAAGAGCAAGGTTGCGGCGCCGCGAATCGGCGGATGGGATCAATTGAAGACTGTGAGCGGACGATGATTTTAATCCCGATCGCAGTTGCGGTGCTGCTATTTATAAGCGCCCTGTTGGCCGCCTCTGAAACCGCGCTGTTCGCCCTGGTGCGGATGGAACACACGCGGACCAACCTGAGTGCGGGCGCACAGCGTGCGCTCGATCGCCTGATGGCGCGACCGCTCGAGTCGCTGATGATGATCATCGGCTTCAACGAAGCCTCAAACGTCTTTGCCGAATGCTTCGCGACGACGTTCATGATCCTTTGGCTTGGCGAGATGGGTGTTTACCTCTCGGTACCAATAATGCTGGTGACGGTGCTGATCTTTTGCGACATCACGCCCAAGACCTTCGCCCTCGGCTTCCCCGGTTTTGTCGCCGAAATCACCGCGCGCCCCCTGGCGGCACTGGTGGCTTTAGTGCATCCGATTGCGAAATGGATCGCCCCTGCAACACGTCCGCCGCGGCCCGAGCCGGTCTCGGAGTCGGAGTTCAAAGCGTTGCTACGCGTGAGTGAATTCCAGGGTGAGGTCGAGCCGCAAGAGCGCGAGATGATTCATAAGGTCTTTGACTTCGGCAGCCGCCGCGTGGCCGAGGTGATGACGCCACGCGAGCGGATTCACGCGCTCGACGTCGCCACGCCGCCCGAGCGAATCGTGGCCGAAGTCATCGCCGCACATTTTTCGCGCATCCCGGTCTATCGCGACAGCCCCGACAACATCGTCGGGATTCTCCACGTCAAGGACCTGGTCACACGCCGGCTGGAGCCGACGCCGTGGCGCCTCGAGCGCCTGATTCGCCCTGCCTACTATGTGCCGCCCGGCAAGCCACTGGCTGAATTGTTTGACGAGATGCGGCGCGGCCGTTTCCAGCTCGCCCTGGTGGTGAACGAATATGGCAAGGTGTTGGGTCTGATTACGTTGGAAAATCTGCTCGAGGAGTTATTTGGCGAAATTCGCGATGAATTCGATTACGAAGGTCCGGAGATCACTTTGGTGGAGAGCGGCGAATGGCTGGTCTCGGGCGCGATCGAGATCGATCGGCTCCGCGAGGCGCTCGGCGATGGAAAATCTCTGGGCGTGAGCGGTCCGCACACTTTGAGCAGCGTCATTCTGCGGCGTCTCGGACGCGTGCCGCGACCTGGGGAGAAGTTCCGGTTCGGCGACTTCGAGACCGCGGTCGAACGCGTGCGCGGCGCGACGGTCGAAGTCGTGAGGCTCAAGCGATGGAGCTAGGCATACTGATCGCGACGGTCGCCGTTTGCGTCATCTGTCAGGCCTTCTTCGCCGCTAGTGAGATCGCGCTGGTAGCTGCGGACGGACTCAAGGTGAGGGCCGAACATGAAAGCGGCGTGAAGGAATCGCGTGCGGTGAGTCAGCTGCTTGAACGGCGCGATCGGATGGTCGCCCTGATGCTCACCGGCAACAACCTGGCGACCGTCGTTGCCGCCGCCGCTTTTACGAGTTTCCTCCATGAGATGAATCCGCGCAGCGTTTTCTGGGCGCCAATTATTCTCGCGCCGATCACCCTGCTTTTAGGCGAATCGATTCCAAAAATGCTCGCGGTCCGCACGCCGCTAGTGGTGGCTCGGTTCGCGGCACGCCCGCTGAACTTGCTGGCCGCGCTGCTGGGACCGTTGCTCACGGTCGAAACCACACTGAGCCGCTGGCTGCGCAAAATTGCCGGCGTCTCGCCAGAAGCCGAGAGCGTCTTCCTGAGCCGTGAGGACCTCGCGATGCTCGTGCGGCGAGGCCCGGACGAAGCCGCGCCGGCGGCCGCGCACGATGGCGACGCAATTCTGCCCTCCGAGCAGCAAATGATCAGCCGCATCTTCCGCTTCACACGCGCAGAAGCACGCAAGGCGATGGTGCCACTCGTGCGCGTCGAGGCCGTACCCGAAGAGACTACTTTGGCCGGAGTGATCGAGATTGTTCGGCGCGAGGGCTTCACGCGCATCCCAGTGTTCCATCAGCGCATCTTCAATATTGTCGGCGTGGTACACGCCTTCGACTTGCTCGAAGCGCCCGACCTCACCCGCACGGTGGCCGAAGTGATGCGCCCGGTCAGCTATTTTTCTGAAGCGACGCCGCTCGACGAAATCCTGGTGGCGCTGCAGCGGACGCGCGAGACGCTCGCAGTCGTGGTTGACGAATACGGTGGTGCCTCGGGCGTTATCTCGATGGAGGATCTGCTCGAAGAGGTCGTCGGCGACATTGAAGACGAGCACGATGTTCGCGAGGAGCACGCCCGCATCGTTGGCCCGCAGACCCTCGTTATCGCGGCGCTGGCGGGCATTGCCGAGCTCAACGAACGGTTTGGTCTCAGGCTCCCAGAGCGTGCCGAGTATGCCACCATCGGCGGCCTCGTGGTCGAGCGGCTCGGTCACATTCCGAAGCCCGGCGAGCAGCTCAAGTCAGGTGCCATGACAATTACGGTGACGCGCAGCGACGCTCGCGCCGTGCGCGAAGTTGTGGTCACGCTTGACCATCCGTTGCCGACGACCGACGCACGCCGGCCATGACCGAGAAGAAAATCCGCGAGATCCTCGACCTGGTCGCCAGCGGTACTCTGAGCGCGGACGGCGCCCTCGATCGTCTCAAGCATCTCCCCTTTGAGGATCTCGGTTTCGCACGCCTCGACCATCATCGCAGTTTGCGCCGTGGACTACCTGAAGTGATCTTTGGCGAAGGCAAGAGCGCCGATCAGATTGCGGAGATTGCCAAACGGATGGCAGCAGCCGACGTCAATCTGCTGATTACGCGGCTCGCGCCAGACAAGGCGCGGCTGCTCAAACGTAAGCTGCGCGCGCTCGACTATAGACCTGATGCGCGAATCGGAATGATAATCCGCGAGCCGCTCGCCCTCCGCACACACGGCACCGTGATGGTTTTGAGCGCGGGCACATCCGATATTCCCGTTGCGGAGGAAGCGGCGTTATGCGCCGAGACCTTCGGAAATCCGGTCGGACGTCTCTACGACGTCGGGGTGGCCGGGCTGCATCGCTTGACCGCTAACGTCGAATCGATTCAGCGCGCGCGTGTGTTGATAGTGGTCGCCGGCATGGAGGGCGCGTTGCCCTCGGTGGTCGCGGGATTGGTGGACAAGCCGGTGATTGCGGTGCCGACCAGCGTGGGCTATGGCGCTTCGTTCGGCGGTATCGCGGCGCTGCTCGGGATGCTCAACAGTTGTGCGAGTGGAGTAACGGTCGTGAATATCGACAATGGCTTCGGCGCGGCCTTCGCAGCCACCCTGATCAATCGAATCGGGCTCGCACCGGAGCGCGGCTGATGGCCGCGGGCAAGGATATCACCAGCGGCCGCGCGCGCCGCGCAATCAAAATTGGCGGACTCGCGTCGCAGGTCGGCTCAAGTTACCTGTGGACCTCGCTGCGGCGTCCCTTTCTGAGCACTGGCCGCTACGATCGCGAGCTGCTCGATACTCATCTCAAAAATGCTCGGCGGATCGTTGAAGGCTCCCAGCAGCTGCGCGGCGCCTTTATGAAGCTCATTCAAATGCTCTCGACCCGCGCGGATATCCTGCCTGGCGAAGCGCTCGATATCCTGAAGGCGACGCAATCGAGCGTGCCGCCAATGGACTACGCTCTGATCGCGAAACAGATTCGTCGCGAATTCTCAAAATCTCCCGAGCAGCTCTTTGCCAGCTTCGAGCACGAAGCGTTTGCGGCCGCTTCGCTCGGCCAGGTGCATCGCGCGCGGCTCAAGAGTGGTGAAGAGGTCGCCGTCAAGATCCAGTATCCGGGAGTTGACGCGACCGTTGAACAGGATCTGGGCAATCTCAAATTGCTGCTGCGCACGCTCCAGGCGATCGCGGGCGACATCATGCGCCAGAAGATCGAGACGAAAACCATCTTCACCGAACTTGCCGAACGGCTGCGCGAAGAACTCGACTACGTCAGCGAGGCGCGTAATATCGCGGAGTTCAATCACCTGCTGGCCGGTGACGAAGATATCGTGCTGCCGCGGGTGATCAAAAGCTTAAGTTCTCGGCGCGTCCTCACGATGACATACCTAGATGGCTACCGTCTCGGCGATATTTTTGGCTCGCATATCGATGCCAAACTTCGGGCCTGGGTCGCACGCAAGTATTATTGCCTCGTGTGGCGGCAAATCCTTGAATTCGGCGTCCTCCATACCGATCCGCAGCCAGGCAATTATCTTGTCAGCTATCATCCGAAACTTGGTATTTTGGATTTCGGATCGGTGCGTCATTTTTCCGAACCCGTGCGCAAGGCAAGTCTCCAACTCGCGCAAACGATCATCGCGGGCGATGACCGCGCGATGACCGCTGCCTTGGTTAAGCTCGGCTATATCGATCGCACTCAGGCGCCGGCCCCGATGGTGAAAATCATCTACCTGCTGTTCGAGCCGGTCATCACCGACCGGCCGTACCATCCCGACGAATTCGACGCGATCGGCAAGGCAGCGACCGTCAGTGAAATCGCCTTCGAGCACAAACTCTATAAGTCGCCCCGTCACAGCATCTTCCTGCTTCGAGCTTTGATCGGCCTCGACGGCATCATGAAAGGACTCGGTGCGAAACTGAACTACGCGGCACTGTTCCGCGAATGCGTTCGCCATGCGGCCAAAGCGCGGGGTACGAATTGACACCGGCCAAGGCGGCTTCGCAAAGCGGAATTGCTGCGAACCGATCGGTGGGCAAAACCTTCGCCGAGGGTGGTTTGAAGGCCGCAGAAGAGATCGCGAAGCGTCTCGAGGCGCATCGGGATCGCACCTTTCGGCGCACATTATCGCGGCGCGTCAACGGCGAGCAGAGTGCGCTTGCATTCATAGACGAGACCGGCTTTTGCGCGGCATTCACGCCCGGGCTCGGAGTGCCATGTCTGCGTGAGGCAATCGAGGGACGTCGCGAACCAAAACTGCCCGAGCATATTCAGCACGATCGCGCGATCATCATGACGTGGAATCTCAAGGACACGTTGCCGGCGCGCAAGGCAGTCTATTACGGCAAAGTGATCGCGGGGCGGCCGAGCTTCATCGCGCTGGAATTGCTACCTGCGTTTTTGCGCCTGCGCGTCGCGCCCGGCGGCTATCGTAAACTCTACGAGCGTGGTGCTCTGAGTCATTGCGCAAAACTTGTGATGGACGCGTTAGCGCGCCGCGGGGCATCCGAAACCAAGGCCCTCAAGCTTTCCAGCGGATACGCGCAGTCGAAGCAGCGCGCGGCCTTCGATCGTGCGATGAAAGAGCTACAGGAGAGATTCCTGGCGCTAAAGGTCGAGGAGCGCTACGACCCGTTCACCTACGTTTGGGACACGGTCGACAGCCGCTGGGGCGAGGCGATGCGCGAGGCGCGATCATTAAGTCCGCGCGAAGCCGCATATCGAATCATGCGCCGCTACTTCGAAATTGCAGGTTACGGTAACGAGCGGGCAATTGCGCGAATCCTGGGCATGAGTGCGGCCCTGGCCGAAGGAGCTCTGCGGCGGCTCGAACGCGAGCACACGATTCATCGCGGCCAACGCGTCCCGCACCTTCGTGAGACGATTTCAATTCTCAGTCGCCTCACGTGAAATGTTCGCGATCCGGTTTGCGCCATTCGTAAAGTGAGGTATGCAACGAGCACTGAAATCTCCCCCGCTCCGAGCACGAGACGGATCGCATGGCCCTACCATTGCTCGTAGTGTACGGCGCGCCGCTCATAACCGGCGCCGCGGAGCAAATCGCGCAACGCGATTACTCCCTTGCCGACGCCGCATAGATAAAAGTGGCGGCTGCGATTAGCGTCCGCATCGACCCACCGGCGCCGAACTTCATCCAATAGCTGCGAATAAAGCGTTGTTGGATCATCGCCATTCACAATCATCGGTTCGTAGCTGAATCGGGCGTGCGCCGCGGCGAGCCGCGCAAACTCCGCGGAATAAAGCAGATGGTCGGCTCGGGAGGCCGCGTGTAGCAGATTCAGTTGCTCGGACGTTGAAGTCGCGATCGCGCGACGGATCATCGGTCGAATCGGTGCGATCGCGGTTTCATCCGCAATGAAGACGGCTTCGGCAGCGGGTGCATGATCGAGCGTGAAGGCCCCGAACGGGCCGGTGAAATTTAACTCGCCGCCAACGCCTAGCTCGAACAACCAAGCCGAGCCGGGACCGTTCGGCACGCGATTGAAGCAGATTTCGAAGGGTTGTCCGTCTTCAGGACTCGACGCAATCGTGTAAGGACGGATACGCGTTTCGTGCGGCAATGGTATTGCGACCGAAATAAACATTCCGGGCAGGAACCGGGGTAGGGTGCTCTCCGTCATCCGCAGAAACAGCGACCGCACGTCCGCGCACGGTTCGAAAATTCGCTCGACCCGTGCGCGCAGAGACGGGCGCTGCCGGGCACTCGAAACGGTCGGCGTTGACATCGTCGAGTCCCTTGCAGCACGGTCCTCTTTATCGCCGCTCATCCCCCGTGGCTCTCGCTGATCTGATTGATCGTGAAGCGTGGCACAACGATAACGATCTCGGCGTTCGGATCTTCAATCACGGCCTGGCACCCTAGACGCGATGTCGGGGAGAGTCCAGGCGCACGGTCGAGCAGATCTTCTTCTTGTTCCGACGCCTCGCCCAATTTGTTTAAGCCCTGTTTTACGATCACGTGGCAAGTCGTGCAGGCGCAATTTCCACCGCAAGCATGTTCCAGATGAACGTGATTCCCAAGCAGGATATCGAGAATCGATCCGGGCAGTCCGTCATGCTGAAAAGGTGCTGCGCGCGGATCGAATTCAATTGTCCGCTCAGGATCGCCATTTTCAAAGATAATGCGGATTTTCGCCATCAGCTTCCGGTTGTTTCAGCTTCGTTCGCCGGCCAATCCTCTAACGCGCTATGCGAGGAGGCCTTTATCAAGGATAGGCGCTGAATTGATCGGGCGAAACACCCGCTTGTAGTTTCGCTAGATTTTCGCCATCATCGATGTTGCGTGGGAGGAATGCGAAATGGCGACTCTGACCAAGCGGCAAAAGCAGACGGTTGATTTCCTTGAGCATTATATCGACGAACACGGCTACGCCCCGACTCTCGCCGAGATAGGACAATACTTTGGGTTATCGTCGCTCGCCACCGTGCACAAGCATCTGAAGAATTTAGAGGACAAGGGCTACATTCTGCGCACGCACAATCACAGTCGCGCACTCGAAATCGCCGGTAAAGGCACAAATGCCGGCGCCCGCGAGATCGCGCTGCTAGGACAAGTCGCGGCCGGCATGCCAATTGAAGCGATCGAGGGCCAGGAAACAATTACGGTGCCGGACGAGTTCGTGCGCCGTGACAGCACCTTTTGTCTGCGCGTCAAGGGTCAGTCAATGGTTGACGAGGGCATTCGCGACGGCGACTACATCATCGTCGAGAGTCGTGATGCCGCCAATCAGGGAGAGACGGTCGTTGCTTTGATCGGCGACGAAGCGACAGTAAAGAAATTCTTTCGCGAAGACGATGGCCGCGTCCGCTTGCAACCCGCCAACCCGACTATGGATCCGATCTTCGTTGATGAAGGCGACCTGCATATCCGTGGTGTCGTTGTCGGCCTGATGCGCCACTACCGCTAAACGATCCGCATTGGGATCTCCGCTCGCGAACAAGGCGTGAGGTGCTCGATCCAATCTTCCCGAATCGCAAGTTGGCTTATTGTTCCGATTTTTGCGCTCCTCGTCTTCCGGCTGAAATGGCCATCGACAAGCAGGTTTCAATATCCGCAATTATCGATAACACATTCACCACTTCCGTCGCGACGATGAGCGACGACTGCGCGTAAGACCCATTTACCTCAACCTCTGCAGTCGAGACCTCCGAACGCGTCGTTGGCCGCATGCTATCTAAGACCGGTAGGCTTGCGCGGAGTGGTTGCCGGCAGTGTTGGCGGGTTCAAGGTTTTGCGACGGCGATTAACTTTGGTTCGTGTGATTCGCGCCGCGCCCTCCTGCAAACGGACTGGAATCGTTACCAGAAACGTCGAACCTGTTCCATTCTCATTGGATCGCAGTTCCAATTTGCCGCCTAGCGCCTTGACGCTGCGTTGGACGACAGCCAGACCGAGTCCCAGACCACGATAACGGCGTGCGCTGCTATTGGACAGTTGCGCGAATGGTTCGGCAGCTTGTTCGAGCATTGCCGGATCCAGACCCGGGCCGGTATCGCTTATTTCGATTTCGATTCCTGAGCCGCGCAAGCGGTCGCGCGATAGGCGCATCGCGATAGTGACCGAGCCGGATTCAGTGAACTTGATCGCGTTCACCGCAAGATTCAGAATGATCGACTTGAGCGAACGCCGAGCGACGCGGAACAGATCGGGCGCGCCACCGAAATCAAATTTAAGCTCTAGGTTCTTATGCTGGTTCGCAGCCTCGAGCACCGGGGCGATTTCAGCGATCAGGCTTCCCGGTGTGACGTCCTCGTCGGTGGTCGACTCCGCGTTGACTTCGCTAAGCGCGAAATGCATCAGGTTATCGATGGTCTGCGCGAGATCATGAACGTTCGCATTGATCCGGTCGAGCAGGGCGCGCGGCTCGGGCGAAAACTGCTCGCCGTAGTCTTCGCGTAGGATATCGACATAGCCCAGGAGAACTTGCATGGGCGTGCGCAATTCGTGAGCGAGATTTGCCACCACCTCGAGCCTTACGCCCTGGCGCCATGAATTCGGGTTGAGCGGGCCGCCGGAAATGTCAGACGCCGAAGTCAGCGGGCTTGCATCAACCGGATGGCGCGTCGCGGTTGAAATGGCGCGGGCTGGATTTGGTCGACGATCGGATGAGGGGGGAGTCAGGATCGGAGATGCAACCAGCGCGCTGGTGGTCTGGTGCGCTAGCGCCGACGCGTGTTCATCGATCGGTGACGAATTTTCTCCCACGGTGCATCCCCTTGCCTCATCACGATTTCTGTCGCGCTCAATTAGGCGAACAGATCACGAAGAGGACAGTCGGAGGCTATTCAACCGAAGGAGTTGGCCCAATTGGTTTAATACCTATTGAAGCAACGAAAAGTACCTAGCGAGGCAGGGAAAACTACCTAGCCGTTCGAAATGTATGAATACTCAGGAATTGCAACCAAGATACGTTGCGAATTCCGCTCCCGGTCGGATGAAACGGTGGAGAAAAGCGAGACGCCCGGACGACTCTGTGGTCGGCGTCTTGGTTGGATTTCAGCAGCAGCGATTAATATCGTCGTTGCGATGCGCTAGTGCCGCGGCAACGATCCGGCCAACGATCGCTGCGCGATTTGGCGACGGGCGTGTCGGCCGCAAGGCCAGTGTGATTCAGGCGGACCAGTTCAGCGACGACTTCGCGCACGAGTCTCCGCGCGACGTCCGCAATTCCTGCCACCCATCCGCTATAATTCGCAGGGAGCTGTAATCGCCGATTCATGTCAGGCCCTGCCGCGATGGCTGCACCCTGCCACCAGCAAATGCGTAGCCAGGACGTTCATGCGGCGACCTCCTCGCGGTCACTGCGGCCCGCTACGGACGAAAGTAGCAGCTGGAGCCATGCGCGAATCGAGTCGCCAAGAATGATGACAACGACGGCGACGAAAATTGCGGTCATTGCGGCGTCGACGCGATCGTTCCAGATGAGCCGAATGAGTTCGCTCGCGCGAGCAATCGTGGTCGCTGGCGCGGCCAGTTCCTTCTGCAGTAGTGCGGCGTGGGCGAGAAACCCGACATTTGCGGCAGTGCTGAAGATTTTTTCGATTCCGCCGGTCGTCGTGACCGCGATCAGCCAGGTCAGCGGGAGCAGTGGGACGAAAGCGTAGCGCGCCTTGCCCGCGCGAATCATCGCACTCGTAGCTACGCAGAGTGCGATCGTCGCGAGCATCTGGTTGGCGATCCCGAACAAGGGCCACAACGAGTTGATGCCACCGAGTGGATCGATGGTGCCATAGTAGAGAAAATAGCCCCACGCGGACACCACGATAAGGGAAGTCGCCAGAATGTTCGGATACGAATTGGAGTTGCCGAGAGGCGCCCATAAGTGGCCGAGCAAATCCTGCAGCATGAACCGCGCGACCCGGGTGCCGGCATCGAGCGTGCTCAGGATAAAGAGCGCCTCGAACATGATCGCGAAGTGGTACCAGAGCGCCATCACGGCCGTACCGCCTAGCGAATGAGCGAAGATCTGCGCCATTCCGACCGCCAATGACGGCGCGCCGCCAGTGCGTGCGAAAAGCGACGTTTCGCCCACGGCGGTCGCAATCTGGTTCATTTCAGCGGGCGTCACCGGAAAGCCCCAAGCGGTAATCTTCGCGCACGCGGCCGCGCCCGTACCGACTACGCCCGCGGGCGAATTGATGGCGAAGTACACACCTGGCTTGAGCATGATCGCGGCGATCATCGCCATCACGGCAACGAAGGATTCCATCAGCATGCAACCGTAACCGACCATGCGGGCGTCGCGCGCCCGTTCGAGCATTTTGGGTGTGGTGCCCGAAGCGATCAGCGCATGAAAGCCCGAGATTGCGCCGCAGGCCACGGTGATGAAGGCGAACGGAAAGACCTTGCCGCCGAAGACCGGACCGCTGCCGTCGATGAAGCGGGTCAACGGTGGCATCAGGGTGGGTGGATGGAGCGCGACAATGCCGCCAGCGAGCGCGATAATGGTGCCGATCTTGATGAAAGCCGAAAGATAGTCGCGCGGCGCCAGCAACAGCCAGATCGGCAACACCGAGGCGAGAAAACCGTAGCCGATAATCCACACCGCCAGGTGCGGGGCATCGAGATCGAACCAGGGGGCGCAGACGAGTCCGTTGACGTAACGCCCGCCGATGACCGCCAGCAAAATCAAGGTGACGCCGATTGCCGAGGCCTCGACTACACGGCCGGGACGTATCCACGTCATGTAGACGCCGACGAACATCGCGATCGGCACGGTCGCCGCGACGGTCGAGGTCGCCCACACGCTATGCTTCATCGCATTGACGACGACCAGGCCGAGCACCGCGATCAGAATGACCATGATGAGCATCACGCCGGCCAGCGCGGTCGTGCCGCCCACCGGGCCGATTTCCTCTCGCGCCATGCGGCCGAGCGAGCGTCCATCGCGCTTGAGCGAGTAGCCGAGGATGACGAAATCCTGCACGCATCCGCCGAGCACCGCGCCGATTACGATCCAGAGCGTCGAGGGCAGGTAGCCGAATTGCGCGGCCAGCACCGGACCGACGAGCGGACCGGGTCCCGCGATCGCCGCGAAGTGATGGCCAAACGTAATCCATCGCGGGGTCGGCACATAGTCGCGTCCGTTAGCGAGGCGCGTGGCGGGAGTCGGTTGCGCGTCATCGAGTTCGAGGACGCGCTCGGCGATAAACTTCGAATAAAAGCGATAGCCGATCGCATAGATGCAGAGCGCCGCGACGATGAACCAAAGGACGCTCGGCCGCCGTTCGCCGCGTGCGAACGCTATCAGCGCGAGGCCGTATGCGCCGGTTAAGGCGACTGCGGACCATAGAATAAAGCGAATCGCCCTCACGCTCACACCTTCACAAGGAATCGGTCGTGGAGGAGGAGTGCTGAGAAGGTCAAAGCACCGTATCCGCAGTTTGCCGACGGGAGCGCTACACGGCCGCCGGGAGCAGTCGGTTAGATAGTTTTGTCGGTTTTCGGTTCGCTGGTCGCCGTATCGGCCGACTTGGTCACGGGCTTCGGACTCTCTGGCTCGTTCATTGCGCCCTTGAAATCACGAATCGCGCGGCCCAAAGCACCGCCGACGTCGCCGAGTTTGCTCGGTCCAAAAATGATCAAGATGATCACTAGAAGGATCAGCAAATGTGATGGAGCGAATAAGTCCATAAGCCGTCTCCGGACGCGCCACTTCAGATGGCCCAAGGTTCAAAGCTTACAAGGCGCCGACAGTGAATGCTACTGGTATAGAGACTGTCAAGAGCCCTCAAATATTTCCACACTTGTCACGTTTATGCGTGCTGCAGTGCCGGTTTGGAGGGGGCCGGCTGACCGGTGCCCTCGTTCTCGAGGCGATAGCGCTGGACCTTGCGATAGAGCGTCGATAGATGAATGCCGAGAACTTGCGCGGCCTTCACCTTATCGCCACTGACTTCGTTGAGTACGCGCTTCATATGCTCGCGCTCAAGTTCCTCGAGCGTCATCCCGGTGGCATCCGTGGCCGCCGCCGGAATTGTCGGACTGTGCAGCTTCTCCGGCAAATCGTGAGCGTGGATGACGTCGGTCTCCGCTAGAATCGCGGCGCGCTCGACCGCGTTTTCGAGTTCGCGCACGTTACCCGGCCAGCCGTAACCGAGCAGCACGCGCATCGCGCCCTTGGAAAAGCGCATCGCAGAACGACCGAGCGGCTTCTCGGACTTGCGCAGGAAATGATTGGCGAGCAACGCGATGTCGTCCTTGCGTTCGCGCAGCGGCGGCAACCGAATTCCGATGACGTTGATGCGATAGAGCAGTTCTTCGCGGAAGCGGCCGTCGTGCGCCTCCTTTTCGAGGTCCTTGTTGGTCGCGCACAACACGCGCACGTCGAAGGAGACGGGTTCGTTGGACCCGAGCGGATAGCATTCGCGCTCCTGCAACGCGCGCAGCAGTTTGACTTGCAGGGCGGGTGGCATGTCGCCGATTTCGTCGAAAAAGATGGTGCCCTTGTCGGCCGCCTTGAGCAGGCCGATTTTGTCCTGGGCGGCGCCGGTAAAAGCCCCGCGTTTATAGCCGAAGAGTTCACTTTCGAGCAGGTTTTCAGGGAGTGCGCCGCAGTTGATCGGCAGGAAGCGCTTGTTGGCGCGTTCCGAACTGAAATGGATCGCACGAGCGACCAATTCCTTGCCGGTGCCCGATTCGCCCGTGATAAGGACGCTCGAATCCGTGCGCGCGACTTTTTCCATGATGCGAAATACCGCATCGATTGCGTCGCAATTGCCGATGATGCTCTCGAAGCGGTATTTTTCACGCAGCTCGCGACGCAGGAAACGATTCTCGCGGAATGCCGCCTTGTATTCGAGTGCCTTGCGTACGACCGCTTTCAGATGATCATTGGCGAACGGCTTGGTGATGTAATCGTAGGCGCCCTGGCGCAGCGCTTCGACGGCGGACTCGATGCTGGCGTAGGCCGTGACGATGACGCCCATTACCTCGGGGTCGAGTTCGTGCATCTTGCCCAGCAAGTCGAGACCACTGCCGCCGCCGCTAAGATTGAGATCCAGGACAGCTAGGTCGATTTTTTCGCGCTCGAAAATCTGCAACGCGGCGTCGGCGGCGTGGGCCTCGAAAATCTCGTAGCCCTCGCGGCGCAGGAGTTGCACGATGATCGCGCGCATCAACTCTTCGTCCTCGACCACCAGCACGCGGAACGGGCCGCTTTGTGCGTGGGTCCAGACCTGTTCGACGGTTTGCTCTTCGCTATTCATCGGGCGCTCGCAACTGCGGCAGATTCGCGGGCGTCAAGGTGCGCGGGGAGGCAGACCGTTACGGTGGTGCCCTTGCCGACGGCGCTATCGACGCACGATCGAGCCGTGATTATTGAGGATGATGCGCTGGCACAGTGACAGGCCGAGTCCAGCGCCTGCGCCCGCGGGCTTGGTGGTGAAGAAGGGCTCGAAGACGCGGCCCAGATGATCCGGGGCAATGCCGACGCCGTTGTCGATCACGCGGGCGCGCACGCGACCGGCGCCGTCGCCCTGCGGTGCGGGTTGATATTCGGTGGTCACGCGGATGACGCCGCCATCATGCTTGATCGCATCGGCGGCGTTGAAGACGAGGTTGAGCATTACCTGCTGAATACCGTTACCGTCGGCGAATATCGGCACGAGATCGGGCGCCAGTGCCGGCTCCACGCGGATGTTGGCGAAGCGTTTGTTGTAGGCGACCAGGCGCAAGGTCTCGGTGATGGTTTCGTTGAGGTTAATCGGTTTGTGTTCGCCGGGCGCGGGCCGCGCAAAGTTGAGCAAGTCCTTGAGGGTGCGTGAGATCCGCGTGATCTGCGACAGAATCGTGTGGAGCGTCTGCCGCCGCGCCACGTCGGTCTCGTCCGGCACCAGCGATTGCACCAGTGACGAGATCGAGGCCAGCGGATTGTTGACCTCGTGGGCGACGCCGCTGGCAAAGGTTCCGGCGGCCGCCAGCCGTTCGGCTTTCAGCAGCGTATCGAGCATTTCATGGCGCTGGCTGACGTCGTGGAGGATCATCTGCAAAAACTGATGATTGCCCGCTGTGATCAGCGCGGAATTGACGTCGAAGTAATGGCCGCGCAACTCCAGGTCGAGCGCCTGGTCGGAACCGTTAGCGCGCACCGTCTCGATATGTTTGTAAACCTGCGGCCTTAGCTCAGGTGGCGTCAGGTCAGGCAGGCGCTGACCAATCAGCGGAATATTGCGCTCGGATGGAATGCGCTGGTGTAACTGCAAGGCCGCCGAATTAGCGCTCAACACTTCGAGCGTCAGCGGGTCGATCTCGTACATCGGATCGGGCGCATGGTCGATCGAGTTGCGGTATTTCTCCTCGGAGGCGCGCAACGCGTTTTCGCGCGACTCAATATAGAATTGTGCTACCATCAGGCGGCGCTCGTCGATGGACGCGACCACCACATCGCGCACGATTTCCATATGCCGTCCACGTAGTTCGTGGCGCACCAGGTTCAGGACGACCTGCTTCAGCGCGATGTGAAAAATGTTGAACTGCGAGGGCTTGGCGCGCGCCAGCATTCCTTCCTGGCAATGACGCCGTAGGTAAACGAACGTCGTCAGATCGTCGGGGTTGCGCAGGTGGGCGAGAAAACGCACCAGCGAATTCGCCAATCCCTGGCGATTGAGGGTCCTCGACTCTTCGAAGCTTTGTTCCATTGCGCGCGCCCAGCTTTCGACGACGTCGTCAAAGTGCATCTCGACCAGCTGAGCTGCTTTCGCGCGGGCCGCCATCGCCAGTGACGACCGGTCGTAGGTGGGCCCAAATAATCCGGCGAGCATCTTCTCGATCTCGCCGAGCATCGCGCGTACTGCTTCGAGCTCGCCGGGCATCGGTTCGATCGGCAGGTCAGTAGCCTGCCGCAACGGAGCGGTTGAGCAATTTTTGCGCGACTTGACCGCGTGACTAATCAAGCAAAACGATTCAGGCGTTAAGTTGCCGCCCTTCGGGCGATTTGATTCACGAATTCGCATTAGATTCTCGACCGGCCTCCAGTACTAACGGCTTACAATATAAGCACGCGATAGCCAAACCACGATGAGCGCGATTTTTGCATTTTGCGAAAGATTGGAGCTCCTTGAGGAAGGTGGCAAAAGACAAATCGATCGCGCGTGACGGGAGCATATCGTCAAGCGTGCAACCCAATTGGTTCGGCGAAGATCATGGCTTAGTTCATTAAACTGTTGAAATCGCAGCGGTTTCTGCAATGGCACGGGATTGGCTCATCAATTGATCTCGTGAGTCTATCGGTCGCATCGCTTCCGCCGGTCACTACGCACGGCAAATTTCTCCGCCGAGGTGATGACAAGCTGCTGTTAAAAGCAATGCGCTTGCCAGATGTCGGGGCGGTGCTGGATTTGAGCGAGAAGTTCGCGCTGCGTAAACGTCTCGACGAACTCACCGACGCTAATGTCAATGCTCTGATTTTGACCGAGGTGCAGGCGGAGACGGTATTGAGCATCGCGAGCCAGGTCGGTCTCTACGCCCTGGTCGAGATCGCGATCGACGTCAATGATTTCGCTGCGCCGGCTCGGATGGGAGTCTCTACTAAACGGATCGCCGAAGTGGTGAGCGCCTTGCGCGGTCATCCCGCGCTCTCGGGGTTTCTGATCGATTTGCGCATCGACGTTGAATCGGATGCGATGCCGCCGAGCGCGAAGCCTGCACCCGAAGCGGTGCGTAATGCGCTTGATGCGGTTATGCGTACGATGCGGGCAGTAGATCCGCGCTTCTTGATCGCACTCAAGCGCTGCGTCCAACCACCTAGCCTTTCGCAACTCGCTGCAGCGTTAAACGACGAAGATCTGACGTTCGCGCGTCTCGCGAAAATCGGCGCCGTCGATATCAATCCAATAGTTTGCGCGCTCCATGAAATCGCCCGCACGCGCCCGCTGATTATCGAGATCGGCGAGGAGCTCCCCGGCCAGGATGAGGTCGTGGCGCGAGCCTTCGGATGCGGTGCCGCAGGTGTGGTGGCTCCGGCGAGGCGGCGGGCGGTGTCGTCCGAATGGCACAACATCAGGATGTTGAGCGCCGGGGAGCTCCTGCCGTTTGCACATTTCGAAGGGTCGTCGATGCCATTGCCGGCGAGCACGCCGATGGTTTCGGTAGTGGTAGGCGCGCACGACGATGAACGCACCTTTGCGGCCTGCCTCGAATCGATTAATCGACTGCAATACCCCAATTACGAAGTGATCGTAATCGACGACGCGTCGGGCGACCGCAGCGTCGAAATCGCTTCGAATACTCCGGGTGTTCGGTTGCTGCGGGAGCCGTTGCGTACCGATTTCTGCTCGCTTCACAATGCGGCTGTACGCGTGGCGCGAGGAGATCTCATCGCTTTCACGCGGGCCGATTGCATCGTCGATCCGGATTGGCTGACGCTGGCCGTGCACGCGCTTACCGAGGCCCGTCTCGATGCTGTTGGCGGCTTGGTGTTGCCCTCGCCAGAAGAGCGCGGAATTGCTGCACGGGTGCGTTCCTCGATCGGGCTAGCGGGCGCGAGGCGAAGCTCACTAGATCGCGTAGTGCAACTCGCCGATCGCAACCTGCTGGTGCGCAAATCGTCGTTTATCGCGGTCGGCGGCTTCGACGCACGCTTCGTCGAATGGGGTGACGGTCGCGATCTCGCTCATGCGTCTCGTCGCGGCTGGCATGACGATTGGCTGGTGTCCCGCAGGCTTCGTATGGCGCAGTGGACACCCCACGCTAGGTGAGTTTCTCCACCGTCGGATCCGTGAGGGACGCGCCGCGGCGGGGTTTGCGATCGCTTCGGTCAGTGGGATCATGCAAGCGTTGATTCGTCGCCCTTACCCTTTCGCAAATGGCGGGGCGGCGCTCGTGCCGCCCGCGTCGCCGCCCGGCGCGGCGACGGGCTCTGATCGTCCGCGCGCGATCGGGAACAGTCGTCCGCACGCCGTATATCCCTCGGGCCGCTGAATTCGGATCGCAACCCGACGCGCTTCGGCACCGGGACGTCGCCCGCGTATGTACAGCCGCGCGGCTCGGCGTCGTAAGGCTGACCTTGCAGTGCTTGACCACACCGCATGGCTTGACCGCCTTCCATCAACAGACAAAATTCGATCGGTGGCCTCAGCCAAGGAGTATTCGATGCGCACCGCGCAGATCCGCGAGCACTTCCTGTCCCGCATGCGCCTCGAACGAGCGCGGGCCAACGTCGCTCGCCTGTCTGACATTGCGAACATAGAGCCGTTTCGGGCGATTCGTTTGACCGTTCTGGGTGTCAGCCGCAATAACGATTTGCTATGGGCGTCGGCGCTGACTTACACCTCGAGCCTGTCGCTGGTGCCGATCCTGGCGCTCGCGTTTTCGGCCCTGGCAGGGCTGGGCGGCACCGATCGCGTGCGTCCCATGATCGAGCGGTACCTGGCGGTCAGTTCGCCCGAGATCACCGACACACTGATGGGCTTTGTCAGCAACACCAGTGCGAAAGCGCTGGGCGAGCTCGGCGGCGCGGCCCTCCTGGTCACGGTGATTCTCACGCTGGGCACCGTCGAGCAGGCGTTCAATTCAATTTTCAATGTTTCACGCGGGCGCACCTGGCGGCGAAAGTTTTCAGATTACCTGAGCGTGATCTTCACCGTGCCGCTGCTGATCGTGGCTGCCGTGCCGGTGCGATCTCATCTGTTGCAAGTGCTGCCGCACGTGCCCGGCGTGGGTATGGCGGTAGCGACGCTGATGATCTGGACCAGCTTTTCATTTCTTTATGTATTTTTTCCGAACACCCGCGTGAAGTTGGGCGCGGCCGCGGTGGGCGGGCTGGTGGCGGCAATTCTGCTGCAGGCCGGACAATGGGGATACGTCCATTTTCAGGTCGGCGCGGTGCGGTACCACGCGATTTACGGGGGACTGGCGGCGGTGCCAATTCTGCTGACGTGGATCTATATCGCGTGGAGTATCGTACTGGTCGGTGCCGAGCTTACGGCGGTATTGCAAGGGATCGATCCGACCTTCGATATCGACCATCGCACGCCCGGCTTCATTCGGATCGCAGCGCTCATCATCGTCTTTCGCGCGGCGGAGCGGATGCAGAAGCGGGCGGGTGCCGAGCCCTGCACGATCCATGGCATCGCCAACGAGTTGCGCGTGCCCGAGCTGACATTGAGCCCGATCGTGGAACGGTTGAAGCGTGGCGGCATCGTGATCGAAGCGACCGATTCGACTTCATTTTTCGATCGCGGAAGGGGGATCTTCCTGACGCGCGATTCAAGCAAAATCCTGCTCGCGGAAGTTCTGGGATGCCTCGAAAGTACCGCGGCGACGCCGGGCGGCGATGAGCGCATCACCGCGCTTTTGCAAAGCGTCGCGTCCGCGCAACACGAGTTGCTGGGCGGCATGACCGTGATGGATCTGGTGGCCGAGAAAATCGCCACGCCGCCGGTCATCCACGAACAGTAATTTGCCGTTCTGCGACCGCGCTTACCTCCGAAGTAATTGTCGATGCTGCAGGAATCCGCGACATTCGCCTCGTGAGGCAGTCTACTCACGAGGAGTAAATCAATGTCGCGACAAACTGAAGTCAAACCACTCGAACGCGCGCAAAAGCATGACGACACCGCGGAGGTGATGCGCCGTTTCAACGAAGTGTTCCTCCGTCACGATCCGTCGCCCTTGCCGGAATTGGTGGACGCGGACTGTATCATCGAAAATACGACGCCGGCCCCAAACGGCGCGCGATGCGTCGGGCGTGACGAATGCGTCGCGCAATGGACGCAAATTGCCACCGCGCCAGGGACGCACTTCGAACTTGAGGAGGTCGTCACAATGGGCGATCGAGCGATCGTTCGCTGGCGTTTTTTCGCTGGCGCGGGCGAGAGCAATTCCGTGCGCGGGGTGAACCTGATGCGTGTGCGTAACGGCTTGATCATCGAGGCGATGGGCTACGTCAAGGGCGCGTAGGACAATCGGCGCTTACTCCGGAGGTAATCGACGCGGGCGACCGCTCGTTGCTAGGGTCATCGTATGGACATTCAGCGCAATGGAACGGCAGTCGAGCCGAGCGGCGTCGGACCGCTGTTGCGTCGTTGGCGGGAATCGAGGCATTTGAGCCAACTCGAGTTGGCGCTCGAGGCGGAGGTCTCGGCGCGGCACATCAGCTTCCTCGAAACCGGTCGAGCGGAGCCCAGTCGCGAGATGCTGCTGACTCTCTCGAATGTGCTCGACGTGCCGTTGCGCGAGCGCAATTTTCTGCTATTCGCCGCCGGCTACGCGCCGATTTACGGCGAGACCAGCATGGACGATCCGCGCATGACCCAGGTGCGCGCGGCGGTGCAGATAATTCTCAAGTCGAACGAGCCGCGCAGCGCGCTCGCGCACGATCGTCATTGGAATGTGGTGATGGCAAATGCCGCATTCGTGCGATTTCTCACAGTCACCATCGGCAAGCAGACGCCCGGCTTATCGCCATTTGAGGTTTCGACGCCGCCACGATTGAATGTGCTGCATCTCGCATTCGATCCGAACGGGCTTCGCAGGATAGTCGTGAACTGGGAGGCGATCGCGAAATCGCTGCTGAATGAGGCTTATCGGCGACTGGCGTGGGCGCGCGACGAAACGCTCAAGCGGTTGATCACGGAGATTCTGAGCTATCCGGGTGTACCCTCACGCTGGCGCGAACCCGATCTGGAGGCGCCGCACGAACTTATCCTGCCGATGGAATTAAACCTCGACGGCCAAATCGCGCGGATGTTCAGCACGGTCACGACAGTCGCTACTCCGCATGATGTGACCCTGCAGGAGTTACATGTTGAAGTTTTCTATCCCGCAGATGCGGAGACCGAAGCGGTGCTGAAGTCGTATGAGGAGCGCACCGCGATACGGCTCAAGTAACCCGCTAAACGAAGCGCAGCTCGCGACGGACGCCTTCGGTCGGCGTACCGGCGTCAGCCGGCGAGAAGTTTGTGTAGGGACCTGAGTTCGTCTCGGATCGCTGCAAGCTTGTTTTGCGTGGTGCGAGAGAATCCGCCGGCGCCTGAGGTCGGGGAGCGCTCCCCGTCACGACGTCCAGTAGCGGCCGATTCGGCGCCTTTCGAAGGGTCGCCTGCACCACCGGCCCGCGGCGACTCGCCTTCGCTTCCGGGTCGCCGAACACCTTCATCGTCTTCACCTGGGCGGCGGTCACCTTCGCCGCTGCTGCGCAAACGATCTAGTCCGCTTTCGCGAATATGCTTGCGGGCGCCGGCGATCGTGTAACCCTCGCCGTGGAGCAAGCGGCGGATCAGGCGCAGGTAATCGAGACTTTTCTCGTCGTAGTACCGATGCTTCGAACGCGAATGGCGCGGCCGCAGAAAAGGAAATTGAGTTTCCCAGAAGCGCAGTACGTACGCTTCAACGCCGATAATACGCGCCGCCTCACCGATCTTTATTTGGCGATCGGCGCCACTGACGGGCTTCGCCTTGGACTTGGTGAGCGACCGGGACCGGGTAGGTTTAGCTGTCGAGCGCGCTCGAGTCATGCTGTCGTTTCGGTCGTGGCACGCAGACCTTTCGGTTCAAAATGACGCGTGCGCTCAAGTCGTTTTCCCCGGTTATCCTTCCGATTAGGCCGACGGCTCGGATGCCGGAGCTTTCTTACCACTGCCGACCCGTTCCTTCAGGACCTGACTCGGCTTGAAGGAGAGGACGGTGCGCGAGTCGATCGTTATCGATACGCCGGTCTGAGGATTGCGTCCGCGGCGAGCACGCTTGTGATTGACGGCGAAGCTCCCGAAGCCCGAAATCTTTACCTTCTCACCCCGGCACAGGCTCTCCTTGATTATAGCAAAAACTGCCTCGACCACATCCCCCGCCTCTTTCTTGGAGGAACCTACCCGCTCGTAGATCAGTTCGACGAGGTCGGCTTTTGTCATGCCCTGCGGCGTCCCGCTTTGTCCCGACCCGCTGGCTCCCGTCCCGATTATTGCCTTAGCTCCGCTCCCAGCAACGCTTTTGCCTTTTCCATCAGCGCGGCATGAGCGCGGTTTACTTCCTCGTCCGTGAGCGTCCGATCTTTGCCTCGATAGCGACAGGCCAAAGCGACACTCTTCTTCCCGGACGCTATCTGACTACCTTCGTAAACGTCGAATAATTCAACGCTTTCGAGGAGCGGCGATTCGATCCCCGAGACCGTCTTGCGCACCTGTTCCGCCGGAAAATCACGCTCAAGCACTAACGCGAGGTCGCGCCTGACGGCCGGAAACCGTGGCGGTGTCGTTATCGCTTGACGTGCTAAAGATTCATAAGCGAGCAGAAGTTGTGAGTCAAGTTCAAACAGCACACATGGGTCATTTAATTCTAGTCGTAGTGCCTCGGCAGGGTGTAATTCGCCGATTATGCCCACGATAGCGCTATCGAATTTTACGATTGCCGACCGCCCCGGATGCAGGTACGACGCGTCTGCGCCGGCCGGTTCGAATCGGGCAGTTGCCGGAATGCCGAAGGCGCGAAAACAGCTTTCGACGATGCCCTTGGCGGTCCAGAAGCTCGCCTTGATCGCTGGATGGCCGACGGCACCCATCGCGTAGTCACCGTAACTCACCGCGGCGAGCCGTTCCGCTTCGCCGGGGATGCCATCGCGCAAGGCGAACACCTTGTTGATTTCAAACGCATGAAACGCGCTCGCTTCACGATTCAGATTGAAGCGCAGCGCCGTCAGCAATCCGGGGAGCAGGCTGCGCCGCAACTCGGAGAGCTCGGCCGAAAGCGGATTGGTGACGCGGATCAGGTTCGTTTGCGTCGAGTCCGGGGAAGCGTTCGTTTTCGGCCGGCGCGATAAACGCAATGGTCTTGGCTTCGACCAGGCCGCAACCGATCATGACGTCGCGGGTGCGCCGCATCAGGACGCGCCGCGAGTCGGGCGCATTGACGACCGCAGTGCGCATCGGCACGGTCGCGGGAATTTCTGCGAGACCGGCGAGCCGTGCGACTTCCTCCGCAAGGTCGGCGGTCTCGTTGACGTCGGGTCGAAACGGGGGTGGCATCACTTTCAGGCGATTGCGACCGCCGGGTTTGACGCTCGCACCGATCGCCTTGAGCCTCCGCCGCACTTCGGCGGGCGGGACTTCGACGCCGAGGATTGAGGTCATTGCACGCAGATCGAGATCGATCTCGCGATACGGCGCAGGCCTCCCTTCGACATCGATGATCGGTCCGAGTTCGCGACCGCCGGCGTAACGGCGAATCAGTTCCGCCGCGCGCATCAGCGCGGCCGCCTGTCCGCTGCGATCGATGCTGCGCTCGAAGCGATAGCTCGCCTCGCTGCGCAAGCCGTGCCGCCGCGCGGTGCGCGCGATCGTCATCGGTTCGAAGTACGCGCTTTCGAGTGCGATACGCGTGGTCGCGTCGCTGACTTCGGAGTTAAGCCCGCCCATCACACCGGCCACGGCGAGCGGTTTTTCGCCGTCGGTGATCATCAGGTCGGCCGGGTCGAGCGTGCGCTTGACGTTGTCTAGCGTCTCGAACTCGCGATCGTCGCCCGCTCGCCGCACGACGATTTTCGCACCCGCAATCCGATCGAGGTCGAAGGCGTGTAGCGGTTGGCCAAGCTCGATCATCACGTAATTGGTCACGTCGACGACGTTGTTGAGCGAGCGCATCCCGCAGAGTTCGAGCCGCCGCCGAATCAGCACTGGCGAAGGACCAATCTTGACCTTCTCCATCGGTAGCGCCGCGTAATGCGGACATAACTCAGAGGCACGAATTTCTACGCTCAGCACAGCTGAAGCATCGGGCGCCAAGGACGGCGCTTTAATCGCACGAAATCGCGGTTGGCGTACAGGCGCGCCGAACAGCGCGGCGATTTCGCGCGCAAGACCGAGTATCGAGAGGCAGTCGCCGCGGTTCGGCGGATCGCGATGTCGAGCACCGTATCGGCCATCAGCAGGTAGGTCGCGAGATCGTGACCGGTACGGGCGCGTCGTGCGGCAGTTCGAGAATGCCCTGATGGTCAGTCGACAGACCAAGCTCCATTTCAGAGCAGAGCATGCCCTCCGACGCCACGCCGCGAATCACCGCCGCCTGCAGCGGCACGGCGTCTTCGAGCTTGCCGGTGCCTTGTCCATGAGCGCCAGCGGCAAGCCGCGCGCCGACTTTCGCCAACGCCGCCGTGATTCCCGTCCGTGCATTCGGTGCGCCGCACACCACTTTGAAATGTCCGGCCGATGCCCGCATCGACTTCGCACAGATTCAGCCGGTCGGCATTAGGATGGCGTTCGACGTGTAGTACCTTCGCGATAAAGACGCCGTCGAAAGTCGGGCGCGATATGCTCGACGCCTTCGACTTCGATCCCCGCCATCGTGAGGCGGCGCGATAACTCATCGACGCTCGCGTCGATCGTGACGAATTCCTTGAGCCAGCTCAGCGGCAGTTTCATCAGACGGCCTCGCTGGCTGATCGAAACTGGTTCAGGAAGCGCAGGTCGTTTTCGAAGAACAGGCGCAGATCGTCAACGCCCAGTTTGAGCAGCGAAGTGCGCTCGACGCCCATCCCGAAGGCGAATCCCGGAGAACTCTGCAGGATCATAGCCGACCGCGCGCAGCACGTTCGGATGGATCATGCCGGAGCCCAGAATTTCAGTCCATCCACTTTGCTTGCATACGCGGCATCCGGCGCCGTGGCAGAGCAGGCAACTGATATCGACTTCGGCGCTGGGCTCGGTGAAAGGAAAAAAGCTCGAACGAAAACGTACTCCCGTGTCTGAACCGAAGAATGCGCGGAGGAATTCGGTCAACACGCCCTTGAGATGACCCATCGTGATGACGCCGGCGCGATCGACCATGAAGCCCTCGATTTGCGAGAACATCGGCGAGGCCCGCACGCTGAGTTCGTCGCGGCGATAACAGTTGCCGGGACACACGATCGCCAGCGGCGGACGCCGCCGTTCCATCACGCGAATCTGGCCGTTCGAAGTGTGCGTCCGCAGCAGCATCGCGCCGGGGAGAAAGAACGTGTCCTGCATCTCGCGCGCTGGATGATCGGCGGGAAAATTCAGTGCACCGAAGTTGTGGAAATCGTCCTCGACGTCTTGGGTCTCGACGATTTCGAAGCCCATCTCGGCGAAGATGTCGAGCATGCGCTCGCGGCTGAGCGTTACCGGATGGAGCCATCCGCGCGGGATGTGCATGCCGGGCAGCGTCACGTCGAGGCGCGCCTCGCCCAGCGAGCGCTCCATCTCTGCGCGCTTGAGGATCTCGCTCAACGCCGCGATGCGCCCTTCGACTTCGCTCTTGAGTTCGTTGATCAGGCGGCCGATGACGGGGCGCTCCTCGTTGGGCACCTCGCGCATGCGGCGCATGATTTCGGTCAGTTCGCCGGTGCGGCCGAGCACCCGCACGCGGACATTTTCGATCTGCGCTTCGGTTGCGCCGTCGCCAAGTTCGGCCAGCGCGCGCGAGCGGATCTCCTCGAGTTGTTCTCTCATCGCAAATTACCGCGACTTCCTCCAGACGGGCGTTTCCCAAATAAGCCTGGGCTCCTCAAACAAAGGACCATGTGGCGTGCGCCACATGGTCCCGAAGCTGCCTGCCGCGCGAGGCGCGACGCGCGAAAGTGTAACTCAGGCTGCGGCAGCCGCGGTGCCGAGCGCGGTCTTGGCCGCGTTCACCAATTCGCCGAAGAGTAGCTCGCGTTCGATCGCAAGCGCCGCCAACTGCTTGCGGTCGAGGTCGATTCCCGCCGCTTTAAGACCCGCGATGAAGCTGCTGTAGTTCATCCCATGTTCGCGCACGAGCGCGTTGATGCGAGTGATCCAGAGCGAGCGAAAGCTGCGCTTCTTCTGCTTGCGATCGCGATAGGCATAGGTCAGCCCCTTCTCGAAGGTATTGCGGGCCTGCTTGTAAAGTTTGCGCCCACCAACGAAACCGGAAGCGAGCTTGAGTTGCCGTTTATGGCGGCGGCGGGTTTTGGTCCCGCCTTTGGCGCGTGGCATCGGGGAGTCCTTCCTTAATTAAATCGGCCTGTGCGAGTTAGGCTTTGATGGAGTTTCGTTAAAGCGGCGATCGAAACGCTTCCTACAGATACGGGATCATCCGGTGGATGGTCTTGCTATCGGCCTTGTTCAAAATGCCGGGCTGGCGCAGATGCCGCTTGCGGCCGCGCGCCTTGCTCGTGAGCAGATGGCGCAGGTTGGTCCGCTTATGTTTGACCTTGCCGGTCTTGCTGAAGGTGAAGCGCTTGGCGGCGCTGCGCGAGGTCTTGATCTTGGGCATGTCCCTTACCGCGTGGTGAAATATCTTTACGAACGACAGAGCTAACGCGGCGTCAGCAGCACCGACATATTGCGCCCTTCCATCCGGGTCTGCCCGTCCGGCTGCGCGATATCGCGAACTTGCTCGACGATTCCGTCCAGCAACGCCCGCCCCAGTTCGGGATGAGTTATCTGACGGCCGCGAAACGAAATGGAGAGCTTAACACGCTGACCCTCAGTAACAAAGCGTCTGATATGCGCGACTTTGAACTCGACGTCGTGCTTACCGGTCAGCGCGCCCATCTTGACTTCCTTGACGGCGCTGGCCGTGGCGCTGCGTTTGGAATCGTGCGTTTTCTTCTTCTGCGCGTATCGATACTTGTCGTAGTCGGTGATGCGGCAAACCGGCGGATTGGCGGTCGGCGCCACTTCGACCAGGTCAAGGCCGCGGCTCTCGGCTACCTTTATCGCATCGCGAATGTTCAGGACTCCGACTTGGCTGCCATCGGCGTCAATCACACGGACTTCAGTTGCGCGAATCAGATTGTTGACCCGAACGGCCGGTTCCCTCGACGGCGGGGTACGAAAATCTCGACGAATGAGTCACCTCCCTCGGCTTTCAGACCGAGATTTAAAATGGCGCGATAAACGCGCGAACGGGCCGGGCGGCTATTCCCGGCATTCTACGCTCGTAGGGTACATCGAAAACGGGATAAGAGGAAAGCCGAAATGGTCACGCGGGAACCGGTTCGGCTTTTAGCAGAACGATCAGCCCGGTGAGTTCGAGCGTCTGGCCTTTGGACCCGCGCAACAAGCGCAACGACACCTGACGCGCCGCGGCCTCGCGCTCGCCGACGACCACCATGTACGGGACCTTGGCGAGTTCGGCTTCGCGCACCTTGAAGCCGAGCTTTTCGTTGCGGATGTCGGCGGCCGCGCGGAAGCCCGCAGCCTTGAGCATCGCCGCGACCTCGGCCGCGTAATCTTCGACTTTTTCGCTCAGCGAGAGCACTCGTACCTGCTCGGGCGCCAGCCATAAAGGCAGCACGCCGCCGGTATGCTCGATCAGCACGCCGATGAAGCGCTCGAGCGAGCCCAAAATCGCGCGATGAATCATGACCGGGCGCGCCTCGCTGCTGGTGTTGGTGGTGTAGGTGAGGTCGAAGCGCTCGGGCATGTTGTAGTCGAGCTGAATCGTCGCGAGCTGCCATTTGCGCTTGAGCGCGTCGGGCACGTAAATCTCGATTTTCGGGCCGTAGAACGCGCCCTCGCCGGGGTTTATCTCGAACGGCGATCTCGTTGCGGCGCATCGCGTTGCCGAGCATTCCCTCGGTCATCGCGCCACTGCTCTTCGGTGCCCATGTGCTGTTCGGGCATCGTCGCGAGCTTGAAATCGACCCGCTCGAAGCCGAGCGTCGTATAGACCTCGCGGACCATCGTAAGATTGCTCGCGACTTCGTCTTCAATCTGGGCCTCGGTGCAGAAGATGTGCGCATCGTCCTGCGACATCACGCGCGCGCGCGTCAGTCCATGCAGGACGCCCGATCGCTCCGCGCGATGGAGCCGCGAGAACTCGGCGAAGCGCAGCGGCAGATCGCGATACGAGCGCTTCTCCGCGCGATAGACGAAAGTATGGCCCGGGCAGTTCATCGGCTTGACGCCGTAACCCTGACGCCAGCCCTCGGCCTGACGATCGACGTCGCGAATCGTCCGCCTCAGGGTCGGGCGAAAGGAACATGTTCTCGCGGAAATTGTCCCAATGGCCCGACGTGTGCCACAGCTCGTTCTTGAAAATCTGCGGCGTAATCACCTCGTCGAAGCCATACCGGCGATAGAGCCGCCGCATGTAATCGACCAGTTGATTGAAGATGATCAGGCCCTTGGGCAGATAAAACGGCTGCCCCGGCGCAATCGGATCGAAGAGATACAGGCCCATCTCGCGCCCGAGCTTGCGATGGTCGCGGGTGCGCGCCAGTTCGAGCATCTGCAGATGCTCTTCGAGCGCTTCCTTGGTCGCGAACGAAGTCCCGTAGATGCGCGAGAGCATCGCGTTATGCTCGTCGCCGCGCCAGTACGCCCCGGCCACCCTGGTCAGCTTGAACGCCCGGATATAGCGCGTGGACGGCACGTGCGGTCCGCGGCAGAGGTCCATCCAGTCGCCCTGCTTGTAAATCGACACCGTGATCTTCGGGCGATGCCGCGCAGGATTTCGACCTTGTAATGCTCGCCCATCCGCTCGAAGATTTCGATCGCCTCGGCGCGCGGCACCTCGACGCGTTCGACTTTGAGGTCGGCCTTCGCCAATTCGCGCATCTTCTGCTCGATCTTGGGCAAATCGTCGACGGTGAACGGCTGCGGCGGGGCGAAATCGTAAAAGAAGCCGTCTTCGATCACAGGTCCGATCGTGACCTGCGTGCCCGGGAAAAGACTCTGCACCGCCTGCGCCATCAGATGCGCGGTCGAATGACGGATGACCTCGATGCCTTCGGCGCTGTCCACCGAAACCGGCTTCGAGCGTCGCGTTTTCCGCCAGTGTGCGGGTGAGATCGATCAGCTTGCCGTTGACGCGCGCCGCGATCACGTCGCGGCCGGCGGTGCCGTCGAGCGCCTCGCGCACGCGGATACCGCTCGGAACGGCCCGTGAACTGCCGTTAACGGTGACGGTGATTTCGGAACTCATCGAGTGAGATTGCGCATGCTCAGCAGGTCTCGCGAAGTCGAAATTATAGCGCATCGGCGAGCGGTAAGGGACTGGTAGGCACGGGCGGGATTGAACCGCCGACCCCTTCCGTGTCAGGGAAGTGCTCTCCCGCTGAGCTACGTGCCTTCGAGAGCTTGTTGTTCACATTATCGCGCAAGTGGATCGTGAGGTTAGACAAAATCCCTGCCCTCGGCAACCAACTTCCCTTTTCTCGGTAGTGCCCTAATTTGAAGAACATGTAGATCTGGGTTTCATCGTTCAGCCTCGAAACAGATGGAGGATCCGACTAACCGCTATGGTCGCCAACGGGAGCAGCACCGCCGCCGCAGCCAGTATGAGAAGGTATCGATTCATGCCGATCCAAAATGCCCTGCGTCCTTGGGCTGCATTGAATCCCTGGACTTCACGAATGCAACACCTCATCAAGACTCCGGACCACACGATCAAAGCAGCCCCGAAGCCTAACATGAGGTAAAACCAGAGCGGTGCCGGCCGGGCGTCGCTCACTGGCACGTCGTCGCCATAGATGAATCGCATCAAGGGCACGATCGCCGCTGAGAGGACGAACCACGAGACGATTGGAATCTCCGATAAAGCGACTGCCTCGCTGAGTTCGCCAACCGTCGCCTTGCCGCCCACCTTCCTGCCGCCCCAAGCCCTGAGCGCGCCGTTCATGTAGATCACGCCGGTGCTCAGTATAGTCCCCGCGACGAAGCAGAAAGTTACGACCAATGGTTTCATGCCGGTTGGTACGCTCTTCGATGGAGCCGCGGCGAAGAAGACTGCGCCGGATAGACCCCAAACGGCAGAAACCAAAACAGGATCGCACCCTCGACCCGAGTCTGTGGCCAAGCGAATCGTGGCGCGAGGATTGAACCAGACCGTAACCCAAGGATGCTTCGCAAGCCCGTAAAGCACGTCTCTCACGCCTTCGACCTTTCCCTAATCTTGCGCCTTCGAAGTCGGTGGGTCGGTCGCGAGGAGGCCTTTGCCCGGGATGTAGTTCACTTCGAGCCGGATGCCGTCGGGATCCTCGAACAGAATCGAATAGTAGCCCGGCGCCCACTTACCGCCCTCCGGCGCACGCACGATCTTGGCCCCAAGTTCGCGCACCAGTTCGTGAACCGCGTCAATGTCCTCGCGTGAACGCGCGCGAAAACATACGTGATGCAGCCCGGTGCGATCCTGTGCGAAGCGCGAATCGCGATGCTGTTCGGCGCATCGGGTGAGGCCGAAGCCGGTACGCCCTCCGATGCAGTAAAACGTGTTGGCGTCGTCGTGGACGATCCGCGTCAGACCGAGAAACGGCAGCAGGCGCCGGTAAAACGCCGCGCACGCCTCGAAATTCGTCACCGTGATGTAAACGTGAGCGATGCCGTTGATTTCCATCGCGCAAATCCCTTTCGAGAGCACTCGTCAGTCGTACACGGCCCCGGCGAGTTCTCAATCGCCTTTGCTGCGGCCGGTGAACGCGCGCGCGAGGCCCGGCGGCAGGTACGTTCGGATATAGCGAAAGAGGTTCTTGGCGTGGGTCGGATCGCGCCGCAGGGCTTCGCGAAACGCGTGACGCGCGCCCTCGCGATCGCCGTTGCGCAACGCCACCAGGCCCTCATGAGCCAGTTTGTTGCTCGCCAGCCGATTGATTCGAAGATAGGGCGAGAAGTCCTCGACGAAGGAGTTGAAGTGCAACTGATTGCGCTCCGCTTCCTCCAGCGGTTTGCGATAGGCGCTGACCTGCGGACGCGCCTGCGAACCGCGATTGCGATGGCGTCCTGCGCCGGCGTCCCCGCGATCGCTATGTCCGCCAACGAAAGTATAGCCCCAGTTGGTCTCGGCGAAGCGGCACGCGAGATGCACCGCGTCGAGCTCGGTGTCATCGACCGCCATCACGCCACCCGGCTTGAGCAGTTTGTTGACGAAGACCACATCGACAAACGCACCGTCAAAGCGATGGTCGCCGTCGATGAACGCGAAATCGAATTGGCGGCCCTGCTCGACCAGCTTGGGCAGAAAGATCTCCGACGGTTCCGAATGATAATCGATAAATTGGTCGGCGCCGGCCTCGCGCAACACCATCAAGGCGACATTGTGATAGGCCTGCCGCTGGAATGGATCCATGATGACGTGCGGTTGGCGCACGCCGCCGTTTGCGACCATCGCCTCCAGAATATGAAGCGTCGAGAGACCCCATCCCATGCCCACTTCGATGGTCGACGCAGGCTGCAACCGGCGCACTAAATCGCCAAGGAACTTGCCCCGGCCGGGCGTTACGCTGGTCGGATAAAGGCTCTTGCTGAACCCGTCTTCCCCGTAAACCATGCCCTCGCGATAGAGCTTGTCGATCGCCGCCCGAATGCGCTCGCGAGCTCCTGCACCGCTCGATTCGACCGTCGTGATTGTCTCGGCGTCAACTGCCATGATTTTCGTCTGCTACACCGCCCGTGGAGAATTGCCGCGCACGTCGATGCCGTCCGCGACGCGCCCGAGGATATCATTGAACGCCACCAATTTCCGCCTCGCACTGCACTGTTACCGCGCGACGATCGATATTCCTTCTGCTAGACTTCGCGCGACGGCGGCAATCGTATGAATCAGGAGCGCATCGTACAGGTTTTCTTTTTCGGTTTCCTCGCGCTCATGACATGGGAGCTCTACCAGGTCTTCGAACCGTTCCTGATGCCGATTGCGTGGGCGATTCTGCTCGCCTTTCTCGCCCATCCCGCGCTCATCGAACTTGACCGCCGTCTCCACAGCCGCACGACTTCGGCGCTATTGATTACGATCGTCGTAGCGCTCGGCGTGGTGCTGCCCGCCGTATGGCTCTCGGGGCGCCTGCTCGGTGAAGCTCAGACCCTTTATGGAGCAATTTCCGGCCTTTCGACCAAGGGCGGCCTCGATCGGATTGGCGCGCTGCTTCGCGATACCACGATGGGCGCGCGCCTCGACGATCTGCTCGCGCGTCACGGCATTCGCCTGGACGACGAGATCAAAAAGGTCGTCCTGCAATCGGCGAAAGTCACCAGCGACTATGTTCTCGCGCACGGAACTTCGGCGGCTAGTAATGTCGCTAGCTTCCTGCTGCATTTCGGCATCGCACTCCTGACCTTTTTCTACCTGCTGCGCGATGGCGAATCATATTACAACGGCATCCGTACGCTGACCCCGCTTCATGAGCAGGATAAGGCCGTAATTTTCGACACATTGCGCGCCACACTTTCGTCGGTGATGCGTGGACTGATGCTCACCGCTGTCATGGACGGCGTCACGATCGGCCTCGGCTATCTCGTCTTCGGCGTTCCCTACTGGGCGTTTCTCGCTCTGCTGACGGCCGCGAGCGGGCTGTTGCCGTTCGGCGGCACGACCCTGGTGTGGGTGCCGGTGTTGATCTATCTCGGCTATGCTTCGACATGGGCCAGTGTGATTGGACTCGCCATATGGTCGATGATTGCGCTGGCGATTATCGACAATTTCATTAAGCCGCTCGCGATGCGCCACGGCACCGGATTGCCCACGCTGGCGTTGTTCTTCGGACTCGCTGGCGGCATCGAAGCGTACGGCCCGATCGGTATTTTTGCCGGACCCGCCGTGATCGCGATTTTTGCGGCGTTGTTGCGAGTGTACGAACGGACTTACGTCGACACTCCCGCCGCAGCGCCGGTCGTAGTTGCGACGCCGCCGCACGCCGAGCCCACCGCGCAAGCAATCGAGATGCCGCCAGGGCCCGAATTGAAGAGGGAGCTTCCATGAAATATGCAATCGTCACCGGTGGCGCGCGCGGCCTCGGACTCGGCATCGTGCACGCGATGCTCGAGGAAAAGACCGTCGATCAGGTGGCCGTCATCGATCTGAAACTGGCGCCGCCGCCCGGCGACATCGCCGAGCTCGTCCATGGCTTCACCGCCGACGCCACCAACGAGCAACAGGTGCACGCTGCAATGGAAGCGATCGCCGCCAAGCTTGGCCCGCATCCCGACGTGCTGTGCAACAACGCCGGCGGTGGCGAAGCCAACTGGTTCGAGAGCGGTCGCCAGGACGAGTGGCATAGCGTCGATATCTGGCGCCGTTACGTCGAGCTCAACCTCAATTCAGTCTATCTGGTGAGTAAGGAAGTCGTCCCCCGCATGAAGCCGGGTGCCGCAATCTGCAATACATCTTCAATCGCCGGTTTACTCGCGACCCCGGTACTCGCCGCCTATGCGGCCGCCAAGGCCGGCGTTATTTCCTACACCAAAACGCTCGCCCTGCAACTCGGTCCCAAGGGTATCCGCGTCAATGCGGTCGCCCCTGGCCTTATTTACACGAAAATTTGGGAAGAGCTCGGCGCTGCACTAGGCGGCGGTCAGGATCGCGCTCGAATGGCCTTCGATCATGCCGTTCAGACGCTCGTGCCGATGGGCCGCGAGCAAACTCCAGAGGACATCGGCCGCACCGTGGCCTGGCTGTGCTCCGAACACGCGGCGAATGTCACCGGACAGGTCATCGCGGTTGACGGCGGTATCGTTCTCGGCCGTCCGCCCCTGCGCCAGTCCTAAACGCGCAAAAAGAGGGCACGGCGAACGCCTTCCGACGTCTGCCGTGCCCGTAAAACGATACCTTCTAGCGCCGGTCCGAAAAGAACTCGGCGCTGTTCCGATTTACTGGACCTGAATTGACTTTACGTATTCGACCAGCCGGTTAATCTTGTTCTGAACCGCCTGCTCGCCTTCAGGCACACCACTGGAACCTGGCCGATGCATAAAGGCATAACCCCAGATCGGCATCTCGCGCGTTCCGTGCCCTTCGGCCGTCTTGGTGCCATCGATAAAGTTGCGCACTTCGTCGGTCGGGAAAACTCCGCCGTTGTTCTTCGACAGCATGGTCAGATTGGCCGGCTTCTTCTTGAGCGCTGGCGCGACCGGCCCGTCCCCTGTGGCGTCCATTCCATGGCATTGCGCGCAATGCTGACGAAAATCCATTTTCCCTGAGATTACGTTGCCACGTTCACCCATAACCGCGCCCGAGCCCTCTTGAGCCAGAGCCGCCCTTGAAGTTAAGCCCACGATTGCGCCGCCCAACACCAAAACGGCCGCCAAGTTCAGGAATCCGAGACGTTTAAGCGCCATTTGTCCTCCCCCGCGCAGTGAGATTCTTGCGCCGGAACCGTTACCATTTCTTGTCGATCCCGTCAAATGTTAAAGAATTCCGCAGCCCTTACGATGCCTCGTGCCTGCCTCGCTCCAGCTGCCTTCAGCCGATAGCGCCCCCGACCGGCAAGCAGTTACAGTAGGCGTTATACATGGTGATTGACGAAAAGGAAAACTCGGCGATGACCATCATCGCACGATTGCGCGCCGCCGGCTTTACTGCCGTTCTGGCCGGCGGATGTGTCCGTGATCGCATCCTCGGCGTCACTCCCAAGGACTATGACATCGCGACCGACGCGCGGCCTGAAACCGTGCAGGGATTGTTTGACAACACGGTCGCCGTCGGCGCGCGCTTCGGTGTGATTATGGTGATCCTCGGCGGCCATAATTTCGAAGTCGCGACTTTTCGCGCCGATGCCGAATACCTCGACGGACGGCGTCCTTCGTCGGTGCGCTATGGGACTATCGAAGAGGACGTCCAGCGCCGTGATTTCACTATCGGCGGGATGTATTTCGATCCCGCGACCGATCGCGTTATCGATCTCGTCGGCGGGATGCGCGATTTGCGCCGAGGTCTCGTGCGCGCGATTGGCGACGTCTATCTGCGCTTCGAGGAAGACCATCTCCGTATGCTGCGCGCATTGCGTTTTGCGGCTAGGCTCGATTTCGCCATCGACCCCGCAACTTATGCGGCGATCAAGCGCAGCGCACCATCCATCGCGCATACTTCGGCCGAGCGCATCGGCGAAGAGATTGTGATGATGATGACCGAGGGGGGTGCCGCGCGCGCTATCGATCTGCTCGTCGAGAGCGGGCTGGCTGAACTCGTGATGCCGGAATTGCTCGCGCTGCCGGCCTGTCCGCAGCCGGCGAATTTTCATCCCGAGGGCGACGTCTATCGCCACACCCGCCTGATGCTCTCGATGCTGCCGCGCGATTGCACTGAGACTCTCGCCTTCGGTGCGTTGCTGCATGATATCGCCAAGCCGCGCTGTTTCGCGGTCGCCGCCGACGGCAAAATGACCTATTACGGGCACACCGATCAGGGCGCCGAAATGGCCGCCGAGATGATGCGCCGGCTGCGGCGCTCGCGCTTCGTGCAGGATCGTGTGGCATATCTCGTGCGCGATCATCTGCGTCCGTGCATGGCGCCGCGGATGCGCACGGCCACGCTTAAACGCATGATCACCGAGGACGGCTTCGACGAACTGATGCAGCTCGCGATGGTCGATGCGCTCGCTTCCAGTTCCAATCTTGGCTTTTATCATTTTTGCCGGCGCGCCCTCGCCGCCTTGCGCGCGGTCAAGGAACCTCCGCCGCGCCTGATCGGCGGTCACGATCTGATCGCACTCGGCTTCAAGCCTGGGCCGGAGTTCAAAGCAATCCTGCGCGAGATCGAGGACCTGCATCTCGACGGCGCGATCTCCACGCGCGATGAGGCGTTGGCGTTTGTGCGCGAGAACTACACCCCCGCCTCGGACGCTGGAACGGCCTGACTGGTGCTCGAGGCCGCCGCCATCACCCGGCGCTTCGCGCGCACGCTGGCGCTCGACCGCGTCGATTTTCGCGCGCATCCAGGTGAAATCCACGCGCTGATCGGTGAAAACGGCGCGGGCAAAAGCACCCTTATCAACATTTTCGCCGGCCGCCTAAAGACGGACAGCGGGACCATCTCACTCGACGGCGAAGCTCTCGCCGCTGGCTCGGCGCACCTCGCTCTGAAGGCCGGCATCGTCGCCGTTTATCAGAGCCCGATGCTCTTCGAGCGGCTGTCGTGGGAGGAGAATCTCGCGCTTGGCGGATTCGGCGCCGACATGTCGCGCAACGACCTCGCGATGGCAGCGGAACGCGCGAAACCGCTTGCGGCGCGTCTCGGTTTCGACCTTGCCGCCCCCTCGAACGCCGGTTGAAAATTGCTCGATCGGCGAACGGGTGCGCCTCGAAATTCTGCGCGCACTCAGTTTCAATCCACGTGTGCTGATCCTCGACGAACCCACCGGGGTGCTCGCGCCGAGCGAACTCGGCGCATTCCTCGAACTCCTGCGGCGCCTGCGCGGCGAAGGTCGCATCGTCATTCTCGTTACCCACAAACTCGCCGAGGCGATGGCAGTCGCCGACCGTGTCACCGTGCTGCGCCACGGCCACGTCGCCGCCGAACGCATCGCCGCCAACACCAATGAGGCCGAACTTGCCCGCCTGATGATCGGCGAAATTGCCGCGCCTCTTGCGCCTTCCGCTGCCTCGTTCGCTAATCCCGATGCGCTCGCGACGCCGGTCTTAACGGTTGAGCGGCTCACTCTCGATTGCGCCGGCCGCCGTGTCCTCGATGGGCTCGACTTCACGCTCTCGACCGGCGAGATCGTCGGCCTCGCCGGGGTCGACGGCAACGGACAGCGGGAACTCGTTGAGTTGATCGCGGGGCTGCGCACGGCCACCTCGGGGCGCCTGCACACGATGCCGCACGATGCCGCGATCGCTGTAATTCCTCAGGATCGCGATCTCGACGGGCTCATTCTCGACATGCCGCTCTGGGAAAATCTCATACTTGCGCGGCCGCTCCGCGATCGCTTCACACGGTGCGGCTGGCTCCGCCGGGCCGGTGCGCTCGCCTATTGTGGTGAAGTGCTGGAGCGCTTTCGCATTCGCTCGGCCGGTGCCGCGAGCACTGCCGCATCGCTTTCGGGCGGCAATCGGCAACGGCTGGCGGTGGCCCGCGCCCTCTCCGGGGAGCCGCAGGTGCTGGTGGCACATGATGTCTGTCGCGGCCTCGATCTACGCGCCACCGCGGACGTCCATCGGATGTTGCGCGAGTTCGCCGCCACCGGCGGCGCGGTGCTGCTGATCTCGAGCGATCTCGACGAGTTACTCGCGCTGAGCACCCGCTTGCTGGTGATTTGCCGCGGCCGCGTCCTCGCGCTACTAGCCGACAATTGTGGCGCGGAGCACATCGGCTTGATGATGTCCGGCGCAGCCTCATGAACCCGCGCCTCGCCGCGGCCACCCGACCGTTGGCGGCCCTCGCGCTCGCCGCCGTAATTATCTCGCTCGTCCTGATCGTGCTGGGCGCGTCGCCGCTCGCGGTCGCGGCCGATCTCTGGCAAGGCGCCTTCGGCAACTGGCTCGCCGCAACCGATACGCTGGTCAAGGCAACGCCGCTGGTTCTCACCGGACTCGCGATCGCGATCGCGTTTCAGGGCGCCCTCTGGAATATCGGTGCCGACGGCCAGTTGATCATCGGCGCGATGGCTGCCGGTGCCCTCGGCCCCTCGCTCGGCGGATGGCCTCATCTACTCGCAATAATGGCGATGTTCGGCGCAGGCGCGACCGGCGGTGCCTTGTGGGGCGGTCTCGCCGGATGGTTGCGCGCGCGCCGCGAGGTCAACGAGGTCATCAGCACGATCATGCTCAACTTCGTCGCCGCGCAGTTGCTGAGCTGGGCGGTCCACGGGCCGCTGATCGAGCCGTCCCACGCGCTGCCGCAGAGCGTCACGATCGCGCCCAGCACGCAACTCGCGTTCTACTTCGAACCGAGCCGGCTCAATCTTGGGATGATCGTCGCGCTGGTGGCCGCCGTCCTTTGCCACCTCGGACTCTTTCACAGCGCGGCCGGATTCGAGTTGCGCGCCCTCGGTCGCAACCGTCGCACGAGTGCATTCTTCGGCATTCCGATTCGTCGGTTCACGGTTTTTGCGATGGCGCTATCGGGCGCGCTCGCCGGCCTTGGCGGCGCAGTGCAGGTTTCCGCCATTACTCATCGGCTGTTCGAAACCATGTCGCCCGGATGGGGTTACGAGGCGATTGCGGTAGCGCTGGTCGCGCGCCTCAATCCGCTTGCGATCGTGCCGGCCGCCATCGTGTTCGGCGCGCTCGACAACGGGTCGCAGGCGATGCAGCGGGCCGACGCGGTCTCGCCGGTCCTCGTCAACGTCATCCAGGGCATCGTGATCATGATCCTCATAGCCTTCGACGCAACCGCGGCGACCGGCATGCGCACCGCACTCTTCGGTCACGCCGATGACGCGACTACCTCGCCTGACGTGATGGCGGAGGCCGGCGATGCCTGAAGCATTTCTCACCTCCACAATCGCGATGGCTACTCCGATCCTGTTGGCGGCGTTGGGCGAGCTGATCGTCGAACGCAGCGGTGTGCTCAACATCGGCATCGAGGGCGCGATGCTCTCGGGCGCTTTCTTCGGTCTCGCCGCGGCGTGGTTCAGCGGCAGTCTTGCGCTTGGATTGCTGGCGGCGTGCGCCGCGGCCGTCGCGATCAACGCGCTGCTGGCGGTGCTGGTGGTAAATCTCGCGGTCAATCAGGTGGTCGCCGGCACCGCGATCGATATCCTTGCGCTGGGACTCACCGGCGTCTTCTATCGCCGTTTTTTCGGCCTCACCGGCAGCGCTCTTACGATCACGCCGATGCGTCCGATTGCGCTCGGACCGCTCGCGCGGATTCCGTTCATCGGCACGGCGCTTTTCGATCAGAGCGCGCTCGTCTACCTCGCATTCGCGTTGGTTCCCGTCGTTGCCTTCATGATTTCGCAGACCCGCTACGGGCTCGAATTGCGCGCCGCGGGCGAACGTCCGGAGGCCGCCGACGCGCTCGGGCTTGGCGTCTATCGCCTGCGCTGGCAGGCGCTGATGATCGCCGGTGTCCTTAGCGGATTGGCCGGCGCATTTCTGACGCTGGCCTACACCAACACCTTCATCGAGGGGATTTCGGCGGGACGCGGCTACGTCGCACTCTCGGTGGTTATCGTCGGCCGTTGGAACGCATGGGGTGTTGCTGCGGCGTCGCTGTTGTTTGGCGCCGCGATGGCTTTGCAGTTCGGCTTGCAGGCCGTTGGCACCGCCGTCCCGTATCAGTTTTTCCTCGCGCTGCCCTACGCGCTGACCATCGCGGTGCTTGCCTTCATGGGCGGGCAGGCCGACGCGCCGAGCGCGCTCGGCTCCCCCTACCTGCGTTTCTGATTCGCCCCACCGCCGCTGATCTCAGCCGTCTTCGACCTCACCGCTGTTCTATTTGCGAATTTCCTTCAGGATGGCGCGGGCGCGAGCCTGTGCGCGCGCGACGATTTCCGCATCGGCGCTACCCCGTGGGAGCGTTTGTCTGATGAAGTCCGTCAACTCCGCGATGTGCGTGCGCCTCGCGACCCGTGCAGCCTCCGCGTCGGGCGATTTGTTCGCCTGCAACTTGCGCGGACCCTCGTGCCCGCCTTCGCTGATGTACCAATCCTTGAACGCTCCGCGGAACCCTGCGTGGAACATCAGTGCGCCGAGATGGGTCGCGGCCGGCGGCACGCGCAATAACAATTCCGCATGCGTCATCGATTGCCCCGGGCTTTCGTATTCGACCATCAGATGACCGCCGCTGGGCACAAGCTCACCTAACCGATCGATCAACGGCGCTTCGAGTCCGTACGCGCGCGCGTCGAGCGCCGTGCCATCGGCCATTGTGACCTGCGGATAGAAGCGGCATTCGAACCACGGCTTCACGCCGCGCCCGCCACCGCTCACAATGCCGGTCATGATGGGCGTCCTGGACGCCGCGCCGTTCGCGTCGGCGACCGCTACCGTCAGATGAAACCATCCGGCGCGCGGCCGCACCGGGTCGGCACTCGTAATCGCGATGCGCCACTTGCCGCGATCGCTCGCGGACAATTCGCTCCGGTCGAGCCGCCGTGCGATTTGCAACGCTGGCGATGTAGTCGTGTCAATAATCGCGACTATTGTTTATCGCTCTTATCGCGTCAATCGCCTTCGTCATCTCTAATAATCATCAGCAATAATTGTCGTCATTCCCGCATTTGATTTGTGCGCGATCGCGGTTCTACTATAAACGTTGCTGGTTATGCCCGCTGCCGCGCAAATCTCATCTTCCTTTCCGACCGCAAAATGCATCGCATGCGATCGTCACGTTCTGACCTACGTCGTCATTGACGGCGAGGCGGAATCGCGTTGCTGCGTGCATTGCGACGGCGTCGTCGACGGCGATCTGCGGTGGATCAACGCCAGCGAACTCGAAGCCGAAGGCTATCAGTTCGGCGCGCCGTCTGCGGCTCGGGCAGAAGGCGGATGTGGCAGTGGATGCGGCACTTGTTCCGTGCGCAAAAACTAAGCGCGACTCGCGAGGCAAACCCGCAATCAATCTTCGCTCGGAATCTATGAGCACCGAAGGAAAGCGTCAATGAAAACCACAATTTCAGTAATCAAGGCGGACGTCGGCTCGATTGGTGGCCACATCAAACCGAGCGCGAAGCTCAAGGCAGCGATCGAGAATCATGTCCGCGACAAGGGCAAAAAGCTCTTGATCGATCTCTACGTCGCCTCGACCGGCGACGACACCGCCCTGCTGATGTCTCACGACCGCGGCGTCAACGATCCCAAGATTCACGAGCTCGCCTGGGATGCCTTCATGGCCGGCACCAAGGTTGCCAAGGAGCAGGGCCTCTACGGCGCCGGGCAGGACCTCCTCAAGGACGCCTTTTCAGGCAATATCCGCGGACTCGGACCCGCTTCGTGCGAGATGGAATTCGAAGAGCGTCCCAACGAGCCCTTCGTCTTTTTCGCCGCCGACAAGACCGATCCCGGTGCCTACAACCTCCCGCTCTACCTCGCTTTCTGCGATCCGATGCACTGCTCGGGCCTGCTGCTTTCCCCGAAAATGGCCAAGGGCTTCACCTTCACGATCATGGACGTCAATCACACCGAGGGCGATCGCGTCATCGAGCTCAATTCGCCCGAGGAGCTCTACGACATCGCCTGCCTGCTGCGCGATAACGAACGCTTCGTCGTCGAATCGATTCGCAGCCGCGCCAACAACGACATCGGCGCCGTCGTCTCGACCTCGCGCCTGCACAATATCGCCGGCACCTACACCGGCAAGGACGACCCCGTCTGCCTCGTCCGCACCCAGGGCAATTTCCCGGCGACCGGCGAAATCCTCTCGCCCTATCGCATCGGCCATTACGTCGCCGGCACCATGCGCGGCAGCCATCATGGCCCTCTCATGCCGGTGAAACTCAACTCGATCATTTCCTTCTTTGACGGTCCCGCGATCGTCAGCGCCGCCGCCTTCTGCGTGCACAACGGCAAGTTCACCGAACCGGTCGACGCCTTCGATCATCCGTTCTGGGATTGGGTCCGTAACAACGTCTCGCAAAAGGCCGCCGAGATTCGCAACCAGGGCTTCTCGGGTCCCGCGATGCTGCCGTACTCCGAACTCGAATATGGCGGTGTGGTCGAAAAGATGGGCCAGCTTGACCAACGCTTTATCGTGCGCAAGGAAGAGGAACACGCCGCGACCGGCAATGGCGGCAACGGTCGCAAAAAGAAGGCAGCGTAGTCTCGTAGCGTTCCGCCAACTGAAGATCATTACGGCCGTGAGACCGCCCCTTGCGGGACCTCTCACGGCCGTTTGTTTATCGGCGGAAGGAGGACGGTTGCGCGATGGTGCCTAGGACGCGAACGCGCCGCGAAACGGAATCGTCCGCAGGCACGGTCCGCACAGCACCCACGCTTCCTCGGATTCGTTGTCCACGATGATGCCGGCGATTAGCTCGCCGACGTCGTCGCATCGATGGCACACCATCATGCTGCCCTGGTTACGAAACACGCTGGACAAATTCGCCAGGCTGGCCTGGTCGGTCATCAATTCGAGATCCACCAGTTTCTGATTCGGGGTGTTATTTACTGCCAGGGACATTGGTTTTCTCAACTCTGTGAATTACCGTTTGGCCGTTTACTGAACGATGCGACGTAGTGCAGCAATACACCCCTCTGCTTTGCGTCAGCCTATACTCGGAGCATGAGCTTTCAATTACTTCAATTAGAATATCTAAGTGCGAATGGCTTGTCAACAAACGATGTTTTGCTAACAGTTTGGTTAGGTCAGCTCAACCGGCAGTTAGCAAGGCTCTACTGATCGGTCAAGATTGTCGGTGAATAGTCATTTACCGTCAAATCGTCAAGTTTTCACTTATTTTATGCAGATTTAAGTGCTTTCAATTCTCCTACTATAGTACTAGGTGAGGCGATCTGGGGTCGTCAAGACAGAAACGAAACGATGTTTGTTATTCGCTCTGGCGACTTTTATCTTCGCCGTGAGTTAACACTTTGCGGTCATGCGTCGGCCAGCAGGCCCACTTGGCGCAATGCTTCGTACAGCACGATCGACACCGCGTTGGCGAGGTTCAGACTGCGCACCCCTGGCTCGAAGATCGGGATTCGATAGGTGTCATCACGCCGGCTCGCAAGGAATTCCGCGCCCAGCCCCTTGGTCTCGCTTCCGAAGACCAGGAAATCTCCACGCCGATATTTCGCCGCGAGATACGTCTTCTCGCCATGCGTGGAAAAATATTTGAAGTTACCCGTCCGCTCCGATCGGTGAATCGCATCGAAGCCGTCCCAGTCTTCGTAAGTGCGCAGATCGACGAACGGCCAGTAATCGAGGCCCGCACGTTTTAGATAACGATCGGCCAGCGAATAGCCCAGTGGACCGATCAGGTGCAGCAGTGTCTTCGTGGCTGCCGTCAAGCGCGCGACCGATCCCGAGTTCTGCGGTATCTCGGGTCGCACCAGCACCACGTTGAACGCCGGCGCACCGCGATCCTCTGGACCTGCGAGCGAGCTCAATTCGATCCGTTAGAGTGTTCTTTCACCGATGGCGCGGATTTCGCCTCGCGAATCCGATAGCGGCACCCGCCGATTATCAGCGAAAAAATCTTTCCGTCGTCTGAGCCGAAATGCTTCGCCAGATGATAATAGGCGGTCCGCTGGAACCGCGCGCGATACTCACCCTGCTTGACCCGGCAATACAGTACGTTGTCGGCGGCGACCTCGAGCGTCGCCGGATCGAGCGGCTCTCGCACCTCATCATTAGTCGTGAGGATGAAGCCGCCGTGGCCGTCTTCGTCGATCTTCGTAACCACGTACGCCGTATCCTCGATCGTGATCGGCGCGCGTTCCTCCGCCACCTGGAGGAAGTAGTTGCCGTTGGCATCGCGCCGGATACTCTGGCTGAACAGCAGTGCGATGCGCGGATTCTCGATGCGCTCGTCATCGTTGTACCAACTGCCGTCGTGGCGAAACGAGATTCTCCCCGACTCGACCGTGTAGAAGCCTGCGCGTGCCATAAGTTCAGGGTTTTCCTTCGCGTTCCTGCAAGCGGCTGCGGCTGTCCAGAATTATCGTCACCGGCCCGTCGTTGACCAGCTCCAGTTCCATCTCCGCGCCAAACTCGCCTGACGCAACGCTAACACCGAGCGCACGAGCGCGCGAGAGCACATATTCGTAGAGCCAAGCGGCTTTCTCGGGTGATGCTGCCAGCGTAAACGAGGGCCGGCGCTGACTGACATCGGCATGGAGCGTGAACTGCGAGACCACCAGCAGCGCGCCCCCGACCGTCGCCAGCGCCAGATTCATCTTGCCCTCGCCGTCTGCAAAGACCCGCAGGCCAATCACGCGATCGAGGATATAGTCGGCGTCCGCTTCGGTATCGCCGCGGCCCACGCCCAGCAGAATCACGAAGCCGTGCCCGATTTTTCCGAGCGTACGCCCTTCCGTTCGCACCTCTGCTCGCGCCACGCGTTGAACGATTGCCCGCATTTCATCGTCCTATGATCGTCCGCGGACACACGGCAACGTGAAAACGCCCAGAACGGTGTCGCGCGACAGGCAACCGTACTATAAAATCGACCCGCTATGATTCCGGTAATCCTCCGCCTCGGGCCAATCACCATCTACAGCTACGGCCTGATGATGGCGATCGGCTTTATCGCAGGCGATTTCATTCTGACCCGCGAATGCCGCCGCCGTGGCATCACGACGGATTATGCTAACGGGATCGTCGTTTGGGGTGCCATCGGCGGCATTGTCGGCGCGCGCATTTATGACGTCTTCGACAACTGGCAGGCCTATGCCGGCAATCCGTGGTCGATCGTTTTCTCCGGTGCCGGATTCGTCTGGTACGGTGGTTTTATCGGCGGACTCACCGCCGGTGCGATCGTCTCGCGTTATTACAAAGTCCCGATTCTGCGCTCGTTCGATATGTGCGCTCCAGCCCTGATCCTCGGACAAGCCTTTGGCCGTATCGGCTGTTTGCTTTCTGGCGACGGCGACTGGGGGATGCCCTCGACGTTGCCCTGGGCGATGGCTTTTCCCAACGCGATCGTCGGCTGGAACTCGCGCACCGTGCTCAAACTCGATCCCAGCGGAAATCTGGTTTCGGGCTTTTTCCCCGGAGTTCGCGTCCACCCCGCGCCGGTCTACGAATCGATCCTCTACACCGCGATCTTCTGTTTCATGTGGTCGATTCGAAAAAAGGCCCCGGTTGGACGGCTGCTGTGCCTCTACTTTATACTCGAAGGCTTGGCGCGTTTCATGGTCGAGTTCGTGCGCGTGAATCAGCGCGTCGCTTTCGGCCTCAGCGAGGCGCAACTGATTTCGCTCTTCATGATCATCTTCGGCCTCGCGCTATGGTACGCCACCGCGCCGCGCTCCTCGGCGATCGCGCAGCCCACCGCGATGCGGGCGTAATCGCGTTCTTCCTACGTAATGAAGATGGACCGTGAGACCAAAATATTGTCGGTGATTGCGGCCGGGATACTGGCCTTCGCGATCGCGATCGTCGCCTTTTCCAATCGCCGGGGATCTTCCTCCCCGGCGCCCGGTGAGGTCCCCTCAATCGAGGACAGCGGCGGCCGGGTTTCAATCAATCCGCTGCCCGGTGGCCCCGTCGCGGCGGGCAAAATGGCGATGGATTTCAAGTTGCCCGATTTGAAGGGCACCTCGATTTCGCTCTCCTCTCTGCGCGGCAAAGTGATATTTCTTAACGTCTGGGCAACCTGGTGCGGCCCCTGCCGCGAGGAGATGCCCTCGATTCAGACGCTTTATGATGAGTTCAAAAACGATCGGGATTTTGTCGTGCTCGCAGTGAACGAGGATAGCGGAGGACGCGCGCCCGTTGATGCGTACGTCCATGGCAACGCCTTCAATTTCACCGTGCTGCTCGATCCGCAGAACCTCGTCGGCGACGCCTACGACGTCAGCGGCATCCCGGAAACGTTCATCATCGATCGCGACGGGCGCATCGTCGCGCATCACCTGGGACCCTATGATTGGTCCAAGTCCGAAATGCGCGATGCGCTTCGCGAGTTGATCGATTTCAAGGTAAAAGAAACTGCCAAGGCGGGTTAATCGGCCGGCGTTGCGCCTGTTGGCGCACACGGCCCCGAGCATTTGAGTTCCAGGATTTCGGATGACAGCAATTAAACGTAACCGGCTGATAGTGGCATTGGCGATCGCCCTCGGCGTCTGCGTCTTCGTCATCGGCGACCTCGCCGTGCAACGCGCGCAGGCCCTTCCCGACGACACCTACAAGGAACTTCAGAACTTTGCCAACGTCATCGCCATCGTACAGAAAAACTACGTCGAGCCAGTCAGCACCAAGGATTTGATCAACGGTGCGATCACCGGGATGCTCGCGTCGCTCGATCCGCACAGCGCCTACCTGACGCCCGATCTCTATCACGACCTCGAAGTCGAAACGCGCGGCAGTTTCGGCGGCCTCGGCATCGAGATCACCGTCAAGAACGATATCCTCACCGTCGTCTCGCCCATCGACGGGACCCCGGCCACCAAGGCCGGCATCAAGGCCGGCGATCAGATCGTCAAGATCGAGAACGACTTCACCAAGGGCATGACCCTGACCGACGCCGTCAAGCGGATGCGCGGGCCCAAGGGCAGCAAGATTCATCTGACCCTCCATCGCGAAGGCATCCCCGACCTCTTCACGGTCGCCGTCACGCGCGACGTCATCAAGATCGATTCGGTCAAGGCGAAACCCTTGAAGGAAGGTTACGACTATATCCGCATCTCGACCTTTCAGGACGGCAGCGACACCGACATGGAGCATTCGCTGGAAAAGTTCCGCAAAGCCGACCACGGCCACATCAAGGGGCTCGTGCTCGATCTGCGTGACAATCCCGGCGGCCTGTTGAATCAGGCGGTTTCGATCGGTGACGACCTGCTCAACGGCGGGATGGTCGTGTACACGCAGGGCCGCCTGGAAAACCAGCAGCAGAAGTACTTCGCGCACAAGAAGAAGGACTTCGACGACTTTCCGATGGTCGTGCTGGTCAATGGCGGCAGCGCCAGCGCCAGCGAAATCGTCGCGGGTGCCCTGCAGGATCAACGGCGCGCCATCGTGGTCGGCACGCAGACCTTCGGTAAAGGCTCCGTGCAGACCATTCTGCCGCTCGATGACGAATCGGCCTTGCGCTTGACCACCGCGCGTTACTACACGCCCAATGGCCGTTCGATTCAGGCCGTCGGCATAACGCCCGATGTCGTGGTCGAACTGCCCAAACAATCGCTCGCTTCACTCGAGCAGGGTGTGGATCTCGACGGGAACGACGAGATTCACGAGCGCGACCTGCTCCATCATTTCAACAACAATCAGTCGCAGAAGAAAAACAAGATTCCGGCCGCCGGGCCGGGCGCAAATCAGCAGGGCACGCCGGGTAATCCGGCGCCGTCAGCGGGCGTCAACGCCAAGACGCCCAAGCCTGAAAAGGATATCCAGCTCGACAAGGCCATCAGCATTCTCGAGCATTGGGACAAGTACAAAGTCCAGCTCGCCAAGGCCGAAGACACCTCGGCGACGCCCGACTCCGCAGCGTCGGATTCCGCGAACGCTCCTGACGCCGCATCCGCTCCAGCCGCCAACTAACACACGGTTCCCTCTTAGTACTGACGCCGCCGCCCGCTCAATCTGCGGGCGGCGGCTCGCCCTGCTCTAGCCTTCAGCTCCAACTCGGGTGAATTGGGCCGCACTCTCGATGGAGCCCCGCACCCGGCTGGTTTAAGGTGATCGCCGTCCTCTTCGCCGACCAATCAGTCTATCCCGAGCATCGCGAGCGTATTTTGTAAAAACCGCGTCTCTCACAATGGAAAGTCTGAAACCTCACTGAGGTTTCAGAAGAAACTATAGTTTTCCGAGTTCCGGGTTACGTGGCGGGGGGCCGTGCGCCCGCCACTTTCAACTCGCCGGCGCCGACGGGACGGCCTCTTTGAGGCCGACTCGATCGAGCAGCTCCCGATGTTGATCCTCGAGCCGCCGCAGGATATCGAGCATCATATCGTCCTGCGTTTCGAGATGATGCATTACGGCTTTCAGCTCTTCCTCGGCCGTCGTATTGATCAGGTAGTCCTGCTCGGCCATCAACCGATCCTTCATCGCTTGCCGATTCTGCGACATCATGATGATCGGTGCGGCGTACGCGGCCTGAAAGCTCAGTGCGAGATTCAGCAGGATGAACGGATACGGATCCCAGTGGCTGATCCAGGCGATCACGTTAAGCGTGATCCAGATGACCAGAATCACTGACTGGATAATTATGAACGTCCAACTGCCGACGCCGTTGGCAAAGGCGTCGGAGGCGCGCGCACCGAGCGTCATGCGTTCCGCGTGAAGATCGTTCACATTGCGGACTGGCGGATGGCGATGCTGATGACGGACTCTGAGCTTTGGCCACTTTTCCAACGCTGCTGACATTCTCCCCTCCTCCGATGGCTCGACCGCTTATTCGGGAGCGTTACTCCACAAGTTTCTTCGCAGTAACACCAAAAGCGCGTCACCGCCGCGCGCCTCACGCCAAAAGGAGTATACTGACTGATGCGCCTCAGGCGAGTCCGCCCTCGGAAAAGCCCGACGGCGAACGAACCGCCCGGGCGGCGAGGCCAGATTCGCCCGCCTGGCCTTCCTCAACGATTCCACCGCGATGGGTTAAATCCGGGCGTAAAAGTGTCACTCTGGATCGTGTCTGAATCGGAGCGGATTCGAAGAATTGGAGAGCTGATTTGTATGAATAGCATAGCGAGACTTAGATGATAGTTGGCTCGATTCACCAACTTGGACTGCATTCGGATAGACACTTTGACGCCGATAAATCCTCACTCCAACAAAAAACGCCGGTACATAACAAACCCAATTTTGCCTTGGCATTCCATCTGGTAAGTTTGCTTTCGTATGAACGGTCAGCTCGAGTTTTCGCTTAAGTCCGCACCCCGCGTTGCCCTCAACGTCACCCAGTTGGTGCGGATGGTGCGCGAGACTCTCGAGGTGAACCTCGACGTGTACTGGGTCGTCGGCGAAGTCTCCAATGCCCGCCTCGCGCCCTCGAACCACTTCTACTTCACACTCAAGGACGCCCGCAGTTCCGTCAGTGCCGTGATGTTCAACTCGGCCTATCGGCGCCTGCGCTTTCGCGTCGAGGACGGGATGAAGATCGTCGTGCGTGGGCGCATCAACCTGTACGAAGCGCGAGGCACGCTCCAGTTCTACGCCGAGGAGATCGAGCCGCGCGGGGCGGGCGCCCTGCAAATCGCCTTCGAGCAACTCAAGCAGCGGCTCGGCGCGGAAGGCTTGTTCGACGAGGCGCGCAAGCGGCCCCTGCCGTTCCTGCCGCGCACCGTCGGCATCGTTACGGCACTCGGCGGAGCCGGGTTGCGTGACATGCTTCGTATTCTGACCGACCGTTGCCCGAACCTTCACATCATCGTCAGGGCATCGCGAGTGCAGGGGCCCGGCGCCGCAACGGATATTGCCGCCGCGATCCGGGATCTCAACGCCGACGGCCGCGCCGAAGTGATCATTGCAGGACGCGGCGGGGGCTCGCTCGAAGACCTGTGGGCGTTCAACGAAGAGATCGTGGCCCGAGCGATTTTCGGTTCGGTGATTCCGATCGTCTCGGCGGTGGGGCACGAGATCGACTATACAATCGCGGACTTCGTCGCCGACCTGCGGGCCCCTACGCCCACCGCGGCCGCCCACCTCGTCGTGCAGGAAACGTTCGAATTGCGCCGGCGGGTGGCAGAAACGGCCGCGTCGCTGGTCAGCGCGATCGAGCGCGAGTTCGCATCGCGTCGCCGTGAAATCGATCATCTCGCGGTGCGCCTGCACGAACCCGTCAACTTGATCCGCCAGGCCCGCCAGCGTGCCGACGAAGCGGCCGGTGAACTGAGCGCTGCCGTGGCCGGGCGTCTCAACGACTTGCGCAGGAGCTTGCGCGAGCTCGGCACCCTCGTCACCAGTCCGCTCGCGATGGTGCGTGAGCGCCGGTTGCATGCGAGCCGGCTGGCGCTGCGCCTTGCGCAGACCCTGCGCGCAAAGTCGAGCCCGTTGCGCCTCGCAATCGCGGAGGTCTCTGCTCGCCTCGATGAAACGAATCTCCGCGCCAGCCTCGCGGTGCGCCGCACGCGAATCGAAACACTCGGCAGCCGCCTCCAAACGGCGCTCGAATCCGCGGTCGAAACCCGCCGGATTCGGCTGGGCGGAATCGCGCGCCAGCTCGACTCTGTCTCGCCGCTGAAGGTGCTCGATCGCGGCTACGCGGTAGTGGTGAATCGTCGTGACGGCCGTGCGGTCGCCGACGCCGGCGCAGTCGAAATCGGCGACGAACTGGATATTCGACTCCGCCGCGGGCGCGTGAACGCGCGCACCATTGGCCGCCAGGTTTGACCCTTACGATGGCGAATCAACGCAAATACCCCGACGACGAAACGGCGCGCGCAAATGCTGTCGAAGGACCCGAAAATGGGATGAAAAAGGCCGAAAACGGGCCGAAATTCGAAGATCAGCTCGAAAATCTCGAAACTATCGTGAGTCAGATCGACTCCGGCGAGCTCTCGCTCGAGGAATCGATCGACGCCTTCGAGCGTGGCGTTCGCCTGGTCCGATCGCTCAATCGCAAACTCGACGAGGTCGAACGGCGCGTCGAGGTCCTGATGCGCGGCGCCGACGGCGCACTCACGAGCGCGCCCTATGAAGGTGAGGGCGGCGCCGAAGAGACCGCCGTAACTACGAAGAAAGACGACGACATTCCATTCTGAACCAACGCACTGTCACAGCTCTGACTCGCACGCAGTTCTCAATGCACCATTCATCATGCGAACTCGCCTCGATCTCGAGATGACTCGGCGCGGGCTTGCCACCACCCGCGAAGGGGCTCAGCGCCTGATCATGGCCGGACGGGTACGCTTGAATTCCCGGCCGGTAGCCAAACCCGACATCAAGGTTGACGAAGATTCGCAGATCTCGGTCATCGCCAATGGCAGCGACTATGCCAGTAGGGGTGGATACAAGCTCGCCGCGGCGTTCGACCGCTTTCCGATCGTTGTCGAGGGACGCGACGCCCTCGACGTCGGCGCGTCCACTGGCGGCTTCACCGATGTATTGTTACAGCGCGGAGCCGCCCGGGTTATCGCACTCGATGTCGGCTACGGACAACTCGCCGAAACCTTGCGCCGTGACCCACGCGTCACAGTGATCGATCGCACGAATATCCGCCACGTTGCGCCTGGCGATCTGCCGTACAAACCCAATCTCATCGTTATCGATACGAGCTTTATTTCGCTCAAGCTCGTCCTGCCGGCGGTAATCGCGATCGCTGCCACACCGGCGGATCTCGTGGCGTTGGTCAAACCGCAATTTGAAGTAGGCAAGGGCAAGGTCGGCAAGGGCGGTATCGTGCGCGAGGATAGTCTGCGCATTCAGGCTCTGACTGAGGTGCTGGACTTCGCGAAATCGATTGGACTCGAATCACTGGAGACGATCGAGTCGCCGATTACGGGTGCAGCGGGGAATCGTGAATATCTGACGCATTTCCGCTGGGTGGCAGGAAAGATTTGAGCCCCGCGAATCCCACTCCGATTCGATTGCGATGTGGCCATACCGCCGATCTTCGCAAAGCTGAAATTTAACGTTGCCAACGGCGCCATTCTCAATAATGCTCGCTTTTGTGTGCTTTATCTCGCAGGAGTCGGAAAGAGGCGTTTGCATCGGAGCGCGTTTCGACTACGCTGATTCGAGAGCGGGGGCGGGGCCGAATTCATGCGCATTTATCCTCTGACATGGCGAACGACGAGAAAGCGCTTAGCGTGCGTGGTCGCGCTGACAGTCGGCCTGTTCGCGGTAATCGTGCAGAGTCCCGCAAATGCCGCCCCGTTGGAAGAGGATATTCCGCAATCGCCAGCATCCCGTCACGTCAGAGCACGTCCGGTGGCTACGCCTGCTGCCTCTGAGGATCTGGCGCCCGCTTCTGGAGACGTGAATAGCGGCCAACCGGCCGCCGACTCCGCATCCGCGGCCCCCACCGCCGCAGCCGCGGCGCCAGCGATCGCGAGCGGTTTGCTGTCGCCGACCGTGCCAGCTTCAGGGACGGCCGTTCACAAGTATTTTCCGTACACGATCCGATCGGGTGACACGCTGGAGGAAATTGCAGATCTGTTCGGAGTGCAGGTCTCCGACATCACGCGCGCGAATCGCCGCCTGTCCGCTACCGATCTGATGGCTGGCGATACGATTCGAATTCCAAACCCTTTCGTGACCCGCGAAGCCGAACTCAATGCCGAGGTCGAGCGGCTCTCGATCGACAAGCAGGAGGCTGAGCGCAAGTCGGAACAGGCAACTAACGCTCTTGCCGCCGTGCATTCGCAACTCGATGAAGCTACCGCCAGCGCCACGCACTACGAGCACGACGTCCGTGCGCTGCCGTGGTGGCGCGCCGCCGCGTGGGGTGCGGCAATCGCGGCCGTCGTCATGCTCGGCATGATGATCGCTGCAATAATCGAATGGTGGAACCTGCGCGCGCGCTATCGCGCGGTAGCGGAGATGAACAACTCGTTGCGGCGGCTCGACTATCGCTATCGGATGGTAATGGCGAAGGCGGAGCTTAGGCTACAGGAACTCTATGGACGACGCCGGCGCGGAATCGAAGATGGCCAAGAACGGCAGAAGATTCCAGAGGAACTCGAACTCGAACGGCTCGATTCACAGATTAAGGAGATCCTCGAAGCGTATCTGGAAGGGCTCGGACCGCCGACCAGCCGCTCGCGTCGAGCGCAATGGCGCGAATCGATCGGGGCGGTCGGCGCTCCGATCGAAGCGCGAACGGCGCGCCGTTGAGGATACAGGGATCGCCGTTCACCATCCGACAACTCACCCTTGGAGGCGGAACGATGAATAAATTTGCGATTGCCGGTCTCGGCCTGATGCTCGCCGTGGGTGCGGCCGCGACGGTGCTGGCGAGCGAAAAAGCGGTCACCGGCACTCTCGAGGACAGTTTCTGCTTCGTGACGATGGGTGCGCATGGCGCCGGTCACAAGAAGTGCGCGGCGGGATGCGCCAAAAAAGGAATTCCAGTTGCCCTCGTCGAAAAGGGTACGGACAAAATGTACATTCTGTTGCCGCCGAAGAATGATTCCGAGCTGCCCGCTAACGTGATCGGCAAAATGGAAAGCGAAGTTACGGTTACTGGAGACCAGTACGATAAGGGCGGTGTCAGTTACCTCACAGTCAAATCCTTAAAGTAATTCCTCATGGCCGGAATGGCGGCTCGTGCGCGGGAATTATTCCAGCTCCGCGGTCTGGAAGCCGTGCAGAATCTCCATCCGCTCGTGGTCCATTACCCGGTCGCGCTTCTGACCTTGGCAGCGTTGCTATATGTTGTTGCGGGGACGTTGAAGCGCGACGCCTGGGCATGGCCGGCGTTATGGATGTTGGCGATCGGGACACTCGGCGCAGGAATCGCCTTATGGACCGGCTTGCGCGCGGGCGCTGGTGTGATGGTCGCGGAGTCGGTTCGCGAGCATATACTGGTTCATCACAAGCAGTTCATGATCGCGGTCTTCGCGATGAGCGTGCTGCTGACCGCATGGGCCTTATATGCACCGCCATTGCCGCAACGCGGACGTGCAGTATTTCTTGCCCTGATGGTGGTGATGGCGGTTGTGCTGATGAAGGGTGCGGATTACGGCGCGTGGATGGTTTACGGCTATAACGCCGGCGGAGCGCTGCCGCAACCGATCGAGTTTTCACAATAGAATCGAAGAAAGAGGCGGGGAGAATTTCCGAGGAGCGGCAAATAGCGGCGGTGATGAAGCGGTGGAATTGCGGCAGACCCGGCGGAGTCAGCGGGTACGAATGGCCGGCAGTAGCGGTGCTGGCCTTCGCATTGATGATGGTGGGATGTACGATGCTCGGGAAAAAGCCGGCATCGACTACGGCCGCGTTGCCGGTCTCCGATCAGACCTCTGACAGCGCCCCGCCACCCGGGCCGGAAGCGAAAATCCAAATCAGCTATTCGCAGCCCAACGACTTTCTCGACACGCTCTCACTGACCAAGTACTCGGGAGCAAAAACCCTGACGACGGGACCCGCCGGTTCGAGCGGCACAGCGACCGTGGTGCGCTTTGAGGGCGGCATGCCGGTATGGCAGATCGACATCGAGCCCGGCATGTTCTCGCAGATGCCGCTCGGGTTTTCCACTAAAACCTATGCCGTCAGCGAAGTAAAATACGGCAAGGTGCCTGCGCACTTTTTGCAATCGATTCCGGATCTCGGACCGCCGGAACCTCTCGAGCCTGGCCGCTTCTATATATTCTCGGTGACGCGCAAATCAGGCTCGATCAGCTACGACGCGGTGAAAGTGAACGCCGACGGTTCGCTGCAGGCGTACGAAGCGGATCCGCGTGCCGGCACCAGCTTTCGGCTGTGCTGCAACCTACCCGCCGATTTCACGGCTGCGCCGCCACCATCGTTCGTCGATTCCTCGCCTCCTTCGGCCGGCGATTCCTCGGCGCCGCCGATGGGCGATTCCTCGCTGCCGCCGATGGGCGATTCGTCGTCGCCATCGATCGGCGATCCCGCGCTTCCACCTCTCGGCGCGCCCGGGCCGTAGCGATTGCTCGGTGATCTCGGCCATGGGCAACTTTCGCTTCTATCGGCGGATAAATATCTTTCCAGGCCTTTCGGTCAACCTCTCCAAATCGGGACCGAGTCTGACTGTCGGTATGCGCGGCGCTCACGTCACAGTAGGCAATCGGGGCGTCACGCGGACCGTTGGACTGCCCGGCACAGGCATCTACTACACCTCACGCAGCGGCTACCACAGCGGTGTTCATTCGGCCCATGCGGAAACGCCGGTTGCACCATCGGCGCAAACCAGCGCAGGGGGCATTATTGGATTCGGGATAATCGCGATTGTTGTCGCCGTGGCGCTCGCGATTGGAATCATGATCGGCGCAGCTATGGGCATTCACTGACGCTTGGCCCGAACCGCGCGAGCCTAGCCATACATTCGCCGCGCTTCGTTGGTGAGGTCGGCGCGGAAGTCCGGATGCGCGATCGCGATCAATTCACGCGCGCGTTCGCGCAGCGACTTACCCTTGAGCGAGGCGATGCCGTACTCGGTCACCACGTAATGTACGAAGGTTCGCGGCAAGGTGAACACCGACGCCGGCGCGAGGCTCGGAGTGATGCGCGAGAGACGCTCGCCCTTCACCTTCGCAGTCGCTGGCAGCACGATAATCGACTTGCCACCTGCCATCGTCGAGCCGATACCGAAGGCGATTTGTCCCCCGGTGCCGGTGTACATCCGGGGACCGATAGATTCGCTGCCGACCTGTCCGGTGAGATCGACGGCGAGCGCGTTGTTGACCGAGATGAGACCGTCTTCTCGCGCAATCAAACGGATGTCATCGGTAAAATTGAAATCGTAAAGCTGAAAGACGGGATTGCCGTCGGCGTACTCGAGCTGTTCGCGCGGCGTTGCGATCGCGAAGCCGCTGCCGACCACGAGTCCGGGAAAGAGTTTCTTGTACTTGCCGGTCATCACGCCGTCGCGCACGAGGTTCGTGGTGCCCCACGGGATGATCTCGGTTTGCATGCCGAGGTCGTGATGATTCCCGAGGTAAGCCATCAGTGCGCCCGAGGTCGATCCGACACCGACCTGAAGTGTCGCGCGATCCGGAATCAGTTCGCGTGCCACCGCGCCGCAAATTGCCTCGACGGTGGTCCGTTCCTCTTCGGGTACGGGCGGTGGCGCTAGCGGGATGACCGGTGCGTCCGGCGTGCGTTCGACGAACCAGTCGATCTCGGAGATGTGCAGCGAGTTGTCACCGCCGATTCTCACGGATTGCTCGTCGATCTCCGCAATCACCAGATTGGCGTTGCGCGACAACAGCTTCGACATAATCTGAATATCGCCGAAGTTGACCATGCCATGTTCGTCAGGCGGCGAGACGGTAAGCAGGTAGACGTTGAAATTCTCGAGACCCGGTGGCAGCGTGCCTTCGCGGTAGTAGGAGACCGGCACAAATTCGCCGTGTCCGGCGCCGAACAGCTCGCGCCCAATCGGGGAGAGATAGAAGGACTCGAAACGGAACCGCTCGCCGAGACCGGGCAGATCCCAGTTGAAGAGCGCGGCAGAGTGATTGACGACGACGTTGTCGATCTCCATCAGGCGTCCGGCCAGCGCGGCGCACAGCGTAAACGGGGTCGCTTGCGCGATCGACAGCGTAATGCGATCGCCCGATTTGATTTGGGCAACGGCCGCTTCCGGGGTCACCAGTTTCGAGCCCAGTTGAGCGCGCCAATTCGGCGCATGATTCATCTTGACGGCGCTTGCCATTTAAGACTCCTCGAGTGGAACTTCCGCTGCCTGAGTTGAGACTTCAACGGGTACGACGGCAGTTTATAAACTTGAAGCCAATGAAATACCCAGCTTGTAATACATCCGCATAATGTAAATGACCACTCGGATACTAAATGGCAGGCGGATTGGTCCCTGGTTCGTGCAACGTCAGGCTGACGGCACAGCTTAGCGCGGGAACGATCGAGAGCAGGAATAAGGTCAGCGCTAGTCCCTGGTGGTCGGCGATCGAACCGAACAGCGGCATCATCAATCCACCAATCGTCATCGAGAGACCAAGGGTGACGCCTGCGGCCAAGCCAACACGATTTGGCAGAAATTCCTGCGCCATCACTACGACCACGCTATTCGAAGCGGACAGGGCTAGTCCGATTAGGACGAGCAGCAAGGATGCTCCGACAAAAGAGTGCAGACCAAGAAATGCGAGCATGAGCGGCGTGAGAATGGCGAGTGAAAGAGTAATTACGATTTTACGGCCATAGCGGTCCGCCAGATGGCCGCCCAGCAGCGTACCCACCGTCACCGCCGACAGTAGCGTTGTTAGCGCAAACCCGCCGCCCTTTCTGGATCCGCCCAGTGCGTGGTTCCAATAGAGCGGAATGAACGTATTCAACCCAAAAAAGACCATCGAACGAAGGATCACGACGAGGGTGAGGCGGATGAAATCACCCCATTGTTCAGGCTCGTCAATCAGTGCGCGCGTTTGAGTACCGATCGATCCGTCAGCGTGAGCGGCCGCGAGGCGCGGCATCTGGAAGGTCACGGCGAGCGCCATGATCAGGACCGGTAACGCAAGCACGGTCGCGCCGCGAGTTCCGAATCTGATTAGTACCGGAGTGATCATCAAAGGGCCAATCGCAAATCCCGCCATCCCGCCGACGGTAAACAGGCTCATCGTCGTTGCCTGCCGCGAACCGCCAAGATAGCGCACGCGCCGGGCCGCCTCGGGATGAAACGCTGAAATGCCGAATCCGCTAAGGGCGATTGCCGCGAAGATCAGCGCATAGGTGGGAGCGAGACCCGCCAGCGCGACTCCAATACCGGCGAAGCTCAATCCCACCGGAATCAGCCATGGCGAGGGCCGCCGATCGGCGAGCATCCCGAACAATGGCTGAACGACCGACGACGACAGGGTCTGCGCGAGGATCAGTCCCGCGGCCGCAGCGTAAGTGAGGTGATCGGAGGCGATGAAAAACGGCAGCATCGCGGGCACGACGCCTTGATTCACATCGTCGGTCAAATGCGCGGCGGACAGCAGTGCGATCGACTTATAGTCAATCGATTCTGCCCTCGGCGCTTCCGGCGTGATCGTTTCCGCTGCGATTTTCGCGATCGAACTCATAGGCGCAATTCCAGTCCAGGGTCAAATTCGATCGGCGTGAGTGCGGTTCGTTGCCGTGCGCCGCGATTCAATCTGTATTTCTGATCGAAGTCGAATTGTTGGACCTAGTGCGGCTTAGCAGGTATGACCCGGTCGCCGCAATCATCAAGCTTGCGCGCTCAACGAATCAGGATCGCGACCGAATCAGCTGGTAAATCGACGTGAGATCCTTCAAGTGCAATGCGAGTATCGGACGCCATAGCGAGGTGGTGCGATGCGCCTGAGGCGATCGGAATCGATTGCGGAGCGGCGGAAAGATTGCACGCGATCGTTACTCGTTCGCGCGTGACCTTGAGCCAACGCGCGTCCTCATCGAACGCGATATCGATCAGGTCCAGGCGTCCGTCGCGCAGCTCCGGCATCCGCGCACGCAATCGAATCAGCTCGCGATGCCATTCGAGGATATCGCGGTGTGGCTCCTGCGATAGTTCCTGCCAATTCAGCTTCGACCGCTCGAAGGTCTCGAGTTCCTGCGGATCAGGAATCCTCTCCGGATCCCACCCGAAGGCCGCGAACTCGCGCTTGCGGCCCGCGCTGACCGCGTGCGCAAGGTCCGGGTCCTCATGTCCCGTGAAATAGAGGAACGGCGTCGAGGCACCCCATTCTTCTCCCTGAAAGAGCATCGGTGTGAACGGCGACGTTAGTACGAGCGCGGCCGCGATCTTGAGCCGCCCGATGCTCATCAGATGCGAGCTGCGCTCGCCCGTGGCACGATTCCCAATCTGGTCGTGCGTTTGCGCGTAGCCGAGGAAGCGATGTCCCGTCAAGCCTGCGGGCGAACGTCCATGTCGCCGTCCGCGAAAGTTCGAGTAGCGACCATCGTAAACCCACGCCTGCCGGAGCGCTTTAGCCAAATCGGCCATCGATCCGAAGTCGGCATAGTAGCCGGCGCGCTCGCCAGTCAGAATGGAATGGAGAGCGTGATGGAAATCGTCGCTCCACTGCGCACTGAGGCCAAAACCGCCGAGTTCGCGCGCGCGCACGAGCCGCGGATCGTTGAGGTCACTTTCGGCAATGAGGACGAGCCGCCGGCCGAGTTCTTGCTCGAGAATCGCGACTTCGCTGGCGAGCTGTTCGAGAAAATGGAGGGCAGAAGTATCGACGATTGCGTGCACCGCGTCGATCCGCAATCCGTCGAAGTGATAGTCGTGCAACCACATGAGCGCGTTGTCGCAGAACAGGCGCCGTATTTCGTCGCTGCCGCGTTCGTCGAAATTAATCGCGTCACCCCAAGGCGTGGCGTAGCGATGAGTCAGGTAGGGCCCAAAGCGTGGGAGATAATTTCCCAAAGGTCCAAAGTGGTTGTAGACGACGTCGAGCAGAACGGCCAGGCCGCGCGCGTGACACGCATCGATCAACCGCTTCAAGGCCTCCGGACCGCCATAGGCATGATGCGGCGCGAAGATATCAACGCCGTCGTAGCCCCATCCGCGGTTGCCCGAGAACTCGGCTATCGGCATCAGCCCGAGGTGAGTTACGCCGAGGTTGGTTAGATGGCTGAGACGATCGATGGCGGCATCGAACGTGCCTCCGGCCGTGAAAGTGCCAACGTGCATTTCGTACACGATTGCGGAATCGAGTGCGGGTGCATTCCAGCCGGCGTCGGTCCAGTTGAAGCTCGAATGATCGACGATGCGCGAGCGGCCATGCACCCCACGCGGTTGCGATTGTGAGCGAGGATCGGGCAAGGGCGGTTCCGCGCCATCGAGGACGAAGGCATAATCAACATCCGGTCGAACTCGCGAATTATCCAGGATCCACCATCCGCCGTCCGCGCGGACCATCGGAAGGCGATCTGTACCAAGGTCGAGCCGTACATCGTCGGCCGTTGGAGCCCAGACGCGGATAATCATGATGCGGACTCTTCGCCGGCGAGGAGGCAAACGGGGAATCGCCTCATCACATTCGCGAGTGGAGTCTCGCCGCCGTCGAACGCCTCACCCGTCAGGACGTTATGCCAGCGGCCGCGTGGTAGCGCGATGATGGTATCGGCCCAATCGCCGCCGAGGCCGATCGGCAAACGCGGAGCTACGGTAATCGCACCCGCGCCGCGACTGAACGCGATCACATGCGCAGAACGAGCGCCGTGCGCATGCAGCGGGCGATAGCTGCCGTCGCGTCCAAATAGCTGGGGACGCCGCCGCCGCAAATCGAGCGCCTGGCGAATCAGCCACAGCTTCGGCAACCCCTCATCCGCCCGCGCGACAATCTGTTCAACGGTCAAGTCGCGCAGCTCTGCGAGTAACCGGCGACGCCGCACATAATCGATTGTGCGCCGATTGTCCGGATCGACCAGCGTGATGCTCCAGAGTTCGCTGCCCTGATAAAAATCGGGAACGCCCGGTGCGGTCAACTTGAGCAGCGTTTGCGCCAGTGCATTCACTCGCCCGGGCCAAATCAGCGGCGTAACGAACTTGGTGATCTCGTTGACGAATTCCGGGTTATCGAGGGCGCTCTCGATAAATCCGGTAAGCGAGCGTTCGTATTCCTCGTTCGGTGCGGTCCATGAAGTGCGCAGCTTCGCCTCGCGCGCCGCCTTGCGCATATATTCAACGATCCGATCGCTCTCGATCGGCCATGCTCCAACAAGGGTCTGGTAGAAAAGATATTCAGCGTTGCGGTCCGATAGTCCGCCGCGCCAAAACGGCCGATTCAGTTCAGACCATCCGCGCACTGCCGCGATCCAATGCTCGGGAATCTCTGCGAGCAGACTCATCCGCGCGCGCAAATCCTCACTGCGCTTGGTGTCATGCGTCGAGGTCGCGAGCATCCGCCGCGGCCATCGCGCGTGCGCCATTTCGCAATCGCGATGGAACTCCTCGATCGTTACGCTGAAACGCGCGGGATCGCCGCCGACCTCGTTGAGTGCCGCGAAGCGGTTGAAGCAGTAAAAGGCCGTATCCTCGACGGACTTCGCCATCACCGGCCCGGTGAACTGCTGAAACCGCATCGCAAGCTCTGTTTCAAGATCACCGCGTTGCCGCAATCGTAAAATGTCGCCAAGAAAATCAAATAGACGGGGATCGATGTCCGACTCGATCGAGCTTGGCTGCTTCGATCACGGAGCCGACGTAGCGTTCATCTTCGGCGCGGATCGGCGCATCGGCGGCTTCGCGAACATAGGTGCGGTAAACCGGCATGCGGGCGACGACCGCGCGAATCGCCTCGTGCAATTCGTGGCGGGTGTAATCGCGATGCCGCGGATGGCGCTCGCACACCTCGACGAAAAGGGCAGTCAGTCGGTTGAGGTCGCTGCCCAGAACATCGCGCATCACCAGGTCTTTTTTCTCGAGCACAATTTGCGCGAAGTCAGTCGGCTCGCCGGTGAACTCACTGTAAAAGCGCGTCAGCGGCCGTTCGCCCGCTGGATCGATCAGCAACGCCGCCCACCAGATTGAGGAAGTCGTAGCCGGTGGTTCCTGCGATCGGCCAGGATTCGCGCAGCGATTCTCCGGCTTCGAGAATCTTCTCGACCAATATCCAGGCGTTCGGCTGAGCCTGATGCAGCCATTGCAGGTATTGCTCCGGATCGCGCAGGCCGTCGATATGATCGATGCGCACGCCATCCAGCGTGTCGTCCGCCAGCCATCGCAGCACCAGGAAATGGGTATCGGCGAAGACGTTCCGATCCTCCATTCGCAGGCCGACCAGCGTGTTGATATCGAAGAATCTGCGATAGCCGAGATCCCGCGAGGCCGCACGCCAGTAAGCGAGACGAAAGTTCTGCCGCTCAAGGAGCACATGCAGGAAATCATGTTGCGGAGTTGATTTCCGCGATCACGGCGTCGATCGCCGGCCCGACCTCCGATTGTTCGCGGATAAGCCGCGCCAGCTGCGTCTGCAACACATCCTTGTCGCGATGGCGGCGGCGCGTGCTCTCGATGTCGGTGGCTGTGGGGAGCGGCAAACGCCCGAAGCTATCTCCGAGGAAAGCGAGATGGTCGGAGCCGCAGCGCTGCGCCGCAGCGGCGAGAATCGTGTCGAATGATCGCGGCGCAACCGGAAACCGATGTTCGTGGTAACGGACGGTCAGCGCGGCACCGTCGCGTTCGAGTTGAATCGCGCCCGAGCCGAGCACTTCACCGTAGTGATCCCCGAGCACCGGGATGAGGACCGAATTGCGCAAGCGCATTTCGGGCGTCTCCCAATCGACGTCGAAATACGACGAATAATTGCTCGCCGGGCCGTTTTCGAGCACGTCCCACCACCACGGATTGTACGGGCTGACAATTGCCATGTGATTCGGCACGATATCGAGGATTTGTCCGAGGCCATTTTCGCGCAATGCGGAATGCAACCGCGCGTGCCCCGCCGCGCCGCCGAGATCCTCATTAACGCGTCGATGATCGACAACGTCGTAACCGTGCGTGCTGCCCGGCGTCGCTTGCAGATACGGCGAGCAATACAGATGACTGATGCCGAGTTCGGCCAGGTACTCACTGAATATCCGCGGCGTCGTCGAAGGTGAATCCGGAATGTAGCTGTACGCGATAGGTGGCGCGCGGTTCGACCATCTGAGAAATACCGTAGATCAGATATGCGGAACTTCCAACCAAATCACCGCGAGTGGCGGCAGAGTTAGCGAAATGGAAAATTCGAGTCCGTGATGAGGCGTGTTTTCCGACGCGATCAAAGCTCGGCGTTGCCGATGTTGCCGCCACCGAAAAAGGTGGAGTCGGTGTTGAGTATCTCGCGATAGATTCCCGCGGCCGGTACGCCGATACGATATCCATCGCGCACCACCGGCGAGAAATTGCACACGCAGATGATGCGACGGCCGCTTTGCGGTGCCAGGCGCATGAATACGACGACGTTGTCATCTGCGTTGTCGGCGTCGATGAAGCGAAAGCCCGTCGGCTCACCGTCGGCCTCCCATAATGCCGGCTCGTCGCGATAGATTCGATTCAACTCTCGCAGTAATGACTGAAGTCCGCGATGGTCTTCGAATTCGAGCAAATTCCAATCGAGACTCTCGTCGTGATTCCATTCGCGCCATTGGCCGAACTCGTCGCCCATGAAGATCATCTTCTTGCCCGGCCGCGCCCACATGTAGCCATAGAGCGCGCGCAGGTTGGCAAATTGCTGCCAGCGGTCGCCGGGCATCTTCGAGAGCATCGAGCGTTTCCGTGAACGACCTCGTCGTGCGAAAGCGGCAGGATGAACGATTCAGTCCACGCGTAGAGGAAGCCAAAGGTCACGTCGCGATGATGATAGCGACGATAGATCGGGTCGCGGGAAAAATACTCCAGCGTGTCGTGCATCCAGCCCATGTCCCATTTGAACCCGAAGCCGAGACCGCCGAGATAGGTCGGCCGGCTGACGCGCGGGCCATGAAGTGGACTCCTCCGCGATCATCGTGATGCCCGGATTACGCCCATAGGCGGCCTGGTTGAGCGCCTTGATAAAATCGACCGCCTCGAGATTTTCGCGCCCACCGTACTGGTTGGGAATCCATTCGCCCTCGTTGCGCCCGTAGTCGAGATAGAGCATCGAGGCGACCGCGTCCACGCGCAGCCCGTCGGCATGTGAAATTCACCGAGCCAGTAGAGCGCGTTGGCGATTAGGAAATTGCGCACCTCGTTGCGGCCGTAGTTGAATATGTAGGTATCCCAGTCAGGATGATAGCCTTTGCGGGCGTCGAGATGTTCGAACAGCGCAGTGCCGTCGAAACGCCCGAGTGCGAATTCGTCGGTCGGAAAATGTGCCGGAACCCAATCGAGAATCACGCCGATGCCACGCCGATGAAGATAGTCAATCAGAAAGCGAAAATCGTCGCGACTGCCGTAACGCGCGGTCGGCGCGAAATATCCGGTGACCTGGTAACCCCACGAACCGGTAAATGGATGTTCCATCACCGGCATCAATTGAACATGAGTGAAGCCGAGGTCGTTGACGTAGTCCGCTAATCGCGGCGCCAGTTCGCGATAAGTCAGCGATCGATGGTTCTCCTCCGGCACGCGCTGCCACGAACCCAGATGCACTTCGTAAATCGAAATCGGCGATCGCCCGGCCTCGCGCCGCCCGCGCGCCGCCATCCACTCTTCGTCGCTGAAGACAAAACCTGAATCGTATGTCACCGAAGCGGTCGCCGGTGGTGCCTCGCTCGCCGCCGCAAAGGGATCGGCCTTCAGCAGCAAGTCGCCATTGCTCGTGCGGATTTCAAATTTGTAATGGGCGCCGGCGCCGATTCCCGGGATAAATAGTTCCCAGATTCCCGAAGGGCCGAGTGATCGCATCATGTGGACGCGCCCGTCCCAATCGTTGAAATCGCCGACCACGCTCACGCCGCGCGCGTTCGGCGCCCACACCGCGAACGCGAAGCCGAACGTGCCGTCTATCTCCCGCGTGTGCGCACCGAGCTTTTGGTAGATTTGTTCGTGCCGCCCTTCACTCCATAAGTGTAGATCGAGGCTGCCGATGGTCGGTAGAAATGCATACGCGTCGCGTATCGTGACGCCGTTGCCGTCTGCGTAATGCACGCGCAGTTCGTATGGGAAGATTTCCTTGCGGCTCGCGATCAGCACTTCGAACAGCCCGCGATCGTCCACGAACGTCATTTGCCACGAATGAATCAGGTCAGCGATAACCGAAACCTGTCTCGCGCCTGGCCGAAAGGCGCGAACGATTATGCCGCCGGGACTCGGATATGCACCCAGGATCGAATGGGGATCGGAGTGGTGCAGCGTGACGAGGCGCTCGAGGTCCATCTCTGCGATTTGCATGGGCTTTCCGATCGACGTCGAATCATTCCTCAAGGGGCACCGCTCGGGGACTCGACTTCCAGGATCTGTTCGATGCTGTGCAGCGCGATTCCCGTCCATGGAGATTCCGCACCATGGTCACGACCAAGCTCACGGCCAAGTTCGTAAAGCGCACGCTCCAGGATCAGCGCGTCGAGCAGTGTCATTAATTCTACTTTATCGCACGGCACGAACGGCGCACCCTTTGCAACCGCCAGGTATTCGCGCAGAAATGCGCACGAAGTCCACATCTGCCAGAAACGCGCCGACCCCTCCATCGAAGCGAAGTCGTGTTTGCCCAGCGCGCCTGCGCGGATTTGCTCGGCAAGGGCTCCAAACGCCGCTCGATGAAACGATCGTAGCATCGTTGCCAGATCGCGCGTAGCCGTTCGCTTCCGTCGGCGATCGTTCAAGGGTCGCGCCAATTCGCCATCGAAATCGATGATTAAAAAGTCGTTACCCGTGTACAGAATTTGTCCGAGATGCAAATTTCCATGGCAGCGAATGCGGACCACTGAGATTTTCTGTTTCAGAAAGGCCTCGAAGCGCGACTCGATTCGCTCGGGCTGCGCCAGGATTCGCGCCGCACTGGCCGCGCTCTCCAATGCCAGCGTCCGTTGTCTCACGCCCAGCGACCGCAGGGCTTGGCCCGCAATATTGCGCATCGATTGATAGGTTGCGCGCCGCCAGGGCGGCAAGCAGGCCTCGGGAGCGAATTCCGGATCGTCCGGGCACGAGGCGAAGGCTAGATGAAGTTCCGCAGTTCGCCGTCCCAGCAACCGCGCGGCGTCTAGATATGCGCCGATCAGGCCCAAGGCTTCGTCGTCCGGCGTCTCGACCTCGATCAGTTTCGATAAAGCAGGCGTCGCTTCCTGAAGCATCGTGCCGCGCGCGGCAACCCGCTCGAAATAACGGACCAGCTCCCCGCGGGTGTATTCCCATGCGTCCCCTTGGTTCGCCACAAAACTGTGCAGCACGGCTACAGTATGAGTTCCGTTATCGCGCGTTGAATGATAGTCGATCGAGCCGACCAGTGGCGGCGAATGGGTAAATGAGATCCGACTGGCGAGGAAGCGCCCAACTTCAAGATCGGGACTTTCCCCGTTCTCAAGACGGCGGAACAGCTTGACGATCAGTTGGTTGCCGAGAGCGATTGATGCGTTGGAGTGGTCCACTCGCAACAATCGTGGTTCGAGATCCGTCGCGTCACCTTTGTGCGCCGATGAATTCCGCACGCTCGCCTCAACGCTTGCGGTAAGGTAGCCAGCTTCGCCTTTCGGCTGGCGGCGGCGCTTCATTACCTCGAACAATTCGCGCCCAAAGTCCGGGTCCACCGTCGCTTCGAAAACAATTCGCTCCCGCGTACTCTCACCCTCGCCGTGCCTGATATTAGCGATGACCGCTTGTGGCGCGTTGACCACAATCTGATGCGCTCGATGGTTCTCCGCGATCGCCAGCGGCAGCGTGTAGGTCTCTGCTTCTCCTTCCGTGAATTCCACTTCAACCAGTGCCAGATATGCGCCATCGGCCTTGTCCGACAATGGTATTACGTCCGCGATGCGCGCCGCGCGGACCTGGCCAGCCTTATCGTACAACCATCGGCATTGCCGCAGGTACTCGGGCAGTAAACGTTCAAGCCGCACACGGTCGTCGCTCTCGATAAATCGTTTCCAGGTCTCGTCCAGCTCTATCTCGCGTATGGCGTATCCATCGGCGGGATTTGTTCCTGGAGACTCCAGCGAGAACCAATCAAACATGTGGGGAGCCAGGGTCAGCATGTATGGACGATCACTGATCGCGGGAAATCGGGTCCGTCCGAACAACTCGACCGGCGTCATCCCCGTGAAGCGCGTCAGCTCCAGTTCAACGAACTGCACGAAGCGCGATAGATTCGCGACCACCAGGATGCGCTCATTTTCGTACGTTCGAATGAAGGCGAGGACGTGTGGGTTATCGGGGTTCAGAAATTCGATCGTTCCGCGCCCGAAGGCCCGGAAGCGTTTGCGCATCGCGATCAGTCGCCGAATCCACCATAGCAGCGAATGCCGATTGCGTTCCTGCGCCTCCACGTTGACGGTTTGGTAATGGTATTCGTGATCGATAATCGGCGGCAGGATTAGTCGCGGCGTATCAGCGTTCGAAAACCCCGCGTTCCGATCGCCGCTCCACTGCATCGGCGTGCGCACGCCGTTGCGATCGCCCAGATATATATTGTCGCCCATCCCGATCTCGTCGCCGTAATAAATCACCGGCGTTCCGGGCATCGAGAACAGTAGTCCATTCATCAATTCGATCGTGCGGCGATTGTTGCCTAGCAGCGGCGCCAGCCGCCGGCGGATTCCCAGATTGATCCGCATCCGCGATTCCTTCGCGTATGCGCGATACATGTAGTCGCGCTCTTCGTCGGTCACAGTCTCCAGCGTCAACTCGTCATGATTGCGCAGGAACAGCGCCCACTGGCAGGTTTCGTCGATTGCCGGGGTCTGCGCCCAGATATCGGTAATCGGAAAACGGTCTTCGGTCCGCACCGCGATATAGATTCGCGGCATCAATGGGAAATGGAACGCCATGTGGCATTCTTTGCCGCCGGCCAGGTAGGTCACGGCGTCTTCAGGCCATTGGTTCGCCTCCGCCAACAGCATCCGCCCGCGAAATTTCCGATCGATATGCGTGCGCAGATCGCGCAGGAATTGATGCGTTTCGGACAGGTTCTCGCAACTTGTTCCTTCGCGTTCGAACAGGTAGGCGACCGCATCCAGGCGAAAGCCGTCGACGCCCATTTCGAGCCAAAAATCGAGGACCTTCATCACCTCGCTGCGCACCGCCGGATTGTCGAAATTCAAATCCGGCTGATGCGAATAAAACCGATGCCAATAATAGGCGTGGGCGACCGGATCCCAGGCCCAGTTCGACGGTTCAAAATCCTGGAAGATAATTCGCGCGCTCGCATAGCGTTCCGCCGTATCGCTCCACACGTAGAAATCGCGCGCCGGATCGCCCTTGGCCGCGCGTCGCGCACGCTGGAACCATGGATGCTGATCCGACGTGTGATTGAGTACCAACTCGGTTACCACGCGCAGACCGCGACGATGAGCTTCGCGCAAAAATTCCGTGAATTCGCGCAGCGTGCCGCACTCCGGATGAATGTCGAGGTAGTCCGAAATGTCGTAGCCGTCGTCGCGCAGCGGTGATGGATAGAAAGGTAACAGCCACAATGCCGTCACGCCCAAATCCTGCAGATAATCGAGCTTCGCGGTCAGTCCCGGAAAATCACCGATGCCGTCGCCGGAGTTGTCATAGAACGATCGAACGCGCAATTCGTAAAAGATGGCGTCTTTGTACCAGAGCGGATCGTCGGAAACGTTATTGCGGCCGTTCATGCCTCCATCTCGGCGCGAGTCCCCCTCAATTGCCTACGCAATGGCGCCCGCCATTCACGATTGAACATGACATGTGCGTTTTTTTGGCCGCAGTCGGGCCGCGGGCGGAATTTCATTGTGAGCATATCAGCGCGTCGATCGGCTCGCGAGTACGGTCGTGATCGATCGATTTTCGCGCCGCCACTTGATTCATCGGTGCGCGCCGCTCATCACCGATTCTTTGATTAGCTCGAGCAGTTCCTTGCGGTCCCGTTCGCTCGGCGGAACCTCTCGAATATCATAATAGAAACCCGGTCCTGCATGTCCCAACAGGTGAAACGCTTTGCCTGTCCAGACAATCGGTAAGTACTCGAGGACCTCCATCCGTGCTCGTCTGGAGTCCAGCGCCTCGAGATGAATTATGAATGAACAGTGGAACTTCACGGGCTTTCCCCCGCGGCTGAATTCCGAATACCAATAGTAATCTCCCGACGGCTCGTATAGGTACAGATCGCGATTGCGGGCGTCGTTTGGCAATGCGGAATAACGACGTAAATCCGGGTCCTGGCTAGTATGAACACGAACTTGGAAATCGTCGGGGAACACGCCCGCATTCCGGTCGAACAAATAGAAGTAATGAAATTTGTCTTGCGGCGAGAATTTCAAACGCGGCGAGAATCCCAGTTCCCGTCCATCATTAAACGCTTGTTGAATTGCAGCGGAGACCGAATCGACATCGCCTGGCAGTTCGACCGATTCTGTAAACGAACGCAGCGCCGGCGATTGCTCCACACGCTCGAATCGCCGGTATGCAATCAGGGCGATCACTGCGGCGGGCACAATCATGATCACCGCCAGCGCGCGGCCTCGCATGGAGACCATAGTACCGTCGAGGCTGGGCGTCACAATAGGAGTCGCGAGGATGGCGGCGCGCTCTAATCAGCGTCTGGTGTCGGCCGGAGCTGCATCTGATGATTTCGCAATCACCTCGGACATCATCACGATCGGTAGTGCTCCTGGAAACAATTTCATCATCGCGGACCCGAGCGTCTCGCGCCGTCATGCAACAATCTCCCGCCTCGGTGAGCGCATTGAGCTGACCGATCTGGGCGCGACCAATGGAACCTACGTCAACGGCAACCGTATTTCGGCGCCGGTCTATCTTAACGACGGCGACGAGGTTCGTTTCGGCGCAGCACCATTTAGACTTGTCGATCCGGCTGAGAACTTTGCCTCTGGAAAGATCCCACTTCGAATTTCACGGCCACTCATTATGGTGTTGGTCATAGTGGCTATTGTATTTACCGCCGGATTTGCGATTACTCAGTATGTGATCAACTTCGATCGCTTGCAGCGGGCGGTCGAATCCTCATCCAGGCCAACGGCTCTGCTCGGCAATGTCGGTCCCACCGCTATCTCATCGCCCGCATCGACGCGAACCACCTCTGACACGGTCGTGGATGCTTCTCCGTCTTCGATACTAGCAACCCCCACGGCGGCGTCATCTGCCGATGTTCCCGCGGCGAATCCCGGTGCGGACGATCTCTGGTTGAAGCCGCTCAATCGGTATCGCGAAAGTGCCGGCCTCACACCGGTAATCGCCAATTCACGGTTCAGCCGCGGTGACTATTTGCATTCCCGCTACATCGTCAAAAATTTCGGCAAACAAATCGCCGCGGGGATCAACCTTGGGCCGGCCATGCATTTCGAGGATCCGTCCAAACCGTGGTACACGGCCGAAGGCGCGGCCGCGGGGCGCGCCGGCGATGTGGATGAGTCGTGGAATCCACGCGGGACTCTCCCACCCTCGTGGGCGCTCGACAATTGGATGCAGTCGCCATTTCACCGGTTCCCGATCTTGAATCCGCGTCTGCACAGCGTCGGCTACGGCTACATGTGCGAGGCCGGCGTCTGCATCGCGTCGCTCAATCTCAATGGCGACGTCGATCCGATAGCGTCGCCGCCCGCACCCTTAGCCACGCCGATCGAATATCCGCCCAACGGCGCATCGATAGATCTGAATTCGTTCGACGGCGAATGGCCCGATCCTCTGACAAGTTGTCCCGGCTATTCATTGCCGACTGGCTATCCGATTTCGATTCAGCTTGGCACGCTGGTCAATCCGGGTGTTGCACATTTCTCGTTTAAACGTAATGCGCCTGCGCCATCCACACTCGAGGCCTGCGTCTTCGATGGAAGTAACTACAACAATCCCGACGCGGGCACCCAGGCAATGATGCGGAATCAACTAATTAACTTCGGCGCGATTGTAATGATGCCGCGAATGCCATTGGAACCAGGCTCCTACTCAGTCTCGATCACCGCAGGCGGCCGCGAGTATTCATGGTCATTTTCGGTGAATCATTAGCTACACGGCAGGACTGAACCTTCGAAGCATCCGCGGTGCGGGCCGGAACAATTGACTATTTCCGTTGTGCATTCGGCGGCGTTACGCCAGGCTATTTTTCGATATAATCCGAATTGCGCTCGAACACCCGATTAATCAAGGTCTGCGCCTCTGCCTGAATCAAATGCAGGTGCTCGACGTCTCGAAAGCTCTCCGCATAAATCTTGTAAACGTCTTCAGTCCCCGACGGCCGCGCGGCGAACCAGCCATTCTTGGTGATGACCTTGAGACCGCCTATCGTCGCGTTGTTACCGGGGGCGGCCGTTAACGCCGCGATTATAGGCTCGCCCGCGAGTTCCGTGGCGCGCACTTGCTCCGGCGCTAGCTTCGCGAGGATCGCCTTCTGCTGCACGGTCGCCGGCGCATCGATGCGCTCATACACGGGCGCTCCAAATTCGCGCGTTATCTCACTATATAGTTCGCCCGGGTCGCGTCCCGACTTTGCCGTAATCTCCGCCGCCAGCAGCCCCATGATGATGCCGTCCTTATCGGTCGTCCATACGCTGCCATCCATGCGCAGAAACGATGCGCCCGCGCTCTCCTCACCGGCAAAGCCAAACGAACCATCGATCAGCCCATCCACGAACCACTTGAAGCCGACCGGTACTTCGACCAGTCGGCGCCCAAGCTTCCCTGTCACTCGATCGATGATGCTGCTGCTTACGACCGTCTTGCCCACGGCTGCCTTGTCTTGCCAATTCTCGCGCGCTTCGAAAAGGTACGAAATCGCGACCGCAAGATAATGATTAGGATTGAGTAGTCCGGCACTGCGAGTGACTATTCCATGACGATCGTTATCGGTGTCGTTTGCGAAAGCCACATCGAAGCGTTCGCGCATACTCACCAGCCCCGCCATCGCGTGCGGCGATGAGCAATCCATCCGAATCTTGCCGTCCCAGTCGACGCGCATAAAGGCGAACGTTGGATCGATGGCTTTGTTTACGATCGTCGCATTGATCTTGTAGCGATCGATGATCGGCTCCCAATAATGCGCTCCTGCGCCGCCCAGCGGATCGATGCCGACGTTCACTCCCGCCGCCCGTATCGCTCCCAGGTCAACTACACTTTGAAGATCCGCGACGTAGTTACCGATAAAGTTGTGACGATGAGTCGTCGAGGCGTTCTGCGCCCTGGCGAACGGTACTCGCGGCACCCCCAGCAAACCCGCGCCCATTAGTATATTCGCCTGTCCTTCGATCCACTTAGTCGCCTTCGTGTCGGCCGGGCCGCCGTGTGGTGGATTATATTTGATGCCGCCGTCGGCCGGCGGATTATGCGAAGGTGTAATGACTATTCCATCGGCGAGTCCTGTCTTCCGGCCGCGATTGTAGGTCAGGATTGCGTGCGAAATAACCGGTGTCGGCGTGTATCCCCGATCCCTATCGATCATCACCTCGACCTTATTGCCGGCGAGTACTTCGAGCGCGCTGGCAAACGCCGGCTCTGACAGCGCGTGCGTGTCTATCCCTAGAAACAGCGGGCCGTCGATGCCCTGGCTTTTGCGATATATGCAAATCGCCTGGGTAATCGCGACGATGTGCCATTCGTTGAATGAGCTGTCGAAAGCGCTCCCGCGATGTCCGGATGTGCCGAATGCCACGCATTGCGACGGAATCGAAGCGTCCGGCTGCTCTGAGTAGTACGCGGTGATCAAACGCGGCACGTTGACCAGCATCGAAGGGTCTGCGGGTTTGCCCGCCAGCGGACTGATATTCATGAGATATTCCCGAACCACTGCATCGCTGAATTAGTAGGGCCACCGCCAGTTGGTAATCTCGGGGGGATCGATTCCATTCTCAGTCGCGTAGGCAAGGTGATCGTTGATTTGATCCTTTAGCCATTCCTTGGTATGCGCTCCGGTGACCTGCAGCTTCGACACCCGGTCGATTACATCGATCGCCAGGTTGAAGCGATCAGTCTGATTGTTGATCGCAAGCTGCAACGGCGTGTTGATATTCCCCTTTTCCTTATATCCGCGGACGTGCATGTTGTCGTGATTGCTGCGCCGATACGCGAGCTTGTGGATCAGCGTAGGGTAGCCGTGGAAGTTGAATATCACCGGCTTGTCGGTCGTGAACAGACCATTGAAATCGCGGTCCGAGAGGCCATGCGGATGCTCGATCTGCGGCTGTAGCCGGAAAAGATCTACGACATTGACGAAGCGCACGCGCAGCGTCGGAAATTTATCTCGCAGAATGGCAGTTGCCGCCAATGCTTCGATCGTCGCGATATCGCCCGCCGACGCGATTACCACATCAGTATCGCCGTTCTGATCGTTCGATGCCCAGTCCCACATCCCGACGCCTTTGGTGCAATGCCTGATTGCTTCATCCATCGTGAGGTATTCGGGATGCGGTTGTTTGTCCGCAACGATAACATTCACGTAGTTGACACTGCGCAAACAATGATCGGCCACACTCAGCAGGCAGTTGGCGTCCGGCGGCAAGTAGATACGCGTGACGCTAGGACTCTTGTTCGTTACCACGTCGATGAAGCCCGGATCCTGATGTGTGAAACCGTTATGATCCTGGCGCCACACGGTCGAGCTGATAAGTATGTTCAACGACGAGACTGGGGCGCGCCACGATACTGACGTAGTACATTTTTCCAGCCACTTAGCGTGCTGGTTCACCATCGAGTCGATGATGTGCGCGAAGGCTTCGTAGGTCGAAAGAAATCCGTGGCGTCCGGTTAGCAGATATCCTTCCAGCCAGCCCTCCAGCGTGTGCTCGCTGAGCATCTCCATGACGCGGCCATCGGTTGATAGTTCGCCTCCGTCACGATCCTCGGGCTTGTGCTCGCCGAGCCACGTCTTTTTGCTCGCTTCGTATATCGCCTCGAGTTTGTTGGAAGCGGTTTCGTCCGGACCGAAGACCCTGAAGTTCGTCATGTTGCTGCGCATCACATCGCGCAGGTACTGACCTAGTACGTGCGTGTTGCTCGCTTCCGAATGGCCCGGGCGTGTAACTTTGACCGCATACTCTCGGAAGTCCGGGAGCTTGAGCGGTTTGCGTAACAATCCACCGTTGGCGTGCGGGTTTGCGCTGATCCGGCGCGTACCCTCGGGAGCTAATTCTCTCAGTTCGGCAACTAGCTGGTCGCCTTGCGTCGAAAAGTTCTTCCGGATGGTAGCTGCGCATCCACCCCTCGAGCAACTTTAGATGGGCCGGGTTAGTGACCGGATCGGTGATCGGTACCTGGTGCGCGCGCCAGAAACCCTCGAGCCGCTTGCCGTCGACCTCTTTCGGACACGTCCAACCTTTCGGAGTCCGCATTACGATCATTGGCCATCGCGGGCGGGTCGCGTTAGCCGCAGTGCCTTTGCGCGCTAGCTCCTGGATCTCGCGAATCTCGAGAATGCAGCGTTCGAGCGTGGTGGCCATCAGCTGATGCACGGCCGCCGGCTCGTCACCCTCTACTACGTATGGCTTATAGCCATAGCCATTCAACAGACTCTCCAGTTCGTCGGCTGGAATCCGCGCAAGTATCGTGGGATTCGCAATCTTATAGCCATTCAGGTGGAGCACAGGGAGTACGGCGCCGTCGCGAACCGGGTTGAGGAACTTGTTGGAATGCCACGACGTCGCAAGCGGACCGGTCTCGGATTCACCGTCGCCAATCACCGCGACGGCGATCAAGCCAGGATTGTCGAAGGCGGCACCGTACGCATGCGAGAGGCAATACCCCAGTTCTCCGCCCTCGTGAATCGAGCCTGGCGTCTCGGGCGTGCAATGGCTGCCGATGCCCCCAGGGAACGAAAACAGTTTGAAGAATCGTTGCAACCCTTCCGCGTCCTGACTGCGATCGGGATAAACCTCTGAGTAAACTCCCTCGAGGTAACTGTTAGCGAGGGTGGCGGGTGCGCCGTGCCCCGGACCCGACAGGTAGATGACGTCGAGGTCGTACTTCTTGATCAAGCGATTGAGATGCACCCACACCAGCGACTGGCCGGGATCGGATCCCCAGTGGCCGAGCAGGCGATTTTTGAGGTGCTCCGGCTTGAGCGGTTCGCGCAGCAGCGGATTGTCGCGCAGGTAGAGCATGCCCACGCTCAGGTAATTGCATGCGCGCCAGTAGGCGTCGAGGCGACGCAGCTCATCCGTACTCAAGTTCGCGTCCGATCGTTGCTTCTCGGCGCTCGATGGCATCGAAAGTCTCCTCAGGTTTCCCGGTTAAGTATGGAAGGCAAGGGGTTCACGAACCGGATACTCGCACGCGCGGGTTACATGTGGCCGGTTCGCCGACACTGAAATGCTGACGCGGCCCGACAGCCGAGGCAAGTGATCTCTTCGGTGAACATGCGTGCGCAATGGCGCCCGCAGAAGAGCGGCAACGCGCGCCAGCGATTCCCGCTCAGGCGACGGCCGACTTCTCGCGAAGGGCGAGCGCACCATTCGCGCGCGACCCGGCTTCTTACGGAATCCGGTTGGCCACGCGGATTTGACTGGCGGCGCGGATCGAAGTCGGCCGCTGCTTCACCACGATTTGTACTCCGTCGATTTCATTGTTGCGGATTTGGTGCGTGCCCGCTCGTCGTGCCGTGGCTGAGATTCGTGCTTTAGAGATTTGGGCAGACCAGGCTAAAACGAATTTAAGGCGAAAATGTTTCACGTGAAACATGATCGCTTTAAATTTGTGGGGAAATCCTTCACCCACAGCAATTTCTCCAAGTGATAATTGAGGAATCTATTGCTGAGACTGGGACTGCGACTGGCCCCCGGACCGGACGCCACCGGAGGGGCCGCTACCGGAGCTGCCGCCGCCGAGGATGGGAGAGGTGATCGCCTCGACGTTTAAGTCGACGGTCATCATCGAGTCAACGCCATTGCTGCGAAAGATGCCGCGCAGCGGCGGGACGTCGGCGTAGTCGCGGCCCACGGCGACGCCGATGTGGCGGCCATCGACGGCACATCGATGGGTCGGATCGAAGCCGGTCCATCCGGTGCCGGGCAGCCATGCTTCGAGCCAGGCGTGGCTGGCTTGCGCGGTCACGTCCGGCGGGCTCAGCGGGCCGGGAGGAGAGGGCAGGTGGTCGATTGGGCTGGGTGCGGCGGGCGACGTAGCCCGCAGACGCCGGGGCGAGGTAACCGCTGACATAGCGCGCGGGGATTCCGGCGAGGCGCAGGATGCCAATCGTCAGGTGCGCGAAGTCCTGGCAGACGCCGCCGCCGCTATCGAGGATGTCATTGAGACTGGAGTGTACGTGGGTCGCGGTGGTCTCGTATTCGAACTGGTCCCGCACATAGGCGATCATACGCACCACGTACAGGCCGACGTCTTCAGCCTCCTGCGGCCGCGCCATCCAGAAGAACTTGCGCAGGCGCTCGCTGAACGGAACGTACTGACTGGGATTCAGATACTCGAAATAGACGTTGTTGCGGACCGCGTCGCCGCGCAGAAAGTCCACGAGCGTCATCCCGGTTGCGCCAGGCGGCAGCGGTGTTTCGAGTTCGACGATCGATCGCGCGACGATTTCGAGTTTGCGATGCGGTGCGCTGACGCAAATCGAGTGAGCGCGATTGCCGAAGAAGTCGCCGTACTCGATCGTTGACGACGGTTCGTTGGTCGACAGGTCGAAGGTCACGCAACGTTGCCCGTCGCGATCCCAGGGCCGCATGCGCAATTCGTTTTGCGAATCGTACGCAGGTTCTTCGTACTCGAAGCGCGTCGTATGGGTAATCCGATACATCATTCGCCGGGGCTCTCAGCCGAGCGTCATATACTCACTGAACAGCGTGTCGGAAATGGTGCGAACATTGCTCTTCGACCTTGAGCAGGAATTCGTGCAAGCCCTCCGTGATGGCTTGCTCGGCGCTGCTCGCCACGCAGCAGCGCGAGCAAATTATCGGAGGCCAGTTGATGCGCCAGGTGACCGCAATTTTGCGCCGCGACCCGTTCGACGGAGGCCGCGAGGCGCTCGGTACTGAAGCGCGCCGAGCGCGGGAAGTTGGGATCGAACAACAGAATTTCGACGACGCGATCGACGCGTATCGAGTAGCCGTAGAGTTTGCGAAAGGCCTCGAGCGCCGAGGCGCTGCGCAGCACCGCAGCCCATTGCCGTCCGTCGGAAGGACCGCCGATATCCTCCAGCCGGGGGAGTAAATAGTGGTATTTGACGTCGAGCAGACGGGCGACGTTGTCGGCCCGCTCGAGCATCGTGCCGATTTCCAGAAAATCGTAGGAGAGGTCGCGCGGCATCGTGCTGCGAATGATGCCGGTGATCGAATAGAAGTGATTACGCAGATCGGTGAAGAAGGACGAGAAGCCCTCGCTGGCGAGCAACCCAGGCGACCATTGTCGCGAGTCGAGGTAAAGCTCGTTTATCTGCAGCCACATGTCGGACGAGATGGTGTTGCGCAGCGCGCTCAGATTGGTTCGCGCGGCCTCGATACAACTGCGAATCGAGGATGAATTTTCACGGTCGAAGGTGAAGAAGTCCACCACCGATGCTTCGTCCGCGTGGGCATAGCGCTGCGCGAACATCTCGCGCTCGCCAGTAATGCCGAGGAGCGGTTCCCACGGGTCGGCCATCCGTGGCGGGACCTCGAGGTTCAGATGGTAGTTGACGTCAACCAGGCGCGACGCGCCATTGCGCGCGTTCGAGGTAGCGCGCCGCCCAATATAGATGGTCCGCGATTCGCCGCAGCACTAGTTTTCGAGCACCCAGGTGTCCTTGCTGCCACCGCCCTGCGAGGAGTTGACGATCAGCGAGCCTTCGCGCAGCGCGACGCGCGTAAGTCCGCCGGGCAGCACGCGCGGTTTTGCGCCGAGCAGAACGAACGGGCGCAGATCGACGTGCGCGCGCCGCGAGCGTTGCGTCCGCGCCGCCCGCGAGCGTCGGATGGACCGAGAGCTGGACGACCGGCTGAGCGATGAAGGCCGCGGGATCGCGCAGGATACGCGCGCGGGTTTCGGCCAACTCCAGGCCATCGGCCTTCGGTCCGATCACGACGCCATAGCCGCCCGAGGCGCCGGTCGGCTTGATCACGTAACGGTCGAGATTGCGCAAGACGAACTCGCACACCTCCGGATCGCGCAGCAGATGGGTCTCGACGATCGGGATGATTGGCTCCTCGCCGAGATAGTAACGAATCATCGCGGGGGTGTAGGCGAAGACCGCCTTGTCGTCCGCGATGCCGGTGCCGATAGCGTTGGCGATGACCGCATTGCCCGCGCGCAGGACCGCGGTCAGGCCCGGGCACCCCGAGCAGTGAGTCGGGTCGAAAAACCACCGGGTCGAGAAAGTCGTCATCCATGCGGCGATAGATCACGTCGATTTGGCGCAAGCCGTAAACGGTCTTGGCAAACAGCTTGTGGTCGACGCACACGAGGTCCTGACCCTCGACCAGATCGACGCCCATCTGTTGCGAAAGGAAGACGTGTTCGAAGAACGCCGAATTAAACGGCCCCGGCGTTAACAAGGCGACGGTTGGATCCGATTTACCGTTGGGCGACAATTCGCGAAGCGAGGCCAGCAGGTCGGCCGGGTATTGCTCGACGCTGCGGACTTTCAGGGTGCGGATCAATTCGGGCATCAGGCGCGTCATGATCACGCGGTTTTCGATCACATAGGAAACGCCGGAAGGCGTGCGCACGTTGTCTTCGAGTATATAAAAGCGCCCGTCCGATCCGCGCACAAGGTCGATCCCGGCGACGGTAATGAACCTATTGTGCGTGGGTCTGATGCCGACCGCGGCGTGCCGGAATTGCGACGAGCCGATGATCAGATCGCGGGGGACGACGCCGTCCTTGAGGATGGCGCCGTCGCCATAGATGTCGGCGAGAAACGCGTTGAGGGCGCGCACGCGCTGGATCAGATCCGGCTTCGATTTCCGACCAGGTGGCGGCGGGGATGATGCGCGGAACCGGGTCGAACGGAAAGATGCGCTCGCTGCCGTCCTCGTTGCCGTAAACGTTGAAGGTGACGCCCATGCGCAAAAACATTTCGTGAGCGCGCTCGCCGAGCTCGGTCAACCTCCGCGTATCCATCGAGAGGAGGTAATTGACGACGCGCGCACATTCGGGGCGCGGATGCCCGTCGGCGCTGAACATCTCGTTCATCGGCAGATCGGTGGCGATCGCCGCTGCCTTCATTTCCGGCATCGCATTGCCCAAGTGCTGTGCATCCATGCCCTCGCGCCCCATGGGCGGGCGAAGAAAAATTACGCAAGCCGCACCGCCATCGGAACCAGAGAGCAAGTCGTGTGCCCCCGGAGGCAGAGGAGGGGGAGAAAGAAGGAGGAGAATTACTGAAACCTCAGGGGACGTTTCATGCTTCCCATTTGGAAGAACGCTCGCGATGCTCGATTGATTAGATTTGCGACTCGGTCAAATCTCGGCACTGATCAGACGGTCATTGTGAACGAAGCGAAGAATGCCCTCACCCGCGTTGGCGATGCTCCCGCGACCTCTCCCTGGACAAGAAGAGGTGCGGATGGGAAGCGGCGCGCAGCGCAATTCGATCGCGGGTGGGAGAGGCGCGCGGTTGGATATTTGCCGGTCTGATAGGGAGCCGAGCGAGCGGCGCTACAGCTCGATCCAGAAGGTGTCCTTGATGCCGTTGGCGTATGAGATCCGTTTTGGCTTGATGCGCATCATGCGGAGCACGTCGCTATCGAAGAAAGGCGCCTCGAAAGGATTTTTCTTCAGAAAGACGGCCTTGAGCGAGGCCCATTCGGGAGTGTCGCGTGGGACTTCGACGCCCTCTCCCTGCACCGATGCGCGCGCAATTTCGAAGGTTGCGACCTTGCCGACGTCACGCGTATCGACCATCACGGTGACCTTGGGCCGCGCGACGATGTTCTGATACTTCTCGGCGCTGACTCGCATGATGAACAGGAGATCAAGATCGGGAGTTTCGGCGAAGGCCTGGAGCGTGCCGGTCGGCCATTGGACGCCCTGGGTGATCAGGATCGCCACCTGTTCCTGGGCAAACAGGGTCAGCAACTTTTGTTTTTGCTCAGCGTTCACGAGGGCCTCCTGATCAGCCCGCGATCGGGCAATCGCAAAATGTGCGGGAGGGCGAGTCCATTGACCAGCAGTTGGGGCGGGGTGGCAAAACGATCATTTACTTTTCGATCCGCAGATGCCAGATGCCGTTGATCGAAAGGACCTCGCCGACCGCGTAACCCTCGGCCTCCGCGGCGCGAGGAATGTCGCGCGCGCCGCGCGGATCGTCGATCGTCAGTTCGAGAGTTTCGCCGCGGCGCATCGATTCGAGCCGGACCTTCGCGTGCGCCCAGTTGAGCGGACATTTGATGCCGCGCAGATCGAGTCGCAGCATGCTCTCATCGCTCGCTCGCGCAGCACCTGCATGAACTGCGCGCCGGGACGAATCTTTTATCGCGGACGACATGTCAATTATTGCGCGACGGCGAACTATTTCATGGCTGAGTGGTGATTACTTCGCCGCGGACAGTCTTGAACTGACACGCTGCAGCACCTGACGCATAACCTCTTCGCTCTGCGCGCCGACCAGCGGATATTCACCGATAAAGAATGTCGGCACACCGCTGACGCCGTTCTGATGCGCGACCATCGCATTGTTCTTGAGGCGCAGCGCGTAACGGCCGGAATCGAGGGCGACGTTCAGGTCGTCGCGCGACAGGCCGACGTCGGCGGCGAGATCGGCGAGGACGCTCTGCTTGCCGATGTTCAATGCCCTCGTAGAAATAGGCGCGATAGACGCGCTCGTCGAAGGCCTCGCCGACGCCCGCTTCCTTGGCAAACTCGGCCGCCTCGAGCGAGAGCCGCGAGTTGGTGAGAAGCTCGGGCGGTTTCATCTCGAAGCCGGCCGCGACTGCCATTGCCTGGATGCGCTGCCAGACGGCCTGTCGAGCGGCGGGGTCCATCCCGTTGCGCCACTCGGAGGCGAGCATGCCCTCGGCGGGCCATTCCGGATGAATCTGGAAGCCGCGCCAATCGAGTTCGAGATCGAATTCCGGCTTGAGCTTGCGGAAGACTTCGAAGCCGATGTAACAGAAGGGGCAAATGAAGTCGGAGTACATCTTGATTTTGAGCGGCATGGCGTGACCTCGATCAAACGATATAACGGAGGCGCGCGCGGCGTCAAAAGCGCGCGGGCGCGAAGACCATAAGGCTGCTGGAAACCTCAGTGAGGTTTCAGACTTCCCGTTGGGTCTGACGTTCGCGTTGCTCGGGTAGTGGTTATGCGCGAAAGTCAACTGTGGAAGGGGAGCTGGTAACACGATCCGAACGTCTCACGGAGATCGAGGCGAGCGGAGGGCGGCGATTACGCTTTTGCGCGTCGCGACAAGCTGTATAAGTTAGGCATTGAAGCCGCAGCGGACGCCGCGAGGGCGGGCGCCAGGCGCGGGGAGGAGACATGATTCTCGACAGCTTCAAACTCGACGGCAAGATTGCGGTGATTACCGGCGCCGGTCGCGGACTGGGCCGCGCGATGGCGGTGCGGTTTGCGAATTGCGGCGCGGATATCGTCGCGGCGGCGCGCACCGTCACCCAACTCGAAGAGACCGCCGGGATGGTGCGCCAGGTCGGGCGCAAATGCGTCATCGTGCCGACCGACGTCGGGGAATCCGCCCAGTGCAACGCGATGGTGGCGGCGGCGATCAAGGAATTCGGCCGGATCGATGTGCTGATCAACAACGCGGGGATCGGCGAGGACTCCTTCGGCAAGCCCATCGAAAAGATCACCGATGAGGAATGGCATCGGGGAATCGACGTTAACCTGTCGAGCCAGTTCTACTGCGCGCGCGCGGCGATCCCGCATATGGTCGCGGCCAAGCGCGGCAAGATCATCAACGTTGCATCGGGCTATGGACTACGTGGCGGAAAACATAACTATATGTATGCATGCTCGAAGGGCGCAGTGCTGCAACTGACGCGATCGCTCGCGCTGACCTACGCGGACAATAACATCCAGACCAACTGCATCGTGCCGGGGATTTTTCCGCACAACGAGGCGATGATGAAGTTCTTCAAGGGCGGCAAGTTTATCCCGATTGGACGGCCCGGACATGATGAGGACGTCGGCCCGCTGGCGGTGTTTCTGGCGTCGGAGGCGTCGAATCACGTCAATGGCGAACTGATCGTAATCGATGGCGGCGGACTGGCGGGCGGCGTGACGCCGACCGGCGTGGCGCCGGGGAATCCGACATCCTAAGGCGGGCGGGCAGTCCGTCGTAGAAGAGGCATCAACGAAACAGCGTTGGGAGCGGCGCACGAAAGCGCAGGCAATTGAAGGATAGCGATGGCAGAAGTCAAAACGCTCGCGGCGGGGCTCAAGGAATTTTCGCTCGACGGCAAGGCGGCGCTGGTGATCGGCGCGGAGCATGCGGTGGGCCGGGTCGCGGCGATCACGCTCGCGGAGGCCGGCGCGAAGGTGCTGATCGCGTCGCAGGACGCCGGCACCGAGGACAAGTTGAAGGAGGTCGCGAAGGCGATCGAGGGTGTCGGCGGAAAGCCATTGATCCAGGTGCAACGGGCGGCGTTGCGCGCTGATTTGAGCGCGACTACTGATCTCGCGGTGAGTAAACTGGGCGGCCTCGACATCCTCGTGACGGCGCTCGATGCGCCATTTTACGGCCCGGCGGAAAGCGCCGATGATGCGGTGTTCGATCGGGTGTTCGAGGAAAATTTCAAAACGGCGTGGATGGCGTTTCAGGAAGGCGGGCGGGTGATGTTGAAGCGCGGCAGCGGCGTCATCGTGAATATCAACTCGGTGCTGGCGGAGCGCGGCGTGCCCAACGCGACGCTGTACTGTGCGGCCAAGGGAGCGGTGCGCAACCTGGTGCGCGCGCTGTCGCTCGAATGGGCGCGGCGCGGGATTCGCTTGAATATGCTGGAATGCGGATGGACCGATGAAGAGGGTGCAGCGGCTCTGGAGGCGGGCGATTTCAGTGAGAAGCTGGTCAAGTACCTGCCGTATCGGCGCCTGCTGAAGCCGGAGGAAATCGCGGGGGCGCTGCTCTACCTGGTCTCGCCGGCGGCGAGCTTCGTCACCGGAGAATCGATCGCGGTCGATGGCGGCTTGCTCTGCCGCGTCTGACGCGCGGGCGCTATTTCAATACGGCGGTCAGCACGAACGCACTTTCCTCGATTGCTTCGAGCGCATGCGGGATCTCGTGATCGATCACTGCGACGGAACCAGCGCCGAGAGTTGCGCCGTTCAGCAGGATCGATCCGGACACGAGCGATAACGCGGCGGTGCCGCGCGCGCGATGTTCCTTGAGGGCCGCGCCGCGTTTCAGCACGATTAGCGTGACGCTCATCTCGGAATTCTTGGCCAGAACTTCGACCGCGCGATCGCCTGCGGCCCATTGGGGAGCGCGCTTGAGGCGATCGATCGCATCGATGACATTTGACTTCGCGATTCCGTCAACGGAATTACCGACGGTCCATCCTGAATTAGCTTCCTGCGACATGACATGCACCTCGAACAGAACGGGATAACTGATTGAGTATGCGCCAATCAGCGGGCGAGCGGCGATGCGAGCGTCAGGCCGCCGTCAACCATGATGGTTTGCGCCGTGAGGTAACCGGCTTCGGACGTGCACAGCAGAGCGACGACGCTGGCGACCTCGTCGAGTTCGGGCAAGCGCTTGAGCGCGGTGCGTTCGGCGGTGACCTGGAGCACGCGTTCGAAGTCGTCGCCAAAATAGATCCGCGAGGAGTCGCTGTCGATCATGCCGAAATTGACGCCATTGACGGTGATGCCGCGTGGTCCGAGTTCGAATGCGAAATCGCGCACCATCGCTTCCATCGCCGCCTTGGCCGCACCGAGCACGCCATGACCAGGTAGATGCCGCATCGAATCGATGCCGGAAATCATCAGGACGCGGCCGCCATCAGCCATGAAGGTGCTCGCTTCCTGCACCGCCGCGACGAAGCCGCCAACACTCAGGTTGAAGGTGCGGGCAAGATTATGCGGCTTGACTGCAAGCAGCGGTTTGAAGGCGGTCGCCGCGGCGTTGACGACGAGGAAGTCGATGCGCCCGAGCGACTGGCCGGCGCTCGCGACCAGCGCCCGCACCTGCGCGTCCTCCTCCATATCCGCCTTGAGCAAAATCGATTGCGGTGAGAAGGCGCGCACTTCGGTCAGCGTGCGATTAGCAGACTCCTCGTCACGGCGATAATTTAGCGCGATGGTTGCGCCGCCGCGGGCGAACCTGAGGGCGATCGCGCGTCCAAGACCGCGAGTGCCGCCGGTAATCAACGCTACTTTGCCCTTGAAGTCAAACATGATTTATAACTGCCGAATGAATGTTCACACGTTAGAATAGGGTGCCGCGCCGCCGATTCAAATCACCCTCCGTAATCATCGTAGATGATGAATGCATTATGCTCGGTTACTCACCTAATTAGCGGTAAGATTATCCAATAGACGAACGGATATTCTCATACGGGCGCAATTGGATAGTCGCCCACTTTATGATTGCTCCACAAACGCATTCCGGTCATCATCGACTCGCTGATTCAAGAGGGGTGGATGAATGGCAGTTCTCGACGAAAGCGCGTTTCAGTCGCGCATCGGCAAAGGCACCAAGTTCTCCGGCAAGCTTAATTTCAAGGCGCCAGCGAAAATCGAAGGCGAGGCCGAAGGCGAAATCACCGGCGACGATATCGTGATCGCGCAGGGCGCGATCGTAACCGCGCGCATCGCGGCCACTCGCATCATCGTGGCAGGTTCGGTCAGCGGTGAACTAATTGCCCGCGAACGAATCGAGGTGCTCGCAACCGCGCACCTTCGATGCACGATCTCGACGCCCAGCCTGGTGTTGAACGAAGGCGCGGTGTTCGACGGCGATTGCAAGATGCCGCGCGAGAAGGCCGCGGCCTGACGATATTTCGGTCCGACCGGTCATTGGGTTGTTCGATTTAGCGAAGGCACGGTTCATTTCCCGATACTCTCGCCGCGCCAGGCGAGTCGAGTTCAGGGAGTCGGAGCGGCGTAGTCCACGAGCACCTTTTCGACGCCCCAGCTATCCCGTTGACGCACAATCGTGCCCTTCGCGTCGAGTTCGATATCTTCCGAATCACCCATCCGCGCTTCCCAAGCCCAGCGTAAGCCGGCCTGATCGGTCTGGTGGCAATTCTGTTTGAGCGCGGCGGCGACCAGCGTGTTCGGGTCGATGATCGCGACTCTACCGGTCCATCGCACCTGCCCCCGGGCCCGCACATGAGCGAGGATTAGTGCGCGGAACAGCACGAGATCGGCGTCGATTTCGCGAAAACGGCCGAGCTTCACGACGACCTCATTGTGGCTGGCGACGGCGCTGACGCTACCGCGGAGCGTATCATCGGCCGCCTCGTAGACGGCGCTGCGCTTGAAGAGACCCCGGTTGTAACGGACGCTTACGCGTTTGATGGTTTCCTCGGCATCAAGCACCGCCTCGACTTCGTGAAGATTCGCGCCGTCGATGGTGCGCCGGATGCCGGTAATGACGCGGCCCGCGTAATGAGCTTCCTCGATCGCCATGACGGTACCGCTTCGTCGAATCTCATAGCGATAAGTGCCCAACGCGATTAGCATCGCGCGGTGCTCGCGAAATCTGCGATAAGTCTACCTAGAGGCATTATAACGTACAATACGTCGGAACTACGGACTGGTTATCGACGATTCGCCTAACTACAGCATCCATCGGCTTCATAAGGGGCAACGTAGCCGCCAACGGTTGGCACAAACAAGCCGCAGATGAAAAATGCATCGGAAAAGGGTTGATTTGGCTCGTTTTTTTGGAGGGCTGAGGGGCTTGCGGGCGATTTGACGTTTATAAGCAAATAAAGATAAAATAAAGTTAGGTGCTACTGACGCGCGTTGTGCCAACGGAAAGTTGGTATCCAATTCGACTTGAATAACGTCGCCGTTCATAGCGCCATAAGGATAGATGGATCGGTGAACGTTCCGCTGGTCGAGCATTTATTTCAATTCAATGACCGCAATGTTGCGGATTGGTGTTTGATTCTTAGGATCTTAGCAAAAGGGACGACACGAATATGTTGGCAGATGCCAAGGTTCTGACCGTGAGCGAACTCTCCGATTACCTCCGAGTACATCGCTCGACGATCTATCGGTTGCTCAAAAAAGGCCAATTGCCCGGTTTCAAAATCGGCAGCGACTGGCGCTTTAACGTGGAGGCGATCGACGAATGGCGGCTGCATCAGGGCGCCGCGGCGCTCGAGGAATTGCGCAACGCCAACTGAGTACGCTGCGGCTCGCTCTCGTGAAGGCGGCAGCTATCGAGCGTGGGCGACTGCGCGAGGCTGACCATTCGTTTGACGGCGGCTATTCGCCAATGATGCGGCGGCGGACGAAGATCTCTCCCAATAGCAGGAAGATCGCCAGCGGAATGAGCAGATTATCGATCGATCGATAGTCGATAACGGCCGCGCCGATGGGGCTTACCATCTGGCCGACAGTGGGTTCGTAGCGCCCGGCCGTCTGCGCTGCGATTTTCTTCAACAGGGCGACGTTAGTCGGCTGGAGGCGGAGTTCAGCGCTATCGGAGGGCTCCGATCCCGTGACCGCGACTTCGCGCCGCAGCAGCACCCGTTCCGTATCGCCAGCCTTCAGCATCAGAGTGACGCTGTATTTGCCGCGGGGTAGCGGGGCCGATTCACCGCGATAAAGCGTGGTTCCCATCTGCGTCATCGCAACGTCGGTGGGTTGTCCTAGACCGCTGATACGCGCGAACAGGTTGTTGACCGGGATGGCGTCGGCCTCGTCTGCCTCGATGGTGAGTGCGCCATCAGCACCGTTCGCCACTCGCAGGGTGAACGGTCCTGAATCTCCGCCGCGCGCGACCCAATTGACCAATTGCGACCAGAATTCGGCGTAGCGGTTCCAACGGATCCAGGCGAGCGAGCCCATCGAGTCGGGATCCGCGACGAACACGGCGCTGCGGCCGAGTTCATACTGCCAGGTGGCTAGCAGCGGCGATGAATGCGTCGGGCTGTGGATGGTCAGGGGAACTTCCGCGCCATCTTTGGGGTGGGTGTCCGCGAAGAAATCCAGTGGTGGAATCTCAGTTGGGGCCACGCCGTTCATGATAGAGCTGGGCGCGGAGGCCAGGACGCTGGTGCGCCGATGGCGTTTGAAGTTCTGCGCCTCGTTGGTCAGGTGCACGAGCAATTGCGGCAGCTTCTTGATGTCTTCCACGCGATAGAACACGCCGCCCGAGGTGTGCGCAAAGTCCTGCAGCAGCCGCAGGTTTTCGAGGTCTGGCCCGATGCGAATGGTCGAGACTGGAATATTTTCCCGGGCGAAGTCGGCCATCAGCTGGTCATGATCGTGGTACTGGCGATTGGTGTCGCCGTCGGTCAACAGGAGAACTTCTCGCACCGGCAGGCCGGTCGCAAGGATTTCGCGCTGAGCGATTTCGAGCGCCTCCTTGAAATCGGTGCCGCCGCCCGGCTCAAGGCGCGACACCCGGCCCAGGATCTCGTTGCGATCCTCGCCCAGCAGCCGCAGATGGCCGAGCACGTAGGGTTCGGAATCGAAAGCGATGACGCCGGCAAAATCGGTGTCGTCGAGCTGATTGAGCAGGGCGATCGCGGCTTGCTTGGCGTAATGGATTCGTTCGCCGTCGCGCACCGCGGGAAAGCGCGAGTTGTAGCTCATCGAATTCGATCGATCGATCAGCAGATAGACCGCGATGGGCTCGCGGGAGGGCGGGGGAGGCTGTTCCTGGAACTCTATCGGCAGGCTCTTTTCGAGGTTCCCGCCGTGAAATTTCGAGTCGCGCAAAGTGTCGCCGGTGACGATCAGGCCGCCGCCGTAATCGGCGACATAGCGATTGAGCGCGAACTGGACCTCGGGTGCGAGCGCGGCGGCGGTGACGTTGGCGATGATGACCGCCTGGTAGTCCAGATAATCGGACGGACGGGGCGAAAGCCCATGAGGGCCGGCGTTGGCGACGTCGAAATGGCGTAATTGAAGCGCCTTGACGAGGCTCTCCGGGGGCGAATTTGAGATCAGCAGGACGTGTGGACGCGGGGCGACCGAGACCGCGGCCAGGGCGCTCGCGTTGACCACCGATAGTGGCGGTCCGGCGGTGACCTCGGCGCGTAGCATGTAGGCGCCCGGCCGATCGATCTGGAACGGCACTTCGAAGCGGTTCATGCCAGGCTTAAGAGTGATTTGCTGGCCGCCAACGGCACTGGCTTCGCTGAAAAGGCGAAGGTGCGCGTCCACCGGTTGGCCGGCTTCACTCGCGATATCGAGATGGAGCGCGAAACTGGTTTGCGCGTGAACGGTGGCCGGTGCAGCGAAGCTGGTCAGCGCGATGCGAGCACTGGTCGAGGGCGGTGGCGCGGCGGTATAGACCCGGACGCCGGCGTCGGCCAGCGCGGGTAATTCATCGCTCGCATTATCGGCGGTCTCGACACCGTCGCTCAGCAGAATCAAACGTTTTTCGGCGGGGGGCGGAAAGATGCCAGCGGCGAGCGTGAGCGCTCCGGCGATATCAGTCGCTCCCGGATTCGCGCCGGTATCGGATAGCGTCAGCAGGCGCGGGTCGCCGAGGGGTGCAAGCAATTGGCCGTCACGCCCGAAGCCGATCACGGCGAGGCTATCACGCGGATCCATCGCGCGACTCAGCGCCGCGATTTTTTGCCGCATCCACTCGCGCTGGTCGCTCGCGATCGATTCCGATTGATCCATTGCCACGATCACGGCCATGCGGCGAGCGCTGGCTCTGAACGGCAACCGTGCGCCCGCGAGGATCAGGATGAGGCTGGCGAAAGCGCCCATCCGCAGTGCGGCCGAGAGCACACCCGCAAAGGGGCGTCCGGCGCGAATCGCGAGGACGCCGGGCATCGCCATCAGCGGGGTGGCCGCGAGCAACCACAATAAGAGAGGGCGTTCAAACATGCGCTGCCCTCCAGCGCACCGCACGCTGTGCGAGCAGTATCGACTCGGCGATCAGCGCGAGCAGTGCGAGTATCACCAGCGGCAGCACAATCGGCCGCACACTGAGTTGCGCCGGACCGGCGAGGGCCACGAGTGGTGCAACGCGTCGATCAGGCGTGACTGGCGCGGATAAATCGGATTCACCGGCGTCGAAGTAATTCGCATAGACGGCGGTAGCGGGACCGTTGCTGGTGACGAGGTAGCGTCCCGACTCGAGCGCGCGGAAGCGGGCGCGTCCCCAGCGGTCGGTGTCGAGCGGCTGCGTGGATCCGCTCGGAGCGGTCACGCGGGCATGTGCCCCGGCTGCAACTGTTACGAAGGCGCCAGTCGCCTCGACTGCTACGTCACGTGGTGCGATCAGCCGCCGCAGTAAATCGATCGTCAGGACCAGCGCGTCCATGCGATCGGGATTGAGCAGCAGATGGCCGCGCACATCGAAGGCAAGAACGCCGACTGCGTTGCCGTTGTCGTAGCCGAATGCAGCGAGGGGAAAACTGTCGTGTTCGCGAACGCCGAGGCCGCGCGCCATCGGCTCCAGCCACATCAGGCGGCTCGATCACGCGCGCCGGCCCGAGCAATACCGGCGCACTCAAGAGGCCGGCGCCCGCGCGCTCCTGCAGTTCAGCGATTGCGACCGAGCGCGACGCCGGGACGAGCGGCGCGCCCTGCGATGGACTGAGCAGCGGGGGAAAGATCAACAGGCGCGCGGCGGCGTTGACCTCGTAATCGGCACTGTCGTGAATTAAGGCCAGGTCATAGCGTTGCGCGCGGTCGAACGAATCGCGGTGTCCGGGATCGGCGGCGGTCACGAGGAAGTTGGGATTGAGGGCGAGCAGGATGCGAGCAAAGTCGTCACGCACCGCGGCGTCAGGCGACAGAACGAGAGCGTGCTGGTGGGTGATGGCGGGCGCCAGGGCCCAGCGTTGATTATCGGCGGCGAGTGCGTCGGGCGTAGCGATTCGCGCGTTGACGATGCCACCTGCTGGGAGCGGTCCGAAGGGCACGACAATTTGAGCGCGAGGCTCGGCGATCAGTTTGGAGTGGAAGACTTCGCGGCCTCCGGCTGCGATTATCAGATCGCAGACTTGCGGATGATCGGAGAAGTTGCGCACCACACAACGGCCGACAGTGCTACGCGGCACGCCACCGTCCAGTGACACGATCGCCAGATTCGCGGCCGGAGCGCCGACCTGATGGAAGGTCAGGCGGACGCCCAGATGTGCGTCATCGATTACGGCGGAGGGTGGCGCGCGATCGGCGAACAGATCGATTTGGTCGGCCGTGCGCGCATGAATCAACGCCGCACGCAACGCGGCGGGCCGCGCAGCGACGTCGGCCGGGACCAGCGTAGCGAGAGCCAAGCGCGCATCGGGGGCTTGCGCGCCAGTGGCACGCGTCATCACTGCCCCGAGAGCGTAACCCAGCACGGTGAACTGATCGCCCGGCGGCGCTTGCGCGATGATCCGCGACGCCAGCTGCCGCGCCAGGTTGAGCCGGGTAACGCCGTTTTCACCAACGGCGCCCATGCCCGCGCCCAAATCGAAGACCAATGCGTGCCGACGATTGGGTCCGACGGCTTGATGACTGCGCACGTAAAGACCCGCGACCGCGAGCGACATCGCGCCGAGGGCCAACGCCTCGAGCCAGAAGAGCGCATCGAGCCGTAACAACCGGCTCTTCGCGACCGGTGCGGGAATTTCCTCAAACAGCATCAGGCTCGAGACTTCGATCGTCGGGCGTGAGCGGGCACGCAAATAAATCGCGACCAGGGCGGCCAGGCTGAGCGCATATAGCAGGTTCAATGGAGTGAGGAGGCCCACGGTCAGTGCATCACTCCGAGGCGCGGGAACTCATGCGTCATGGTTTCGTCGAGATGCGAGGCGCCGAATGCGGGTGCGTACATGATCCCGCGGCGGGTACAGAAGGCGCGCAAACCGTCGGCGTGCTCGGCGAGACGGCGGCGGCACGCCTCAGACGCGGTCGGGCCGAAAGTGACGTCGCGCAATTCGCCGGTCTCGCAATCGCGCACGCGGTAGTTGCCGGGCGGGTAGTTGCCGTTGGACTCACGATCGCCCATCACGTGCAACACCTTCACCTCGTGATGCGCACCTAACAGACCCCCGAGAGCCTCTTCGTAGTCGCTCGCGCTGACGAGAAAATCGGAGATGACGATAACGATGCCGGGCACCCGCCGATTCTCGATCAGCGCGCCGGTCGCAGTCGCGAGGCGGGTCTCGCCGCCGGCCTTGAGGCCGCTCACGAACGGTCGGAAGTGGTTGTAAGATTCACGCCGACTGCGAAACGGCGTGGCCTCGAGCCGAGACGCTCCGCGACCGCCCGCGAACGCGACGAAGCGCACCAGATCATTCTCACTCATCCCGATGAAGGCGAGGCCCGCACCGAGCGTAAGCGCGAGACCAAGCTTGTCGTCATCAACGGGAACCGACATCGAAGCGCTCGCATCGACGAAGACGGTAATTTCGAGTTGGCGCTCGGCGCGAAACGTGCGGATGCTTAGATCGTCGTGGCGCGCCAACGCATTCCAGTCGAGGAAGCGGAGGTCGTCGCCGTGCGTATATTCGCGGAAATTCTCCAGTTCGATGCCGCCGCCTTGATGACGGCCGATCGTGCGCTGTCCGGCCCGCTGGGTGCGAGCGCGACGCGTGCCGATCATGAGCCCGTCGAGCTTGCGGAGAAATTCGGGCTCGAACGCGCGGGTCGTGAGCGATCGCACCTGTTTCATGCGCGCTCCATCATGCGCGCGAGGTGCGCGCCGCCTTGATGACCTGCTCCACGATGTGTTCAGCGTCGACATTGTCGGAATGAGCGGCGTAATTGAGCATGATGCGATGCTCGAGCGCAGCCGGCGCGACGCGATCAATATCCTCGTATGCGATATTGGCGCGACCGTCGAGCATCGCGCGCACTTTTGCGCCGAGAATCAGCGCCAAGGCGCCGCGCGGGCTCGCACCGAAGCTGACGTAGCGATTCACCTCGTCGACGACGATCGGCGAATGGAGGTCGCCAATTACGCGCGAGTTCGCCGGCTGCGTGGAGCGGACCATTCGCGCCGCGTATTGCTCGATCGGCGGCGCGACGAGCACCTCACGCACCAGCCGCTTGAGCACCTCGATGCGCTGGGCGGCCTCGGCGGGCTCGAATACCGGCTCGACGCCGGCTTCCTCCGGTCCCGTGGTCGAACCGATGATGCGGACGAGTTCCGCCTCGCCCGGATAGCCCAGGCGCACCTTGAACAGGAATCGATCGAGTTGGGCCTCGGGCAACGGATAGGTGCCCTCCATTTCGATCGGATTGAGCGTCGCCATCACGAAGTACGGCGGCACCAGCGGATAGGTCGTGCCGCTGACGGTGACCTGGAGCTCCGCCATCGCTTCGAGCAGCGCCGATTGGGTCTTCGGCGTCGCGCGATTGATCTCGTCGCCCAACAGGATGTGGCAGAAGATCGGCCCCGGCTGGAAGCTGAACTCGCGCCGTCCGTCGACGCTCGACATGATCACGCGCGTCCCGGTGATGTCGGCGGGCATCAGGTCAACGGTGAACTGAATGCGATTGAAGCTCAGATTCAAGGCGAGCCCGAGCGTTTTCACCAGGGTGGTCTTGCCGGTGCCGGGAACGCCCTCGATCAGGACGTGACCGCCCGCGAAGAGGGCGCTCAACAATTGCTCGACCGCCTGCTCGTGGCCGATAATTACCTTGTGGATTTCGGCTTGGATGCGGCGAAACGTCCGCGCGAAATCGGCAATCGACGGAAGCTCAGCGATGGCCGCGGAGGGCGCTTCATTCATCGTTCAAAGACCCGCTTGATCGTGGTTTCGTCGGCGGCGGGCACCGTAGCGCGCGCCAAGGGTTGGTCGGGATACTGCTGCGAATTCAGTGGCACGCGGATGCGTGGCGGCACGTAAGTCGGACTGCCGTGCGACGGTGGCTTCATCCGAGGGCTCCGCTTCGATCCCAATCTTGAAGCTGTCGCTGCCGAGCGGTTGCGCGCTCGCCGGTCCAAATAAACTCGCCGGATCGCTGCCCGACCCATGACCCGCGCCGCCATCGACGTTCGCGTCGTTCGGGTTGCCGGGGCGGTTTGCACCGTTACCACCGTCACTGGATCGGGCAGGCGGCGAGGATCCATTTTTTGCGAGCTCGTCCGCCTGTTGCTGGGGCAATGAGGTCATCGGTGGCGGACCTTGTCCGCTCCCCGGTTCCGCCGCGCCATGACCGCCGGGTTGCGAATTATTGGCGAGGCCGCCGCCACCGTTCGGATTGCCGTTAGGGCTGCCACCCTGGCCCGGATTCGTGTCGTGGTTTTGAGCGACGCTCGACTGGCCGGGTTTGCTGTCGGTCAGCCGCATCCTCAACGGATTCCGATTTCGATCGAGCCCGTTCAGCTTGTCTTGGAAGGTGTCGGCGAACTGCCGCGCCTTGTCGAGCATTTTCGCAAGGCCGCTACGGCGACGCTGCTCGTTCTCGGCCGCCGCCAGCTTATCGGCCAGCTTCTTGAGCGTCGCTGGATCCGCATAGATTTGCGCATTGGGCTGCAGCGCTGGGTCGGCGGGCCGGATCTCGAGGTCGTTGATATCGGCACTGGTCTGCCCTGGCTGCCCGGCGTTTAACGACGAACGGCTTCGCCGCAGTCCCTGACTCAGCTCCGCGGCGGGAAAGGCCAGCGCGATTAGCACGACCGACGCGAGCAATGGCCAGATTGCGCGCGACAACCATCGCGGCTCGACTCGCGAGGGCTCGTAATTCTCGCGCCGGCTGTAGGTATCCTCGACCAGGTACGGCCATAGCGCGGTCTGCTTCGGGACCTCGGCCCATGCCAGCACCGTGGCCAGCCGACCGTGCATTTGGGCGCGATCGTCGGCGATCGTGGCGGCCCGCGCCGGACTCGCCCGCCGCGCGCGGACCAGCATGGTCTCGTGAATAATCCCGACTATCGCAGCCAGTAATGCAATCGCGGTAACGATCAGGAAAATCAGTGGCGTAAAACTTCCCGCCGCGAAAAACGCGACACCGATCGCGCCAATCAGCAGGGCCAGTGTGGCGAACACCCAGCGTTGCATGGCCAGGAAATTCAGGCGTGCCCGCACACCCTTGATCTGAAACAAGATCAGCCAGAGCTTCTGTTCGTCTCGGCGAGATTCAGGCACGTGGTTTCCGCCGGGCCTGAGCGCCGCCCGGCAAAGTCAGTTCGACAATAGTTTAGCGCAATTTCCTTCGCAATCGCTAAATCGGCGAATCAGCCGCGCACCGGACTCTGTCTGGTGGCCTTTCCACAATTCAAGGTGAGCGCACCGTTTAGGGTTAGACTGTATTTCTGCGCAATTTATTCCGGCCAATTTGGCGAGTTCACTTTCGTCGAGCTGCTCTAACGCTCGCCTCGCGCCGTCGCGATTACCGCGCGACTCGCATCATGCGCCATTTTGGCCGCCTCGATTATCGTGCGCGCCTGCTGCTCCGGCGAGATAATCTCCACCGAAATCGGCGCCGTCACTCCGATACTGTCCACCAGCCTGATGAACCCCACTAGATCGAAGGTGCCTTCTCCAGGCAGCCGCCGCTTCATCGTATCTTCGAGCAGATCGCCGCCGGCGTAAGCGTCGGCATCGTCGAACTGGATCACCACGACCCGATGGGGCGGGATCGTCCGCAACTGTCCCGGGTCTGCCGCGCCGCGAAAATAATGCCATGAATCGACCAGCACGCCGCCGTTCTCGCGCCCAGCCAGTTCGACGATCTCCCAGGCGGTGGCCGCGTCCGGAATCGCCGTCCACGGCAGAAATTCCAGCGCGACCCTCAGCCCATGCCCCTCGGCGCGATCGCACAAGGCCGCGAAACGCTCGGCGACCATCTTAAAATCCGGCAAGTCGCCGGGCGGGAGCATGGTGCCGACATTGATATGGCGCGCCCCGAAAGCGTCGGCCGCCGCATACAGCCGCTCTTCGCTTTGACGCGCGTGGGGTGGGTGATGCGGCTCGTCGAGCCAATCCGCGACGAACTCCAGTTCCGCCACGCGCATCCCATGGTCGTCGAGTATGGTGCGCATCTCGGCATCGCTATGCCCACCAGCACGGGATGCCGCGTAGTCGCGGGAATCGAGACCGATAGCCGCGAAGCCGGCGGCCGCTGCGGCCACGACACGCTCCGCAAACGGAAACCGTGCGGGCTTGAAGGCCGGCGCTCCGCTGAGCGTCAGATACGCCGCGATCAAGTCGTTGCGGCCCAGCTCCCGCTTCGAATCGCCCATCAAATTTTCCTCATCCCCCAAACTTAACGCGGTCCGGTCTCGCCGCTATTTGATTCCAGCGTCGTCGAGTGCTCCGAGCGCCAGCGCCGACCAATCCATCCCGCCGCGGCCGTGTGCGATTCCCGCGATCAACCGCTCCCGCAACACCGCCGCGATCGGCATCGGCACACGCGCGTCGCCGCCGGTCTTCAGTACCAGTTCGACATCCTTTAGTCCGAGCGTCAATGCGAAACCTGCCGGCGTATGCCGTTTGGCGGCGACCATCTCGCCGTAGCGTTGATACACCGGGCACGCGAACAGCGTCTTGCCGAGCATCTCCGCGACCTTCAGGCGATCGACGCCATTGCGCTCGGCCATCGTAAAGGCTTCGGCCATCGATTCGAGCGCGGCCGCGATTAGGAAATTGCCGGTCAGTTTCGCGACGTTCGCCGCGCCCGGCTCCTCGCCGTAATCGAAGATCGCGCGACCCACCGCCTCGAGCAGCGGACGGACCCGCTCCTTGGCCGCCGCCGGTCCCGACGTGCATACGACGAGTTGACGCGCCGCCGCGTTGTCGGGCCGTCCGAACACCGGCGCCGCGACGTAAGTGCTGCCGTGTTCCGTGTGATAGCTCGCCAAGCGCAGCGCAGTTGCCGGCGCGATCGTACTCATCGACACGTGGATACCGCCCGCCCCGAGACGCGCCGCGATTCCCTCGGCACACATCACGACGCTTTCGACCGCGGTGTCATCGGCGAGCATCGTCATCACGATACCGCCCGGCGTCGCGGCCTCGCTCGCACTCGCGGCGAGCGTCGCGCCCTTGGCGACCAGCGGCGCCGCCTTTGACGCGGTGCGGTTGTGCACGAGCAGTTTGACTCCCGCGGCGGCAAGATTCGTCGCCATCGGTAGCCCCATCGATCCCAACCCGATAAAACCAGCTTCCATACTCATAAATCGACTCCAACCAACCGGATAAGCGTAATGTCATCGGAGATCGTCGTGGGTAAAGCCCACAACTATTGTCTCGAACAATCCCCAGGTTTTACTTGGTCGAGCGTCTTGGTCCGATGTGCGAAGTATTCCTGATTCAAATCCCCCGACCGGGATTAGGTCGTTAGCTCGTTCATACGATCTGTACGTGGCGCCTATTCGAGCATCGCGAGCGTCAATCGATGACCTTACCCAACGGGAAGTCTGAAACCTCACTCTTAACGCACCTCGCGGACTCGTTAGCTCGGCTCGCAAGCTCGCCTGGTGCACAAGGTTTCAGAAATCTTCTTCTCCTCTCTTCCTGGCGCCTCCTATCGCGAGCGCGTTACGCCGATGCGCGGGCATCTCGCCGTAATCGGGCAGCGCGAGCACCACGGCGACGTCGGATGACACAGCGTCTGCCCGAACGCCACCAGCAGGCTGTTGTACCCGATCCAGTAGCGGCGCGGCAGTACTTCGCGCAACGCAACTTCAGTCTTGTCGGCGGCTTTAGTCGCCACGAGTCCCCAGCGATTCGAAATCCGATGCACATGCGTGTCGACACAAATACCGGGCTTGCGAAACGATTCGGTTACCACCAGGTTCGCCGTCTTGCGCCCGACGCCCTTGAGCGTCACGAGATCGTCGATCTCGTCCGGCACGCGCCCGTCGAAGCGTTCCATCAGGTCGCGGCAAATTTCGCGAATCCCGCGCGCCTTGGTGCGATAAAAGCCGACCGGATAGATCAGCTCCTCGATTTCGCGTGGCTCGAGCGCGAGCATCTCGCGCGGAGTCCGCGCTTTCGCGAACAGCCGCGGTGCCGCGATCGCGGTGGTCTTGTCGTTTGTGCGAAGGCTCAGGATACAGCCGATCAACGTGAGAAACGGATCGTGCTTCTCGGCCGCCATCAGGGTGAGCACCGGCGCGTCCCAACCGCGCGACTCGCGCCGCAAAACCGCCAAGACCCGTCCGATCGATTTCGCCGTAAGCGCCACCGGATGATCTGCGCTCGGCTTGCGCCGCACCTTCGTCATTGCGGATGGCGTCATCGGTCAGCACCGCGCCTTCGAATCGCAACTCACAGTGAGATACTCCCCCAGAACGCAAAGAACACCGCGCCCATGATAAACAGAAACGACAACGCGTAATTCCATTTCACCGGCTCGCCCAAATAGAAATACGCGAACACCACGAAGACCGTTAGCGTGATGCACTCCTGAATAATCTTCAGTTGATAGCCGGTAAAGCGTCCGTACCCGATGCGGTTGGCCGGCACCTGGAAACAATATTCGCCGAGCGCAATCAACCAACTCACCAGGATCGCTTCCACGATCGGCGCGGACTTGTGCTTCAGATGCCCATACCAGGCGAAGGTCATGAAGGTGTTGGAGATGAAGAGCAGGATTACGGTCGGCATCGATCGGGAACTCCTCTAACGCGCATTTCCAAGTCGCACTATCATTTGACGATCGGTCGCTAATCGGAGCAAATTACCCCCCGAGACTTCAGCGTTTCAGCGGAGGTGATGCGACATGGATCTCGGCAAAGACCTGTTGCTCGACATGTATCGATCGATGACGCGGATTCGGCTGTTCGAAACCAAGGTCCGCGATCTCGCCACCGCCAATGAAATCCCTGGCTTCGTCCATGTTTCGATCGGCGAGGAGGCCAGCGCCACCGGGGTCTGCGCGGCGCTGCGCAAAACCGACCGCATCACCTCGACCCATCGCGGCCATAGCCATTTGATCGCCAAGGGCGGCCGCCTCGACCGCATGATGGCGGAGCTGTTCGGCAAGCGCACCGGGTACTGCAAGGGCAAGGGCGGCTCGATGCATATCGTCGATTTTTCGCTCGGCATCCTCGGCGCCAATGGCATCGTTGGGGCCGGCCTGCCGATCGCTACCGGCTCGGCGCTCGCCGCCGTGATCACCGGCACCGACGACGTCACCGCCTGCTTCTTCGGCGATGGCGCCTCCAACGAGGGCACCTTCCACGAGTCGCTCAACCTCGCCGCCGTCTGGAAACTGCCGGTGGTCTTCGTCTGCGAAAATAACGGCTTCGGCGAATTCACCCCAATGCAGACCGTCACCTCCGTCAAGGATATCGCCGTGCGCGCCAAGGCTTACGACATCCCCGGCCATATTGTTGACGGCAACGACGTGATGGAGGTCTATGGCTATGCGAGCGAAGCGGTCGCGCGCGCTCGCGCCGGCGACGGTCCGACGTTGCTCGAATGCAAAACCTACCGATGGGAAGGGCACGTCGTCGGCGAGCAGGCGTTCCTCGGTAGCGGTTCGTACCGGACCGATCAGGAAGTCAACGAATGGAAAGCACGATGTCCGCTGCTGCGCTTCGACAAATTTGCCGCCGAGTCGGGCGGCAAAATCAGCCTCGCCGACTTGCAGAAAATCAAAAAGAGAGACCGAAGCCGAACTCGACGAAGCGATCAAATTCGCCCGCGAGAGCCCGTTACCTGACGCCTCGGAAGTCACCGACGACGTCTTCGCATGAAGCACACGGAAGTTGATGAGGAACTCAGAACTATAGTCTCTTCTGAAACCTCATAGAGGTTTCAGTCTTCCCATTTGGAAGAGTGACAACGATGTGGATGGGATGATGCCAATTTAACCACGTTCTCGACACCCATTGGAGGAGTTGGCGAATACCCGAGCGTCGCGAGCGTTAAACGATAACATTACCCCAACGGGAAGTCTGAAACCCTATTTAAGGTTTCAGGAAAAAACTTCAAGTTTTGGGCTCTTGAACCAATTGATTACATACTGCCGGAGGCTAAACGATGGCGGTCACGACCTATATCCAGGCTATCAATCAGGCGCTCGCCGAAGAGATGGAGCGCGATCCACTGACCTTCGTGATGGGCGAGGACGTGGTGCTCAGCGCCTTCGGTGCGACCAAGGGGCTAATCGACAAGTTCGGGCCCAAGCGCGTGCGCAACACGCCGATCGCCGAGGCCGGTTTCGTCGGTGCGGCGGTGGGCGCCGCGATGGCCGGGACGCGCCCCATTTGCGAAGTCGAGTTCGCGAGCTTCTTCTATTGCGCCTTCGATCAGGTCTGCAATCAGGCCGCAAAGTTGCGCTACATGTCGGGCGGGCAGGCCCGGATGCCGATAACGTTCCGTTGCGTATACGGTGCGATGGGCGGGGCGGCTGCACAGCATTCCGAGACCGTTTACGCACAGTTCCTCAGCGTGGCGGGACTCAAATTGGTGGTGCCGTCGAATCCGTCTGATATGAAGGGCCTGCTCAAGAGCGCGATTCGCGACGACAACCCGGTGATCGTATTCGAGCATGGGGCGCTCGGCGGTCATCGCGAGGAAATTCCGACGGGCGATCATCTTGTGCCGTTGGGCAAAGCAGCAATCAAGCGCACCGGGGAGAACCTCACCGTGGTCGCGATCGGCGCGATGGTCCCGCGGGCGTTGAAAGTCGCCGACCGGCTCGCCAAAGAAAATATCAGCGTTGAAGTGGTCGATCCGCGAACGCTGATTCCGCTCGACGAGGACACCATTCTCTCGTCGGTCGAGAAAACCAATCGCGCGATCGTCTTCGACGAGGGTCATTTGCGGGGCGGCGCGGCCACCGATATCGCCGCGATGATCGGCGAAAAGGGCTTCGACTTTCTCGACGGCCCGGTGACGCGCGTGACGACGCTCGACGTGCCGATTCCGTTCAGCCCGCCGCTCGAAAAAGCTGCCCTGGCTAGTGAGGCACGCTTCGAAGCCGCAGTACGCCAACTGGTCGGCCGCTAACCGAATCTATATGCTCGCGCGCTAAATGGCTGTCGAACTGACGATGCCCAAGTTCGGGCTTACGATGCATGAAGGGACGCTGCAGCGCTTCTTCAAAGCGGCGGGCGAGATCGTCAAAGCGGGGGAACCACTATATGAAGTCGAAACCGAGAAGGTGCTCTACGTGGTCGAGGCACCGGCCTCCGGCACACTGGCCGCGTGGTTCCATGGCGAAGGTACGGTCGTCGAATGCGGTCGGCCGGTGGCCGTGATTGCAGAGGCAGGGGAGGATGCGGCCGCATTGGCGGCCGCATCCTCCCCTGCCTCCGCCGGCGCGGCGCGCAGCGCTGCGCCGGCCTTGGCGTCCGCGCCAGTGGGCGATAAGCTACCGGCCAGCGCGGACGGCTCCCCTACGCCGGCCGGTGGACGCCGCTCCGTGAGTCCGGTCGCGCGCAAACTCGCGGCCGAACTCAAGGTCGACCTCGAGCGCGTCAGCGGCACCGGTCCCGGTGGCCGCATTACTCGCGAGGATATCGAGCGCGCCGCCAAGGGTGGCGGCGCGCCGCCGGCAGACGTGGCCGCGCCCGGCGCGGCCACGTCTGCGTTATCAGGATCGTCGAGTGCGGGCGCCAAGCCGCAATTGCGCACTGTCGGGATGCGCGGGATGCGCCGCACCATCGCGACGCGGATGCATCAGAGTCTTCATGAGGCCGCGCAACTCACGATTACGACCGAGGCCGACGTAACGGCCGCAAGCGAGTTGCGTGCACGCCTCACGCGCGAATTTGATTTCACTTACACCGATCTGCTCATTCATGCGGTTGGGCGCGCCCTGGTCCGACATCCGCGGATGAACTCGAAGTTGTCTGAGGACGCCATCCTGTTGCTGTCCGAGGTCAACATCGGAATGGCGGTGGCGCTCGAAGAGGGTCTTATAGTTCCGGTCATTGCGAACGCCGATCGAAAGAGTCTTCGCGAGATTGTCACCATCACTAAAGATCTCGGCGAGCGCGCACGTGTGGGCAGTCTTAAGCTTGAGGATGTGAGCGGCGGCACCTTCTCGATCACCAATCTCGGCAACTTCGGCATCGATGCCTTCACGCCGATCCTGAATACCGGCGAGACTGGAATTCTGGGCGTGGGCCGGATCGTCGAAAAGCCAGCCGTTTATCGTGGCGAGATCGCACGGCGCTCGATGCTCACGCTCAGCCTGACGTTTGACCATCGCATCATCGACGGCGCACCGGCGGCGAATTTCCTCCAGACGGTAATCGATATATTCAATTTCGGAGACCGCTGATTGCGGCGCCCCGAATCGACCGTTGCCCGACTGCAAATAGCGATGAAGCGAAAATCCTCGGCGGCGGCCTACCTTACGATCGGTGCATGGTTAGGTGCGGCGGTTACGCTCGCAGTCGGACTGCCGCGCGCTACAATCGTATTTGCGCGCGAGCATAAAGCACGCGGACTGATCGTACATGCACCCGCCGCAAAGACCATTAATTATGAAAAGCTGACGCAGGAGGCGGTTGCGCTCCTGCAGCAATACGTTCGCCTGAATACCACCAATCCACCCGGCGACGAACTCGCGGCCGCGAAGATGTTCCGGCAGAAGTTTCTCGCCGAAGGAATTCCCGCGACGGTATGGGAACCGGCGCCCGGGCGTGGAATCGTCGCCGCGCGATTGCGCGGGACGGGCCGCCACAAGGCGTTGGTGTTGCTCAGCCACATGGACGTCGTCCCGGCGAATCCCAAGGAATGGCAGGTGCCGCCGTTCTCGGCGCAAATCCGTGAGGGCGAGGTCTGGGGGCGCGGCACGCTCGACGATAAGGGCCCGGGCGTGATCGAGTTTATGGCGATGGTCGCGCTCAAGCGTGCGGGCGTGTTGCTCAACCGCGACGTCATCTTTCTCGCGACCGGCGACGAGGAGGAGGGCGGCAAGTTAGGCGCGGGTTGGATGATCGATCACGAAGCCGACATTTATGCTGACGCCGGTTATCTGCTTAATGAGGGCGGCGGCATCATGAGCCGGCCCAATGGCCGCAAGTACTTCGCGGTGTCGATTTCCGAGAAGACGCCGCTGTGGCTGCGGCTAACGGCCGCCGGCGAGGCTGGCCACGCGGCTGTGCCGCCAGACAAGACCGCCGTAACGCGACTTGTTGCAGCGCTCGATAACATTGTCGCCTACCAGCCCTCGATCCGTGTGCTCGATACCGTACGCGATTATTTCCGCGCGATGGGTCAACTCGACGGCGGTCCACCGCAGTTCTCCAATCTGGTGGTTGCTCTGCGCGACCCGGACTTCGCTAAAAAGTTTCTCGCGGTGGCGCGTCAGAACGCGTTGGTGCGCGACACTTTTACCCCGACCGTGCTCGCGGCCAGCGAAAAAACCAACGTCATACCTGCCGTCGCCACTGCGGAAATCGATTCCCGCCTGCTCCCTGGCGACAAACCTCAACAAGTGATCGCGAATCTGCGCAAGGTTATCGCCGACGATAGTATCAAGCTCGAGGTGATACTCAATTTTCCCGCGGCCTCGTCGCCGCGTAAATCCCAGTTGATGACTGCGCTCGGCGATCTGGCCGATGATCAGAAATCTGTCGTCGTGCCGATGATGATTGCGGGCTTCACCGACAGCCATTACTTCCGCCAGAAGGGCCTCGCCAGCTACGGCTTCATTCCGATCGAGGCTACGCAGGCCCAGATGCGCGGGGTCCACGGCGTCAACGAGCGCATCGGGGTCAAGGAACTCGGTGCGGGAGTGCGACGGATGATCGAGTTGCTGAAATTGATCGGCGGCCGCGAATAGAATGGCGGCGAGGAATATCGATTATGATTCGTGCAGGCACCGGATGTTCGACCGGCGAAAAATCCGCGCAGTGCCGCTCTGGAAGCGACGGCGGCCGCTCTCCAGCAAGCGGGTCTGCGCACTGCGGATTGTGCGATCGTTTTTGCCAGCGCGGCCTACGGCGGCGCCTTTCCGATGATCGTGCGCAGCGTGTCCGAGGCGGCCGGCACGCGCGAGGTTGCGGGCTGCGGCAGTATCGGCGTTATCGCGGGCGGCCGCGAAATCGAGTCGGGTCCCGCGCTCGCGGTCCTGGTTCTGGGCGGCAATACGATCGAAGCGACGCGCGTATTCGTGCCGCAACTGCGCGGACGTCCCGGCGATGTGGCGCATGAGATCGCGACGATCGTCCGTCCGCATCTTGGCAGCAACAATCTGCTCTGCCTCTTCCCCGATACCTACAACCTGGATCCGGAACCGTTTTTGGCCGAGTTGGCGCGCGAACTCCCGGGCGTTACGGTAGTCGGCGGCGGCGCGACGGAAGACGGCTCGGTCGGCGAGACCTTCCAGTTCTGCGGCGATGTGGTCAGTTCGAACTCGGTTTCCGGGATGCTGCTGGCGGGCGAATTCGAAATCAACCTGGGCGCGGCCAACGCTTGCGCGCCGCTCGGCCCAACACATCGCGTGACCGCGGTGCGCGATAACATAATTATGGAACTCGACGGCCGCCGCGCATGGGACGTCTTCGCTCAGACCGCGGGCCCGCTGGCCGACGACCTTGCGCGCGCTCTCGCGTATGTCTTCGTGGGGATTCCATTGGCGCCGGGCGCCGAGCGCATTGCGCGCGGCGATTTCTACGTCCGCAATATTACCGGTGCGAGTTCCGATCACGGCGTTATCGCGATTGCCCATCGGCCGCAATTGGGCGATACACTTGGCTTCGTTTTGCGCGACGCCGAACGCTCACGCGCCGAATTAAAAGGCACGCTCGATGCGATGGCCGCGAGCGTCGCTCAACCGCCGGCCTTCGGCCTTTACTTCGATTGTGTTTCGCGCGGCACGGGTCTTTATCAGATTCCCGACCACGACTCGGCCTATATCGGGCAATACTTCGGACAGGTTCCGGTGGCGGGCTTTTTCACCGGCTTCGAACTCGGACCGCTGGGCGATCGCACGGGACTGCTGCAATACTGCGGCGTCCTCGCACTGATTTCCGACAAGCCAACCTGATCGCGATGGCGCCAGACTTGAGCGACGACCCGCGCGTCTATTTCGCTTCCGAACGAACCTTTCTCGCCTGGATTCGCACCGGACTAGCCTTGATGGGATTCGGCTTCGTGGTCGCGCGCTTCGGTATTTTCATGCGCGAATTCAATCTGCACGAGGGCGGCCGATTCACCGCGACCGGATTTTCGACGGGCGTCGGCGTCGTGCTGGTAGTCGTTGGGGTCTTCGTAGATCTTGCTGCGACGGTTCATCACGTTCGGCTGACGTCCCAGCTGGCCAGCGGAAATTTTCGCGCGGGGCAGCCATCGTCCCTCGCGATCGCGGTTGCGATCATTCTGGCTGTGATTGGGCTCGCGATGGCAATGTATCTGCTAATCGTCCGCTGAGTTCGACGTGATATTCAATAAGTGATCGTGGGTGTTGTCCCTTTGTGACCTAACCTCGCGACATCCGCGACTACCGAGCGTATTCAGGCTTTGCGGCAGACGATTGCGGCGATACGCTGGACGAAGTGCGTCGCGCCCGCACGCACGAAAGGCATCATGCCGGAAGTATCCGAGAGCCGATCCGATTCGAGCATCCGGCGCACCTCGGCCGCGCGATTGGGCGGCGTTTGCGCACTCGCCAGCCAACGCTCCAGCTCGGTGATCAGGCGCTCCGAATAGACGCTTTCCACTTCGAGCCCGGCCCGGCCCATCATCGCGATCAGTTCGCTCAGCGCCAGCGCCCGCGTATGCGAGGTGTCGCGCAGTTGCTCGATACTATTGCAACGCTCGGCCCGCGCCGGATTTTCATGCGCGTACAGATCCTGCACCGCGACCGTGCCGCCGCCGCGGCAAACGCGGAACATCTGTTTCAGAATCGCTTCGGGATTGAGAAAGTGATGGAACGCGAAGCGGCACACGACGACATCGAACTCGCCGTCACCGTATGAAAGATTGTCCGCCTCGCCGATTTCGAAGCGGACGTTTGCGAGTCCGCGCTCGCCGCTCGTGCGCTGTGCGATCGCGATCGGCGCAGCGGTCAGGTCCACCCCCACGACCTCGCGGCAGTGCTCCGCCAACGCCATCGCGACGTAGCCGGGACCGGTCGCGATTTCGAGCGCGCGATCGCCGGGCTGTGGATCGATCGCACGCATCAGGCGCGCGAGCCGTTCGCCGTCAGTAATCACCGGTGCCGCCGCATAGGCATCGGCCTGGCGAGTGAATTCCTCGCGAACGGTGGCCTTATGGTCGCTGGTTTCGATCGTCACATTAGTCGCCATCTCAAGCTCTCCTCTAGCGATGCACCGCGTGCTCTCTCCACCTGCGCTACCGGCATCGCCTGCCGTGAAATGGGCACCCTTGCAGCGTCGGGACCGATAATGGTAGCTCAGAACGAGCAAAAAACAGACATACTTCAGCCCGCTAATCGACCCGATCGGGCGACGAGGAGATCACGTTGGACTTCGGTTTCTCAGAAGAACAAGAGATGTTGCGGGACTCCGCGAAGCGCTTTCTCGCCGACAACTGTTCGACCAAATTCGTGCGCCAGATGATGGCGCATGAGACCGCGCATGACCCTGCCTTCTGGGACAAGCTCGTCGGCCTGGGATGGCCCGGGCTGATCGTTCCCGAGGAATTCGGCGGTCAAGGCGGCACCTTCCTCGATCTGACCGTGATCGCCGAAGAGGCCGGCAAGGCGCTGGTGACGGGGCCCTTCATGGCCACGGCCACACTGGGCGCGCCGGCTTTTATCGAGGGCGGATCCGAGGCGCAGAAAAAGGAATTCCTGACGAAAATCGCCGCCGGTAAGTTCATCGCGACCGTCGCCGTCGCGGAGGCCGCGGGCCGCTGGGATGCGGGCGGAATCGAGCTGAAGGCGACCAAGAAGGGCTCGGGATTCACGCTAACTGGAGAAAAGTTCTTTGTCCCCGATGCCCACGTGGCCGACGCGATCGTGGTCGCCGCGCGCACCGGCAAGGGCTCGGGCGAGGACGGCATCACACTGCTATGCGTCCCAGCCAACGAAAAGGGCGTAACCGTAACGCAGTTGAAGACAGTCGATATGACGCGCCGGATGTGTCATGTGAAATTCGACAACGTCGCCGCCTCCGAGGTTCTCGGCAAGCCCAATGCCGGATGGCCGGTGCTGCGGCGTACGCTCGAAATCGCGACCGCCGCACTATCGACCGAGATGGTCGGGACCGCACAGAAGGCGCTCGACATCGCGGTCGAGTACGCGAAGACGCGCGTCCAGTTCGGTAAGCCGATCGGATCGTTTCAGGCGGTGAAGCATAAGTGCGTCGATATGATGGTGGCGGTCGAAAACGCGCGGTCGCTGACTTATTACGCGTGCTGGACCGTGGACGAACGCGTTGACGAATCCCGGACCGCGGTGCCGATGGCCAAGGCGTACGCTTCCGATATGGCGAAGAACGTGACTTCCGAAGCGATCCAGGTTCATGGCGGCATCGGGTTCACCTGGGAGCACGACATGCACCTGTACCATCGGCGCGCCTTGGCCGGAGAAGCGAATCTCGGCAACGCCCCGGTGCATCGCGAGGTCGTCGCGCGCAACCTGCTCGGCTGATTTGCTACGTTCCAAAAGAGAGCCGCGGACTGCGAAGGTCCGCGACTCTCTCGTTTCAGGACCTTTGATTTAGATCTACGACGATTGTCACGTAGCCATGAAACCGCCGTCCACCGGCATCGGCAGCCCGTGGACGTACGAAGCACGATCGGAGCATAGCCAGACGACGGCTTCGCCAATTTCGGATGCCTCACCGAGGCGCTTGAGCGGTTCTGCCCGCGCCATCTTTTCTTCGTTACCCGGCTTCGCCGCGAGCAATTTCCCCAACATCGGAGTGCGAATCGGTCCGGGGCAGACCGCGTTGACGCGAATCTTGTGGCGGCCGTATTCGAGCGCCGCCGCCTTGGTCAACCCGGCAACGCCATGCTTGGCCGCGACGTACGCAGGCATACCGCTGACGCCAATCAAGCCGGCGTCCGATGAGGTGTTAACGATCGCGCCGCCGTCACCCTGCTTCATAAACTGGGCGAGTTCCGCTTTCATGCACAGCCACACGCCCGTCAGATTGATCGACATGACGCGCGCCCAATTCTCTTCAGTGCATTCGTGGGTGCGGCTGGCCTTGCCATCGATCCCCGCATTGTTAAAGGCGCAATCGAGGCGCCCATAAGTTGCGACTGCGTTCGCGACCATCGCCTCCACATCGGCCCATTTCGACACGTCCACCCTCATGAAGATTGCGGTGGCGCCCGCGTCCTTCACCATTTTGACGGTTTCATTGCCACCGTCTTCCTGCACGTCCGCAAGCAGCAGTTTCGCACCCTCCCGCGCGAAGATTTGCGAGGTCGCGCGCCCGATTCCCGATGCCGCGCCGGTGATTATCGCGACTTTGCCGTCAAGTATTCCCGCCATCTGTAATCGTCCTCCGATGAATAGTTGCCCCAAGCCTCGGCTCCAAGGCGCCACTTGGTATGGGACTCTGCGCACTCGCTTTTCCGCGGGTGCACATCCAGTACATAGGCGATAACGGGAGTGCCCGACAAGGAACGGCCGCTCAACGTGCGAGAACGATCACAAGTGTTGGTTTCCGGTTCCGTCTGGAGAAAGCGGGACTGCTGAGGGCGAGGTGGAGACGGCGACGGTTCGGACTCGCGCCACTATGGAACGCTTCAGGCCAAGGTCGGCGAATCGCGCATTCAAGACCAAGGGGCGTCTGAATGAAGGTTATGGTTGCTAAGTTTCACCACGTCGGATGGGGTACGTAAACGGTCACCCCATCGACGCGGCTCCCCCTCTTGGTGCTGAACTCCCTGGCCCGCCAGCGGCTCGTCACCCCAATCCGAGAAACCTCATCACAGACAGGTAGTCGCTGCGGGTAGCGACCGCCGCGTCCATGATCTGTGAACACATTTCATTCGCTCCGGCGACCACCGGTTCGTTCCGCCTCGAGTCGAAGAAGAGCGGATCATCCGGTCCTGGATCGCGACCAAAGCGATCGCGGAAGATTTGATAACGCATACGGGCGATTTTGAGCATCGCCACGCCGACGTCGTCGCTGTGGCGGGATCCAATACGACTACAGCTGCCCGTTAGTCGCGCCGATCTTCGGGCCTCGAACTGCCTGGTCCGCATGATTTTCCACCCCCAATACTACCCTGTCCTACCGCAATTGCGGTGCCTAGCGCAGCGGGTGGCCGAGACAATCGTAATTGTTTGATTTAATTGAGAAAGAGCAAACATTACCAGCGACAAAAATCAGACGGCGGCCGTTCGATGCCAAGTCCAATTGGCGCTCGATGCCAAGCCAGGCTAGCGCAAGCCGTAAGCTTTCATCTTTTCCTGCAGCGCTGGCCGCGAAATTCCAAGCGCTTCCGCGGTCCGCGAAACGTTCCCATTTTGACGCCCGAGAGCCTCCCCGATGTGTTTCTTCTCGAATGCCGCGCGAGCTTCACGCAAGGGGATTTGCGGGCTGCTCGTTCCGTTCGTCTGCGCTTCCGCCAGTGGTGCTGCCGTCGACGAAGCGGCAACTGAGCGCGAACCGCGATGCCCGTTGGTTTCGCCGCGCACATCCTCCGACAGATGACTCACCGAGATGGTCTCGCCGTCGCGAGCCAGGGCCACCGCACGCTCCAGCTCATTGCGCAATTGGCGAACGTTTCCTGGCCAATCGAAGTTCGTCAACAGGACAACTGCGGGTTGATCAATGCCCTCAATGCGCCTCTGATGGCGCTCGGCGGCGAGGCTCACGAAGCGGCTCGCGAGCAGCGGAATATCTACCCGCCGATCGCGCAGCGCGGGTACCCGAATGGGAAAGGCCGACAGCCGATAATAGAGGTCTTCGCGAAAAGTCCCGGCTTCGACCGCTTCCTTGAGATCGCGATTGGTGGCCGACAGAATGCGCACGTCCACCTTGACGGGAAAAGTATCGCCGACCGGAATGACCTCTTCCTGCTCTAGCACGCGCAGTAACTTTGCCTGCATACGCGGAGGCATTTCGGCCACTTCGTCGAGAAATACCACCCCGCCGCTCGCGGCGCGGAACACGCCGGGGCTGTCGCGGACCGCGCCGGTAAACGAGCCGCGCCGATGACCAAACAGCTCACTTTCCAGCAGAGTCTCGGCTAAAGCGGCACAATTGACCGCGACGTACGGCCCTTCGCTGCGCCCACTAACCCGATGAATCCCACGCGCTACCAACTCCTTACCGGTGCCCGTCTCACCCTCGATCAGCACCGTGATGAACGAGCGCGCCGCGCTCTCCATCAGACGAAAAACGTCTTCCATGAGCGGAGCGCTGCCAATGATTTCCGTGAAGAGCCGAGTGCGCGCGATGTCGCGGCGTAAGACGCTTACCTGCGTCCGCAGGGTGTCTTCTGAATTCCTCAATTGCTCATACAGCCGTGCGTTTTCGATCGCGATCGCTACGCTGCCCGATACTGCCTCAAGGAAAGTCAGATCAGTTTCGTCGAAGCCCTTCTGATTGCGCCGGTTGAGGACCTCGAGCACCCCGATCGGGCCATGGCCCGCGCTCAGCGGCACCGCGATCAGATTGCGAGTGATTTCACCGGTTTCGCGATCGGCATCGCGATAGAGACGCGGATCATTCTGCGCATCGTTGACGACGATCGGCCTGCCGCTTTGGAGTGCCGCACCTGCGATGCCGCGGTCGGCAGGTACCCGCAGTTGCGACAGCACCCCAGCGGCCGCGACGTTATCGTCGGAGATGTAGGGGAAATAAAGTTCGTTGCGCGACGCGTCCAGCAACATCACTGACGCGGCCTTCGCGTTGAGCGCGGCGCGGCACTTCGCAATTACAACCGGGATCAGCTCCGCGAGATCAGTCTTCGCCGCGAATGAGCAACTAAACTCATAGAGCAGACGGGATCGTTCAGCTTCGGCAGAGTCAGTCATCTCTTCTCTGCAGCCAATCTTTATCACATGACCGCAACGCGGCAACTGTTGATCGCCGATTTCGAGGCTAATTTTTGATGAATTCTTTTAGGGCAGGATCAACAATTCGCGACTTTTTGTATAATTTTGTGACATAGCGCCCAATTCGAGCACGAATTAACTTCGCCGTACCAAAACATTATGCCGCAAACTGATGCAAATCGCGGCTACGGCTACGCATCCGGAAATACTGCGTTGTACTTCGGGTTGAGCGCGCAAGCAGACTTCAATCTTTGTCACGCAGAGAACATCTCCTCATCATGCCACGCGAAGCGCGGAAGATGCGAGCGGGTTCGCTGCATCGGAATCCGGTGGGCGACAATTCAACCGGCGCGTTTGCGACGTGGCCGTGCGCTAACCGAGGCTTGCTCACCCTCCGAGCGCCAGCGATCGATCACATCGAGGCTGAATCGCCATTCCGAACCAACGCGAAAGCCGGGCAGCTGTTTCGCGCGCAGCAATCGATACACGGTGGTTGGATGTACCCGCAGATATTCGGACAGTTCCCGCACGGTAAGCACGGTTGGCGGGGTTGGTGCCGCGCCAGGTTTTTTTGATCGTCTTTCTTCCACGAGCCCACTCTAATCAATATCTGCGTACAAAAACCAGCCCCCACGATACTCTAAAGACGCCTGACTGGCATAAATTCTCCGCTAGTAGGCTCTCTGTCGCACACCAGTTGACCAACGAGAGGTCTTTTAAGCAGTAAATCGTTGGCTTATCGACGATTATGCAGACTGAATTGCTCTTTTGGTTGAAAAGCTGTGTACAATTTAGGTTATTAGAGCGTCGCTTCCTCCGCAACGCCATAATCGTACCAATCGAAATCGCTCAGAAGGCAATTTTTGTGGGAGCTGCGAAAGGGTGCCTATTGGTTGCGGGGAGAGGATTTGAACCTCTGACCTCCGGGTTATGAGTTCGACTTAGCCTTGTCCGCCCATGTTCACGGAGTAGTAATCTGTACACTATTTGGCGAGACAGATTCCGCCAGCGTTCGCATTGTGGCTGTCAGTCCATCGCCTTGGCTGTCAAAGTGGCTGTCAGTCGCGCGCGTGGGGCGCGCCTATGAAGCCGAGGAATCGAGGGGGACGAAGCGGTGAGGATGAAACACGTATTGGCTATTGGAGTCTGGTATTTTCTGATTTCGGGATCGCCTTATTCGACGTTCACGCAGGTTGGGCCTTTCGCGACTCAACTCGCCTGTCAGAACTACCAGGCTGCGGTTAAAGCTCAATTCTTAGAAAGCGGACTCTTTCCAGCCCCGACGCTGTGCTTTAGCACTACTTCGAGACAATAGGTAATCGCCCGAGGGGTGAAGCGATGGCACGAAGAGATAAACCGCGAAAAGGCATTGGCCGATTGATACCCTGCAAATTCGCACAATTCGGTTGCAAAATGGCACTCCCCGTTGCGGCTATGAGTCTCTTGGAGAGCCACCAAAAAGACTGCGACCGAAATCCCGAAAAGGCCAAGACTCCGACCAAATGACAGCCAAGACTCCTAGTTCAAGTCAGGGTCAGGGTCTTTCGGAGTGACATCGATCGCGCGAGGTAAGGCGATCGCCGTATTCACGTCCACGGCGGGATCACCGAGGTTTATGGTGACGGTGAAGGACGCCGCGATCCCGGGATTCATCTCGGCGGTTAGCGCGCGCCCATCTCTCAGGAATCCTTCTGCTTAGCAGTTCGAGGTGCGCCCGCCAGTCCTTGTCGCCCGCGGCGTGGATTGACTTCACGGCGTTCACTTCCCAATCGAGTTCAGCCTGAGCGAGCGCCTTCACGAAATCCGCGTAGGGCTGTTGCGAGCGTTCGCCTTTGCGTCTCCAGATACGAAGAGTGTCGTGGTCGACGCCGGCATGGGCGGCCGCGATCGGATATGGACACCCCGCGGAAATCGCCTCGACGATGACAGCCTGTACTGCGGGCGTGAGCAGCGGCGGGCGTCCGGTGGCTGCGCCACGCTTTGCTGGCGTATCACTCATCGGCGACCCCGCCGACGGTATGCGGCTACGATGCTGGCAATCAGCATCGCATTGTTGCCGAGCGTTTCCGGATATCGATCGAGCATCTCGCGCAGCTTCGGATTGCTGTCGCGTACCGAGATAAAATCGTTCATGCCCGCCGCGAATTGATCGCCGGGCCACAGCCTGTGCAACGTGCTTTCGCAATTTTCATAAGAAACCGGATTCGCAACGACGGCGGCTATCATCGTGACGTCAGACGGCGCCAAATCAAGCGCGAGTGCAGCGGGCAGCATCTCCTCATTGACTAGCGTGCGGGTGGGCTCGTCCATCAGCACGAAACCATCCGGACCGCGAAGATTGAGAAAGCTATCGCGATAGCCCGTGATATCCGGCGGCGCGGAAAGGGCGGCGAGCCCCTTCTCCATGTCGGTTGGCTCCTTCACGGGAACTGATTGCGGGGCGCCCATTGCGTGCCGGGTGAGCGCATCGAATTCCGCTGACGCGCGCTTGTCGCCACTCGCCCACCGTGCCCCCCACTCTTTGTCCGTCGTCAGTTCCGCGAGACGAGCCTTCGCCATATCGCTCGTGTAGCCCTCGGGAACAGAGAACGGTGCTGATAGTGGCTGCGATGCTCCCGGCGCAACCTGGGGCGTCTGTGTGCCCGCAATGGGCAATTCGTTAGCCATTGAGATTAGCCTCCTTCAGTTTGACCAGCTCGGCACGTGCTCGGATTTGAGCCCGGCGCTTTTCGCGCGCCACTCTCGCAGCCGTCTGTGCACGAAAGAGCCATCAACGGCAGCGTCGGGGTGACGATACCACCCGGCGCATTCGCCTTCGGCTTCGCGGATTTCCTCGAACAACGCGCTGCATTCGACGATTTATTTCCTGGGGGTTCATCTTTTCCGGCCTACTCCGGGGCGGCCTGCGGCCCTGGGGTTGATTGTGCTGATTCTGGTTCCTGTTCTATCGGCAGCGCCTCGCGCGCGGCACATGCCTTCGCCTCTTCGGCGTGAATGCGAATTGTCCGCGCTTGTCGCAAGCTCACGGCCAAGGCATCAACCGCAAGGCGCGCTGATCCGATGTAATCAGCCACGATTCGGTGTGTGGAAGGCGGATTCCACGGCAGCCGAGCCTCGAATGCGCTAATGGTATCGAGCAGCTTATCGAGGCGACCGGCCAGCGTTTCGATGATGGGATTGATCTCGCTGACGGCCACAATCACCGCGCCGGCAGATTGCACAGCGACTGCCCAACGGGCTTGGATCTCCGATGCCTCTTCGCGGGCCACGGCAAGAGCAATCTCACGCCGCGTTGCATCGGCCGCTTTTACGAGAGCGGCGTGCTCGGAATCGAGGTTCGCCAGTTTCCTCCGCTCCGTTGCGGCGCCATCGATCGACGCGAGGACCGCGCCTGGAATCGACGCTTCGATTGCGGCAGCGTCCGCGCGGTTCTTGTTGTCGCGCGAAAGCAGGTCGCCGAGCGCCTGAGTGAGCGCCACGGAATCAAGCATGTCGGGACCGGCGCCTAATTTAGTGCGAATTTGTTGAAGTATTCCCATCTTATCCTCCTTCCTTCTTCGATGTAATTAATCGCCAGCCGGCCGGCAAGGGCCGTGACCCCGGCGCGCGCGTTGTCGCCTTAGCGATCGCGTCGAGCGGCGCGTGGCTGTCGGGGACTTTGGAAAAATCGAATTTTGGCATTTACCTTCCTCAGTTGATTGCGTGATATGCGAGGCTGGTCAGTACGAATCGCGGCGCCGATGCGCATGCGCGCGAGCCACACCGCAAGAGCCCGCGAGAAATCCAGTAGCGCGTGGCGCCGCATTCCGGACAGGGCGGAAAGTCGGACACTACAACCGGATCTGGTGAGGGCGCCGGTACGGGCGCAAA
>CAVZFW010000004.1:0-231488 GCA_963774705.1 uncultured delta proteobacterium
AAACGGATGTAGCAATCGCAAAAGTCCGTCGAGACATCGGAGGAGGACATACTGGGCCGCCTTCTTCCTGTCACCACCAGCACTCAAGGGCAATTTTGCAAGCTCAACGTACACATCACAGAATTCATGCCAAATGAACTCGTATAGCGTTGCTGCCGCTTGGTTGAATTCGTACTTATCGACATAGAAAGTGTCCACGTCTATTGCGCGGTCGAGGCGGCTGAGAATCCAGCGCTCGGCGAGGCCAAGGTTCGCCGAATCGATCGGCTTCAGCGGTTGCGGAGCGTCAGCGAGATTCATCATCACGAAGCGGGCCGCGTTCCAGATTTTGTTGGCGAAGGCCCGCGACGCCGCCAGTCGATCGTCCGACAGAATCAAGTCGCGGCCCTGCACCGCCAATTGCGCGAGCGTGAAGCGCACCGCGTCGGTGCCGTACTTCTCCATGATTTCGAGCGGATCGACGACGTTGCCGCGCGACTTGGTCATCTTCTTGCCGTACTGGTCGCGGACCAGCGGCGTGATGTAGACCTCGCGGAACGGCACGCGATCGCGGTCGGGGCGGTCGTCGATGCAATAGATGCCCAGCATCATCATCCGCGCGACCCAGAAGAAAATGATGTCGAAGCCGGTCAGCAGCAGGCTGGTCGGATAGTAGCGTTTGAGGTCGGGCGTCGCGTCGGGCCATCCGAGGGTCGAGAACGGCCAGAGTCCCGACGAGAACCAGGTGTCGAGCACGTCCTCGTCCTGCCGCAGATCGGCGCCGCCGCATTTCGGACAGGCGGTCGGTCGTTCCTCGGCGACGATCGGCTCGGCGTCCTCACAGCGCACGCACCAGTAGGCCGGGATGCGATGGCCCCACCAGAGCTGGCGCGAGATGCACCAGTCCTGGATATTGCGCATCCACGAAAAGTAGGTGTTCTCCCAGAACTTCGGATGGAAAGTGGTGTCGCCGTTCTCGACTGCCGTCGATCGCAGCGCCGGCGAGCGATTTGCCATTCGGGCCGGGCTTGTTGACGGCGACGAACCATTGATCGGAGAGCATCGGCTCGACGACGGTATCGCATCGCGAACAGACGCCGAGCTTATGCGCATGCGGGCTCGACCTTTTCGAGCAGATCCTGCGCTGTCGAGATCGGCGACGACCTGCTTGCGGCATTGTTCGCGCGTCAGCCCTTGATACGGACCGGCCTCGGCATTCATCCGCGCGTGCGTATCCATCACGGAGATCTGTTCGAGATTATGGCGGCGGCCAGTTTCGAAGTCGTTGAAGTCATGGGCGGGCGTAATCTTGACGGCGCCGCTGCCGAACTCGCGATCGACGGAATCATCCGCGACGATCGGAATCTCACGGCCGATCAACGGCAGACGCATTTTTTTGCCGACCAAGGCCGTGTAGCGCTCGTCGGTCGGGATTCACGGCCACGGCGGTATCGCCGAGCATCGTCTCGGGCCGCGTCGTCGCCACCGTGATCGAGCCCGAGCCGTCGGCGAGCGGATAGCGGATATGCCAGAGGCTGCCCTGCGCGTCCTTGTGCTCGACCTCGAGATCGGAGAGCGCCGTTTCGCATCGAGGGCACCAGTTGATCATGCGCCGGCCGCGATAAATCAGGCCGTCGCGATAGAGCCTGACGAACACGCGCGTGACGGCGCGCGACAGTCCGGGATCGAGCGTAAAGCGCTCGCGGCTCCAATCGCACGAGGCGCCGAGCCGCCGCAACTGATGGAGGATCTTGCCGCCGTAGGTTTCCTTCCATTCCCAGACGCGCTCGACGAAGCTGCTCGCGCCCGAGGTCGTGGCGGGTCTTGCCGTCCTTGGCGATTTCGCGCTCGACGACGTTCTGCGTCGCGATGCCCGCGTGATCGGTGCCGGGCACCCACAGCGTGTTGAAGCCCTGCATCCGGCGCGTGCGCACGATCACGTCCTGCAGCGTGACGTTGAGCGCGTGGCCGAGATGCAATTGGCCGGTGACGTTGGGCGGCGGGATGACGATCGAGAACGGATCGCCTTCGCGCTCGGGATCGGCCTTGAAATAACCGCGATCGATCCAGAGCTGAAACCAATGCTCTTCCGCGGATTTGGGATCGAATGTCTTGCTCAGTTCCAACGCAGGTCCGTCGTCCTTTCAGGAGTCGTGATCGTTTCGAGGTCTAATCGGAGTCACGGAGCGCAAGCGCCTCGCCCATGAAAATCATATTGAATTGGCGGGCGTATCCAACCTGACTCCTATAGCGTCGAAGCCCGGGCTGCGAATGAATGATAGATGGTGCGAGAGGGGGGACTTGAACCCCCACGAAGTTGCCTTCACAAGGTCCTGAGCCTTGCGCGTCTGCCGTTCCGCCACTCTCGCGATCGGTACGAACAGAGGATTTAATCGCGCGGCGGCGTTTAATTCAAGCGACCACGCTCCGCAATAGCGGTCGGTGCTTGAGCAGCCGCCGCGGATAGCACAGACTTTCGCCCGTGGACGAACGAATCCATGGAGCGATCGAGCTGGTGCCGGCGGAAATGCGCGCGGGTCTGGCTGCCGATCTCAGCGCGGGCGACGGGCGCGCGACCGAGATGCTCGAAGCGGCGCGGATGGCGCGTGGTTTCGACCGAGCGGCGGCCGGGCGGTACTCGCTGGATCGCGGTTGACCTCGAGGATTATCTGCCGTTTCGCGCGGCGACTTTCGACCTGATTCTGCTGCTCGAAGTGATCGAACATCTGCCGGACATTCCGCACGTACTGCGAGAGATTGCGCGGACGCTGAAGCCCGGCGGGGTGGCGATCGTGACGACGCCCGAATCGCCTCAACGTCAGCTCGCGAATTCATTACCTGCTGAGCGGATTTTACAAGGGCCGGCGCGCGCCCCTGCCTTATCGCTACCGGGTCGCGGACGGGCGCAACTGGCACGTGATGGGGCTCAACGACCTCCATTGGATTGCGCACGGCGAGGGGCTCGAGATGGAGGCGCTGGGGCGCAGTCGGGCGAAATGGCGCACGAGAATCTACGCGACGATCTTCTATCCGCTGATCGCGGCGTTCTCGTACATGCTGTATGTGCGCGGCGTGCGCGATCCGGAGCAGCGCCGCATCAATCGGGAACTCTATCGCTTCATGACCAGCGCGAGCGTGCTGTTGGACGAGAATATTCTGATGCGATTCAGGCGGATGGACAGCGCGCGTGACGGCGATGGCGCGAATGGCCGGTGAGTGAAGGTTTCGATCATTATCGCGACGCATGCGCGGCCAGAATCGCTCGCGCGCCTGATCGCGAGCCTCGCGCCTCAACTCCGCGCGGGCGAGCATGAGTTGTTCGTCGCGGAAAACGGGACGCCCTCGCCTGCGGCTATCGATTTAAGTTCGATCGCGACCGACGCTGAGATCATCCATCTGCACGAAGCACGGCCGGGCAAATGCCGCGTACAGAATCGCGCGATCGCCGCGGCGCGCGGCGAAATCATCGTGTGCCTCGACGACGACCTGATGGTGGCGGACGGCTACGTCGCGGCGGTCGAAGATTTTTTCGACGCACATCCGGAGTTCGCCGCGATGAAGGGACGCATCCTGCCGGCCGAGGATCCAATCGCGAAGGCCGGCGCACTCGCACCGTATCTCGATTTGCCGATCGCCGACCATGGCGAGCGGGTGATCGAAGTGCGCGGAGTGCTCGGCGCGAACATGGCGTTTCGGGCGGCGGCGTTGAGGCAGGTCGGGCCGTTCGATGAACGGCTCGGTCCGGGGGCCGCGGGACACGAGGAAGAGACCGAGATTTCGCAGCGTCTGCGGCGCGCAGGCCTGCATATCGGTTATGCACCGCAAGCACTGGTCCGGCACGAGGTCGATGCGTCGCGCGCCGAGTCGCGAGCGGTTCATTCGGATCGCGCGGGAACGCGGCTATTGCCGGATGCTTCATGAGCGCCACTCGAGTTATGAGATCTGGACGAAGAAAATAATCGCGTCGGCGCGGCTAGCGGTCGTGCGCGCGTTTGGCGCACCGATCCAGCGCGTCGCGCGCGAGGAACGGCGCCTGGCGATCGCGTGCGGGATGCGTGACGGGCTGCGGCGCTCGTGAGGCAGCGACTACCTACGTCAGAGTACCTGCAGCTTCTTCGACAATCGCCAGCAATTCGCGCGCATGACGCTCCCAGGTGAAGCGCTTGGCGGCTTCGCGCGCCGCCGTGTGCAGCCGTTGGCGCTGCCGCGATAAGCGCGTTCAGCCGGGATGTGAGATCCGCGCGATCGGTCGGATCGTGCACGATGTATTCGCGCATCGAGCCGGGGACAACTTCAGCGACGCCGGATTGCACGCTAGTCAACACCGGCACTCCCGAGGCCATCGCTTCGATCGCGACGTTGCCGAATGGTTCGAACAGCGACGGTAATGCGAAGGCGTCCGCGCCGCGCATCAGATGGGCGACATCCGAGCGCGCGGCCGAGAAACCTCACTCGATCGTTCAGGCCGAGCCGCCGCACGAGTCTTTCATATGAGGCCGCCGCCTGATCGGTTCCGATAATAATCAGGCGCGCATGGCCGCCAATCTCGGACCATCCCTCAAGCAGGAAGCGGAGTCCCTTGCGCGCGAAGCCGTTGCCCACGAACGTTACGGCGGGTTGCGAATCGCTTGCGCCCAACTCGCGCCGAATCGCAGCGCGCTCGGCAGAATCTTGCGCCGGAACGAAGGACTCCAGATCCACCCCGTTGTAAAGAGTCACCGCTTGAGCCGGTGCGAGCGCAAAGGTCTGAAGCAAATCGTCACGCACCAGATTGGACACTGCGATGGCCCGCTTCAATCGACGCGAACGAAACCCGCTCCGCTCGACTAACGTCTGGATGCGATGGTACGGACTGAGTCGCATCGCGACGCGGGCGGGGGTGGACTGCCATCGGCGCGCGGCACGCAGGTAGCTCGAATGGGCACCGCCACCGGAGCGCAGGATGTCCGCATCGACGATACGCGCGAAACTGAGCACGAGTTCGGCACCGTCGCGCCGAGCGGTCGCGCCCGCGGCCCGCGCGAACCATAGGAGTCGCAAAGCGCGGCCCAGACGGGGCGCGGAGATTTGCCGCAACGGCCATTCGTCGGAAGTTGCGCGGACCTCGGCCGCATAGATCATCACGCGATGACCCGCTCGTGAAAGGAGTCGCGCGGTGATGATCAGATCACGTTCGGTACCGCCGCCGACCGGATCGAAGCGCCGCGTTACGAGCGCGATACGCATCGTTCGGTGATCGCGGCCGGCGGCCTTAGCTGCCGACCGAGTCGCGGAACAGCTAGCTGTCCGCGGAGGCGGCTTATGATATTTTCGTATGGTGAGGTGGAGGAGCGGTGACGATCGACGTTCAATGTACTAGCTGCCATACGCGCTACCGAATCGACGAACAGGTACTGCCCGAGGGTACTCCGACATTCAAGTGTTCGCGATGCGGTCACGTGTTCACAATCGATCCGCGCGGCGCTACTCGGGGGGATGAAGCGGCGGAATCTGCCCCGGCCAGTTCGGCGGGACCTGCGCCTCGGGCAAAGCGTCAACCGCGCACCGCCGCGGCGGAATCGATGGTCGGAGAGAAATCGGTACCCGATCCGCAGGCTGGATGGGTCAGCGGCGACGCAACGGCAAATAACGCCCCGGCCAGGGATCGGGCATCGACGATAGAGGCAGTCGAGAAGGAAGCTGCGGCCGCCGCAGATCCTGAGCCAGTCACAGAAAAACCATCGACCGACGATTTGTTGTCGAAACCGTTTCGCGACGAGGATTCACCGTCGGGCGAAAATCTGCGGTTCGATTTCAATGACGACCGCATGGAGCGTGCAGCCCCCGGACAAGATGAAATCGCGCACGTTCGCGATAGCGGCGAATGGCAGGTTGGCGAAGCCGACGAGGCAGTGGCCGATGATGCGACGATGGCGACGCATGCGCAAACTTTCCCCGGCAGCTCCACGAGGACTGAAGAGCCTGTGCCGGAATCGACGGTCCGTCGGAGGACGGCTCGCCCTGCGACGCCGTCGAAGCCCGATGACGAGGTGGAATTCGTCGATGAGGATGCGGCGCCAATCTACAATCGAAGCGTAGCGACGCATTCGGCGCGGTTTTTCGTGGCGTTGTTCACGCTGGTCGCGATCGGCTACGGCGCCGTCACAATGCTGATCCGGAGTGCGCCCGCGACCGCGGCTGAGATGCTGAGTCATCTGCCGAAAGTCGGCGATCGCTTCGTCCTGCCAATTGCACCGGCCCGCCTGGTCGCGATGCGCGATGTGCACGCCGACTATCTGCGGACCAAGGGCGGTCACGTCGCGCTGGTGGTCACGGGGATCGCCGAGAACGTCGGCGGTAGCGCCGTTGCATGCGGTGCAGATTGCGGCGAGTCTGCGCGACGCCGCCGAGCGTCCGCTGGCCGACCGCGCGGTCTATTGCGGCAACAATCTCTCGGCGGCGATGGTGCGGCAGATGACGCCGCATGAAGTCGAATTTTTCCAGAAGCTCGACCCGCCCAAGGCCTTTACGCTCGATCCATCGGCCACCGCACCGTTCGTAATCGTCTTTATCGATCCGCCGACGACCGTGAGCCGATTCGACGTCTCGGTGGCGAGTGCTCTCAGGAGCGCGTCGCCGACAGAGAGCAGCAGCGGATGATTCGCGATCAGGCTCTACTCCTTTTCGCGCGCGACCAGCTCGGCGTATTCGTCGTTCTCCATCAGGTCCTCGAAGTCTGCGGGATCGCTCACCTTCACCTTGATCAACCAGCCGTCGCCGTAGGGATCCTCGTTGACGACTTCGGGACTTTCCGGCAAATCTTCATTGACTTCGACCACGGTGCCGCTGACCGGCGCGTAGATGTCCGAGACCGCCTTGACCGATTCGACTACGCCAAAAGGATCGTCCTTGCTGACCTTCTCGCCGACCGAAGGTAACTCGATATATACAATTTCTCCAAGTTGTTCTTGCGCATGATCGGTGATGCCGATGGTCGCGACCGATTCCTCGGTCGCGACCCATTCATGCTCCTTCGAGTATTTGAGTCCCGGCGGTGCCTCCATCATGTTCTCCCAAATTCATCGAGGCGTCGATCCGGCTCTTACGCCGAACGCGGCGGACACGAATCAATCCTTACTTTTTATCAAGCGCGGCGCGAATCCTAATGTCAAGATTTCGCAAGCAAGCCGGTGCAGCGCTCTGACGGCTTTCAGTCTAACAATGGTTTCGCACGATGGCTTTCGACGCAACCATCGTGAATTATTATTCCCCACGCACCGGCACAGCGAGTCAACCCGTAACGTACTTTTCGATTAAAACCCGCAGCAGGTAACGAGATGATCATTGGCGTTCCGACAGAGATCAAGCCTGACGAACGGCGCGTCGCGCTCACTCCCGCGGGAGCGGCCGGTTTGCGCCATCACGGCCATTCGGTGATTGTGCAGCGCGGCGCAGGCGTCGGCAGCGGCTTCAGCGATCGCGACTATCGAGCGGCCGGCGCACGCATCGTGGAGTCGGTGGCGACCGTCTGGGGAAGCGCGTCGATGGTGCTCAAGGTCAAGGAACCGCAACCATCCGAATACAAATACCTCCGCCCTGGCCTCATCCTTTTTACCTATCTACATCTTGCACCCGATCGACGACTGGCGCGCGAACTCGTGCGGCGGCAGGTCACCGCGTTGGGCTACGAAACCGTGCAACTGGAAGATGGGAGTCTGCCATTGCTCGCACCGATGAGCGAAGTCGCCGGACGGCTTGCGGTGCAGGTCGGCGGATGGTGCCTGCAGGCGCAAAACGGCGGACGCGGAGTATTGCTCAGTGGCGCACCCGGTGTGCGTCCCGGCAAAGTGGTTATCATTGGCGGGGGCATCGCGGGGTTCAACGCATGCCGGGTGGCCGCAGGCGTCGGTGCCGAGGTCACGATCCTCGACGTCAATCCATCGCGCCTGCGCTATTTGAGCGACGTGCTCGGCGGCACCGCGATCACCGTGATGTCGAATCGCGCGACGCTCGAAGAAGAAATCACGCAGGCGGATTTGGTGGTGGGGACAGTGCTCGTGACTGGTGCGCGGGCCCCGCGTCTGATTACCGCCCGCACGGTGAGTCAAATGAAGCCGGGCGCGGCGTTAGTCGATCTCTCGATCGATCAAGGCGGAATTTCTGAAACCTCACATCCAACGACCCACGCGCATCCGATCTACATTCAGGGAGGCGTCGTGCACTACTGCGTCACGAATATGCCGGGCGCTGTTCCGCACACGTCTACCTATGCGCTAACCAATGCGACGCTTTCATACGCGCTCGATATCGCGGACCATGGACTGCTCGAGGCCGGTGCGCGCGATCGTGCGATTCGCCACGGCCTTAATACGTATGCGGGCCACGTCGTGCATCCGGCGGTGGCAGAGTCGCTACGAATGAAGCCGGTCTCGCCGTGGACTTAGTAATGAGTGGTAACCCGACAATCGCGCCACTGACTATTCGAGGTGGCTAATTGCGCAGCTATTGGCCCTGCAGTACCGGCTGAATCGTCAATTTCGAGTAAAGATTGGCCAGTGCGGCGTTGACGCCTTCCTGGGCGATGTCGTGCGCACGCACCCAGCGCCCCTTGTTCTGAATAAAATGGGGCAGGTCGAAGATATTCTCGGTTAAGGCTTTCTGCGCGCGCGCATACTTTGCCGTCCACACAATCTGTCCCGAATGCTCGTCAACGAAATTGAGCGTGAGTGCGACTGCGGCAGGCGTCTGGGCCGAGTACTCGAAGCCGACCCGTTCACGATACTTGTTCACCGAGCCGTAGATTACGCCGTCGGCGGCGACCTTCTTACCCAACGCGAGCGCGTTGGCGTCCATGTTTGTGGCGTTCGTCGGAGGCAACTGCTGCATCGCGTCACCGACGTCGTCCTGCGGCACCACCTGCCATCCACCGACGACTGACGCTTGGGCATAGATCTGCGCGGTAACCGACTCCGAGGATCCGGGGGGCAATTCCTTGTCGATCTGATCGGGCGAATCGATAAGCGGCATCACTGCAATTTTGTGAATGATGACCTGTTTGATCGAGCGCACCGCGTGCACGTTCAGTCCGGTGTCATCGCCAATAAACGGCATCCCGCGAACGGTGTCGTTGATCTGGTCTTCGAATTTCGTGTCGATGTTCTTGTTGCAGGCGGGCGCACCGAACAACAATCCGAATGCGAGAATCGAAACCGTGAACCAGCGTCGCTTCACAGCGCAACCTTGATTGACAGCTCGCGCAGTTGGCGCGCGTCAACCTCTGACGGCGCGCCACTCATCGTATCGACGGCCTTTTGGGTTTTGGGAAAGGCCATGACGTCGCGCAGCGAATCGGTGCCGCAGACCATCATCGCGATGCGATCAACGCCGAAGGCGATGCCGCCATGCGGTGGCGCGCCGTACCCGAGCGCATCGAGCAGGAAGCCAAACTTGGCGCCGGCCTCTTCGCGCGAAATTCCGAGTAGCTCGAAGACCTTCAATTGCAGTTCCGCGTTATGAATACGAATCGAGCCTCCACCCATCTCCTGCCCGTTGAGCACCATGTCATAAGCCAGCGCGCGCGCTTCGAGCGGTTTCGAGTCCAGCAGTGCAAGGTCGTCGGGATTGGGCGCGGTGAACGGATGGTTCACCGAGACCAGCCGCTTCTCCTCGTCGCTATAATCGAACAGTGGGAAGTCGACCACCCACAAGAACTTGAGCGCGCGCTCGTCGCGCAGATTGAACTTCGTGCCGAGTTGCAGACGCACGTCGCCGAGCAGCGGACATACTTTGCCGCGCGGCCCCGCGACCATCAGCAGCGTATCGCCAATCCGGAGACCGCTCGTTTCGACGGTGCGTTGACGCTGCTCGTCGCCGATGAACTTCGCGACCGGACCCTGCCAGCCGTCGGCGTTGAGTTTGACCCACGCCAGTCCCATGCCCTGCCGCCTCTTGATCGACTCAGTCAGCTCGTCCAGCTCACGGCGCGAGAGCTGATACTCGCCCGGCAGCGCGAGTCCATAGATCGTTTCCCCTCGCGCAATCACGTCGGCGAAAACTTTGAACGTGGTTCCGGCGAACGCCGGAGTTAGGTTTTTCAGTTCGAGCGCAAAGCGCACATCAGGTTTGTCCGATCCGAAACGATCCATCGCTTCCGCATACCGCATCCGCGGAAACGGCCGCTCGATCGCGACGTCGAGGGCATATTGGTAAATCGACGCCATCATACCTTCGGCCATGCGGTAGATGTCTTCTGGCCGCGGACCGGTCATCTCGATATCGATCTGGCTGAACTCGGGCTGGCGATTGGCGCGCAAATCCTCGTCGCGGAAGCATCGTGCGATTTGGTAGTAGCGATCGAAGCCACCCACCATCAGGATTTGCTTGAGCAATTGCGGCGATTGTGGCAGCGCATAAAACTTGCCCGGATTCACGCGGCTTGGCACCAGGTAGTCGCGTGCGCCCTCGGGCGTCGCGCGAAACAGAATTGGCGTCTCGACCTCGACAAAACCGTCGGCGTCCAGAAATGCGCGCGCGCCGCGTAACGCCTGATGCCGCCGGCGCAGATTCCGCTGCATCCCGTCACGGCGCAAATCCAGGTAGCGATACTTGAGCCGGACTTCTTCTGCCGTATTATCGGCCCCGGTGATCGGAAACGGCGGCGCATTCGAGGGATTCAAAATCTCGGCAGCCGTGACTGCGATTTCGATTTCGCCGGTCGGCAGCTCGGAGTTGACGGTGCCCTCCCGCCGCAGGACGACCGCGCCCTTGACCGCGATGTAATATTCCGACCGCGCGGCCGCCGCGACTATATGCGCGCCCTGATCGTGCGCGGGATTGAAAACCAGTTGCACGATGCCCTCGCGGTCGCGCAAATCGATGAAGACAAGGCTGCCATGATCGCGACGCGTCGCGACCCAACCCCACAGCGCGACTTCGCGCCCGGCGTCGGTCGCGCGCAACGCGCCGCAGTAATCGGTCCGCGACCAAGGTGGCAGCGGCGAAAATGAATTATTTTTTTCCGGCATCGGGATCCAAGCTAGAAAGAATACCTACGCTGGTCGGCGCGCGAAATAGTCAGTTAGGCGAATCGGCGGCGATTTCGGCGGCCACCGCGTCATTCGCGATCTCACGCTGCGTGCTGGCCTTGAGATCGCGAACCTGGACCACGCCGCGCGCTAACTCGTTCTCGCCCATGATCAGCGCGTAACGCGCGCCAACTTTATCGGCACGCCGCAGTAAAGCCTTGAGGCCGCGTTCGGGCGAAAGCGTCTCGACCCGCAGCTTGGCCGCACGCAATGACCTGGCGAGGTCCATCGCATTGACCATCGCGCGATCGCCCATCGCGATGATCGCCACATCGGGCGCCCCATCGAGTTTGAAACGTGCGGTCTCGAGCGCGAGCGCAATCCGTTCGACGCCGATCGCGAAGCCGGTTCCCGCGACCGCCGCGCCGCCCAGCGCCTCGACGAGCCCATCGTAACGGCCGCCCGCGACCACCGCGCTCTGCGCTCCGACCGCCTTCGAAATCGCTTCGAAGGTCGTGCGCGTGTAGTAGTCGAGCCCGCGTACCAGCCGTGGATTGACTGTGTACGGGACGCTCGCCTTGGTCAGCAGTTCCTCGACCGTACGGAAATGCTTGCGGCACGGGTCGCACAAATAGTCCGAACTGCGCGGCGCGGTCTGCGCCAGCTTGACGTCGTTCTTGCAGTCGAGCAGCCGCAATGGATTACGTTCGAGCCGCTGATGACAGTCCTCGCAAAGTTGATCGAGATGCGCCCGGCCCCATTCGAGCAAGGCCTGGCGAAACGCCGGACGGCAATTCGCGTCGCCGAGCGAGTTGATCTCGAATTCGACTTCGAGCCCCAACTCTCGCCGAAACTCATCCACCATGATCATCAGTTCGGCGTCGCAGGCCGCGTCGGCCCGCCCGAAGATTTCGACGCCAAACTGGTTGAACTGCCGAAAGCGCCCCTTCTGGGGCCGTTCGCGCCGAAACATCGGTCCGTAATAGTAGAAGCGCTGCTCCGGTTCGCTGCGATCGAGCCCGGCGTCGATATATGCGCGCACCACGCCGGGCGTCCCTTCGGGCCGCAATGCCAGCGTGGTCTGCGCCTCGTCGCGGTCCGTGAATGCGTACATTTGCTTTTCGACCACGTCCGAAGTTTCGCCGCTCGACCGTTGGTAAAGTTCGAGCCGCTCCAGCAGCGGAATCCTGATTTCATTGATCGAGTAACGCTCGGCAACGGTCCGCGCGCAATTTTCAACGATTCCCACCGCGCGTGCGTCGGGTCCGATCAGATCCTGAAATCCTCTGAGCCGTGTGAGTGCCAAAATACTTCCGTCTTCCAACTACAATAGTTGCCGCGGGGACGCCGCCTAATCGCCTAGCCTAGCAGAAATTCGTCTGCGGCCAGCGCATAAGAAAAGGGGCCACTCGCGAGCGGCCCCTTTTACTTACTCTAGCGGATCGGCGCTATGCCGCTTACACCGTCAGCAGATGAATCGTGCATGCTGAGCCGAGTCCAATGACGTGCGCCATGCCGACCCTTGCATTCGGCACCAGCCGCTCCTTCGCGCGATCGTCCTGCGTCAGATGCCACACGATCTCGCAAATATTCGCCACGCCCGTCGCGCCCAATGGATGGCCCTTCGAGAGCAGGCCCCCCGAAACGTTAACAGGAGCCTTGCCACCGAGCCCCGGATGCATCCCACCGCCCTCGTCGATGAACTTGCCCGCCTCGCCGTCGCCGCACAGCCCGAGGTTCTCGTAATGCACCAGCTCGGCCGTCGCGAAACAGTCATGCAGTTCGGTCAGCGAAACGTCCTGCGGTCCGATGCCCGCCTTCTCGAAGGCCTGCTTCGCCGCGCGCCGCGTCAGCGTGCTCACGTCGGGCAGCGTCAGATCGCGCTCCGTATAAGGATCGGAGGTCAGCACCGACGCCGCAACGCGCGCGCGTTTGCGCCCGCCAGCGTACTGTTTCAGCTTGTCCTCGGACACGAGAATCGCCGCCGCCGCGCCGTCTCCCGTTGGGCAACACATATAGAGCGTGTTCGGAAACGCCACCATGCGGGCGTTGAGCACGTCCTCGAGCGTCACCTCATTGCGATATTGCGAGTATGGATTCTTCGTCGCATGCTTGTGTGACTTCACCGAAATCTTGGCGAAATGCTCGAGCGTCGTGCCGTACTTGCGCATGTGCTCGATACCCGCCTGGCCGAACACCGCCGGCATCAGCCCCGAGCCGAGCCGCCCCTCGGTCGCATACGCCGGATCGGTCCCGCCGCCGCCACCGCCGAGCAGCCCTTGTTTGCCCATCTGCTCGACGCCCACCGCCATCGTGATGTCGTACATCCCCGACGCCACCGCCATGTACGCCTCGCGAAACGCTGTCGAGCCGGTCGCGCACGCATTCGACACGTTGATCACCGGGATGCCGGTCTGGCCGATTTGCTGGAGGATGCGCTGCCCGATCATTGCGTTGGATTGGAACAGGTTGCCCGACGCGAATAGCTCGACGTCCTGGATGGTGACGCCCGCGTCCTTGAGCGCCATCAGCGCCGCATCCGAGCCCAGCTCCGGCACTGACTTGTCCGGATAGCGCCCGAATTTGATCATCCCGGTGCCCAGAACATATACGTTGCGCATCTCAAATCCTCCTCGGGGCTCTCGCTGAGCGGCCATCGATTGTACCGGTCCGCCGCGCCGCCCGTATCTAAAGTTGTTCTTCGCTTCGCCTGATACCCGCTCGTCTCGCTTCCGTGAAACAGTGAACTAGTTTTTGCTCGGCCGGTACTGAAACGCCACGACCTCGTTCCCCTGCCGATCTTTCGAGACCACGTTGGCGACCATCTCGACCGGCATGCCGAAGGCCATCTTCGGGTTCTTCTGTAACTCTTCAGGATCCACGTCAACCAGGTTCGACTTGACGCTGACGCCCTCGGGCAGGTCGATAATCGCGGTTATATAGGGAGTCTTGATACCAGGAAACGACTGATGGATCACCGAAAAAACCCATACGTTGCCCTTGTTCGAGAGCGGGATTTGCGTGAACTGATTGGTCGCGCCACATTTCGAGCACGCCGTCCGCTTGAGGTCGAGGAACACCGCGCCGCAATTGCCGCATTTGCTGCCCACCAGATGCGGACTCGGCTCGAGTTTCAAAAACGGCAGAATGGGGCGCTTGCCCGGCTGTTCGGTGCTTTCGGTTTTCGCCTGCTCGGCCATTGAATACCTCCCGCGCTCGTTCGCAATAGCGTGCTCGATCGGTGCGTGTTGAAAGGATCGTTACGCTCACACTTCGACGGACGCTACCGCACCGGCCAGTTTCCCACAGCCCTCGACGAATCGTCAACCGCCACCACCGACGGGCAGTTGCGCCTTTGAAAATCATGGAATAACAGGCCAACTATGAGAAGCCCATGCAAAAGAGCAAAGCCAAAAACGGAAGCGATCGAGGAGCGTCATCGCGAAATCGTCGAAGCCAAAAATCTACCGAAAAGGCCGAAAAGTCCCTCCGCGCTCAGGCCGATCCACCGCGCGGCGATGGTGCATGGTCCAAGTGGACAAAAAATCCCTCGATCCGCCATTCGCCGGCGCGTTTCACGATATCCAATTTTATCGATGCAGCGCCGTACGCAAATGCCGCCCGCGCCGTATAAATGGCGGTAATCCTCGTGCCTTTCCCGATCCAGAAATTGACGTTTGCCTCACCCCTTGAGCCGAAATAATTCTTGAGTGCGCCAATGAGCCGAAATAATTCTTGAGTGCGCCAAGCTTTCCGGCCTGCGTGAATAACGCATCGACACATGCTGTTGGGCACGCGCTTGAAAATTCGGGACTTGCTTGATCCAACAGTGCTCGTTCATTCCAGTCTGATACGATCGCAACGATAGTCCGATCAGCGTAAAGCTTGCTCTCCGCGTCTAGTCCTCGACCCTTGAATGCCACCACCGATAGAAGCGCAACGATGACGGCAAAGGCGACGAGCGCAACGACACCGACTACCGCAAAAAACTTCTTCATTTGGTTCAGTTTTCAATCACGCCATTAGTTTACAAGCAATACCGACGTTAGCAGGAAAACTGTCGTTTCTCTTGACTCCGATGCGGAAGAGTCGCTGTTTGTGCTGGCCTATTTTGGTGGCTCCGCCGATGCCGGATGTGTCGCTACCCGCATCCGAAGGGTGGTATCGCGGAACGTCTCGATTTCAATTCCGCGACGGCCAACCGCCGCGCTGACTTGACCGCTCTCGCCCGTCATCAGCACGCTCGCGCCAGCCTTCCGATAACGTTCGACCACTGCGGCCGCCGGAAAATGAAACCGGTTGTGGTAGCCAAGCGAAATCACCGCGACCTGCTGGATGCACCGCCGCAACAAGCTCCGGACTCGACGAGGTCTTGCTCCCATGATGCGGCACCTTCAGGATAGCCGCCCGCAGGTCCGCGCCGGTCGCGATCATTTCGCGCTCGCCCTTCGCCTCGATATCGCCGGTAAACAGGATCGCGGCGCCCCGATACGCCAATCGCACGACCATCGATTCGTTATTCTCCTTGGTCTCGTCGCTATTCGCTGCCGGCCATAGGCATCGCACCGCGACGCCGCCGATATTCCGTGACGGCGACGCCGTCCCGCAAACCAGGCTGGCGGCATGAACCTGCCGAACCGTCGCGAGCAAGCTCTGGTAACTGTCATCCGGACTGTCAACTCCGCTGGTCCAGAATTCCGTCGGCTTGAAATTCCGCACCAGGAAGATCAATCCACCGAAATGGTCGCGGTCGGGATGGCTCACCGCCACATAGTCCACGTGCATGATCTTGTTCGCCCACAGAAACGGCGCCACGATTCGCTCGCCCGGATCGAAGGTGCCGCCGAAGGAGCCGCCGCCATCGATTAGCATCACGCGTCCGCCCGGAAACCGCACCACCGCCGCATCGCCCTCTCCTACCGCCAGGAAAGTCACGCGCAGGTCTGGATCGAGGAAACGCTGGTAGGTCCACCAGCCGGCATCGGACGCCAGCGCGACGATCAGCCCTGCGGCGATCATTAATCGCCACCGTCCAATCCCTGATGAGCCTCGGTCGCGGTTGGTCACCGCCGGGACCATCGGAGTTGCCAGCGGCCGCGTGCACCAGAGTGCGATGAAGCCGTATGCGATTGTTATCTCGAAAATTGTCGGCGTGAAAATTCGCGTCCACGCCAGCGGCCATGCTTCGAACCATCCGGCGAGCCAATTCCCCGCGCCGGCGAGACTACCCGCCAGCAATAAAATCGGCCGCGCGCCAGTCGGCGAAACGAAGCTCAGAGCCGCCGCCGCCAGTCCGCAAATCACCGCGCCAAAGCCCATGATCGGAACGACCACCGCGTTCGCAATCAAGCCGACCAGCGAGAATTGATTGAAGTGAAAGGCGGTCAACGGCGCCGTTCCCACCAGCGCCCAGAAGGAGACCGCGACGTAACCAGCGACCGCTTCCGCGATGATGTGAGTTCGCGGCACGCTGGCCCCGCCCGTCGGGATGCGCACTCGGAACCGCCACCAAGCCGCAAAACGCCGCATCCCGACCAGAATCACCAGTACCGAAGCGAACGAAAGCTGAAATCCTATATCCGCCGTCGAGCCAGGCATCGCGAAACAGATAATCAGCGCCGCGGTCGCAAGGCTGGAGAGCAGTTCACGCGATCGATCGATCAGGATCGCGATCGCATATGCCACCACCATGATCAGCGCACGGATTGTCGAGACGTGGCCGCCCGCGATCGCGGCATACGCGGTCGCCGCCAGCGCCGCCGCCGCCGCAGCCAATTTGTTCGCGTAGCCGAGCGCCATCCACGACGGGAAAAATCCCATTAGCAGACGCACCACGAAAAAGGCCGCCGCCGCGACGAAGCCAAGATGCAATCCCGAGATCACCAACACGTGCGCCATCCCGGTGAGCGCGAAACGCTGCCGGATATCCTCGTCAATCCCGCCCCGATCGCCAATTATCAACGCGCGCATTTCGGCGTTTCGCGGATACGCGAGATTCGCGTCGATAAAGGCGCCGATCCTCGCGCGCATTGCCTGGATTCGCGCGCGCACCGGATACTCGCGATGACCGATCACGGTAATCGCGGGCGGCACTCCGGGCTTCGGCTCGTCGGCGAACATCGTCGCCGCGATTCCATTGCGCAGCTGCCATCCGCGATAGTCGAACTCGCCCTCGTCGCCGTCATTGCGTGGAAACCGGATTCGCGAGGTCATCCGAATTTCGTCGCCAATCGTGAAGTGCTGGTCGCCGCGGCAGGTCACGCGGACCATGCCCTCCACGGGCCTGAGTGCCGCTCTGTCCGCACGCTCCGTCAATGACGTTGCGGCCGTCGCTATCGCCCCAGCCCGCTCAACCCGCACCTGCAGATACGAGCGCCCACCCTCAGCCCGCTCCGGTTCGCGCACCAGCGTGCCCTCAATCGTCACTTTTGAACGGTCAGTGAAGCGCGACAGTGTATCAGGCCCTTGCGCGGGCTGAAGCAGGTCAGTTACTGGTACCGTTGCCGCAGCGGCGATCGCTATGAACGCCAACCCAATGCCGAGCACGGGACGTGCCGCCAAATACGCCGCCGTCGCGGAAAGGGCGATTGCAACAACAACCGAAGGCGGAATGAAAACGTTCGCATTGCCGAGGGCGTCGCCGACTACCAAGGCGATCGTCGCGACGTAAAGCGGAGGGAAATCTACCAGCCAGTGTGCCCATTGAATCCGTTTCGCCGCAAAGCTTCGCGCTGCCGCAGCCTGCGGAGATACCATCAAGTTCGATGGTGGGCTGGCGATAAACGGGCTCGCGACGGCGATTTGCGCACCTCTCGCCTGTGTGAGAACTCTACATATGGTATATGTGAACGGCTACGGCGTCCAACCCCGCCGTTTTCAATGGATCTTCCAGCTCTTCACCGCATGCCGGTAAAAAGCCGACTCCGCTGGGACCTCTGCGAACATCTGCACGCGTCTAGTTCGCACGCGATGCGATCGCCTGTGGCGTTTGGGAATATCGCCTCATCCCGGCCCGACGGAGCGGTTTTTCGATCCACTCAAAACTTGCAGCCGACAGACAAATGAGAATCGCGCAACACGAGAGGAAGGTAAGTCGCGAATTCCACGGAATCTCCAATCGTTTGGAGAGAACGAAACATGCCGTAAAGACTGGAAATTGAAAAATGTAGATGCCGTAGCTGATCTCGCCCAGGTAGGCGATCGGCCGTGAGGCCAGCAGCCGGCTAAACCACCCTCCGCCGATGGCAAGCGCCCACATCAGACAGCCCATAACCGGCGCGAGTAATCCATGGTCGATTAACGACTCCGGCACGCAGCCAGAGCCGTAGATAACGATTAACATCGCCGCCGCTGCAGGTGCTAGCCAGCTCAACGGGTTATCCGTTAATTTGCGGTCACTATTTAAAACTTTGCGGTCAGTCGGTTGCCGCCCGCGCATGGACCGCACGATCAACCGCCGGCCGAGAATCATCCCGAAGATGAACTCGGGCAGATGCAATGCTGGTGTTGCGAGTAACCATTCGAAACGTGTGGTCCCTAGTAAAGCGATCGGTACCATCAGGCCAGTCAGCCACACTGCAGTTAGCGTTATCCGCCAATCCCAACGCGGCCGAAAAATCCACGGCACGAGGAGTGGAAACATCGCGTAAAAGAAAGCCTCTACCGAAAGCGACCAGGCGGGATAGTTCCAGTAGCTCCACAGCCCCGGTACCCAGGTCTGCATGAGCAACAGGAACAAACCTGTCTTTACGATCTCTCGGGCTAAGAACGCAGCGTGTCCAAACTGGGCCAGCGCGAATGGTGCGGTCAGCAAAAACGCCAAAAAATAAGCCGGATATATACGAAGAAAACGAGCGAGCCAGAATTCCCGCACTGGTTGATCGAGCCGATCAACCTCGAGCGCATGAGCGTACGTCAAGATGAATCCGGACAGGAGGAAGAACCCGGCGATCGAAGAACTGCCCGCGCGCAAAAGGTTGCGCCCGAAGTCCGAATTACCGAGAAACAGCGGCGCAAAATGAAAGAACAGAACATGCGCGGCGAGAAAAAAACGCAGACCACTCAGTGCGGGAAGCGGTTCGCGACGTGGTCGAATTTCGACTGGAATATCCGTACGAATTTTCAGATCAGCGATAGCCGTTTCGGCTGGGTGCATCAGCGATCGCCGCTGGCCGGATCGATTGGCTCGACCGGATCCGCAGGCGCGACCGATTCCCGGGGCGAGATCTTCTGTTTGCGAGCGAGCAGTTGTAACTGGCCGTTGCCCGCGTCGAGGTATTCCGCGGCGACCCGATCCTCTTCGCGCTCGACGCGCTCTTCCTGGTCGAGCAGTGCGGTCATCAGATCGAGATGCTTGCGAATCTCGGCGGCCAACTCCGCGTTGACGCCCTTGACGCTCGCGAGTTGCGGCAACGAGGCCTCGCGAATCCGCCGGAGACTGCCGAAGTGACGCAACAGTTCGCGCCGACGGACCGGCCCGATACCCTCGATATCGTCGAGCACCGAACGCAATCGCGCGCGCCGGCGCAGTTCGCGGTTGTAGGTTATCGCGAAGCGATGGGCCTCGTCGCGGATGCGTACCAGCACGAACAGCGCGGTGGAATTGCGCGGCAGCACAATCGGGTCCTTGCGATTCGGCAGGAACACGCGCTCCTCGGATTTGGTCACTGCGCGATCGCGCACGTCGTTCAGGACGTGCTGCTTGGCCAGCGAGACCACCTCGATCTGGTCGCTCAGATTGAATTCCTTGAGCACCTGGATCGCGACGTTGAGCTGCCCCTTGCCGCCGTCAATCACCCACAGATCCGGATATTCCTTCTCCTCCTGCGCGCGCTTGAGCCGCCGGCTCAGGACTTCGTAGAGGCTCGCGAAATCGTCCTGTCCCTCGACGGTGCGAATCCGGTAACGCCGATAGAGCGCCTTTTGCGGCTGACCTTCATCGAAGGTCGCCTGCGATCCCACTACCATCGAGCCTTGCAGATTCGAGATGTCGTAACATTCGATGCGCTTGGGCAGATTGCGCAGAGTGAAGCTTGGCGCGCAATTCGTCGAGCATCTGCTCGCGCGTACTCTTCGTTATCGCGCCGCGAAGCAAAGCTCTGGCGGGCATTTTCCATCGCCATCTCGAGCAGTCGCAGCTTGTCGCCCCGCTGCGGCACGAAGACGTCGACCCTCTTGCCGCGGCGTTCGGACAACATATCGGCGCGGACGTCGGCATCCTCGAGGGCCACCGGCAGAATCACTTCATCTGGGACGAAGCGCGCGCCGGTGTAGTATTGCGTGAGCAGGTCGGCCAGCACCTCTTCGTCGGGGAATTCGAGATCGTGAAAGCTCCAGCCGCGCGTGCTGTTGAGTTTGCCGTTGCGCACCAGCAGCACGATCGCCTCGATGAATCCGCCCTCGCGGTAAAGGCCGAAGACATCCTGATCGCCGCCCCAGTGATGCAGGACGGTTTGGCGTTCTACGGTCTTTTCGATCGACCGGACACTGTCGCGCACACGCGCCGCCTCTTCAAACTCCAGGCGTTCGGCGTAGCCCTTCATGCGTTCGCGCAACTCGCGCAGCAACTCCAGGTTCTTGCCCTCGAGCAGCAATTGCGCGGCATGCAGATGGCGTCTGGTATTCGTCACGATCGACCGCCAGCACGCACGGCCCCAGACACCGCTTGATCTGATATTCGATGCACGGCCGCGAGCGATTGCGGAATACGGTGTCGGAGCAGGTCCGCAACGGAAACACTTTCCGAATCACATCGATGGTTTCGCGCAGACCGTCCGCCGATCCGAACGGCCCGAAGTAGCGCCCGCCGTCCTTCACGATGCGGCGCGTCACCGTGATACGCGGCCATGCGTGATTCGTAACCTTGGCGCTCAGGTATGATTTGTCGTCCTTGAGCCGGATGTTATAGCGCGGCTTGTATTGCTTGATGAGGTTGTTTTCGAGAATCAGGGCTTCCTTCTCGCTGCGCGCGACCAGGGTTTCAAAATCGCGCACCTGCCGCATCAGAAAGCGCACCTGAAAGCGGCCATCGCCGCCCTCCCGAAAATACGATCGCACGCGCGGGCGCAACGATTTAGCTTTGCCGACGTAAAGTACCTTGGCGTTGCGGTCGCGCAGAATGTAAACCCCTGGCTCGGTCGGAATCGCGTCGAGCTTGCGACTCAGGTCATCTGCCGAAGAGCTTTCCGCGCCGCCGCCGTCATCACTCCTATCCGTTTCATCCCGCTCGGCCTTTTCGTCATCTTGAACGGTATAGGTGTCGACCGCTTCCCGCGTTGCGGAATTGCGCTCATCCAGGGCGGGCTCAGCGCTCGGGTACACGACCAGCGATTCATAACGCGGACCGACATCCCCGCGAGCAGGCGTCGCCGCTGGGGTCTTGGCCGTTCGCTCGCGCTCATGGTTCTCCGGCGTTGAGTCGGATGATTGGCTGGTCGAATCGCCCTGATGCATCCCCTCAACAGATCGGATCATCGCGCCTGCCGCGCGCCGATTATTCGGCACTCTGCTCATCGTGACCGATATTATACACCCCTATAACGCGGTGCTGTGCAATCTCGTTCGCTGGCGAATCGCAGCGCTATACGGCAACATGCTGACCTTAGCCCGGGATTGAAAAGTCGATCCCGTGGGCGGGTAATCGCAAGATCTCTAAAGGACAACATCATGCGCAGACTCGAAGGAAAAGTTGCAGTAATCACCGGGGCGGCCAGCGGTATGGGCCGTGCGACCGCCGCACGTTTCGCAGGCGAAGGTGCCAACGTCGTTATCGCGGACCTCAACGTCGAAGGCGGAGAATCCGCCGTTCGCGAATGCAAGGAGAACGGCGGCAACGCGGTCTTTCAGCGTACCGACGTCACTTCGGAAGCGGCGATCAAGGCGGCCGTCGATCGCGCGGTCAAGGAGTTCGGCAAACTCGACATCATGTTCAACAACGCCGGTCTGGCGGGTGCGCTGGGAAGTATCGAGGAGACCACGGTCGAGAACTGGGATCGCACGTTTGCGATTTTGTTGCGTGGAGTTTTTCTCGGCATCAAGCACTCAATACCCGAAATGCGTAAAGCCGGCGGCGGTTCGATTATCTCGACGGCATCGATTGCGGGTTTGCGAGGCGGGGCGGGTCCGCTGCCCTACAGTGTCGCCAAAGCAGGGGTCGTCCATCTGACCAAGTGCGCGGCAATCGATCTTGGCCGCGACCGCATTCGCGTCAACTGCATTTGTCCCGGCGGTATCAATACGCCGCTCATCCATCAGCACATCCCAGGCGGCGAATCGGTCGTGCAACAATTGCTAGGGGCGATTCAGCCGATTCCACGTGCCGGCACCGGCGAGGATATCGCGGGGATGGCGCTCTATCTTGCGAGCGATGATTCGCAATGGATAAGCGGCACCGCGATGGTGGTCGATGGCGGCCTCATGGCAGGCGGAAATCTGTTCGGCGGTGGCGCTTCGAGTCCGTTCAGCGTTGCCGCAAAATGGTCAGGTCCGTCGTTCGAAAAATAGTCGCTCCAGGCAGGGCGAGGGAAATGCCCGCCTAGTTGAGCTCGTGGCCACGCTCGAGATTGAGATGCTCGACCAGACTGCGCGCGTCGGCACGCGGGCGGAAATGGTAGTCCAAGGGCGTGTGCGGCCCCCCGGCGACCGGAACGGCCTCGATGTAGCCGCATATACAGCGATAGATAAACACCGGCTGGCCCTCTACCTCACGTCGATAGTAACCCAGGAAACGGTGTTTCGGCTCGCTTTCGTACAGATTTTCCGGTTGCACCTTCACTCTCATCAACCCCAGTGACCTACTATGCGGGGTAGCTTGGTTTATACCAGTAGCGAGCGCTTAATGGAAGAGATGTAGCGTGGTGAGTCGCCTAGGCGCGTCTTAATAACATCGACGCGGCTCCTACCGTCTCATCGAAGAAATAGCGAAACTGTTCTGGTTGATCGGCATTTGCGGATCAACGCAGAACGTCAGAAGCGAGGTTAGTTAGCGAGTTGCGCGACGCTCGATCTTGCGGATTCGCTGATCCTGATCCTTCGACTGCACGGTGATTCGGTCGTCGAAGCGTTCAAACTTGCGTGTGAGACTGGTCAGCGCCTTGTTCGCCAGTTTCAGCTCGGCGTCGAGCTTTTTGCTCATCGCATCGCTGGATGACGAAATTCCGGCGCGAATCTGGGCTGAGGCAGCGGGAATCTCACGTCCAATATCCGTCCGAGCGGCACTCAATTCTTTGCGCAGAGCATCACCCACCGCGGCGACTTCGCGGCTCAACTGGGCGCGCGCATCGGCGGCCGTGCGATTGAGTTCCTCGGTGAGACGCTCGCTCCCCCGTTGGGATTCACTGGCGACTTGCTGATGAAGTTCCAGGCGGGTGGCGGCCAACTGTTCGCGAAATTCGACTCGGGTGGCTCCCAGATTTTCGCCGATGCGCACCATTTCGGCGCCCAGGTCGGCACGCGTGATTGCAACACCTTCGCGATTTTCCGCAATCCGATCGGAAAGGAAGCGAACCTGCCGGCCGACTTCGCTGAACTGTCCGACGATTTCTTCGCGCAAGGCGTCGAGTCTTCCACCGAATCCAGTGACCGCTTCGAGCACCAGGTCAAAACGTGCGGCAAGCTGCTCCAGTATCGCGCCCATCTTGGTCTCCACTTCCTTCTCCTCAGCTTCGTCCATCACCACTCGTCCCCTCTCAATCGTAATGCGCCTAATTGACGACCTTGGCAAACCGGTTCCATCGAATCGGGAGGAACCGGTACCGTCGCTATCCCACGACCAGTAGATGAACATTGCGCGACCTTCGACGAGGTCGCGGTCGACCAGACCCCAGAAGCGTCCGTCGTAGCTGCGGTCACGATTGTCGCCCATCATCAGGTATTGCCCTGAAGGCACCTTAAGCGGGCCGAAATAGTCACGTGGAGAACTCTGTTGACGCTGATCGGGAGTGAGTTCGAAATGCGCGTGCGGATCGTCGGCCAGCGTGCCATTGCGATAAAGCTTGCCGTCCTTGACTTCGATCGTATCGCCCGGAACGCCGATCACGCGCTTGATAAAGTCCTTCGTCGGATCGGGCGGGAAGACGAAGACCACCACGTCTCCTCGATGCACCGGTTCGAGCTGGAACAAGTAATGTCCCCAAGGGATCTTGTTTTCGAGCGGCGTGAAGCCGAAAAACGAATCCGGTAGGCGCAATCCATAAATAAGCTTGTTGACGATGATATGGTCGCCAATCAGCAACGTCGGCTCCATCGAGCCCGAAGGTATCTTGTAGGCCTGAACGAAGAACGTGCGCAGGATAATCGCCAGCGCCAGCGCGATGATGAACGCCTCGGAGTATTCGCGCGCGGCCGACTTTTCCGCTGCTGGCTCAGTGCTGGAGGCGGTCGGCGAAGAGTTAGAATTCTTGAGCAACGGTTCGAGCACGCGCGCGGCTACTCCCCAACCTTCAGCAGGGCGAGGAATGCCTCCTGCGGAATTTCAACGCGGCCAACCTGCTTCATTCTTCGTTTGCCTTCCTTTTGCTTTTCCAACAGCTTGCGCTTGCGCGTAATGTCCCCGCCGTAGCACTTCGCCGTGACATTCTTGCGCAACGCCTTGACGCTCTCGCGCGCGATAATCTTGGCTCCGATTGCGGCCTGAATCGCGACTTCGAACATCTGGCGCGGAATCAACTCGCGCATTTTTTCGCACAACGCCCGCCCCCGATCATACGCCTTCTCGCGATGTACAATTACGGACAGCGCGTCCACTGGCTCGCCGTTGATGCGAATGTCCAATTTAACCAGATGCTCCGGGCGGAAGTCTAGAAACTCATAGTCCAACGAGGCATAACCGCGGGTCGCCGACTTCAAGCGGTCGTAAAAGTCGAAAACGATCTCGGCCAGCGGCATCTCGTAATGCAAAATCGCGCGGTGATGCCCCGAGTAACGCAGGTCGCGCTGCACCCCGCGACGTTCCTCGCACAGATGCATCACGGCACCCAGGAACTCCTCTGGCACATGGATCGCTGCCAGGATGAACGGCTCCTCGATCGCTTCGACGGTGTTCTCATCCGGCAGATGCGCCGGATTGTCGACCATCATGGTCGTACCGGCATTCGTCCGCACCTGGTAGGCGACGGTCGGCGCCGTTACGACCAAATCGAGGCCAAATTCACGCTCTAACCGCTCCTGCGCAATCTCCATGTGCAGCAGTCCGAGAAAGCCTGCGCGAAAGCCGAAGCCGAGCGCCTGCGACGACTCCGGCTCGACGATGATGCTCGCGTCGTTGAGCCGCAGTTTCTCGATCGCCTCGCGCAAATCTCCATATTGATTGGCTTCCGTCGGATACAGCCCGGCAAAGACCATCGGCTTCAGCTCTTTGAAGCCCGCCAACGGTTCGGCCGCCGGATTGTCAGCATCAGTGACGGTGTCGCCCATGCGCATGTCCGCGACCGTCTTGATCCCGGCGACGACGAAGCCGACCTCTCCGGGACCGAGCGTGTCCGACTGTTGTTCATGTGGCGTGAAGTAGCCAAGCCGCATCACCTCGCCGAGCTTGCCGGTGCCCATCAAGCGCACGCGCATGCCGCGCTTGAGTTCGCCGTCGAAAACCCGCACGAGTCCAATCACACCTTCGTAAACGTCGTACCAACTGTCGAAAATCAGCGCCCGCGGCGGTTTGCTATTTCCGCTTGCCGGCGGTGGCACTAGGTCGACCAGTGCCTCGAGCACCTCCTCGATACCGACGCCTTCCTTCGCGCTGGTCAGAATCGCCGCACTCGCGTCGAGGCCAATTACCTGCTCGATTTGCTCACGAGTGCGTTCGACGTCGGCTCCCGGCAAATCGATCTTGTTTATCACCGGAACGATTTCGAGACCGTGATCCAGCGCCATGTACACGTTCGCCAAAGTCTGCGCTTCGACCCCCTGGCTGGCGTCAACCACCAGAAGCGCTCCTTCACAGGCGGCGAGACTGCGCGAAACTTCGTAAGCGAAGTCAACGTGGCCGGGAGTATCGATCAGATTCAGGACGTAAGTGCGGCCGTCCTTGGCCGCATAATTCAACCGCACCGAACGCGCCTTGATGGTGATCCCGCGCTCGCGTTCGAGATCCATCGAATCGAGGAATTGCTCTTTCAATTCGCGCTTGGTAAGCGCACCGGTGCGTTCGAGCAGGCGATCGGCAAGTGTGGATTTGCCGTGATCGATATGCGCGATTATCGAGAAATTCCGAATCAGTTCGCGTGGCGTCATCGATACTTTGCTGCCGTCGCCGGGTCCGGGCACCCTGCCCGTTCAATCGAACCTCAACTTCCTGCGGGCTTCGGACTGCGTGAGTTACAACGGTAGCCTGCGCCGCGCCGTCCAGACGAACGATACTAGCATGGGGTCACGGCCGTTGCGCGATGCGCTGCTGGAAGAATTCGTAAGTGCGCCGGAGACCCTCTTCCAACGAGACCTGCGGCTTCCATCCAAGCTCATTCCCGGCGCGCCCTGCCGCGATCGCCGATCGGCTCTGCTCGCCCGGTCGCGCCGGTGCGTACGCGGCCGACTGGCCTGACTTCGCCACTCCGGCGAGCGTCCGGTAAAGTTGATTTACACTGGTTTCGATACCGGTGCCGACGTTAATCGGTCCGGTCACCGCTGCGGATACGGCCGCGACATTGGCGCGCACCACGTCGCCAACGTAAACGTAGTCGCGGGTCTGCTCGCCGTCGCCGAAGATCGTCACGGGTTGATTTCCGAGTAGCCGCCCACAAAAGATCGCAACCACTCCGGCCTCCCCATGGGGATCCTGGCGCGGTCCATAGACATTTGCGTAACGCATTGCGGCATAATCGATTCCGTATTGAGCGCGATAGAAATAGAGATACGACTCGGTCGCGAACTTCGCGACCCCATACGGACTTACTGGCCGACACGGATGGCTTTCGTCGGCCGGAAAAAAATCCTGTTCACCGTAAATCGCGCCGCCGGTCGAAGAAAACACCACGCGCCGCAATCCGTGATGGCGCGCCGCCTCCATCAGGTTGAGGAAGCCGACGAGATTTACCTGGGCATCGAAGGACGGATCGGCGACCGATCGCCGCACGTCCATCTGCGCCGCAAAATGAATCATCACTTCGGGCCGCTCGCTGGCGATTATTCCGCCGACTGCCGCGGCGTCACGAATATCGGCCTGATAGAACCTTGCCGCCGGGTTAATCTGATCGCGTTTGCCCGCCGATAGGTCATCGATTATCGAGATATCGTGCGCGGCGGTCGCCGACCAACGCGTCCACCGTGTTCGACCCGATAAAGCCCGCGCCGCCGGTCACGAGGATCCGCATGCTAATTCCCCACGTTTTAGAGCGGCCGGCGACCGATTGAGTAGTAACGAAAGTCGAGCGCACGCATCAGCGCCGGATCGTAAAGATTCCTTCCGTCGAAGATCGTCGGCTGCTTCAGTGTCGCCTTGATCCGGTGGAAATTCGGATGCCGGAATTCGTTCCACTCGGTCAGAATCACCAATGCATCAGCGCCGGTCAGCGCATCGTAGTTGGTCTCGTGATAGTTGATCCGATCGCCAAAGATCCGCCGCGCCGATACCAGCGCCTCGGGATCGTGCGCCTGGACTTCGCGCTCCTGCCGCGAGCAATTCCTCGATTACCACCAGCGAGGGCGCCTCGCGCATGTCGTCGGTGCGCGGCTTGAAAGCGAGTCCCCAAATTGCGAACGTGCGGCCCTCAAGCTCGCCGTCGAAGTGCTGCTTGACGCGATCGACCAGCAGGCGCTTCTGACTCGTCGTTAACCGCGTCGGTCGCCTTCAGCAGGGTGAAGTCGAGGTTCTGGTCGGCCGCGCTGTGAATCAGCGCCTGCACGTCCTTGGGAAAACACGAGCCGCCATAGCCGACGCCCGGAAAGAGAAATTGCGTGCCGATGCGCCGGTCGGAGCCCATGCCGCGCCGCACGTCGTTGATTTCCGCGCCCACCGCCTCGCACAGGTTCGCCATCTGATTGATAAACGAAATCCGGATCGCGAGCATCGCATTCGAGGCATACTTGGTCAGTTCGGCCGATCGCGGATCCATCACCAGCAGCGGATTATCGGTGCGCAGAAACGGCGCGTGGACCTCGCGCAGAATCGTCGTCGCCTGCTCGCTGGTGGATCCGATCACCACGCGATCGGGACGCATGAAATCCTCGATCGCGGAACCTTCCTTGAGAAATTCCGGCACCGAGCATACGTCGATCCGATGGCTCCGCGTGCGCTCGACCAGCTCGCGCACCTTGTCGTTGGTTCCGACCGGAACGGTGCTCTTGATCGCGATAATGTGATAGCCGGTCGCCGCCGCGCGCGATCGCCTTCGGCCGCGCCGAGTACGCCGCTCAAATCCGCCGCGCCGGTCGCGCTCATCGGCGTGCCGACCGCTATAAATGACACCATCGACTGGCTAATCGCGCTGACCAGGTCGGTGGTGAAGCTGATCCGCTTTTCCTTGAGGTTGCGCCGCACCAGTTCTTCGAGCCCCGGCTCGTAGATCGGCACCTTGCCGGACTTGAGCTGCTCGATCCGCTCCTGATCGATATCGACGCATACGACTTCGTTGCCGCTTTCGGCGAAGCAGGTGCCGCTCACCAGCCCGACGTAACCGGTGCCCACCACTGCGATATTCATCGGCTTGTTAAAACTCCTCTTTGACCACGTAGATCGGCTTGTTCTGCGATTCGTGATAAGTGCGCGCGATCATTTCGCCAATCAGTCCCAGGCTTACGAATTGTACACCGACTACCACCAGCAGTACCGCCAACAGAAGCGCCGGCCGATTTCCCAACGGCCATCCAAGAATCACCTTTTCAAACACCAGGATCGCGGTCCAGATCGAACCGAAGCCTGCCGAGCACTACGCCGATCGCGCCAAACACCTGAATCGGCCGGGTCGAATAGCCCGACAGAAATCGCACCGTCAGCAGATCGAGGATCGTGCGGATGATCCGGCCCGGGACCGTACTTCGAACGGCCCGTCCGCCGCGGACGGAAGTTGACTTCGACTTCTGCGATTCGCGCGCCCTGCTCCGCCGCGATCGCCGGCACGAACCGATGCATCTCGCCGTAGAGCATCAGGCGCCGCGCCAGATCACGCCGGTACGCCTTCAGCGTGCAGCCGTAGTCGTGCAGCGCCACCCCGGTGATGCGCGAGATCAGTCGCGTTCGCCGCGACCGACGGCAGCCGCCGCGTCAACGCCGCGTTGCGCCAGCGATCGGTGCGCCAGCCGCTCACGAGGTCGTAGCCTTCGTTAAGCTTTGCCAGCAGCCGCGGAATGTCGGCGGGATCGTTCTCGCCGTCGCCGTCGATCGCCACGACCACGTCGCCTTGCGCATGTTGAAGTCCGCAGGCGAGCGCCGCGGTCTGACCGGAATTGCGCGCCAGCCGAATCACTCGCACATGCGCGTCGCGCGCCTTGATTTCGCGCAGCACACGCTTCGCTGCCATCGGTGCTGCCGTCATCGATAAACACTATCTCGTACGAATAGCCAGCGCGCCCAGCACCTGCTCGAGTTCCGCGTGCAGCGGCGACAGATTATCCCGCTCGTTGATAGAGCGGAATAACTATTGAGAGATCCATCGCGAATGATGCGAATCGGTCAGCTCGATAAAGGCGCGGTAACGCTGCTCGATATCCTCCCAGGTCAACGCCGCGACGCGCTTGACTGAGAATTGCTCGACCGACGAACGATCCCAGGACACAGCCGTACACCACCGCCGTCCGCAGGACCGATTCGTTGACTCACGCCCTTGCGCGCGATATAACCCATGAACGCGCCGGCAAAAGTGTCGCCCGCGCCGGTCGGATCGATTACTTCCTCGAGCGGATAGGCCGGCACCGCGAACATCGCATCCTTGCTGAATTGCAGCACGCCGTACTCGCCGCGCTTGACCAGTACCGTATCCGGTCCCATCTTGATAATCGCACGTCCGGCCTTGACCAGATTATGCTCGCCGCTGAGCATCCGCGCCTCTTCGTCGTTGAGCGTCAGGATGTCGATCTCGCGGCAACAATGTGACCAGCGCCGCGCGATCGTTTTCGATCCAATGGTTCATCGTGTCGGCGGCGACGACCTTCGGACTGGCCACCTGGTCGAGCACATGCGCCTGCAATTCGGGCGAGATATTGGCCAGAAAGACGTAATCGGCGCGGCGTCTGATCCGGCAGCAGATCGGGCCTGAAATCCGTCAAACACATTCAGCGCGAGACTGATCGTGTCGCGCACATTCATGTCTTCGTGGTAGCGGCCGTGCCAGCGAAAGGTCGGACCGTCGCGCTCGTATCATCCCACGCAAATCGACTCCGCGATCGGCAAACAATCCGCCGATCCTCATCGCGAAAATCGGTCCCGACCGCCGCGACAATGCTGACCGGTGCGAAGAAACGCGCCGCCAGCGCGAAATAACTGACCGATCCGCCGAGCGCCTCCTTGACGCCTGCCGTGCTGCGTCTCGATCGTGTCGTATCCAATCGTACCAACTGCCACAATACTCATTTGAATGCAGATACTCATCTCGATTTCGACAATGTCGGCAATTGCGGACCGCGTTTCGGCTGGCCTGCAGGTATTTTAATATACTTGCCGATTATCGGTGTCGAGCTGTGCGACTGTCTCCGGCGGATCATCGCACGATCGGTGATAATTGCATCCTTCAGCGAATGCGCGCACACGGCAAGTCCGCATCCCGCGCGCCGAGCGCCCGCGCCAGATTCATCACCGCCTGCTGCGCCTACTCCACATTGAGCCGCATCACGCGCAGGATTTCGCCGATATCGACCGCCGCGACACTCTCGATGCCAGCAGTCGTAGTCCGTCACCAGCACCAGCACCGCGTAACAAAGCTCCGCCTCGCGCGCGAGCCGGGCCTCCTGCATCGCAGTCATGCTGATCACGTCGACGCCCCAGCTGCGATAGAGATTCGATTCAGCGCGACGTCGAGAATTGCGGCCCTTCGATACAGAAGTAGGTGCCGCCTTCATGAACCTTCGCACCGGTCGCGCGGCCCGCCGCGGCCAGGTCGCGGCTCAAATCCGCGCACACCGGATCGGCCAGCGAGACGTGCCCGACGATGCCCTCGCCGAAGAAAGTCGGCATGCCGCACATAAGTGTGATCGATGAACTGATCGGCCACCAGCAGATCGCCCGGCGCGATATGCTCTTTCATGCTGCCGGCGGAGCTCACCGAGACCAGATGCTCGACGCCGAGCTTCTTCATCCCCCACGAGATTCGCGCGATAGTTCAGCTCGCTCGGCAATATCCGATGACCCCGGCCATGGCGCGACAGAAAGATAACTTCGACCTCGCCGAGCCGTGCCTCGATAATAGGTATCGGACGGCGCTCCGAATGGCGTCGTCGAGCGCGACCTCCTCGACCCGTTCGAGGCCGCTCATCTGGTAGAAGCCGCTGCCGCCGATTATGCCCAGTACCGTCTTTTCCTGCCATCCGCTTTCGATTCGTTCCCGGCGCCCCAGCCTAGCCGTCGCTTCTGCGACTCGCTGCGCTGTCGCGCTCCGCATACAATTGGCCGCACGCCGCCGCGATATCCCGCCCGCGGCTCTCCCGGATCGTTGCGGTCAAATTACCCCGATGCAGAATCGCTTGAAAGGCCTCGACCCGCGCGCGCGAGCTCGGCGCGAAACGGCGCACCCGGAAATGGATTGAAGAAAGATCAGATTGACTTTCGCCCGCAGTGGCGCGAGCATCTTCACCAGCCGGCGCGCATCGTCGAGCGAATCGTTGACGCCGTCGAGCATCACATACTCGAACGTGATCCGCCGCCGTCGCGCGATCGGCAACGCCTTGCACGCGTCGATCAGGACGCGTCAGCGGATAGCGCTTATTGATCGGCGCGATCCGATCGCGCACCTCGTCCGTCGTCGCATGCAGCGAGACCGCCAGATGCACCGGAAAGTCCGCCAGCAAGCGATCCATCGATGGCACCAGTCCCACCGTCGAGACCGTTATCCGCCGCGGCGAGATCCCCATCCCCCACTCCGCCGTCATGATCGTCAGCGCCCGATGCAGCCGCGGATAGTTCGCCAGCGGCTCGCCCATGCCCATGAAAACGTAGTTCGTCAGATATCTTCGCCGGAGTCGAGTTCGCGCCGCGCCGCCATCACCTGGCCGAGAATCTCACCCGCAGCCAGATTCCGATGGAGTCCCATTCTGCGCCGTCGCGCAAAAGCCGCAGCCCATCGCGCATCCGGCCTGACTCGAGATGCACAGCGTGGTCCGTCCGTCCGTCGGGATGATCACGCTCTCGATTTCTTCCGCATCGCGCAGCCGGATCAGCAGCTTGCGCGTGCCATCGATCGACCGCGCAACGTGCACCTGCGGCAGTCGTTCCGATGCTGAAGCGGTCCTTCAAGTTGTTCGCGAAAGTGCCGCCGGCAGGTCGTGCATCGCGTCGAACGATTCCGCTCCGCGATTCCATAGCCATCCCATGATCTGCCGAGCGCGAAACGATCGCTCGCCGGCGTCGCGCACGACTCGCTTCGAGTTCGTCGAGCGAGAGGTCGCGCACGTCGGGCTTGATCGACTCAGCGGCGCGCGCCGCGGATGCATGAAGTTGGCTCACGCCCGCTATTGTAAACGAATCTCGCGGATTATCGAAGCCCGTCGCCGTCCGACACTGAGCGGCAGAGCTTGCGCGCCGAGATCTTCAGGAGAGGAGTTCGAGGCCGCGAAAGAAAAATGCTATCTCGTTGGCGGCGGTCTCAGGCGCGTCCGATCCGTGCGTGGCATTCTGCTCGACGTTCTGCCCGAAGTCCTTGCGAATCGTGCCCGCTGCCGCCTTGGCCGGATCGGTCGCGCCCATCAGGTCGCGCCAGCGTTTGATCGCGCCCTCGCCTTCCAGCACCGCGACGATCACCGGACCCGAAGTCATGTAGTCGCACAAGCGATTTGTAGAACGGCCGTTCTTTGTGAACCGCGTAGAACGATTCGGCTTCGGCGCGCGTCAATTGCGTCAGGCGAAGACCCACCACGCGCAGGCCATTCTCTTCGATGCGCTTGAGAATGTCGCCGGCCAGGTGACGCGCGACCGCATCGGGTTTGAAAATCGCGAAGGTTCTTTCCATGAAAAAACTACTTAATGCTTTCCTTTAGCTTTTCGGGGCGGTTCTATACGAGCGCTCAAGCGGCTTTGCTGTCGAGCAGATTCTTCATCGTGATACCGAGTTCGGCCGGGCTCATCGCGACCGCGATGCCCGCCGCCATCAGCGCCGCGATCTTGTCCGCCGCAGTGCCGCGCCCGCCTGAGATGATCGCTCCTGCATGTCCCATCCGGCGTCCTTTCGGCGCAGTCTGCCCCGCGATGAACGCGACCACCGGCTTCTTGAAGTTTTGCTTTATGTATAACGCGGCCTCTTCCTCGGCGCTGCCGCCGATTTCGCCGATCATGATGACCGCGCGCGTCGCCGGATCAGCGTTGAACAGTTTCAGGATGTCGATATGCCCGCTGCCGACGATCGGGTCGCCGCCGATGCCGACGCAACTCGATTGTCCAATGCCCAACTGCGTCAACTGGTACACCGCCTCGTAGGTGAGCGTGCCGGATCGCGAAACTACGCCAACATCACCGGGCTTGTGAATGTAGCCGGGCATGATGCCGATTTTGCATTCGCCCGGAGTGATCACGCCCGGGCAGTTAGGGCCGATTAGACGGCTGTTGGTGCCGCGCATGTAGCGGCTGACCTTGACCATGTCGAGCACCGGCACGCCCTCTGTAATGCAGATGACGAGCTCGATACCGGCCGCGACCGCTTCCAGAATCGCATCGGCGGCAAACGGCGGCGGCACATAGATCACCGTTGCGTTGGCCCCCGTCGCTTTGCGCGCCTGCTCGACGGTATCGAAAATCGGAATCCCTTCGAAGTCCGTCCCGCCCTTGCCCGGCACTACGCCGCCCACCATCTGGGTGCCGTATTCCTTGCATGCGCGCGTGTGTATTTGCCCGGTGGCGCCGGTGATGCCCTGAGTCAGGACGCGGGTGTTTTTGTTGACGAGAATGCTCATCTTGCTTGCGCTCGCTGCTTACGCTCGTTGGCCAATCGCTTCGACCACGCGGCGCGCCGCGTCGGCCATGTCGTTGGCGGCGATCACCTTGATGCCGGAGTCCTTTAGAATCTGCTTGCCCTTATCGACGTTGGTGCCTTCCATCCTGCACCACTAGCGGGATACTGAGCTTGACCTCGCGCGCTGCGTCGACCACGCCCTGCGCGAGTACGTCGCACAACATGATGCCGCCGAAGATGTTGACCAGCACCGCCTTCACACGTTCGTCGGCGAGCAGGATACGAAACGCCGCGGCGACCTTTTGCGAATTCGCCCCGCCGCCAACGTCGAGAAAGTTCGCCGGCTCGGCGCCGTAATACTTCACGATGTCCATCGTCGCCATCGCGAGACCCGCGCCGTTGACCATGCAGCCGATGTTGCCGTCCAGATGGACGTAGCTCAGGTCGAACTTCGAGGCCTCGACCTCGGCCGGGTCCTCCTCGTTGGGGTCACGCAGTTCGCGGATATCGGGATGACGAAAGAGGCCGTTGTCGTCGAACGCCATCTTGGCGTCGAGACAAATCACGCTGCCGTCTTTGGTGACGACCAGCGGATTGATTTCGACCAGTGACGCGTCGGTCTCGACGAAGGCGCGATACAGCGCGGTAATTAGCGTCCGTAAATTGTCCGACCTGCTTATCACGCAGGCCCAACGCGAATGCGATCTCGCGCGCCTGGAAGCTCGCCAGCCCGATCACCGGATCGACCGGCTTGTGGTGATTCGTTCCGGCGTCTTGGCGGCGACTTCTTCGATCTCCATCCCGCCCTCGGTGCTCGCGATCACCGCGACGCTCTCGGATTTGCGATCGACCACCATGCCGAGGTACAGCTCGCGCGCGACTTCGCTCGCTTGCTCGAGGTAAACGCGGCGCACGACGCGGCCCTCGGGACCGGTCTGATGTGTGACCAGCGGCTTGCCGAGAATCTTCGTCGCGAATTCCCGGGCCTCGGCCGCACTCGAAATCAGCTTGACGCCGCCGGCTTTGCCGCGCCCGCCCGCATGGATCTGCGCCTTGATCACGACCTTCGGCTGCCCCAGCGATTCGAATGCCTTAGCCGCCTCGTCCGGTGTCGAGGCCGGCAGTCCCTTTGGGCACCGGCACGCCGAAGCGCCCGAGCACCTGCTTGGCCTGAAATTCGTGGATGTTCATGAGCTACCTTTTAACGCGATCCTTCTACGCCTGTAGCGCCCGAATGCGACGGTGTCACGCGCCGATTACCTTGTCCATCGCCTCGACCAGTTCGCGCACATGCGCGACCGAACTCTCGAAGGCCTTCTTCTCCGCAGCGGTCAATTCGATCTGCATGATGCGCTCGACGCCCGCGCCGCCAATTACCACCGGCACCCCGGCGAAGAGCCCGTTAACGCCGTATTCGCCTTCGAGATAGGCCGCCGCCGGCAGAACTTCCTTGCGGTCGAGAATAAACGCTTCGACCATCCGATAAACTGCGGTGCCCGCCGCGTAGTACGACGAGGTCTTCATCAGGTTGACGATCTCGGCGCCGCCGTTGCGCGTGCGCACTTCGATCTCGTCGAGGCGCTTCGCCGCTATCAGCTTATCGACCGGCTGTCCGCCCACCGTGGTGTAGCTGCGCACCGGCACCATGTCGTCGCCATGCCCGCCCAGCACCATCGCATTGACGCTATCGACCGACACGTTGAGCTCGGCGGCGAGGAAGGTCCGATAACGCGCCGAATCGAGCACTCCCGCCTGTCCGACGATCCGATCCTTGCGGAGACCGCTCACGCGCTTGAGTTGCGTGACCATCGCGTCGAGCGGATTCGTCACCGCAATCACGAAGGCGTCCGGCGCATGCTGCTTGATCGCCTGCCCGACGGTATTCATCACGCCGGCGTTAATCTTCAGCAGATCGTCGCGGCTCATCCCCGGTTTGCGCGGCGACCCCGAGGTCACCACGATACAGTCGGCGCCCGCGATATCCTTGATCTCGGTCGTGCCGATAACGCTGACGTCAACGCCGAGCACCGGCGCCGATTCGAGCATGTCGAGCGCCTTGCCCTGCGGCAGTCCGTCGATAATGTCGTAGAGGACGATGTCGCCGAGGCTGCGCAGGAAGCAGAGGTGGGCGCAGGTTGCGCCGACATTACCGGCGCCGATGAACGCAATTTTTTTTCTCATAGCTACGATTTGACTCGATGTGCGCGGCGATCCGCCGCCGTTTGAGCGTTACTTATATCTTCGCCGTCGGCACTTTCGCAAATCTAACACGGAATCTTGCTACCGTACAGCGACTCGCGCATGTGCGCCGCGTCAGGATGAAAACCGCGATCGTCGCATACGCCGGTCCGCCGAGTACTGCTTGGTCGCGCGGAAATCCAAATTAAATATCAACCCGTCGCTCCGATGTGAAGATGCCGCGAGCAGTACGTACGTTGCGACCAGCGTAATTGATAGGAGTCCACGTGGATCGAACCGTTCACGCGAATTAATTGGAGCGGCGGACGGTTTTGTTGGCGAGCGCAGTATCGTGCTAAAGGAACGGCAATCCAACGACATCAAAGATAGAGGTTTCTGGAGGAACCGCCATGGCAGCCGATCTCGAAGCACGCGTCCGCGAGCTGGAAAATACGGTGCAGGAATTACGCGATCGCGAAGCGATCCGCGACTTGCGCTATCGCTATCACGAATACGTTAACGAGGGTAAGTTCGCAGAGATTCCGGGGTTGTTCACCACCGACGGCGAGCTCGATTTCGCGCATCTCGGCAAGGCCAATGGACACAACGAAATCGCCCGCTTTTTTGGCGCGCTCAATGAGAAGCCGAGTGCCGGGGCAAAGGACCGTCCGCGAATCACCTGGGTCAAGCAGTTCATTCACAACCACACGATCGAGTTGGACGGCGACCGTGGACGCGGCTTTTCCTATCTCGAAGCGAAGCCCATCTATAATGGCGAGGCCTTCCTGGTGGCGGCACGCTATGACGACGAATACGTCCGACAGAACGGCCAGTGGAAGTTCAAGAAAATGAGCCTGATACCGTACTTCATGGTGCCCTTGAAGGAAGGCTGGGCGCAGGAGGATCGTCTCAAGATGCGGACGCATTAGCGTTGTAGATCGCGGAATCATAACGGCCGGAGCGGTTTCCGGCTCCGGCCGTGGTGGTGATTGATGAGTCGAAGATCGTTACTCCGATTGCTGGGGGAAACCAGTTCCCGTCGATTCAGACGCTAGACGACTATCGCGAACTTCAATTCGTGTCTCGCCCGCAAGCACGTCGAATCTACATGTTATCGACGATTGCCTTGCCGAACTCCGAGCACTTGAGCAGCTTCGCTCCGCTCATCTGGCGCTCGAAATCGTAAGTGACGGTTTTGTTGGAGATGGTTTTTTCCATCCCGCGGATGATGCCGTCGGCGACTTCCTGCCAGCCCATATGCTCGAACATCAGGACGCCCGAGAGGATCACGGAACCAGGGTTGACCTTGTCCTGATTCGCGTATTTTGGCGCGGTGCCGTGCGTGGCTTCGAAAATCGCATGGCCGCTGACGTAGTTGATATTGGCGCCGGGCGCGATGCCGATACCGCCGACCTGCGCGGCCATCGCGTCTGACAGATAGTCGCCGTTGAGGTTCATCGTCGCGACGACGTCGAATTCGTCGGGCCGCGTCAGAATCTGCTGCAGGGTGATATCCGCGATCGCATCTTTGACCAGTAACTGGCCGGCCGGCGGATTACCGCCGCAATCGTCCCATCCGATCGCCTTGCCCTTGTATTCGCGTCGCACGAGGTCGTAGCCCCAATCGCGGAAAGCGCCCTCGGTGAACTTCATGATGTTGCCCTTGTGTACGAAGGTCACGCTGTTGCGCTTGTGGGCGATCGCATAATTCAAGGCGGCGCGAATGAGCCGTTCGGAGCCCTCGCGGGAGACCGGCTTGATGCCAATGCCGGAGGTATTCGGGAAACGGATGTTCTTTACGCCCATCTCCTCCTGCAGGAATTTGATGACCTTTTTTGCTTCGGGCGACTCGGCGGCCCATTCGACGCCGGCGTAGATGTCCTCGGTGTTCTCACGAAAGATCACGGCGTCGAGCTTTTCGGGATGCCGCACCGGGCTGGGCACGCCGGTGAAATAGCGCACGGGGCGCAAGCAGACGTAGAGATCGAGCAACTGGCGCAGGGCGACGTTGAGCGAGCGGATACCGCCGCCGATCGGCGTGGTCAACGGACCCTTGATGCCGACGAGATATTCCTGAAAGGCCTCGACGGTCTCGTCGGGCAGCCAGCTTTTCCATTGGTTGAACGGCTTTTCGCCGGCGAATACTTCCATCCAGGCGATTTTGCGCTTGCCGCCGTAGGTCTTTTGCACCGCGTGGTCGAAGACGTATTGCGAAGCGCGCCAGATGTCGGGGCCGGTGCCGTCGCCCTCGATGAAAGGAATTATCGGGCGGTCGGGAACGTGCAGCTTGCCGTCGGCCAGCCGAATTTTCTCACCGTCGTCAGGAACCTTGATATACTTGAACGCCATCTACCTGATTTCCGTGTGGTGACGAGAAATTTGCGTTCCGCGCATGCGAATTCGCCCGCTGGGACGCCGTCATCGGCGCCACATCATATATCAAAGCTTCCGGTTTGCCAGCAGAGTGCGGCGATTTGAAGCCATAAAGCGACAAGTGAATTTTGCAATTGTCCAAGGAATGATTGGCAAAATTGGCTTCGTTATGTACCGGCACCATTTCGGGTCGTCGATTGGCTGCGGCTAAACAAAAATTGCAAGCCGGCATGGTCCGGGGAGCGCGACGGTTGCGACAGGTGATCATAGATGCTCGGGACGACCGAACTCGGGGCGACAGGTCAGACACCGGAATGACACGAGGAGAACCACGGGCATGATGCGCGCGGCAGGCGAACATGCGCCTTCATGTAGTACTCTACTCCTTCGGGACGATTAGACAACCCGGCTTCGGGCACCGAATTCGTGTCCTTACGCCAGGGACGATGGGAGCGCCAGTGCTCGTTTGCTGAAGCTCACGTCTAAGGATGGGTGTCGACGGCCCCGTCAACGAGCGCGGCGTCGATTAAGGCGGCGAGGTGGAGAGTTTCGCCGCGACGGCCGGCGGTCTCGCCCGCGCGATTGTAAATCACCTTGCCGTGGCGATCGAAGATGGTCAGCGTCGGGATGTAGCCGCCGTAATACCTGGTGACGAGCGCATGTTGGAGCGGGCGCGACGTGGTTGAGATCGACGATCACGAAATGCACGCGGTCGCGATAGCGCGGATAGAGCGCGACCAGCCGCTCGGACTCGCGATTGGTATTCCAGCAATGGGAAGTGCCGAAGAAGACCACGGTTGGACGATCGGTCGAGATAGCGGAGTCGCCCGCCGCATCGTCCATGAAGGGGAAATTACTGCTGGAATCATCGGTGAACGACAGATCAGGCGCAAGTTTCAGGTCCGCTTCGGCGGAGGCGCGGTGAATGCTGATGAGGGCGACCGTCAGAGCAATGGCGATCGCGACTCCGGCTGTAATTGACCTGGATTTTTCTCGAGTTCGCATCGCCGTCTCTCCTAGACAGGAACCGGAGGGGCCCGTACCTGGTTCCTAATTGCAACGCAGCGCGGGGATGAAGATCAAGGTGCCCTCACCCGCGTTCGCGATGCTCACGCGACCTCTCCCTGGACAAGGAGAGGTGTGGGATTTTTCACGGATGAGGGGTGGACGGGGTTGTTAATAGTCGAATCCGTACACATTTTACCAGGAGTATCGACATGGCAACTTTGAACGTGGCGTTGCAGCGTGAAGGTGGGCGTCGAATTGGAGAAATCGATAACGGCGACTCGGCCGCGATACATGATGCGGCGCTGAGCAACCGATTGAAGACTGGAGCGATGGCGACTGATGGCGGATCTATGGGAAGCAGAGCGAAGACAGCAACGTCGGCTATTTACGGCGAGCCGATGAGGAACAGAGTGAAGACAGGTGCGGAAGCGATTTATGGCGGCCGGGTCAAGTACACGGCGCGCGACGCCGGCGCCGGCGAACTGATCATGAATAGCGCCAGCTTCGGGCGGCATGGCGAGGGCGCGCGGGTCGCCTTCACGATCGTCGATTCGGACTTCGGCCGGATTCTGATCGCCACCACGCGGACCGGGGTCTGCTGGATCGGAGTGTCGGATTCGGAGGCCCATCTCGAGGCCGAACTGCGCGGCGATTTGCCCGCGGCCAGTTGCGCCCGCGATGGCGACGGACTCGCCACAATCGCACGCAACGTGCTCGATTTCGTCGTCGGCCGCAGCAGCGAAATCATGCTGCCGGTCGATTTCCGGGCGACGCCCTTCCAGCTCGCCGTATGGCAGCAACTCTGCGCGATTCCGTGGGGCGAGACCCGCTCCTATGGCGAGATCGCACGGCGGCTCGGACGTCCCGAGGCGTCGCGCGCGGTCGGCGCCGCCAACGGCGCGAATCCGCTGGCGCTCGTGATCCCATGCCATCGCGCGGTGGGCGCCGACGGATCGCTCACGGGCTATCGCTGGGGCCTCGAATACAAACGGCGGCTGTTGAGGCATGAACGGTCCCTCGCGCATCGCGAGGGACCGTTCAGCCTCATTGGGCAGAGCCGTGGATGAAGAGCCCGGGCGTGCGAAGAAATGGTTGAGGAACACAAAATTATAGCCTTTACTGAAACCGACTTGTATCGTAACGCACCTCGCGGACTCGTTAGCTCGGCTCGCAAGCTCGCCTAGTGATAAGGTTTCAGACTTCCCATTGGTAAGATGCCCCGAAACAGTGTCGTGCAGCGAATCGTGTTGAGCGTTCGTTCGGTGGTTGGAGGATTGACGCGCGATGGCCTAGAATCGCTAATGATTCAGCTATGGTAGCGAATGGCGAGAACGCGCGGATGCTGCGACGACGAACTCGTCGAGGCGGACGGAGACGGACATGAAGATCGTCGTCGATTACGACCTGTGCGAGAGTAACGCCCGCTGCATGGAGGTCGCGCCGGAGTTGTTCGAAGTGCGCGACGACGACCAACTGTATGTGCTCGACGAACATCCGCCGGAGTCGGCCCGCGAGCGTGTGCTGCGGGCGATCAAGGTGTGCCCGAAACACGCAATTTCGCTCGTTGAAGACAAATAGGCTTCCGCCACGCTGAATCAGGTGAAGTTCAGTTCCTTCAAAACCTCGCGTGCTTCTTCCGCCCGATCTGCATAGACCATCAGACGCGGTGGAACTGCTGCCCGACCCCTGAAGGGTCCGAGCATCCTGGAAGTTTCGGCGTCAAAGATGTAAGCCTCGATTCCTGCGTCGCGGAGGAAATCCCGCGCCATGTTTAGCAACATTACATCGAGGTTGTTGTAGATAGCGACCAGCTCGGCTTGCTCGCGATGAGACGCCATATATCGACGAATCTTACAAAGGGTTCGGCATCTTTACAAAATGTTGGCGTTTCTTACAGAACATCGATGCATCTTTAGAAACGGGAAGTCTGAAACCTTATGAGGTTTCAGTAAAGGCTATAGTTTTGCGCTCCTCCACCAATGGTTTGCCCACTTTTGCCCACTGGGTCTGCGCGTGCGCAGGGGGTCAGGTGCCTTGGATGGGGGAGGCCCAGCGGCCGAAGATGGTGTCGCCGATGCGTCCAAGCGCGGGCAGGTGTCGTTCGGCTTCGACCAGGATCGCATCGCCGTCGAGGCCGACGCGCTTGAGTCCTTCGCCGAATTCGCCGACCAGTGCGGTCAGGATTTCACGGGTCATCTCGGCATGAAAGAGGATCCCGTAGGCGTTGGCGCCGTATCGGTAGGCTTGAACCGGAGTCTTTGCGGAGGACGCGAGTGCAACGGCGTCGCGCGGGAGATCGAAGACGTCGCTATGCCAATGGGCAGCGACGAACTCGCCGGGCAATCCGCGCATCAGCCGGTCATTTCTGGCGGCGTCGGCGAGGCGCACGGGATACCATCCGATTTCGCGCTGCTCGGCCCGCCGGACCTCGGCGCCGAGGGTCGCGGCGAGGAGCTGACTGCCGAGACAGACGCCGAGGATGGGCTTGTCGGCCTTGAGCGCGCTCTCAATCAATGCGATCTCGTCGCGCAGGTAGGGATACCGATCGAGCTGATAGACGGTCTCGGCACCGCCCATCACAATGAGACCGCCGAGACCCTTGACGTCCGTGGGGATGGGATGGCCGTCGAACACGCGGATGTATTGCCATGCGAGGGCGGCACCTTCGAGGGCGTCGGCGATCGCGCCGAGGTTTTCCGCGGGATGATGTTGGAGGACGAGAATCTTGGCCATCGGATGCTCCAAGGGAGAATTCGCCGGGCACGCACAAGACAATATAAGAGCATTGGTGAAGGAGTACAAAACTGGGGGAATTTAAGAAACTGAAATCTCAAAGAGTCTAATTTTTGCGCACCTCGCGCAGCTCACAGAGCTCGTTAGCTCGGCTCGCAAGCTCGCCTAGTGATCAGGTTTCAGACTTCCCATTGGGCTTGGCGGCGAGCGATGTTCGGACGAATGCGGCCGCGATGCGGCCGGTATCGGAGCAAGTGCTTTTCTGCGACTGCGCACGAATGGGAAGTTAAGTGATTCAGCTCAAAGAAAATAGGGTCAGGGGCACATTTGGTTGGCCGGTTCGCTTATTGTCGTTGCTGTTGGTCTTGGCAGTTATCGGACTTGCGGGACCGGAGAGATGGAAGATGCTATTCAACCTTAGGAATCTTATCGTGATTTTCGTGGTCGTCGTATTTTCCCTAGGCTGGAGCTTTTTTGATGGACGCTCGGCGCCGCACAGATTCATGAAGAGTTACGCCACGCGTCACGCGATCATGCTAGCCGCTGTCCTTTGGGCGCCAATCTTGATCGGACTGGTCGTTACGTTCTTGATGATGATGTTCCGCCTCATTCATATTCCTCCAAAATGACCAAACTGAGGCACTACGCCAGTTTTCGTGGGGCGGCGCGGGTGGGATAGATTTGCGTTGGTGGTCGTGAAGGCGCTATGGGGACAGCTTGGCCGTCGCGGCCGATAAATTCACAAGAGGTTCGAGAGAGCGTGGACAAGAACGCAAAAACGCCGTTCAGCGCGATCAAGGTGGTCGAGTGCGGCCAGGGAATTTCCGCCGCGTTTGGGGCCAAGATGCTCGCCGATATCGGCGCCGAAGTGATCAAGGTCGAGCCGCCCGGGGGCGATTTGGCGCGGCGTCGCGGGCCGTATCCGGAAGATAAAGAGGACCCGGAAAAGAGCGGCATCTTTATCTACCTTAATACCAACAAGCGCGGCGTGGTCGCTGACCTGACGCGTCCCGACGGGCGCGAACTGTTGGCGAAGCTGCTGGCCGATGCGGACGTGCTGATTCATAACGTGCCGCCGGCCGAGCGCGCGGCGCAGGGACTCGACAGCGCGGCGCTGTGCGCGGCTCATCCGAAATTGATCGTCACGTCGATTTCGATCTTCGGCGATACCGGACCTTATGCAGATTGGCGCGGCTATGAATTGACGGTGGCGAACGCGGGCGGCTGGGCGTATCTGAGCCCGGGTGCGTCGCCCTACCCCGAGCAGCCGCCGCTCAAGTGTTTCGGCTCGCAGGGCGATTTCCAGGGCGGAATCCATGCGGCGACGGTCACGCTGGCGGCGTATCTGAACCGGCTCAAGACCGGTAAGGGCCAGGCGATCGACGTTTCGGAGCAGGAATGTATCGCGGCGATGCTCGAGATGAACCTGATGCATTGGACGTATGCGCATCGGGAGACCTCGCGGCTGGGGTCGCGGCTGTTGGGGCCGTGGTTTATCGCTGACTGCGCCGACGGCAAGATTTTCGCGCTGGCGGTCGAAGAAGAGCAGTGGAAGCGGCTGGTCGAATTGATGGGGAATCCGGAGTGGGCGCAGGAAGACCTGTTCAAGGATCGGATCTCGCGGGGGCAGAATCAGGACGCACTGAAGGCCTTGATGAGCGAGTGGCTGAGCACCTGGAAGGTGCAGGACCTGTACGTCGAGGCGCAAAAGCGGCGGATTCCGTTCGCGCCGATCAACACGATGCGCGACCTGTACGAGAGCGAGCATCTGGCGGAGCGCAACTTCTTCGTATCGGTCGATCAGCCGGGGGTCGGCAAGGTCAAGGTGCCGGGAATGCCATCGATCTACAATCGCACGCAATGGTCGCTGCGGCGGCCGGCGCCGCGGCTCGGAGAGCATAGCGAGGAAGTCTTTTGCGGCGAGTATGGCATCGCGCGCGATCGCCTGAGCGAACTGCACAAGGCGGGCGTCGCCTAGGAATCAGAGGGAAATCATCATGGCTGATAATCAGGCTAATCTTCCGCTGGCGGGAATTCGGGTGCTCGATTTCACGTGGGCATGGGCGGGGCCGTTCTGCACGATGCAACTGGCGCATCTCGGCGCCGAAGTAATTCGCGTCGAGACTACGGCGCGGCCGGCATGCGTCACGCGGCTGATACCGCCGTTCGCCGACGACGTCGCGGGGCCGAATCGCGCGGGGTACTTCAATCAATACAACCAGGGCAAAAAGGCGATCACGCTGAACCTGACCAAGCCCGAGGCGATCGAGATCGCGCTCGCACTGGCGAAGCATGCGGATATCGTCGCGGACAATTACGCGGCGGGCGTTATGGACAAGCTCGGCCTCGGTTACGACAGACTGCGCACGGTCAAGCCGGACGTCATCATGATTTCGATGTCGGGTTACGGGCAGACGGGGCCGTACAAGGGTTTCGTCGGTTACGGGCCACCGGCGTCGGCGGCATGCGGGATGTTTTTCGCGACCGGTTACGAAGGCGGCGACCCGGGCGAGATCGGGGTGTCGTACGCGGATCCGAACGCGGGGATTTTCGGGGCGTTCGCGATCATGACGGCGCTGACGCATCGGGCGATGACCGGCGAGGGCCAGTATATCGATCAATCGCAACTCGAAACCGCGCTGGTGCTGATGCCGGAGGGCCTATTGCAATATGATCTGGCGAAGCGCGAGCCGGAACGCCACGGGAATCACGACGTCGTGATGGCGCCGCACGATTGCTACAAGGCGGCGGGCGACGACGAGAAGTGGGTGTCGATCGCGGTCGGCACCGAGGACGAATGGGGCGCGCTGTGCGGGGCGATTGGGCAGCCGCAGCTCGCGGGCGATGCGCGATTCAAGACGGCGGCGCTGCGCAAAAAGAACGAGACGGCGCTCGACGAAATCATCACGGCGTGGACCAAGGGGCGCGATCGGTGGGAAAGCACGCGAATCCTGCAGGCGGTGGGCGTCGCGGCGTTTCCGTCGATGGGCAACAAGGACCTCGCGGAAGATCCGCATCTCACCAAACGGGGTTACCTGGTGCAGCTCGAACATCCGGAGGTCGGCAAGCGGGTCCATGCGGGCATTCCATGGAAGATGTCGGGGACGCCATGTGCGGTGCGCAAGGCCGCGCCGATGCGCGGGGCCGACACGGAGGATGTGCTCAAATCTCTGTTGGGGTTCACCAGTGATCGCATCGAGCAGTTGCGCAAGACCGAGGTGCTCATCTGATAGCGCGAGGAAGCGAGCTGCGAACCGCGATTGCCATAGATGATCCGGGACGCTCGCGAGGCCACGGAGGAAAGCGATGAAGTCCGTGTTGTGTGAAACGCTGGGCATCGAGTTTCCGCTGTTTGCGTTCAGCCATTGTCGCAACGTGGTCGCGGCGGTGAGCCGCGCGGGCGGCTTCGGCGTACTGGGCGCGACGGGCTTTTCGCCGGACTCGCTCGAGCAGGAGCTGAAATGGCTCGACGATAATATCGGTGGCAAGCCTTACGGCGTTGACGTACTGATTCCCGAAAATATCGCGACCAAAGGTGAAAAGTCGCTGGGAATGGCGGCGCTCGCGGAGCGCATCCCACAACGGCATCGGGATTTCGTGCGCGAGCTACTGATCAAGTACGAGGTAGAGCCGCCGCCCCATCGTGAAGCGGAACCCAATGAACGCGGCGAGCGGCCGGGTCGCTTGAACCTGCAGGAAGACGCGGTGCTGGAGCTGCTGAAGGTCTCGTTTCGGCATCCGATAAAGCTGATTGCCAACGCGCTCGGCGTACCGCCGAAGTCGATGCTCGAGATGGGTCGTCAACACGGAGTGCCGGTCGCCGCGCTGATCGGCGCGAAGGAGCATGCGATTCGCCAGGTGCAGGCCGGCGTGGACATCATAATCGCGGAGGGGTGGGAAGCCGGCGGTCATTGCAGCGAGGTCTCGACGCTGGTGCTGATTCCCGAGGTGTTGCGCGCCATCAAACCGATACGCAACGTGCCGGTGCTGGCGGCAGGCGGTATCGCGACGGGGCGGCAGATGGCCGCGTGCATGGCGTTGGGGGCGGCGGGCGCGTGGACCGGATCGGTATGGCTCACGACGGCGGAGTCGGACGTTTCCGAGATCATCCGCGACAAGATGCTTGCGGCGACCTCGCGCGATACGGTGAGGTCGAAATGCCGCACCGGGAAATTCTCGCGCCAACTTAAGTCGGCGTGGACCGAGGCGTGGGAAGGCCCCGAGAGTCCGGGACCGCTGCCGATGCCATATCAAACCTTGCTCAGCGAACCGGCCCTGAGACTCGCGCTCAGCGCCGCCGAAAGAGGCAATAAAAAGGCCCGCGAACTCGTGACTTATTGGGTCGGCCAATGCGTGGGGTTGACCGACAGCGTAAAGTCAACGCGCGCGGTGGTGACCGAGTTCATGGAGGATTACGCCGAGGCGGTCGGTGAACTGAATTCGTTGACCGAGGGATAGGGACCCGCGTTCTCCGCGGAACATCGAGCGCCGTTTTGCGAGCCGATCGGACAATTGCTCAATCGCTTCGATCGCTCAACGACCTTCCGTCTCGCAAGTCGAAGACCTGATCGGGGCGTCCGGCGCGCTCAACTCTCGTTGGTGCCGTTCTCGGCCGCGAGCAGGGTGTGAATCGTCACCAGCTTGCGCACCAGGTACGCGCGCTTACCTTTGGGCGTCTGCACTTCGATATCGTCGTCGCTGGCCTTGCCGATCAGCGCCTTGCCCAGCGGTGACGACAACGAGATGCGGTTCTGCGCGCCGTCAACTTCCTCGGGCACGACGATTTCGTATTCGGCCAGCCCGCCCTCGTCGAGGTCTTCGAGTTCGACTTTGCTGCCGAGCCCAACGGTATCGCGCGGGATCGATTCAATATTGATCATCGAGAGTTCGGCGACCCGGGCCTCGAGGTTGTTGAGCCGCGCGCGCAGAAATTCCTGACGCTGCTTGGCCATCGCCCATTCGGCGTTCTCCGAGAGGTCGCCGTGAGCGCGCGCTCGTTCGAGCTCTTTGGGCAGCTCGACGTTGAGTTCGCGCTTGAGCGTTTCGACCTCTTTGCGCAGCCGCTTGACGACCGGTAATTCAGCCATTGGCGTCTAAACTCCGCTCCCCGCCTCGAATCTCCACGCTTGCGATGAATGCCATGAATTCAACCTCGACTCGCCCGACGCAAGATCAATCGCGCTTAGTCCGCGACGATCGAAGTCAGGCTGCGATTGACGCCGACGACGCTCTGGATCTTCTGCACGATCAGCTCGCCCAGCGCCGAGACGTCGGGCGCTGCAATTTCCGCGATGATATCGTGCGGACCGGTCACCGAATGGGCGGCCGATACACCCGGCACCTGGCGCAATTTCAACGCCACTTCCTTGGCCTTACCGGGAGAAGTGTCAATCAGGATGTACGCATGTACCGCCATTTGAGTCCCTCCTTGGTGATGGCCATGACGCGCCGCCGATAGGTGCTACCGGCCGTGCGCGGCAGGCGGCGTCGGATTTCCCTGCGCGTCGTAAATGTAAAAGCCACGGCCGGCCTTGCGTCCCAGATAGCCGGCGTCAACGTACTTCTTGAGCAGCGGGCAGGGCCGATACTTGTCGTCGCCGAACACTCGATGCATCACCTCCATGATCGCGAGGCACGTGTCGAGGCCGATCAGGTCGGCGAGTTCGAGCGGGCCCATCGGCTGGTTCGTGCCGAGCTTCATCGCGGTATCGATATCGGTGACTCCGCCGACGCCCTCATAGAGCGTATAGATGCCTTCGTTGATCATCGGCAGCAGGATTCGATTGACGATAAAGCCGGGGAAATCCTCGGCCGTCATCGTGTTCTTGCCGAGCCGCTCGGCCAACGTCCGCGTCGCCTCGAAGGTTTCCTGCGAAGTCGCCAGGCCGCGGATAATTTCGACCAGGCGCATCGCGGGCACCGGGTTCATAAAGTGCATCCCGATAAAGCGATCGGCGCGAGTGGTGCGCGCCCCCATCCGGGTAATCGAAATCGACGAGGTGTTGGACGCGAAAATTACATGCGGCGGGCAGACCTTGTCGAGTTTCTGAAAGAGCGCGATCTTGGCATCCTCGTTTTCGACCACCGCCTCGATTACGAAATCGGTGTCCTTGAGATCTTCGAGCTTGGCCGTCGTATCGATCCGCCGCATTATGCGATCGCGTTCGTCGGGCTTGAAGCGGCCGCGCTGAATCATGCGGTCGAGGTTGCGCCCCACGCTTTCGAGCCCATGGGCGACGAAATCTTCTGAAATATCGTTGAGCAGTACTTTAACGCCAGCCTGTGCCGCGACCTGCGCGACGCCCGCCCCCATCTGCCCTGCTCCAATAACCCCGACTGTCCCGATGCTCATCCACGCCCTCCACAAAAATTCGTATACAAAGCCGATCCAGTTGGCTGCGACCGCTATGAGCAAAATTGCGGCTCCCAGAAAGGCGACGAAGCGGGGGCGCGCATCGCCACCTCGCTTCAGTATTCGAAGTTACACCCTGCCCAAATAGGCGGCAAGGGTAACCTCTCCTCTTTTAGAAAACGCGATTCGGGGTCGCCCAAACTAGTCGGTTAACGCCTGACGGTGAAGTGTAAGAGTCCCAATTTTTGCGCACCTGGCACAGACACGCAGCTCACAGAGTCTTGTCAGATCGGCTCCACTGCGCTCGCCTGGTCTTGACATTTTTGGGGTGTCCGGTCTAATCTTAAAACTGAGAATCATTCTCAATTAGAACTGGCGATTGGACCGGAGTGTTGGACAGCTAGCAGATGGAAACCACTTCCACCGTCATCCCGTATTTTCTCTATTCAAGCGGGATACTCCTGCGTGAGGGCTTCGAGGCGCTCCTCGTGATTCTGGCGCTGGTGGCAAGTACGCATGAAGCCGGACAGGATTCGCGCACGCGCGACATCTATGCGGGCGGATTGCTGGCGATTGGCGTCAGTCTCGTGCTGGCGTGGGCGGTGAATCATTTTATTGGCGACAACACGAGCGACACGCTCGAGGGTATTTTCCAACTGACTGCGGCCGCGACGCTGTTTTATGTCAGCTCATGGCTGACTGCGAAGGGCCAGGCGCAGCAGTGGAATAGTTTCATAAAGGCCCAGATCGATGCGGCGAAGCGCAGTAAGGGACCCTCGATAGCGCTCGGTCTCACGGCATTCCTCGCGGTGATGCGCGAGGGCGCCGAGACCATCGTATTTTTTCAGGCGCTGATCGCGGGCGCGACGGAGCGCGCGGAGCAGCATGCAGTGATGGCTGGGGTAGTTGCGGGGGCGATCGGACTTGCGGTGGTTTTTATCTTCCTACGCAACCTAATCAGCCGTATCCCGATTGGCGCCTTCTTTACGACGACCTCAGTCCTGCTGTATGCGCTCGCAGTGGTTTTTGTCGGCCAGGGGATCGCGAGCTTTCAGGAATCGGGCGTGGTCGGAGCGACGTTCATCAACCATCTACCGACACTGCCGATGATCGGATTTTTCCCGACCATTCAGACTATCGCCGGGCAGGCGATTCTGATTCTGCTGGCGGCTGCAGCCGCGATCGTGCCGCTGGTGCGAAAGGCCGGTGCGGCGTCGTCGGGGTCTGCGCGTCAGGGAACACCACAGGCACATCAGCGAGTCAGCTGAAGCTTCGAGGCCGGGTTCTCCCTTATCCAGCATATTGAGGCGTCGTCGGGAGCACTGGGTTGGGCTTGCGCCGGGGCAGTCGAACCAGTAGCTAAATCGAGGCTGGTGCACCAACGATTACGCGCGCATACCCTCCCAGATGGAAGAAAACGCCTCCGCCCCAGAGATTACACTGCGCCCCCGAATTGGCATCCTCCGGTCGTTATGGGGCATCGTCGCGACCTTCCTGTCGTTAATCTACACGGTTATCTTTGCGCCACCGTCGGCGCTCGGATCGCTCTTCGCCAACGGCCATGCAGCAACGCCGATCATCCGCGCCTGGAGCTGGTGCATCATCCGCACCTGCGGCGTGCGGGTCGAGATGGAAGGGCTCGAAAATCTGCGCGGAATCGGCCCGTGCGTTATTGTTTCGAACCATCAGAGCCTGTTCGACATCCTCGCTTCAATTCTGATGCTGCCGGGCGAGGTGCGCTTCGTAGCGAAAAAAGAGCTGCTGAAGATTCCGCTGATCGGGTTCATATTGCACAAGTCGGAAAATATCGTGATTGACCGCGAGGCGGGCGGCAAGGCGATTCGCCGGGCGCGCGAAGTGATACGTCACGGCTATTCGATCTGCGTTTTCGCCGAGGGCCATCGGTTCAACGACAATCGCGTCCATGAGTTCAGCGACGGCGCCGCGTGGCTCGCGATCCTGAACAAGCTGCCGTGCGTGCCGATGGCGATCAGCGGGACGCCGAAGATGATGCCGCGCGGAGCAAAGTTCGTCGTTCCGGGGCAGCGCATGCGGATGAAGCTCGGCGCGCCGATTCCGACAAGCGGACTCAGAAGCGCAGACCGCGCCGAACTTACCCGCCAGCTTGAAGCGGCCGTCCGAGCGGCCTTCAGTTCTGAAGTCTAGGCAGCGCCCTACCCTTTCATCGATCAGCGATGGGACGATCCATGGCCGCCGAATGCGGCGGCGCCACCGCTATGGAATCCGCTTCCGTTAACACCGGCGGTGCGGACGCCCTCGGCGTCCCGTGTCGCGGTCAGCGGTCGAGGTGCGGCCAATGGACGCGGAACGATCGGCGAGGGCCGATGGCTGCGGTGTGGGCCGCAGTAGCCATCATCGCAATCGTGGTCATTATCGCCCGCGTAATTCCGATAATAGTAGTACGGCTGCGGATACCAGTAGCCGTAGAGCAGCGGATCATAGGGCCCGAAAGCATTCGGATCGTTGTAGCTATAGGCGGTGTAATCGGAGGCGTTGCCGTAGGTGAGCTCAGAATTCCGCCGTGACAAATCCGCACATCCGGATGAGACCAGCGTCAGGATGAAGAGAAGGCCGGCAGCGCCGCCTAAATTCAACAAGTGCAGCCGGTACGTCGGGAGCGAAGATTCCGCGCGCAGCGTGCCGAGAAAACCCATCAGCAAACCGATACGACGCATGATCTGAGATTAGACCTTGAGATAAACCTCGGCAATCGCGTATTTCGCTCGCCAGCAGAAATCACGCGGTTTCGTTTACGGAAACGCGCGCAGGATCGCAGATGTCCGATGAAGCGGAGGCGGCTAAATGCGGCGGTCGAAAATGAAGAGCGGCACCAGGTTGGCCGCCTTGGGGTCAACTTCGAGGATGCGCCGATCGCCCTCGTGACGGATCGGACGATGGGCGAGCGATGCACGATCCAGCGCAGCGCCGACCTCATCGACGTCGTCAGCCTCGAGCCATACGGCGGCTAAGCCTTCGCCGTTCGCCGCGATGAAGCTGGCGGCGATGGCGTCCGCGCGCAAGCGAATCTCGGCGTCGCCGACGCTCACGATAGCGGTATCGGATTCCGTTTCGCGTCGCACCGCAAAACCGAAGTTGCGTTCGTATCTGGCGGCCGCGTCGGCAAGGTCCGAGGTCGCGACGTCGAGGCGGTCGAAGCGTTTGATCATCGGCGCAATTCTAATTGCTTCTTGGGCTTCATCGAAAAGTCGGCAGCGGTCGATTTGCCAGCCGCCACTGTGACTCTGCGCGTCATCGTGCCGAGCTTTTCCTGCCATACCTGCAGCGTATAGGTTCCCGGCGGCACGTTCGCGATGGAGAAGCAGCCGCTCGCATCGGTAACCGCGTAATACGGATTACCGACGACGTACCACCATCCCTCCATCCAGTTGTGCGCGTCGCAGGTGACGCGAATGGCCTCGGGTTTTGCGATCGTCACACTGATTGATTTCTTGAACCCCGGCTGTGCCATGTCAACGACCGGATTGATCGTCGATTCGGTGTGGACGCTATGCAAGATGCCGTCGGAGTTGAGTACCTTGACGGTGCTCCCCGCTGGAAATGCGATTACGTGCGGCTGATATTCGCAACCCTTCTGATCGAAGATCACGGCGCTCTCAGCCTTGAGCGGCGCGCCGCTGGCAATGTCGGTGATCGTCACCACGGCGTTGCGGATACCACCATCGCGGCCGACCGCGAGCGACTCATTGAGGATTGGATGGACGCCGCACACATCCTTGTCTTTGCCGATTGCGACAAGCGAAGGCGCCGGCGCGACACCGTCGAATTTGACGACGCCGGTCACGGTGCCGCCGTTGGTAATCGGCATGGATTCATACGGAAAGGCGGCGGCGACAGGCAGCAGGATCGCGACCAGTAGACCTGCGAGGCCGAGCTTCCTCATGGCGTTCCGAAGGACAAAAAGGGTCGTGCGCTATGCTTCTTTGCGAGCGATGACGCAATAGTGGACCGAGATCGGCGAGAAGCGCGAATTGCGCTCGACGGTGACGGGCAGTCCATCGAGGACGTCGTTCGCGCGCAGTCGAGTGGTCCAACCGAGCCTCTTTGCGAGCGGGTTGACCGCGCGGCCGAAAGCATAGAGGAGCGGATTGGTGCTGGCAAAATGGGTGACGACGACGATGCGGCCGCCCGGCTTGCACACCCGGATCATCTCGGACATCATGCGGCGCGGATCGGGCACCACGGTCATGACGTGAAAGGTGAGCACCCAGTCGAAGCTGTTGTCGGCGAACTCCAGCGCCTGCGCATCACCGGCTTGCAAATCGATGTGGTTCCATTTGTTCTCGCGAGTCTTGGCCACGGCGTGCGCGAGCATGCTGGTCGAAGGATCGATCCCGGTCAAATGAACGTACGGCGGGTACGCGTCGAGCGAAATTCCGGTGCCGACCCCGACCTCCAGGGCGCGCTGTCCCGGTCGAAACCCCAGGTCTTCGATCACCTCATGCTCGTGGTCCACGAAGACGCGGCCAAAGACGTGGTCATAGAGGTGGGCGAGATCGGAATAAACGCGGCTTTCGTGCGGTTCGGCCATCAATTCACACCATTCCCACCGAATGCGAGCGAGCTTCGGGCCGAGTCGCAGAAAAAATCCACTGCCACAGGCCACCCCTCAACTTGCGAGTCACGCGGCTGCATTAACGCCGCGCATGTGTCTCTTGAACGAAGCGATGTCGCGCTTGCGAAAGCGCCATTGCCGGCCCTTCTTGAAGGCCGGGAGAATGTTGCGGCGCGCAAATTCGTTGACGGTGTCCGGGCTGAGGTCCAGCAGGAATGCAACCTCACGCGAGTTGAGCAGGATATCGTACTTGTCGGCCATCATCCTTGTCGGCTCATCGCCGCCGGGCACGAAATATTGCGAATCGCGGACGCGCATTTCTAGTACGGCCCCTCCGGGCAAGTCAACGCATTGTGACAAATCCTGTTGATAAGCGCTACGAAAGTTACCGAACATTGTCTAGTTCGCTACTCGCGGGACCCGTTCACTCCCCGTCACCAAGCCAGCAGATAAGCTCTGAATCCACCTCGTTTCGTGCCTAAACGCTAATAGCGTTCAGACGGCGCATCGAGATTTTGTAGTCGTACCAGGCACGGGTCACCACGAAGCACGAAAACACTCCGGTCAGCACGCCGACACACAGGGTCACGGCGAATCCCTTAACCGGGCCGGTGCCGAACTGAAACAGAATCAGGCCGGCCACGAAAGTCGAGATGTTCGAGTCGCGGATCGCCGACCAGGCACGTTCGTAGCCGACCTTCACGGCCTCGCGCGGCGATTTGCCGGCGCGCAACTCCTCGCGCATCCGCTCGTTGACCAGCACGTTCGCGTCCACGGACATTCCGAGCGTCAGCACGATTCCCGCGATACCCGGCAGCGTCAGCGTGGCCTGCAGCGCCGCCATCACGCATACCAGCAGCAGGATGTTCAGCGTCAGGCCGAAATCGGCGAGCACGCCAGCGCCGTTGTAGTAGAACGCCATGAAGGCGAGCACGGCGATCGCGCCGACGATGAACGACAGCTCGCCCTGGCGAATCGAATCGCGCCCGAGCGACGGGCCAACGGTGCGCTCCTCGATAATTTCGACCGGCGCCGGCAGCGCGCCGGAGCGCAGCACGATCGCCAGTTCGTGGGCCTCCTCGAAGGAGAAGCTGCCGGTGATTTGCACGTCGCCGCCGGGAATCGGTTCCTTGATGACGGGCGCCGAGTAGACCGTGTTATCGAGCACGATCGCGAGATGGCGCCCGACGTTGTCGGCGGTGATCGTCGCAAAGGCGTCGGCGCCGCGCTGATCGAGCTTGACCTCGACGTAGGGACCTTCGAGGCGGGTGCCGGGACGCACGCGCGCATCGGTCACGACGTCACCGGTCATGAGGACGTTCGATTCGACCAGGTAGGGCTGCGACCCGCCGGCCTGGGCAGGACCGGAAAGCACTTCGTCACCGGAGCGGCGGCCCGTTCTTCATTGCGTCCGCGACGTTGTTCTTATCGTCGAGAAACTTGAATTCGAGGACCGCCGTCTTGCCGATCAATTCCTTGGCGCGTTCGGGATCCTGGATTCCCGGCAATTGCACCAGGATGTCGTTGTCGCCTTCCTTCTGCACGACGGTTTCGCGCACTCCAAGTTGATCGATTCGATTGCGGATGGTCTCGAGCGCCTGGTCCATCGCGTTGTTGCGCAATTGGATCGCGTCGCGCTCCTTGAAGCTCAGGCTGTACGCCCCGTCGCCTGCATCCTCGGCGCTGGCGAGCACGATGTCGGGAAACGATTTATCGATCAGGCTCAAGAACGGCGTGCGGTCCGGCCGGATTCTTCAGCTTCACCACCACGCTACCGTCGGGATTCTGCGAAATCGTCGGCGGCGTCGAGCTTGCTGTCGGTCATCGCATGCGACAAATCGTCGCCGCGGCGCTTGAGTGCGTTGTTGACGGCGTCCTGCAGCTTCACCTCGAGCAGCAGATGGGTCCCGCCCTGCAGATCCAGTCCCAAGCTGGATTTTCGGCATGGTGTCGAAATAGGCGGGCAGCGGCAGCTTGAAAGCTCGGCAGCAGCAGGATCACGCTCGCCACCACCAGCGCCGCCGCCAGCATCAGGCGCATGAAGCCGCTGCCGTTGCTGAAATGGAGGTAGAGAAAAATCGCGGCGAGCGTCAGCAGCACCGCGATCGGAATCGGATTTTGACTTGATGCTTCCACGATATCTCCCGTTGACGAAGAGGCGCCTGGCGACCGCTAGTCGCCTTTATCCTTTTTCGATGGAGCCTTTGCCGTAAGTCGAAAGTCCCTTGATTTCGGCCGCGCTCGACCCGCACGCGGACATTCGGCGCGATTTCCAGCGTGACGAGATTGTCGCTGATCTCGGCGACGCGGCCGATGATCCCGCCGTTGGTCACGACTTCGTCGTTGCGCTTGAGCCCCTTGATCAGCTTCTGATGCTCGGAGGAGCGCTGCGATTGCGGACGAATGATGATGAAGTAAAAGACCGCGACCACCATCACCAGCGGGACCATCGGATTGGCCAGCATCTGGTCGAGAAAACCCTGCGGACTGGCGGCCGCGGGGGCGGCACTGGGTGCGGCCGCGTCGGCCCAGGCGATAGCTTCAAACCACATCTGCTTTATTTTCCATTTCGGCGCGTTCGCCGTCGTCGATCATATTCGTAACGTACGCCGCGAACGTCCGGTAAGTTCCGGACGCGATCGCAGCCTGAGCCTCACGCATCAAGCGGGCATAGAAGTAGAGATTGTGCTCGGTCAGCGCCCGCGCCGCCAGTATTTCGCCCGACTGATGGAGGTGGCGCAAGTAGGCGCGCGAGAAGGTCGTGCAACAGCGGCAATCGCAGCGCGGATCGAGCGGGCGCTCGTCGCGCACATAGGCGGCGCGCTTGATTGCCAGGCGCCCCTCGCTGGTAAAGGCGCCGCCGTTGCGGGCGTTGCGGGTCGGCAGCACGCAATCGAACATGTCGTAACCCATGCCGACGCCCGCGAGCAGATCCTGCGGCGTGCCGACGCCCATCAGATAGTGCGGCCGCTCGCGCGGCAACAGCGACGCCGACAACGCCGCCATCTCGCGCATCGCAGGTTTCGGCTCGCCGACCGAGAGCCCGCCGGTCGCATAGCCGTCGAACGGCAGCGCGGTGATTTGCGCGGCACTCATCCGCCGCAGGTCGGGATAAACGCTGCCCTGCACGATTCCGAACAGCGCCTGCGTGGTGCTCGTGCGCGCGCGGATGCAACGCTCGGCCCACCGCGCCGTCAGTTCGAGTGACGACTGCGCGCGCGGCACGATCGGCGGGAAATGGCGTGCATTCGTCGAGCGCCATCATGATGTCAGTGCCGAGCGTCTGCTGAATTTCGATCGCGCTTTCGGGCGTCAGCACGAGCGGCGCGCCATCGAGATGCGATCGGAAGCGGATGCCGTCTTCGTCGATTGAATTGATCTTGGCCAGACTCATCGCCTGAAAGCCGCCCGAATCGGTCAGGATTGCGCCGCGAAAGCCCATGAAACGCGCGATCCCGCCCATCTGATGCACTAATTCAGGACCGGGACGCACCGCGAGATGGTAGGCGTTCGCGAGCACGAGGCGATAGCCCATGCCCCACAACTCATCGGGCGCCATCGCCTTGACCGCGGCGCCGGTGCCAACCGGCATGAAGCATGGCGTGGCGATCTCGCCGTGGGGCGTCATCAGACGGCCCATGCGGGCGTCGCCATCGGTCGCGCGGATTTCGAAGGTGAGCGGCGCGTCCATCAGATGATCAGCATAGCGTCGCCGTAGCTGAGAAAACGATAGCGATGGCGAATCGCGTCGCGATAGGCGGCGAGAATATGGTCGCGACCGGCCAGCGCCATCACCAGCGCCAGTACCGTGGTGCGCGGCATGTGGAAATTCGTCACCATCGCGTCGATCAGCTTGAAGCGGAAGCCGGGAAAAATGAAGAGTCCGGTGAAGCCCTCGGTGTCGCCGGTGATGGCGTAAGATTCGAGCGCACGCGTGCTGCTGGTGCCGACCGTGATTACGCGGCCGCCGACGCGCCGGGTGAAATCGATCGCGGCGAGCGTAGCCGGCGGAATCGTGTACCATTCGGCTTCCATCGAATGGCCCTCGACGTCGGGTGTGCGCACGCGGAGCGAAGGTGCCGGGACCGATATGCAAGCGTCAGGCGCGTGTTGCGGATTCCGGCGGCGGACAGCTCGTCGAGCAGGTCGTCGGTGAAATGGAGTCCGGCAGTCGGCGCGGCGACTGCCCCCGGCTTGTCGGCATAGACGGTCTGATATTCGGTGAGATCCTCGGGCCCCGGCGGACGGCGGATGTAATGCGGCAGCGCGGGCTCGCCGACTTCCTCGAGCATCGTCTCGATCGGCGTGCCGTCCTCGCTAGTCACGAGCGGCCGTCCCGGCCGGCTATAGTCCAACGACGCGCAGCGTGCGGCCATTGTCGAGCGTCAGGCGCAGGCCTTCGCGCAACGGCCGATGAGTCCGCGCCAGAGCGATCCATGCGCCGTCGGCGGGTCTCGGCCGGACGCACCAACAGCAATTCGACGCTGCCACCGGACTCCTTGCGGGTCTTCAGCCGCGCCGGGAAGACCCGCGTATCGTTGAGCACCAGCAGAGTCGCCGTCGCGCAGATAGCCGCGCAAGTTTGTAGAAGCGCGAATGCTCGATCGAGCCGCTGCGCCGATCCAGCACCAGCATACGGGCGTCGGTCCGGTTCGCGATTGGTTCCTGAGCAATCAGCTCCTCGGGCAGGTCGTAGTCCAGATCATTGAGACGCATCTTTGAGGTGTTTCTTGGGTGGAATCCGAGCGTCGTCGTCGTGGAAATTTTACGGGTAAAGGAAGTAACGATTGCCGCGACCGCGCTAATCTATCATCGCGGAGCACTGCCGCATAAGTGGGGCGGCCGAGTGGCGCTAAATAGCCAATTCCCTCAGGAGGGGAGAAACCTTGGGTTTTCTACTGACAAGAACCTTGCTCTCGGCAGTGATCATCGCGGCCGTCACTGAGATCGCGAAGCGTAACGCTGCGCTGGGCGCTCTCGCCGCGTCGCTACCCCCCGTATCCGTTCTCAGTATGATCTGGCTCTGGCGTGATACGGGCGATGTGGTCCGGTTGGCGAGTTACGCACAAGCGACATGCTGGTATGTGATTCCCAGCCTACCAATGTTCCTACTGATCCCGGTGCTTCTCCGAATAGGGCTATCGTTCTGGATTTCCCTTTCTATTGGGATCGTCGTGACGGCGGCCATATACCTCCTCACCCGCACCATAATCTCGCGTTTCGGGCTTTCATTCTGATGGGCAGATTCAAATCGGGACTCGTAGCTTCCCGATCGTTGATTAGAGGCATCGACCGAATGGGTCAAAATCAAAATTCGGCCCTGAATTTGATGGCGTACTGGTTAACGCGATTCACCTATAAATCGGAGGGGCGCTTGTGCAACGGTTTGGGCAGCGCGTTGACATCGGGCACCTCGCCATCGATGAAGACCACGTGAGGATCCTCGGGCTCGACGTCCTCGAACAGCCGATTCTGCAACTCGCGTTTGGTCTGCAGGTACATGAGGTCGAAAGCGTCCTGGACGGCGCGCCGCTTCCAGAAATCGAAGGTTCCGAGTTCGAGCTTACCCGACGGACAAACCGTAAAGACGTAGAGCAGTTTGTACTCGCTATGAAACTCCGCGATCTCCTCGCGCACGCCGCCGAGAGCTTCGGCCGCGACGCCGTCGGGTGGGGCCGAGGCTGCCATCGTCGTCATGCCGAATTCGAGCCGCTCCATACGCTGGGCGAAGCGGTTGATGGTATCGGCGGTTTTCAGCGCATACGCCTCGAGTACGCCGCGACGAACGTCAGCAACCCGCTGCACGCTCTTGATCAGCGTTCGCTTGGGGACGTCATGCTGCTGAAAGGTCGTATCGAGTGGCAGCACGAACAGCAGGTCGCAGTCTTCGATCGGAGCGCCAAATCTAAATGGGAGATTTTCGAGCACCCCGCCGTCCTCGAAGGCGGTGTCACCGACTTTTGAGTAGGGAAAAACCGGCCCCAGATTCATCGAGGCGAAGACCGCATCGGCAGTGCGTTCCAGCGCGTCGTTCCCGGCCTCGATTACATCGAAGAAGCGATAATCGTCGTCTTTGTCTTTGCCTATTTTATCGAGGCGATCACCGATGCGGGTCCAGTTGGTTGCATACTTCAACGTGCCTTCATCGACATCGGCGCGTGTGAAGTAGAAGTGGACCGGCGGAGTTTCGCTTAAAGCGACGTCAAGCTTGCGGCGGAAGAGCTGCTGAAAGGAGTCGCGCCACGGCGTCGAGCGCAGCAACGATCCGCTCCAGAACGGGATGTAGAGCCACGGGAACTCGACTAGTTTACGGTAGTTCAGATTCTTCCACCAACTCTCGAGCCCCGGTTGATGGCGGTCCTCGGAATCGATCATGTCACCGAGCCAGAACATCGCATTCCAGGCGCCGATCGACGTACCAGCAATCATTTTGACTTTGTGCAGTGCGTTGTAGTCGCGCAGGAATTCGTGAATCGCCTTGAGCGCCCCGGCCTGATAGGCGCCCTTCGCGCCGCCGCCCGCCAGGATGATTCCGATGCGTTCGATGTGTCCCTGGAAGAATTGCACGTATTCACGCCGACGGGTGCGGCCATCTCGATTAGTCCGCGGCGGTGCAACTTCGTTCGGATCGGATTCAATTGGCGGCGGAAGGTCGGTCAGGTCAGTCTCCTCCACGCGGTCGGAATAGAAACGCACCGGAAAGCGGAAGACGGCTACAAGGCTCGCCGACAAACGGCGCATCGAGTTGTGGATCCAAAAGCCGCCGTTAAGCGCGAAGAGGCCTTTGAACAGTTTCATCAGGAACCATCTGAAGCCGAGCCAGAACTCGGTTGCGGCGGGCGAGTCGAAGGTCGCCACGATGGTGGTGCCGCACCAAGCGATAAACCGCAGTGGGGCGCGAACGCGCCAACTCTCGGGGAGCGCGTCATAAGAGGACTGAATCAGCGAGCAAGTCGCGCCTGCGAACGCCGCGATGCCGTGCACAACATCGCCAGCGAACTGAGCGAGGAAAGCGAGCAATTGACTGACGTGAGTAGCCGCAAGAGCGGTCCCGAGTAACCGGACTAAAAAGAACTCGTCCCAATCGATGTAGTAGAGGAAACAATCCTCAATCCACCAGGCGATCAGGAACAGCAGAGCAATCCGGAAGATGATGCCCCACGGCAGCGTTGACCTCAGCCTCGCCATTCCGACCCTCCAACACCCACCGCCAACACCAAGGGGCGTCAGCTCAAGAAATTACGCCGAATACGATGTTTGAGCTAGATAGGCTGCGCGTTTGTGGGCCGGTTGCGGCCAATTGACGGTTTTTTCCGTCAAGCGACTTGAAGCACAATTTTGCCAAAATGTTCGCTGCTCTGCATCGTCCGGTGGCCTTGAGCAGCATCGGCGAGCGGAAGCGTCTTATAGAGCGGCGGGCGCAATTTTCCAGCCGTGAGGGCGTCGCCGAAGCGCGCCAAGAACGCCGTTATGATTTCGGCCTTTTCTGAGGCCGGGCGGGTGCGAAGCGTCGAACCATAGATCCGTAAATGGCGCATGAGGACGGTGGCGAGGTCGAGTTCCGCCTTCGCGCCCTTCATCAAGCCGATCAAAACCAGGCGTCCGCCATTGGCCAGCGCTTCCACGTTCTGGCCAAGATACGCGCCGCCGATACTGTCGAGGATAATGTCGGCGCCGCGCCCGTTAGTGGCGGTCCGCACCTTCGGCGCAAATGGGCCGGCGGCGTAATTGATCGCAACGTCGGCGCCGAAGCGCAGGCATCGTTCGCATTTGGCGTCGGAGCCCGCGGTCACGATCGATCGCGCATGTGCCAGTCCGAGCAACTGAATCGACGCAGTACCGACGCCGCTGCCACCGCCATGAATCAACACCGACTCGCCCGCTTTGACGCCGGCCAGCATGAACAGATTGAGGAATGCGGTGAGAAATACTTCGGGGAACGCGGCTGCTTCAGCGTCGTTGAGGGCATCCGGTACGTGCATTGCGGAGCCATGATGCACGGACGCCAATTCGGCGTAGCCGCCGCCGGGCAGCAACGCCATCGCGCGATCACCGATGCGCCAGCCGGAGACCTCGCTACCGACCGCAGTGACCTCACCCGCGCATTCAAGGCCGAGAATCGGCGACGCTCCCGGCGGTGGCGGATAGAAGCCCTGACGTTGCATAAGATCGGCGCGATTGAGCGCCGCAAACTTCACCTTGATGAGCAGGTCTGCGGGACCGGGATGCGGTTCGGGCGTATCGCCGAGCTTGAGAACCGATTCGTCGCCGGGGTGGTCGAACAGTATCGCTTTCATGGCGCGTCAGTGCTCCGTTCGCCGCGGTCTCTTCCCAATGGCAATCAACTTCATCGAGTCAACCCGCACTAGCTGCGACAAGCGCCCTAACTACCGAAAAAGACGGAGGGCCCGAATTCCGGGCCCTCGCGTACGCTTGCGATGTTATCGAGCGCGGATCGGCTCCTTTGGCACCGGCTTGATCACGCGGTGTACTTGTTGATGATCGAGACGCCGACGTTCTGGAACGTCGTCATCTGTTCGAGCACCGCGGACGCGCCGCCGAGGGTGAGGGTCTCGGTGATCATCGACTTCGGATTGAGCTTCTTGGCGTTGACCATTTGCAACATCGAGGGATAGCGACTCGCCGGCATGCCGAGCGACGCGATGAGCTGCAACTCCATCGTGACCATGCGATCGATCGGGAGCGAGACCTCGCCCTTCTCGGCTGCGGTGGTGAGACCGATCTGCAACGAGCGACCCTGTTTGCGCAGGCACAGAATCGAGTTCTGGCAGGTCGCCTTGACGCCAAGCGCGTCGACGCCGACGTGGGCGCCGCCCTTGGTGAGGTCCACGATCGCAGCTACCGCGTCAGTCTTCTTGCCGTTGATGACGTGCTGAGCGCCGACTTTCTTGGCCAATTCGAGCTTGGCGTCGTCGAGGTCAACCGCGATGACGTTGGCGCCGATGGCGGCGGCGACGTGAACCGCGGAAAGCCCGATACCACCGCAACCGTGGACGGCGACCCATTCGCCAGGCCGGACCTGCGCGCGATCGACCACGCCGTGATAGGAGGTCATGAAGCGGCAGCCCATCGAGGCGCCCTCTTCGAAACCGACATCATCGGGCATCGGGACGAGGTTGGAGTCGGCGTTCGGGATGCCGACGTAATGGCCATAGCCACCCCAGTAGGAGAAGCCGGGCAACTGCGGATTTGAGCAGACGTGCGATTGGCCGCTGCGGCAGTATTCGCAGACGCCGTCGCCCTGACTGAACGGCACCAGTACGCGGTCGCCCTTTTTGAAGTTGCGGGACTCCTTGCCGACTTCCTCGACCACACCACAGAACTCATGGCCCATCACGAGCGGCAGCGGCGGGAACCAGACCGATCCAGGACCAGTCGCCCGACCAAGCGTGCCAATCGGAACGGCAGACGCCCTCGGCTTCGGCGCGAATGATGACGCCGTTAGGGGGACAGCTCGGATCCTGAACGTCTTTGACGACCAGCGGTTTGCGGACCGCCTCCATTACTGCTGCTTTCATGGTCAAATCTCCTCGATTCGTTGTCCGCGTACGGATTGACTGGCGTTCGCCGGTTCACGAAACAACCCCGCAAACGCCGATCGAGCTACCATATAGCGCCTTGTTTGGGCATTCGGCAACGGGCATTGTTCAAGGATTCACAGGGAAAAATTGGGTTCGTTATGTACAGAGCATTTTTTGTGCTGCGTGGCGGGGGCCGGAGGTCAGGTTGATGGATTTGCCGGATTGAATGCCCTTCGGAAAGCATACGGACAGCGAAGCTCATCGTAGAACTATACTCCTTTTTGAAGGAGTTGTCAGCGGGCGATAACTGCGGGGCTAGGCGCGAGATTTGGGAACGCCGCGGGGGCGGCGTTGGCGAGAAACTGCGTCGGTAGTCGTCAAGTGTAGCGACTCGGCTGCGGGCTGCCCCGACTGAGGGGTGACGACGGTGCGTTCGGCCTGCTCGACTGCGTGGTTGGTTTCGATCGGAGCGATTCTCTCAGGATGTTGGAGACGCGGCGATGTTCGGAGGCCGGCGGCCCGCTGATGGCGCGAGTGCCAGAGCATTCTGAGGCTCGGATGATCGAGTTGGCGGATAACTTCGGAGCGGCCAATCGTCGTGTTTTCAACGGCATTGCCAGAGAGATGCAGCGGTTGGGCGGCGGGCACTATGGCGAGGCGGGTGACGAAATTGGTCAGCTCGCGGAGGTTGCCGGGAAACGGATAGCGCGCGAGCGTGCGGATCGCGGCGGGGTCGAGGGTGACGCCGGGATTGCGCATCCGCAAGATGTGGCGAGCGAGCATCGGGAGGTCGCCCGGACGATTGCGCAACGGGGTGATGGTGAGCGTCGCATCGAAGAGTTGGTGCAACTCGGCGCGGAACTCACCGCGCGCAACCATCGCGGCCAAGGGCTGCACGGACGCCGCGAGCAGACGAATCGGGCGGTCGGCGGTACGTAGCAGCTCAAGCAGATTGCGCTGCGCAGCGAGCGATAACTCGCCCAGGTGATTGAAGAATATCGTCCTGCCCAACGGAATTGCGGGACGCATGGGGTCGTCGGCGAAATTGCCGGCACTGCCAAGGTCGTCCAGACTATCGGCGTCACCTCTGGGGTCAGCGTCATTGGAATCATCGAAGTCGTGCCTGCCGTGGTGCGAGCCGCCCGAGAGTTGCGCATGGTCGCGATCTGAACTGTCTTCCTGAGCCAGCAGCGGAGATATCTCGGCTGCGACGGCGGCCGCTTCGAGGCCGGCACATTCGGCGTAAAGGAGGCTCCCCGGGTCAGCACTGGCGGCGTGAATGAGTTTGATAATGGACTCCTTCCCCACGCCAATCTCGCCCTCGACGAGGACACCTGCGGGACTGTGCGCGATCGCAACGGCGGCGCAGATTAACCCGAACAGGCGCGGATTGGAGGTGAGCAGCGGGGAAGGCAGCCGAAGTGCCCGCGAGAGAATGAAGCAGGCGGCGGCGATTGGGCTATCGCAAACGAAATCGACGGCGGCGGTATTTCCGACGAAGGGCTCAAGCGCGGAATCGCGCTCGATGAGCGCGATGGTGATCACGTCGGCGGAGGCGGCACGATCATCATCACTGATGCCGAACTCGACGCGTAAAGCGGTCGGTCGGGCCTTGATGAGGTCGGTGTCGGAAGCGGCGGCGTGAGGCAGGAAGTCATATGCAGTGGCAGGATTGGAGGACATCGCGAAGTCGGGCCTTTTGAGAGACGCGGGCTGAGCGCGCTCCAGGAGAAGCGGTTCGAGGCCAAGCAGCGGCAGTAAACGAACCAGTTCGGCGGGCGCCCCGGCGCCCAATTCGATTCGTACAAACATCTGGTCCGGAAGGTAGTGCAAGCGCGAGACCATTCAGGAGACCAATTGTTCAGGAATAGCGGAGGTGAATTATTGGCGGGGCGCGTCGCGCATCGGAGCAAAATCGTGCGAGTGTTCTGAACGAACGTGACACATTCGAGAGAGCATCCGCGCGCGACCCAGAGCAGTTGCGGTGTTCGAATTTGCGACCAAGACCAGCGATAGGCCTTTAGCCGTCGCGATGAGTCAGCGGTCGCATCGCGGAACATCCCGCACGAGAGCACCATCACGGCGCGTCGAAGGACACCGAACCGATCCATCTGGATTATCACCGAAAAGAAGGTCGCGATGCGCTCGCGCGACAGCGTCACACGAAAGCTGACGCGTAGCGGTCAGAGGCGAGCGGCAAATTTCGGTCCTTTGGTGATTCCGCGCAGACGCGGAATCACCAAAGGACCAGAGGATCGGAAGTTTGTTGAAGAGCGCAAGACTATGGTTTTTCTGAAACCTCTAAGAGGTTTCAGACTTCCACTAAGGGGAAGGTGCCGACAAGGTCTCCAAGGACGTCCCACGCCGGCCACGACGGCGGTCTCGCGATGGGGCGCAGCAGTGTTCCACGACCGCCGCGGTTGCTAAAATGGTTTACCATGACGACGGCGTTGTCCCCCCTTCAGTTAGCCAGCGGGCGACGACGCGTTCACTCAATGGTCGGGCAATGTCGCGGCGCGATTACGCTCGTCGCGATGGTAATCGTGGTGATTGGGATCGCGGGATGCGGCGATAAGGGAGTGCCGAGCGGCGCGATGCCGCCGGTGCCGGTGCTTGCGGCGAAGGCGGTGATTCGGGACGTGCCGAATCAGCTCCGCGAGATCGGCACCGTCGAGGCTTTCGCAACGATCGCGATCAAGGCGCGGGTCGGCGGCAACTTGCAGACGGTCAATTTCAAGGAAGGCGATTTCGTCATCAAGGGGCAACTGCTCTTTGTGATCGATCCGCGGCCATTTGCCGCCACGCTGGCACAGGCCGAGGCCAACCTCGCGCGCGATCAGGCCAACGCGAAGCAGGCGCGCATCAACGAACAACGCTTCGCGTTCCTGCTCAAGGAAGAGGTCGGCTCGCGCCAGCAACATGATGACGCAAACGCGACCGCGGCGAGCCTGGAGGCGACGGTGGCGGCCGATCGCGCGGCGATCGAGAGTGCGAAACTGAATCTGCAATACACTCAGATCCGATCGCCGGTGGATGGACGAACCGGCAAACTGCAGGCCCATCCGGGGGACCTGATCAAGTCCGACGCCGACACTTCGATCGTCACGATCGCGCAGGTGCAGCCGATCTACGTGGACTTTTCGATTCCCGAAAAAGAGCTGGGCCAAGTTCGCCGCAGCATGGAAAGCCGGACGCTCGAGGTCGACGCGACGATTCCGGGCGATCCGCAACAGGCGGAGCACGGGGTGCTTTCGTTCGTCGATAATTCGGTGGATAAGACGACCGGGACAATCGCGCTCAAGGGTATTTTTCAAAACGAGAACCGGCGGCTCTGGCCGGGACAATTCGTTAATGCAACGCTGACGCTTGCGGTGATTCCGCATGCGGTGCTGGTGCCATCGCAGGCGATCCAGACCGGTCAGGAAGGCACGTTCGTGTACGTGGTCGGACGCAATATGAAGGTTGCGATGCGGCCGGTGGTCGCAGGCGCGGTGTTCGAAACGGAGACGATTATCGGGCGCGGGGTCAAAGCGGGCGAAACGGTGGTCACCGACGGCCAGTTACGCTTGATGCCGGGCGCGATGGTGAGAATCAAGAGCGAGCTCGACAGCGCCGGGTCGAGCGGCGGCGCGACGCCATGAATTTAGCCGAGCTATTTATCCGCCGGCCGGTGATGACGACGCTGCTGTCGGTGGCGATCATCCTGTTTGGCCTGGCGGCGTATCGCGGGCTGCCGGTGAGCGACCTGCCGAACGTCGATTCGCCGACGATCGTGGTGTCGGCATCGCTGCCGGGGGCGAATCCCGACACGATGGCGTCGTCGGTGGCGACGCCGCTGGAGCGCGAGTTCTCGACGATTGCGGGACTCGCGCAGATGACCTCGACCAACACGCTGGGGCTTACGAGTATCACGCTGGAGTTCGAGCTGAACCGCAATATCGATGCGGCGGCGCAGGACGTCCAGTCGAAGATCGCGACGGCCCAATCGCAACTGCCGCAGGGGATGCCGTCGCCGCCGTCGTATCAAAAGGTGAATCCGGCGGACCGGGCGATCATGTACATGGGCCTCAGCTCGGCGACGCTGCCTTTGTCGCAGGTTGACGAGTATGCCGAGACCTACCTCGGCGAGCGCATCTCGATGATCAGCGGGGTGGCGCAGGTGCAGGTGTACGGCGCGCAGAAGTACGCGGTGCGCATACAGGTCGATCCGCAGGCGCTCGCGTCGCGGGGTATCGGGATCAACGAAGTCGCCGACGCGGTCGCCAGCGCCAACGTGAATCTGCCGACCGGCACGCTTTACGGGGCGCATCAGGCGTTCACGGTTCAGGCCAACGGGCAGCTCTTCAATGCGGCCGCGTATCGTCCGCTGATCGTGGCGTATCGCAACGGCGCGCCGGTGCGGTTGAGCGATATCGGCGATGCGATCGACAGCGTGCAGGACAACAAGGTCGCGGGCTGGGTGCGGGGCGATCGGGCGGTGGTGCTGGCGATCGAGCGGCAACCGGGCACCAATACGGTCGAGGTCGTCGATAACATCAAGAAACTGCTGCCGGCGTTTCGCGAGGCGCTGCCGGCGTCGGTCGAGATCTCGACGCTGTACGACCGTTCGGAAAGCATCCGCGCGTCGGTCAACGACGTGCAGCGCACGCTGATGATCACCGTCTGCCTGGTGGTGATGGTGATCTTCCTGTTCCTGCGCAATCTCTCGGCGACGATCATCCCGAGCCTCGCGCTGCCGATGTCGATAATCGGGACGTTCGGGGCGATGGCGATGCTGGGTTACAGCCTCGACAACCTTTCGCTGCTCGCGATTACGCTGTCGGTTGGCTTCGTGGTGGACGACGCGATCGTAATGCTCGAGAACGTCGTGCGGCACATGGAGATGGGCAAGGGCGTGATGGAGGCGGCGTTCGACGGGTCGCGCGAGATCGCGTTTACGATCCTGTCGATGACGATTTCGCTTGCCGCGGTGTTTATCCCGGTGCTGTTCATGGGCGGCATCCTAGGACGCCTGTTGCACGAATTCTCGGTGACGATTGGCGCGGCGATCCTGGTCTCGGGCTTCGTGTCACTGACGTTGACGCCGATGCTCTGCAGCCGCTTTCTGCGACCGCCGTCGAGCGAACGGCATGGGCGTTTATACGCAATCACCGAGCGCTGGTTCGACGGTTTGCTGGGCGGCTACGAGCGGAGTCTAAGCTGGGTGATGGGGCATCGGCGCGCCACGATGGTCGTGCTCGGGTTGCTGATCGTCGGCACCGCGTGGGGCTTTCACGTGGTACCGAAGGGCTTTTTGCCTACGGAAGACACCGGCCAAGTGCTGATGTTCACGCACGCGGCGCAAGGTATTTCGTTCGACGCAATGGTGGCGAATCAAAAGACGCTCAACGCGATGGTCGCGAGCGATCCGAACGTCATGACGTTCTTCTCGAGCGTCGGCGCGGGTGGACCCGGCGGATCGTTGAATTCGAGCATCCTCTTCGTGCACCTGGTGCCGCGGTCGCAGCGCAAGGAAGGCATCGACGAGATTATCAATCGCTGGCGCGGCGAGTTCTCGTCGATACCGGGGATGATGGTGTTCCTGCAGAATCCGCCGCCGATTCAGATCGGCGCGCATTTCACCAAGAGCACGTACCAGATGACGTTGCAGAGTCCGAGCACGGCGGACCTCTATAAGTATTCGACGATCCTCGAAGGCAAGCTGAGCGCGCTGCCCGATCTGCGCGGCGTCAACAGCGATCTCGAAATCAAGAATCCGCAAGTCAGCGTCGAGATCGATCGCGACAAGGCGCATACGCTCGGGCTGACCGCGCAGGCAATTGAAGATGCGCTATCGAATGCATACGGCTCGCGGCAAATCTCGACGATCTATGCGCCCAACAACGAGTATTGGGTGGAGCTTGAGCTGAAGCCCGAGTTTCAGAACGATCCGTTCGCGCTAAATCTGCTGTACGTGCGCTCATCCACCGGACAATTGGTGCCGTTTGAACACGGTGGCGAAGCTGACGCCGAGCCTCGGCCCGCTGTCGGTTAACCATTCGGGGCAACTGCCTGCGGTGACGATATCGTTCGACGTGGCGCCGGGGGTCTCGCTCGGCAAGGCGCTGGCGGAAGTGAAAACGCTCGCCGACAACACGCTGCCGTCGTCGGTCACAGCGCAATATTCGGGCGCGGCGGAGGCCTTCCAGAACTCGATGGGAAATCTCGGAGTGCTGCTGGTGATGGCGATCCTCGTCATCTACATGGTGCTCGGAATTCTCTACGAGAGCTTCATCCACCCGATCACGATTCTATCGGGATTACCGGCGGCGGGATTCGGCGCGTTGGTCACGCTGATGGTGTTCGGGATGGAGCTCGATTTACTCGCCTTCGTCGGCATCATCATGCTGGTCGGTCTGGTCAAGAAAAACGCCATCATGATGATCGACTTCGCACTTGACGCTCAGCGCACCGAGGGCAAGAACGCCGCGGAGGCCATTTTCGAGGGTTGCGTCGTGCGTTTTCGACCGATCATGATGACGACGATGGCGGCGTTCATGGGCACGCTGCCAATCGCGATTGGCTTCGGGGTGGGCGCCGACGCGCGCCGTCCGCTGGGCGCGGCGGTGGTCGGTGGGTTGGTGTTTTCGCAATTGCTGACGCTTTATATCACGCCCGTGGTGTACACCTACATGGATTCATTCCAGGAGCGCGTGAAGGCACGCTTGAGCCGCAAGATATCGACGATTACGCAGCCACCGCCGATAGTCGCTCCGGCGCCGCCATCCGAATCGCCGCGCCGTCGCGCCGCCTCGTAGATTCATTCTGGCCTTCGTCGTGGAGTATCGTATCCGCGTGGTTGAGGCGGGGATGTAATTGGCGAGACATCGAAGTGACGCAGGATGCTAATCGCGGCAACCCTTTCTTGAGGGCGGCGGGAGCGGTAAGATCGAATGCAGGGTTTGTTGTGGGGGATTGAGCGCCCGCCTGGGCGTCAACGGTTGAAGCGCTTGTCGCAAGAAAAAGATCATCTGAAAGTTCAGGCTGCCGGCGAGCAGCCGCGCGTGGTCGTCGATTTCGACCTGTTGCGGCGATTGGGCGGGCGCAATTTCCGCGACCTCGGCGGTCATCCGACGATCGATGGACGGCGCGTGCGCAGCAGCAAAATCTATCGTTCGGCGCATCTCGCGAACGTTCCGGACGAACATCCGTTGCGCGACCTCACGCTGCGCACGTTGATTACGCTGCAGAGCCAGCTCGAAGTGCGCCATCTCGGACCGCCGATTCCAGAATTCCTGGAATCCGGCGTGCGCTGGGAGCATATCCCGATTGGCGATCCGTGGTTTCGCGAGGATGGCTTCCACAAGATCGACACGAAACCCGGCAATGAACATCTGGTGATACTGACGGAGTTCCTCGCCGACTGGCAGTCGTTTTTCAAAATCCTGGCGGAGCGCGAGGTCTATCCCCTGCTCTTCCATTGCTCGGCCGGCCGTGATCGCACGGGTGTGGGCGCCGCGATGTTGCTGCAAATGCTGGGCGTTTCGCGCCGGCGGATTCTCGAGGATTTCCTCGTCAGCAACGTCACCTTTCCGCAGATGCCGCTGAAGGAAACTCAGCTCGAACCGATTTTTGCGTTGATCGACGAGCATGGCGGGATCGAAGGCTTCATGCACGACATCCTGATGCTCGATCACACCGATATCGAAGCGATTCGCGAAGACCTGCTCGAAGACGCCAGCAACTAGCGTCCGCGAACTTCGACCGCAGAATTAGTTGGAATCGCTCAGGCCGGCAGGTAGCCGTCGCGCAGCAGCGATTTCGCGATGATCATGCGCTGCACTTCGCTGGTGCCTTCGCCGATTTCGGTCAGCTTCGCGTCGCGCATATAACGTTCGACTGGGAATTCCTTGACGTAGCCGTAGCCGCCGAAAATCTGGACCGCTTTGGTGGTCGTCCACATCGCGGCTTCCGAGGCGAAGAGTTTCGCCATCGAGGCTTCCCGCGCAAAGGGTTGGCCGCGATCCTTGAGCGCGGCGGCGCGGAGCATGAGCAGCCACGAGGCCTCGATGCGCGTGGCCATGTCGGCGAACATCCACTGGATGGCCTGGAAGTCGGCGATCGCCTTGCCGAACTGACGACGTTCCTTCGCATAGGCGGCCGCGTCTTCCATGGCACCGCGCGCGATACCAATGGCGAAACCCGCGATCCCGATGCGACCGCTTTCGAGCACCTTGAGCGTTTGCTGGTAGCCCATGCCGACTTCGCCGATGAGGTTGCGCGCGGGCACGGTGACGTTGTCGAGTACGACTTCGGCGGTGTCGGAGGAATGCAGTCCCAGCTTTTCGATCTTGCGGCCGTTACTGAGTCCGGGGGTGCCGCGATCGACGATGAAGGCCGAGACGCCCGAGCGTCCGGCGCCGCCGTCGGTCACCGCCATCACGACGTAAACGTCGGCTACGCCGCCGTTGGTGATGAACATTTTGGCGCCGTCGATGCGGTAGTTGTCGCCCGCGCGAACCGCCTTGGTGCGCATCGCGGCGGCGTCGGAACCCGAGCCGGGCTCGGTCAGGCACCACGCGCCGATCTTTTTTCCAGCGAGCAGGTCCGGCAGATACTTGTCGCGTTGCGCGTCCGACGCGAACATCCCGATATGACCCGACGACGAGCGACATGTGCGCCGCGCATGAGAGGCCGACGCCGGCGTCATAGCGCGAGATGCCTTCGACCACGAGCACTTGCGAAAGCGTGTCGGCGCCACCGCCGCCGTACTTCTCGGGAAACGCGACGCCGAGAAAACCCAACTCGCCCAATTGTTCGACGACGTGGCGCGGGAAGATGTCGTCCTTGTCCCACGCCGAGGAATGAGGCTTGATCTCGCGCTCGGCAAAGTCGGCGAGGGTCTCGCGAATCTGCCGCTGCTCGTCGTTCAGTTCGAAATTCATCGAGGATTACTCAGTCGCGCGGCTGCACGTTTTCGCGCACCCACTTGACGATATCTTCGGTCGAGGCGCCGGGCGTGAAGACCTGTCGCACGCCGAGCGTCTTGAGCTTGTTCGAGTCCTCGTCGGGAATGATGCCGCCGCCGAAAACCGCGACGTCACCCGCGCCGCGCTCGGTCAGCAGGCGGATGACCTCGGGGAAGAGCGTCATGTGAGCGCCCGATAGGATGCTCAGGCCGACCGCATCGACGTCTTCCTGCACGGCCGCTTCGGCGATCATCTCGGGCGTCTGATGCAGCCCCGTGTAGATCACTTCGAAGCCGCCGTCGCGCAGCGCTCGCGCAATAATCTTCGCGCCGCGATCGTGACCGTCGAGGCCCGGCTTCGCCACCAGAATGCGTAGTCTCTTTTCTGCCACCGGTTAAATCCAACCCGGATCTTTGTACACGCCGAATTCGGCGCGATAGATGTCGCTGATCTCGCCGACCGTCGCATCGCGGCGCACCGCTTCGCAAATCGGTTCCATCAGGTTCTCGCCCGAGCGGCAGGCCTCGGCGACGCGCTTGAGCGCTTCCTTGAGCGCGGTCGAATTGCGCTCGCGCTTCATCTTGCGCACGCGCTGAATCTGCCGCTCTTCCATCGCCGGATCGATCTTCAGCACTTCGATCGGAATCTCTTCGGGAATCGAATACTTGTTCACGCCGACGACGGTCTTGATGTTCTGTTCGAGCTGCCGCTGATAGAGGAATGCGGCCTCGGCGATTTCGCGCTGCGGATAGCCGACTTCGATCGCCTTGAGCATCCCGCCCATCTCGTCGATCTTGTCGATGTAATCCATCGCTTCGCGCTCCATGCGATCGGTCAGCGCCTCGACCGCGTAACTGCCGCCGAGCGGATCGATGGTATTGGTGACGCCGGTTTCCTCGGCGATGATCTGCTGCGTGCGCAGCGCCACCATTACGGCCTGTTCGGTCGGCAGCGCGAGCGTCTCGTCCATCGAATTGGTATGCAGCGATTGCACGCCGCCCAGCACGCCGGCCAGCGCCTGAATCGCAACACGCACGATGTTGTTCATCGGCTGCTGCGCGGTCAGCGAGACGCCGGCGGTCTGCGCATGCGTGCGCAACATCATCGAGCGCGGATTCTTTGCGCCGAAACGTTCCTTGCAGGAAGCGCGCCCACATCCGGCGGCCGGCGCGCAGCTTGGCGATCTCCTCAAGAAAGTCGCTATGCAGATCCCAGAAGAAGGACAGCCGCGGGGCGAAGTCATCGACGTCGATACCGCGATCGACGGCGTCCTGCACGTAGCAGAGGCCGTCGGCGATCGTGAAGGCGAGTTCCTGCACCGCAGTCGAGCCGGCCTCGCGGATGTGGTAGCCGGAAATCGATACCGGATGGAAGCGCGGCGCCTTCTTGGCGCAGAACTCGACCATGTCGGTGACGATGCGCAGCGACGGCGCGGGCGGACAAATCCATTCCTTCTGCGCGGTGAACTCCTTGAGCATGTCGTTCTGAATCGTGCCGCTGACCTGCTCCCACGGCACGCCGGTGCGCTCGGCCTGCACCAGGTACATCGCGAGCAGCGCCGACGCCGAGCAATTGACGGTCATCGAGGTCGAGACCTTGCCCATCGGAATCTTATCGAACAGGCGCGCGACGTCGTGGATCGAAGTGACGTTGACGCCCTCGCGACCGACCTCGCCCATCGCGCGTTCGTGGTCGGCGTCGTAGCCCATCAGGGTTGGCATATCGAAGGCGGTCGAGAGGCCGTCCTGTCCCTGCGCAGCAGAAAGTGGAAGCGCTCGTTGGTGTCCTCGGCGAGGCCGAAGCCGGCAAACTGACGCATCGTCCAGAGCCGCCCGCGATACATCGATTCGTAAACGCCGCGCGTGTACGGATACTCGCCCGGATGGCCCAGCGACGAATCGTAATCGCCCTTGACGTCAGACGGCGTGTACAGCGGCTCGACTTCCATGTCCGACAGGGTCGAAAAGCGGACGGGCCGCTCAGTGGCACGCTGGTAAACTTTTTCCAACCATTCCTGCTTCGTGGTCACAGCGGTGTCCTCATCGGTTCATCAGCACCTGGCTCGAAATCACCAGCCGTTGGATTTCCGAGGTGCCTTCGTAAATCTCCGTAATCTTGGCGTCGCGGAAGTACCGCTCGACCTTGAACTCCTTGGTGTAGCCGTAGCCGCCATGGATTTGCACGGCTTCGGTAGCAGCCTTCATCGCGGTCTCGGCGGCAAACAGCTTCGCCATCGCGGACTGCTTGGTGTAGGGCTTGCCCGCATCCTTAAGCGAGGCCGCCTGCAGCGCGAGCAGCCGCGCCGCGTCGATCTCGACCGCCATGTCGGCGAGCTTCCATTGAATCGCCTGATTGCTCGCGATCGGACGGCCGAAGGCCTGGCGCTCCTGCGCATACTTGAGCGACGCCTCGAGCGACGCGCGCGCGATGCCGATCGCCTGCGCAGCAATTCCGATGCGCCCACCGTCGAGCGTCTTCATCGCGACCTTGAAGCCCTCGCCCTCGTTGGTCAGCAGATTTTCACGCGGCACGCGCAAATCCGAGAACGCGAGTTGCGCACTATGGGAGCCGTGGATTCCCATCTTGTCCTCGGTCCGCGTGACCGCGAATCCCGGCGTCGAGGTCTCGACGATAAACGCGCTGATACCGTGATTACCCTTGGCGGCGGTCGGTCATCGCAAACACGATCGCGATACCGGCCTCGGGCCCATTGGTAATGAAGTTCTTGGTGCCGTTGATGACGTAGCTGTCGCCGTCGCGCACCGCACGGGTCTTTTGGCCGGCGGCATCGGAGCCCGCCTGCGGCTCAGTCAGGGCGAAACATCCGAGCCATTCGCCAGTCGCCATTTTGGGGAGGAAGCGCTGCTTTTGCTCTTCGGTGCCGGTCCCGAGGATCGGCCATGAGCCTAGCGACGAATGCGCCGAGACGATCACGCCGGTCGAGGCGCATTCGACGGACAGCTCCTCGACCACCAGCATGTACGAAACGTTGTCGAGGCCGGCGCCGCCATACTCCTCCGGGATGAACACGCCGAGCATCCCGAGCGCGCCCAATTCGGCGACGGCGGCGGTGGGAAATTGATGCGTTCGATCAATTTCGACACCGACCCGTTCGAGCCGCTCGCGCGCAAAGCGACGCGCGGTATCGCGGGTTGCGCGTTGTGCTTCGGTAAGTTCGAGTTCCATCATCCGTGCCGATAATAATTCCTGCCGCTCGCGACCCTATCGCAAGCGCATATCATTTGTATCTCAGCCGCTTTCCTACGTCGATAAGAACGTGAGCGCGGCGGAGGAGGAGGGAAGAATTCGTGAAACCTTTGAAAGGTTTCAAGCAGCCCAACAGTCTTGACCCGACTTTTAGGACTGCACTTCCCACGGTAAGGGTTAGCTGTCGACGCCCGATCGAAGGAACGAATGCGCTGGTCGCTCAAAAAATGGAAAACCGTGATGACTGGTCCTGCGCAGCGACCAATCAACGACAGATTCTCTGTTTTTGCGCGCCTCGCAGGACTCGTTCGCTCGCTTCGCCTGCGGCTCCGCTAGTGTCATTTGTGCTGCCACTTCGCTTCGCGCTTCTCGAGAAACGCCTTCATGCCCTTCGCTCTTATCGGAGCTGCCGAAGAGTGCGCCAAAAGTGTTCTGCTCGAAGCGCAGGCCGGCGTCTTCCTCCATCGTGGCAGCAGCGCGCAGAGCAGCCTTGGCCTGGCGCAGCGCGAAACCCGACTTCGAGGCGATCTTCTCGGCCAGTTTGCGCGTCTCTGGCATCAACTGGTCGGAGGCGACGACCTTGTTGACGAGGCCCCATTCGTAACCGCTTTTGGCGTCGAACATGTCCCCGGTCATGATCAGTTCGCGAGCGCGCGCATGGCCGATCCGATGCGGCAAACGCTGGGTGCCGCCAAAGCCCGGAATGATGCCGAGATTTATTTCCGGTTGTCCGAAACGCGCTTTTTCACTCGCGATGATCAAGTCGCAGGCCAGCGCCAATTCGAGGCCGCCGCCGAGCGCGAAGCCGTTGACGGCCGCGATCACCGGAATCGGCAACTCCTCGAAGGTATGCATCACGCGATGCCCCAGGCGGGTGAATTCGAGACCCTCGACGGTCTGCATATCGGCCATCGCGGCAATATCGGCGCCGGCGACGAAGGCGCGATCGCCCGCACCGGTCACGATCAGCACACGCACCGACGCGTCGTGGCGCACGTCACGCAGCACCCTCGTGATCTCCTCGAGCACCGCGCGATTCAACGCATTGAGCGCCTTGGGGCGGTTGAGGGTGATCGTCGCGATCGCGCCATTCTCAAAAATCAGGTCTTCCACCGGTTCTCCTCACTTGCACAAGGTATCGGCCAACGCGCGCAGCAGCGCGGCGCCGTCGCCCCGCCACGCACTGCCATGCATGCACGCCATCGTAGTCGGCTGCTCGGCAGCAAGACGCTCGATCATGCCACGCGTATTTTTGGAATGCGAAAAATAGTCCATGCGCGCGCGAAAGGCTTCGCTCGGACCCAGGATATCGGATTCGATAGTCGGCGGATGCTGGTCTCCGGGCTGCGTGAAAAGATCGCCGCAAAGCATTGTGCCGGTATGTTTTTCCATCAGGAAGCCGCACTCCCAGGCGTGCGGCAGATGGGGCGCGTCGAACCATTGGACCGCATGCGTGCCGAGCGAGAGCACTTCGCCGTCGGCCATCGCGCGCGGCATGCGATCGGCCAGGTCCTCGATCGAAACCGAAGCCGCGATTCGTCCGCACAGGGGCGCCGATGCTGGTGCGGCGGCGAGCCAATCGTTGAGGGCGCCGCATTCGTCGGCCTCGACATGCGAGAACGCGATGTGGCGTAAGCGTTCGACCGGCATCACGCTGGCGACCGCTTCGCGCACCAGCGGGAACATCTTGCGCAGGCCGGTGTGAAACAGCAGCGGCTCGTCGTCCACGATCAGGTATTGATTAATCGTGAAACCGCCGGGCATGAAGTCCGGGCCGAACGGCGTGCTGATGCGATAGATGCCGGCCGCGATTTCGTGAATATTGGTGCCCGACTCTTTATTGGTTACGCCCATTTTCTCTCCTGATGTACAGACCGCGACTCTAGCAGAATTGTGAGTCAAGCTCGGCAGCCGGCGAATCGAACGGCTCGGCGCAAAAGGAAAGCGTCAGTCCCCGGCGAGTTTCTCGCGCACCATCCAGATGCGATCGCCGCCCCAGAAGACTTCACCGTCGATCACGAACGTCGGTACGCCAAAGACGCCGGCGGCCTCGGCCTCATGCGTGATGCGCTCGAACTCGCGACGGCCCTCGCCCTCGACGAAGTCGAAAAACGCAGCGGTCTCGGCGCTACTCTCCTCGAGCACGCGGCGGACGACCTCGCGATCCTCGATATCGAGTTCGCGCTTCCAGAATCGCTCAAACGTGAGATCGTTATATTTGCGGAAGACGCCGCGCCGCTGCGCGTAGATCAATCCGATCGACGCGAGCGAGGTATCGAACAGCTTTTGCGGGCCGCGCACGGTGAGTCCGCGGCGATTCGCGAGCCTGCGCGCATCCATGTAGCTGTAGCGAACGCGGCGCCACTGATGGTCGTTGCGGCCCTCGACGGTGCCGAGGAAATCCGGGATGTAGAGATTGAGCGGGAGCCATTGAAACGCCACGCCGAACTCGCGCTCGAGATCGTAAACCGGATCTTTCGCGAGATACGCGTAGGGGCTTTTGTAATCGATATAAAAGCGCAGGTCTTTCGCTGCCATCCCCCGAGCTTACGAAGCAACGGATACGCTTGCAATCTCTCGCTGTGGCGCAGGGTCTAGTATTCGGGTTTGAAGTCGAAGTGATGGATCGCCTCGATGAAACGGATGGTGCGGGTCTTCGAGCGCATCACGACGCTGTTGGTCATCGCACCGCCGGAGAAAAAGCGCACGCCGTGCAGATAGTCGCCGGTGGTCACGCCGGTCGCCGCGAACATCACGTCTTCTCCCGCGAGTTCCTCGAGCAGGAATTTGCGCCGCAGGTCGAGAATCCCGGCCGCCAGGCATTCCTCCGATTCGCGTTCGTTGCGCGGCGCAAAGCGGCATTGCATCTCGCCGCCCGCCGAGCGGATGGCCGCCGCCGCCAATACTCCCTGATGCGCCCCGCCGACGCCGATCAGCAAGTCAACTTCGCTTTCGGGGCGAGTGGTTGCAATCGCCGCCGACAAGTCGCCCGCCGTCAGTAGCTTGATTCCAGCGCCTGAACGGCGGACCTCGGCAATCAGCTTTTCGTGGCGCGGACGATCGAGGATCGCGACGCGCAAGTCCTCGACGTAAACCTTCTTGGCTTCGGCCAGCGCCTTCAGATTGTCGGAGGGCGACTTGTCGAGATCGATCACGCCACGGCCGATCGGACCGCAGGCCATCTTGTCCATATAGGTGTCGGGACAGCGCAGAATCTTGCCGCGTTCGGCGAGCGCCACGCACGAGAGCGCGTTGGGACCGCCGGTCGCGCAAATCAGCGAACCTTCGAGGCCGTCGAGCGCGACATCAACTTCGGGACCGGAACCGGTGCCGACGATCTCACCCGCATAGAGCAAGTCGGTCGCCCCTTGATCGCCCTCGCCCACCACGATTTTGCCGTCCATCGCGATCGAGTTCAGCGTATTGCGCATCGCTTCGGCCGCAACTCGATCGGCCATCTGTTCGTCGCCCTTGCCGATAAAGCGGGCGGCAGCCAGTGCCGCGGCTTCAGTCGCGCGAACCACTTCGAGGGCAAGATTTCGCTCCATCGCGGCGCTCCTTTTCAGTTAGTCAATCAGGGCCGATCAGGTCTTGAAAAAACACAGTGCGAGCTAAAGAGTTACTTACGATCAGTTCGACGCCAGTTCCTTGCCGAATAACGATTCGATCAGTCGATATCCCTGGTTCAGCACTATACCGGTGCGGCCACCGTCGGCCTCAGTGTACCGGCGCGTCGCCTCGCCCTTAATGGCGGATTTTCCGCCCTTGAGAATAGCGAACGGCACCGCCTCATTCGAGTGGGTTTTAAGGATTAAGGGCGTTGCGTGGTCCGGCATCAGCAGCAGCGCCCATTCGCCGAATGATGGCAACTCAGCGAGCAGCGGTGCGAGGATGAGTTCGTCGATCCGCTCGATCGCCTCGACCTTGTAATCGGCTCGACCCATGTGTCCGGCCTCGTCGGGCGCCTCGATATGCAGCAGCAGGAAGTCGCGCCACTTGAGCGACTCGAGGCCATAGCGGGCCTTGGCCCCGTAGTCGGTATCGAGAAATCCGGTCGCGCCGGGGACCGTGATCACGTCGAGGCCGGCGAGCCGTCCGAGGCCGTTGACCAGGTCGACCGCCGAAATAACCGAGCCTTCGACGCCGAAGCGATCCTTGAGCGTCGGCACCGCCGGACGCTGGCCCTGTCCCCAGAACCACACCGCCGTCGCTTCTGTTTTGCCCCCAGCGCGACGGGCCCGGTTCACCGGATGCTCGCGCAAAATATCGCCGGCCCGTCGCATCAGATTGGACAAGCGGTCCGCGCCTTCGCCCTGCGGCAGATGCGACTCGATCGGCTTACCTGTGATGTCGTGCGGCGGCGTGAGTTGCGTGCCGGTCAGGCCGTTGCGCCACACCATCAGATGGCGGTAGCTGACGCCGTTGAAAAATTCGATGCCGTCGCTGGCCAGTTCGCGGCGCAGGTCGCTGACGATGCGGCCGGCTTCCTCGCTCGTGATGTGGCCGGACGTGAAGTCGTCCATGACCATCGCGCCGTCGTCGCCAGGTTTCAGCGAAACCAGGTTCATGCGGAAGACGACGTCGTCTGGAGCGAGCGCGATCCCCTGACTCGCCGCCTCGATCGGCGCGCGACCGGTGTGATAGCGCTCGGGATCGTAACCGAGCATCGTCATCGTGCCCACGTCGCTGCCCGGCGGCATGCCTGCGGGAATCGTCGCGACCAGTCCCAACTCACCGCGTGACGCGATCAGGTCCATGTTGGGTTTGCGCGCGGCTTCGAGGGGAGTCTTGCCGCCGAGTTCATCGCAGGGCCAATCCGCCATGCCGTCGCCGTGGATGATGACGTATTTCAAAGTTTAACCTCCACTTGCAGATTTCACGAAGCGGTTGCCTTGCGTAAATGCCTGAGCTGCGCGGATTGGCGCGTTCAGTTGTCGAGAATCTTGAGGACCTTGGCGATATCGGGCTCGACCACAATCGTATTGCTGAGATTCTTCATCGCGGTGTCGGGATCCTTGAGGCCGTGACCGGTAAGCGTACAAACGGCGACCGATCCGGGTTTGAGGCCGCCACTCGCGCTGAACTTGAGCAAACCCGCCACCGAGGCTGCCGACGCCGGCTCCGCGAATATGCCTTGAGCCGCAATTAACCGATAGGCGGCGAGAATCTCGGGGTCCGTCACCATGTCGATGATGCCGCCGGACTCGTCGCGTGCGCTGGTCGCGCTGGTCCAGCTCGCCGGATTGCCGATTTTGATCGCAGTCGCGACCGTATGGGGATCATCGATCGGATGGCCGACGACAATCGGCGCGGACTCGGCGGCTTGATAACCCATCATCTTCGGCAATCGATGCGATAACCCGACCGATTTGTACTCGCGATAACCCGCCCAATAGGCAGTTATGTTGCCGGCGTTTCCGACCGGCAGAAAATGATGCGTCGGCGCCTCGCCCAACTGATCGCAAATCTCAAAAGCGGCGGTCTTCTGGCCCGCGATACGATCAGGATTCACGCTATTGACTAGACGGATGCGCAGCGGATCGCGCTCGGCGACGTCGCGCACGACCTTCAAGCAAATGTCGAAGTTGCCGATAATCTCGACGACGCGCGCCCCATGCATCAGGCTTTGCGAAAGCTTGCCGAGCGCAACCGCGCCCTTGGGAATCAAAACGTATGCTTGAAGTCCCGCGCGGCCCGCATAGGCGGCCGCCGAGGCCGAAGTGTTGCCGGTCGAAGCGCAGATGACGGCGCGCACACCCTCACCGAGCGCCTTGCTCATCGCGACGGTCATCCCGCGATCCTTGAACGAACCGGTTGGGTTCGCGCCCTCAAACTTCAAGTAAATTTTTACATTATGACCGGCGCGAGCGGACAGATCGGGACTCTCGATAAGCGGGGTATTGCCCTCGTTGAGAGTGACGACCGGCGTCTTGTCGGTGACCGGCAGGAAGCGCCGATAGTGCTCGATTAGACCGGGCCATCGAGTAAGCCGCGCTCCCGCCGCTATCCCAGCCTTGGTGCTTTCAGCCATCGCGGTTACAGATGCTCCTCGATTCGGATGAAAACCGGCGGCCCCTCGACCATCTTGAGCCGCTTAATCGCCGCCAGCGCGCGTTTCAGATTTTTCTCGCGCGCCTCGTGGGTGCGCATAATGACCGGCACAGTGGTCTCGACGCCCCGCCCCTTCTGAATCACCGAGACAATCGAGATTCCATTGCGCCCCAGCACCGACGCGATAGCGCCGAGCACACCTGGCTGGTCGCGCGCGTTGAAGCGCAGATAGTACTCGCATATCACGTCGTCCATCGGCTTGACACGCGCGCGCTTCAGATGCGCCACGGGGTAGCCGAGCGCGGGCGCCCCACCGCGCGAGCCCGCCAGCCGATGACGTGCAATCTCCAGGATGTCCGCCATCACGGCGGTCGCGGTCGGCATCTGGCCGGCGCCTTGGCCAAAATACATGCTCGATCCCAACGCCTCGCCATGGATGTAGATCGCGTTGAAGGCGCCGGCGACTCCCGCGAGCAGATGCCGCGCCGAGATCATCGTAGGATGGACCCGCGCTTCAATCCCACCGTTGTCGTCCTTGGCAATTGCGAGCAGCTTGATCGCGTAGCCGAGTTCGCGTGCGTAATCGATATCGGCGCCGGTGACCCCGGTGATGCCCTCGGTGTGCACCTGCTGCGGCTGGAGCAGCACTCCGAACGCCAGTGTCACTAACAGACAGAGTTTGTGCGCGGCATCGTGACCGCCGATATCGAGACTCGGATCGGCCTCCGCCAAACCGCTGCGTTGGGCCTGCTTGAGCGCGTCGGCGAATTCCGCCCCGCTCTCGGTCATCATGCTGAGAATCGAGTTGCAGGTGCCGTTGACGATGCCATACACGGCACGCTGCCGGTCGCCGGCGAGCGCCTCGCGCAGCGTGCGGATGATCGGCACGCCGCCACCGACGCTCGCCTCGAAGCCAATCGCGAGACCTGCCTTGCCAGCGACGCGAAATATTTCAGCGCCGTGTGAGGCAAGCAGCGCCTTGTTCGCCGTGACCACATCTTTACCCGCGGCGAGCGCCTGCAGAATCAGGGTGCGCGCCGGCTCGTGGCCGCCAAACAGCTCAACGACGATGTCGATATCGGCACGCACGCTCAGGGCGGCGGCGTCACGCGTGATTAGTTTGCCGTCGATGCGGAGCGCTCGGAATCGGTTTGAGACTACGATCGGCAATACCAGCCAGCTCGAGCGGCACGCCCAACTTCCGCTCGAACATCGCGGCGTTGGTCCGCAATAGCCGAACGACGCCTTCACCCACCGTGCCGCAGCCGAGCAGGGCCAAACGGATGGGTTTCAAGCAATCACCGCGCAAGGCCTGCAGTTAGTCTGCTCGCGACGCGATTAAGATCCTGCGCCGGCGGCTCGTTTGGGCAGCGAGGGAATTTCAGCGCGAGTGAGCGCATGCCGAATCCCGCGAATTGCCTGCCGCGAGCGATGCTCGTTTTCAATGAGCGCGAAACGGACGAAGCCGTCGCCGTCGGCGCCAAACCCGATGCCGGGAGAGACCGCGACCTTGGCGTCACGCAGCAGCAATTTCGCGAAATCAAGCGAGCCCATCTCGCGAAACGGCTCTGGAATCGGCGCCCACACAAACATCGTGGCCTTGGGCTTTTCGATCGGCCAGCCGGCGCGATTGAGTCCTTCGACCAGCACGTTGCGGCGTTGACGATAGGATTCGACGATCCCGGTCACGCATTCCTGCGGCCCGTTGAGCGCCGCGATCGCCGCCACCTGCACCGGCGCGAACATGCCGTAATCGAAGTAGGACTTGAGCCGTCCGAGCGCTGCGATCATCTCGCGATTGCCGACAGCAAAGCCGACCCGCCAGCCGGGCATGTTGTAGCTCTTGGAGAGCGTGAAGAATTCCACCGCCACGTCGCGCGCGCCGGGCACTTCCATGATCGACGGGGCTCGATAGCCGTCGAAACACAGGTCGGCGTATGCGAAATCGTGGACCACGAGGATCTCGTTTTCGCGCGCGAAATCGACAATCCGTTGCATGAAGGCGAGGTTGACGATCGCCGTGGTCGGATTATGCGGAAAGTTGATGATGAGCAGTTTCGGACGGGGCCAGCAGCGGCTGACGACGCTCAACATCTCGTCGAAGAATTCCTCGCCGTTGCGAATCGGCACACCCTGCACCTGCGCACCCGCAATCACGCAACCGTACTGATGGATCGGGTAGGTCGGAGTCGGCGCGAGGACGACGTCACCCTGATCGAGCATCGCGAGCGCGAGATGCGCGATACCCTCCTTGGAACCGATCGTGACGATCGCTTCGGAATCAGGATCGAGTTCGATGCCGTAACGGCGCTTGTACCAATCGCAGATCGCAAGCCGCAGCTTATAGACGCCGCGCGAAACCGAGTAGCGATGGTTGGCATTCTTCGAGGCGGCTTCGATCAGCTTGGCGACGATATGCGGCGGCGTCGCCTCGTCGGGATTACCCATCCCGAAATCGATAATATCCTCGCCAGCGCGCCGCGCCTGCAGGCACAGTTCGCCGATCGCGTTGAATACGTAGGGCGGTAGCCGTTTAATCCGCGGAAAATCCATGGTCCTCGCCAACCCATCCCCAACCCGCGCGCCGTGCGCCGATTGAGGGGTTAAATTTAATCGACGGGACGGCCAACCGCCAGCCCCTGACGGCGTCCTGATGGTTGATTCCTGCGGCTGGCGGACTCCAGCCGTGGCAAGACCTGTATCGATTTGCCCGCTTTCGCTTGCGCCGTGCGCAGCTCGTAGAGACTTTGCAGGTTGAGCCAGAACTGCGCACTCGTCCCGAAGAAATGCGCAAGGCGGAGTGCTGTGTCGCCCGTGATCGATCGCTGTCCGTGTAAAATCCCGGTGACGCGATTAGTCGGCACGTCCAGATTTCGCGCCAGTTCGGCGGCGCTCATCTCGAGCTCCTTCAATTCCTCCGCCAGGTGTTCTCCCGGATGTATCGCCGCCACCGCCATCGCGCCCTCCTAATGATAGTCAGCAATCTCTACGTTGGACGGCCCCGGCGCTGCGTCTCGCCACTCAAAACATATCCGCCACTGATCGTTGATTCGGATGCTGTACTGTCCTTTACGATCGCCGGCCAGCGCTTCGAAGCGATTCCCCGGCAATGCCGCAAGATCCTTTAGCGTCGTTGCCGCCTCCAGTCGATCGAGCTTCATCCGCGCCTGGCGATCGATTCCGGAGAATGCATTCACACGCTGTCCCGCCGCGAATGCTCTGGTCCGCCGGTCTCGATAGCTGAGGATCATATCATTCCGTTACGCGTTACGTCAAACATAACGATAAGCATGGCGCCCTACGTCGACGGCGTGACGGTGTCTTCAACGGCGGCGAGGGCGCGCGGGCGGATCAGCCAATAGCATGGCATCGCCGCAAGGAAGATTACGGCGCAGACCTTCCACGTCGCCGGGATCCCAGCGACGTCCGCATATGCGCCGACCGAGAGCAGCCCAGTCGCCGCGCCCATCGTCGCGAAAGTGCTGTTGAACGACAGCAACGTCGCGCGATCGTCCGAGGCGATTTGCTCGTTGAACCAACTCTGCATCATCGGCATCATCGCACCGATCAGGATATTCATCAGGAAAAACAGTGCGACCACCACGTCGGGTCGCCGGGCAGCGGCACCGCCGGCAAAGAAGACCAGGCTCGCCGCGGCAATCAGCATGATCAGGCGCGTCGAACGAGCCGCCTCTTCCATCCGCATCCGCATCACGATCTCGGCGCCGGCCAATCGGCCAATCGTCAGCAGGCAGTACACCCACCCGACCACCCAGATGCCGAGTCCATAGCTGTCGTTCACGTATTGGGGCCATTCGAGCCAGTAGGGCGCGGACGCGGCAAAGAAAATCCCGTTCGCGAGACTGAGCATCAGAATGGTGCGGCTGCGAAACCCGGAACGGAATCCTTTCACGACGCGCTCGACAACCTGCCCCGGAATCTTCGCAAACTCAACGTGAGTTCGTTTGCCCGCACGCTCGCGCATCAACGACGCCCCGACGACCGCGCTGATGCCATAGCCTGCCGCGCTCATCAGCCACGGCCATGCAATGTTCACGTCGGCGACGTATGTACCGATCAACGCCGAGATCATAAAGCCCACGTTCATCAACTGCGAGATGCGTGAAAACAGCCGATCCTTCAAGCCCTCGAAGCCCGCCTCGTCGAGCGCATCAACACCCCATGCGTCGATCGCGCCGTTGCAAAAGGTCGTGCCGATACCGTCGATCGATTCGGCGATGAGAAAGATCGGGTAGGCGTGCGCGAAAAAGTAAATCATGAATGCGGACACCCGGATCAGGCATCCGAGCACGAATGAGCGCCGGCGTCCGAGTGCGTCGGCAAATGCGCCGGTCGGCACGTCGGTCAGGAAGGTCACGGCGAAGTAGGTCGCGAGCACGCTGTTCATCTCGAACTGATTGAGTCCGCGCGCACGCAAAAACAGCGGATACACGCCGAATAGAAATCCGTTGGCGAGCGAGTACACGCTCCACACGGTGTAATAGCGGCGCATGATGTGGCCGACCGTGGGCGCCGGTAGCGCGGCGGCGGCAATGCTCCCCTCCGCCAGATGCTCGGAGCCTGTTCTCTGTATGCCCGCCATGGTTTACACTTTCAAAACGCGATTGATTGCGACTTCCCGAACTGCGCAAACGCATCGCGCACTACTGCTTTGACATCTCCGCAACCATCCTCATACACGAACGCAGAGCCACAAATTGCCGTCGCACCAGCACCGCCCGAGCGGCTGGGCATGGTCGTCCGCGCCTACCGCTTCACGAGCGTCATCACGTTGGCGCTGCGGATTTATCTTCCTTACAAGGCGATCCAGTTATGGTCGCGCCTGACGAAAGACGGTCGTAAGGAAGCTCGCTATCGCCGCCAGGATCTACATGCCGCGCGCGCTCTCTATCGCGCGTCGATTCGGCTCGAGGGCCTGTTGATCAAGGCGAGCCAGTTTATCGCAACCCGCGCCGATATTCTGCCCGACGAGTGGGTCTCGACGTTGGCCGGATTGCATGATCGCGTGCCGCCGCGGCCCTTCGAGATAGTTCGCGCGCAGATCGAACGTGAACTGAGCCGTCCCCTCGAGGCGATTTTCGTTGAGTTCGACCGGATGCCGATTGCGGCCGCGTCGCTTGCTCAGGTCCACGCCGCCCGCACCATCGACGGACGGCGATGCGCGGTGAAAGTACAGTATCCGCGAATCGAGTCAGTTGTGAATGCCGATTTGCGCAACCTCGAATTCACGCTGCGGCTGCTCGCGTGGGTGGAGCCCGATTTCGACTTTCATGTGATCGCGCGGGAAATCCTGAAGTACATCCCGATGGAGCTCGACTTCGTCAACGAGGCGCGCAACAGCGAGATCATCGGAGCCAACTTCGCCCAGCGCGACGACGTCGTAGTCCCGCGAATCTATCGTGAGCTGACTACCCGCCGCGTGCTCACGATGGAGCTCGTCGAAGGCATCAAAGTGACTGACCTCGAGGCCCTCGAGCAGGCAGGGATTAACAAGCATGAGGTTGCGCAAAAGCTCATCGAGATCTTTACCCAGCAGATTTTGCGCGACGGCTTTTTCCACGCCGATCCGCATCCAGGGAATATTCTGGTGCAGCCCGGACCGCGAATCGTGCTGCTCGATTTCGGCCTCGCCAAGGATTTTCCACCAGCCTTCCGCGATGCGATGGTGCGCCTGACCTTTGCGATCCTCAGTAAGAATCGAGACGCTATTCTCGGCGCGTTTCACGATCTGGGGTTTCGCACGCGCGACGGCTCGCCTGAGACCTTGCTGATGCTCGCCAACGTCTTTCTGGGCAACAGCGTCAAACGCAATCGCGCCTACGCCGATCGCGAACTGATCGAGGAATTCTCCGACGAATTGCCGCGCACCCTTCGGTCAAATCCGATTGTAGAAGTGCCCGGGGATGTTCTCCTGGTCAACCGCGTGATGGGCCTGATGAGCGGACTCGGCAAGACGCTCGATTCTCAGGTGAACCTGTTTGCCACGCTCATGCCGTACGCCGAGGCCTTGATGGCCGCGCAGGCGAGCACGAATTCAACTGATAAACCGGCCGGAAATTCTCCTAGCGATTTGACGAGGGATTAGCATTAATTCGAGTGCGTCACTTTGATTTCGAACTGGGAGTCGCATATAGCGCTGTTAATATCCTGACCCTTCGCGCTGGCATGCTCAGACGCTGTGGCATACCGTCACTAGCCGTGGCTGAAATCGGGGAAATCGAAAAGGTTGCGTTACGCGCGGCGCGCGCGGCTGGTCGGGTACATCTCAAATGGCTGAGCCGCACGAGCGTCACGCGAAAAAGTAACGCCATCGATCTCGTGACGGAGGCCGACCAGGAATCCGAAGCCGCCGTGATCGACATCTTGCGACGCAGCTTTCCCGCTCATGCGGTGCTGGCCGAGGAGAGCGGCGCAAATGAGCACACCAGCGAGCATCGATGGATAATCGATCCCCTCGACGGCACCACCAACTTCGCTCATGGCTTTCCGCAATTCTGCGTATCGATTGCCTACGAACGACGCGGCCGCGTGCAGGTCGCGGTGGTACTCGACGCCTTCAAAAAGGAATGTTTCGTCACGCAGCGCGGGCGTGGCACGGCTCTCAATGGACGCTCGGTCCACGTCAGCCGCATTCCCACGCTCGACTTGTCCCTGCTCGCCACCGGCTTCCCATACGACCGCCGCGAACGCCGCCGCTATTATCTCGCGTTCTGGGAAGCCTTCATGATGCGCACCCAAGGCGTGCGGCGCACCGGTTCTGCAGCTCTCGATCTGGCCTACGTAGCCTGCGGACGGGTGGACGGGTTCTGGGAGTTCGGCCTCAAGCAATGGGACGTTGCTGCCGGGGCCCTGATGGTCGAAGAGGCGGGCGGTCACGTCAGCAACATGGACGGCTCGCGTCTGGATATTGCCGCGGCCAATATTGTAGCCAGCAACGGCCGGTTACATCAGCGAATGATTGAAACGCTCACCTACGCGCGGCCCGAGGCCGATCGTCGACACGCTCAGATGGTGCGCGAAGGTGATTCAGCGCATGGCGCTGTCGCCAATCACGGCTGAATCCGCACGACGCACTCGCAACGCAAATCGACGCCGCGTCGATCCTCACGCCGCGGCGCACCTGTACTATCGCACCACGTACGACGCGTAATCCCGCCGCCTAAAAGATTTGCGGTTGCATCGGGTCCTCGAATGGTGACAGTTTCACGATGAAACTTCGGCGCCGTTCGCGCCCGAATTTCCCAAGGAGAAATGTTGATGTTGAAGTTGTTTGGCGCCAATCCGTCCCCGTTCGTCCGCAAGGTGAAGGTGGTCTTAGCCGAAAAGAATTTGCCGTTCGAACAGGAGCAGACCTCGCCTTTTCCGCCAACCGCGGAATTCAGGAAAATCAGCCCGCTCGGACGCATACCCGCGTTCCAGGACGGCGACAAGACCCTCGCCGATTCGTCGATCATCTCGGCGTATCTCGAGCGCACTCATCCGCAGCCCGCGCTTTATCCCTCGGACCCCTACGACAACGCCCGCGCGCTGTGGTTCGAGGAATACGGTGACGGCGGCCTCGCGCCGATCATCGGCGGCAAAATGTTCTTTAACAAAGTTGTCGGCCCGCTCCTGATGAAGCTGCCGTTCGACGAAGCGCTGTTTCGCAAGGCCGAACAAGAAGAGCTGCCGCCCATGTTCAGTTACCTCGAGGGCGAACTGAAGGGCGACTTTCTCGTCGGCAACAGTCTGACGATCGGCGACATAAGCGTGGGATCGCAGTTCGTCAATCTGCTCCTCACCGGGGTGACTCCTGATGCGGCCAAATGGCCGAAGCTCGCGGCTTACCTCGGGCGGATTCATTCGCGTCCGTCGTTCAAGCCCTTGATCGAGGGCGACAAGAAGATGTTCAGGATTCAGTAACTACCTACCAGCGAGCTATCGCGGCCTCCTGCACACCAGCGGGGGGCCGCCTTCTTTTTCACGGCTCCGCCGCGTTGGACAGTTCGCGACGGGCGGTACTAGAATCGACTGCGAAGCAAACGTCGATGCACGACTGCAGACGCGGCGCGCAAATCCTCGGGAGGTATTCGATCATGGCGAAATACACCTTCGTAGTTCTCACCAATCCCACGTCCGGCAAGGAAGCCGAATACAACGAATGGTACAACAAGCAGCACATTCCCGACGTGCTTAACGTGCCGGGTTTCGTCGCCGCGCAGCGTTTCCGCCTAGCTGACGCGCAGATGGGCGACAACAATCCGCATCGTTACCTCGCGTTGTACGAGATTGAGACCAACGATCTCGCCGCTACGCTCAAGGATATGCAGTCGCGCGTCGGCAGCAACGACATGATCATGAGCGATGCGATCGACATGAAGACTGTCGGCGCCTACCTGTTCACGCCGGTCGCTGAGAAAGTGCAGGCGAAAGACGTTCTGCGTCCCCGCCGCGCCGCCTGACGATTTCACGATCGGTCGATCGATTCGGGATTTCGCCGGACGTGGTTAGCCGCCACGTCCGGTTTTCTTTTGCGCACAGTTCGGTTGCGATGCGCAATTCGCAGATTTCTGTTAGCGATATCATCATGAGCTCGACCACAATTTCCGCAATCCGTGCCCGCGAGATCATCGATTCGCGCGGTAACCCGACGATCGAGGTCGATGTTCGCCTCGGCGACGGCAGCCTCGGCCGCGCCGCCGTCCCTTCCGGCGCTTCGACCGGCGTCCATGAGGCGCTCGAGTTACGCGACGGCGACGCCAAACGCTTCGGCGGCAAGGGCGTCTTGAAGGCGGTCGCCAACGTCAACGGTCCGATCGCGCGGGCGCTGGCCGGCTTCGACGCGGCCAACCAATCCGTACTCGACCAGAAACTGATCGATCTTGACGGCACCGAGAACAAGTCGAAGCTCGGCGCCAATGCGATGCTCGGCGTTTCGCTCGCCTCCGCGCACGCCGCCGCGGCGGCCCACCGGCTTCCGCTCTATCGCTATCTGAACCCCGGCGCGCATCTGTTGCCGGTGCCGATGATGAACGTCATCAACGGCGGCAGCCATGCCGATTCCAGCGTCGATATGCAGGAGTTCATGATCGTGCCGCACGGCGCGTCCACTATTGCGGACGCCCTGCGGATGGGTGCGGAGGTTTTTCACGCACTGGCGGCGGTGCTCAAACAGCATGGGCAATCGACCAACGTCGGCGACGAGGGCGGTTTCGCGCCGAATCTGCGCAGTAATGAGGAACCGATCGAAGTGATTCTCGAGGCGGTCGTGCGCGCCGGCTATAAGCCGGGCGCCGAGGTTTCGATCGCACTCGACCCGGCGAGCAGCGAGTTCTATGAGGACGGGGCGTACGTTTTTGCCCGCTCGGACAAGCGCAAACGCAGTTCCGAAGAGATGGTCGCCTTCTATGCGCGCCTCATTGATCTCTATCCGATCGTGTCGATCGAGGACGGCCTCGCCGAAGACGATTGGGCCGGATGGAAACTGCTCACGCGCGAACTCGGATCGAAGATTCAGCTCGTCGGCGATGATCTCTTCGTGACAAATCCGAAGCGGCTCGCGCGCGGAATCGCCGAGCGCGTCGGCAATTCGATCCTGATCAAGGTCAACCAGATCGGCACGCTGACCGAGACTCTCAAAGCGATCGAGGTCGCGCGCGCCGCCGGATTATACCTCAGTCATTTCGCATCGATCGGGCGAGACCGAAGACACCACGATTGCGGATTTGGCGGTTGCAACCGGCGCAGGCCAGATAAAGACCGGTTCGATGAGCCGCGGCGAACGCACCGCCAAATACAACCGCCTGATTCGCATCGCAGAGGAGTTGGGCTCGGCCGCGGTATATCCCGGCGCGAGCGTCTTCAAGGCGCGCTCGGGTGCCTCACGATGAGCCGTCCGCCGGTCGCCGCGCTGATCATCTTCGACGGCTGGGGCTTGCGGGATGTGCGCGAGTCCAACGCGATCCTCAACGCGCGCACACCGATTATGGATCGCCTATGGGCGACGTCAGCGCACACCGAGGTCGACGCTTCGGGCGAAGCCGTCGGCCTCGCGCCCGGCGTCATGGGCAACTCAGAAGTCGGTCATCTCACGATCGGCGCGGGCCGAGTCATCTATCAGGACGTGATGCGCATCACGAAGGCGATCGAAACCGGCGCTTTCTTCCGCAACGAGATCTTGCTCGGGGCGATCCGTGCTGCGGCCCGAGACCGCCGCACGCTCCACCTGTGGGGCCTGCTCTCCGATGGCAGCGTGCATAGCCACATCGATCATCTGATCGCATTGCTCGAACTCGCGGCGCGCGAACACGTCGCCGACATCGCCGTCCACGCCGTGCTCGACGGCCGCGATAAGCCGCCGCGCTCTGCCCTGCCCTTCATCGATCGGGTCGAGGCCAAGCTCAAGGAAATCGGACGCGGGCGCATCGCGACCGTCACCGGCCGTTACTTCGCGATGGATCGCGACAAGCGGTGGGAGCGTGTCGAACGGGCGATGGCGCGCCTTCGTCATGGCGGAGGGTAACGCCGCGCCGAGCGCGCGCGCCGTCGTCGAAGCATCGTATGCACGCGACAAGGGCGACGAGTTCGTCGAGCCGACCATCATCGGCACGCCGCATCCAATGGCCGACGGCGACCAGGTTATCTGCTACAACTTCCGCGCCGACCGTGCGCGTGAATTGACTACTGCGCTGACGCAGGCGGACTTCACCGGGTTCGCGCGTCCCCGCATTCCTCAAGTCGGCTACGTTTGCATGACCGAGTACGAGCGGTCGCTGCATCTACCGCTGGCCTTCGGGCCCGACGACGTGCGCGACCCGCTCGCCGAAGTGCTCGCGCGCGCGGGCATCCGCAACCTGCGCATAGCAGAGACCGAGAAGTATGCGCACGTCACTTACTTCCTTAACGGTGGCGTCGAGCAGCCATTCGCGCTTGAGGAACGCGTGCTGATTCCGTCATCCAAGGTTGCGACCTACGATCTCGAGCCCGAAATGCAGGCGATCGCGATCGCGAAGCGCGCCGCCAAGGAGATCGCGAGCGGCCGTTTCGGCGCAGTCGTGATGAACTTCGCGAACCCCGACATGGTCGGTCATACCGGCAACATGAACGCCACCGTCAAGGCGGTCGAGACTTCCGACGTCGCTCTGGGCATCGTAATCGATGCGCTCACACAGGTCGGCGGCGTTGCGCTTATCACCGCCGATCACGGCAACGCCGAGTTCATGGCCGATCCTGCAACCAGGCAGCCTCATACGGCGCACACCACCAATCCCGTACCGCTGATTCTCTACGACCCGTCATTCAAAGGAAGCATGAAAGATCACGGTACGCTCGCCGATGTCGCGCCGACGTTGCTCGCGATGCTCGAGATCGAGCAGCCGCCCGAAATGACCGGCCACGACCTGCGTCTCCCCCTGAAGTAACATACGATGCGTTGCGCCTTCGCTCGCGCGTCGCACTGATTTTGTGCGTCCGTCACACTTCCAGGAGGGTCCGGGATTCCTCGGGGGTGGCGACTTCGTGGCCCATCGCGCGAATCACGCCGACCGCGCGCTCGGTCAACTGCGCATTGGTCGGCTGCCCTTCGCGCGCGTACTGGTAGTCCTCGAGTCCGATGCGCACGTGTCCGCCAAGGCTAACGATTAGCGGCACCAGCGGCAGATTATCGCCGCCCAGCGTCGCCGCAAACCAGTTGGTCCGCACGTCCTTGATCATATCGAGGTAGGCTTCGAGGCTCTTGAGCGTGGGCGGCAAGCCGAACGGCAATTCCGGGCCGCCGAGATAGAACTTCAGGATCAACGGTTCGGTTAGCACGCCCTCTTCGAGAAAGATTAGCGCCGCGCGCAGAAAGCTCGGATCGAAGATTTGCAACGTGGGGCGCAATCCGAGGTCGCGCGATTTCTCGAGAAAGTAGCGAATCGTCGCATACGAGTTGCAGTAAATCATCGTCCTCGTTGCGCACTGCGCCTCGCGGCCGTATCGTAAGAGACCAGATTGACCGAACCCATGTCGCCGGCGCCCAGGTCCGGCTTGGTCGCGGGATCCTTCGACAGTTCAACGAAGTGGCTGAAGCGCTTGGCCGGGTCGTCGTCGAGCGGAAAGGTCGGCCAGAGGAGCGCCTTGCATCCAGCGCGCGCCCGCCGATACACGTCGGCATAGTATGGGACGTCATGGACCCATTTGCCGGTTTTCGGGTCGCGCACGTGGAAATGAATTAGCGCGGCGCCGGCGCGACAAGTGGCGATGGCGTCCTGGGCGATCTCCTCGGTGCTGTAGGGGATGTGCGGATTGAGCTTCTTCATCGCGTTGCCGTTGATCGCGGCTTCGATCATTACTTTCGCCATGCTCAATCTCCTTACGCGCCGCTTCGCTCTGGCTACCAGCGCACGACTTGTTCGTAGATTTTCGGTAACTGGCGCGGCAGCGACATGATGTCGTCGATCACCAGGTAGCGCGATGGCGCGCACATCTGCCGCAGGTAGTCATGGCCCGTGCGATCGACCGTGATGCAGAACGGCAACACGCCCGCGAGCTCCAGTTCCTTCAGCGCCACCATCGTGTCCTGGATACCATAGGCGTTCGAGCGACGGTCGTGACCGTAGTCGAAGTCCTGCGGAAAACCGTCGCTCAACAGGATCGCGTGGCGCGAACGCGACGAGACGTCCTTGAATTTTTCGCGCACGTGGCGAATCGCCGCACCCATCCGGGTCGAGCGCTTGGGTTCGATCGCGCCGACCCGCGCCTTGACCTCATCGGACAGTTCGGTTGTCGAATTCCTTGATCACGTAAAACTCGACGTTGTCGCGCCCGTGTCCGGAAAATCCCATGATCGCGTACGAGTCGCCGATCTCCTCGAGCGCCTGCGCCATGATCACGAGCGCTTCCTTGTTGACGTCGATAATCCGCCGCGGCCGTTGCGAAACCTGCGAGCGCCGCTGCCATGCCTTCATCCAGTCGTCGCTGTTGTCGTCGTCATTCTCGGAATATTTTTTGGTCTCGCGATGAATCGGCTCGTCGGTCGAGGCCGACATATCGAGCAGGAACAACGTGGCAACGTCGCGCGCTTCCTTCTTGCGCGCTTTGTACACACGGCCGTCGGGAATTTCGCCCATCCGACGCGCTACGCGCGCCTCGATCGTGCGATCGACGTCGATTTCGTCGCCATCTTCGAGGCCGCGCACCATGCGATAGGAAGCCGGGCGGATCTTCTGGAAATGACGCCGCACCTGCGGCAGCACCTCCGAATAGCGGTCGAGCGTCGCGCGAAGAAGTCGCCGTTGTCGCCGTCGAGCAGAATCTCGCGCAGCCGGCACCAGTGGCGCCGATAGTCCGACGCCACGTAATCCCATTCGTCGTAGGCGTAATACGAATCCAGGCTGCGGTTGCGCCCGAGCATCAGTCGGCCGGCACCAGGGATCGTGCCGATCTCGCCGAGCTGTTCGCGCAACTGCTCGAGTTCCTGCGAGTCCTTGCCGAACAGTTGGGTGAGGTACATGCCCTCCCCCTCGGCGTGGCCTGGACCCTGGGACGGTTTGAGCTGCGCGCCAGCTTCGAGCAGTTTGCGAATTTGCTCAGGGGTCAGCGGACGCCCACCCTTGCCGCGCGATTTGGAGCCCGCCGAGTCCATCGTGATCTGATCATCAGTCTCGCCGTCGTCGCCGTCGCCATCGCCGTCGCCGACGCCATCACCAGGTTGCCCCGGACCGCGCATCTGGCCGAGCAGGTCTTCACGCATGTCGCTTGCGCGGCCGGACAGGTCGCCCTCGCCTGCGGCACGCGCCGCGGCCATCAGTGCCTGCAGCCATTGAAAAAGCGCGCCTGTCTGCAAGGCGCTCTGCGTGACGGTCGCGCCCGGCTCTCGCAGGGGTGCGAAAAACGATTCGGCGCGCTGAATAAATCCTCCCGCGGGATCGTCTTCGCCCAAGGTGACATCCAGCGCCGCCTTGACCAGCAACGTACTGAGCGCGTCGGGACGCAAGGTCTGGGAGAGCGTCGCGTGCATCCGGGCGACCCGCGACGTAAGCCCGCGATATCGCCGGCAGAGTTCCGCATCGATGCGCGCCGATTCGCACAACCGCATCAGCGCCCCGGCCAGCGCGGGATCGTCGAACGATGCGACGTAGCCGTCGATCGCCTCGACGCCCGCACTCGGCCCGCTCCTCGAATCCCGGGATCGCGGCGAGTTCGAAGTCGAAGGTGCCGAACTCGTGGCGGCCCGCCAGATGCGCCGCCGTCAGCACGAAGTAATCGCGCGCCATCTCCACGCCGCCGATGCCGGACACGGTCTCCGGCAGGTAGATCATTTCGCCGCCAATCAGCGGATAATGAAACGGCAGGGTTGCGCCGGAATTCGGGCAACGAATCGATGCGAAATTCGAGCGGGAAAGATCATCCGCATGAACTTCGTCAGCATGCCCTTTTACCTGGTACAGCGCGTGGTCGTCGTGCGGCGAGACTTCGTTTGCCATTGGCGTCATTGTGGCAAATCGTGAGGCCGCAGCGCAATTTGATTCGGCGGTGTCGGCCGAACGCGAAGGTGGCTTGACTCTAACAGAAGCGGCTGACTTAACTGACAGGATACTCATGCGCATCAACAACTTCCCCTATCGCCGGCCGTCGTTTCCGTCTTCCGTTGCCTTGGCTTCCGTGCTCGCCATGATGTTTGCGCTACGGCGCCCCGCCGCGCGCACACGCCGGCATCACGGACGCCGTCAAGTACGCGAAGCTCGCCAACGGCTTGCAGGTCATCGTGCTGGAAAACCACAAGGCGCCGGTCGCGACCTTCAATGTCTTCTACCACGTCGGATCGCGCAACGAGCGCTTCGGCAAGACCGGCATCTCGCATCTATGCGAACATCTGATGTTCCGCGGCACCAAGAAGCTCGCGCCCGAGGAATACTCCAACATCATCCAGGTCAACGGCGGCGACGATAACGCCTTCACCACCAACGACTACACCGACTACTTCGTGGTCATCAACCGCGACCATCTCAACGTGCCGATTTCGCTCGAAGCCGACCGAATGGAGAATTTTGCGCCCAAGGGCTTCGACTCGGAAAAAGCGGTAGTGATGGAAGAGCGGCGCCTGCGCACCGACGACAATCCCGAGGACGCGCTGCAGGAGATGACTCAGGCGGCGGCCTTCGTCGCGCATCCGTATCATTGGCCGGTGATCGGATGGATGCACGATATCGAAGGTCTCACGCTGAAGGATGCGCTCGCCTATCACGCCATCTACTACTCGCCGCAAAACGCGATCATCGTGGCGGTCGGTGATTTCGACGGCGACAAGGTCATGAAGCAGGTCAGCGATGCGTTCGGCGCGATCAAAAACACGGACAAGCCGCCGCCGGTGACTGAAGTCGAACCGCCGCAGGAAGGCGAGCGCCGCGTCATGCTTCGCCACGCGGCCAATCTGCCGGCGTTTGGCGAGGCTTACCACGTGCCGAACTACCGCGACGCTCGCGACGCGCTTCGCGCTCGAAGTGGCGAGCGAGATTCTGTCCGACGGCAAGAGCTCGCGCCTCTACAGGGACTTGGTGGTCGACAAGCAATCGGTGGTCGATGTCGGCGCCGAGTACGACATGACGACGTTCGATCCGGATCTGTTCTGGGTATCGGCGCAGATGCGTCCGGGCGTCAAGACCGAAGACGTGATGGCCGAAATCGACAAGCAGATCGCGGCGCTTACGCGACACTCCGGTGAGCGATCGAGGAGTTACAGTGCGCCAAGAATCAGGAGCAGGCGAGCCTTCGTCTTCGGACAGGACTCGATTTTCCGCGAAGCCCAGATGCTCGGGATTTACCAGATGCTCGGCAACTACCGCATGGTCGATGATTACCTGAAGGAAATCGACAAGGTCACGCCGGCCGATATCCAGCGCGTCGCCAAGAAATACCTGGTCGACAGCAATCGAACGGTCGGCGTTCTGGTGCCGACCGGCGTACTGCGACATGAGATGGGAGGTGGTGGCGGTGGGGCGGTCCATCATACCCCGTCAGCGTACCATCGATGAGCTGGTGGCGGAGGTGAGTCGATGAGCGTCGATGCCGACGCCGAACCTGCACCGAATCATCGATTACTCGACTTTAATGAGTCTGGTTGCCATCTTGTCGACCTGCCTACTTGCCTCGGCTACGCCGAACGCATGGGCGCTCGAAATCAAGCGAATGCAACTAAGCAACGGCGCTATGCTGCTGGTATCCGAACAGCATCAACTGCCGATGGTCACCGCGGCGATCGCCTTCGACGCGGGATCGCGCCGCGATCCCGCAGGCAAGGAAGGTCTCGCCGCGCTCACCGCGGAATCGCTGACGGAAGGGAGCAAATCCCTCAGCGCCGCCAAATTCAATGAAAAGTGGACTTCATGGGCAGTTCGGTCGGCATCGGGGCGAGCCGCGATTTCTCGACTGCGACCTTCACTTCGCTCAAGAAGTATCGCGAGGTAACGCTGCACACTGCTCGCGCAACTGCTGCAGGAGCCGGGGCTGCGCGATGCCGACATCAAGCGCAAACAGGCCGAGCAGGTCGCCGCGATCAAAGCCAGCGGAAGAAGAACCCGGCTATACCGCCAACGTCGCGTTCACCAAGATGTTGTTCGGCAGACGCGCCCTATGGTCATCCGGCCAGCGGCACCTGGGACGCAGTGTCGAAGCTCACGCCCGACCGACGTCCGTGAGTTCTATCAGCAGCACTACAAGCTCGGTGGCGCGATCATCGCGGTGGCCGGCGACGTCGACAGCCGAACGAGATCAAGGGCGCGCTCGAAAAGGAACTAAGCGGCTTACAAGGCTCGGTCGCCCCGCAGACCGCTCCGGCAGCACCTATCGTACCGCCGGGCATTCACACGCGGATTGATCGATCGTAACGTCGCGCAGGCGAACATATTTCTCGGTTCCGGCGGCGTCTCGCGATCCGATCCGGATTACTACAAGCTCCAGGTAATGAACTACATATTGGGCGGCGGCGGCTTTTCCTCGCATCTGGTGAAGGTGGTGCGGAGCAAGGCCGGGCTTGGCGTATTCGATCGGCAGCGTATTCCAGGCCGGAAAATTTCCGGGCGCTTTCGTCGTCGTATTGGAGACCAAGAACGCGAGCGCCAACGAGGCCCTCAAACTGATCCTTGAGCAATTGCGTGAAATCCAGCAAACGCCGGTCGGCAACACCGAGTTAGCCGACGCCAAGCGTTATCTGATCGGTCGCTTTCCACTGAAACTCGATCGTCAGAGCGAAATCGTGAGCTTCATGCTGGAGACCGAAATCTACCAGTTAGGGCTCGACTACGCGGATCGTTATCCGAAGATCATCAATGCGATTTCCGTGGCTGACGTGCAGGCGGTCGCGCAAAAATACCTGCATCCCGACGCACTCGATTTGGTGGCCGTCGCGAATCAGGCCGAGGCCAAGATCGCAGTCGCGAGCGATGAGCCGCACAAGCAGGCATCCGCCGCAAGCCATTGAGGCGAGAGCTATCTGGCGTTGGTTTGCCGTGCGTTCGCGGTATAGTCACTTTGGGCGAATGGTTATCGAACTATCCGACAAGATTGAGTCCTGGAGGATCGAATGAGCAATCAGAACTGGAGCATCGAGGGCGATTACTTCGAATCCTGCAACTGCGAATTGCTCTGCCCGTGCCTGCTGTCGAACGCGCAGGCGCGCCCGACCGAGGGTCATTGCGACGTGGTACTGGCAATCCGCGTCAAGCAGGGTAATTTCGACAAGGTCGATATATCGGGGTTGAACGCGGTGCAGGCGATGATGACGCCTGGGCCGATGGCCAAGGGCAATGGTACGCTCGCCGTGTACGTTGACAGCCGCGGCGACGACGCGCAGCGGGCCGCGCTCGAAGCCATCTTCACGGGCGCGGCAGGTGGTCCGCCGTCGCTGTTCGGGCCGATGATCGCGACGCGGCTGCCAACCAAGACAGCGCCAATCGAATTCAAGTCGGACGGCAAGAAATGGCAGCTTTCGATTCCTGGAATCACTGATGTTACGGTCGAAGGCGTCGCCGGCGCGGGCAATCAGAACGTATGGCTCGACAATGTCGGACATCCATTTTCGCAGCGGCTGGCAGCCGCCAAGGCTACGTCGAGTCACTACAAGGACCACGCGCTGGCGTTCGAGAACTCCGGACGCAACGGGCATTTCTCGGCGATCAAGTGGTCCAACGGATGAGCCGATCGCTACGCCGCCTCAGACCGACACACTGAGCTCGTCGTCACCGGGGGCGAACGTAACCGCACCGGCTTTGCCGATCGGCGACCGCTTCCTGTTGTGGGGCGGGCTCGCGGCCCTTACGGCGCTTGCGTGGCTCTACCTCATTCGCATGCCGATGTCGCCGCAGGACCTCGGCGGCCTTGGTGCGCGGATGCTCTCCGCCCTCCCCTCGCGATGGGTCGACTGGCCACTGACGTTCCTGATGTGGGCGGTGATGATGGTCGCGATGATGGTGCCGAGTGCGACTCCGATGGTCACGGCTTACGCGCGCATCGCGAGCGCCCGCGGAGTCCGTCCCGCGTTGCGAGTATGGTGTTTCGTCGCCGGCTACATCGCGGCGTGGACGCTCTTCAGCGTGGTCGCAACGGCGTCGCAAATTGCCCTTCAGCAGCTAGCGTTGGCAGCACCATTGGTTGGCGCAACCATTCTGGCGGTCGCCGGTATCTACCAATTCACTCCGCTCAAACAGGCGTGCCTCAGCCGCTGCCAGTCATCTATCGGCTTTCTCATGACCCATTGGCGCGACGGCGCGAACGGCGCCTTCCGGATGGGACTTCAGCACGGCGCATTCTGCGTCGGCTGCTGCTGGATGTTGATGGCTTTGCTGTTCGTTGTCGGCGTGATGAACCTCGCCTGGGTCGCGACGATCAGCGCTTTGGTCCTGCTGGAGAAGGCGACGCGTTGGGGCAACGCCATAGCGAAGGTCTCCGGCGCCGCGCTGATCGCCGGCGCTATCGCGATCGCATTTCTGACATGAGTTCTTCGCGAGTCCTGTTCGCCATTGGCCATTCGACGCATCCCATCGAAACATTCATTGGACTGCTGAGCGCGCATCGGATTGCGATGCTGGTTGACGTGAGATCGTATCCGTCGTCACGACGCTGGCAGCAGTTCAACCAGGCCGAGTTGCAACGATCGCTCGAGGACGCCGGTATCGCATATCAGTGGAAGAAGGCACTCGGCGGACGGCGTACTTCAAAGCGCACCGACTCGCCGCATCGCGCATGGGAGCATCCAGCCTTTCGGGCGTACGCCGATTACTCCGAGACGGCTGAATTCGCCGCCGGCCTCGTGGAGTTGATGCAAGCAGCGCATGAAGCTCGCGTGGTAATAATGTGCTCCGAAGGCCTTTGGTGGCGATGCCACCGGCGAATTATCTCCGACCACTTGACCGTACGCGGGTGGGAGGTGGCGCACGTTATGCCGGACGGCAAGCTCGCACTACATGCGTTGCCGGACTTCGCGAGCGTTGACGCCAAGCGAATCGTTTACGATGGCGGACAGCGGACGCTCACCTTGAAGTGAACGAGACGATCCAGGATCCCCAAGTCGAAGTGAACGATCCATTGTCGGCGAGCGACAGCTCACGTCCACTTGAAATTCTCAGGTTGAGATGAACCATGCGATTGCGTGCGATTGAATGCTCACGTTCAACTTGAAATCGCCAAGTTGAAGTGAACGGTACGATCGCGCGGAGCCGCGCGCTGCTATTTCCCCGGTAGCGTTGCCTTCGGTAATCGGGACCCGGAACCGCGCAGCGTTACTGATGGCCGGCGTTGCGCTCGAGGTAATCGAGAATCTGGCGCTGCTCGGCTTGGGACAAAGGTGCTACGCCCGCCTGGGCCATCTTCGAACGCATCGCCTCGACCTGTTCCCTCCACATCGCTACGGTCATCGTCGATGGTTGGAAGGGACGATGACATCCACCGCAACGAGTAGCGTACAGCCGCTCGGCGTCGCTGCCCTTTTCAGGCAGAGGTTTCGGCGCGCATCCGGTCGCCGCGATGATCAGCGCAACGACAATGATCAGGCGTAGTTTCACCAGCTAGTTGTCAGGGGTGCAGGATTTGGCGATTATCCGGTACTTGACACCAAGCGGAATCATGCGTTAAGTTGGCTCCGACAGGCCGGTGTTTTAGCTAAAGCGTTTTATCAGGTCGCGAAACCAAGATCGTACAACCCACTGATAGCCGTCGGCTTTGCTATTGCGACGGCTGGATTCTTTAAACCCTATGAAATGCCGGTCAAAATTCTGCGCAACAGGGTCGTAGCAGAACGGCTCGATACTGTCGTGCGAGACGCCAAACTGGTCCTCGTAAGAAACGGTCGCCCAGCACACAGCGTAAAGTTCCCCGGCACGCACCTTATCGCTTTTGATGAAGGCGTCGGGTTCGGGAAAATCGAATCTCACTCTATGCTCGGTATCAGGGGGCAAAGTCATGCCCTCGAAAGGAGTGCGCCAGATACTATCGGTATCAGTCGGCATCTTTTTACTGCGCGCCTCCTTGACAATCTCGCCGTCTACCTCGACCAGAAGATGCTTCGCTGGCGTCTTACCGCTGTTGCGAAATACGAAAGTGGTACGCGTGAATACCACCGCATCCAGCGTTTCGGGTGCGATAATCTCGACACGATTTACATTCACATATGCGCGCTCACTGACTTGCAGAGACTCTCGCATCGCGCACCACTGCAACAGAGCGACCAGACTATAGACGATGCCGACGACCAGCAGGCCTCTCTGAACGAACGTGGTAGAGAACCAAGATTCGCTTTCGGCGCGGGACTGTTTAGCGGCTGCTTTTTCCTGATTGGTTATGGCCTGAAGCGCTGCAATGAGGGCTACTCGAACTTGATCGTCTTGCTTGGGTTGCTCGGAGCCTACAGCGGCGGTTGTCTTATGTTTTTCGGGACCTGGTTTTGATTGCGCGTTTGCGCGATTTAGGAGCACGACCAGTGTCAACAGAACCAGCGGCAAGAACCTTCTCCACCAACGCATCAAAGTTAACCTTTGCCGCCAGAACTTCCGGCGCGTGCTTTTCGAGGCGTTTGATCAACTCGTCGTTTGTCGCGCGTTTCGGCATCAAGATAAAGTATACCCTCTTTTTTCGGGAGTGTCGAAAACTCCTGATGTGGGGATGCGTCTTATGGATGTCGGTATCGTGCTTGCGTTGTTTTTCGGCGGAGTCGCAACGGTGTACGGCGGCTATACATTAGAAACGAATCATCGCGTTTGGGCGGTCCTCTCGTACAGTTTTGGTGCGGCCTGTATGGGCGCAGCGATAGTTCTTGTGATTCTTCGCGCGACAGCGCCATCCACGCCACGAGCACAGGTTGCGGAGGCCGCGCCGACATTATCTGCTTCGTCGGCGATTCCGTTGCCGTCTGATATCGCGCGAGCAACGCCTACCCTCACGACCACGACCCCAAGCGATATAGCCAGCCCTCTTCCAATCGCCAACACACTTATCAAGGCCGCCGATCAGGATGATTTAGGCGACCTTATCGCGAAACAAACGAAGGCGGTTCAGGCGCATTGTCGAGGACTTATCCTGCGCTGTCCTTCGGTTAACTGCGAAGATGATAGCCAAGCGCTGATGGCCATCTTGGCACGTGGAGGATGGGATATGCCTTGGTCCCCCACCTCGCATGGATGGGAACGACTGAAAGATCAAATCGTCATCCATGCGAAGGTGGATGATATTTGCTCCATAATTTTAGCCAACTCACTGCATGAATTTGGAATCTCTGCTCGATATTCAGAAGATGCCGCGATGCGCAAAGCTGATCGCGTAGACATAATCATTCAGGGCGGTAAATGATCATTCGGTTATTCTGTTTGCATCGGGGTGCTGGCCTTGTCGAAGCGCTGAGGCCGCTGCCAGCGTGGCGAACTCAGCAACCTGCTATAATAGCGTCAAAGATGTCAATGTTCTTACGATTGTTGAAGCGGAATGAAAACTCATTCAGGTACAGCGGAAGATACTCTTTGCTGACGTTATGGTAAGTGCCGACAATGCCGCGCTTGAGAAGCGACCAGAAGTTCTCGATGTTATTGGTGTGGACGTTCCCGCGCACGTACTCACGCTTCTTATGATCCACGGTTGCATGAGGGTAGAAGTAGTTCAAATCGCGATATCCCGCATACTCATCAGTCGCGATGAGGCTGACCTTATCCGCTACAGTCTGTTCGACAAACAAGCTGAGGGTGTCGGCGCTGGTATTTTCGATGACTTGAGCAACTACATTACCCTTGCGGGCGATAGCGCCTATGACAGTCGTCTTGCCCGTATGCGCCGCACCACCACCGCTAAACTTAGCGCGGACGCTGGCGTGACGGTTCTTTTGCTTGCCGCCTATGAAGGTCTCATCAACTTCTATTTCGCCCGTCAGTGGAAAGGCATCTCCGCGCATCGCGGCGCGGATTCGGTGACACATAAACCAAGCGGTCTCATAGCTGCCAGTGCCAAGCATCCGGTGGATTTGCAGGGCGCTCATGCCTTTCTTGGAATGGAACATCAGGAAAATAACCTTGAACCATTCCGGCAGTTTGATGTTGGTATTCTCGAAAATGGTGCGCGTCAAGACGCTAAACCGATAGCCATTCTTGGAGCATACCGACACTTCGCCAGTGCGCTTGTCGAGGCTCTCCGCGCCGCTCTTGCAGACATAGTGGAATGGGCGCGCGGAGAGCTTGAACGCCTTGCCGCTGCAACGCGGGCAACTCACAACGCCAGTGGGCCAGCGCTTGAACTCAAGGAAAGTCTTGCAGTCTTTCTCATCCGAAAAACGGGCAAGCAGTTCGCGGAAGGTCATTTGATGCGCCGTCATATTCATAATGGAGAATATAGCTATTTATTGGTTCGGTGTCAAGTACCGGATAATCGCCCAGGATTTCCCCACAAACGTACGGCGAAAATGTTTCACGTGAAACATGATCGCCATAAATTTGCGGGGAAATAATTCATCCTTGACAAAGACCTAGTGGCAGAGGATGGGGTCATCCAGTGGTTTGTGACCGATGGAAGGAACTACGAAAAGCGTGCGGCTGGCATGATGCGGACGAGTTCGGCGCGAAGCGCATCGATAAGACTTCGCCGATCGCCGTCCACCAGGGCCGCTTTACGTTCAGCCTCGGGCCGCAACCATACGGGCGCAAGCCGCAGCGGGTCGGCGGCGGAGCGTGGAAAGACGTGCCAATGGACGTGGGGCTCCTGATTGCCGAGACATTCGTAGTTGAGCTTCGCCGGCTCGACTACGCGCTCGAGCGTCTTGCCGACCGCGATTAATTCGTCGAGCAGTTCGTGAGCTTCGCCGCGCGGCATCAGATGGATCTCGGTGACGTGACGCTTGGCGAGCAGGACGCAATAGCCGCGATAGAATTGCGCGTCGCCTAGAATCAACCAACTGCGCGGCAACTCCGCGATGAGATCGCTGAAGGTGTCCGCACTGATCCGCTCGATGATCGCGCAGATTCCGCAACTCTCGCGAGCATTTGGGCGCGCGCCACCGGGTTCACTTTGCGGCATCCAGGACCTCGGGCTTCACTTGCACCAGCTTGATGTGCGCGGGCTTGAGCAGCTCGGCGATGGTCTCCAGCTTGTACGGCCGGTCGTAGTAAACGGTGCTGAGGCCGGTGTTGATGAGGACCTTCATGCAATGGATGCAGGGCGTGTGCGTGACATAGATGTCGGCGTCACTTATTGCGTTGCCATTCTTCGCGGCCTGCGTGATCGCGTTCATCTCCGCGTGAATCGTGCGGTAGCAGTTCTGCTCGATATCGCCGTCGGGCGTGCGCGATTCATAGATGAGGCAGCCGACTTCGGTGCAATGGGGCAAGCCGGCGGGCGAGCCGTTATAGCCGGTCGCGAGGATACTGCGATTGCGAACGATGATGGCGCCGACCTTGGCGCGTAGACAGGTCGATCGTTCGGCCACCTGCCGCGTTATCGTCATGAAATACTGGTCCCAACTTGGACGTTCCACTGAATTAGACATCCTCTAGTTCAATGCGAGCGAGTGCGGCGCGATTCCCCCTCAGGCGTGGAAGGTCAACCGGCGCGGCAATCTGAATTCAGGCGTAACGAAGTCCTGATGGCCGGTCGGCGCGCGCTGCATCACGTTGATACCGGGCGACTGCGGATCGGGCTGTTCCTGTTGCTGCTGCCGTGCGGGAGACGGTGGCACGAATGAAAACGGCACCGGGCTAAAGGTCAGAATGAATAGCGCAATTGTTGCCCAGGCCATAATTCGCCGACTTCCGCTGAGTGGCGTGTGAGTGTCGATGGTCGATGGGTGTCCCAAGCCGAGGAAGAACACCAGGCCGAACCAGATGAGCCAACCCGCCCAGAAGTCATAGCCGAGCGCGTACGGGACGACCACCATCAACGCGGTTGCGGCCCAGCAGAGCCGCGACACGATGCGATGGATGCGCGCGCCCAGCAACGAATAGACGACGTGACCGCCGTCGAGTTGGCCTACCGGTAACAGGTTCAATGTGGTGACAAACAGTCCGACCCACCCCGCGAAGGCCATCGGATGCAGGTCAACGTTGACCGAGTTGGGATCGACGCCAAGGATGACCCGCGAGACGCCCCAGAACAACATCGAATTGCCAAGGTTGAGGCCGCCCGCGGAGGTATCGAGCGGCGTGACCCTGGAAACCTTCAGCCCAAGAACTACGGCTAACAGCGCGACCGCGAATCCGGCCCAGGGACCAGCGGCCCCGATGTCGAACATCGCGCGGCGTGTGCGCGGCGGCGACTTCATCCGGATGAACGCGCCGAAGGTGCCGATAATGAACACCGAGGGAATCGGTGCCGGAATGAAATACGGCAGGGTAGCTTCGACTCCATGGCGCCGCGACGTAAGGTAATGGCCCATTTCGTGGGCCAGCAGAATCGCCATCATCGGGATCGAAAACGTCAGCCCGGCGCGGAGATTAATCAGGCTCTGGAGCGGTGCCCCCAACGTGACGAAGGCGCCCGCGGTGTCGGCCCCGGCCATTGTCGTGGTCAGAAACGTCAACAGGAACAGGGCCAGGTTGAGGCGTGGAATCCTGAACGGCGGCAGCGCGGGCCGCCACGTATCGACCGGCTCGGCCGCGCCCTCAAAGCGCGGCATATCGCTCAGAATTGGCGAGACTTCCTTGTATGCGCTGTATTCATCCATTTGAGGACCGCCGCCGGACCGCCTGGACTAAAATGGGCGCGCCGGTTGCGCCCGCGAATCTTTCCGCCGCGCTGCCGTCGCGAACCGCTACTTCGAGCATTTCAAAGCTGCCAAGAGTGGCGAGAGAACTACCGGGACGTGCTTCGCCGTATGCTTTTACTATCTCGATTGGTGCCCTTCGCCCGATCCTAACGGAAAGCGCTAATCCACGAAAGCGGCTCGCAAAGCGTTCGTAACAATTGCGATCGATATTGGTTACCAGATTGCCGAACCCATCGGTGTAAACGATCGAACCCGCGAGTTCGTTCCGCCCTTCGGTGACAACGGGACCCGCGGGCGCGGGGGTCATCGCGGAAAGGCTCGGTCCGAGCGCGGACATCCGCACGCCACTCCATAGATGCGCCGCCACGGGTGCGAATATGTCACGACCATGGAAGGTCGTGCTGACTTGGGCGAGATGGTAGCGGGCGTTGGTCAACTCGACCACGCGGCGGATGCCGGCCTGGTTGGCGGCGTTCCGCAGCAGTCCGTTATCAGGACCGATGAAGCGAGCGCCGACCGTGGATTCGATCGCGATCGCGCGACGGCCAGTGCCCACTCCCGGATCCACCACGGCGACAAAGATGGTACGCGGCGGAAAATAACGCCAACTCTGGGCGAGCACGAGCGACCCGGCGGCAATCGCTTGGGGTGCGATCCCGTGTGTAACATCGATGACGTTTGCATCCGGCGCGATCGAGGCGATGACGCCCTTCATCACGCCGACATAGTGGTCGCGATAACCGAAGTCGGTCAGCAGCGCGATCGGCGGCTTGCGGCGACCTTCATGCGGAACCTTCCGCCCTGCCCCGCTCTTTCCGTAGGCTGACGTCAACGGGATTCTTTGCGCGCGCGAAGCGGGCGCGCGATCGTTTCACGGATGGCGGCCACCAGCAGCGGGAACATCAATTCATGGTGGCCGGTGAGTACCATGCCGCGGCCGCCACCCATGGTCGGACGCTCGACCACGTTCATCCGCGGCCGATAGTGGCGCATGAAATCCATGTCGGCGGCAGTGAAGCGTTCGACCTTGTTACCGAGATTGCGCGCCAGGTTGAGCGCCTTCAGGAAAACCTCCGGCATGACAACGGCAGAACCGAGATTGAGCACAACACCGCGCGATAGTCCGGCGACGACCGCCGTCAGCCGATGGAAATCGGTGAAGGTGGCCGCACCGATCGCCGCCCCGTCCGCCCGCGGATGCATGTGGATGATGTCGGCGCCCAGTGTAACGTGCACCGTTGCGGGGATGTCCGCGTCGTACGCGGCCGCGAAGATGCTCCCGGCGCGGTATTTCAATTTCGCGCGCACGATCTCGCGGCCGACCACCTCGCCTAGTCCTACGCCCTCATCCGCGGCGGTTTTGGCGGCGGCATTCAAAAATGCACCGGTCTCCTCGACCATGCCGAAACTGCCGTCCGCGAGCTCCGCGGCGACGTCTTCAGACGTACGACCTGCAAAGGCCAGTTCGAAATCGTGGATGATGGCGGCGCCATTGGTGGCGATCGCGCCGAGCGTCCCGTCGCGAATCAAGGAACAAATCAACGGCCCCAGACCGACCTTCAGCGGATGCGCACCCATCATCAGAAGGACGGAGCGGCGGTTGCGCCGTGCCCGGGCGATCGCGTCGGCGAGTTCGAGCAGGTCTTTCGCGGCGAGGGTATCGGGCAACGCCTGAAGAAATTCGCGCATGGAAGCGCCCGCAACAATCGGCGTCGCAAGCTGATCCCGGTCAACCTTTCGCTCGATCGTACCGAGTGAGCGCGTGCGCGCGAGTAAAGGATCTATCGACCGCGGCTTCATCGATAGACCGTGGCCGGGATGTCAGCGGATCGGGAGCATCGCACGGCGATCAAAGCTATCCGAACAGCCGACGCCTCGCTATCGGCCTCGAAAGCTCTGGAAGACTCGGGCGTTGGGCGTCGCACGAAGTCCTCGATTTGGATCGGTCACCGAGGAGACCGAATGGGATTCTCAAATGTCCCCGAAGAGACCATAATTGAAAGTGTGATGGTGGGGAAAAGCTCCGGCGCCGAGGCTCATCGGCACCGGACCAAAGGAGAGAGCGAGTATGAAGATATCGAGGGTGCGAATGATACTGGCCAGCGCGATCTTCGCCTGCGCAAGCATGGCGCTGCCGGCTTTCGCGCAGACCGCGCAGCAGGATCTTCAGCAGTATATTAAGAGCCACCCGGAACTGCAGTCGAATCCTAGCTTGATGAGTAATCCGAACTACCTGGCGAACCATCCGGACTTGAGGCGATGGCTCGCGAACCACCCTCAAGTTGCTCCCGGACGCTATCGTAATGGGGCGTGGGATTCACGCTATCAATGGCACGATGAGGATTGGTGGCATCATAACGATCCAGACTGGGTTTACCGGCATCACAACGATTGGAACTCGAATCACCCGACGTGGGCCAACGACGGAGACTACGACGACACGCATCAGTGGCGCGATCGTCAATGGTGGATGCAGCATCATCCGAACTGGGTCAGGGATCATCATCCGCATTGGGATGCGGCCAACGGTGGCAACTACGACGCGGATGGACATCATGGACACGGACATGCGTATGGGCATGACAAGAACAATTGGAACGGCAATCCTGGCAATGGGCATCACGACAACAACTGATCCGGCGTGATGTCGGTGCGATTGAAGCGGCGTTCGGGCGGATAGCGCAAGTGATATCCGTTTGGACGCCGCGGCTTGTGAGGGGTTTCGGCGGGCGAGCGGAACTTGATTTGACAGTGAAGCTGAGCCGCCTTAGACTTCGCCGTGGGCGGGCGTAATTCAGTGGTAGAATGCCAGCTTCCCAAGCTGGACGTCGTCGGTTCGAATCCGATCGCCCGCTCCACTTCATCTACTTGCCGGCGCTTCCCTAACTGACGCTGTTGCGACGCTTGTGGGCCAGGCTGTGAGTGAAGCAATACGGATGCTTTGATTCTTCGCACACCGACGCCATTGGTTCTGGAAACTGCGCATCGGCGAAGGCGCCGACGGCGATGCCGACATGACCCGGAAGTTGCTCGGCCTCGAAATAGAGACTGGTTCCGCAACCCGGGCAAAAGTGACTGTCAAATTTCTTGCCCGACTCACCGAGTCGGGTAACTCGGCGCGAAGATGCCGTCCATTCATCCAGCAGCGCGAACGAGCCGCAGTGCGGCGGCCGCCACCGTATAACATCGTCCTCTTCAATATACGGCGCTTTCTTTCGGACTCGAACATGATCGTCCCGTCGAAATCGCTCCCCCGGTTCAGGCCCCGTGAAACCATCGCAGCGACCCTTTTGTAGCCGGGTGCCCATAGCCTCGGCAAATCGCTCGACTGCATGTCGCCCGAATTCACAATCGTGCAAGCGTTGGAACAAAGATGTTATATCGAGAGTCATGACTTCGAGGGCTTTGATTCGAGAGCGTACTGGGTCTAAGTTCCGGCGGACACCGGCTCTGTGATCACAGCGAGCGACGCGGGCTCCGCCACATACGCTTTACATGCAAAGGTCGCGAGCGCCCCAAGCAGGTTGACCGCGATGCATAACTCGAAGGCGGTGGTGTAGCTGTTGTCTAAGTCGAAGATCCGGCCGGAAACCAGTGGGCCGATGGTTGCGCCGAAGGTTTGCGCAAGACCGGTCAGACCGCAAATAAATCCGAAGCGCTTCAGGCCCAACGACTCGGCCGTCAGAAGCGGTAACAGCATCAGTGGAGCCGCCACAGTGAGTCCATAGACGGCCACGAAGATGGGCGCCACCATGGCGATTCGAATAGCGAAGACCAGGACGATGCCAACGGCTTGAATTGCGAAATCGATCGCCAGCGCCCAGCGCGCCGAAGTGCGATCGGCGATCAACCCCATCACGACCTTGCCGACTGCGGCGAAACCAAAGATGAAGCTCATCGCAAGGGCGGCGTCGGCGGCACTGTAACCGACGTGTTCGAGATGCGTTACCATGTGGATCGCGGTGCCGGTCGCGGCGAAGGCGAAGCAGAAATTCGCCAGTGCAATCATCCAGAACGAACGGGTAGCAACGGCGCGGTTGACCTCGTACCCCGGCAGCAACTCAGCGGACTGCGCAAGCGTAAGTTTGACCGTCCCCGGGGGCCGGCTCCGCACCGTCAGCGCGATCAGGGGAGCCGCGATCGCGATCATCGGAAGACCGATTAACAGGTAGGCGACACGCCAACTCCAATGCCGGATAAGAAAGCCCGCCGCCAGTGTCATCACCATACCACCGGTAGTCGAGCCGGCATTCGCGATACCCATCGCAGCACCGCGGCGTTCGGTGAACCAGTTGGCGATCACGAGCGATGCCGGTAAAACGGTGCCCGCGGCAATCCCGAAGCCGAGCAGCACATAGGCGCCGATCAGCGGGGCGAGCGCATTGGTCTGACTGGCTATCAGGAACGCCACACCGGCAGCTATCGCGCCCGCGACCATCACGATACGCGCTTCGATCCGATCGACCAGCCATCCAACCGGGAGGATGCCAAGGCCCGCCGACGCTGCCAAGGCGCTTGCAAGGATCGATACCCGCTGATGGCTCCAGGCGGGAAAGGCCCTCAGCAGCGCCGGTAGAAAGACCGGGACAGTGTTGTAGCCGCCGCCGAAAACCAAGAGGAGGACGAAGAAGAGACTCGCGACGATCAACCATCCGCGGCGTTCCTGCGTCATATCCGTACCTCCTGCCCCGTAAGAGGTTCGTAAGCCGTTAGCGCATTGTGCGATAGAATGCGCGAAGATCCTTGACCAACTGCTCGGGCTCCTCACTCGGTGCGAAATGGCCACCCGCCGTCATTGGCGTCCAGTGCTGAAGGTTAAAGTAACGTTCAGCCCATTTGCGTGGCGGGATCAACAGCTCGCGCGGAAAGACGCCGATGCCAGTAGGCGCTTCGACTACCGGCATGCGGTCGTGGACCGGCGCCCACGGATGTTGCCGAGCCTCGTAATAGTAACGCACGGAGGTCACGAAGCATTCCGTTACCCAGTACAGCATGATGTGCGTGAGCAGCTCGTCCTTGGTATAGCGCCCCTCGACATTGCCGCCGCAATCACTCCACGCGCGACGCCGCTCGAGAATCCAGGCCAACAGGGCCACCGGCGAATCATGCATTCCATAGGCGAGCGTCTGCGGATCACGAGTCTGGACGGCGACATGGCTGATGATCCCCGGCCGTGCTTCGCGCGTGCGCGCGAGCGCCGCCTGTTCTTCTGCGCCGTAGTCGCTTTCCTTGAGTGCGCCGCCGCTGAAGAAGTCCATCGGGATCGCCAATGTTAGATAGACCCCGATCAGATGTTGCGGGTACTTGTGGCCGAGCTGCTGTGTGATGAACGCCCCCCAGTCGCCGCCTTCCGCGGCGAACTTCGAATAACCCAGGACGTCACGCATCAAGGTGACCCAGAGATCTGCGGTGCGCCACCAATTGATTCCCGGCTTGGTCAGCGGAGTCGAAAAGCAAAAACCCGGCAGCGAAGGTACGACTACGTCGAACGCGTCGGCAGGATCACCCCCGAAGGACGCCGGATCGGCGAGCGGCCGTATCACCTTCTGCAAATCCCAAAAGGTCCAGGGCCAGCCATGCGAAAGAATCAGCGGAATCGGTTTGGGCCCCTTGCCCGGCTCATGGATGAAGTGAATCGGAACGCCGTCGATCGTGGTGCGGTAATGCGCAAAGCGATTGATCTCGGCTTCTTGCTTGCGCCAGTCATAATGGTCGCGCCAATAGGACACCAGCTCTTCGAGGTATGCGCGGTTGGTTCCGTACGACCAATTTTCATTGGCGAAATCGATCGGGTAGCGCACCCGCGCCAGTCGATCGCGCAGATCGCTCAAGACAGCGTCTGGAACTTCCAGTTTGAAGGATTGCTTGCTCATGATGCCCTCCTGACATCGAAAATCGGTCGCGCAGTGAAACGCGATACTAAAGCCGATTGCGTCGAGGTTTCAATTCCCGCCGACTCCATGTTATGAGCCTCCATCGAGAGACCAACGAGCCGAATCGTCCCGTCTATCTGGACGAGCACCGCTCGATACGCGATGAGGTTACAACTCAAGGGGCAAGGCGAATGGCTAATGATGCCAATGGAAGACGCCGCGCGCTCGAGGGCGTACGAATTATCGACCTGACCTGGCTGCAGGTGGGTCCACAAGCGACGCGCATTATGGCGACCTTCGGCGCACAGGTTATCCGCGTCGAATGGCGTAATCCCGCGGCGGTCGATTTTCTCCGCTACATGCAGCCGTTCGCCCCCGATCATGCGACGGCGGCTGGCGGCCAGCGTCAAGGCGCGGCTCGGAGTCATGGTATCCGTGGGAACTTCGACCGCGGTGCGTATTACAACAATACCAACCCCGGCAAATACGGTATAACACTGAATCTCAATCATCCGAAGGGCCATGACTTACTCAAGCGGATGGTGCGCGAGGCCAATGCGCTGTGCGAAAACTTCAGTCCCGGCCAGATGGATAAGTGGGGCCTCGGCTATGAAGATCTGCGTGAGGTCAACCCAAAGCTGATCTATTTGCAAACGACCGGCTTCGGTAAGGCAGGCACTTACAACAACTACGTCAGCTATGGGCCGACCGCGCAAGCCTATTCGGGCCTGACGTTTCTCTCCGGTCTTCCCGAACCGCATCCACCAGCCGGATGGGGTTATTCCTATCTCGATCATTCACCGGGCTACTTCGGCGCAATGCTATTGATGACCGCGCTGCATCGTCAGCGCACGACTGGCGTGGGCGCTTATATCGACATGTCGCAAAGCGAGACCGGGTTGATGCTGTCGGGAACCTCGCTGCTCGAACATCAACTTAGCGGGACACGGACGACTCGTTATGGCAATCGGATGCCATTTCTCGACTGGTCGCCGCATGGCGCCTATCGATGCTGCGGCGAAGACAACTGGATTACGATCTCAGTGCAGTCGGATGCGCAGTGGCGTGCGCTCGTCGAGGAGATGGGATCGCCCGCGTGGGCAGTCGATCCCCGCTTCGCGAACACAGCCGGCCGCAAGGCTAACGAGGACGATCTCGATAGCAATCTTACGACCTTCACCAGTACGATCGATCGCTACGATTTGATGGATCGCCTGCAGTCGCGCGGCATTCCAAGCGGCGTTGTGCAGAAGGCTCCCGATCGTTATGAGCGCGACGCGCAACTCAAGGCCCGCAACTACTACGTTGACCTGCCTCACAGCGAGATCGGTACGTGGCCGGTCGAAGGTTTCCCAGCGAAGCTGGCAGCATCGCCCGCAGATGTCGGTGGAGTCACCGGACGTGCGGCACCGAAGCTCGGCGAGGACAACGACTTCATCTATCAAGCGGTCTTTGGGCTGACTCACGCCGAGATCACAACGTTACGCGAGGAGAATGTGATTTGAGCACCGAGGGTACTCTGTGTGCTGCGCTACGAGATGTGGTTTTGCTCGAGGTCGGCGACCAGAGCGGCGAATACGCCGCGATGCTCCTCGCAGGACTCGGCACCGACGTGATCAAAATCGAGCCGCGCACCGGCTCACCTTCGCGTGATATCGGTCCGTTCCAATCCGAGAGCAAGGGCAAGGAGGGAAGTCTCTTTTTCTGGCGCTACAATCTAAACAAAAGAAGTATCGCGCTCGATTTGGAAAATGCCGCCGGACGACCCTTACTCGATCGCCTGGCTGCTAAAGCCGACATCGTATTGCTCTCAGGCGAATTCGAAAAGGTTCAACACCAGCTGACATATTGGCGCGAAGCGTCGGCACGTAATCCGCGCCTGATTCTTTGTACCATCACGCCATTCGGTCTTGACGGTCCTTACCGTGCGCTAAAGTCGACTGACCTCACGCAGATGGCGATGGGTGGAATTATGGCGGTATGCGGCTACGATCCGGACGAGCAAGGTCATTACGATACGCCGCCGATCGCGCCTGCCATGTGGCACTCTTATCATATCGCAGGTGAGTACGCTGTTATCTCGATCCTGGCAGCTATCAACTTTCGCGACTTGACCGGTGAAGGCCAGTTCATCGACGTTTCAATCCATGAAGCGGTCAACACCTGCACCGAAATCGCGATACCTACTTACATTTACAATGGCGAAGTAGTTATGCGTCAAACCGCACGTCACGCGATGGTTGGTATTACGCAGTTCAGACTTTCGCTCAGTCGCGACGAGGTTTACATGCTCGCCAGCCTTAGTCCCTTCGAGCGCGAAGCTCGTGCCTTCACCGAGCTTGCCGACCACGTTGGCATCGAACACATCCTGCGGACTCCGGAATATGCTCAGCTCGAAAAAGACGACCGCCGCGCGGCCTATACCTATCGCAACGATCTGGTCGAGCAGGTCGTCGCCAGCCGACCCGCTCAGGAGATCTTCGAGTTGGCGCAAAAGGTCGGGCTGGCGTGGTCACCGATCCGACGGCCGGAGGACAACCTCGACGATCCGCATTTCAAAGCACGCGGAAGCTTCGCTAACATCCATCACCCGGAACTTGGCCGTGACCTGCGATATCCAGGTACGGTCGCGAGCGACGGCCATGAACCTCACATGTCATATACGCGCCGTGCTCCGAAGCTGGGCGAACACACGTACGAAGTACTCATAGGACTTGGTTACAGTCCGTACGAAATAGCCGAATTGAAAACGACGGGCGCGATCTAACTATTTTGCGTCAGGCTGGCGCTCCGGGCGCGCACGCTCAAATGCCTCGACCTTGGCACATTCAGCGCAGATTCGCTGGATGGTCGGGAACAGAGTCATATCGACCTTTGCCAACCGGCCGTTATAAACCTGAGGCACGAGGAAGGCATCGGCGAACGTCGGGCTATTTCCGTGGCAAAAGCGCCCGGTCTCCTTTGAACCGGTCAGCATAGACTCGATCGCGCGGAAACCCTCAACCATCCAGTGGCGTGACCAGTCTGCGCGTTGCACGTCGCTGGCATTGAATTCCTTCGCCAAATAGCTTTGAGCACGCCCTCCTCCAATCGGATGAATCTCGCAGGCGACCGCTAGTGCCAACGCCCGCACGCGCGCCCGTTCGGCCGGATCGCGGGGCAACATCTGTGGGTTCGGATGGGTCTCTTCGAGGTACTCGCAGATCGCCAATGACTGCCCGACCAGCTTGCCGTTCTCTTCCAATAAGGGGACGCGCCCCTGTGGGTTGAGTGCCTCGAACGACGCGGCGCGCGACTCGCCGTGCGTAAGGTCAATCGAAACGTACTCATAGTCGATACCTTTGACGCTCGCGACGATGCGCACACGGTAGCTGGCGGATGACCGATAGTAGTTGTAGAGCTTCATCCCATGATCCTCCGAGATCGATTCGGTTGTTGAGTCAGTCAGATCTAGCCGAGCTTACGGATTCGCTCGATCAGCGCCGTATCTGCATTTAACAGTCGCCCTCTGAGTCGCAGGGCAAGCGTAATCCAATTGCGATCGGTCGCGGCAAGTTCGCTCAGCATAGCGATACCATTTTCGATCTCGCCGATGCCCAGCAAGCCGATCGCATACCAAAACCGCATTTCGGCATTGTCGCCGATAAGCCGTGTGGCGATTTCGAACTCGTGCTTCATTGCGGCATTATCGCCTCGCTCCATTGCGGTTTGCGCGTGGCGCTGATGAATATATGCTCGCGCCACTGAGACCAGCCGCCGAATTTCTTTGAGCGGTTCTGGCGCATCGTCAACGCGAATATCGTAGAGCTTGTCCGCCCAGGGACGCCCACTGTTCGTGCCCGCGACGATCAGAATTGCCGCCGATTGTCGTCCCCGAATATCACCACCTTCGGCTTCGGCTGCATCGAGCGCACCAAGCAAACGTTCGATCAGTTCACCGCGAGTCGATCGGTACGCTTCCGCCATCGCCGGCCAAACGGTCGGCCGCAACATCATGTTGGCCTGTACCGTGAAGCCATCGCCAAGTATGTGCCCCGCCTCTTCGATCGCGAATGCTCCGGTGTGGGCCGCGACGCGACCCTCGGCATCGACCATGCCGACCTGCCTGACGGCACTCATCGGATCGCTGGCGACCAGTCCCGCCAAAGTGTCCGGCGCGCTACGCTGCGCGCGCATCAGATCGAGGCCGAGTTTGCCGTAGGCGGGGTCTGCGAATGACTGCGTCGCGACCGCACCTACCCCAGCTTCGGCCCACGTTACGACTGATCCAACCGAGAAGTAATGCGACTGCACCGCTACGCCGAGCTCTCCGGTCTCGTGGTCGCGGGCGACGATCGAGTAAGTGTGAACGGGCCGCCAATACGCCCCCGGATCGTAAGGTTCCATTGAGTGGCGCTCCGCTATGTGGTCACGGGCTGTAGTCCCAAGCTAGGGCAGTCGCTGGTCGAACTGCACGATGATGCCGTCGGGATCCTGGAAAAGGCAGGTTAGTACTTTCTTGCCCGGCGGCTCACCGTAGGCAATTGTATCCGACTCGATCGGTGGAACGAGAATCGGCACGCCGGCTGCCTTGAGCTTCTCTACACGTTCGCGCAAGTCGTCAACCCAGAATGCAAAGTGATGCACCCCGACCTGGTCGATTTTAATGGCGTCGCCTGGAACTTCGACTGGATTTTGCGACAGCACAATAAAGCTCGAGTGCGGGCCTTTCTCGAAACGCAGATAAACCGCGCGGCGCTTGCCTTTCACGGGATTGACGAAGAGCGTTTTGAGCCCGCCAATATTCTCCATCGTATCGAGACAGACTTTCAGTCCAAGTAGATCGCGATAAAATTGGAGCGAGCGATCCATATCACGCACACCCACCGCAATATGAGATACAGCTTTCATCGTGCATACCTCTCATCAACGGAATCTAGTATCAGTTCGCTCGGGTTACAAAGGCCATGGCACCGCGTGCTCGATATCGGTGCCCGGACAAGGTGACCAATACCGCCCTGGTACGAGGATGCGAAATGATTGAACTACTTGCAAACATCGACGTCGAGAACCTGGAGCGCGCGGTCGACTTCTACTCGCGAGCATTGGGGCTCAAGGTGGGGCGGCGTCTCGAGGCATTTGGCGCTATCGAAATGGTCGGCGCCTCATCGAGAATCTACCTTCTCGCAAAGTCTGCCGGCACCGCAAGTGCTGGATCTCAAACTGCGCGCACCTATCGGCGACATTGGACTCCGGTCCATCTGGACTTCGTTGTGAACGACCTCGATCAAGCGGTTGAGCGCGCACAGATTGGTGGGGCAACGCTGGAATCAAAGTCGGAAGATCAAGCGTGGGGGCGCCTGGCCGTCATGGCCGATCCGTTTGGCCATGGCTTTTGCCTCCTTCAATTCTCAGGCCGGGGTTACGACGAGATCGCCGATCCTCCTATGAAGTCCGAATAGTCAATGGGCTCGAATATCCGACAATGCGGGACCGACCGCACCCGCCCCCGCAGCGGCTAAACGTCGATGTGGTAGAGCGCAACGGTGTTTCTCGAGCACGATCTTGGGCGCGACGTCGTCAGGTATGCCCGCGAAGGCGCTTCGATCACGTTGAGCGACTCACGCCACGCGCGGTCAAGTCAGCGCTGGCCGTTCGGCCTTGTCTGCGGCAAATTTACGCAGTATGGAAAAGGTAACGGAGCAATCAGCGTGATCAACCATCCGATTCGATTCGGCGTTCAAACCCCGCAGCAGCACACGACGTGGCCCGAGATTCTTTCTCTGTGGCAAGAGATCGATACGCTCGGTTACGACACGGCATGGGTCTTCGATCATTTTCTACCGATCTTCTCCGATCCTACCGGACCCTGCCTGGAAGCGTGGACCGCGCTGAGCGCGCTCGCGATGGCGACGAAAAATGTGCGGCTCGGCGTGATGGTGACGGGGAATACATATCGACATCCGGCGGTGCTCGCGAAGATGGCGACGACGGTGGATATCATCAGCGGCGGCCGTCTCATACTGGGAATCGGCGCGGGATGGTTCGAGCAGGAGCATCAGGAGTACGGCATCCCGTTCCGTACCACTGGCGGCCGGTTGCGCCGGCTCGAGGAGTCGCTCGAGATCATCAAGCGGCTGTGGACCGAGGAGCGCGCGGATTTCAGCGGGCGGTATCACGAGTTGCGCAATGCGAGCTTCAATCCTAAACCGCTGCAGCAACCGCATCCACCGATCATGATTGGCGCAAGCGGCGAGAATATGGCGCTGGGAATCGTCGCACGGCATGCGCAGATGTGGAATTCGTTCGGCACGCCCGAGGTGTTCCGCCACAAGATCGGACGGCTGCAAGATCATTGTGAGCGCGCGGGACGCGACGTTGCGGCGATCGAGAAGTCGGTGCTGTTGAGTGGTCAGTTTCCGATTGACGATGCACGTCGCCAAATCGACGAGTACGTGGCGGCCGGCGTGACCCATCTGATCTTTTCATTGTCGGCATCGGCCAATTCGGATCGTGAATTCGTGCGTCGCTTCGCCAAGGAAGTGATTCCCGCCTAAAGTGATGAGGCGGCTGGGTCGCCGCGGATGGCTCGATTGCTGGGCGATCCCCAAAATCCGCGGCATACGGCACGTCATGCGAGCGGCTCAAATGTAAGGGCCGCGCATCGACAGATGCGCGGCCCTTCACACCGAGGCTGGGAGTTTGGCACTGGTGCGTTTGAATTCACCAGTGCCAACAGTTTTCGTAACTAGCATTACTTGAATGTGGCCGCAGTATGAGATTCCTCAGACCTGGCCACATCCGAGCTTGTTCTCATGCATGGCCGTGGCGGAGCAGTTTGCCCGGGGTCGCGCCGGTGCACTCGCCCTCGGCGAAGGTCTCCTCGCCGTTGACGATAATCGAGCGATAGCCCCTGGCGCGCTGCACGCGCCGCCACTCTTTGCCGGGGAAGTCGTGAGTGATCTCGCCCACCCAATCCGGCTCGATGCCGAGACCGTTGAGGTCGTAAACCACGACGTCTGCGGCGAGACCCTCGCGCAACATCCCGCGGTCACGGAAGCCGGCGGCATGCGCGGGCAGCGCCGACATGCGGTAGTGCGCTTCCTCTAGCGTGATCTTTTGCTCGTCGCGCACCAGCCAGCGAAGGAAATCGGTCGTGAACGCGCCGCCGGTGAAGAACTTGGTGTGCGCACCACCGTCCGAGACGCCGGGGAAAGTGTATTGCGAGGCGTTGTAGATTTCCGCCATGAACTCGGCGTTGAAGCCTTTGTTGGGACCGAGGAATTCGGCCTTCAGGTTGGTCGCGACCGACAAGTCGAACATCACGTCGAGCGGGTGTCTGTTCTCCTCCATGCCGATCTGCATCAGCGACTTGCCGACGTACTTTTCGAGCTCCTCGTGATTTTCGACCCATTGCACGATTAGATTGCGCGGATTGCCGCCAACCCCTGCCTGCAACGACCGCAGCCGCGCGTCGGCCTCGTCGGTTTCCTTGATGACGGCAGCGCGCAATTCCGGATCCTGCAGCTTGGCCATCTTCTCTTCGAAGGTGCCGGTAGTCATCGCGCGCCAGGCCGGACTCATATCGTAAAGGTTCCAATGCTCGAGCGTGAAGGCGAAGCCGCTACGCACCGACGCGCCCTGACCGAAAATCGGCAGGCCTTCGGCGCGGCATTCTTCGATCCAGCGCAACAGGCGTCGATGAATCTCGGCATTCTTGCGCGTGGGCGCAATCGCCTGGAACAGGATTGGCCGTTTCGCCACACCGGCCAACTTCTTCACGAAAGCGAGGTCGGCACGATTATCCGCCGGGTCGGTCGCCTGCGTAATCTCCATGAAGCCTTCGTCACGATCGCGCAGGACGCGGGCGAGGTTAAAGATGTCCTCGTCGCACATCGTGTCGGTGACCATCGGGGAGCCGTCGAAGTCCGCCTGCACCGAGTCAGGGCCGAGCCGCTGAATCGAAAATCCGCAGAGACCGGCGTCCATGCCTTCGTGAAGCAAGCGCGCCATCTCGGCGCGTTCCTTCTCGTTGGCGGGACGGGTCTTGGCGGCTTCGAGGCCCATCACGTAAATCATCAGCGAAGCGGTCGGCATGTACTGGATGCAGTTGACACCCTTGGGCGAACGATCGAGCGAATCGAGGTACTCAGGAATGGTCTCCCAATCCCAGTTCATGCCCTCTTTCATCGCAGCATAAGGGATGGCCTCTGTACGGGTCATCGCGAGCATCGAGCGGTCGCGGAACTCGGGTTTGACTGGGGCGAAGCCGAACCCGCAGTTGCCCAGGACCAATGAAGTGACGCCGTGCCATCCGGAGATCGTGCAGTACGGATCCCAGCGGATTTGCGCGTCGTAATGGGTATGCAGGTCAACGAATCCGGGAGCGACGATCAAACCGCCCGCATCGATGGTCTTTTTTGCAGAGCCCGGGGCGCGACCGCCAAGCTGGGCGATCTTGCCGTCTTTGATCCACAGGTCGCCCTGGTAGCGAGGCACGCGCGTCCCATCTACGATGGTGCCGCCTTTGATGTGAATATCGAATTCAGGCATTTAAAAGTCCTCCCGGATGCTGTTTTCGTACATCTCTGATCGTGCCGTAGCAAGGTGGTTCATTAGTGTCAAACGCGCGAAATCGTTGGATTTTGGGCGTCCGTGGAGGCCGAGAAAATTGGGTTCGTTATGTATCTAAAATATTTTGGCTCTCTGCTGCGATCTTTTGTATATGAGTGAAGTCAAAACGGCGTTTCATCATTACTTAACGTAGCCCAATTCTATCAGGAAGTATATAGTGACCCGAGAGAGTCATGGCTCGGGCGCCAGTCGAATCGAGGGCGAAACTAAAAGCATCACGATGAAGATCGCTGTCATTGCAACGGCGCCAAGGCGACAGTGCCCGGTTTCGAGATATCGAGCGATGTCCTTTTCCGCTTTTCTATCCAGGGGCGTCAAATGCAGCGCCGCTTAGTACCATAACCGGGTTCCGAAAATGAAACGCGGGTCGTGGACGATTCCACGGTCTTCGCGCGTAAACCCGGCCGTGTCGCCGAAGGTCTGCGTATAGGCGAACCCGATATATGGCGCGAATTTGCGGCTGAATTCGTATCGGATACGCAGACCCGTATCGAGCTCGGAAAGTCCCGACCCGATCCCGCGGCTCGGATTGCGCTTGCTGTAGAAGTTCAATTCGAACTGCGGCTGCGCGATCAGGCGGTTTGTGATCAGGATGTCATATGAACCTTCGATGCGGCCGGCGAAGAAGCCTCGATTACTGAAATAGAAGGTCGGGGCGAATTCGAAGAAATAAGGCGCCAATCCTTCGATTCCGATCGCTCCCCAGGTTCGTCCGGGATCAGAATCCATGTCGTAACGGACACCTGCCTGAAAATCGAAATATCTCAAGTACGGTATCGGGCGGTCATAGAGCGCTTCCTGATCGCCGTCGGTCATTCTCCCGCGTTCGACAAAGCCCTCCGACTTGAACCACACCTTGTCCATGTCGGTACCAATCCAACCCTCACCGTCCCAGCGAAAGTTGTTGTCGGGACCGTTAGTGCGTCCTTCGAGCTGATCGAGCAGGACATGGCCGATGATCGGATTGTCCATTACCGGCGGATCCCAAGTGCGGGCGAAGATGGAGAGTGAGCGTGTGCCGCGGATGAACCGATGCAGGTCGCTATGATTGCGCAGCGAATAGCCGAGGTACTCTCATGCGGTGCGACCACGGCGCCAAGTAGCGATGTCCGCTCATGACACGATCACCGTGCGAAACATGCCGGACTCCATGTGGTAGAGCAGATGGCAGTGATAGGCCCATCGACCCGGCGTGTCGGCGCTGACCAGGTAGCTCAGGCGCTCGCCCGGCTTGACGTTGATCGTGTGTTTGTAGGGCCGCAGCGCGTCGTTGCCGTTCTCGAGTTCGCTCCATAGCCCGTGCAGATGGATCGGATGCTCCATCATGGTGTCGTTGACCAGGATGAACCGCACCCGCTCTCCGAGCTTTAGCTCGATCGGCTCGGCGCTGGAGAATTTGACGCCGTCGAATCCCCAGATGAATCGCTCCATGTTGCCAGTCAGATGAATTTCGATTTCGCGCCCGGGAGGTCGCGGATCGACGCCGCGATAGCGGGCGCGCAAATCGGCATAGGTCAGCACGCGGCGACCGTTGCCGTTAAGCCCGAGTCCCGGCTCGGAGAGCCGCGCGGTGGGATCTTCCGCCACATTGTCGACTTGCGGTCCTTCACGGAGTGTGACCGGGTTCGGTGGCGTCGGCTTTCCCGTCGCAATGGGTTCGGTGGATCCCGTGGTTTCGGGTCCGGGCTGCGGAAACGGCATCGAGAGCGGCGCGCGTGCTACGGACGGCTCTGCTTCCATCTTCATGCCGGGCGTCTTCCCCATGTCCATTCCGGCCGTCGTATCGTTGCTCGATTCCGCGGCCGCTCCCATTTTCATGACCGGCATGTTGCCCATGCCCATGCCCATGTCGACCATCGTGAGCATCGGGCGTGGATCCATCGGCGGAATCGGCGCACTCATGCCGGTGCGCGGCGCCAGCGTCGCGCGAGCGTAGCCGGTGCGATCCTCCGACTGCGCGAAGATCGTGAAGGCGGATGCATCCTGCGGCTGGACGATTACGTCGTAGGTCTCGGCGACTGAAATTCTGAATTCATCGACGGTGACCGGCTCAACGTCGTTGCCATCGGTCTGCACCACGGTCATCGGCAGACCCCGGAATACGCACGTCGAAGATGCTCATCGACGAGCCGTTGATGAACCGCAGACGCACTCGCTCGCGGGGCCGAACAATGCCGTCCAGTTGGCCGCCGGCGGCTGCCGTTGATGAGATAGGTGTAGGTCGCGCCGCTCACGTCCAGAATGTCGGTGGGACTCATGTTCATGCGGCCCCACATCAGGCGGTCCGAGATCGTCGCTCCGAGGCCCTTGTTGCGGACGTCGGAGAAGAATGTGCCGACGGTCCGCTGATGATAGTTGTAGTAGTCGCTCTGTTGCTTGAGATTGCTGAGGACGGTTTCAGGATCCTCGTCGGTCCAATCGGACAGCATGATCACGTAGTCGCGATCGTACTGAATTGGATCCTTGTCGAGTGGCTCGATAACGAGCGGCGCGTAGTGTCCCGTCTGCTCCTGAAAGCGACTGTGGCTGTGATACCAGTAGGTGCCGCTCTGCTTGACCGGGATTGTGTAAGTGAAGGTTTGGCCGGCGGCGATGCCCGGAAAACTGAGACCGGGAACGCCGTCCATGTCGGCGGGCGATCTGATTCCATGCCAATGAATCGAGGTCGGCACCTTCAGCTTATTGGTGACCGATATGGTTACTGTGTCGTCCTGGCGCCATCGAAGCAACGGGCCAGGAATCGAACCATTGATGGCCGTAGCGAGGGCGTTCCTGCCGGTGAAGTTGACGGGCATCTCATCGACGACGAGATCGAAGTGGCTACCCGTCAGCACCGCTGGTTCGACGAGGCTTCTCATCGCGAACGACGGCCATCGCCACAAATCCAAGCCGGCGATGACACCGCCAGCCACCAGACCTTGAACGAATCGGCGGCGGCTCAGCGATTTTCCTTTGGACCTTTCGTATCGGTTCATCGACCCCACACCTTTACGCTTCTTCCCCGCACGGCCCGGTTCCGGTTATACAGAGGTTTCCTGACGGGTGCCCACCTTTCAAACGGAGGAGGTCCTGACTGATGGCGATGGATTATAGCGCGTACGAATTTTTGAAAATCGAAGTCAGCGAGCGGGTCGCGACGGTGACGATCAACCGGCCCGAAGTGCGCAACGCGATCAATTCCGCGCTGCATCACGAGTTCGAGCAGATCTGGCGCGACCTGGCGGAGGATCGCGACGTCAATGCGATTCTGCTGACCGGCGCGGGCTCGACGTTTTCGATCGGCGGAGATATCACCGGCGGCGCGAAACCGACCAAGAGCAAGGGCCGCGGCGGAAGGCGGATCGTGATGGCGGACGGGCGGCGCGTGATCGAGAACCTGCTCGACGTCGAGCAGCCGATCGTGGCGGCGATCAACGGCGACGCGATGGGTTTTTCGGCCAACGTCGCGCTGCTCTGCGACATCACGATCGCTGCCGAAACGGCCAAACTGGCCGACACGCACGTCGCGTTGGGCGCGGTGGCGGGCGACGGCGGCGCGGTCATCTGGCCGCTGCTGATTGGGCCGAATCGGGCGAAAGAATTCCTGATGCTCGGCGATACGATCACCGGAGCGGACGCGGCACGGATCGGGCTGGTGAACTATGCGGTGCCGACCGATCAGGTGTTGCCCAAGGCGCGGGAACTCGTGCAGCGGCTGGCGGACGGACCGACGTGGGCGATCAGATGGAGCAAGCTCGCGGTCAACAAATGGCTCAAGCAGCAGGCGAACCTGATCATGGATGCGGGCCTCGCATACGAGGCGCTGACCCTCACCACCAAAGACCATAAGGAGGCGGTGAAGGCGATGATGGAAAAGCGCAAGCCGAATTACGTGAGGGCAAAATAGAAGTTATCCTGTAACGGTGGCGCGAGCGGCAAGAGCGCTGAGGCGCAAGGATATCACCGGCCTGGCGCGGGAGACATGGTCCCGCGTCTGGTCGGAGCCGATGCCCGACGGGTGGAAGGTCTATATGGTGCGCAAAACCGTCATCCAGGAGGCCTTCGGACGGCGGGTATGCGGTGTGATGCTGCGGGATCGCAAGCGAATCCTGATCGGGCGTCATACGCGGCGCTACAGCTTCGAGACGCTGTTGCACGAGCTGGCGCATCTGCGGACGATCGACGAAGCGATCGATCACGGACCGCGCTGGGAGCATGAGTTTCACAGCGTCGCACGACCCGCGTTTGGCCCCGAACTGCGAAGGGACATTTGACCCGTCTGACCCGCCCCCCCAATGGTCGAGATTGCCGGCCGTGTCGGAAAGCGCACATCATTTGTTGCTCTCCATGCGCGGGTGCAGTGAAGGTGGTTCTGCACCCGCGGGATGGGCGGGGGCGTTTACCACTTTATTGGCGAGCAACGCATTGATTTCGGCGGCGGAGCGGCCCAGCTCCCGAAGAATTTCGATGCTGTGCTGACCGGTCAGCGGAGCAGGCCGCAGGTTGCGTGAATTCGCCTGACTGAAGCGGAGCGTGTGCCCTACTTCGAAAATCTCGCCGGCCGCGGGATGGTCTTCGCGAACGATCACGCCGCGCGAGAGCATCGTCGGATCAGCGATCACCTCCGCAGGTCCGAAGGACGCGGGCACGGTGCACGGCACCGCTTCGGCGCGCAAGCGGCGCATCGCGGACTCGGTTGTCAGCTTGGCAAATGATGCTTCTATCGATCGCGCGATCGGGCTGGCGCTGAGGCGTTGCGCGCGAGCCTCGGCGAAAGACGGCCATGGCGGGTCGTCGAAGCCGAGGGCGCGGCGCACGCCGTTCCATTCGCGATCACTGTAACAGGCGATTACGATCCAGCCGTCGGAAGTTCGATAGAGCGCGTTGGTCGGAGCATGGCCGCGTTGTTCGCGATCGAGGGGAAAGGTCTCGGACAGGCGCTCGGGATGGCCATGAACATCGGACATCGCCAGCAAGCCGGCGCCGGTTTGCGGCACTTCGATGTACTGGCCGACACCGCTGCGCTCACGCTCGGCCAATGCCGCTATGACCATCGCGGCCGAAGTCAGACCGCATCCGTAGTCCATGTGCGTCAGATAGTGTTCGGGCGGATTGCCGTCGCCGCCGGTGCGGGAGAGCATCCCGGTGAGCGCGGAATGGAGCGGTTCGAAGGTTGGGAGACGCGCCCAGTCGCCGACGTTGCCATAGCCCGACGAATGACAATAAATGAGCCGCGGATTGAGGGCGTGCAACTGCTCCCAGCCGACGCCCAGCTTTTCCATCGCACCGACGCGCATGTTGTTGTGGACGACGTCGGCCTTGCGCACGAGGTCATGAACGATACGCCGACCCTCGGGCGATTTGAGATCGATCGCGAGGCTCTCCTTGCCGCGCTGCACGCCGAGCAGAATGCTCAACTGCGGACCGCGCATCGGATCGCCGCCGTATTCCTCGACCTTGATCACGCGCGCGCCGAGATCGGCAAAGACGCGATTGGCAAACGGGCCGGCCATGTATGCACCGAAGTCGAGGACGACGATGCCGTCGAGCGGGCCGACCCGCGTGGCAGGTTGCGCGACATGCGATCCATTGATCCCATCACTGCCGTTACGGCGCGAACCGTTCGAGAGCGGCTTAACCGCGTCGCCGAGAAGGATGGCGTTATGCTCGCCCACAGCCGGGACGTCGCGGCGAATTTCGATCGGCGTGCGGCTGAACTTGGCGAGCCGGCCCAACTGGCGGCGGCCGTCGGGGAGGATATCGACGAGTTCGTTGTCCTCCATCTGCTTCAGCCAAAGCGCCTCACCGGGCTTTAGCGCCGGCATACAGCAGACGTCGCTAGCTGCGAGCGTATCGCACCATTCCTGCGCAGGCTTGCCGCGGAACGTGACATCGAGATGACTCCAGAGATCGCGCGCGACGACCGGATCGAGTGGGACGCCCAAGACGTGCAGACCGGCGTTCTCGATCACGAGATCGTCACGGCCGACGACCTTTAACATCCGCTCGAAGGCGCCGCGCGGCCCAGTATGAACCTGGATCCATTTGCCGTCGCTGCATTGGAAGAGGTGCACGATGATGCGCATGTTACTGGCGCGAGTGGTGATGCGGCTGCCGGCATAGAGGGGCGAGCCGAGTTTCGCGCCGCCGAGCCATCGCGCGTTACTGAGGATGGCGATGCCATCGAGCATCGAGGTGGTGACTACCTGGGCGGCGCCGGTGCGCGCGCGTTCGAACAAGGCGCCGAGGATGCCGATCTCGAGCATCCAGGCGGCGCCGTTGATCGCATGCGGCCAGCCGAGGAAAATCGGGCCGCCGTCGCGCACGCCCTGCTGGAAGTGCTGCATGCCGTATTGCGCCTCGATCAGTTCGCCACAGACGGGATAATCGGCGCCACGGTCGGGGCGGGAAAGCTCGTCGATGGTGCGCGGATAGGCGGTCAAGATCGCGAATATTTTCGTCGGATCGTCGCGCAGTCCGTCGGTCAATCCGGCGGGCTTTTGCGTCCATGGCTGGGCGGTGTCGAGGATAACGTCGGCGGAATCGCGCAAGGCTTGCCAGCGGCCGTCGCGAAGATCGCTTGCGGTGACGGTCACGCTGCGCTGCCCACGCAACCAGACTTGCGCGCCGGCCAATGCGCGAAGCGGATCGCCGCCCTCCGGCTCGACGCGGATGACCCCGGCGCCGAGGTCGGCGAGCACCATTCCGGCGATGGCGGCGGCGGGTGAGCGTTCGGAGAGATCGAGCACGCGGACGGCGCCCGAGAGTGGTCCGGCCATGAGAACCTCCGGCCGCGCCGAGTGAGCGCGGCGAGCGCTAATTCATCTGAGGCATATGCCCGCGATGACGCGATTGCAAATCAGCGGTACTCGTCGCCGCAGTCGCCAATCGACTTGAAGAGGTCGTTCGATTTCGCCAGCACCGTCTCGAGGCGGACGCGGTCTGCATCATCGAGGGCGAAGGAAAAGATTCGCGCGTTGTCGGCGAGATGTTCGGCGACACCAAGACGCGCGCCGACGATCACGCCGGCGACGGCAGGGCGATCGAGGATGTAGCGGACGCCGACGTTGGCGATGCTCACGCGGTGACGATCCGCGATGGCCTTGAGCACAACAAGCAGATCCTGGAACAGCGCCCATCCGCCCCACGCGTCGATCATGTTCATGTACTTCTGCAACGACGCGGTATTGAGCGCCCCGCGACGCGGCTCGGGCTGGCCGAGGTATTTTTCCGCGAGCAGGCCGCCAAGTACGGTGCCGTAGGTCAGCAAGGTAATTCCGTGATCGCGGTACAAAGTCGCCATCCTGACTTCGGGACGCCGATCAACGAGGGAATATTGCACCTGGTTCGAGACGATGCGGATACCGTTATCGATGATGGTGCGGAGACGCTCGGTGTCGAAGTTGGTAAGAGCGAGATGGCGAATTTTGCCTTCATGCTGAAGGTCGGCGAGGTGTTTGAGCGCATCCAGATAGCGATTGTCAGAGTAGTCCCACCAGTGGAACTGGAGCAGATCGAGCGCGTCGACACCCATCCGCGAAAGGGATAGGGCGATGGCGTCATCGACGACGCGGCGCGTCATCGGACCTGGACGCGGCACCCATTTGGTGAACGCCTGAATCTCGGCGAGGTGCTCGGCGTCTCGGCGTTCGGCGAACTCGCGGCAGAACTCGCCGACGAAATCCTCGGCAGGCCCGTAATGATCGGCGAGATCCCAGGTCGTGAAACCCGCGTCGTGGTAGGCGAACATCTGTTCGATGGCACGACGCCGATCGATTCGCCCATGCGCGCCGGACACCTGCCATAGGCCGTTGAGGACGCGGCAGATGGTGAGATCGGAGGTGAACTGATCGCGGCTGGATTCGGGTAGGGGCATTTTCAGCTGCTGGTGTCTAAGATGACCTGAACGACCGACTGCCCTCACCCGCTTTCGCGATGCTGTCGCGACCTCCCCATGGACAAGGGGAGGTGCAGGAATAGGACCTCACCCTGCCCTTCTTTAGAAAAGGAAAGATCCGCTGCGCTAATACCACCTCGACCTCCTTGAGCCGCTTAGCAGCGAGCACTTACGCGGGAAAGATCCGCTTTGCGACTACTGTCTTGAGGTCCTTGAGGTGCGGCCGGATCTGCGCGGTACGTCCGTATTTACGCGCGGTCTCCCACTCAGGCGACTTCGTCGCGGCCCCATCGCGCATTTCGTAAACCGCGAGATATTTAGGATCGCCTTCGACGGCCTCGTAACGGCGGGCACAGTAAACACCGGGCACGCCGACGAGCGCGGGGACGTGGTCCTCGTTGTACCAGTCGTTGAACTCCTTTTCGTGATCCGGCGGAGTGTTGAGCCGCACCGTCAAGACAAATTCCGCGTCCGTTTGCGACGCTACGCCATGAGAGAAAATCTGCCGAAATATGCCGCGCTGAGTATTGCTGAAATGCGGCGTGATCTTTTCGGTCCAGGCGGTTGGACTTTCGCGGACGGCGCGGAAGGCGTCGCTTTTGAGAACGTTTTCGTCGGCGAGTTGATAAATCGCGATATAGCGCGGAGCGCCCTCAATGGCCTGGTAACGACGGCCGGTGTGAAATCCCGGCACGCCGAGCAACTGCGGAATATGCTCCTGGTCGTACCACGAGTTGAACTCCGCCTCATGTTCCGCGGCGATATCGGTCCATATCACTAATAGGCCGGTTCCATTAACCATGAGATAACCTCCCGAGGGATTTTCCCTGCTCCTAACTTGATTGGCGAACGGGTTCGCTTGCGCTGCCGTCGCGGTCGAGTGAACGCAGAATTTCGCGCGTGTGCTGGCCGAGAGTCGGCGGCGGGCTCAGGATCTCGAGCGGCGTCTCCGAAAAACGGATGAAGGGCGCGACGGTCTGAAAAGAGCCCGCAGTGGGATGCTGGATGTCGGCGATCGCGCCGAGCGCCGCGACCTGCGGATGCGCGAGCAAGGCCGGGTAGTCGAGGATCGGCACCGCGTCGCCGCCGATACTGTGAATCAACGCAATCAATTCCTCGCGCGTGCGGTTTTTGAACGCTTCCTCCCAGATGTGTTTCACCTCGGGAGCGTAGCGGCCGATGCTCGTCGCCTGGCGGCCGTAATCGGCAAAGCGCGGATCGTCGAGCACATGCTCCATACCAAGTTCAAGCAACAGACGATCCCAATCCTCGGAATTGCCGCGCCGCAGAATGAAATAGAAAGGGCCGTTTTTGGTCTGGTAGCCGTACTCCGGCGGCATCGTGTAATGGTCGAGATGGAAGCCGTACCAATCGTCGGGATCGGTTCGCGCCAGCCACATAATTCCGCGCATGTGAAGCAGCGAGCCGAACTGACTGACGGCAACGCGCTGTCCCGCGCCGAAGCGCTCACGATGGAACAGGGCGCCAATAATCGCTTGGGCGGCGAAGATGCCGGTGTTGAGGCTCGCGACGTCAGCGCCGAGCCGCACGGGAGGTTCGCCGATTCTGCCGAGCGAAGCCGTATATTCGGACATCGCCTGGATAACGAGTTCGGCTCCAGGCAGATCTCTGAGCGGGCCTTGCTCGCCGAACGGGCTTATCGCGCAATACACGAGCCGCGAATTTTCACGTTTGAGATCGTCGTAGCCGAGACCGAGTTTCGCCGCCTCACTCGGGCCGAGGTCTTCAAGAAAGACATCGGCCGTGGCGGCCAAGCGCACCATGAGTGCGCGGTCATCGGCATTCCGATAATCGAGAACAACGCTTTTCTTGTTGCGGTTGAGGCTCAGAAACACCGCGCTCTCGCCGCCAACGAAAGGCGGGCCCATCCGTCGCGCATGGTCGCCGTCCGCCGGCTCGATCTTGATTACCTCTGCGCCGGCGTCGCCGAGTTGCATCGAGCAGAAGGGACCGCATAGACCTTGCGTAAGATCGACGACACGAAATCCGGCGAGACTTCCCTGCGCACTCATAGGTTTATCGTTGGCGTCACTTCGCGGGCGCTGCCGTGATGCCAAGTTCAGCCAGCACCTCGGCGGTGTGCTCACCGGGCAGACCGCCCGCGCGAATCGGTCCGGCACCCGTGCCGTCGAATTTCCATGGCAGGCCGTCAACGATGAGCTTGCCCCAATGCGGCGTATCGAGCTCGGCTATGTGGCCGTTGGCGAGTACCTGCGGATGGTGGCGGAGTTCATCGAAGGTCAGGAACGGACCGTTGGGGACCTGCTCTTTAGTGAGACGCAGGATCCACCAGGCGGAGGGCTTGGTCTTCAAGTGCGCGGCAAGGAGCGGGATCAACTCGGCGCGATGCTCGACGCGCAGCGGATTGGAAGCAAAGCGCAAATCGAAAATAAGATCGTCGAGCTTCACCGCACGGCAGAAGCCCGCCCATTGCGCGTCGTTGACGACACCGATCGCGAGGTAGCGAGAATCGGCGCATTCGAACGCCTGATGCGGAACTGTAGTCGAAGCCGCGCTGCCGAGCGGTCGCGGTTGCGCGCGGGTCGCCAAATATTCCGCGAGGCGGGTGGTCTGAATCGCCATCGCAGCGCGCAGCATTTCGACTTCTATCCGCTGTCCCTTGCCCGTGCGCTCGCGCGCCAGCAAGCCTTGCAACACCGCCTGAGTAACGACGGTCGCGGTAGTGAGATCGATGTGCGCGAGATGACGGAACATTTCGCCTTGGCCGTCCTCGGGTCCGGTAATTCCACACCATCCGCAGAACGACTGCACGGTCGGATCGATGCCAGCCTCCTGAGCCATAGGACCAACGCGTCCGTATGCGCAGGCAACGACATAGACGATTTTCGGGTTCAAGCGGGAGGCGACGTCATAGCCAAGCCCAAGGCGCTCGACCGCGCCGGGCCGCATGTTGTTCACGAAGACGTCACTGCGCTCGACGATCTTGAGAGCGGTCGCGCGATCGGCCTCGTCCTTGAGGTTCAACTCGATCATGCGCTTGTTGTAGTTGCCCGAAATATAAAGGACCGAGCTGCCTTTGATTTTCGGCGGAACACCATGCGAGAGATTGTCGCCGCCCGGCGCCTCGACCTTGATAACGTCGGCGCCGAGTTCGCCGAGCAATTTCGTCGCCCATGGACCTACGGCGGCGACCGTAAGATCGAAGACGCGAATGCCGTCGAGGATTCCCGCCATGCCGATGGCCTCCTGTGAGCGAATCAGCCGGCGCTCGGCCGGAACTTCGCGAGAGTTATTTCGGCGGTCACGTCGTCGTAAACGATCTCGACCGGCATCCCGGCCCGGATCTCGCCATTCTTTATGCCGACCAGATTGGTGAGCACGCGCGGCCCCTCGTCGAGTTCGACCTCGGCGACGTTGTAGGGAACATCGGACTCGTAACCTTTAAAATAAGACTGATGAAAGATCACCCAGGAATTTACGCGGCCGCGCCCGCTGAGGCGGGTCCAGGAGAAGTTGCGCGACCAGCAGCCGGGGCATAGCGGCGACGGCGGATACCACACTTTGCCGCAGACGTCGCATCGCTGGAGCTTGAACTCACGGTTCTTAAGCCCGTCCCAATATGGTTGGTTCAGCGAGCTGATCAACGGGAGAGGCTTTTGATACAGGGTTTCGGGCACGACTATCTCCATACGTTATCGCGCAGAGCAACTTCCGCGCATCACCTGCACTGCGGTCATTATCGAATAGTCATTACGGTCAAAATAGTCACTTGGCGCAATAGTCATTTGCGATAGATGAGCGAGTCACCGTACGCATTCGCCCACTGGATAATCTCGCAATCCTTGACCTGACGGGGACCGCATTCACCGCGCAGTTGGCGGGCGATCTCGACGTGATGGTTCCAGGCCATGATGTGCGCTTCGGAGAGCAAGCCCCCGTTGGTATTCATCGGCAGCTCACCGCCCACTTCAATCCGGCCGTCCTGCGTGAAAGCGGCAGCCTCGCCGGGCTTACAGAAGCCGAAACGTTCGAGCGCGATCCATGCGAGGATCGAGAACGCGTCGTAGGTGAACAGCGCGTCCACATCTTTGTGAGAGATGCCGGCCATTTTGTACACCGGCTGGAGGCCCGCGTCGTAATCGAAAACGGACTGCTGAGCGACACCGAAGCCGGGATAGGCCCAGATGAACTCCTCATGACCGCCGGGCAAGCCTTGCATCCCACTGATGTACACCGGCGGTTTCCTGAGATCGCACGCGCGCTCGGCGGTCGTGACAATTACGCACGACGCACCGTCGTTCATGAGGCAGTAATCAAGTAGATGGAGCGGCTCGCATACGTAACGGGACTCCATATAGTCATCGGCGTTGTAGGGCTCGCGCATGATCGCGGCCGGATTCATCGAGGCGTGCTTGCGAAATGCGACGGGGATAGCCGCGAGTTGCCGCCCGTTCGCGCCATAACGCTCGAAGTAGCGCCGGGCCACCAAAGCCGCGCCGGCACCCGGCGAAGTCATGCCGTAAACCGGATCCTCGCCGTGACCACCGCCGGCCTCGCGCGCGCCCTCGCGATCACCTGACCCACCCATCTTGGGACGGCGAATGCCGGAGAAACTCACCGCGGCAAGGCAGGCGACCGCGTCGGCGAGACCCGCGCTAACCACCATCGCAGCCCATTGAATAGAGCTTGCGGTGAAGCGGCCATGCGCCCAAGTCTGATTATAGCAGCGCAGATTGAGCCCGAGGACCGAAGCCAGTTGATCGCCGTCGGCACCGAGCGGCGAGCCGAAACTCACAATGAGGCCGTTGAGCTGCTCGCGCCGCAAGCCACAGTCGTCGAGCGCGTTGAGGATTGCCTCAGCGGCGAGGTCGATCGGACTGCGCATCAAGCGCCGGCCGAATTTCGAATTGCCGACGCCGGCGATCACGGCCTTGTCCTTTAAATCCCAGTTCGCCATGCGAGCTCCTGTGGCTGAGCGCAATCCTTGCGGCGCGCATCACGGTCGAGCGTACAAAAGAGCACCCGCCACTGTCCAACCCAACCACCTCGAACGCTATTTCATGCGACCGCCTCTAGTTCACACGCGTCAGCGGTGAGACGCCTTCCGCGGCTTCGACCTTACCAATTTCCGCGAGCGCGGCCGCATCGCGCAAGCGCTCCAGATTCTGCTGGTGGGATGTGCGATCGATTTTGTAATAGGTCAGTATGGTCAGGGCGACCGCGTTGCAACCGATCAAAATCGGCAAGAAGACCAGCACCAAATGACGCAAGATCGATTGATCAACATGTCCCTGCACCGCACCCTGTGGGAAGCTGACCCACTCCAACAGCAGGCCCGACAGGAAAGTGCCGACACCGCTTACACACTTCTGCAGCAGCCCATTGGCCGCGAACAGCAGACCCTCGGAGCGTTGACCGGTCTCCACCGCGAGATCCTCGACGACATCGGCCATCATGGATGCCACGATAATAAATCCCATGATACCCAAGGTGTCACGCACCACACCGTCCGCAAATAGCACCGCTAGCAGTGCGCGTGTGTGATTGCGGGGCATCAGTCCGAGCAGCCGCAGGGGAATCGGCAGCGCGCCCGAGACCGCGGAAATCGTAAATAGCGAGAGCATCGCTTTCTTTTTGCCAAGCCACTTTGAAACTGGCGTCGCGAGCGAAACACCCAGAACTGCCGAGACAAAACCGAAACTCACCAGATAAGAGATCTCCTTAGGAGTGAGCTCCCAGAAGTAAGTGGTGATATAGAGGCCGAGTCCGCTGCTGAGGCCGGCGCCGATGCTGGCGACGATTCCAGCTATCATCAAGGACAGAAACGATCGATTGGAAAGCATCACGCGCAACTCACGGAGCTGGTCCTCGAACGTTCGACGTTCGCCTTGCGCGGCGGAAACTTTGCTGCGCCCCTGAGTGCCGACGCTGGTCGCGAGAATCGTCACGAGCATCACCGCGGCCCCCGCCAGGCCAAACTGCTGATAGCCCGAACGGTTGAGCACGCCGAGTGGATGCGTCGCGTCCTTGCGTAAAAAGACCTGGAAGGCGAGCAGCGCCATCGCGGTGCCGCCTAACATTCCAAAAAAGAAACGGTACGCCAGCAGAGAGGTGCGCTCGTCGTAGTCCGGGGTCAACTCCGGCGCGAGCGCAGCGCTCGGAATCTCGTAGAGACTCAGTAACAGCCGCACCGAGACGAGCATCGCAAGCAGATAAGCGAACAGCGCCCGGTTCGACCAGCCGTGCGGCGGACTCCACAGGAAACAGAAGGCCAGCGCGAGTGGCACTGCCGACGCATACATAAACGGATGCCGCCGTCCCCATGGCGAACGCAGATGGTCAGACCATTGGCCGAGCAGCGGATCGAAAATCGCGTCGAAGACCAAAGCAATCATGATCGCGGCTCCGACCCAGGATGCCGGCAGGCCAATCACCTGGTTGAAAAACAGCAACACCAACGAACCAAGTGCGACCGATTCCACCCCGAACGCGACTGATCCCAGTCCGTAGAGCAGCTTGACGACGACGCCGATCTGCGGATGTGGTAGCGGCTCGATTTTCTTCGCTCGCATCCGTCGATTACTCAATGGAATATCCTTATGCTGACTGACTCAGGATTGCCACGTACTTTCTCAAATGCCGTCACCGGCATCCGGAGCTGAACGGCCGAAGCAACGATGCTGCAAACCATAGCGCTAGGAATACTCGTGCTGGCGGTGTTACTCGGTCCGCTTTTGATCAAACCGATCGAGCGAAACATTGAACTTTTCTTCCTCATCGCAGGAGCTTTCGCGTCTGCCTGCATGGGGCAATGGAGTTTGCCCCTTCTAAAGGCGGGGCTAACTGAGCCACTCGCACTCACGATCGCCGTGCTCGCATTCGGAGCGGTCGCGCGTTTCCTTCGTCCAGCCTTAGTGAGTTCCTTCCAGCGCTTGGTCGAAGCGGTCGCCCCGCACTGGATTTACTTCGGCCTGATCGTCGCACTCGGTCTGCTAGCGAGCGTCATCACAGCGGTTATCGCGGCCTTGATACTGGTCGAAGCGATTGCACTGCTTAAGCTCCCTCGCGGTAGCGAGATTGCGGTCGTGGTGCTTGCGTGCTTTGCGATCGGGCTAGGTGCCGCGCTTACTCCTGCTGGCGGGCCGCTTAGCGCCCTGGCTATAGCGGCGCTTAGGGCGGACTTTTGGTACCTGGCGCGGCTGCTAGGTCCTTTGGTAATCGCCGGAATCATGATAGTCGGCGGAATTGGTCTTTTCCTGCCCGCCGAGGGCGGAGATCCGCTAAACGCCGACACTCACGTGGATAGCTGGTCGGAAATTGTTGTTCGCGCGCTCAAGGTTTATGTATTCGTCGCAGGCCTGATCGGCCTGTCGTGGGGTCTGCGGCCGCTGGCCGATCAATACGTCAGTCACATGCCTCTATGGTTGCTCTACTGGATGAACTCGATATCGGCGGTAGTCGACAATGCCACTTTAACTGCCGTCGAGATTGGCCCTTCATTAAAACCAAGTCAGCAGCGCAGCATCCTAACGGGGTTGCTGATCAGCGGCGGGATGCTGGTCCCGGGAAACATCCCGAACATCATTGCCGCCGGGCGCCTCAAAATCTCGAGCCGCGAATGGGCCCGCGTCGGTCTCGTCGTTGGCCTTCCGCTAATGCTGGTCTGCTTCGCCGTTTTGAGCCTGATCGGATGATGCTACTCAGCCTCCGCACTCTCATAGCTCCATCGGATTGCGGAAGTATTCGCGAAAGATCCGCGAGCGATGCTCGAGTAACGGCGGCGTTATCGCGTCCTTGAGCAATGGGTCGGTCACCGTGAAGCCGGGGCGGTAGCCTTCGGGCATCGGACACTGCTCTTTCGGCAGGGGATCGAGCAAAATTGAGAAAGCGGTCCAGTAAATATCGAGCGCACTCAGGGCATCGCCGATGAAAAAATGCGCACCGCGCGCGTACTGGGATTGAAGCTGAGCGCCTAGTGCCTTCAGGGATCCAGCAGTGCGTTCACCGGCAGCTTTTACGTCGGCTTCATTGTACCCGTATTTGCCGCCCATTCGCGCGACTTGCGGCGGCGGACTGCCCGATGCGAGCAGCGGCGAAAATATCTGCAACCGCCGGTTCCAGCCGATGCCAAGTGGTCCGCAGATTTCGTTCGACAAGCCGATCATGATTGCGCGCTGCATCGCATCTTGCGGGATCAGCGATGGCTTGGGCGCGAGGCGCTCGCTCAAGTACAGGATGTCGATCCATCGGTTGATCGGTTTTTCCGCGGCCCATGCAACGATCGGCGCACTGGCCTCCCCACCCCACTTCACGATTTCTTCGTTAGGTTCTCCAGGCACCCACGGCGCTGCGACGTACTCAAGGCCCTTGATTTCAAAGATGGTCTTAGCGGCCTGCCCCCACGGACTTGGCATGCCTTGTACCATGACGATGCGCAGACCGGAGTGATCGACAATCTCCGCAAAGCTACGATATTGGAGCATTGCTTTTCTCTTTCGACCTAGCGAGTCACCAGCTTCTGCGCGGTCTTTAGCATCGCCTCCGTAGGTTCCTTGAAGACCAACGGCTCCGGTACCGCAATACCGCGCTGGCAGGCGGGGCGCGCTTCCATTCGCGCAATCCAGGCCTGGAGGTTGGTAAGTCCGTCAACCTTCACGCCGCTCCACTCGTAGATACGCACCCAGCACCAGTTAGCAATGTCGGCGATACTATAATCGTCGCACAAGTATTCGCGGCCCTTGAGCTGCCCCTCGAGCACCTCGAACAGACGGCGGCATTCGTGGTGATAACGTTGAATCGCCGACGGCAGCTTCTCCGGGAAATAGCGATAAAAGACATTCGCCTGACCCATCATCGGCCCAATGCCGGCCATCTGAAACATCAGCCATTGTGTCACTCGCGACTCGCCTTTATCGTCGAGCGGCATGAGCTTGCCGGTCTTCTTCGCCAGGTAAAGCAGAATCGCACCGGTTTCAAAGACGGCGAAATCGCCATTGCCGCGATCGACAATCGCTGGGATGCGACCGTTGGGACAAATCTTCAAAAATTCCGGCTTCTTTTGGTCGCCGGCGGCCAGGTCGACCTTGCGGACGTTGTAGGGCAGTCCAACTTCCTCGAGAAAGACTGACACTTTCCATCCGTTCGGTGTCGACGCTGTATATAGATCGATCTGAGGCGAACTCATGTTGGACTCTCCATTGGTGAAAGTATCGGATGAGCATCGAGTGTCGGCCATCCGAACCTGGGGACGAACGCTAGCACACTGAAACGATCAATCAAGAAAAGAGGCGCAGTCGCATCATACACCAGACTGCGAGGTTCAATTTCAACCCCGTCCGCGCTCAACGAATCTGGATTGAGCACCACGCACAGTGGAGTTGGCGTGATCGTTAGGCTGCGCTATAAGGAGGCTTCGAAAATCTTCCCGCCTGCCGAACCTGAGGAACCCTAAAAAATGAAGGCCGCTATTTTCCGAGAACTCGAAAAGCCGCTGTCAATCGAAGAAGTGGACATCGACCGACCCGGTCCGCACGAGGTGCTGATTCGCACGGTCGCGAGCGGCGTATGCCATAGCGATCTGCATTGTCTGCACGGCACATTGCCGACGAAGACGCCAGCGATTCTCGGCCACGAACCTGCCGGCATCATCGAGGTGGTCGGTAGCGAAGTGGCGACACTCAAGGCGGGCGATCACGTCATCGCTTGCACCTCGATATACTGCGGCAATTGTACCCAGTGCCTGCTCGGGCGTCCCCATTTGTGCGTGGGACGCGCGGATTGCCAGCGCCGTCGAGAGGAGCGGCCGCGACTGTCCCAGAACGGGGTGCGGATGACCCAGTTTGCAGATCTTGGCGCATTTGCCGAGATGATGTTGCTCCACGAGCGCGCCGTCCTGAAGATTGCCGACGACATTCCACTCGATCGCGCGGCGTTGCTTGGCTGCGCCGTCACGACCGGCGTCGGCGCGGCGCTGAATACGGCGCAAGTCGCACCGGGCTCTACCGTAGCGGTGTTTGGCGCAGGCGGCGTCGGCATTTCGGTGATTCAAGGCGCCCGAATTGCGGGCGCGCGACAGATTATCGCGGTCGATATCCGCGATAGCAAATTGGAAATCGCGAAACACTTCGGCGCAACTGAAGCGATCAACGGTGCGCAGGTGGATGCGGTCCGCGAGATCAAACGGCTCAGCGGCGGCGGCGTGGAATACTCATTCGATGCGATTGGAAATCCGAGCGTGCTGGAACAATGCGTCTATTGCCTCGCGCCGCGTGGTCTCGCGACGCTGGTCGGGGCAATTCCGCCGGACCAGAAGGTAGAATTCAAGTCGGGACATCTGTTCGTCGAGAAGCGCATACAAGGCTGCTACATGGGCTCGAACCGCTTTCATCTCGATATGCCCAAGTACCTCGATCTCTACCGCCAGGGCCGCCTGAATCTCGACGACATGGTGAGCCGACGCGGGCGGCTCGAAGACGTCAACGAGGCATTTCGGGCGATGGAGGCAGGCGAGGTGACGCGTACGGTGCTGGTGTTCAATTGAGATGACGCGCATAGCGGTATGGGCGCTCCACGCAATCGAGGCGATGTTTAATCAGTTTGCCTGCGGGCGCCAACCCGTACTACAAAGAGGTTCTGCAGAATCTGGGTTCGCGGCAATAATCAAAGGAGAAAGACCATGTCATCAAATTGCGAAAAAACGATTAACGATTTGTTCGCAGCTTGGGCCAAGCTGAACATCGATGAGATCATGGGTCACTTCACCGAAGACGCGGTATGGGACAACGTTCCCATGTCCCCCGCTAAGGGTAAGGCGGCAATCCGCGAGATGACCAACGGCTTTTTGAAGGACACGAGCACCTTCACGGCCAAAATTCTGAAATCAGCACACGACGGAAACGTCGTCTTCAACGAGCGCGTCGATACGATCGTAATGAAGAACGGCAAGAAGGCAGATATTCCGGTCGCGGGGATTTTCGAGCTCACGGACGCCGGAAAAATCAAGGTGTGGCGCGATTACTTCGACCTCGCGTCCTTCACCAAGCAGATCGGATAGGTAGAGATCGAGTTAGTATAGAACAGGCGACGGAGAACTGCGCTCCGCCGCCTATTTTATTGAATCGATATAGTTACTTCCGCGTGAATGCGAAGCTCTCCTGCATCTTCGCCCTCACCTCCTCCATATTAGTACAGTACTTGTTAAAGCCGCCGTTGTAATTGCCATCCTGACGACGCTGGAACTCACCCTCGAAATTGTAGTAGCCAGGCGTGCATTCCTGATTGCGGCTGGTCTTGCCCCGATGCTTGATTACTTCCTGCACCCACCATTCCTCGGCTTCGAGCGTGGTATCGATCGTTTGAAGGCCCTGACGTCTGGCGTAGTCGATGCAGGCTGCAATATGGTCGCCCTGCGCCTGCAGCATATCCGTCAGGTTAAATTGGAACGACGCCTGATAACCACCCATGATAAAAAGGTTCGGGTAGCCCTCGGAATGGATCCCTAGCAGAGTGCGGATACCATCGCGATACTTATCATTGATCTCGAGGCCGTGCTTCCCGCGAATCTCGTTATAGATGCCGGTCTTCTGAACTTCAAAGCCAGTCGCGTAGATCAAAACATCGACTTCGTATTGCTTGCCCTCGAATACCGGTCCCTTTTCCGTGATTTCGGAGATGCCCTTGCCGTGAGTATCGACCAGGTGGACGGTGGGCCGATTGTAGGTTGGCAGATACGCATTGTCGAAGCATGGACGCTTACACATGAACATGTACCACGGCTTGAGCGCTTCGGCCGTCGCCTTGTCCTCGACAATCTCGTCGATGCGCCGATGAATCTTCATCATGTATTCGATGTTGGCGTTTTCCTGACGGCGGAGCTTCTCCTCAGGAGACATCTGCGCGCGTTGCGCCTTCTGCTCGTCCGTCAACTCCGGTTCCGCCCGGGCCTGCTCACGCCGCTTGGCTTGCCATCCGGGCTTAAGCTTTCGCGCCCATTCAGGATTAGTCGGCCAGTCGTCGCGAACGTCGATCGAAGATGGAGTGCGCTGGAAGACATACAATTCCTTGGCCGCAGCGCCGAGGCCTGAAATCGCCTGGACGGCAGTCGCGCCGGTACCAATGATGCCGACGACCTTATCCGCCAGCCCCGACAAGTCCGCCTTGGTGTACTCGTAGTCCCATCGCGAAGTGTGAAAGGAGTGACCCTTGAACCGCTCCATGCCACTTATCTTCGAGAGTTTGGGCTTGGAAAGCGTGCCGTTGGCGCAAATCACGAACTTCGCCTTCAGGTGGTCGCCACGATCGGTGGTGATATTCCACATCTCTTCGGCTGCGTCCCACACGGTCGAGATAACGGTCGTCTGGAAGATAGCCAGTTCGTACAGGTTGTACTTTCGTGCGATCGCCTGGCAGTGCGCGAAAATCTCGGGTCCCTTGGCGTAATGCCGCGAGGGCACGTAATTCATCTCGTCGAGCAGCGGCAGGTAATCATACGCGACAACGTCGCAAGCCGCTCCCGGGTATCGATTCCAATACCAGGTGCCGCCGACATCGGTTCCGCGCTCCACGATCCGGATGCTTTCGACGCCGTACTCGCGCAGTCGGGCTGATGTCAGCAGAGCGGAGAAGCCCCCGCCGATAAACAGGCACTCAACCGTGTCATTGATGGTCTCGCGCGGTGTCATTTCACCGCCATACGGATCGATTTCGTAACGCGCCAACGGGCCATCGAGATCCGAGGTGTACTGCCTCGTACCTTCCGGCCGATAGCTCAGCCTGAGATCACGCTCCTCTGCGAACTTCTGCTTGATTTTATCGTAATATTCTTGCGTTCGTTTGGGCTTCGACGCCCAGTCGATGGTGCCGATCTGGGGTCTCTCAGGGGCGTTGCTCATAGTCAATTCTCTCCGTTAATCAGGGTCGCCCATCATCTTCGACCGAGCCAAAGCAGGTGTCGTGATGTGGACGCCATCGAGCGTTACGCGATCCTCGCGCAATTGATAATCTAGCGTCTAACCCTTGCGACGATCCATCAATTCGTTTGACGGCAATTTCGGATCGAGCACCTTGCGCGCCGACTCGACACCCGTGATCGGCAGCTTCGCTGCGTCAAGCAGACCCAGTTGCACCAACACCGATGCCTGGTCCCAGTAGATGTGCTCGTGGGCAAGCTTGCCGTTGCGAACGTGCACAATCGCGACCAGCGGAATTTCCACCCGACGACCAGTGGGAGCGACTCCCGGCAGCATCCAATCCATCGTTAGCGAGTGGGTGAAGTTGAAGATCATCTCGTCAACGATCCGATCGTCGCCGACCGTGCGCGAGACCAGCGTGATTCGCGTATCAGGAGGCATCTGCGGGATAAAACTACGAGTGTAGAACTCGCGCAATTGCTCCTTGCCGATGCCTCCGGTGAGCACCGGAACGTGGTTCACATAGGCGTCTTCGACCATCGTCGCGAGCGTCGCTTCAGGATCGCGGGTCACGAATTCGCATTCGAGATGCTGCTCCCAAAGACCGATTGTCGACGCCTTGTCCATTCCCTCTATTCCTGATGAGCGCGGCGGGCCATCGCGCAGAGGCTACATCCACAACTAAAGACAACTCTCCCGCGTGATTTACCGCCTCCGCTGTGCGGCGTTTACTACGCCGGTTTGCTCAACTCCGCTTCGATCGCACTGGTAAGGGCCGGATCCTTCGGCGTTACATCGGGCGCGAATCGCCCTACTACCTCGCCGCGCCGATTCACCAGGAACTTCTCGAAATTCCACATGATATCGGTGTCGTTGGTGGGTGCCAGGCCATGCTTCTCGAGCGTCTTGCGCAGTGTGCCGCTGGGGTTCTGCTGTGCCGTAGGACGGGCCGCGATCAACTCGCGGTAAAGTGGATGCTGCCCCTCGCCTTTCACGACGATCTTTTCGTACATCGGGAACTTCACGCCGAACTTGGTCTCGCAAAACTGCTTGATCTCGTCGTTGGATCCGGGTTCCTGTTTGGCGAATTCATTGGCGGGAAACCCGAGCACGACCAGTCCACGATCGCGATAGCTTTCATAGATCTCTTCGAGCTCGGCGTATTGCGGTGTCAACCCGCATTGCGAGGCGACGTTCACGACCAGCATCACCTCGCCCTTGTGATCGGCCAGTGAAGCCGGTTTGCCATCGATGCTTTTGACTGGAATATCGTAGACTGCCGCGGCCATAATGTTCTTCCTCCTGAAATACTTGGGTGGCGGAAATGTTTGAGACTTAATCTGTAGTCCATCCAACGCGATTCGGGCAAGTGACATTGACACTTTGCAGCTGTCGATTCTCGCGGTAGATTCGGTGTTCGCTCATGCGCATCGCGCGCCGAGGTAATTATGAGGCACCAGTCCCATGAGCTCCGACTAAACCAGATGCAGCGCATACACATGCAATCCGCCAAGGCGCACAATCGCTGGCATCCAGCGATTCCGCCGGCCCTTCGTATCGACGACGGCGATGAGGTCTTGCTCGACACGCTGGACGCCCTCGACTGTCAGATTCAGTCCAGCCATACGGTCGCCAACGCCGCGGATTGGGACCTCAACGCTGCCCATCCGCTGACCGGCCCGATCTGGATTCATGACGCGCAACCGGGCGACCTGCTGGCGGTCGAGTTGCTGGAAATTATCCCTGCTGCGTCCGGCTGGACGGCGCAATTGCCCGGATTTGGTTTCCTGCGCGATCTCTTTCCGGAACCGCACCTGGTCAGCTGGCGATTGAACGAGGGCTACGCGGAGTCAGCCGACCTGCCCGGCGTCCGTATTCCTGAGGCGTCTTTTCCAGGCGTGATCGGGGTCGCTCCCGCACTCGATATGCTCGACCGAATCATCGCGCGCGAGCAGGCCGCACTGGAGCGCGGTGGCATGGTGATGCCGCCCGAGCCAAAATCCGCGGTCCCCGCAATCGAGCCGATCGCATCACGCGGCTTGCGCACGATCCCGCCGCGCGAAAACGGCGGCAACCTCGACGTCAAGCAGCTCGTTAGAGGCACCACCGTCTATTTGCCGGTATGGACCGAGGGTGCGCTTTTTTCGATCGGCGATGCTCATTTTGCGCAAGGCGACGGCGAAGTCTGCGGCAGCGCGATCGAGATGGCCGCGACCTTCCGCTTGCGCTTTCGACTCGAGAAAGACGCCGCGCGCAACCGCAATATCCGCGGCGCGCAATTCTCCGGCGTCGAGGGCTCGGGAACGCTCCGCCGCTACTACGCCACTACCGGACTCTCGATGCGCGGCGAAGAGATTCAGGAATCCGAAGACGCGACCCTGGCGGCGCGCAATGCCCTACTCGCGATGATCGAATATCTGCAAGGCCGCGGCTTCAGTCGCGCGCAAGCCTACGCCATCTGCAGCGTCGCGGTCGATCTGCGGCTCAGCGAGGTCGTTGACGTTCCCAATTTCGTCGTCAGCGCAGTGCTGCCGCTCGATATTTTCGTGAAATGAATTTGCACCGCGGCAATACGCAGTCGCGCTGCACTATTTCTGCTCCCACAAATCCCAGTACGGGCCAGACTGAAAGCGTGCCCAGCGGTCACGAACTGCCGGCGGCGGCAATTTGCCCACGCCCAGCGCCATGTAGCGAACGCCATACTTATCGAGGATGGTGGCGGGATCGCGCGCGGTCTCCGCATACTCGCGCATGAAGGCCCTCATCATCGCCGGCGTAATGTCGGGCAGCGGCCCCCAGTACTCTTCATCAAGCACACGCTGCCTGAATTGCGCCGAACTCATTTCCAGCAGATAGGCATTGAGCGCCATCCGCCCTCGCCAATCGGCGTCATCAAGCTCGAGACTGCGCGACAACGCGTACCCGCCCAGCGCGCGTTGGTCTTCAGCGATGACCGACAAATCACAGAAGTCCTCGTCGCCTGCGATTGTCGAGCCGGAGCGCAGAGGCGGCGCAGACGGAGTCATCCGTTGCGCACGATACTGGGCGAACGCCGCAATCATACGGGAGCTAACCGGGGTGCGCGTTGCCGCTTCGACGGTCAAGTACAAGCCGCCAAAGAAATACAGCGCGACGAATGCGCAAGACGCGTAGGCGAGAGCGAGTCGTGGCTTGCGATGCCCCTTCAACTCAGTCACTACAACAACCGTCAACACCAACGCGAGGATCGGCTGCCAGAACCAGTCCCAGTGGTATTGATGAATCGCGATCCCGCTGAACGCGCTGCTCCGGCTAAGCACCATCCCGCCGGCGGCCAGACTCCACGGGTAGATCAGATTCTGATTTCTCCGATACCAAATCAGCAACGCGCACACTGCCAGAATCGAAAGACCCACGTAGGGAACTCCCAGTACGTCCATCGAAGTCGCTGGCGCCATCAGACCGAAGCGATGCAGCGCCTCGCCCGATACCTGTACCGACATTGCCGACTCGCGCACTAACTGCGGCATCCCGAGCGCCACGCCGAGCCCCAGAGTCGTCAAGTAGAGTCTGCGCTGAGTGCGATCGATGACAGCAGCGATTGCAAGGCCGATCGCGATCGTCGTCCACAGGTAGAAGTAAAGGTAAAATGTCAGTGCGAACATCAGACCGGGCAGCAAAAAGCTCCATCGGCCTTCGTTGCCCCGTGCGTGAACGACCGCCGCAATCTGGAAAAACGCGAACGGCAGCACTACCCCCGGATGGGGCACTTCCAGTTGCCCTAACGGCTCGGGCGCAAGGTTCAACAGTGAATGCCGGTGCTTGATCAGGGCCGACGCCAGGTGCCGCAAGTGATCGATCACCGGATGCGAGAAATAGCGGCACGTCCCCGAATCCGACAACAGATAGACGGTGCAACCGACGGCAATCCATCGCGCTCGGAGCACTAGCCAGAACACCAGGTAGAGACTCGCCGACAACCCCAATCCCACCCACAGTTTCCACATCAGGCTGACGGAGAACAGGCTGAGACCGAGCGCGCGCGCCACCAGCGCCGCAAGCCCGTACTGCAGCCATGAATAATAAGTAACTCCCCGTGGGACCGACGGATCAGTCAGAAAAAAATTATGGCCGTAATAGGGCTGCGCGGCAATTTGTAAACCATAGCGAACGTCCGGCGTATCGACGCATGCGAACCTTCCTGAAACCGCCTGCCAGACCACGAATGGGGCGAGCGCCAGAATCAGTCCCGCCGCAAGACAAACCGTCAGCGGCGCGCGATGTGCTCCCAGGTCCGGTCGGTCGGACTTGTCGGCGCCCGCATCGTCGATCACTCTAGCTGCGAGCGGTGCCGGCAACTTCCGCCATCAGTTCGATCGCCGCGTCCTGCGCGGTACGGATCAGCAGGCCGGTCGCGCCTGAACCCTCCCAGGCGCGATAGCGTTCGCGGATGCGCTCGGGCGGGCCCACCAGCGCACGCAAATCGCACAGCTCGTCGGGCACGGCCGCAGCCGCTTCGGCCTTGTGTCCGGCGAGATACAATTCCTGAATGCGCGCGGCGGCCTCGGGAAATCCCTGCTGCGCCATGAGGTCGTTATGAAAATTCTTACTGCGCGCACCCATCCCGCCTGCGTAGAGCGCGATATCGGGCTTCATGCGGCTTAGCGCGGTCTTGACGTCGCGATCGATCACCACCGGCACGATCGGGAAGATCTCGAACTTGTCGAGCGACTTGCCGCCGCCCGCGCGCTTGAATCCCGCTTCGAGCCACGGCCGATATTTCGCGAACGTGCCTGGCACCAGGCCTAGCGGCAGCAAACCGTCGCACAACTCGGCGCATAACTTGACGACGGCTTCATTCTCCGCGCCGAGCATGATCGGGATATTCGGGTTCATGTGCAGGATCGATTTGAGCGGCTTCCCAAGCCCTGACGATCCCGGCCCGGTGTAGGGCAACGAAATCTCCTTGCCCTCGTGAGCCACCGGCCCTTCGCGCCGAAAAATCTTGCGCATGATTGTCACGTAATCGCGCAGTCGGTAATACGGGCGGCCCCACGGTTCGCCATACCAGCCCTCGACGATCCGCGGTCCCGAGACACCGAGTCCCACGATAAAGCGATTACCCCCCGCGAGCGCGTCAACGGTCGCCGCCGACATCGCCGCATTGGCCGGCGTGCGCGCGGCAAGCTGGATCACTCCGGTCGCCAACCGGATCCGTTTTGTGACTGCCGCCAGGTAGGCCAGCGGCGTCACCGCGTCCGAACCGTAGCTCTCCGCGGTCCAGACCGAATCGTAGCCGAGCGCTTCGGCCCGCAAGACGCGCTCGATCGGCAGCCGCATTTCAGCGCCCGAATACCCGATCGTTAAGCCCAGTTTCATCGTGTTCCCTCTCACAAGCTTAGCTGCCGACATAGCATCGCCAACGTGCCAATGCACGCTCTCGAAGAATTTCGGGCCTTTCACCTCAAACTCCAGCCGCCGCACCGGTCATCCAGCCTTGCAAGCGTCACCGGTCTGACCTAATTCAAACTGCATCGGCGAAATCGCGTCAATCGATCTGGATTTAGAATCAACCGCAGGGGCACAGCTTCGGATACTCACGCAGGAGGAGTTACGCAAATGAAAGTCGGAGTTATGGCGGTCGTTTTCGGGCGCGTCAAAGGAATGTCGGTGATGAAAGCCTTCGGCCATCACGCCGAGCGTCTGGGTTTCTCAACCTTGTGGGCGCCGGAACACGTCATTCTGGTGGACGAGTACGCGTCGCGCTATCCCTATCACGACGGCGGTAAATTCCCTGCCCCGACTGACGCCCCCATCGCCGATCCGTTTTTGACCTTGTGTACGCTCGCTTCCGTGACCGAAAGAATCCGGCTCGGTACCGCGATCTGCCTCGTACCCGAACACAATCCGCTTGTGCTGGCGAAAGTCATCGCGACGCTCGATTGTCTCAGCGAAGGCCGCGTGACGCTCGGCGTCGGCGTTGGCTGGCTCGAAGAGGAGTTTCGCGCGCTCGGTATCTCGTGGGAACGGCGCGCGCAACGGACGCGGGAATACATCGAGGCAATGCGCCGTTTGTGGGGCGACCCTCTTAGTAGCTACCACGGCGAGTTCGTTCACTTCGAAAAGGTTCGTGCGAATCCCAAACCGGTCCGCGGGGCGAATCTACCCGTCTTTTTCGGCGGCGAAAGCGGCCCCGCGTTGCGCCGCGTCGCCGACTACGGCAACGGATGGATTGGCTTCAACCTCACGCCGGCCGAGGCCGCGGTCAAAATCAAACGGATCGAGGAACTGCTCAACGCCAATGGCCGCAAGCGTTCCGACGTCGAGCTGGCGGTTTCCAATTCCGGCAAGCCCATCACTAAGGACGACCTCAAACGTTATCGCGATGCCGGCGTCGAGGAGTTCGTGGTCACCGCGATGCGCTCGCCGCATACGCCCGAAGAAGCGCGGAGCGTGCTCGAAAGGGCCGCGCGCGATTGGCTCGAACCAGCGGCCAAGCTATGATCCCAGCTTAGCGCAGGCAGCGCGGACAAAAGAGCCCTTCGCTGGATGCGCGAGGCAAATGAGATGACCGCTTACCCGTCTATTTGCGACCTTCCCGAGGTCGCACTCAATTATGCCGACGGCCACCGTCCGCATCCGGTGCCGATTCGCGACGGCCGCGCGATCGTCGATCGTTCATCGCTCGATCGTGAAGGTTTCGAACTCCGCTCGCATCGAACCGCCGTATCGAACTTTTACGACGCGGCCGAAGTCCGCGCCATTTACTATCCGGAAGTCGAGCGCCTCGTGACGGCGGTCACTGGTGCGACTCGGGCTGTCGCCTTCGAACATGACGTCCGCTGCGCACCGCGTCGCGGGGTGGGTGACGTGCGCGGCCCGGTCCATGTCGTCCACGACGATTACACCGAAGTATCAGCCCCCGAACGCGTCCGGCTCTATCTGCCGGCCGAAGCGGATACTCTCCTGCGCCGGCGCTATGCGGTAATCAATGTGTGGCGATCGATCAAAGGCACCGTGCGTGACACTCCACTGGCGGTTTGCGACGCGCAGAGCATGAGTCCCGAAGATCGCAATCCCACCACCGGAGGGGTGAAGCACGAAGTCTATCTGTTCCACTTCAGCGCTAACCATCGATGGTATTATTTCTCCGCAATGGACACCGAAGAAGCCTTGCTGCTCAAGTGCTTCGATTCGATTCATGACGGTCGTGCGCGATTCACCGCGCATACCGCCTTTGACGATCTTACGTCGCAGCCTGAGGCGCCCGCGCGCGAAAGTATCGAAGTCCGCGTTCTCGCTTTCTTCAGCAATTGAACAAAAGCAGCCTCTGCACATGGCCAATTCCGTATGAAGTCCACGATCGACGACTCGGCAATCGATGCGGTGCTTGAAGCCAACCACCGCTACGCGCCGGACTACGACCCGACGGCGGTGTCGCCCCGTCCGCGCCGGCGGCTTGCGGTAGTTACTTGCATGGATACGCGATTGTCGTACCGTGCGATGGGTCTGCTGCCCGGCGATGCGCACATTATCCGCAATGCCGGCGGCATCGTGACCGCAGATGCTATGCGATCATTACTCGTCTCAAAGTATCTGCTGGGAACGCGGGAGATCATGATCGTCAATCACACCGATTGTGGGTTGATGAAAGTCTCTGAAACGGAGCTCCAACGCCGCATCGAAGAGGAGGCAGGCGTTCCGGCCAATTCTCCGATTACTTTTCATGCCTTTAGCGACGTCGCCGAAAATGTCCGCCAACAGATGAGCGCTCTGATGGCGCATAACTGGATCGGCGATTCGGTGATTCGCGGCTTCGTTTACGACGTGGCGGACGGACACCTGCGGGAAGTCGCACTCTAGCAGGGTGTATCTCAAGACGCCCCTGTGCTTCGCTATCGGGAGACCGAATTTTCCAAATTCACCCTTTAATCAACACCCTGCCAGGGAACCTTTGTACAAGGTGCATTGTGTCACCCTGAGCAGTCCAACAAATCGGTCAAGACCGTTGGCCTGCTCGAAAGCCGCCCTAGCTAATGGGTCCCAGATCCTGGATCTTTTCGGGGTTCTTCGGAAGCTCAGAATGACACCCTCGCTTGCGCAGGGGTTCTTTAGCACCAAGATAACTCTCTTTCGCGCCTCGCCAGTCCCGCTATTGACAGCCGTTCTTTGCGATTTCACGATCTGTGCAGTGTTAATGCTTCGATGAATCTTCGCGCCGATGCTCCTCTCTCCTTGCCGCATGGTAGATATATGCTGGAGAGATTGGATCGGATCGCGGGACACCGAACAAAGCCAAATTTGTTTCGAGGAACATTGGGGAATGCCTGAGGAACCGGAGTTAGATCTGGACAAGTTTCACGAAGAAATTCACGCAAGGGTGGAACACGAAGGCAACTGGATGCTCAAGGCAATCGCGTTGACGACGGCGCTTTTCGCCGCGTTCGCTGCGGTCGCCGCCTTGCAAGCAGGCGGCACGGTCAACGAAGCTCTGCTGCTCAAAACAGACGCCACCCGCTTGCAGGCCGAGGCTTCGGATCAATGGGCGGACTATCAGGCCAAGGGAATCAAATCCGCGATACGGGCGGCCTCCGAATCGGCGTGGACCGCTGCCGGGAAACCGCCCCCGCCCAACCTCGTAATTGAACAGCAACATTACGCGCGCGAGCAGCACGACCTGTCCGCAGTGGCTCACGACAAGGAACGTGAACGCGACTTGAAGGAACATGAAGCCGATCGATTGCTGCATCGGCATCATCGCTTCGCGAACAGCGTAGCGCTCTTCCAGGTCGCGATTGCCCTCGGTGCGGTGGCCGCGCTCACCCGCATGCGAATGGTGTGGTACGGCTCAATCGCGTTGGGTATTACCGGTATCGGATTACTTATCTCCGCGATAATATGAACGGTCCCCTTCGCGATCTGTGATCGGCGCCATTAACCAGCCCGCAGTCAACGGAACGACCAGTCACGCCGGTTGGCTCCTTGGCTAAACCCGTCGCGCTAACTCTGAGTCATTTCAACTTTGCCCAACCTTCCTCATAGGAGGCGGCCACCCTGATGATCGCGCGAAGATGCTTGTATTTCCATTCTCCGTTCACCTTCACGTAGTCATCCTCATAGCGGCAGGCTATCCACCTGGCGTCATTCTTCTCGCGAAAGGTGAACGGCCCGAGCAGGTACCACGTACCCTTCGCTTTGTCACCATCGACTTCGATGATTGGATTCATCAGATTGTGTTGTGAGAAGCTGATCAGCTTCTGAAAGCCCTGGAACAATTTTCGAATCGCCTGATGTCCTTGTGCTTTGCCGAAGTCGCCGCCTTCCCATATCCCATCTTCGACGAACACACTCGAAATTCTATCTGGATTGTGATCGTCGTCGCAGATTGCACAATAAAGTGCCTTAAGTTTTTTTATCGCTTCGATGTCTTCGAGGACGGTGATGCGTTTCTCGAGTTCGCTTGCACTCATTTGTCAAATCTCCCAATAAAAAAGCCTAGTCTAGTGAATCTCTTTAGACACGATCCAAACTCCCGTCAACGACCGCGAACTATTCCCTTTTCAAATCGACCGCAGCGGAACCTCCGTGCTTTGCTACTGACCGAGAATCAAAGGGAGACCAGTCTTGCCACCACCAATGACGACAATCTTGGTATTGGACGATTCCGCGAGCTTCTGGGTGGCTTCGATCCCCTTCCATTGCAAAAGCTGATCGCTGATCCCCGCGGTAACGATGCGCTGAAAATCGGCGATCCCTTGCGCCTCCACCCGCTTGCGGTCGGCTTCCTGCTTTTCTTTGGTGAGCACATACTGCATCTGAAGCGAATCCTGCTCGGCCTTTTGCTTGGCTTCGATTGCGGTGCGCACGGTCTCCGGGAGCTGAATGTCGCGCAGCAACACGTTCTCAACCACCAGGCCGCGCGAACCGAGCGTGGATCGCAATTCTTCGAGAATCCGCTTGGCTACCAATTCACGGCCGCCGGTATATAGAGCGTTGGCGGAGTTCTCGGCGGTAGCTTCGCGAATCGACGATCGCAGCAGCGGCTCAACGATTACACTTAGATAATCCTCGCCGACCTTCTGATACAAATCAGCCGCATGGGCGCGTTCACATGATAGAGCAGAGATGTATCCATCTGCAGTATCAGTCCCTCGCTCGACGGCACTGCCGCCGATTCTTTTACCTCTTGCGTTCTGATCGACATCAGATGCGTCTGGGCGAGCGGACTCACCAAATTGATACCCTCACCGATAATCTGTCCGGTTACTCGTCCGAACACCGTTAGCACCCCAACGTGGCCCGCCGGCACCATTGAGATAGGCGCGAACTTTAACAAGGCTATCAAAACCACCGCCCCAACGATGCCGAGGCATCCACCTTTTGGAATCTTAAAACTCGTATTCTGGTCCATCTTCCCCATCCTTGCTAAATTCAGTTATGAGATTTGCCGGTAGGAGTCCGCAGCACAGAGAATCCACCCGACTTCACTACTTACTGTTCACAATGCCACGAACCATTCTGATGGGCGATCCACAATTTTTCTCTGTCAAGGGCGGAGCAAATCCTCATACTCGCAATGTTCTGGGGCTGAAAAAGACCGTCGACGCGCACCGCGCTCGCCAGCAGTGGCATATGATGGCGCAGGCGCTGTTGGCTAAGGGCGCTGAAGTCTTAGTGATAGCACCCGACGAGCATCTGACTGGCCTGGTCTACCCGGCTAACGCGGGATTCCTTTATCCACTGCAGGGCTGCACATCCGCGCAAAAGACGTTTCATCTCTCAAATCTGTTACCCACGCGAGCCGGCGAGCTCATTGTGTATCGATCGTTCATTCAGTCGCTGGGCTTTGCGACTAGCGAGGTTCGAACGCGATTCGAAGGCGAGGCCGATTTCTTTCCGGCGGGTGACGAGATGATGATATTCACCCATGGGCGTGTCGAACGTCAGCGCTTCGTTCCCGCGTGGGCGTTGCCTCCATGGAAGCGCGTCTATGGATTTCGCTCGGATCAACGGACGCTCGGCGAACTTCAGCCGATCGCAGGGGACCGCGTGATCCTTTCGCTCGAACTCTGTCTCGAGGCCCACTATCATGGAGACACGGTGCTCTGCTCGTACGGACCCCGGCGCGAATATCTACTCGTTTATATGGGTGGACTAACTATTGATTCGCAGGCGCGTTTGCGGAAGAGCTTCGGCCCCCGCTTGATCGAACTGTGCGCTAGCGACGCCGCGCTCTACGCGGCGAATTCTTTTCAAATCGAAAAGGATGGACGCTTCAGTCTGTTCATGCCCTTCGGCGTGAGCGAAGCGCTTTGCACCGCGATTCGAACAAATGGAGTCGAACCAACACTCGTCGATGTCAGCGAATTTCTGGCCAAAGGTGGTGGCTCGATCAAGTGCATGATTCTCGACCTTGGGCCGTCGGACGAGCTATTAAACGATCAGGCGGCCTTGTCTTTTCGCGCGGGACGCAGCTACGACCGGCTGTTTCCAGAAAGTAAGTAGCCACCCTATCAAGCTCGGCACGAATCCAGTTCCAAATGAACTACTGAAATCCCGAGGGCGCTCGCATTACCGAAGGTAGTATCGAACCGGAGTATATATGCAGCCCTCATTCCTCATTCGCCAGGCTGGTCCACGCGACCACCGCCAGATTCTGCGGCTGGCACGCGAACTCGATTCAATCAACCTGCCCACCGATTCGACCGAATTGGCCAGTTCACTCGATCGCTCGGCTAAGTCGTTCGCTCGTAGACACCGCCGGCGCGAGGATACCGTCTACATTTTCTGCGCCGAAGAAATTCAGTCTCGTCGGATCGTAGCCGTCTCGATGATTATCGGGAAGCACGGCACTCCGGAGTCACCGCATTACTATTTCGAGCTGAACACGGACGAGCGGTATTCGCAGTCGCTCGATCGGATGTTTCGCCACCCGTACCTACGTTTGCGCTATTCAATGGACGGGCCGTCAGAACTTGGCGGCCTAATCGTTGATCCTGCGATGCGCCGACATCCGGAGCATATCGGTAAGCAGATTTCATGGGTCAGGTTTTTGTATATCGCACAGCATCGCGCTCGCTTCGAAGATCAACTGATCGCGGAAATGCTTCCTCCTTCGACGCCGAATCACGGAAATCTCTTTTGGGACTATTACGGCGGCCTTGTAACCGGGCTGTCATATAGAGAGGCAGATGTACTTTCGACCCACGATAAGGAATTCATTCGCACGCTCTTTCCCGACTCGCCCCTTTATACCTTTCTGATGCCCGGTGAGGTGGCGAAATCGATCGGCCAAATAGCCGACTCTAGCAGGGGCGCGGTGAGGCTACTCGAAAAGGCTGGGATGAAATTCCTCGGACAAATCGATCCGTTTGATGCCGGACCGTATTACGGAGCGCCGGTCGAAGACCTCCTGCCGGTAAAGGAGTATCAGACGTTCAAGGCAACGGTTGGCGAGTGTGACGCCGAAAACTCGCGACCGTACCTCCTGGCGGTCACAGGCCCAAATGGCTTTCGCGCCGTGCAGGCAACCGCGGTCGTCGAGGGACGCCGGATCGTGTTTGGCGCCGATATTCTCAAAACGCTCGCGGTTCACGAAAGCGTCGCACTTGACGCGCTGCCGCTACCCTAGATCTGATCGAGGCATTTCTCCAATGAATAGCGCTTGGCGGATTCTTCAGTTCCGCTTTGCGTTGACGCGGCGACCGAGAAACCTCGGAAGCACAGCCAATACTCACTTCAGCAACGCGCGATAAAATCGCACCATCCCTTCAACCTCCGACAGCAGGTTGTACTCGTTCGGAGCGTGGATCACGCCGGGCGCAGGTCGCGGCCACCGATTCATCCTTGCAAAATCCTCCTTCGTGGGGTTTCCGGACCCCCGGAGACGAATCCACACCAACCCGCGACCGCTCTGCGCGTGCCGCCGAATTCATGGCCCAAATCGTCGCCACCGACAATCACTAAGACTATTATTCGCCTATGCCCAGAACGAACTCTGATTCCGCCGGAGAGGTCTTGGCCTGCCCTCAATGCGGCGCGAAAACGATGCTCATTTACCCCAAAGAAAATGAGACTCAGGACATAAGGTGCGCAGCTTGCGGGGTTCTCGTCGCATTTACTTCCGAGCTCATCCGAGTCCTGTAATGCAATTCGAGATATCTAAACACAAGTTTTCTCGGCTGCATCGCAGCCGCGACCATGCGGATTTTTCCACTTGCCCAACGGGAAGTTTGAAACCGCTCACCAGGCGCGCGCGAGCCGAGCTAACGAGCTCCCAAGAGCTGCGCGAGGTCTGCAACATCTAACTCGGTTTCAAAAGAAGGCTGGAAGTTCCTCGTTCCTTGACCACTTCTTCCCTCTGTCGGTGGTCCACTTCTGATCGATGGGCTGGTGCGCCTCGTCTGAGAGGAGTATTCTGCTACAAGGGGCAGATCCTACGATCCGCCGCTGCCGATAATCGGAAAGGAGCCATCGTGTCTCCCTCGATCCCACGTCTCGACCCCTCCACTCTCATCTCCCGACCCGATGCTCTCCGGCTCGGTCCCCTCAAGCGGCGGGACCGTGTCCGGCGTGGTTCGCGCCAGGCTAATTTCGCCGCCAGCGCCTCGCCGGGAAGAAGTTCGATTCAAAAATTCGCGCGGTACATAACGAAGCCAATTTTTCAGCCCAATAATTTAGACGCCGCCGAACCAGTCGTATCCCTGGTCCTCCCAGTAACCACCTGTTTTATTTGGCAAAAAGTTAACCTCGGTCAGGTACTTGCACATTTTGTAACCCAGCTTGACCGCCGCATACACCCGCAACGGAGCGCCATGATTCGGACCCAAAACGTGCCCGTTCATGCCGTATGCGAGCACGGTTTGCGGATGCATCGCGCTGCCGAGGTCCCACGACGAAAAGTAGTCCTCGTCGAACGAATTGAACTCGACGTATTTGACCCCCGCCTTCAATCCCGCCGCCTTGGCGATATCGCTCACGCGCACGCCATGCCACGACGCAACGGCCGACCACCCTTCCACACAATGGTGCCGCACGCGCAGGTCCGTGCGCGGCATCCTCTGCAACTGGTCGAGCGTCAGCACCAGTTCCCGTTCGACCAGTCCACCCACGCTGAGCGTCCAGTTCGCCGGCGCCATCGGCATCTTGTCCGAGATAAAGTACGCCGGGAAGGCGCTCTCCGGCGTCGTCTCTGTGGCCGACTCTTCGGGTGCCAGGCGCCCCGGCGAGAACATGAAGCCTTCGAACTTCTCGTTCCAGTCCTTCATCGCGCCAAGGAACCCCTTGATTGGATGTGCATCGCAGCCCGCCAGCAGCGACGCCGCGCTGGCCCCGGCGATAAACCCGCGGCGCGTTATCAACCTACTCACGCGGGCCCCCGGTAATCATGTTGAGAATCTCCCGCGGATGCATCGACACCAGCACCAGGTGAGCCGCCAGAAACATCGTGAACAGGCACAGACCGGCCAGATGGACCACGCGGGCGCCGTCGTAACCGCCGAACAACAGGGTCAGGAAATGCAATTGCACGGGCTTATAGATTGCCAGTCCCGACAGCACCATCACGATGCCGAAAATTACCGCCGACGTATACGCCAGACGTTGCAGGCCGTTGTAGAGATCCTTGGGCGGCGGCGTCCGCCGGATTCTCAGGTAGTAAAGGAATTGAGCAACGGCACCGTTTGCATCGCGCCAAGGCCGGAACATCCGCCGCCGCCACTCGCCGCTCAGGAAGAAATACGTGAGATAGAAGATTCCGTTGAGCACGAAGAACCACGCGATCGCGAAGTGCCACTGGCGTCCGCCGCCGAGCCATCCGCCGATCCGTGTCCAGGTCGGCGTCGGCGTCCCCTGGAACGGGTACCACGCGTATTGCGCCCCGCGCGGCCCGAGCGCGGGATACGCCATGAAGATTTGCAGGCCGCTGCCGGCCATCAGAATCAGGAAGACAGCATTGCACCAATGGACGACGCGGATCGGCAACGGCTGCTCCCGCCGTCCCATGAGGACCGCCATGGGTTGCGTAATCCGTCCCCGTCGGATGCGCCGATCGCGCCGCCCTTTGAGCGCTTCAGGCATCGCTCACCTCGCGAATATTATCCGATATCGATTTCATCGAATCCTCGGAAAGGGCCCGCCCATCTCATGATTCAGGTCCGCCGAAATGTTAGTTTGACCGCCATGTTTGGCCACCCTGAATTCGATCTCTTCGAGGCGATTTATACCACCCGTTCGATGCGCCGGCTCAAGCCCGATCCGGTGCCGCGCGACCTCATCATGCGCGTAATCGAGGCTGCCACTCTCGGCCCTTCCGGCAGCAACCGGCAGCCTTGGATATTCATCGTCGTCACAGAACTAGCGACCAAGCAATTCGTCGCCGAGCGTTACAAGCGCGCGTGGGAAACCTATTACCTGACCCCGCAAAAGCGCTCGATAATGGAGACCGCGCCCGATTCTCCCGCCGGCAAAACCCTCAAGTCGGCAAACTATCTCGCGAATCATCTCGCCGAAGCACCCGTGCTGATCTTTCCCTGCGTCAAGCGCTATACCGACCAACGTCACCACGGGCAGCCGATGCATGGCGCAATCTACCCCGCCGTGCAAAATCTCTGTCTAGCCGCACGCGGCCACGGCCTCGGGACGTCGATCACCGGCCTACATCATATCTTCGGCGAGGAGGTTGACGCACTACTCGGCGTCCCACCCACCCACGCGAATGAGATCCTCGTGCCGATGGGCTACCCCAAAGGGCGCTGGGGCCGTCCCGCGCGCAAACCCGCGGCAGACGTTACCTACTTCGAGCGCTGGGGCCAACGTTGAGCGACTTATGCTTTATTGGTCACTTCACCAAAAGCTATTGACGATTGAAAATACTTTCGATGCGGCTAATTAGTCATTTGCAATCAACTAACAGCTATTCCGACGGATATGAGTTAAGAGCCAAAATTAAAAGGCCCGAAGCATTGAAGCTCCGGGCCTTTCGCTTGTGACTGTATGCCGTTCGTCTGTATTGAAGACGCTCGCCTAGTTGACGGTCCAGACATCGCCGCGCTTGAGCAGCGCCGCGATATCACCGGCTCCTTGCTTGGCCTTGGCCTCCGCCAACTGCGCATTCATCGCGGTGTCGAACGTCGGTCGCGAGGTCGCGTAAAAGACGCCAACGGGTGCCGGCATCGGCGCCTCGAAACCAGCGAGCATGAAGGCCAACGCCAGGTTGGTCTCGTCGTGCACAACGAGGTCCTTCTCGGTCACGCCCTCGCCCAGCGTCACGACTTCGGCGCGCTGCCCGTTCATCCGGATGCCCTTGTCGCGATTCTTGCCAAAGATGAGCGGCTTGCCGTGTTCGAGCACGAGTTGATGGTCCGCCTTGATCGCCTTGTCGCTCAGATCGTTGAAGGCGCCGTCATTAAAGATGTTACAGTTCTGCAGAATCTCGATGAACGAAGCCCCGCGATGCGCATGAGCGCGCTTGAGCGTCTCGCCGAGATGTTTCTGCTCGACGTCGACGGTCCGCGCGACAAAGGTTGCGCTCGCGCCAAGTGCGATGGTGATCGGGTTGAACGGATAATCGACCGAACCCATCGGCGTTGACTTGGTCACCTTGCCGACTTCCGAAGTCGGCGAGTACTGGCCCTTGGTCAGTCCATAGATGCGATTGTTGAAGAGCAGGATGTTCAGGTCGATATTGCGGCGCAGCGCGTGGATCAGATGATTGCCGCCGATCGACAGCCCGTCGCCGTCACCTGTCACCACCCACACGTCGAGGTCCGGCCGCGAGACCTTGAGCCCGGTCGCGATAGCCGGCGCGCGTCCATGAATCGTATGGAATCCATAGGTGTTCATGTAGTACGGAAAACGGCTCGAGCAGCCGATGCCCGAAATGAAAACGATATTTTCGCGCGGGATGCCGAACTCCGGCATTATCTTTTGCACCTGCGCCAGGATTGCGTAGTCGCCGCAGCCGGGACACCAGCGCACTTCCTGATCGGTAACGAAGTCCTTTCGAGTCAGCGCAGTAGCCATTTTACTTTCCATCCTCCAGGGCGCGGGTCATCCGGTTGACCAGTTCGCTCACCTTGAACGGACGGCCCTGGATCTTGTTGAATCCGATCGCATCGATTAGATAGTCGGCGCGGATCAGCTTAATCAGCTGTCCCATGTTCATTTCGGGGACCAGCACCTTCTTGAACTTGCGCAAGTGAGCGCCCAGATCGCTCGGCAGCGGATTCACGTAACGCACATGGATGTGCGAGACGCTTTTTCCCTTCGCGCGCATCTGCTTAACCGCCTCACGCAGCGACCCATAGGTGGAGCCCCATCCGAGTACAACCAAATCGCCACCGTTGGCGTCGCCGAATATTTCGGTCGGCGGGATTTCCCGGGCGATGCCCGCGATCTTGCGCGCTCGCGTCCGCACCATCAATTCGTTATTAGCCGGCGAGTAGCTGACGTTGCCAGTCACGTCTTCGCTCGACAGACCGCCAATCCGATGCTCCAGGCCGGGCGTCCCCGGCACGGCCCATGGGCGTGCCAGCGTTTCGCTATCGCGCTTATAGGGCATGAAACCGTTCGGGTCGGTCGCCAGTTCAACCGTGATCTTCGGTAGCTTACTGACATCGGGCAGCAGCCACGGCTCGGCGCCATTGGCCAGCTGATTGTCGGTCAGCAGAATCACCGGCGTCATGTACTTGGTCGCGATCCTGACCGCCTCGTAGGCGCAATCGAAACAGTCTGCGGGCGTCGAGGCCGCGATAATCGGAATCGGCGACTCGCCGTGGCGCCCATACATTGCCATGAGAAGGTCGGCCTGCTCGGGCTTGGTCGGCATCCCGGTTGAAGGTCCGGCGCGCTGGACGTCGGTGATGATCAGCGGCAGCTCGGTCTTGACCGCCAGCCCTACTGCCTCAGCCTTGAGATTCATACCCGGGCCTGAGGTCGTAGTCAGAGCGATCGCACCGCCGAAGGCCGCGCCGATCGCCGAGGCGACGCCGGCAATCTCATCTTCTGCTTGAAATGTGTAAACCGGGAAGTTCTTGTAGCCGGCGAGTTCATGCAGGATGTCGCTGGCGGGCGTAATCGGATACGAGCCGAGGAACAGCGGCCGCCCCGCGCTGGCCGCCGCCGCGACGAAACCCAGGGCGGTAGCGCTATTGCCCGTAATATTGCGGTAGAGGCCCGGGACGATCTTCGCGGCCGGCACTTCGTACGAACTCGCGAACATCTCGGTCGTATCGCCGTAATTGTATCCGGCCTTGAGCGCCATCAGGTTGGCTTCGAGCAGTTCCGGAGTCTTCTTGAAACGCGATTCGAGCCACCGCTGAGTGCTCTCGATCGGCCGCTGATAGAGCCACGAGAGCATCCCGAGCACGAACAAATTTCGGCAACGGAAGACCGCGCGATTATTGAGTCCGGTGCTATGCAGCGCCAACGTCGTCAGCTTGGTGACGTCAACCTGGAAGACCTGATACTTGTCGAGCGAATGATCAGTGAGCGGATTCGAGGTGTACCCGGCGCGCTTGAGATTCGCCTCGCTGAAGGCCTCGCGATCGACAATCAACACGCCGTTGGCTGGCAGGTCGTCGAGATTGGCTTTCAAAGCTGCGGGATTCATCGCGACCAGAACGTTGGGCTCGTCGCCGGCGGTAAAGACCTCGCGACTGGAGAAATTGAGCTGGAATCCGCTGACGCCGGCGAGCGTGCCGGCGGGAGCGCGGATTTCCGCGGGAAAATCCGGCAGGGTAGCGATGTCGTTGCCCGCGATCGCGGACTCGGCGGTGAACTGCATCCCCGCCAACTGCATGCCGTCGCCCGAGTCTCCGGCGAACCTGATTACGACGCTGTCGCGGCGCACCCCCGGTTTGTGTGCAGCGGATCCGCCGCCTAGTCCCGAGGACTCAACGGCGTGTCCTGCCGCCTCAGGTGGTAGAGCCATTTTTCAATCTCACTCCTTGTTCGCAAACATCCTCTTCGCAGAAGTTTCGCTACAAAGAAGACCGCATAAACGTTGTGTGAACTAATAAACTATAGCTAACGACCCCTCCAAGTGAAAGGGTCGCCTCGCGAGCTCATCGAATCCCGAAGTCGTGGAATCCATCGAGCGGCTTGCTCCATTCAATTTGCACATCTTCGACTCGCGCAGAGGCCGGTCCTCGCGCCGCCCACGCCGCGAGAATTTCCAGTGCATCGCGATTTCCCTCAGCAACGATCTCGACCATACCGTCATCGCAATTACGCGCATAGCCGACGATCCCGAGTGCGCGCGCCTGCTCGGCCGCGGCGGCGCGAAAAAACACGCCTTGCACGCGACCGCTCACGACCATCCGCAGCCGCGCGCGCTGCCCGCTGCACGCATCCGGCATTAGCCTTCAATTAGCGTAACGAATTCACGCTCGTCCAGCGTTTTAACTCCCAGCTCGGTCGCCTTGCGCAGCTTCGATCCGGGCTCCACGCCAGCCACCACGTAATCGGTCTTACGGCTGACGGCCGAGGTTACGCGTCCGCCCGCGGCTAGAATTTTCTGCTCGGCTTCGTCGCGCGTCATCGTTTCAAGCGCCCCGGTCAGCACGAAGCTCTTGTCGCGCAGCGCCCCACGACCCTCCACCGGCGCGGGCGGCGGCACGATTTTAATCTTGCGCACGAGCCGCTCGACCGCCTTGCGATTGCGCAGCTCGTCGAAGTATCCGCGGATACTATGAGCGACTTCGTTGCCGATATCGCGCACCGCGCCCAAGTCATCTGCGCTCGCTTCCATCAGCGACTCGATAGTGCGAAATCGCAGCGCCAGTTGGCGCGCCGTATGTTCCCCGACGTGCCGAATCCCGAGCCCATTGATCACGCGGTCGAGCGCGACCGTCCGCGACCGTTCGATCGCCGCAATCAGATTCCGCGCACTCTTGTCGGCCATCCGCTCGAGCCCGGCAATTTGCTCGCTCGTCAAATCGAAAATATCGTCGAGTTCCTTGACCAGCCCCTTTTCAACCAATTGGCCGACTAGCTTGTCGCCGAGCCCGTCGATATCGAGCGCCGCCTTGGACGCGAAATGGCGAATCGATTCGCGCATCCGCGCCGGGCAGTTCGCATTCACGCAGAAGTAGCCGACCTCACCCTCCTCATGCTCGATCGCCGCATCGCAGATCGGGCATTTCTCCGGCATCTCAAACAATTTCTCGCGAGGGCCCGGCTTGGTCACCTTGAGTACGTACGGAATCACGTCACCGGCGCGCTCGATCATTACGGTGTCGCCGACGTGTACGTCCTTGCGTCGGATCTCATCGAGATTGTGGAGCGACGCGTTCGAAATCGTCACGCCCGCAAGGGCCACCGGCTCGAGCTTCGCCACCGGCGTCAGGTACCCGATGCGTCCGACCTGCACCTCGATATCGCGCACGATGGTCTCGGCTTGCTGCGCCTTAAACTTGTAGGCGATCGCCCACCGCGGTGATCGCGAAACCTCGCCGAGCTGTTCCTGCAGTGCGAACGAGTTTACCTTCGCGACGACGCCGTCGGCTTCGTAGTCGAGGTCATGGCGCATCTCGGTCAGCTCGTTCCAGAATTCGATCACGCCTTCCACGTTGGGACAAACCCGCGTCAGCGGATTCACGCGCAGCCCGAGCGCCTTGATCCCCTGAAGAAAATCTGACTGCGATTTGAATTCGGCTCCCTCGATCGTGCCTGGCGCATAGCAAAAGATGTTGAGCGGACGCGACGCGGTAATGGTTTGGTCGAGCTGGCGCAACGATCCGGCAGCGGCGTTGCGTGGATTGGCGAACGGCGCCTCGCCATCGCGGACCCGTTCCGCATTCATCCGCTCGAACGCCTTGCGCGGATAAATCACCTCGCCGCGAATTTCGATCAGCTTCGGAATCGGCCCGTGCGCCGGCTTCTGGAGCCGCAGCGGAATACTTTTGATAGTGCGAATGTTGGGCGTCACATCCTCGCCGTTGACGCCGTCACCGCGCGTCAATCCCAGCGTCAGCCGCCCGTTTTCGTAGACCAGTTCAATCGCGAGTCCGTCGAGCTTGACCTCGGCTACATACTCGATGTCGCGATCGTTTTTCATGAAGCGTTTGATCCGCTGGTCAAACTCGATCATCTCCTCGGCGGACATCGCGTTGGCGAGCGAGAGCATCATCTTGCGATGGACGACGGCAGCGAACTTTTCGCTCGGCTTCGCGCCGACCCGCTGGGTGGGCGAGTCGGGCGTCAGCAATTCCGGATGTTCATGCTCGAGCTCTTCGAGCCGACGCATCATCCGGTCGTATTCGGCGTCGGAGACTTCGGGATCGTCGAGGACGTAATAGCGATAATTGTGGCGGTCGATCTGCTCGCGCAGATGGGTCGCTTCGGTCTGAAGTTTATCAAGCTTCGCAGACATCAGCTGACGAAGTATGGACCACTAAGTGGATCTTTCGATTACACTGATGCGCAGAAGCGATCGACCGTTAGACCCTGCGGGAATCTCTGCCACCATCATCCTGTCTTCATCCGGCTGCAGAAGTACCCTGAACTTCATCTACCTTACTTCCGCCCTTCAGCGGCTGGCGCCCATCGCATCGAGGAAATCATCCAGCGTTGGAAATCGCATATACATGTTGTGCCGCTTCTGATTACCAATCGTAGTACTCGAATCCGACGAATACGCATGCCCCGGATATACTACCGTCGCGTCGTCGAGATTCTTGAGCGTATGGTTCAGGCTGTAGTACATCGCCTCCGGATCGGACCCCGGTAAATCGACTCGCCCGCACGACCCCACGAACAGGGTGTCACCCGAAATGAGATTGCCTTCAACCAGGAAGCATTGCGAACCCGGCGTATGCCCCGGCGTATGCAAAAACTTGACTGGGATTTCGCCAATCTTGAAGACGTCGCCCGCCTCGACTGTAACCAGGTCCGAATCGCTTAGACCTGCGACGCGCTTGGTGCCCTCAGCTTCGACCTTATTCACATAAACCTTCGCCTCGATCTTCCCGATGAGGTCCGCCGCACCCTGCACACTGGTCCCCATCATCGATCCGCCTAGATGGTCGGGATGATAATGAGTAATCAGAATCTTATCGATCTCGTAGCCTTCCTTGCGCGCGAATTCGAGAATCGCATCAACGTCCCACGCCGGATCGACCACGGCCGCTTTATGTGTATCGGTATCGCCGACCAGATACACGAAGTTCGCCATCGGACCGATTTGCGCTTGCCGCAGGTATAGCCTGTCAGTCGCCATAGTCATTCCCATAAGACCATAATTACGATTTGCGGCCGGTCCGGGCGCCATTACGCGCGACTTTGCGCTGGGCCGTGCGCGCCGCACGCGAATCGATCCGCAAGCCGCGATCCCACAAGTACTCCGGCTCGTCGAGCCGCTTCGCCACCCATCGCGATTGCACAAATAGATGGTCGCTGAGGCGATTCACGTAAGCCATCAACGACGCATTGATCGGCTCTTCGCGCTGCAGAATCCAACAAACGCGCTCCGCCCGGCGACACACCGTCCGCGCCTGATGCAGGAATGCGTTGAGCACGCCGCCACCCGGTAGCGTGAACGAATTGAGCGGCTGCAAGGTCTTCTGCATGCGATCCATTTCCTGCTCGAGCAGCTTGACCTCGCCCTCGCCCATCCGATGCATTCCCTCGTATTCCGCGTCGTCCGGAGTAGCCAGTTCACTACCTACGTCGAATAGCTCGTTCTGAATCCGCCGCAACATTTCGGAATACCAATTGTATTCGGCGCCGAACTTCGCCTGGTACTGCGGTACGTAGGTTCTCACGATGCCCACGATTGCGTTGAGCTCGTCGATCGTGCCATAGGCCTCCAGCCGCCCGCTCTCTTTGGGCACGCGCCTGCCGCCGACCAATGCCGTCAGCCCCTTGTCGCCCGTGCGCGTGTAGATTTTCGTCAGCCGGATCGCCACTAGAGGCCCGCCCGCTTGCGCTGCGCCTCATAGGTCGCGTCGCCGAGTTCGGTCGTCACCGGCAATCCCGCATCGCGCCAGCCCGGCACGATCACCTGACCGCTACCGTCCCGCGCACCGCCGAAACCGCCGCGCACGTTGGTTAGATTGTTGTAACCGGCCTCCTCCAGCATCTCGCACGCGCGTTGTGAACGTCCACCCGCCATACATCCGACTATCAGCTTGACGTCCTTGGGCACTACTTTTTCCGTGACCGCGACGAAATCCGGATTCACCTCCATCTGCCCGGGCCCTTTGATGAAGACCACCGGTATGTTGATCGCGCCCGCCGGATGCCCCTGCGCGAATTCGCTCTCGGTGCGTACATCGAGATAGACCGCGCCCGGATTCTCCGTCAGCGTCTCATGAGCCTGCGGCGGCTCGGCCTGAATTATCGCCATCGCCAATGTTCCTCATTTGTCAATTTACTTCGCCAGGCGCCGTGCGCCGATTAATCGAACATACCTTTCGGCGCGGAGGTACTGGGAAGTGAAGCTCCGGCATCGGGACGTGGGTAACAGCGCGTCAACCTTTGCGCGTGATCGAAAACTCTTGTTGCAGCTTCGCTGCGCGGTCCTGCGCCGATTCCATCCGCTGCGTGCGCAGGAAAAACTGTACCAGTTCCTCCTGACCGACCTGCCCGGCGGGACTCGCGACCTCGACCAGCTCTTCGATCAGGCTCGGGAACTTCTCACCCGGGATGTAATAGTTGGCCCAGCCGAAGTTGCAGTAGCGATGGAGAATCTTGGCGATCGTCTTTTCGAGCGATTCGCGCTTGTTCGCGATCCGTTCCTCGTTCTGTGCCAACTTCGGCTCCTCCGGCTGATAGCGTCGAGCGCCCTCGCGATGCAATGCGGCTTTCGAAGGTAGCGCAATCGCGCGCCACCTCCAACCGCCGCTCAGGCTGACTTCTCGGCTTTGCCCGCGACCGGATTGCCCACAGTGCCCGCCTTGCCGTCGTTTAACGTTGCGGTCGCATCCGGCGGACTCGCTGCAGTTGGCGGTTGCGCCGAGGTCGGCGTCGCGGCCGGCGGGGGCTCTTCGACCCAGCGCAGTTTGTGGTAATCGAAGCGCGAACTCTCGATCACGTTGAACTTTACGATCTCGAAATATGGGGACAGATCGAAATCGCGCGGCGTGGTCAAGGTCGGCGGCACCTTGCGTAGCAGGTGCGATATCGGTGGCCTGGGCGAGAAGCGCTCGAGCCACGCGTAACGGCTTGGCGCGGTTTCCATCCCGGGCGGCAGCGGCTCATACCGCGGCACGATCGGAAAGCCCACGCGCGCAAAGCTTTCTGCGATCATACTCGAGCAAATCACCCGCGTCGGATCGGTGCTGCCGAATTCCAGAGCTCGTCGGCGGAGTCGCGGCGGCACGATGCTCACCGGCAGAAAATAGCGCGCGAGGTCGAACAGGTTCTTCAAGTCATAGGTATTGCCGACGTTGCCGAGCGCGTAATCGATCACCTGATGTTGGTCGGCGACGGTCAACTGATGCGGCCGGCAGATGCGGATGTTGAAGTCGCGATATTTGCTCAGCGGCGTCAGTACCACGCCGCTCTCGACCAAAGCCTCAACCAGCAGGTAGTTCGCTTCGTCGCCATATCTCTCAATCAGCTCACGCCGCATTTCCGGCGAGCGCCGCAGCGCCTCGTCCCCAATGTAGAGCGCCGCGTGCGACCATGAGCTCTGCGAGAGATATTTGATCACCTCGCTCACTCGCTCATTACCTTCCACTAGCAGTACGTCGCCCTTGCGAATGTACTTGCGCAGTTGCGCCAGGTCGTTGGGAATCGTCAGCGAGTAGCGCGCAATCGGCTTGACCAGCATCGACGCGGCCAGCTCGGTCGTTTTGCCGAGCAGATATGGAATGGGATTTAGCCGCGCGAGCCTCGCCACGATAGCCCCAGCCTTGCCGACCGGCACGCGCCGCTTCCGGCATCCTCTCAATTGACTATAGAAGGCGGCCCGCGCTTAAGACAACTGACTAATCGAAGCTCACCGGTAATTCGGTCGCACCGCATCAGCGGTTTGACCAACTTTTTCGCGCGCCAAACGCTAGCCTCGATACGATCCGATGATGCCGAAGTACGGCAGGCTCAACGTCTGCTGCTGCGGATCGTCAGTGGTAATCGCGACTTGACCGCGCAGCGCGCCGTCCGGCGTGTTCGGCCGCAGCTCGAGCGTGATCTTGTATTCCTTGCCGGCTTCGACCGGCTCCGCCGTCGCGCTCACGCTGGCGTTCGAACTGGTGATGCCCGTTATCTTCACGGGCCGCGCCCCCGCATTCACCAACCGCACGTAGCGCAATGTTCCCTGACGGTGCGGGACGACGCCGAACGAAACCTGCACCGGCTTTACCGTGATATCTCCCTGAACATTACCGAAGACCGTGATATCGACCGGCGCGCGGCTCGTGGTTACCTTGATCGTATCGTCGAAGGCTCCGATCGGCATCGTCGGCAGCAGCGTGACGGTCAAAACCCCACCAGCTTTGCCATCGGAACGCGGCGCCTCCGCAACCTTGATGTTCCGACTCGCGTTGGTGATCGATTGAACCTTGAATTCCTGTGGTGCCTTCGCGGGATCGGTTCCCGCGACCAGATCGTTCAGCAACACCTGCCGGGTCTGATCGGTGCCGTGCTTGACGTCGCCGAAGGCGACCTGCGCGGGTGCCGCCTCGACCTGCACCTTCACGTCGCCCTTGATCGTCAACACGATCGACTTTGCCGCCGGATCGTTGGTGTACACCGTGATCGTTCGCGTCGCCGGTCCCTTGTCGTAACGGGTATCGAAGGTCACCGCGATGTCCGAGTCCTCGCCCGGCGGGAGTTGGCTCTTGGTCGGTTTCGCCGCGGTGCATCCGCATGAAGTCTGCACGCCACCAATTACCAGCGTGCCGGTGCCAGCGTTATGGATTTTGAAGACATGCGCGACCGGCACCGCGTTGAGCACCGATCCGAAGTCGTAAACTTTTCCCGCCACCACCTCGGCCTTCGGCGACCCGCTCGTCGCACCGCCGATTCCTTCGAGGCCGTTGGGCGCCCCGCTCGACGCGGGACCCGAACTCAATCCGCTCACGCCGAGGTCAGACGCTTGCACCGCACCCGGACTTGCCATTCCGAGCACTACAAGTATCGCCGTCGCCAGCGCCGCCAGCATACTAATGCGCACTCGTCCTGCGAATAGATCCATCATCGTCATCAGTTGTTACTAGCGCTCGAAAACTCAGTCGCGCCGCAATACTCAGTTGCAAACCCGGTTCATTTGCCTCGAGCGCTGCCTACGACGCCTTCGCCGTCATGCGCTCGACCGCCTCTGACGCCTTCGGCGCCACCGGCGGGAGCTCGTAACGCTTAAGGAAATCCGTCGCGAATTCACCGCGTTTGAAATCCGGGTCATCGAGAATCTTCAGATGCAGCGGGATATTCGTCCGTATGCCGTCGATCAGGTATTCGCGCAAGGCCGCCTTGGACCGCACGATCGCCAACGGCCGCGTGTCCGCGTGCGCGATCAACTTCGCGATCAGCGGATCGTAATGCACCGGCACGCGGTAGCCGTCGTACAGCGCCGTCTCCACCCGCACGCCGAGTCCCCCCGGCGCATGATGGTTGCTGACGACTCCGGGCGACGGCAGATGCGAATCCGGATCTTCAGCGTAAATCCGGCACTCGATCGCCGCTCCATCGATCTCGATTTGCCGCTGCTTCATAACCAACGGCTCGCCCGCCGCGATCCGGATACTTTCCTTGACGAGGTCGGTCGACGTCACCATCTCGGTCACGCCATGCTCGACCTGGATCCGGGTGTTCATCTCGATGAAATAAAATTGCCCGTCGTCGGCCAACAAAAATTCCACGGTGCCGACGTTCGAATAGCCCACCACGGTCGCCGCGCGCACTGCCGCCTTGCCCATTTTCTCCCGCAACCGCTTGGTCATCACCGGACATGGCGCTTCTTCCAGCACCTTCTGATGACGCCGCTGAATCGAACAATCGCGCTCACCCAGATGAATCACGTTGCGATTATTGTCGGCGAGAATCTGAAATTCTACGTGCCGCGCGCGCTCGAGATATTTCTCCAGGTACATCGTCCGCGAGCCAAATGCTGCCTCGCTCTCGCCGCGCGCCAACGGAAACAGCCGCGTCAATTCCTGTGCGTCGCGGACAATCCGCATCCCCTTGCCGCCACCCCCCGCCGCCGCCTTGATCAGTACCGGGTAGCCCAGCCGTTTGGCATCGGCCTGCGCATCCTTGAGCTCAGTGACGCCCGTCCCTTCGCTACCCGGAAGCACCGGGACGCCCGCACGCTTCATGATTCGACGAGCCCGCGGCTTGTCGCCCATCAAGCGGATGTGACGCGCCCGCGGTCCCACGAAGTTCACGCCCGAACGGCGGCATGCTTCGGCAAAGTCGCCATTTTCCGACAAGAACCCGTACCCCGGATGCACCGCGTCGGCGCCGTACGTCAGCACGGTACTGATAATCGACGGTATATTGAGGTAGCTGTCCTCTGCCGCGGCCGGCCCGATACATACCGCTTCGTCGGCCATGCGCACGTGCAACGCCTCTTTGTCGGCCGTCGAGTAAATCGCAATGGTGTTAATATCGAGTTCACGGCACGCCCGTATGATTCGAATCGCAATCGTGCCGCGATTAGCTACCAATAATTTCTTGAACATCGTCAGCGCGTCTCCAACCGCAGTTGCGCCGTGCGAGTTTGACTCTTAGCCGATTTCCAGCACCATCAGCGGCTGCCCGTATTCGATCGGCTGGCCGTTCTCGCACAGGATACGCACAATCCGCCCGCCCGCATCCGCTTCGATCTCGTTCATCATCTTCATCGCCTCGATGATGCAGAGAGCCTGGCCCTTACGCACCGAGTCGCCCTCTTCGACGAATGGATTGGAGTCCGGCGAAGCCGCGCGGTAAAACGTCCCCACCATCGGGCTCGCGATAAGCTTCTGGTTCCCCGCGATCGCGGGCGGCTCAGATCTACGCGCGCCATTGCCCGACGAGGTCGCTGGTTTGAAGGCTTCCTTTGCGGCGCCCGGCTCAACAGCCTTTGCCGCGATCGTGGTCGGCCCCGCGGATGCGGCCGCCGGCGGTGGCGCCGCCGCATTCACCGCCACTCCAGCTCGCACCAGGCGCACCTTGCCTTTCTTATCCTCGATTTCGAGTTCAACCAGTCCGAAATCCTGCATCAGCGCGAGCAGTGTCTTTAGTTCCCTAACTTCCATCGAAGACCTTGCAGTCCATCCTACATTTCACCGGCGCCGGCGAATTCCGATGTGCGCACGATCCCATCACTTATGGGCTGTCGCGGTAACCGCGGCAATCACATTCTGCGCCGCCCGCAGCGCAATCATGTAACCATCCGCGCCGAACCCCATTATCCGCCCCACCGCCACGTCCGCGATAGTCGAGTGATGACGAAAGGGCTCGCGCTTATAGACGTTCGACAGATGCACTTCGATACATTGTACGCCGATTGCCAGGATCGCGTCGCGAATCGCCACACTCGTATGCGTGTACGCGGCGGGATTGATTATCAATACGTCGATCCGCCCGCGCGCCGCCTGAATCCGATCAACAATAGCCCCCTCGCTATTCGACTGGAACGTCTCGACTCCCAGGCCCAGTTCGCGCCCGAGCGCCTTAATCTGCTCGTCGATCTCACGCAGCGTCGTGCTTCCGTAAACCGCCGGTTCCCGCTCACCGAGCAAGTTCAGATTCGGCCCGTGGATCACCAGCACAGCTGGCGTCGCCGATACGCGCTTTGCGTCCGCTGCCACCCTCGGCGTTGATTTCATCTGCGATACCATCTCACGAGTGTGTACCTTGCACTTACCTCGTGGCATTGAATCCTACCGATCCGACACTTTCAAGCCGCTCACCGCACACACCTGTCAACCGCCTTCATCCACAACTAGTGCGCCCCGCGATAAGCCCGTTAGCGTCCTGACCTTAACCCTTGGCATTTGAAACGGAAAAGTCGGACAATCGACAATTACTGCCGACGCATTTTGCCTCACGGAGGGAGCTATGAAGTTTGGCCTGCTTTACGAAATGGAAACGCCACGGCCGTGGCACGACCGCAGCGAGTACAACACGTACTGGGAAGCGCTCGCCCAGATCGAACTCGCCGACCGCATCGGGATCGATTACGTGTGGGAAGTCGAGCATCATTTCCTCGAAGAATATTCCCACAGCTCGGCGCCCGAGGTCTTTTACGGCGCGGTCAGCCAGCGCACGAAGAATATTCGCATCGCCCATGGCGTTCGCCTGCTGCCTTTCAAGTTCAACAATCCCATTAAGGTTGCAGAGCAGGCCGCAGTGCTCGACATCATGAGCAATGGCCGCATGGATCTGGGCACCGGCCGCTCCACCACCGCGCAGGAGCTCGACGGCTTCAGCGTGGATTACGACCGCACCCGCGAGGAAGTCCGCGAGGCCCTCGACATCATCGTCAAAGCCTGGACCGAGGACATTCTCGAGTACGATGGCAAACTCATCAAGGTTCCGCCACGGCGCGTCGTGCCTAAGCCGATTCAGAAACCGCATCCGCCCATGTGGATGGCGTGCGTGGCCCCCGAAAGCTATCAGATGGCCGGTGACCGCGGACTCGGAGTGCTTAGCTTCAGCCTCAACTGGGACCAGGTGCAGAAGTCGATGGCCAGCTATCACAACGCTTTCGCCAAGCGCACCGACCAGGTGCCCAAGGTCCCCAACGAGGCCTTCTCCGGCATGATCATCTGCCATGTTGCGGAGAACAAGGAAGACGAGGCGATCGGCCTCGAAGGCGCTCGCTGGTTCCTGCACAACGTCGCGAAGTTGTTCGAGCCCCTGATGGTCAAGAATCAGCTCTACTCGTATGAATATTTACGCAATCTGATGGCGATGGATCTCGATCCCAAGGACGCGAGCGACGCCCAGCTCAAGGAACATCACATGGTCGTCGTCGGCAATCCGGACGAAGTGAATCGAAAGCTTGAAGTTTTCCAGAAGTCTGGCCTCGATCAGGTCATCTGCTTCAAACAGGCGGGCCGCATTCCGCATCAGAAGATCATGAACTCGCTCAAGCTGATGTCGAAACACGTGCTGCCGCACTTCAACCCGCATCGCATCGTCGCGACCGACGAGCTCTCGCTCGCCGCCGCCGGACGCTAGTAACAGTCACCGGTGCTGAAACGCTCAACCGTCTCAGCACCGGTGCACAACTTGACGAAAAGGGGACGCCACATCGGTTTGCTGCCCGGACACAGCATCCACCTCCTCTTAACTTCTTCTTTTTCAGCGTCCCGATCCCCCAGAGATTACATCCCCGTGTGCAAATCGCTCAGCTCACGACCGTTGGCAAATCGACCAGAAAAGTCGCACAATCCGCGATCAACGCCCAAGCTTTTGCCTGACGGAGGGGACCCATGAAGTTCGGCTTACTTTACGAAATGGAAACGCCGCGCCCGTGGCATGAACGCAGCGAGTACAACACCTATTGGGAGGCGCTCGCTCAGATCGAACTCGCCGACCGCATCGGGATGGACTACGTCTGGGAAGTCGAGCATCACTTCCTCGAGGAATACTCGCACAGCTCAGCGCCCGAGGTTTTTTACGGCGCGGTCAGCCAGCGCACTAAGAACATCCGTATCGCCCACGGCGTGCGCCTACTGCCTTTCAACTTCAACAATCCCATTAAGGTGGCAGAGCAGGCGGCGGTGCTCGACATCATGAGTAACGGCCGCATGGAACTCGGCACCGGCCGCTCCACCACGGCGCAGGAACTCGACGGCTTCAGCGTCGATTACGATCGCACTCGTGCGGAGGTTCGCGAGGCCCTCGAAATCATCGTCAAGGCGTGGACTGAGGATATCCTCGAGTTCGACGGCAAGCTGATGAAAATTCCACCACGGCGCGTCGTGCCCAAGCCCATCCAGAAACCGCATCCACCAATGTGGATGGCCTGTACGGGCCCTGACAGCTATGAAATGGCGGGCGATCGCGGTCTTGGCGTCTTGAGCTTCAACTTCAATTGGGACCAGGTGCAAAAATCGATGGAGAGCTTCCGCAAGGCCTGCACCAAGCGCAGCGACCTCGTGCCAAAAGTCCCCAACGAGAACTTCGCGGCCGTCGCCGTTTGCCATGTCTGCGAGAACAAGGAAGACGAGGCGGTCGGCTTGGCTGGCGCGCGCTGGTTTTTCAAAAACGTCGCGAAACTGTTCGAGCCGCTAATGGCGAAAAACCAGTTGTACTCCTACGAGTATATCCGCAACCTTTTCGCTCTCGAGGTGAATCCGGCCGAGTCCACCGACGCTCAATTAAAGGATCACGACATGATCGTTGTGGGCAATCCCGACTACGTAAATCGCAAGCTCGAAGCGTTCCAGAAAGCCGGCGTCAACCAGGTCATTTTCTTCAAGCAGGCCGGCCAGATTCCGCATCAGAACATCATGCGTTCGTTGCGGTTGATCGGAAAGCACGTGCTGCCCTACTACAACCCGCATCGCACGGTCGCGACCGACGAGCTATCGCTCGCCGCCGCCGGCCGCTGACAGGCATCGACCACTTTCTTCGGCGAACACCACTATCGCTGGGGCAGAGACGCTGAAGCGTCTCTGCCCCAGCTACGACGCGAAGGGAATCGGCACGTAATGCCCGCTCCCTCCGCGTTTCCCGTCCCACATTTCCAGCGGTTTGTCTAATTACTGAAATAAGCGTAACAACGATTTACGACCTCATCGAATTGCCACGTCCGCGCATTCAGGAGGGTGCCCGGGTGTTCGATCGAGCGATCGCGAAAATTCTCGGGGAGCGACGATCGATCTCTTCCGCAACCTTGATCACCTCCGCATACGCATCGATCGATCCCCAAAAGCGAGTAGTTGCGAATGGCCGTCCGCCGGGGGCACTGACGCGAGCGAACATCCGCAGGGACTTTAACTTGGGCGGCTGCCGGCCCATCGAACCAGTCGAAGGGGACAAGGAAATGCCTGAATTCGATACTGTGATCAAAGACGGGATGGTTGTTGACGGAACGCGCTTGCCGCGCTTTCGTGGGGACCTCGGAATCAAGGATGGACGCGTCGCGAAGATCGGCCGCCTCAAATCCCACGAAGGCGCCAAGGTCATCGACGCTGCCGGCATGATCGTCGCTCCCGGATTCGTCGATCTGCACACTCACTACGATGCGCAATTGTTCTGGGATCCCTACTGCAGCATCTCGAGTTGGCACGGTGTTACCTCAGTCGTGATCGGTAATTGCGGCTTCGGCTTCGCTCCCGTACGCCCCGAGTCCCGCGAGCGTGCAATGCTCAGCATGACGCGCAACGAAGCGATTCCGCTCGCCTCGATGAAGGCCGGGATGCCATGGGACTGGGTCACCTATCCGGAATTTCTCGATAGCGTCGATCGCCGTCCGAAGGCGATGAATATACTGCCCTTCGTCGCGCTGTCGCCTTTGCTGGTTTGGATCATGGGTCTCGAGGAAGCGAAAACGGGCCGCCGTTTCACCGATGACGAGGCGCGCGCCGCGCGTCAGATTATCAACGAAGCAATGGACGCCGGCGCCTGTGGATGGTCACTTCAGCATCTCGGCGGCACCAGTATCCAGCCAGACTGGGATGGCACGCCGATGGCCACCGATATCATGGACGAGGAAAATATCCTGACCCTCGGTCGCATTCTCGCCGACCGCAACGAGGGCTTCATACAGATGACCTATGTGCCCGACAATCCGGGCGCCATCGAGAGCGAGGCTCAAACTCACATCGAGAAATTCTACGAAACACTTGCCGACGTCAGCGGGCGTCCCATTCTTTACAACGTGGTTGCCGCCAACGATAAATTCCCGGGACGCCACCGCCGGCTCTTGCAATGGCTCGAGCGCTGCCGCGATCGCGGTCAGAACATCTTCGGCCAATCGGCCACCGTTGAAGGCGGTTTCACCTTCACCTTCGCCGATTGGAATCTGTGGGAGGACGTCCAGGCCTGGAAAGACGCGACTACCGGCAACTTCGAAGCGCGCCTGCAGAAGCTCGGCGACCCCGCTCGCCGACCGGGACTGCGCGACGTCTCGCCGGTTTTAACTAACGATTGGAAGGACGTCTTCATCGTCGGAATTACCAACCCAGAACTGAAGCAATACGAGAACATGAACATAGTCGAGGCCGGCACGCGGATGAACAAGCATCCCGTCGATGCGATGCTCGATATCGCCGTCGCCGACGGTCTGCGCACCGAGTTCTATTCCGCTCCGGTCAACACCGGCCTGCAGAACTTCATTGAAATCGCGCAGTCGGAAGTCACCATTCCGGGCGTTTCCGACGGTGGCGCGCACACCAAGTTCTTCGCCGGCGGTGTGTATCCGACTGAGTTTCTGACCAAAATCCGCGATAGTCAGATCATGAGCCTCGAGGCGGCCCACTGGAAACTGAGTACTCAACCAGCGCTTTGCGCCGGTTTCAAAAATCGCGGGACGCTCCGCGAGGGCGCCAAGGCCGACATCGTCGTCTACGACCTCGACAAGCTCGCCATCAAGCCGATGGAGATCGTCCACGATTTCCCGGGCGGCGAATGGCGCCGGGTCAAGCGCGCCGAGGGTTATCGCCAAATCATCGTCAACGGAGAAGTCACTCTCGAAGACGGTCAACCGACGGGTGCGATGTCCGGCAAGCTACTGCGCTCCGGCGAATGATCTGCCGCGGAGCGGCCGCCGGCTGAACCCGGCAGCCGCTCCTCGCTTCCGGGGCCGATGGCCGCCGCCACCAGAGGCTGCGACATTTGTCGCAGCCTCTGGTCCGTTCACCCGCCCGCGATGAGGCAGGTGCTTACTCTCCGAGTCGCACCTGCCTCATCGCCGTTTGCAACCTCCCGGCAAAAAGCGCTACTCCCGAATTCACGGACTAGCCATTTCGGAGGTAGTGAATGGACTACAACCCGCTCGCGCCGGAAGTGCAGGCCAACCCCTTTCCCTACTATGCCGCCCTGCGCCGCGATCATCCGGTTGCGTGGCTCGATGCCTTCCAATGCTGGACCGTCAGCCGCTACGACGACGTCGATTTCGCGCTTCGCAATCCACAGATCTTCTCGTCCGCCAATTGGCTCGGCCAATCGATCGGCGATCTGAATCCGGCGCCCGAAGTTCCTTGGATGATCGAGAGCGACCCGCCCGACCATAGCCGTTTGCGCAAGCTCGTGAGCAAGGGCTTCACGCCCCGCATGGTCAGCCGCCTCGAACCGCGCATCCGCGGCATTGCCCAGGACCTGCTCGCGAGCGCCCGCGCACTCTCGGAATGTGACTTCGTCCGCGATTTCTCCGGCGCCTTCCCGGTGATCGTGATCGCGGAGATGCTCGGCGTCGAGCCGCATTATCGCATCGACTTCAAACGCTGGTCCGACAATATCGTCCGCGGCACCAACCGCCCCGACGATTCCGGCGCTCGTGCCGAGATCCGCGCCAGCAACGCCGAGATGCGTTCCTACTTTCTTAATGCGATCGCCGATCGGCGCAAGGAACCGCGCGACGACTTGCTGACCGCCCTGGTGCAGGCCGAGGAGGAGCGCCAGACGCTCACCGCCGACGAGGTCCTCGCGATGGCGATGCTGATCCTGCTCGCCGGTAACGAAACCACGATGAACCTGCTCAGCAACACTGTCCTCGCACTGCTCGCTCATCCGGCCGATTTAACCCGCGTGCGCGGCGACCGCGCACGCGTCGTCCCGGTCCTCGAGGAGGTTTTGCGCTACGATTCTCCTGTGCAGATCGTCTTTCGCCGCACGACCAAGACTGTCGAGCTGTCCGGCACGACGATTCCCGTCAACGCGGTCGTCTTCCTGATCATCGGCTCGGCCAACCATGACGAAGCAAAATTTGCCGATCCCGATCGCTTCAATCCAGCGCGCGACGCGAGCGAGCATCTCGCGTTCGGCTTCGGCACTCACTTTTGCCTCGGCGCGCAATTGGCGCGACTCGAAGCGAAGGTCGGTCTCGAGGAGCTGTTGTTTTCCTGTCCGCCTTTCTCGGTTGATCAAAAGCGCGTTACGCGAATCAACTCCGTCTTGCTCCGCGGCATAAAGCAACTCCCAATGACCTTCGCCGCGTGATGGAACAGGGTTAGATCTCACCTTGCGCACTCGACTGCGCACGGAGGTACTCTCGATGGTGCAAATCGGCAATCACCTAAAGATGAACGTCGCTCACAGCCTGCGCCAACGCACCCGCGACTTCTACCTCGGCCTCCTCAAATGCAAACCGGTCGCCAGTCCACGCGATGACCTCGACCTTTATGAATTCGACGGCGGCTTTATCCTCGGTCTTTTCTTCGTCGATCCCAACGAAACACTCACTGACGTCCAGTATCTCAAGGGCATGTGGATGGAACTTAAAGTCGACGACCCAGCCGCATGGAAAACGCGCCTGCTGGCGTTCGGCGCAACTCCCGTCGATTTTCCCGATCCGACGCGCTTTTTCTTCGCCGCTCCGGGCGGTCAGGTTTTCCGCCTTGCCCCGCTCGACGGCGGCCTCTAACGGCGCTCTCTCACAGCCGTTGCGACTTTGCAGCACCGATGACGCGCACCCCCGCGGGTGGGGCGCGCGGCGCACGACAATCCGCCTCGTGAACTTTCACCCTGTTCGTCTTGCACGCGCTCCGTTACCGGACTATTTGCCTTAAGCATGCGTAAGGAAAAGTTCACCGTCGCGATTCCCGACGAAACCCTGGCCGACCTTCGCGCGCGCCTTGCGCGCACGCGCTTTGCCCCCGAGTTCGCCAACTCGCAATGGGAATACGGCACCAACGGCGCCTACCTCAAGGAGTTGCTCGACTATTGGCGTGACAAATTCGACTGGCGCAAGGTTGAGCGCGAAATCAACTCGTTCGCGCATTACAAGACCGAAATCGAAGGCATCCCGATTCACTTTATCCACGAGCAGGGCAAAGGCCCCAAGCCGATCCCGCTCATCATGAGCCACGGCTGGCCATGGACCTTCTGGGATCTTCACAAGGTCATCCGCCCGCTGACCGATCCCGCATCTTTCGGCGGCGATCCCGCCGATGCGTTCGACGTGGTCGTGCCGTCGCTTCCTGGTTATGGCTTCTCGACGCCGTTGACCACTCCGGGAATTAACTATTGGCGCACGGCCGATCTCTGGGTCACGCTGATGCGCGATCTGCTCGGTTACGACAAGTTCGCTGCTCAAGGCGGCGATTGGGGCGCGATCATCACCGCGCAACTCGGCCACAAGTACGCTCAGCACTTGATCGGTATTCACCTCCATCTGATGATCAACCTGGACTTCTTCGGCGGTGACGGCGGTCCCAAACCGGAGGACTTCGGCCCTGGCGAGGAGGGCTGGCTCGAGCACGGTCGCAAGTTCATGCGCGAGGGCAGCGGCTACATGGCGATGCAATCGACCCGCCCGCAGACCATCGCCTTCGCGCTCAACGATTCGCCCGCCGGGCTATGCTCGTGGATTCTCGAAAAGCGCCGCGCCTGGAGCGACTGTGACGGCAACGTCGAGCGCCGCTTCTCCAAGGACGACCTCTGCACCACGATGACGCTCTACTGGGCGACCCAGACCTATGGCACTTCCGCGCGCTACTATTACGAGGCCGCGCACAATCTGTGGCAGGCGTCGCACGATCGGATGCCGCGGGTCGAGGCGCCGACCGGGGCCGCCATCTTCCTCAAGGAAGTCTTTCTGATGCCGCGCAAATGGGCCGAGCGCTACTATAACCTCAAGCGCTGGACAGTGATGCCGTCGGGCGGCCATTTCGCTTCGATGGAAGAACCCGAGCGGCTCGTCGACGAAATCCGCGCATTTTACCGCCCCTTGCGCGCGTAGTCGGCGCAACGACTACGCGCCGCTTTCGTTCCCCCAACGGCTTCCTCGAACTCTCCCGACCTCACGCCGATGACAGCAGCCGCGCGACCTCGGACGGACTCTCGCCGATCCGATCCGCTCCGGCGGCCGCCAACTCCTCGCGACTGCCGTAACCGTAAGTCACGCCAATCGAAAAGATGCGATTGCTCCGGCCTGCCCGGATATCGAATTCCCGGTCGCCGACTAGCGCTGCCGCCGCCCGCTCGAGGCCCGTGCGATCGATCAGGTCGCGCACCATGTCGGTTTTGTCTTCCAGCCGCCCGTTGCCGATGACCTCTTCGAAGAACCGCTTGAGCCCGCACATACCGAGGATCCGTTCCGCCGTCGCCGTATTTTTGGAGGTCACGACAAAGAGCCGCGCAGTCTTTCGGAGTTCCGTGAGCATCTGCTCCACGCCTCGGTACGCGACGCTCTCCGCTGCCCCGCTTTCTGCATATCGTTGCACATAGAGCGCCGCGGCCCGCTCCACCAGCGCGGCTGCGTCCGTGCCTTCGGCGTCATCCTTGCCCTCCGCCCGCGCGATCCCGCCTACTCCCGCCAACGGCCCGAGGCGTCCTTGCGCGTTCAGCAGCCGTGTGAATATTTCTCGCAGTGGCGGTCCAACGCACCACTTCAATTCCTCCGCGCGCGGCGCCTTGCCTCCAAATTCCAGAATCACGTTGCGAATCGTATTGACGATACCGGCGCCTGGATCCGTCAGTGTGCCGTCAAGGTCGAATATAACGGTCGAATATCTTCCCATTCTATGCGACTAATCGGTCGAAGCCTGCGGCACGTGATGGACTTTGCGAGCAGTCGAAGACCGCTCTGATCGGACTGCTGCTCGCGTGAGATTGCTCTGCACACACCACTCACGCCGGGTCGCGGGCTCGGTGCACCAGCGCCTGCTGATAAACTTCGCGGCGGCTCGCACCAATCAGGCGCGCGACCATCGCACTCGCATCCTTAAGGCTCAGGCCGGCGTCACACAGCGCTTCGACTGTAGTCGTACGATCCGCAACGGACGCGGCAGAGGAATCGTCGACGTTGGAGGCGTCCATCGCCGCTGGGGTCGGCGCGCCCGCAACGACGACAACAATTTCGCCGCGCGGCTCCGCGACGCTGAAGCGGGAATGCAGTTCGGTCAGCGTGCCGCGTACGCACTCCTCGAAGGTCTTGCTGATTTCGCGAACGACGGCTGCGTCGCGCGAAGCGCCGAAGCTCGCTGCCATGTCGGCGAGCGCGGCTTCGAGGCGGCGCGCGGCCTCGAAAAAGACCATCGTGCGCGGCTCGCGCGTCAGCATCGCCAGCGCGGCACGACGCGCGCTAGCCCGCTGCGGCAGGAAGCCTTCGAAGGTGAAGCGGTCGGTCGGCAGGCCTGAGATCGAGATTGCTGCAATCACCGCTGACGGTCCCGGAATCGCCACGACGCGAAGGCCGTTGGCTAGCGCAGTGCGCACCAGCCGGTAACCCGGATCAGAGATTGCCGGCGTGCCGGCGTCGCTGATCAACGCGATGCCTTCGCCGCGCCGCAGCCGCTCGATCAATTCAGGAGTGCGACGTTCTTCGTTATGCTCGAAGCAGCTCACCGTCGGCGTGCGGATCTCATAGGTCGAGAGCAGCCGCGCACTGTGGCGTGTGTCCTCGCATGCGATGACGGCGACCTCTCTCAGCACCCGCAACGCGCGCGCGCTCACGTCCTCGAGATTGCCGATCGGAGTCGCAACGATATACAACACGCCGCCGACGCAACGGTCCGCCGATACGCTCAAGCGCTCTGCCCTCGTTCGGTCATTGCTTTTCGCGCTGGTCCAGCCTCACCGCCTTGAAGCTGCGCGACTGGAATTTCCAATGGTCGCCGACTTTCGTGTAGTCGTCGTGATAGTAGCCCGTGCCGATCCAGTTCATTTCGTTGCTGGCGTCGCGCAACTCGACGTAGCAGCGGCCGGTCGCGCGATTTCCACCCTTGAGTTCCACGACGTGGTTATGAATGTAGGGACGCGGCGTTAGCGACGCGAGACCGTCCTTATACATCTTCAGGAGGTTGGCGCGGCCGGTAGTGGTGTTCTCGGAATTGCGTGCTGCGATCGAGAACGAGCCGTCTTCCGTGAAGAGATCGGCGATACCTTCGACGTCGCCACGCCAAACACAGTCGCAGTAGCGTAGCGGCAGTTCACGGATAGCTTCGCGGTCGGCGAGTTCGGCTACGATTTGATCGATGCTCTTGGCCATTTGATTCACTCCTTTGCAGAAAACGGGATTGCGCGGAAGAGATCTCGTTCCCTCCCTGACGTCTAGGTGCGATTGCTCCCGTGGCGACCCCGCCGCGATCGGTCGGGGCAGTCACACCCTAGCGCCATCGTGTAGAGGTTGTGAAGGAAAACCCTCGGAGTCTCTCGACGCCCGTACCCATCGAAGTGCGACCCTTCCACATAGAAGGGGACCTGCAGAGAAGGCACGAAAATTCGAAAATCGCGATAAGCGTTTGATTCTCGAAAAAGCTGCGCTATAGTCGGGACGTTTCACGCGCCGTCGACAAGCGCATTCTGATATAGTGATGGTACGACGTTAGCGTATTTAATGCCGGAGCGGTCCCGGATGGCGGATCGACGACGGCTCGGAGAACGCAGTGGAAACGTCCGCGCATGACATTTTGATAATCGGCGGCGGTGGGGCCGGCTTGCGGGCGGCGATCGAAATCGCGCAGCAAAGTCCGAAACTCAACGTCGCGATGGTTTCCAAGGTCTATCCGATGCGGAGCCATACGGTCTCGGCCGAGGGCGGCGCTGCCGGCGTCGCTGGCAAGGACGACACCATCGACGAGCACTGCTACGACACGATCTCGGGCAGCGACTGGCTCGCCGATCAGGATGCGGTCGAGTACTTCTGCAACGAGATTCCCAAGGAATTGCTCCACCTCGAGCATTGGGGATGCCCCTGGAGCCGCGAGCCCGACGGGCGCATCGCGGTGCGTCCATTCGGTGGCATGAAGAAGATGCGCACGTGGTTTGCCGCCGACAAAACCGGCTTCCACATGCTGCATACGCTTTTCCAGACCTCGCTACAGTTCGGCTCGATTACGCGTTACGACGAGGTCTTCGCGACGCGGCTGCTGGTCGAGGACGGCGCGGTTCAAGGCGTCGTCGCGATCGAGCTGCGTACCGGCAAGGTGCGCGCGATTCAGGCCAAGGCGGTGATCATCTGCACCGGCGGATGCGGCCGCGTGTTCCCCTTCACGACCAACGCGAACATCTGCACCGGCGACGGCATGGCGCTCGCTTATCGAGGCCGGCGCGCCGCTCAAAGACATGGAGATGACGCAGTACCATCCGACAGGTCTGCCGTTTACCGGCATCCTGATCACGGAGGCTGCGCGCGCCGAAGGCGGTTGGCTGCTCAACAAAGACGGCTACCGTTTCCTGCAGGATTACGATCTGGGCAAGCCGACGCCGACGCCGGTGCTGCGCAGCATGGAACTGGGACCGCGCGACCGCGTGTCGCAGGCAATTTTCGGCGAGTTCGAGAAGGGTCGCGCGTTCCACGGCCCGTATGGCGATTACGTGCATCTCGACCTGCGCCATCTGGGCGAGCACAAGATCGAGACGCGGCTGCCGATGGTGCGCGAGCTGTGCCTCAAGTACGAGAATCTCGATCCGGTCAAGGAGCCGATTCGCATACGGCCCGTGCTGCATTACATGATGGGCGGAGTGCATACCGACATCGACGGTGCGACCACGCTAAGCGGCCTTTACGCGGCGGGCGAAGCGGCGTGCGTCAGTATCAACGGCGCGAATCGGCTGGGCTCGAATTCACTGGGCGAGCTCCTGGTGTATGGTGCACGCGCGGCGCGTACGGCGATCCAATATATCGAGCGGCAGCGGCACGCGTATCGCAGAGCGCGATCCTTGCGCAGGCGGCGGACGAAGAGCGGCGCCTCGAGCAGGAGTATCTGAATAAGACCGGCGGCACCGAGCGCATCGCCAATCTGCGCGATGAAATGTCGCGCACGATGGAGACCGGCTGCGGCATCTATCGCGAGCGCAATTCGCTGGTGGAATCGGCCAACAAGATTGAGTGAGCTGCGCGAACGCTTTCGCAACGTCGTCGATCGACGACCATGCGCGCACCTTCAATACACAGCTTACGTCGGCGCTCGAACTCGGCTTCATGCTCGAAGTGGCCGAGACTATCGTGCATAGCGCGCTCAATCGCGAGGAATCTCGCGGCGCCCATCAGCGGCGCGATTTCCCCAAGCGCGACGACGAAAAGTACCTGGCCCATTCAATGGCATCGCGCAGCCCCGAAGGACCGCCGCGAATCGAATATCGCCCAGTTGTGATTACGCGCTGGCCACCCGGGCGAGCGGGTTTACGGAAGGTAGGCCGAAGATATGGCGGATACGATCATCCTGGAAGTCGAGCGCTTCCATCCCGAGCGCGACACCGAACCGAGTTACCAGAGCTTTCGAAGTACCGTTGCGCGACGACTGGATGGTGCTCGACGCCCTGAACCACATCAAGGATCAGCTCGACGGCTCGCTGACCTTCCGCTGGTCGTGCCGGATGGGAATTTGCGGCAGTTGCGGCATGATGATCAACGGTGTGCCGAAGCTGACCTGCGAGACGCTGCTGACCGAGTTGGCGCCCGGTCCGGTGCGTGTCGGCCCGCTTGACCATTTCCCGGTCATCAAGGATCTGGTCGTCGACATGGACGACTTCATGGCCAAGCTGCAGAAGGTGCGGCCGTGGATCGTGCGCAAGGACGACTTCAAGCCCGAGCGCGAATTCATCCAGACGCCGGCGCAGATGGAGACCTACCATCAGTTCAGCCTGTGCATCAATTGCACCTTGTGCTATGCGGCCTGTCCGGTGTCGGGACTCGATTCGAACTTTATCGGACCTGCGGCGATCGCCCTGGCGCATCGCTACAATCTCGACTCGCGCGATCAGGGTCTCGAGGATCGCCTCGATATCGTCTCGCAGCACGAGGGTATCTGGGATTGTACGGTGGTCGGTGAATGCTCGACGGTCTGTCCGAAGGGCGTCGATCCGTCGCTGGCGATTCAGCAGTACAAGCTGACCGCGACCAAGGAATGGTTCAAGTCGTTCCTGCTGCCGAGGGGAAAGAACTGATCGCGATGCCGCAGTACACCACCTATCAGCCCAAGCCGTACCGGCCGCGCATGTCGGCCTACTGGTACCTCGATCAATGGCATTACCTGCGCTATGCGATGCGCGAGTCGTCGAGTTTTTTCGTCGCGTATTTCGCCGTCGTCACGCTGGTCCAGATTGCGGCGCTCGGGGCCGGACCGACTCGCTACGCCCATTTCCAGGCGTTCATGCAATGTCCCGCGATGATCGTGCTGAACGCCATCGCCCTCGCGTTCATCCTCTTGCACGCCGTCACCTGGTTCCTGCTCGTCCCGCGCGTGGCGCTGCGTCAGATGCTCGGTAGGCCGACGCCGGATATCATCGCGTCGGTGCCCAACTTCATGGTCTGGTTCGGCGCCACGCTGATCGTCGCGCTCTTCATCCTGGGGATTATCTGATGTCGTCGGCGAAACGATCCAACGAACCGATCGTATGGTTTCTGTTCGGCGTCGGCGGCTTCTTTGCCGCCTACTTTCTGCCGATTCACATCATGCTGTACGGGCTGGCTTTTCCGCTCAGACTAATGCGCGATCCCGGCTATGACTGGACGCTCGCGCTGCTGCGAAATCCGCTCACTCGCATCTACCTGTTCGTGCTGTTGACGTTCTGCTTTTTCCACGCGGCCCATCGGATGCGCCTGACGCTGTCCGACATCCTCAACATGCGCCATCTCAACACGATTCTCGCATTCGCGTGCTACGGCGGTGCGATCGTCGGCACAATTTGTACAATCTGGCTACTGGCCGTCGTGCCCTGACCCCAGCTTCGCAATTTGAATTGAACTTAAGGGCCGCGCGATCTTTCGCCCGGCTCTTTTGACTCCAGTAAGCGCAGTTCGTGCAAGCAGGCTATCGAACCGCCGCAGGATATGCTAGGAATATCTCGTGGGAAAGATCAGGGCACAAGTAACTATCGGGCGGTGGGGAAAGAACCTGGCCCTCCGCCTCCCCAGCGAAATCGCGAAGGCCGTCAGGCTCAGCGACGGCGAGCGGGTCGAGGTCGAGACCAGGGGCGGCAACATCGTTATTCGTCGTGCGATCCCCGATTTCTCGCTCGAAGAGCTATTTCAAGGAAAGAAGCCAGAGGAGTGGCGTGCGCTCTATGCTGACGCCTATGACTGGGGACCGGATGTTGGTCGCGAGATAATCGAAGAATGAAAGCGCCGGCTTACGTGCCCGGCACCGGTGATCTGATCTGGACTGACTTCGATCCGACGAGGGGCAGGGAACAGGCCGGCCGCAGACCCGCTTTGGTGGTCTCTCCAACAGACTTCAGCCGAAACACAGGCTTAGTCGTTGTATGCCCGATCACCTCTCATGTCCGTCCATTTCCCACCAGCGTGGTCCTGCCGTCTGGGCTGCCAATTGGAGGCGAAATACTCATCGGCCATATCCGCAGTATCGACACCATGGCCCGACCGATTCGCTATGTCGGCGCGACGATTCCTGCCGAAGTCGCGCAACTCGTTCGAGCGAAGCTCAGCAATTTCATCACGATCTAATCGGCGGTACTTTCCCGTTGGCGCCCATCACCCCTGACGGAAGCGGGCGCCGGGCGGCGGCGGATTTTCGGGCGGCCCGGCAAAGCATTGCGCGATCGCCATCCACGACGTCGCAGTTTCGCCGACCACCTTCAGCCTGGTGTCCGCGATATTCCGCACCTGCGTCACCACCTGGCAAAACTCGACCGCGCTGCCCGCGATGAAATTGCTTTCACTCGGTTGGCCCCATTCCCACGTCGCGCCCGAGGGTGCAGCAAGCCGGACATATGGTCGGTCAGGAACGGGCAATCGGCGATTCGCAAAGGTCCAGCCGAATGTATTAATCCCGATGACTGCGACGTTTCTGATCCGATCCGTGTCCTTCCGTTCCTGGCCCAGCAGATCATAGATGGCCTGACTGTGCGCCCAGGTCTCCATCAGACGAGCCGTAATGCTCGAGAGCACGCTCATGTCAGGACCGGCCCATTTCACGCGCCTCTTCGGATCCGCCTCGGCAAAACGCCCAGCCATCTCGCCGTAGAAATCGCGCCACCGAACCAGCAGTTCGCGGTTTCTGAGACCGTCGAGCCAAGCATGGGTGGAAGCGAGGCGGCGGGCGCCCGGCTTGGCCGGTGCAATCAGCCTTTTCAAAAACGCGGCAAACGCGGTCTCATCGTTCAGCGACAGATCCGCCATGTAGTTTCCGATATGCAGATGCGCGACGATATCGTTAATCGTCCATTGCTTGAACTGCGTTTTTCGCTCCCAGTCGCGATCGTTTAATGTGTCGACGAGCGCAAAAGTCGTGTCCGATTCGTCGCGAAAGTCATCTGCCTGCTGAATCATCTTGAGGCCTCGTTCCACCGATACCCGCTCCATGGTGAATTGCCGATCATCGACCGCTCGTCTATCCTTAATACTGGTGCCGATTTACGAATACCAATGTGCCGCATGCGGCCGCATCGCCGCCCACGTCATGCTCGGCCGCGATCGGCGCAACCGACCGCAATGTCCGCAATGTGGCTCGTCGCGCACCAAACGCGTGATGTCGTCGTTTGCGGTGGTCGAGAGCGAAGCCGCCCGCCTCGCCAATTTCGATACTGGCCAGAGTCGTGACGATTCCTACTACCGCGATTCCCGCAACGTCGGTATGTGGGCGAAAAAGCGCGCGCAGCAGATGGGCGTGGACCTCGGACCCAAGTTCGACGAGACCGTCGAAAAGGCGCGCACCGGCAAACTGATTAAGGATATGGAGTAGCGAGGCCGCCTGCAACGCGGCCTCGCGGTTCGGGCAAGAGGAATCATGAGCAACGGCGAAAAAGACAAACTCGGCGAGAAACTCCACGACGTTGAAGCGGCGCGGGAAAACGAATGGGCGCACAAGCGCGATCAGGAACTGCTCGAGAAGCTCCGCCACAAGAGCGATGCGCCGGTCGGCGTCTGCCCCGAATGCAAGCAGCCGCTCATTTTCAGTCCCGATCCAAATATCGCCGGGATGGTTTGTCCACAGCAGCACGGCGCCTGGTTCGGTTGGGACACCGTCCTCAAAATCATGGACCGCTTCGCCCACGCCAAAAAGTAGCCGCCGCTCAATTCCGGTCCCGCTCCGATCAACCGGCCATCTTGAATTTCCACGCGTAGGTGTTTCCGTGAGCCGTGATTGATACCGAATACCCCGCGCCTCGAATCAACGGCTCCCGCGGTATCAGCACCACCGCGCCCGAGCTGCGCAGCTCCCAGCGGCCATATTCCTGGGCCTCGCCACTCGGATTGCGGTAGCTATGCGAATCGAATGCGCAATGCTCGATCGGCCGGCCGTTTTCCGTGAGCGAGCTCGCAGACAATTCTGTGGTTTCCAGCCGGCCTAGTTGCAGCGTGATGGGCAACCCGGCCGGGAATTTGTAGCCACTGCAACCCGTAAGCGGATCGGGATTCTCGATTCCTTTCCAGCCCAGCGTAACGGTCGCGCCATCGGGGGGAAATTCTATCGGATGCGGATACGGCTTGACCTCCTCGGGCTCTGGCGGCAAGCGCAAAGCCGCGACCCAGCAGCCGTTTGCACTGGCCTCGCCGAACCCCGCGTCGGTGATAAATGGATTGAGCATCGCGAACCGATGAAAGGGGCCGGCGATCCAATCATCTATTTGCGCCGACCGGTCTAACGAACCACAGCCCCACGCATACTGGCTGTTTTCGGCGGCCGCTGAGCCGCCGCTGGTGTAACCGGGTTTGCCGGGCTCCTCGCCATGCGTGGCGGCACCCAGCGATTCGCCGTCGCGAATCGCGGACGTATAGTTGTCCAGTACATAGTTAGCGTGCGCGATCAGGTTCGCCGTCAGTTGGGGGTCATCGCGCAGCGCCGCGAGCCCCGCCATCGAGCGATAATAATTAGTCCGCTCGAGCCATGATGAAGGCGCCGATACGGAGATGCTTCGCATCGGCGAAGCCGGCGCATCGGTGAAGGTCTTGACGACCGCGCGAGTAGTGCGCGCCGCAGCCTTCGCTTCGCTAGCGCCGGATCTGGTCACTGCCGATGCTACGCGAATCGGCGCGGTGCTACCCCCGCTCCCTACTGCCGCCGCCGCATGCGCCGTCGGGCCGGATTGCTCTCCGGCCAGGATATCCGCGAGTTCCGCCGAGGACGGCAATCCGCTGTCCCATTTCATGAAATGGGACAGCCACCCGGCCGCGACGATCGTCAACATCAGCAACCCACCCATCATTCTGCGGTTATGCCGTCGCAGCGCGGCGTCCGGATCGATGAATCGATATACATTCGCCGCTCCGAGCCGAATCGCATCACGATGCTTGAGTCTTCGTCTTCGACGCACCCGCTGGTCGTTCAGAAACGTGCCCCCTGCCGATTTAGCGGGGGCAACTATCCAGCGTCCGCGTCTGCAGAGGACCACCGCATCGCTTCGCGCCACGCTCCCGTCCGCAATTTGCAAGGTGCCCGCGCTACCGCTGCCGACCACCCGATCATTTCGCCCCAGGATTATCAGCCGTGGCCCGCTTGACGATTGATTAACCGCCAACAGTCGCGCCGGTTGCGCACGCTTGAACATTTTCTTAAGCGCCGAAAACGCGGGGGCGAGACAGCGGTACTCGCCGCTCGATCGTGGAAGCGGCGGCCATAATCGCGTCACATTCGTAGGCAAGCCGGAGCACCGCCAGTTCCATCCGCGTTCAAAACACGAACGCGTTGCCTTTCATCGTGGGCTGCGTGGGATTTTCCGTGCAGTACGGCGGGGGATCGGTCGCGTTCTGTTGGGCGCGATCGGCCAGCATCTTCTTCAGATCGCCCTCACAATGATTCTCGCCGACCTGATAGAACTGATAGCGCATGGCCTGCGAGTCGGCGGTGGGCATAACGAGAACCTCGCCGCCCAGCTTCGATGCCTGTTCGGGTGTGAAACCCAAATCGGTCGGCTTCACCGGCGCGGGGGGCGCTTTCGATTGCCAGATTGGAAGTCCCGGCAGCCCGGCCGATTTCAGGCTTCCTTGCGAATCCTCAGTCCACTGAAAGCATCCGGACAGCACGCACAGACCAATCGTCAGAACGCCGACCAAAGCGTTTTTGAAGACGGCACTTTTCATTGCATCAAGGACTTTTAAACAGTCCAGACTCCCTATTCTGGCCATGATTATTTAATAACGATTAACCTATAATCCTGTTGCCTTACAAACGGCAAGCGTCCGATTGCAATTGCTCCCATCTTGATGCCGTCGGCTTAATTCCCCCCGACCGTCCGCGCGAAGCCCGCTGCAAACTGCTCTCCAGACGCATGTAACTTGAATGAGCAGGCCCGTTCGGACGCGAATGGCTACTTCACGGACGTACCACTTGTCTGGTTCGTCGGCGACTTTAAATGGCAGGATTGGGCGAAACGGATGGCAAACGGATGACCTGCGCGCACCCAGCGAGCAATGCTGCGGACGGATCGAAGAGCCGCCTACTCCGAATGGTGGCTACTGATAAAAACTCGGCCCGACAAACTCGATTGGACTAAAGAGCATGAACACTTCGGCAACCAGGACGGGTGCGGCTCCACCAGCTAGCCACGCTACAAGTTATACTTAGGGAATCTCCGCGCCGACCATGTCCGCAGCGATGAACGCATCGGGGTCGAGCGTTCAACACGGCGAATTATTGCTTGTCAGACAACTCCGCAGAGTCTTACTCGGGAGCTTATTTCGTTCCGCAGGGCACAATCCCATCGATTTTTGCTTCGATGGAAGACTGCGCTTTTTCCATCTATAGCGATCGCCGCCCCCCCTAAATCTCCCTTATTTTGCACGGCAATCTGCCACTCGGTGGTGCATAAGACTAGTTAGATAATCATACAAATTGAATTATCACACGAACAATAGCCTGTATCCGGGGCTGTTGATAACTCTGTTAGGTTTCGAAATGCGTCTGACAGGAGTATCGGAAAATGCCGGCATGTGCAGCGTGCGTCGGTTCGAAAGGAGAAGCGCGGAAGGGTGTCGATCGGGTCCGGATTTCCCGGTCCGGAGGCGCCCGTGATGTTGATGCCGAAGGCGATCAAGCTCTAGCCTATAATGTTCGTCGATCGCTCGGGCGAGCGTTGCTAAGGCAACGCTCGCGTTGGGTTCGCCTCAGTGGCTACCAGCGTGTCAGCCGGGTAATGGTGTTCGGCCTCGCCCCGATGCTGCTCCTGACATTGCCGTTCGTGATGGGTGCTTCGACCGACAATCAAGTCAGCATCTGCCCCAGCGATGGCATTGCGACCGTCGAATCCGTGCCCGCGCTGCTCGACGACAGCGGCGCAGTCGAAAAGATCGACTTGACTGATCGATCGGTAATCGGCGTGGTCGTCTTTGCCGACAAAATGAACCCGACGGGACGGGTCGATCTGCGGCTGCAAATGGGATCGCTGATGCGCGGATTGCATCAGATGGCGGTCTGCTTCCCCAAGGTCAAGACGATACGCGCAGACCTAATGGGTCGAGGCGAACGTTTGCATGACGAATATGGCAACGCGTTAGCCGGATCTGAAGTGGCGGTGGTCTCACTACGAGTCACAGCTGACGATCTAAGGTCCTTCAAACAGAACTTCGACTGGGAATCTTATCCGGTATACGCAGCGAATCGTTACGCACGAACGATGAATCCAAGCCTGACCGGTACATGGCACCGGGAACTGGAAATGGAAGAGGCGAGCGGGGAGTTTGTCAGTTCGCTGTAAGCCGCGTTGATCGATTCAGCCGGCGAGGCGGTTATGCGGGCGCTGCCGATTCAATTTCACCAGCCGTAGCAGCTTCGCAACGGCGACCCAAATTGGACCTCCTCAATGAGAGCCTCGAGTGGGTAACGATCGCGCCTTCCGCATCAGCGTCGGATCGGGTTCATTCGATTTTGTAGCGCTTGCGTTTGCGCCAGAGCGTCGAGACGTTGATTCCTAGGGTCTCAGCGGCGTCCTCCAAAGTCGGGGATTCTGCCAGCACGCGGACGATTTGCTCGCGTTCGACGTCTTCGAGGCTGGCTGGATGTTCGCCTACAGCGGCGATCGCTGGTGCATCCTGGAACAGGGCGTCGGGCAGGTATTCCGGCGTGACCAGGTCGCCTTGCGCGAGCACAGCGGCTCGTTCGATCGCATTACGTAATTCACGCACATTTCCCGGCCATCGATAGGCCATTAGAGCCGTCTCCACGTCCGGCGCAAAGCGCAGCGTCTGGCGATGGTTGCGTGCGGCCGCAACAACAAGCAGGCCTTCAGCAAGCCGCACGATATCTTCCGGGCGCTCGCGCAAGGCAGGTACTCGTAGCGCGATTACATTTAGCCGATAGAATAAATCTTCGCGAAACCGGTGCGCGCCAACCTCCGCTATCAAGTCGCGATTGGACGCGGCGATGATGCGTGTATCGACCGCGATGGTGTCGTCGCCGCCAACGCGCTCGAAGCTCTGCTCCTGCACGAAGCGCAGAAACTTGGTTTGCAAAGGGGGGCTCAAGTCAGCGATCTCATCGAGGAAGACGGAGCCGTGATGCGCGGCCTCGAGCCGTCCCGGCTTGTCTTTGATTGCCCCGGTGAAGGATCCGCGCATGTGGCCGAATAACTCGCTCTCGAGCAAAGGCTCGGACAACGTCGTGCAATTGACGACGACGAACGGCTTCTCGCTGCGGGGGCTCCATCGATGGATCTGGCGCGCGAGTACGTTTTTGCCGGTACCGCTCTCGCCCATCAGCAGGATGGTCGCTTCGCTCGCTGCCACGCGCCGCGCGGTTTCCAGCAAGTGGCGCATCACTGGGCTCCGCGATTCGAGCAGCGGGCGTTCTTCAATGCTATCGCGCAGCACGCGATTTTCTGCCCGCAGGCGATGCGCCTCGAGTGCGCGGTCCATGACATGTTCGACCTGATCGAGCGTGAAAGGCTTCGTCAGGTAATCGTAGGCGCCGGCCTTCATCGCGGCGACGGCGTTCTCGACCGTGGCGTACGCGGTCATCAAGATGACGGCAAGGTTCGGCGCCTCGCGGCGGGCTTCCTGCAATAGCTCGAGACCGTTCATTTCGGCCATTCGGTAGTCGGTGAGCATCAGGTCGAAACTGCGATCTATGGCAAGCAGGGCCAGCGCCTGCCGTCCGTTTTCGACGGTTTTCACCTGATGGCCGACGCTTTCGAAGAAGGTGACCAGGTGGTTGCGGATGTTTTTCTCGTCGTCAACGATCAGGAGCTTGGCCATTACTGCGCCTCGCGCTTTCGGCAATTCGACCGTAAAGCAGGTTCCTTTTCCGACAGTGCTTTCGACAAATATGCGTCCGCCATGGGCCTCGACGATTTCCTTGGCGATAGCGAGTCCGAGGCCCGCGGAGCCGGACTGCGCACCATTGGAATTCCACTGCGCGTACCGTTCGAAGAGGTGGTCGCGGATTTCCGGTGCAACGCCCGGGCCAGTGTCGCTCACCCGAAAACGCACAACATCTCCGTCGTCGCTCGAAGAGATTGCGATGCTTCCACCGCTGGGAGTATAGCGCATCGCATTGCCGATAAGATTCGATATCACCCAGGAGAGCTTGACCGGGTCGGCAAGGACTCGCAGTGTCGAAGGTGCGATATCGCACTTGAGCACGACGCCCTTTTGTTCGGCCTGCAAAGCGAACCCATTCATCACCGCGCGAATCAGCTCGGCCAGATCGACAGTGCTGCTACGGATCGAGATACTTCCTGGTTCGCCGCGGGCGAGGTCAAGCAGGTCGTCCGCGAGATGGCGAATGCGCCCGATGTCCTCGCTCGCAGTTGCGAGCAATTCGCGCTGTTTGGGATTCAGATTGTCCTTGCCGCGGTCAAGCAGTTCGGCCGAAAGCGCGAGCGAGGTGAGCGGTGTCTTTAGCTCGTGAGAGAGCGTCGCGACCAGGTTCACGCGCGCGCGATCCTTGTCGCGCAGGTAAGTAATGTCCTGCAGAATCAGCAAAGTGCCAAGCGATTCGTTACCCCCATGATGCAACGGCACCGGCTTGAGTACATAGGTATGGTCGCGGCCACGCACGTGCAAATCGACTTCGACTCGTGTGCTGTCCGAGAACAACTGGCCGCCGTTGGCGAGCGCCGCGCGCACCCGCAGGTAGTGGGGATGATTGCTGTCGAGATCATTGAATGGGGATCCCAATGCGTCGCCACGCGCGATGCCGAGGATGATCGCCGCAATTTCGTTGATATGCGTTACGAGTCCAGCCGGATCGATCAAAATAATGCCGTCTTCGAGACTCTCGATGATCGCCTCGGTTTTGCTTTTCTCGTAAATGATGCGATCGACGTTGAGCCTCTCAAACTGTTCGAGTCGCTCAGCCATGCGGTTGAATTCGGACGCTACGCCCTCCAATTCAGCCAACGGCTGGGGGCCCAATCTGAGAGAAGGACCGCGGAGGCTGAAGCTGCGCAAACGCTCGGTCAGTTCGTCCAGCGGCTTCGACAGATTCCACGCGATGGTCCATGATAACGCGATACCCAAGAGCAACAGGATAACGAGTCCGGCGGCGAATTCGTAGGTCAGTTGATCGCTCAACCGATTCGCCCGGCTATCGGCGCGAAACATCGCATCGCGATTGAGTTCGATCAGACGGTCAAGACGACCACGGAGCGTGGCGAAATCCTGATCGCTAGTCGCGGTTGGTGGTCCGCTTGCGAATTGCGCGAACAACGCGGCGCCGCGATGATCGATCTCGCGTGCGAGGGCAGCTTCACCGGGCTCGGTGATATCGTTTTCCTCGACGTGAATCCAATGAGTGAATTCGTCTCGGCTGGCCGGCAAAACGGCGTCGGTGTGTCCGTCGCGCGCTGCAATCTGCAGGTTCCACAGGGCCGCGTGCATGTGCTGCGCCGCTTCGATACTGAGGTAGTTTCGATAGAGCGTGCGCCGAATTGCGCTGCCCAGGCTGTGTACTTCCGGCAGGGCCAGGGCGACCAACGTCACCGCGATTACCAGCATCGCAAGGGTGCCGTTGCGGATGCGATTGCGCAGCGATGGAGGACTCATGTTTTTCTGTCCCGCGGCTCCAGGCCGACGACTTCGATATCGAATTCCGACGCCGCCGCCAGCAGCCGATTGGTGGCCGACCGTCGGAATAAGCGATTCCTAAGAGTTGGATGCGTTCGTCCGACGACAATTCGTGTAATCTGCTTTTCGCGCGCGAAGTCGGTCAGCGCCTTGATCACGTCTGTCGACTTGAGCCACACCACCTCACCGCCTAATTCCGCAGCGAGGTTGACGTTTTCCAGTAGGGCGCGAAAGTTGGAGGTGCTGATTTTCTGCACCGATTCGTCCGGCGTCTCGACGTGCACCGCGTACCATTCCGCGTTCATCTGCATCGCCGTGCGCGCAGCCTTCCGCAGGAGGTCGTCGCTGCCATCGGGGTTCGAGGACAGGCAGACCATCAAGCGGTCGCTGACAGCGGTACGCCGCCCGCCTTCGCGCTTGAGTAGTTCAAGTTCCTCCCGCTGACGGCTCTGATCGCGTGCGACCTCGAGCAACGCCAGTTCGCGCAACGCAGCGAGATTACCCGGCTTGAAGAAATTCTTTAGCGCCTGCTCGACCCGATCGGACGGGTAGATCTTTCCTTCGCGCAGGCGCTGGCGTAGCTCCTCCACTGGAATGTCGACCGTCACGACCTGGTCGGCGCGGGCGAGGAACGTGTCGGGAACAGTCTCTCTAATTTCGATGCCGGTGATGCGCCGCACCGTCTGGTTAAGACTCTCGAGATGCTGCACGTTAAAGGCGGTGATCACCGAGATGCCCTTGGCAATAAGTTCCTCGACGTCCTGGTAGCGCTTGCTGTGACGCGAACCCGACGCGTTGCTGTGGGGCAGTTCGTCAACGATAGCGATCTCAGGTTTGCGGGCGAGGATCGCGTCAACGTCCATCTCCTCCAACGTCACGCCGCGATAGGGAATCGCGTGCAGCGGGACGATCTCGAGGTCGCCAATCCGCGCGGCCGTCTCGGCGCGGCCGTGGGTTTCGACGAAGCCGATCACGACGTCGTGGCTCTGCTGGCGTAACTGATGCGCCTCGTCGAGCATGCGATAGGTCTTGCCGACGCCGGCGGCACCACCCAGGTAAACCTTCAACCGCCCTTTTCTGGATTGCGCGACGAGGTCGAGAAAGACCTGCGGATGAGGATCTTGGTCACGGCTCGTCATGGTATGCGGGGCACGGCGTGGCGGCACAATCGCGCCCGAACCGGATCGCAGCAATTGTCTGCATCGAAGATCGTCGCCGGACTCGTCACCAGATGCTCCAACCGGCAGGCTCAACCAATGATCGTCAACCCTCCTGCGATTATGAGGGTGCCCCCGACGATCGTTCGAGGTGTCGGTAGCTCCCGATAAATTATCATCGTGACGATTTGGGAAACCACAAAGAACACCGCAATGTAAACGCCCATCAGGCGACCGAAATCGAGAGCGCTCTTATTCACGACGACCCCGTAGATCACGAGGCTCGCCGCACCCGCCGCGAACATCCATGCGCGTGATTCCATACCTCGGCGCACGAGCGCGTCTCCGACAATTTCCAACACCGCCGCCACTATCAACACACTGAAAGTTCTGGTCATTCGTCGCGCTCCTAGCGTTACGCTCCCTGCGGTTATCGAGAATCGGCGGTCGCGGGCGGCGCCGCATTTAGAGCATCAAGTGCCAAGTTCAATTCGAGCACATTGACGCCTGGCTCACCGATAACCCCAGCCCAACGCGGGCGCGTATTCGCGCGCACCAGATCGAGCACCGCTTGTTCGCTCATCCCCCGTGCCTTGGCCACTCGCGCGACCTGAATCTCAGCTCCCGCTGGACTGATTTCCGGATCGAGCCCGCTGCCCGACGCGGTAATCTGGCTGATCGGCACATCTCCCGCCGCACTTCCCGGATTCTGCTCCAACGTTTCCTTGAGGCGCTGCTTCACCGTGTCAATCAGGGCCTTGTTGGTCGGACCCAGATTCGATCCACTCGAGCTGGTAGCATCATAGCCCTTGTCTCCAGCCGCGGACGGCCGGCCGTGAAAATACCCTGGCTTGTTGAAGTTTTGTCCAATCAATTCCGAACCGACTACACTGCCGTTTCGCGTGATCAAGCTGCCATGCGCTTGAAAAGGGAAAATTGTTTCGCTCAGCATCGTGATCGCCACCGGGTAGACGATGCCGAGCAGGACGGTCAGTACGAGGGTTATTTTGACTGCGGTCCAAATTCTCATCGTACCGTCCTCTCACGCCAGGTGCAGTGCGGCGACCATCAGGTCGATCGCCTTGATTCCGATAAAGGGAATGATAATGCCACCGAGCCCATATATGAGCAGGTTGCGCGTCAGCATCGAGGCGGCGCCTACCGGCCGGTACTGGACACCGCGCAGCGCTAGTGGAATGAGCGCGATGATGATCAAAGCGTTGAAGATGACCGCCGATAGGATAGCGCTTTCGGGCGTCGCCAAATGCATCACGTTGAGCGACTGCAATTCGGGATAGCCAATCACGAACATCGCGGGAATGATCGCGAAGTATTTCGCGACGTCGTTTGCGATCGAGAAGGTGGTTAGTGCACCGCGTGTGATTAGCAGCTGTTTGCCGATCTCGACGACCTCCATGATTTTGGTCGGATTGGAGTCGAGGTCCACCATGTTGCCCGCCTCGCGCGCCGCCTGCGTACCCGCGTTCATAGCGATGCCGACATCGGCCTGCGCGAGTGCTGGAGCGTCATTGGTGCCGTCACCGATCATCGCGACCAGTTTGCCCTGCGCCTGCTCTTCACGAATCAGTGAAAGCTTCGTTTCCGGCGTTGCTTCTGCGCGGAAGTCATCGACGCCGGCTTCGTAGGCGATCGCTGCCGCGGTCAGCGGATTGTCACCGGTGATCATCACGGTTCGCAGACCCATCGCCCGCAGCCGCGCAAAGCGTTCCTTGATACCTTCCTTGATAATGTCCTTCAGATGGATGACGCCGAGCACGCGAGCGCTATCAACCACCACCAGCGGCGTGCCTCCCGCCTTGGCGATACGCTCGACGATGCCGGCAAGTTCGGGCGGCGCGGCCCCGCCATTGTCACGCGCGAATTTGACGGCCTGATCGGCCGCGCCCTTGCGGATTTTGCGCTCGCCGAGGTCGACACCGCTCATGCGGGTCTGCGCGGTGAACGGAATGAAGCGCGCGTCCGAGTCGGCGAGGTCGCGACCGCGCAAGTTGTATTCGCGTTTCGCCAGCACCACGATCGAACGACCTTCGGGAGTCTCATCGGCGAGCGACGCGAGTTGTGCGGCGTCGGCGAGATCCTCGACGCGGACGTCGAGCATCGGGAGAAATTCGGTCGCCATCCGGTTGCCGAGCGTGATCGTCCCGGTCTTGTCGAGCAGCAGCGTATCGACGTCCCCTGCAGCCTCGACCGCGCGGCCGGACATTGCGAGCACGTTGTGCTGAACGAGGCGATCCATGCCGGCGATTCCGATCGCGGAAAGCAGGCCCCCGATCGTCGTCGGGATCAGACATACAAGCAGCGCAACCAAAACCGGCAGTGAGAGAGCCGTCCCGCCATAGAGGGCGAACGGATAAAGACTCACACAGACCAGCATGAAGATAATGGTCAAGCCGGCCAGCAGAATGCTGAGGGCGATTTCGTTAGGCGTCTTCTGGCGCTGTGCCCCTTCGACCAGTCCAATCATACGATCAAGAAAGGTCTCGCCGGGGTTGGCAGTGATGCGCACCTTGATCCAATCGGAGATCACTGTAGTGCCGCCGGTGACGGCGCTGCGATCGCCGCCGCTCTCGCGGATCACCGGCGCCGATTCACCCGTAATCGCGGCTTCATTGACTGCGGCGACGCCTTCGATCACTTCGCCATCGCCTGGAATCACTTCGCCGGCCTTGACCATTACGATATCGTCGCGGCGAAGTGAGGTCGCGGGCACCATGATTTCCTGGTTTTGCTTGATTTGCCGCGCCTGCGTTTGCGTGCGAGTCTTGCGCAGATTGTCGGCTTGCGCTTTGCCGCGCCCTTCTGCCATCGCTTCGGCGAAATTCGCGAAGCCGACCGTAAACCACAACCACAAAGCGATCTGTAATTCGAATCCCACCAGCGTCATACGTCCAGCGACGAAGTTGTTGATGAGAATGATCGTGACCGCGAGGGCGGTTACTTCGACCACGAACATCACTGGATTGCGCGCCTGGATGCGCGGGTCGAACTTGCGCATCGAATCGACCAGCGCGCCCTTGACAATCTGGCTGTCCCAGAGCGCGGTTGCATTGCGTTCGGCCATTTGGAAATGCTCCTGTAACTAGAACAGTTTGCCCTGCATCATCGCGAGGTGCTCGACGATTGGGCCCAGCGCGTCGGCGGGGAAAAAGGTCAGCGCCGCGACGATTAAAATCACGCCGATCAGCAGCACCACGAAGATGGCGCCGTCCGTCGGAAAGGTGCCGGCGCTGGCGGGAACTGCGCGTTTTGCGGCGAGCGATCCGGCCAGCGCGAGAACCGGAACCTTCATCATGAAGCGTCCAAAGAGCATCACGAAGGCGAGCGTCGCGTTGTAGAACGGCGTATTGGCGCTCAGCCCGCCAAAGGCCGAACCGTTGTTGGCCGACGCTTCGGTGTATGCATAAAGAATCTGCGAGAAGCCATGCGGGCCGGGATTGCTGATGCCGGCAAGTCCAGCCTTGGTCACTACTGCGACTCCGGCTGGCAACAGAATTACCGCCGGAAAGATCAAGATGAAGAGCATGGCGAGCTTCATCTCGCGCCCCTCGATTTTTTTGCCGAGGTATTCCGGGGTGCGGCCGACCATTAAGCCGGCGATGAACACCGCCAACACCGCCATTACGAGCATCCCGTAAAGACCCGAGCCCACCCCACCGAAAATGATCTCGCCGATTTGCATGTTGAGCAGCGGAATCAGGCCGCCGAGCGGCGTATAGCTATCGTGCATCGAGTTGACCGCGCCACACGAGGTATCAGTCGTGATGGTCGCCCACAGCGCAGAGTTGACGATACCGTAGCGGACCTCCTTACCCTCCATGTTGCCGCCGCTATCGGTTGCGCTCGCGCGCTGATGCAAGCCGATCGCGGCAAATTGAGGATTGCCGCGCTGCTCACTGCGAATCGCACAAGCCGCTCCGATCAAAAAGAGAATTCCCATGGTGGCGAATAGCGCCCATCCCTGGCGTCGATCGCCCGCCATTTTCCCAAAGGTGTGAGTTAAGGCGGCACCAATCACAAGAATCGCCAGCATTTCAAGCAGATTAGACAGCGGCGTCGGGTTTTCGAACGGATGCGCCGAATTCGTATTGAAGAAACCACCGCCGTTGGTGCCGAGTTCCTTGATTATTTCCTGCGATGCAACCGGGCCTTGGGCGATTACCTGACTGCCGCCCTCGAGCGTCTTAGCTTGCGTGTAAGCGCTGAAATTCTGTGGGACGCCCTGCCATACCAGGACCAGCGCGCCCACGATGCTGATCGGCAGCAGGACCCACAGGATCGCGCGAGTCAGGTCGACCCAGAAATTTCCAATCGTCTTTGCGCTACGCCGCACGAACCCGCGAATTACCGCGATTGCGACCGCGATTCCCGCTGCCGCCGAAACGAAATTGTGGAAGGCGAGCCCCGCCATCTGCGTGAAATAACTCATCGTCGATTCACCGCCATACGCCTGCCAGTTCGTATTGGTGGTGAAGCTCGCCGCCGTGTTGAAGGCGAGGTCGGGCGCAACCGCACCGAAATTTTGCGGATTAAGCGGCAGGTAGTATTGGAGGCGCTCCATCGCATAGAGCACCACCATCCCGATCATGCTGAAGATCAGCATCGAGATGGCGTATTCGACCCAGGTTTCCTCAACCTCGGGGTGAATTCCACACATCCGGTAAATCGCACGCTCGAGCGGGCGCAGCACCGGATCGAGCATCGTGCGCTCACCGGCAAACACGCGCGCCATATAGAGCCCGAGCGGCACACTGATTGCGGTTACCAGCGCCGAGAAAATACCCAACTGGACGAATGCGTTTGCAAACATCGCCGCGCCCTCCTAGAACTTCTCCGGTCGCAGCATCGCATACACTAAGTAGGCGGTCAGGCCGACGGCCATGATTGAGCCCATCACCAATTCCCAAGGACTCATAAGCGGGTGCACCCCCAGACGTAGCTGAGAGCGATCGCGAAGAACGCGGCGGTTGCGACTAAATAAATCAAGTCCATCATGGAACCAACATCCAGCACCAACTGTGCCGCACTCCAACCCACGAAAACTGTGCGCTAATACGTGAGCGAATCCACCGCTCCTGCAAATTGCCGCATTGCGGTATTGCAAAATGGAACGCGAGCGGCGAGTTTATGTGCACTTCTGTACGGGAGAATGTTCTCAATGATCCTCCATATACTCCGGCGCGGCGGTTGGGAATCGGCCTTGCTGCAAGGTTCGCATCGACCACCATCGCTCGACGCGGAAGGCTTCATCCACTGCTCGACAATCGATCAGTTGATGGACACCGCGAATCTGCTTTTCCGCGGGGCGTCAGATTTGCTGCTGCTGTGGATCGACGAAACGAGGCTGGTCGCGACGCTCGAATTTGAAGCGCCGGCAACTGTCAGCGACGCCCGTCCGAGCATGCAATTCCCGCACATCTACGGATCGCTCAATCTCGATGCCGTCATCGAAACGGTCGCGTTCCCGTGCGACGCCGATGGAACATTCCAACTGCCGACACGCATCCGCGAATTCATCGTCGGCCAGACTTCCCACCAGAGTACTTGAATGGAGACTCGGCGGCTCGGCAGGACGGGTTTCACTGTCAGTGTGCTCGGCTTCGGGGCTTCAGAAATCGGCTATCAAAACGTGCCCGCAAGCACCGTCGAGAAGCTGCTCAACAGCGCCCTCGATGGCGGTCTGAATGTTATCGACACGGCCGCGTGCTACGACACCAGCGAAGAGTTGATCGGCTCGGCAGCTAGCCACCGACGTTCCGAGTACTTCCTGTTTACGAAATGCGGTCACGCTTCCGGACTACCCGCCGAGGACTGGACGCCGGAACTGGTCGAGCTCAGCGTGGCGCGAAGCCTTAGACGTTTGCGTACTGATTACGTCGATTTGCTTCAATTCCATAGTTGCGACGCCCTATCGCTGCGCAACGACGACCTCGTCGCAGCGCTGATTCGCGTCAAGGAAAAAGGGCTCGCGCGCGCGATCGGTTACAGCGGTGACGGCGCAGACGCGCTTTACGCAGTTGAAACCGGAGCTTTCGACGCGCTTCAAATCTCCGTTAATGTCGCCGATCAGGAGGGGATCGATCTCGCGATTCCCGCAGCCGCAGCCCGCGATATGGGAATCATCGCCAAGCGTCCGATCGCCAACGCCGCGTGGCTCTTCAGCCGTTGGCGCGTGGGGGATTATGAGAAGCCATACTGGCGCCGCCTGAAGAAGCTGAGTTACGATTTCGTGCGTAACGATCCGAAGGCGGCAGTGGGAACCGCGCTGCGCTTCACTCTTAGCGTACCCGGCGTCGATACTGCGATTGTCGGCACTTCACGGCCGAACCGATGGGCCGAGAATGCGACGCTTGCGGCCAATGGCGTGCTGGCGCGATCGGAGTTCGATGCGATTCGCGCGCGCTGGCTGGTCTGCGCAAATTCCGAGTGGGTCGGGTTGCGCTAAGGAAAGGAGTCGCGATGAATGCGCGAGCAATTGTCGTCAGCAAAATCGGTGGCCCCGACGTACTTGAGTTAGCCAGCGTGGTGGTACCGCCGCCGGGTCCCGGCGAGGTCCTGGTGCGCCATCGCGCGATCGGCCTCAATTTCGTCGAGATCTATTTTCGCTCGGGAGTATATCCCGCGCCTTCGATGCCGTTTACTCCTGGAAGTGAGGCCGCAGGCATAGTCGAAGAGATTGGTTCGGGCGTTACCGATCTCAAAATCGGCGACCGCGTGGCGTATGCTGGCGGTCCGATGGGCGCATACAGTGAGGTCCGCGTGATCGCGGAACGCTTCCTGGTGAAGCTTCCCGATTCGATCGACGAAGAGACCGCTGCGGCCGCGATGCTCAAAGGTATGACCGCTCACGCCCTGATTTATTCCGTTTACACCGTCAAGCCGGGCGATACAATTCTCGTTCAGGCCGCGGCGGGTGGTGTCGGTCTGATCCTCTGCCAGTGGGCGAAGCGCCTTGGCGCGACCGTCATTGGCGCAGTCGGTAGCGACGACAAAGCGCGCCTCGCCGCAGCTCACGGATGCGATCACACGATCATTTACACTCGCGAGGACATTCCCGCTCGCGTCAAGCAGATTACGGACGGCGCGATGGTGCCGGTGGTTTACGACTCCGTCGGCCAAGCCACGTTTATGAAGTCGCTCGATTGTCTGCGGCCGCGGGGCATGATGGTCGCGTATGGGCAAGCCTCCGGTGTGGTGCCGCCCTTCAGTGTGAATATATTGACTGCGAAGGGATCGCTCTATCTGACCCGACCGACGCTGCAAACCTACACCGCGAAGCGTGAGGAATTGATTGAACGCGCGGAAGCGCTATTCGCGGCGCTCACGAGCGGCGCCATCAAATGCGAGGCACAGCGCCGCTTTGCCCTGCGCGATGCTGCCGAGGCCCATCGTGCTCTCGGCGAGCGCAACACCACCGGTTCGAGCGTTTTAATGCCCTAGCACGGATAGGGTTATTTCGCGGACTTCATTAGGGCTTCGCCGACTGGATGGCAATCGCAATTATGGCCGCGATCGTCGATTTGCGATTCTCTTAGCTTGAGGCGATGTGCTCCGCTACCGTATTGGATCGTGCGGCGGTGGGCGGTCAATGAATATACTGGTCTTCAATTGCGGTAGCTCTTCGCTCAAATTCGAGCTCCTCGAGCTAACGGTTGACGGAGAACTGCGCGAGAGAGTTGCGCGCGGAGTGTTCGAGGAGATCGGACCGCGCGCTCACGCCAAAATGAGCGCGTCGAGCGGGCGCCAGTTAGACGCGGCAGCCGTTATCGCAAATCACTCGCAGGCCGCGTTGAATGCGATCGCATGGCTGCGCGAAGGTGATAGTTCCCTTCATCTCGACGCGATCGCGCATCGAATCGTGCACGGCGGCGATCGAGTGAGCGAGCCGATGATCGCGGGTGACAACGTCATCAGAGCGCTTGAAGAAGCTTCCCGTTTCGCACCCCTGCACAATCCTCCCGCGATTGCGACTTTACGCACGGTGTGCGAGCAATTCCCTGGCGTGCCGTCGATCGTCGTCGCTGATACAGCCTTCCATCGGACGTTGCCGCCGATCGCTCGCACCTACTCAATTCCACGAGAGATCGCCGCGCGGCACGGAATTCACCGCTTTGGGTTTCACGGCATCGGACACTCTTGGATGCGCGACCGTTACGCGGAAATCACGGGACGTCCAGTGTCAGCGCTCAATTTGATCACGCTGCAACTCGGCGCGGGATGCTCGATTACGGCAATTCGCGACGGCCAATCGATCGACACCTCGATGGGCCTGACGCCCCTGGAAGGCCTGATGATGGCGACACGATCGGGCGATCTCGACCCGGCGATTTTCAGCTATCTCGCTACCAGCGAGGGCCTGTCGCCAGCCGAAGTCGAACGCATCCTCAATCACGATTCCGGACTCCTCGGCGTATCGGGCATCTCTGGTGACATGCGCGAGCTCGAGGCTGCCGCTGACAACAATGCGGATGCCGCTCTCGCAATCGAAATGTTTTGCTATCGCGTGCGAAAATATATCGGTTCGTATGTGGCGGTGCTCGGACGCGTCGATGCGATCATCTTTGGCGGAGGCATCGGAGAACGTTCGGTGAACGCCCGCGCGCTAATCTGCAAAGATCTCGACGCGCTCGGATTGGTGTTGGATGATGCACGCAATCGCGCCGCCAATGGACGGGAAGCCTGCTTCAGCGCTGACGGATCGCGTATCGCGCTCTGGGTCGTCCCGCTCGATGAGGAGCTTCAGATCGCGCGCGCGTCAGCACAGCTGCTTGCGGCTCAACGGCCGGCCCCCAAATGATGCCTAATATTCTCGCCGCACGATCTCAGATGGCGATGTCGCTCGCCTTCCACATCATCTTTTCCTGTATCGGGATTGCGATGCCACTTCTGATGGTGATGGCCGAATGGCTCCATCGTCGGACCGGGGACGACGTTTATCTGCTGCTTGCGCGTCGCTGGGCGACCGGCACCGCGATAATGTTTGCGGTAGGTGCGGTCTCAGGCACCGTGCTTTCATTCGAACTCGGATTGCTATGGCCGCATTTTATGAGGTGGGCCGGCGCGATTATCGGGATGCCATTTTCGCTCGAAGGCTTTGCGTTTTTCACGGAAGCGATTTTTCTCGGCATCTATTTGTATGGGTGGGAGCGAGTGTCGCCGCGCGCGCATCTCGGGGCCGGCGTAATGGTTGCCTTTTCGGGCATGATTTCGGGAGTTTTTGTCGTAATCGCGAATTCATGGATGAATACGCCGGTCGGGTTTCGGCTGGTCAATGGCCTACCCGATGCGATCGATCCGATTGCATCCCTGACCAATCCGGCCGCCTTGCATGAGACCGTGCACATGACGATTGCCGCATATGCCGCAACCGGTTTCGTGGTCGCCGGAATTCACGCGGCGATGTGGCTGCGCGAGCGCGACAACTTATTTCATCGCCGGGCGATCGCGATCGCATTTACGATCGGTGCGATTGCCGCCATGATGCAGCCGATCAGCGGCGACGCCTCGGCGCGCGCCGTCGCGCGGTTGCAGCCGCTCAAGATGGCGGCGTTCGAGGGCCTTTTTCGCGGGGGCCCTCACGCGCCGCTCGCGCTAGGCGGAATTCCCGATGTTAGGGATCGCAAGTTGCGGTACGCGATCGAATTGCCTTCGATGTTGAGCATCATGACCTACCACAACCCCGACGCAGTCATCCCCGGGCTCGATTCGTTTCCCGAAAAGGACTGGCCAAGTCCGATGATCGCAGTCCATTTCGGATTTCAAATCATGGTCGGCGCGGGCTTCGCGATGGCTGGGCTCGGACTGTGCGGCGTGTTTCTAAGGTGGTTGCGAGGCACCATCTTCGACTCGATTTGGTTCATCTGGGCGCTGGTTGCGGCAGCGCCGCTCGGCCTGATCGCCGTCGAGGCCGGCTGGGTGGTGACGGAAGTCGGCCGCCAGCCGTGGATAATCTATGGTGTGATGCGAACAGCGGATGCGGTCACGCCGATGCCGGGGCTGACGGTGACGTTCGTGCTTTACTCGATGCTTTACCTCTTCCTTGGCCTGACGGTCGTCTTCCTGCTCTGGCGGCAAGTGATGCTGAGTCCAACACAGGCGGAGGTCGTTGCTTTTTCGGCAGCGGGCCGCTGATGCCAGTTCATTTTTCGCTGTTCTTCGTCTGCGGCGCCCTGCTGGTCGCACTAACCGTCTATGTTCTGACGGGAGGCGCCGACTATGGCGGTGGCGTATGGGACCTGCTCGCGAGTGGTCCGCGCGCCAAGGCGCAGCGCGAACTGATCGAGCGCGCGATCGGGCCGATTTGGGAGGCCGATCATGTCTGGCTAATCCTGGTCGTGGTGATCGTATTTGAGGCCTTTCCGCCAGCTTTCGCCGCGATCATGATCGCGATGCACATTCCCCTCACCCTGATGCTCGTCGGGATCGTCTTACGCGGATCGGCCTTTAGCTTCCGCAGCTACGGTGGCGGACCGGAGCGCGCACAAATCCGGTGGGACCGCATGTTTTCGATCGCGAGCCTGGTGACGCCGGTGCTACTGGGTGTGATTGTTGGCGCGATCGCCTCTGGGCGAATCCCCAAAGACCCGCGACACCTCGGCGATTTCGTGTGGCCCTGGATGACGCCCTTTTGCTTCGCGGTCGGAATCTTTGCGGTTGCGCTTTTCGCCTACTTGGCAGCGATATATGCGACGCTCGAGCCCGCCGAGGCTGAGGTACGCGAGGACTTTCGCCAGCGTGCGCTTATCGCCGGAACCGCAGTCGGGATGATCGCCGGTGTCGTTTTGTTGCTCTCCATTCACGGCGCGCCGGAAATCTGGGCGGGACTGACGGAGCGCGTATGGACGTGGCCGCTCATCTGGATCACTTCCATTTTGGGCCTTGCGGCGCTCTACGCTCTGCGGGTGCGACGCTTCCAGATTGCGCGACTGTGCGCGGCAGGCGAGGTTTCGCTGATCGTTTGGGGATGGGCGTTCGCGCAGTTCCCATACTTGCTGGAACCCGATCTCGATATTTATAATGCAGCCGCTCCCCCGGTTACCCTGCACATTCTTGCGGGCGCGCTGACGGCCGGAGCATTCATCCTGTTTCCATCGTATCGATACTTAATGCTGGTGTTCAAAAGCCATCGAGAACGTCGACATTTGCTACATCGGCGCACGTTAGGCTGATCGGTAAGTTAAACTAACAGGTTAGATCGGAAGCGCTAATGCGAAGATGTCAGAATATTGCGCGAACGAGAGAAGAGCACGCATCGAAGTGGATTCAGAACCTGAAGTAAAAGATGAACTTGAGGCGCTACAGGCCTTGATTGATCGCAGCGTACGCACGGCGACGCCCTCTGTGGCGGACTCGGTCGCGTATCCAGAACGGCAGATGTCGGCGCCAGAGTTCCTCGAGTTCTGGCAGAGCGTCCGGCTGGTTGCGATGGCGACCGTCGGTGACGGTGGACGTCCCCATATCGCGCCGGTCCACGCCGCGCTGAACGGTTGTATGCTGCGACTGGTGATTTACGACAACACTGTCAGGCGCTCAGATCTAGCGCGCAACCCACGCGTAGCGTTCAGTACCTGGCGCGCCGACGGGGCGACTGCGATCGTTTATGGTCGCGCTCGCGAGGTCGAAGGCAGTCTGCGCCCAGCGCGGCCCGGACGGAGCGGCGAGCCACGACGGGTGGTCGAGATCGAAGTTAAGCTGACGCGGGTGTATGCGATGCGCGCGCCTTCGTCCGCATAGCGACACGCGACAATCTCCCCGCACGGTTTTGCGGCAACCTATACGCGCGATATGTTGGAAGACTAAGAATGCACGGGCGCAGCGAGAAGAGCCAATCGCTCGCGCCTGGCCGCGATACAACAGACTAAATGGACCTAATCAATAGGGAAATACCAATCGGCCGGAAGCGATTCAAAAAATGACCAAGAACAGTTTTGGGGCGCGGACCTCGCTCGATGTGGGCGGCAAGAGCTATACGATTTACGCACTGGCGGCCTTGACCAAGCGCGGCTTCAACCTCGAGCGGCTGCCGTTCTCGATCAAGGTGCTGCTCGAAAACGTGCTGCGCCGCGAGGACGGCGAGAACGTCACCGCGGCGCACGTCGAGGCGCTCGCGCGCTGGAACGGCGCAAAGGACGGCGACCAGGAATTCTCGTTCATGCCGGCGCGCGTGCTCTTGCAGGATTTTACCGGCGTACCGGTGGTGGCCGATCTGGCCGTAATGCGCGATGCGATTCGCAAGCTCGGCGGCGACCCGGCGAAAATCAATCCGCTGCAGCCGGCCGACCTCGTTATCGATCATTCGGTGCAGGTCGATTCCTACGGACAGGCGTCGTCGTTCGCGCGCAACGCGGAGCTCGAGTTCGAGCGCAATCAGGAGCGCTATCAGTTCTTGCGCTGGGGGCAGGGCGCTTTCGATAATTTCCGCGTGGTGCCGCCCGACACCGGCATCGTGCACCAGGTGAATCTCGAATACCTGGCGCCGGTCGTCTTCACCTCGTCGCGATGGTGAGGCCTATCCCGACAGCGTCTTCGGCACCGATTCGCATACCACGATGATCAACGGGCTCGGCGTGGTCGGATGGGGCGTCGGCGGAATCGAGGCGGAGGTCGCGATGCTCGGGCGCTCGAGCCCGATGCTGATTCCGCAAGTGATCGGCTTTCGCCTCAAGGGCAAGCTGCATCCGGGCGCGACGGCGACCGACCTGGTGCTCACGGTCACGCAGATGTTGCGCAAGAAGGGCGTGGTCAACAAGTTCGTCGAGTTCTACGGCGACGGCATCGCGAGCCTGAGCGTCGCCGATCGCGCGACCATCGGAAACATGTCGCCTGAGTATGGCGCGACGATCGGCTTCTTTCCGGTTGACGATCAGACGCTCGCCTATCTGCGCCTGACCGGACGCGCCGAGGAACAGATCAAGCTGGTCGAGGCCTACTGCAAGGCACAAGGATTGTTCCGCGGTGCCCGGGCGCGCCCGATCCAATTTTCACCGATACGCTCGAACTCGATCTGGAACGAGGTCGAGCCGAGTCTCGCCGGGCCGCGCCGCCCGCAGGATCGCGTGACGCTGACGCGACCTCCAAGCGCGAGTTTCGTCGCGAGCTCGCCAAGGAAGTCACCAGTCACGATGGCGTCGATGCGAAGAAGTCGCTCGAAGCTGGATTTCGGAAGGCGGCAATCCGGAGCGTTGCGCCGCATGAACGGGTCCCGGCCGCCGACCTTGGACCGATTGCGCATACGGTTGTGGTCGAAATGGACGGTGCAAAGTTTCCGCTCGGACACGGCTCGCTCGTAATCGCGGCGATCACGAGTTGCACCAATACCTCGAATCCGTCGGTGCTGATTGCAGCCGGGTTGCTCGCCAAAAAAGGCGGTCGAGCGCGGCTGACCGTGAAGCCGTGGGTCAAGACCAGTCTCGCGCCAGGATCGAAGGTCGTGACCGCGTATCTGAAGCGCGCCGGCCTGACGACCTATCTCGATCAGCTGCACTTCAATCTGGTCGGCTACGGCTGCACGACCTGTATCGGTAACAGCGGTCCGGTGGCAGAGCCGATCGCCGGCGCGGTGAAGACCGGCAATCTGGTCGCGAGTGCGATCCTGAGCGGGAATCGCAATTTCGAGGGACGCATCAACCCGGTCGTGCGCTTCAACTATCTCGCCTCGCCGCCGCTGGTGGTCGCCTATGCGATCGCGGGTACGATGGATATCGATCCCAACGTCGAGCCGCTCACGCGCGACGCCACGGGCAATGCGGTATTCCTGCGCGACCTCTGGCCGAGCGCCGAAGAGATCACCGCCGCGATGGCCGGCGCGGTCGATTCGGCGATGTTCAAAGCCGAGTACGGCAGCGTCTTCGAGGGCGACGATCGCTGGCGCGGACTCAAGGTCCCCGATGGCGACCTGTTCCGCTGGGAGGAGCAACTCATCGTACGTGAAGGCGCCGCCGTTCTTCGATGGGGTCGGTCCAACGCCCGCGCCGGTGGGCGATATCAAGGGCGCGCGAGTGCTCGCGATGCTCGGCGACAGCGTCACCACCGATCACATCTCGCCGGCCGGATCGATCGCCGCCGATGGCCCGGCCGGCCGCTACCTGGTCGCCAACGGCGTGTCGCCGCGTGACTTCAATTCCTACGGCGCGCGCCGCGGCAATCATGAGGTGATGGTGCGCGGGACCTTCGCGAATATCCGGCTCAAGAACCTGCTGGTGCCGGGCGTCGAAGGTGGCGTCACCGCACATCTGCCCGACGGCGCAGTCACGTCGATCTTCGAGGCTTCGGAGAAATATCAGCAAGGAGGGCGTGCCGCTGATCGTGATCGCGGGCAAGGAATACGGTTCCGGCTCGTCGCGCGACTGGGCGGCCAAAGGCACGCTATTGCTCGGCGTCCGCGCCGTGATCGCCGAGAGCTTCGAGCGGATTCATCGTAGCAACCTGGTCGGGATGGGCGTGCTCGCGCTCGAATTCGTCAACGGACAAAACCGCGAGAGCCTCGGGCCTGACGGGTCGCGAGAGCTATTCGATTGCTTGGTCTCGAAGGCGGGACTCATGCCGCGTCAGATGCTAAAGGTGCGCGCCGAAGAGAACGGCACGGTGAAGGAGTTCGAGGTGCTCGCGCGAATCGATACGCCGGAGGACGTCGAGTACATCCGTCACGGCGGCGTGCTGCCGTACGTCTTGCGAGAACTGCTGCGTTCGTGATCGACCTGCAGTGACACGGGCCGACGAATCGGGCCAGCGGTGGCGCTCGCGTCGCAGGACCGCGTCGACGGAGGCGTTAATGCTGCATCTCTGGTTGGCTCGGGTTTGCCGGGCGCAGGAGAATGTCGCCGGGTGAAGCCGGCGACTGCGTAATCGGCGGCGCGCCTTCGAGTTGCACGTTGCCGTGCTGATACTGACTCTGCAGCGTGGACGTGAGCAGCGGTCCGCTGGTATCGCCGATGTCAACGGTCACCTCAGCCGACAGACCCATGCGTAATGGCTTATCGGCCGGCGGCGGATGATTCAGGACAATCTTGACGGGCACGCGTTGCACGACCTTGACCCAATTACCGGTGGCGTTTTCCGGCGGTAGCAAGGCGAACGCCGCGCCGGTGCCCACGCTAATCGAATCGATGTGGGCCTTGTAGATAAATCCCGGATAGATGTCCGCTTCGACGTCGGCCGGCTGACCGACGCGAACCTTGGTCAGCTGGGTCTCCTTAAAATTTGCCGTGATATATAGGCGATCGGTCGGCACCAGGGCCATTAACGGCTCGCCGGGCTGAATCCGATTGCCGACGTGAACGCTCTTGCGGGTGATGATGCCAGTTAACGGAGCGCGTAGCAGCGTGTAACTCAGGTCAAGCTTGGCGCCCTCGAGCGCGGCCTGTGCCTGTTGCACAATCGGCCGGTTATACATCGTATGGTCGACGCCCGCGGGGCTCTCGCCGCCGAGTGCCGCGCGAGCCTGCTGGACCTGATGCTGCGCCAGCGCCTGATCCGCCAGCGCCACGCGCATCGCGGTTTCGGCCTGGTCATAGAACTCGCGCGAGACGACGCCTTCCTTGCGTAATTCGCGCGCGCGTTCGAAATCGATTTTCGCCTGATTTAGCTGCGATCCGGCGAGCCCGGCACCGGCCTGCGCCGCTTCGAGCTGGGCGAAGCTCTGGTCCACCGATTGCCGTGCACGTTCTAGTTGTGCCTGCGCTTGATCGAGGCGAACCTTGTAATCGCGCGGATCCAGCTCCAGCAGCGGGTCGCCTGCATTCACATGCCAGTTCTCCATCACGTAGAGACGCCCAACGGTACCCGGTATGCGTGCAGAGATCAGGGCGACACTGCCGTCAACGTAGGCGTCATCGGTCGAGACATGGCTTGCAAAATACTTGTAGTAGTGAAATGTCGGCATGATGGCCAGCAACAATACGATCACCACAACCACCAACAGGATTTTGCGCAACACGGATTTCATATCGGGGAGATCCGCAGCGCGGCGCGTCCGGTAAATGCGTCAGTCATTCCCAGCTTTCTCGTACCCATTTCAGTGCAGAGCGTAATATGGCTTTCTATCCGATCTGTCAAATGCGGAACCGCAGTGGTGGGTTTCCGTCTTCCTGTTTATTCTATGCTGACTGCGCTCGATAATGTCCATAGCGACGGGTTCGCGCGCCAATGTCTCAGACTCGCGGGTCGCCGTTCATGGAAACTTCATCGTGACGCTGGGTGCGCCGAAGCCTGACCTGACCACGGTGCCGTTGTAGATCAGGTCGATGCTGAAGTTGCCGAGAAGTTGAACCGCGCTGAAGGTCGCATCGACCCGCCCGCCAGTACCGCCCGCGGGCGAATCGAACAGGATCAGCGCGGGCGCTCTTGCCTCAACGATTTCACCGTGCTTCGTGTCCTCGACCAACGCGTCGAATAGTTCGACGTTGGGTCCCTTCACGAAAAAGCGCACGTCGGGATTCGCTGGCGGCGCAAAATTACCGACCTTCCCGCCAAAATTCCCCACCGAAAAGCCGAAATTGCTCGTACTCGAGTCGAGCTGCTTGACCGTGAACCCATTGATGATTTCGAGGCTCAATAGCGAACTATTGCTAACCAGCTTGTTGACGCTGACGCGAATCGGCGGCGAATTGTTGACGATCACGACGCTCAGCGGCGTCACGCCCGTAATATCCCAAGTCGATCGCGAATCGGAAATCCTTGCGCTGAACGGAATCCCGATACCGCCAACGATGCGAAAGCTGGTTTGCGCTGCGATGTTCGGGGTATCGCCGGGACTGGTGTTATTGGTGCTGCCAAAGCCGCCGCACGAGGTCATCAACAGCCCGCCAAAAATCGCGGCCACGGTGGCGCGGCGGATGGATTTCGCATTGAAAATCATAGCGGCAGACTCCATCCGTCCGGCTAGAAGTTCGCGGTCTGGCCGTTACAGGTGAGGCAGCCCGTGTTCTGATTCGGCACCGCATTTGGACAGATCGCGGGGCACGGCACCGGCGTAACTCCCGGCGACGGGACTGGCGTCGGCACCAATACCGGAGGAACCATAGTGACGCTGGTAGACGCGACCACGGTGCCCGCACTGTTCAGATGCTCGAGGGTGTAGGCAGCGGTGTCCGCCGGAGCACAGATCGCATAATTGCCCGCCAAAAGATGCTGGGGCGGGATGATAGGAACCGTTTGAAGATCGACCCCGCCCAGGGAGAGCACCATTGTGTCCCCGCTCTCGGGACCGGTCACCGTGCCCGTCACGCTGCCATGGCCAACGCAGGTTATGCCGCCCAAGTCCGTGGTCAGAGTTTTCGTCGAACAGGCGTCTGGCGCTCCGACCCCCGACAACACTGCGATGGTGTGACCGGTGTCCGTTTGCGGTCTGCCGTTAAATAGATCTTGCGCGGCGGCAAAAAAATCGAGATTGGCTACCGCGCCGTTGTCCGGCACATTCATCATCGTAAACGGCGCTGTCGCATGGCCAGTTGGAATATCGACCAGCGCCAAGTTTTCGATATTGTTGGTGCTGCTATCTTCTGCAACCACCGCTACAGTCAGAGGGCCCAAGGCACCGCCCGCCAAGGTGACATTCCCGGAGATCTGACCGTGATTCATCGTGAAATCGCACGCGCCGGTTTTTACGGTCGGATCGCATTTAAACAGGCTGTTCTTCGCGGTGATTGTCACCAGCGTGCGGTCGAAGCCCGCCGCTGTTGTGACCATCTGATAGCTCGAGCCCGTCTCGGGTGGCGGAATTAAATCGAAGGGCGCCTTGTTGTTGGAGTTGCCAGGCAACGGGAAATTTCCCACTTCGTCGCTCGCGCCGCTCGCAGCGATAACGCACCCGGTGGGTGGATTGAGAGTACAGTCGGGCGTGGGACTGATGGTCGGGTCCGGCACCAGTAGATTCAAAGTCGCCGCCTGAATTCCGACTCCCCCAGCGCAAGCGTCAGTGACTTTGCCGCTGAGCGAAATAGTTGGTTTGCTGGCGACATTGAACGGAGTGCCGGTGATATCCCTAGTTAGCCCGGCTTTCACGTTAACATTGCTGAGAACCGCATATGTCGTACTCTTCGCCGACGCGAACAAGTCGTAATTTGTACCGCCCACGGTCCCATCCAGCGCCGGCAGGATACATCGTAAAGTTGCAGGCCGTCTTGCCGTTGCATGATTTTCGGCAGCAGGATCTTTTCGACGATGTTGTTGGTGCCCGCGAGCTCGGCCGTTATCGCTTGCGTCCGGGTGCCCGAAAATCCGCTCTTGTTCGTCGTGTTGACGGTTCCCATCAGAGTTGCCAGCCCGGGTAGCGGCGACGGATTCGTTGGAATCGTGATCGTCGGATTAATCGTGACGGTCTGGTTGAAGGATGTGGGTCCCGCCCCGAGACCGGGATCGATCTGAATCACCACGGGCGTGACGATGTTCTGGTTCTTCGACAGATCGAGCCCCGTCCCCGGGTAAGTCGTGCGAATCGACATCGGGTTGGTTGGGGTCGGCGTGATTACGGGAAATTTCGCCTGGTAAGAAATGCAGCCCTCACCGCTAGTCGCGCCGGCGCATAGCGGAACCACGTTGCCTGGTATAGCGCCGTCTAGCAGCAGTTCGATCTGTTTGTAGGTCTTGGCGTTGACGGCCTGAGCGTTGAAAATTTCCGCGATATTCTGAATCGCACTGAGATCGATCTGAATCTCTGATTTACCCTGACCTATCAGGACGCTGGTGTTACTATTGCTGAGGCTGCCGCCGAAATTGTTGCCGGTCGACACTTCTGCCACTCCCGAATTTCTGCCGACGCCGGGCGGCACGTCAATCGTAACCCATCCGCTATCGAACTCGCTGACGTTGGGATCGCTGCTCGGATTGAGCCGCACCGAAATGACATTCAAGCCGATGCGCTGAAAGCTCGCTGCCGTAGGAGAGTTATCGAACGAACTGATGAACGCGATGGCAACCGTCGCCTTGCCTTTGGGCGGCGCCTTGGCCGATGCCAAATCCGGTCCACCGAGCAACGCCAGCCCCAGGATTAACAATACCGGAGTAAGCAGGATCGCCACCGCCCACCGAGCAGATAAATCTTTCACTCAATTCCCGCCATGGAAGAGTTGGGTCACGCGATGGGATAACGTAACTGACCGTTGAAGGCAAGCTGCCTTTCGGTTTAGGGACGTTAATACATCACTCGCTAGTGCAACGCATCCTTGAAGGTTTCTGCGAGCGCTCGATGCAAAAAATGAACGGGGCTTGACTATGCCACCTGCGGCTTCGGAAAATCGACTATGCGAATGAGATCGGGACGACGGCATTTTGTAACGGCGCTGGGGGCTCTGGTGAGTTCACTCGGGCTCTTGATTCTGCTTGCGGCGTCAACAGCAGCCGCCGCACCGCAAATTACCATTGGCAATCCAGGTTTGCAGCATTTCGATTCCGATGGCGTGGTCCAGCTTGACTTTGGCATGACCGAGGTCGGGGGCCAGCCACTGGGTAATCTCCGAGCCGAGAATGTCCAGGTTTTTGAGGACGGCAAGCTCGCCAAGATTCTGGACTTTCGCGGCGTCGGTCAGGGCCGTCCGGTCGATATCGTGTTCGTGCTCGACGTGACCGAATCGATGCAGCCGTATATCGACGCCGTCAAGCAAAACATCATTCAATTCGCCCAGGACCTCGCAGCTAATAATCGCGACTACCGCCTCGGTCTGGTCACTTTCGAGGATTACGTCATATCGCAATATCCAGATTGCAATTGCGAATATCGCAATTCCATGACTTCCGACGTGCAGAAGTTTACTGGCTGGGTTGGGACACTTCATGCCGGTGGCGGCGGCGATATTCCCGAAGATCAACTCGATGCGCTCGCTTACGCTGCGTCCTTCCCGTTTCGTCCGGAGGCTCAGGCGATCGTGATTCTCGTCACCGACGCGCCCGCCCATAAGGCGGGAGACGGTCCTGATCGGGTAGGCGATTCGGCATATCAGCAACATCACCCGGACCCGAATGCCGATGTCACTGAGCAAACCGGCGACAAGGTTGCGGCGCTCATGCAGAAAAACGGCATCACGCTCTATGCGGTGGCGCCCCCGCCGTTTATCGCGCCCGAATACGCGGAGATCGTCGAGACCACGCACGGCAAGGCCTACAACATTGTTTCAGAGGAAAGCCGATTCTCGGAGTTGGTACGCGAAATCGGTCATTCGATTGCGACTGAATACTCGTTGACGTATCGCACGCCGCGCCCGATCGAGGATGGCACCGAGCGCAAGATTGAGCTGAAGGTCAACTACAACGGCGAGAGCGGTTCGGCTGACACCTCCTACCAGGTTCGCGGTGTCGGCGGCGCGGCGATCAATATCCCGGACGAGGGCAGTAGCGGAGGCGGCGCCGAATCTGGTGTCGGGCTATCTCAGGTATCGTTCAACTGGTGGAATGGAGTGGTCCCGCTGATCGCGATTCTCGGACTATTCGGGCTTTCACAGATGCGCTTCGGCGTTTCGCAGGAGGAACTCAAGTCGATCGTAGAGGCGCAGAACAAGGGAGTGCCGTTGAGCGCCGGCAACATCGTCTCGAGCGCCCGCGATTTCGTCGCGCGTCAAGCTCAGCGTCCTCTTTCGTCGAACCAGGCGCAGGCGCGTACCGCGCCGACGCCCGCCAACGTCCGTCCGGCGCCGCCCCGAAGTTCTGGCGCAGTGACGGAAGCGCGCCTCACCACCGTCCATCCGATCGACCCGCTGCCGGCCGAGTACGCCTTACTCAAGGACGAGATATCGCTTGGACGAGGCGAGGATAACGACGTGGTAATCCCGCACGCGAGTATTTCGCGTGCGCATGCGCGTCTGATGCGTCGAAATGGAACCTACGAATTGATGGACTTGAATTCGACCAACGGCAGTTATGTCAATGAGCAGCCGGTCCATGGTTCGACTGTCGTGGCGAACGGCAGCGAAGTCCGCTTAGGCGATATCAAGTTCATACTGCGTTTTTAGATCGCCCGAGTCTCTTTGCTGGTTGGAGTCCGGTGCTCGTGAAAAGCCTGAAAGCTCGCCAGTGTTCTAAAGGAGCAATCGCATGGCCACCATTTCGTATCGAGTGCGGCCAGAGACCGCGGTTTTAACCATTGGATTCGATCCGCAATTATCCGTCGGCTCCGCTCGACCGCCGGTGTATCGCAGTTCGACCTACGTCTTCTCGAGTCCCGAATCCGCGGAACGCGCCTTTTCGATTGCGCTGGGCAAATCCGATCCATCCGGTGACGAGAAACCCGATCTCATTTATGCCCGTCTGAACCATCCGAACGCCGAAATTCTCGAAGACCAACTGGTGCCGCTGGAACAAAACGCAACGGCGGCGGCCGTTTTCAATTCCGGAATGGCGGCCATCTACACCGTGATGATGCGTTGCCTGGAGCGCGGCTCGTCATTGCTCTACACACAGCCGCTTTACGGCGGCACCCAGCATCTCATCCACCAGGTGCTCGAGCCGCTGGGCTTTGCGACTCGGGCGCTGCGCGCGGGCGACACCGCCGGGATCACTCGCGCAATTGAAACGACCGGCGACCTCGGCCTGGTGTTTATCGAGACGCCATCGAATCCAACCCTCATGATGACCGACATTGCGGCCGCCGCCGAGGCTGTCCGGCGTCACCCGCGGCGTCCCTTGCTTGCGGTGGACAATACGCTGCTCGGCCCTACCTTCCAGCACCCGCTCAGCAAAGGGGCGGACCTCGTGATCTATTCGGCGACCAAGTTTCTCGGCGGCTTCAGCGATCTGCTGGCAGGCGCGGTATTGGCGGCGGACGTCAAGGTGATTCAACAGATGCGTGGGTTGCGTGCGCTGCTCGGCAATATTCTGCAGGCCGACGAATGCTGGATGCTCAACTCGCGACTGTCCACCGTGGCCTTGCGGATGAACCGTCAGAGCAAGAACGCCCAACGCATCGCGGAACACCTCGCGTCGCATCCGCGGGTCGCGCGCGTGATCTATCCTTCGCTGTTCAGCGACTCCGACCAAATTCGAATTCGCGACGCGCAGACCGATTATCCCGGGTCGCTAATGTCGCTGGAACTGAACGGCGGGAAACCCGCCGCATTCGATTTTCTGCGACGTCTTCAGATTAGCCGTAATGCCGTCAGTCTCGGAGGCGTCGAATCGCTCGCCTGTCATCCGCGCACGACCACCCACAGCGAACTCACCGACGCCGAGCACGAAGCGAGCGGGATCGGTAATGCGCTCGTCCGCCTCTCGATCGGGACCGAGCATTGGCGCGACCTCCTCGCCGATTTCACACGCGCGTTGGGATAGCTGCTTGGTTCGTCGCGCAGCGTAAAGTGCTTGCGCGCGTTGTGGTTTGATCGCAACGCGACCAAAAATCAGCGTTCAGACCTTATTTTAGCGCTTAGCGCGTTGTGCCTGCCCCTGTCGGTAGTGTAACTTTTAGCGCACAAGGACGTGCTTAGCCTGTGACCGCAGCAAAACATTCAATGAAGAAACTGACCGGAGCGCAAATCGTTATCGAGAGTCTTATCGCCGAGGGCGTCGATGTCGTCTTCGGCTATCCGGGCGGCGCGATTCTGCCGACCTACGACGCCTTGCTCGATTCCAAGATTAAGCATGTCCTCGTGCGCCACGAGCAAGGCGCGACGCACATGGCCGAAGGCTACGCGCGCGTCAGCGGACGCCCCGGCGTCGTGATCGTCACTTCGGGCCCCGGCGCGACCAACGCGGTTACCGGCATCGCCGACGCCTACATGGATTCGACTCCGATGGTCGTGATTTCGGGGCAGGTCGGCACCGCGCTGATTGGCAACGACGCGTTCCAGGAAGTCGATTTCGTCGGCATCACTCGTCCGTGCAGCAAGCACAACTATCTCGTCAAGGACGTCAAGGACCTCGCTCGCATCGTCAAGGAAGCCTTCTATATCGCGAGCACTGGCCGACCCGGTCCGGTCATCGTCGACATCCCGAAGGACGTCCAGCAGGCCGAATACGCGTTTCATTATCCTGAAAAGGTCGATATTCGCGGCTTCAAGCCGACCATCAAGGGCAATCCACGCCAGATCGAGCGCGCGATCGAGGCGATCGAGCAGAGCGAGAAGCCGCTCTTTTACGTTGGCGGCGGCGTCCAATGGTCGGGCGCGGCGCCGGAGTTGACGCAACTCGTGCGCGGCCTCGGCATTCCGCTCACCGAGACCCTGATGGGTCTCGGCTCGTTTCCGGCCTCCGATCCGCTATGCCTCGGGATGCTCGGGATGCACGGCTCGTACGGCACCAACACCGCCGTCTGCAATACCGATTGCCTGATCGCGGTAGGCGCGCGCTTCGACGATCGCGTGACCGGGCGCATCGCGGATTTCGCACCCAAGGCCAAAACCATCATCCATATCGATATCGATCCGTCTTCGATTTCGAAAAACGTTAAGGTCGATGTTCCGATCGTCGGCGACATCAAGTCGGTGCTCACCGAGATGCTCGAAGTGGTGCAATCGCGCGAGAGTATCGGCAAGCGCAAGGCCGGCTGGGCGAAATGGCACAAGCAGATTCTCGAATGGAAGCGCGAGCGTCCGCTCTACGAAAACGGCAGCCAAGCCTGCGACGCGAGACCGTTTCGCCGCTGCATGTGATCGAGGAGATGCACAAGCTCACCAAGGGCGATTGCATCGTCGCGACCGACGTCGGCCAGCATCAGATGTGGATCGCGCAGCTTGTTCCCCTTCGAACGTCCGCGTTCGCTGCTGACCTCGGGCGGTCTCGGCACGATGGGCTATGGACTGCCGGCCGGTATCGGCGCCAAGTTCGCTGCGCCCGATCGCACGGTCGTCGTGGTCTCGGGCGATGGCTCGATCCAGATGAACATCCAGGAACTCGGCACCGCGGTCCAGTACAACGTCGATATCAAGGTCGTCATCCTCAACAACTATTTCCTCGGGATGGTCCGGCAATGGCAGGAGCGCTTCTACCAGGAGCGCTATTCGTACTCCGCGATGTCGGTGCCGAATTTCGTCAAGCTCGCCGACGCCTACGGCGCCAAGGGTTTCCGCATCGAGAAGGCCAAAGACCTCTCGCGCATCATGAACGAAGCCTTCGCCACACCCGGTCCCGTGCTGATCGACGTCGTGATTCCGAAGGAAGAGGCCGTGATGCCGATGATTCCGCCCGGCGGCTCGATGTCCGAAATGCTCTTCGCGTAGCGCGCAGCGTGGGCGTTCCTTTAGTGCTTACCGCGCAATCGTCTCAACGATTCATTGACGGCGTCGCGATCGGGCTGCGCCAGCGACCCCGCCTTGCGCAATAGCAGCCGGTTATCCAGCGTAAACAGCTTCATTCGCACCTTCGACGGCGCCTGCAACCCCGCCTTATCGCTATCGATCTGAACATCCAACGGCCACGGCGGGTTGTTTGCGCTGGTGATCATCGCCAGCAGAGTGTGACCGCTGGCAGCATTGAAGTCGGGCGATGAGAGCACGGTCGCGGGACGGCGCTTACTAATCCGTCGGTCGCTGAACGGAAACGGCACCACGACCACGTCGTAGATTTTACAAATCACGATAGGAGCGGTCGTCGTTCTCCGAATCCCACTCACTGAGCGTGCCTTCGAGCGCTGCCAGGTATTCGAGATCCAGCGGTTCCGCCCGTCGCAGGACTATTGTTCCCGTCGGTTTCGATTCTTCAAACATGATTGAATCGCCGGGTTTCAAGCCGAGCTTTTCGCGCACGAGTGCGGGAATTGTGGCCTGGTATTTTTTCGTAAGACGGCTTCGGGACACCGGGGACTTTGTTCTGACGGCGGAACTTACCTTGCGCATGGTAATACGGTATTACTATCGACGTGTTCAATCAAGAGGTCGGCGGTCGAGATTTTGGTCTTTTCATTTTGCCGCTTCTCACGCTAGCGTTACGCCGTATTGTCGTAGCAGAGCGAAACCACAGGAGAATCGTCACCATGGCGGCTCGCGTTCCCTATCTCACTCGCGACGATCTGCCCGAGGCGGATCGCGAAATCTTCGACCAATTCGTCAAGGAGCGTGGCGCCGAGCCCGGGCATATCCATCGCGCCGTCGCCAACGCGCCGAATTTGTTACGCCGTTTCCTCGGCCTCGCCAACGAATTGCGCAACGGCACGCAACTCGATCCGAAACTGCGCGAACTCGCCTTGATGACGGTTGGACGCCTGACCAACGCCGACTACGAGTTCACTCATCACTGGAACATCTCGCTGAAGGTCGGCATCAAGCGCGAACAGTTGGAACAACTCGCGAGCTTTGAGACCGCGCCGGTGTTCAACGATCATGAACGCGCCGTGATGCGTTACGCTGCGGAAGCCACGACCAACATCAAAGTGAGTGATGCGACCTTCAACGCGTTGCGCGCGTTTCTCGATACCCGGCTCATCACCGAATTGGTGATGAACGTGGCGTTCTACAATGCAGTCGCGCGAGTGCTGGTACCGCTTGGCGTGGAACTGGAAGCCGGCGCGCACAAAGCGTAACGCCGATAAATTAATAGTTGATTCGTGGACTGGCCGGAATTCAGCTTTCGGCCACCAAGACGTCTTCTTCCAGCACCGGCTCCGATCTCTCCGGTCGCCGTGAAACGACCGTGGCCGACGAGAGCGCGCGTGTTTTGACCCCGATCGGCTTTGATTTGGTTCGGTGCTCGCTCGCCGCGCGGTTCGCGTGCAACATGCCGAAGCTGAGGTCAGTGTAAATCTCCACCAGGTCGTCGAGTGTCAAACGACCCTGCGGACGATACCAGCGAGTCACCGCGGTCAGCATCTGCACCAGTGCGAACGTCGCGATCTCGGAATCCGCCACCTTGAACGATCCATCCGCGACGCCGTCATCGACGATGCTCCGCACCTTGTCGGTATAGAGTCGCTGGAGTTTAGTGATCGCCTGGTAATTCTTTGCGGTGAGACTCCTTATCTCCATCTGCAGAACCGAAGCCTGTTTGCGATTCAGAATGTGATAACCGAGATGGAAAGCAACGAATTTTCGCAGCCGCTCGGTGGCATCCTCGACCCTCGTGAGCGTCTGCTCCAATTCGATCGCCAGGGCTTCCGTGGTTTCTTCGCACAGCCAGAACAACAATTGCTGTTTGCTATCGATATAATTATACAGCGAACTCGCCTGCAGCCCGACCTTTCTCGCCAGCAGACGCAGGTTCATCCCCTCGTAGCCGTGCTCGGAGAGCAATTGGAATGCCGCCGTGCGCAGGTTGCGCAGCGTTTCGGCGCCGTTGGAGCCCGGTTTTCGCATTGTTACTCCTGTCTTCCACTCAATCGCGACAATCGCTTTATCGCCGTTCGCATCGGTTCAAATGGAGAAGAACCGTGGTGCAAATCGCATCGTGTCTATGAACGATCGCGCGATGGTTGACAAACACTTTAATGGATTGATAGAACTATGTCGATAGAAACAAACAGCCGTTAGTTTCCGGCGGGCGTTACAAGCATCAAGCACCTATTCAAATTGGTTTGAGAAGGAGACTTTGAGATGGCGGAATTCGATCTGGTAGTAAAAAACGGGATGATCGTGGACGGAACGCTCGCACCGCGTTTCCGCGACGACATCGGAATCAAGAACGGCAAGATCGCGAAGATCGGCCGCATCATGCCGCACGAAGCGGCCAAGGTGGTCGAGGCCGACGGCCTGATCGTCGCCCCGGGCTTTATCGATCTGCACACGCATTACGATGCGCAGATCTTCTGGGATCCGTATCTGACGATTTCGGGCTGGCACGGCATCACCTCGGTCGTCATCGGCAATTGCGGCTTCGGCTTCGCCCCGGTGAAGCCAGACCGAGCATCGAGCGCGCGATGCTCACGATGGTCCGCACCGAGGCGATTCCCTTGGCTTCGATGCAGGCGGCGATGAAGTTCGACTGGGAGAGCTATCCGCAGTTCATGGATGCGCTCGATCGTCAGCCAAGGGCATGAACCTGCTGCCGTACGTGCCGATGAATCCGCTGATGGGCTACGTCATGGGTATCGACGAGTCGAAGACCGGCCGTATGCCGACCGATGCCGAGCACGCCGACGATGCGCCGTCTGCTCAACGAAGCGATGGACGCGGGTGCCTGCGGATGGTCCGCGCAGCGGCTGGTGCCGAATGGTCCTTCGTCGGTGCAGCGCGACTACGACGGCTCGCCGATGAACACCGACCTGATGCATGACGAGACCTGCATCGAGATGGCGCAAGGTGCTCGGCGAGCGCGGCGAAGGCTTCCAGGAGCTGACGCTGTCGAGCTGGGATCCGAAGGCCGACGCGAAGCACTTCGAGATGCTCGCGGAGATCAGCGGCCGCCCGATCATGTTCGAAGCGGTCGCGACGCAGGATCGTTTCCCGCATCGCCACCGCAACACGATGAAGTGGCTGGAGCGTTGCCGTCAGAAGGGCCTGCGCGTTTACGGTCAGGGCGTCACCACGGATGCCGGCCTGAGCTTCACCTTCGAGGACTGGAACCTGTTCGACGATTCGGACGCGTGGCGTGAAGCGACCACCGGTACGGTCGAAGAGCGCGCCGAGAAGCTGGGCGATCCGCGCCGCCGCGAAGCACTGAAGAAGCAGATGCCGCGCGAGAGCCTGATCACGAGCTACTTCGACGAGATCATCATCACCGAATGCGTGAAGCCCGAGAACAAGCATCTCGAAGGCCTGACCTTGCGCAAGGCGGCGGCACAGACCGGCAAGCATCCGGTTGACGTGATGCTCGACCTCGCGGCGTCCGAAGATCTCAAGACCGAGTTCTTCGCCCCGGCCGTAAATCAGGACATGAACCTGATGAAGGAACTGATCGACACGCCGCACATCGCCTTCGGCGTTTCCGACGGCGGCGCGCACACCAAGTTCCTGACTGCGGGCCGTTTCCCGACCGAAGGCATCGTGAAGTACGTCCGCGAGAACCAGTGGATGTCGCTCGAACAGATTCACTGGCGCTTGAGTGCGCTGCCGGCGTTCTGCGGCGGCTTCAAGGATCGCGGCTTCCTGCGCGAAGGCGCTGCGGCCGACATCGTGGTTTACGATTTCGACAAGCTGAACGTGCTGCCGATCGAAATCCTGCACGACCTGCCGGGCAACGAATGGCGGCGCGTGCAGAAGGCGACCGGCTACAAGTACACCATCGTCAACGGCCAGGTGACCTTCGAGGGCGACAAGTGCACTGGCGCGACCTCGGGTCAGGTGCTCCGCCGCGGCGTTGGCGCTTACGCCTGAGCGATCGTTGTAACTGACTGTGTAAAACGGGCGGCGGGATTAATCCCGCCGCCCGTTTCCTTTCCTTGCTGTAGTTTCGTCCGCCGCCCACTCAATCCCCGTACATCGATTCGATCTCGCCGCGATAATGCTCCTGCACAATTCGCCGCCGCAGTTTCAGCGTCGGTGTCAATTCGCCGTTCTCCTGCGTGAAAGGATGCGCTATCAGCTTGAATGCCGAGATCGCCTCGACGTCCGAGAGCGGTTTGTTGAACTCGCGAATCCGCGCTTGGAAAAGTTCGCGGAATTTTGGATGGGTGACCAGGTTTTCCGGCGTCAGATTGACGAAGTCGCTCTGTTTCAACTGGTCAGCCAGATGCTCGAAGTCCGGCACCAGCAAAGCCGCGAGATGCTTGCGGCTATCGCCGATCACGCAAGCCTGCGCGATATACGGATCACTCGCGAGGCGCGATTCGAGATTGGCCGGGGAGACGTTCTTGCCGCCTGAAAGTACGATTATTTCTTTCTTGCGATCGGTAATCCTGATGAATCCGTCCGCGTCGATTTGGACGATATCGCCCGTGTGCAGCCAGCCGTCGGCGTCGATTGCTTCCCGCGTTTCCTCCTCACGATTGTAGTAACCTTGCATCACGTTGGGGCCGTGGATCAGCAGCTCGCCGTCCGGCGCGGTCTTCACTTCGATATCTTTGAGCGCGCGTCCAACTGTGCCGATGCGGGTCTGTCCGTGGAGGTTGACCGCAACCACCGGCGACGCCTCGGTGAGCCCATAGCCTTCGACGATCGGGACTTCTGCGGCGGCCAGGAGTCGATTGATTTCGACCGGTAGCGGCGCACCGCCCGAGATCAGATAACGCAGGCGTTTGCCGAAGACCGAGCAAATTCGTTCAAACACCAGGCGCCGATATAGTGCCATCGCCGCGGCCAGATGAGGCGGCACAGAACGCCCGAGATGGCGGTATTCGGCCGCGCGTGTTCCGGTGGCCACGGCCCCGTGAAATAGCTTCCGCCGCAGTGGCGAACTTGCTTCGACGGTACGCATGACGCGGCTGTAAATCACTTCGAGCAGTCGTGGCACGGTAAGCACTACCGTCGGCTCGATCTCCAGCAGGTTTTGCGCGATTTGCGAGAGTCCTTCCGCGAATGCGATCGAGCCACCCGCGGTCATCACCGTGTAGTAACCCGCAGTGCGCTCGAAGGCATGTGCGATCGGTAGGAACGACAGCGTCATGTCGTTTTCGCCGAGGCTCAGCGCGGCGAGACTCGAGTCGCAGTTCGAGAGGATATTGCCGTGCGAGAGCATTACACCCTTCGGTGTCCCGGTCGTACCCGAGGTGTAAATCAGCGTCGCCAGATCCTCGCGATTACCCTCGATCGCTCTCATTGGATCGAAGCCGCTCGCCTGATCGATCGAAATCACTTCGAGCTGGTCATCGTCGATCGCGACGGCCTCCGGATGCATCGCGATGATGCCCTCGACCTGTGGTAGTTCGCCAAGGCCGCGCACCTTCGCGACCAGCGCTTCGCCGTAAACGCCGATCAGCCGCGCGCCCGAATCAGCTATTACGTGACGGGTCTCCTCCGCGCCGCTGGTCGGATATAGCGGCACCACTACCGCGCCGAGACCGAGCACCGCTTGATCGAAGACTACCCAATGCGGTCCATTTTCGGCCAGGATCGCAACCCGGTCGCCCCGCCCGATTCCGATTCGCGCCAGGCCCCCACGCAGCCGTTTAACGCGATCGTTGATACTGGTCCACGAATGTGTCCGCCACGCCTTCTGATGCTTGTCCTTCAGAAACGTGCGGACCCCATATCTTTCCGCCTGTAGTTGAAACGCTTCGGCAATGGTGGCGGCTGCGATCGACATGCGCAAATTTCCCTTTCTACGGCCTGATACGCTTCGAGTTGTATCCAAATGGCACGCGAACGCCAACCACCACATTCGTGCGGCGGCTCGTCATTCAGCAGGATTTGTTTTATGCTTTGGCGGATCGGGAATTGCTTACGCTTATCGTTCCTTCGGTTGCCTCGCGGAGAGAAGCACTGATGATGACACTTGGCCAGATCGATCTCACCGACCTGGAGTTCTTCGTCAACCGTGACATTCATGAAGCCTTTCGTGTGCTGCGCCGCGAGGATCCGGTCCATTGGCAGGAAACGGAGCCCGGTCGTGGCTTCTGGTCGCTGACCAAGTATGACGACATCCTCGCGGTTTACCGTGATCCGCTTGGCTTCAGCTCTGCGCAAGGGGTGAGTTTATACTTCGGGGAAGCATCGCAGAACCAGAGTGGCCTGCGCGAGATGATGATCACGAATGATCCGCCGCGCTATCCGAAGATGAGGCAGGTGGTCAGCCGCCGCTTTACTCCGCATGCGGTGACACCGAGTGTCGATCTGATTCGGCGCATCGCCCGCGAAATCATCGACGATGTATGCGAACGCGGCGAATGCGATTTTGTTGTCGATATTGCCGCCAGGCTACCCACTGCCGCCATCTGCGAGATGATGGGAATCGCGCGAGAACATTGGAATTTGATGTTTGCGATCGCCAACCAGACCGTCGGCCGTCACGACGAGGAATATGCGCGCGGCCGGTCTGGCAGGGAATCCCTCTATTCGGCGATGGCCGATGGTCACGCATTTTTCGTCAAGGAAGCCGAACATCGCCGCCGCCATCCCGGCAACGATCTCGTCAGCGCGTTCGTTCACGGTGCGATTGCCGGCGAACCGTTAACCGAAGCCGAGATTTCCTTCAATTGCATACTGCTGATCCTCGGCGGACAGGAGACCACACGCAACGCCACCTCTGGCGGGATGCAGGCGTTGATCGAATATCCGTCCGAACGCGAAAAGTTCATGACCAATCCTTTATTCGCGCCCGCGATCGAAGAGTTCCTGCGGTGGACCTCGCCGGTGACCCACATCATGCGGATCGCGACGCGCGACGCGACGATTCGCGGCAAACACATCCGCCAGGGCGATCGCGTCGTCCTTTGGAACGCCTCGGCCAATCGCGATCCGGATCAGTTCGCCGACCCCGACCGTTTTGATTTGACGCGCGCCCCGAACGACCATGTGGCCTTCGGTCATGGCGAGCACTTTTGCCTCGGCGCCAACCTCGCGCGTCTCGAGATGCGCGTCATGTTCGAAGAGGTCCTGCGCCAGATTCCCGACATCGCTTTGGCCGGGCCCATCGAGCGGCTGCGCTCGAACTTCGTTGCAGGCATCAAGCACATGCCGGTGCGCTTCACGCCGCGCTCTGCACAACGGGTGGCCTCGGCGTGAGAGAAGCCTTGCGGACGTGCGTCCGCCATTATGCACGGTTCGCGGTCGGCCGATGAACTTCGTACGCGGCTGATGAACCTTGATCTGTTGATTAAGGTTTGCTTGAATCCGAAAGCATCTGAATTTCGCATTGCTAATGATGCTTCAATCGTTTCTTCTTCATTGACCGCTATTTCAAGCAATGAATTCCCCGCAAAACAGACTCGCTGACGGCAGTGGTTCGCGAGCTCTGCATCGTTTTGCGATTATTTGCGCGATCGCGACCTTCATTCTCATCTTCGTCGGCGGACTCGTGACTTCGACCGGCTCGGCGCTGGCGGTGCCTGATTGGCCGCTTGCGAATGGACGGCTGGTACCGAAGCTCGTGGGCGGGGTGCGCTTCGAATATGGGCATCGGGTGGTCGCCGGGGTGGTGGTGATGCTGACGATCGTGCTCGCGACGTGGATTGCGATGGTCGAGCGGCGGTCGTGGGTGCGTAAGACGGCATTCGCCGCGGCTGGCGTGATCGTGCTGCAGGCGATCCTCGGCGGCATCACGGTGCTCTACCTGCTGCCGCTGCCGGTCGCCGTCGCGCACGCCGGTACCGCACAAGCGCTCTTCTGCTTGATGGTTGCGATTGCCTTGTTCACGAATCCAAATTTCGACACCGCCGCGCCACCCGTGTCCAACCGGGCTAATCGACAGACCGCTGTGCTAGCGACGATCACGACGGCCGTTATCTATATTCAAATTCTTATCGGCGCAGTGATGCGCCATCTCGGAGCCGGCCTTGCGATTCCCGATTTTCCGCAGTCGTTTGGGCATTGGCTACCGCCATTTTTTTCGCTGGCGATCGCCGTCAACTTCGCCCATCGATGCGGCGCGATCGTGGTTTCGATCCTAATCCTGTGCACCGTCGCGCGCGTCTTTACCACCTATCGCGCCAGGAAAGCACTAAGTCATCCGGCGCTACTTTTGCTGACGCTTTTGATTACGCAGGTTTCGCTGGGAGCGATGACGATCTGGTCGGGTCGCGCGGTACTGCCGACAACTGCGCACGTCGCGATAGGTGCCGCGGTACTGGCGACGAGCCTCGCGCTGACGATTCGGATTCGCGCGCTCGGCGGATTGGCATCGGTGACGGAAACGGCTAGAGTGCGGTCGCCAATCTCGCCAACGATCGAACGCAAGGTGACCGCGTGAACTCCGAAGCTGCCGCAATCGATACTGGATTTTCTTCGATCTACGGCCGCCCTGCCGCCTATTTCGAGCTGACCAAACCGCGCGTCCTGCTGATGGTATTGATCACTACGCTCGCCGGGTTCTACATGGGCGACGGTGCCGCATTCGATGTCGGGGTCGCGCTCAAAGCCCTACTTGGCACCGCCCTCGTCGCCGGCGGGACACTCGCGCTCAACGAGTTCGTCGAGCGCGACTTCGACGCCAAAATGAACCGCACGCGCCATCGCCCGTTGCCGTCAGGGCGCCTGCGCCCGATCGAAGCGGCGATTTTCGGACTGGCGGCGATCGCGAGCGGCGCCCTCCTCCTGTGGTTCGCGGTCAATCCGTTGACTGCCTTGGTCGCCGGATCGATTACCGTGCTGTACCTCGGCGCCTACACGCCGATGAAGCGCTACTCGTGGATCTGTCACGTGATTGGCGCGGTGCCGGGCGCATTGCCGCCCGTGATCGGCTGGACCGCGGCCCGCAACAGCCTCGCCGCCGAGCCGTTCGTGCTCTTCGGCATCATGTTCCTGTGGCAACTGCCGCATTCGCTTTCGATCGCACGCCTCTACCGCGATGACTATGCGCGCGCCGGCCTTTACCTGATGCCAGCCGATCGCCGTTACGGTAATCCAGCCAACAATGTGATGATCGCGGCGACGTTGGTGCTGGTGGCGTTCGGTACGCTGCCGACCGCGATGGGCTTCGCCGGAACGATTTACCTCTCGATCACGATCGTGCTCGGCGTCGTAATGCTCGCCTATGCATTGACCTTGGCGCGCACCCCGACCACCGACGAAGACGCGCGTCGCGTGATGAAGGTATCCTTGATTTACCTGCCGGTGGTTTTACTGGTGATGGTGCTCGACAAACTGTAACCCGCCGCCCTCGCCCGCTCCGAGTTATCCGTCCACAGCTATCCGGCAATCAAAAAATGCCGGCGCAGGTTTTGTGACGTCGACTGCCGTTGCGCAAACGCTTCATTTCCACGCGCTTTTCTTTGCTATAGGCTGGATGCTCGCCGAATGATTTCCTTCGCACGGGAGTTTTGAGATTGCCGGCCGACGAGAACCAAGCCCAGGATGAAGCCCGCGAACGAGCCGATCGGTTCGGCCGCCATGCAGTCGAAGTAATCTCTCCTGCCGAACTGGCGGCGAAGCTGGCCGACGGGCGTCCGCTGCGGATCAAGCTCGGATTGGACCCGACCGCGCCGGATTTGCACCTTGGCCATTCGATTGCGCTTAAGAAGCTGCGCTATTTTCAGCGCGCCGGCCATACAGTGATCTTCCTGGTCGGCGACTTCACGGCAACGATCGGCGATCCCACCGGCCGATCGGAAACCCGCAAACCGCTTACGCGCGAACAGATCGAGGCCAACGCGAAGACCTATCAGAATCAGGTTTCGATGGTGTTGGATCCGGCGCAGACCGAAGTCCGCTACAACTCTGAGTGGATGAATACGGTCGATACGCGCAAGTTGATCGAGATTGCGGCGAAACTCAGCGTCGCGCGCATGCTCGAGCGCGACGACTTCGAGCGGCGGCTCGAAAAGCAGGAACCGCTCTTCCTGCACGAACTGCTCTATCCGTTAATCCAGGGCTACGATTCGGTGGCGCTGAAGGCCGACGTCGAACTCGGCGGCACCGATCAGAAATTCAACATGCTGGTGGGCCGCGAGCTGCAGCGGGCATACGGGCAACCGCCGCAGGTCGTAATGACGATGCCGCTGCTCGAGGGGCTCGACGGTGTGCGCAAGATGTCGAAGTCCTACGGAAACTATGTCGGCCTGACCGACCAGCCCGAGGATATGTTCGGCAAGCTGATGTCGATTCCGGACACGCTGATGCATCGCTACTTCGAACTGCTCACCGAGGTTGACGTGGCGGAACTGGCGGGTATCAAGTCCGGCGCGATTCATCCGATGGAAGCGAAGAAGCGGTTGGCGACGACGATCGTCGAGGAATATCACGACGCGGCCGCGGCACGGACCGCGCGACAATACTTCGAGACCAAGTTTCAGCGGCGCGAAGTTCCCAAAGATGTGCCCGTCTATCGCATCAACGAGGCGCTATGGGTGTGCGAGCTGATGAAGCAGTTGCAATTCGCGCCGTCCACCAGCGAGGCGCGCCGTCTGCTGAGCCAGGGCGCGGTGCGAGTTGACGGCGAGACGGTCACCGACGCGAACTTCCAATTTGTCCCGGGCGAGCATCGCATACTGGAAGTCGGCAAGCGCCGCGTCGCCCGCATCGAAGCCTAACCTCCACAGGAGAAAGAGCTATGAAACCTTTGAAAGGTTACAAACTTCCCACAATTGATTAGGTAGATCGGTCTTGCGGATCGCGTCTAGGGGACCTTATACAAACGCGTCCCGGATCAGGGATTCTTCACTTCGTTCAGAATGACAACTGCGGTGAACTATCGACTTCGTTTAGAATGAACAGTGGTCCCGAACTCTCGTCTTGATTTTCAAAATGACGAATGCGGCGCACAAATCGAAGCCCGAACTTCGTGAATTGCGCGGAACTCTACGCGCGATCGATCGCCAGACGTTCGAGGGCATCGCCTTCGACGCGCCACACCGTCCATTCGTCAATCGGACTTGCGCCGATCGATCGATAGAAGCGATGGGCCGGGTCGTTCCAGTCGAGCACGCGCCATTCGAGCCGCGAGTAGCCGCGTTCGCGCGCGATCCCAGCAAGGCCTCTGATCAGTGCAAGCCCGGCGCCGCGCCCGCGATATTTTTCTTCGACGAAAAAGTCTTCGAGGAAAAGCGCCGGCTGGCCGAGCCAGGTCGAGTAGCTGCGATAGAACAGGGCGAAACCGAGCGAGGTGTCGCCGTCATTGGCGATGAGGCATTCGAACGGCGGCGAGGCACTCTCGATTTGCGCACGCAATCCAGCAGCCGTCGCCTTGACCGCATCGGGTTCGCGTTCATACGCTGCGAGCCCGCGGATGAAGCGCAGGATAACTTCGGCGTCGGCGGCGGTGGCAAAACGAATGGTCGGTGCGAGCATCGTAAATGTTTGGGTAGGCTTTGGCTGGATAAGTCTGCTTCGAAGATCAGTCTTTTTTTGAAGCCTGCGATTCGAGTTCCTTGCGCAGCTTTGTCATCACTTCGTTCAGCGCGCGGGTGTATTGCTGCTTGGTCCACGCCGTTTTCGTGCGCATCTTCAGCCAGCCGAGCTTGACCGCGTCGGGCTTGTTGCCCATCTCGCCAGTCGAAACCTCGATAATCGCGCGTTCCTCGGGTGAGAGCGTTGCAAGCACTTCGCGCTTGAGTTCCTGCAGAAATCCGGCCTTGAGATCGATATCGATTTTCATCGTGCACCAGCAGTTCAAAGTTCGAGCAGAAAGGGACGCCGATGGCCCCATCGGGTTGACGGCTCCCCTATTCCAAGGCTACGCGAGCCTGACGGTTCAGAATAGCGATGAACTTTTGGACGATTGCGGTGACAAGCGCTTCAGTCTCAAGCGAGAGTTGCGCCGCTCGCCGATCGTGACAGCGAATCGCTCCTTTGAATAAAGGCTTCGCCGTTTCAGACTTCCCGTTTGGAAGAGCGTCGTCGGCAGACTTCGCGAAATCGCTACCGGCGTACGCGCGCTTAGCGCGCAGGAGCTAACGTTCGAGGTAACGAGGAGGAGGTAGCGGCTGGTCGAGATCGATTGCACGGAAGTGAGCGCGGAAAAACTCGATTGACGCGGGCACGGCGTCAGCATGTTTTTTGAGGACCTCGGCCCAAAACAGGATCCGGTTATACGTACCGCGCGCGGCCTGATCGCATTCGCTCAGGTACTCGAGGTAAGCGCGCGTCGAAGTATCCGCGAGGTCAAGCTTCGCCGCGTCGATCAATTGGAAGACCCAATCGCGGTGCATAACGGAGTGCACGGTGTCAGCGCGCATCAGCTCGAACGCCCGCGGCGCCAACGGTTCGGCGGCGGCCAAATCATGCGAGCGGACGGCACGGGAAAAAGCGAATAAGACTGCGGCGCCTTCCAATTCGGCGTCGGTCGCGGCAATCGCTTGCTGCTCGGCGCATTCACGCGCAAGTTGGAGCGCCCCATCGAGGGTCAGTCCCGGTTGCTTCGCGAGCGTCAGATGTATGAAAAGCTTCGCTGCGTTACCGATTTGCGGAATCGGCTCACGGGGCGGCAGCACGGCGCGAATCAATTGGATCCGATCCTGATGCGTTTCGATATAGGCGAAAAGCCGGTGCGTAATCTCGTCGAGCTTGTAAAACTCGCGATCGCAGGCGTCGAGTATCCGATCGCGCTTGCGATTTCTGGT